>NZ_JAZDCW010000004.1:0-635050 GCF_036323765.1 Streptomyces solitudinis
GTTGCGCGCCGCTCCGCGTTCGCGCTGACTGCTCGCTACGCGAGCAGTCCACCGGCCCTGCTTTGCAGGGCCGGTGACGGTCCGTCCGCTGCGCTCCCGGACCGGTGGGACTTCGTCCCACTTACCGGGCCTACGCTTCGCTTCGGCCCGGGTCGGCGGGTCCGCTGCGCTCCCCCGCCTCAACGGTCCTTCCGGCTGCGCCTCCAGAACCGCCTGGGCCCGCTGACGCGGGCCGGGCTGGCTACGGGGATGGGGGGTCGCTTGTTCGTGTGGGTTCCAGTGTAGCGGGTGCATCAGATTGATGCAGCATGTACCGTTGGCGGAAACCCGGGCCACCCAATCATCCGGGAGCCTCCCCGGAATTCCGAGAGGAACGACCGCAGATGACCGGTCACCACGAATATACCGGACCCGATCCCGCGCTGAGCAGCGATTCTCTGCACCGGGTGACGCACTATCAGACCGCGGGCGTGAACGCCCGGTTGAAGGTGGTTGAAGGTGTTCGCGCTCCTGGAGGCACACGGCCGCCCGCGAGCGAGGCGGACGACCTGGTGGCCGCGCTGGAGGCCGGGGCGGTCGCCGGGGCGCAGAGCGAGGTCGTCGAGCTGGACGGGATGGCGCCGGCCTCTCGGGGCGCGGTGTTCGCGGACGGCTGGGATGACGGCGTGACGGCGGTGAGCGAGGCCCTGGTGGGCATCGCGGACCGGGAGTGGTCCCGGCGCGGCGGCCGGTCGGCCGGGGCCGCTGAACTGGCCGTATATATCGCGTACGCACGGCAGCGTGAACGGGCCGACCTGGAGCGCCTGGAGGCGTACGTCCGGAAGACCGTGCTGCCGGGCACCCACCCGCACACCACGGCGCGGCGCCGGGTGCTGGAGGCGCTGGGCGAGGCCGGCGGTCTGCGCACAGCGCGCACGAGGAACAGCGACGGGGACGTCATCGTCTGCACGCTCGATGCCGGGCACTACGACCCGGACGACAAGCCGCCCTTCAAGGACGGGAAGCCGGGCGGCTGGCACAAGGCGGACGCGTCGATCTGGAACGACCTCGGTGCGGCCTGCATTCCGCACGCGGCCATCTGAAAGACCACGGGAATTCAGGCTCAGGGGAGGCAAGAAAATGTCAGTGATTCCGCTCAAGGAACACCAGGTCGACCAGAAATTGAGCTTTCGTGACTGGGTCGGTTTTCCTGCAAGATCGTCTGTGCCTCCAGAGGGGGCGCGTGCCATGGGGGTGTCTGCGACCGGGTCGGGTAAGACGATCACCACCGCTGCGTGCGCTCTGGAGTACTTCCCGGACGGGCGGATTTTGGTGATGGTGCCCACGCTGGACCTGATCGTGCAGAGTGCCCAGTCCTGGCGGCGGGTCGGGCACCGGGCGCCGATGGTCGCGGTCTGCTCGGTGGACAAGGACGAGGTCCTGGAGCAGCTCGGGGTGCGCACCACCACCAATCCGATCCAGCTCGCCCTGTGGGCCGGGACCGGGCCGGTGGTCGTGTTCGCCACCTACGCCTCCCTCGTGGACCGCGAGGACCCCGCCGACGTCACGGGGCGCCGGACTGTCCCCGGCCCGCTGGAATCGGCGCTGGCAGGCGGAAAGCGGCTGTACGGGCAGCGGATGGCTCCGTTCGACCTGGCCATCCTGGACGAGGGGCACATGACCGCGGGGGACATGGGCCGGCCGTGGGCGGCGATCCACGACCAGTCCCGGATTCCTGTCGACTTCCGGCTCTACCTGACCGCCACCCCGCGGATCCTCGCCGCACCTAAGCCGCAGCGGGGCCGGGACGGGCGGGAGCTGGTGATCGCGTCGATGGAGGACGACTCCCACACCTACGGCACCCGGATCTTCGATCTCGGACTGGCGGAGGCGGTGGAGCGGTCGATCCTTGCGGGGTTCGAGATCGACGTGCTGGAGATCCGCGACCCCGACCCGATCCTCGGCCTGTCCGAGGACGCGCTGCGCGGCCGGCGCATGGCCCTGCTCCAGGCCGCACTGCTGGAGCACGCGGCGCAGCAGAATCTGCACACCACCATGGTGTTCCACCAGCGGGTCGAAGAAGCCGCCGCGTTCGCCGAGCAGATGCCGCGCACCGCCGCCGAGCTGTACACCGCCGAGGCCTCCGCGGCGGCCCTGGCCGAGGCGGAGGAACTGCCCGCGGCATCGATCGACGCAGAGCTGTACGAGCTGGACGACGGCCGTCACGTGCCTCCGGACCAGGTCTGGGCGGACTGGCTGTGCGGAGACCACCCCATCGCCCACCGGCGCGAGGTGATCCACCGGTTCGCAGGCGGCATCAACGCCCAGAACCGGCGGGTACACCGGGCGTTCCTCTCCTCCGTACGCGCCCTCGGAGTCGGAGTCGACATCACCGGACTACGCGGAGTCGAGGCCGTGTGCATCGTCGGCTCCCGCCGCTCCCAGGTCGACATCGTCCAGAACATCGGACGCGCCCTGCGCCCCAACCCCGACGGCCGGGCCAAGACCGCCCGGATCATCATCCCCGTCTTCCTCCAGCCCGGGGAAGACCCCAAGGACATGATCGCCTCCGCCAGCTACCAGCCCCTCGTCGACATCCTCCAAGCCCTGCGCTCCCACTCACAACGCATGGTCGACCAACTCGCCTCCCGCGCCCAGACCCGCGGCACCGAACGCCGGCGCATGCATGTCCAACCCTCCCCCGCAGCCACGGCCGGCCCGGACAACGAGGACATCCCTGAGGAGACCAGCGAGGCGCAGCAGGAGGTCGACCGGGTCACCTCGGTCGTGGTCAACTTCGCCACCCCCCGCGACGCCGCCGACATCGCCGCCCTCACCCGCTGCCGCGTCATCCGTCCCCAATCCCTCGTCTGGCTCGAGGGCTACCAAGCCCTCACCCGCTGGCGCACCGAGAACCAGATCACCGGCCTGCACGCCATCCCCTACGACGCCGAGACCGAGGCCGGCACGACGAAGACGTTCCCGCTGGGGCGATGGGTCCACCAACAGCGAAAAGCTCTGCGCGCCGGCGAACTCGACCCCCACCGCAAAAACCTCCTCAACGAAGCCGGAATGGTCTGGGAACCCGGCGACGAAACCTGGGAGACCAAACTCGCCGCACTCCGGACCTACCGGCAAGCCACCGGGCACCTCGCACCCCGGCAAGACGCGGTGTGGGGCGAGGGCGAGGCGATGGTGCCCATCGGGCAGCACCTGGCCAATCTCAGGCGCAAAGGCGCGAAGAACGGCCTGGGCAAAGACCCGGAGCGAGCAGCGGTGCGTGCCGCGCAGTTGGCGGAGATCGACCCGGACTGGGACTGCCCCTGGCCGCTGGACTGGCAGCGGCACTATAAGGTGCTCGCGGACCTGGTCGACGCTGACGGTGTGCTGCCCGACATCCAGCCCGGCGTGCTCTTCGAGGGCGACGACATCGGACGATGGCTCACGCGGCAGAAGAACCCGGGCACCTGGAAGCTGCTGTCCACCGACCAGCAAGAACGACTGACGAAGCTCGGTGTGCAGCCCGACCAGGCACCCTCTCCCGCCCCCGCAGCCAGACGCGGGGCGAAGGGCCCGAGCAAGGCACAGCAAGCGTTCCAGCGCGGCCTGGCAGCCCTCACACAATGGGTCGCGCGAGAAGGCAAGGACCGGCCCGTACCACGCGGCCACAGCGAACAGATCACGATCGACGACGAGACCGAACCGGTGACCGTCAAGCTGGGCGTATGGATCTCCAACACCCGCGCACGGCGCGACAAACTCACCCAGGAGCAGCGTGCCGCACTACGGAACCTCGACGTCGACTGGGCCTGATCGCCGTTGCTGGCCGGGGAGTCGGCCCGTACAAGTCCCCAGGGCCGTGATGGTCCCGGGGGACTCGTACGTGTGTGGCTGCAACGCGGTGGCGCGACACAGAGGAAGCCCTGTCGAGCAGGCCGGAGCGTGCATGCCAGCCGTGGTTGTCGCCCTTGAGCAGCGGGTCGGCTGCTCAGAGGATCTGCAGATTGACCAGGCCGGAGGAAGTGTCCAGGCCATCTGTGGTGAGGCATTCCAGGGTCTGGGTGGGTGCGGCGGCCAGGATGATCTCGATGATGATCGTCGATCCCTGGAAGTCACCGGACTTGACCTCGCCGGTGAGGACCAGGACGGAGTCGCCTCCGGGGCGCAGGCCGACTCCGGCGGTGAAGTCGAAGGTGCTGGAGCTGGTCTGGTCGTTGGCCCAGTTGATCCGGCCGTTTCCGGTGGAGTTGCCGCCGATACACGACAGTTCTCCGTTTCCGGTGAAGAGGATCGTGCCGTTGGTGTGGTCCGGCGGCAGGCCCAGACACGGGCCGATGGCCCCGCTGGCGGACAGTGCAACCTGCCGGGGGGTGAGCGTCAGGCCGGGCTTGTAGGAGGTGGTCTCGTAGCCGGGGCACTCCAGCAGAGCAGCCTGTTGGCTCGAGCTCGTACCCGGTGCAGCCGGGGCGGCCTGAGCGGTGGGCATCAGCCCGAGAGCGAAGAAAGCGGCCGCACCCGCGGTGAGAGCACCGTACTTGCGTATACCACCGCGCTTGAGCAACTGCATCACAGAGCCTCTCTGTCACAGGGACATGCACAGTTCGGCATCCGCCACAGGAGACGGACCGCGCGGACCGCCGCCAGGCGACCGCGCCGCACCACCGTCCCAGCCCTGCACACGTAAAGCCATGACCCGAAAGAAGGAGCGCACACCAACCCACCGAGTGCGCCACCATGCGCCCTCAGACAACCGTGATGACGAGCGGGGGGACGCTGTAGGCGGTCAGCCCCAGCAGGCGCAGGTCCGTGGCGAGGAGGGGCGTGAAGGTGAGGGTGGTACCGGCGGGGGTGGTGGCGGGGACGGTGACGGTCCAGCCCACCGTCCTGTCGTCTCCTGCGGGGACGCCCACGAACGTGGCACCGGCCTCGACGCCCAGTCCCGAGCAGAGGTCGGGCGGCACGTTGTCGGGTCCCGTGCACAGCGGGTTGATGAGGAAGGCGCCGGGTGGGGTTCCAATGTAGCCGAACTCCGCCGCGAGAGCGGCCTGTGCGGACTTGTTGGTGTAGGTGAGCGACAGCTCCACAGTGGTCCCGCTGTCCACTGTGGCGGAGTCGGCCGAGAAGCGGAACGTACCGGTGGGGTCCTGCACACCCGGTCCGTTCATCACCGCCCGGGCCGAGGACGACTGCGCTGGGGCAGGGGTCGCGGCGGCGGGCGTGGCGGCCGCGCCGGCGAGCAGGACGGCTGTGAGCAGACAGCCGCCGAAGCGTATGCGTTTCATGATGTCTCTCCCGGATGTGTGACGGGCCAGTGGTCGACGAGGGAGGGGTGAGGGCCTGAAAGCCGGCCGTACTGCCAAGGGTCACCGGGGTCGACGAAAAGGAATGCCGTTGAGACGGTCCGGTGCGGAGTACGGCGGGCTCGCTTCTCATCGTCGTCACGTCTCGTGGGCCCGGCCATAGCCCGTTGGGAGGGGGCGCACGCCCCCTCCAGGCCTGCACGCCCGGTACGTGCCATTCCCACCCCGTGCGCAGCATCTGATAGCAGCAGAAGCCAGCTTCGGTCAGACTCACGGATCCGGCCATCCCCACAAGCCCCCGGCGCAACTTGCTGCTGCCCCGTTCTCGCGGCTGACGCCCTGCGTTGCGTTCCTGTCCCACCGGTCACGCAAGCACCATGAGACACGGCCGGTTCTTCGCGCGCTCCGCGACACGCGGACGTGTCATTCTGCAGGAACCCGCCGTCGGCGACGCCGCGTACGGATACTGAAGGGGTCAACGGATGAAGGATGCGTGAGGGACCACCCTCATCCGCCTCGAGCAGCGTCCACAGCGAACGCTTCGCCGGACGCAACACCACCGACACTCCGGCGGGTGTGGGTATGGGCCTGAGCCTCCACCGTCTGCTCGACTGCCGGGACCACCAACTGATCGTTCCGGCCGCCGCGCTCGTCATCGTCAGACAGTCCGCAGCAGCTCCGCACGACCGGCCTCAACCCACCGGGGCTTCGCCCGTGGACGGCCCCACCATCCATCCCACCCCCTCGCCGACTCCCGACCGCACACGACTCACAACCCCTGGCAGACCATGCGGCCTCATCCTTGTTCTGATCCCTAGCTTCCTGCCCCCTGATCCATCTTGAAAGGGACCCCGATATGAGAAGGCGCTACACCGCCATGGCGGTCGCGTTCATCACGGCCTGCGTCGCCGCCTTCGCGACCGCCACGACCTCGACGGCCGCCGCGGCCGTTGAGCAGGACGACCTGGCCCTGGTCGTCTGCGTGGGCACGGCGGACCAGAACTACTCCCCACCGCTCACCACGACGAACCGGACCACGCACATCACGTCCACCCATGACTATCCGTCGTGCTCCGACGTGCAGCTCGACCCGCAGTACCCGACGGTCACGTCCGCCAGCACCGCTCTGGACTACACGACAGAGGCGAACTGCCTGGTCGCTCCGCCCGTCACCCACCCCACGCTCGATCTGCTCTGGAGCAACGGTCAGCACAGCTACGCGGCTGTCACCACCGTCGTCACCCGCAGCACGGGCAGCACCATCGTGACGAGCATAGGCACCATCGGCTCCGGACTCTTCGCGGGCCATATCGTCCACGAGGTCGTCGTCTATCCGAGTCTCGACGTACTCGGATGCCTGACCACCGGCGTGACCAACGTCAGCGGGATCACCACACTGGAAGTGGTGTAACCGCCCCGGCGCGCCCGGACCCGGCGCCGCCCCGACGTCGTGCTCGGTGATCGCGGCTACGACCACGACAAGTACCGCCGCCTGGTCTGGGGCCTCGGTGTGAAGCCGCTCATCGCCCGCCGAGGCACCGAGCACGGTTCCGGGCTCGGCACAACGCCGGGTCGTGGAACGCGCCTTCGCCCACCTGCACTGGTTCCGCCGCCTGCGCATCCGCTGGGAGATCCGCGATGACATCCACGAAGCCTTCCTGAGCCTGGGATGCGCACTCATCTGCTGGCGCCGTCCAGTCCGCGGCAGCTCCGCACGGCCGGCCTCAGCCCACCGGGGCTTCCCCCATGGACGGCCCCCACCATCCACCCCGCCCTCTCACCGGCTCCCGACCGCACAAGGCTGACAGCCCCCGGCAGACCGCTCCGAGCGGCCGGCACACGAGAAAGGACCACCACATGCCCCACGCAACCCGCACCCTGATGACCGCTGCCGCGACCCTGGCAGCCACAGCCCTCCTGACCGGCCAGGCCATGGCCACCACCGCCACGGACAGCGCGAACGGCACCTTCTACTACACCGACCTCCTCGGCGGTAACCAGCAGGTGGTCAACCCCGAACTGAACAGCTGCAAGCTGGTCTCCACCCTCGGCACCAGCGTCAGCAACCAGACCGACGCCACCGTCGTGCTCTACACCGACACCAGCTGTGCCCTGCTGGCCAACCCGGTGTCGCCCGGCAGCACGATCACCTTCGCCTTCAAGTCCTACCGCTTCATAGACAACTGACACCCGGCACCACCTCGGCGAAGGACCGCGGCCAGACGCCATGGAGGTATGCCGCACGAGGTGCCCCCTCGCCGCGGAACCTTCGCGGGAGGCAGCGGCTTGTCAGCGCTCGTACCCGAGGATCGGGCTGCTGTTCAGACGAGTCGGGCCGCCGAGCTGCTGGTAGGCGGAGGTCAGCAGGTCGCGGCAGTCGCGTCAGGAGAAGCTCCTGCCTCTGTCGCGCCGGCCTTGGCACGGCATCACCACCGCAGCCGCCATCCGCCAAGACACCCAAACCGAAGGTCCGTGAGGTCTGGGTCCTTCCGGTTGGAGTCACGCCGTGCCGGGAGCTGCTGGGGTGGCAGGCCCGCTGTTCACATACGGGTGATGGTGAGCAGCAGGGGGGAGCGGATTCCAGCTTGGGCACTGGTATCAGCGATCACTTCGCTGAGCCAGCCGATGGCTTCGGGGGTCCATTCCGCAAGCTCTCCGCGCAGTACTACGCCGTGGCGGGGTGGTCCGTTCCAGGCGCGGTCGTCGATGGGCGGGTGGACAACGGCGTCCAGGCCGGTGGCCTCGTGGGACCGGTACACGAAGACGTCTTGGTCGAGGTTGCGGATGTGGTCGGCGAGCTGCCGTGCGGTGGTCGCCACCGCCTGGTCCTGGCCGCTGTTGACGTTGACCCGTACCTGAGTCCTCGCTCGGGAGGCGTGCACGGCGAACCACTCCTGGGTCAGCATGGCCGGCACCGGCGCGTACGGCGGGCGCGCTGTGGGGTCGAGTCCGCGTAGGAAGGAGGAGTTGGACCGCGGACAGATCTAGGGTGCCGGCGCGGGCCGGCGCGGCCTGGGCGCAGTGCAGGAAGGGCTGCACTGGCAGAGGTCGGTCGTCGGCGACCGCGCTGGCTTCGACCTGGAACCAGGAGATCAGCCCCGCATCGGCCGGGGCGAGCGGGTGCTTCCATCCGGCGTCGTTCATAGCCCACAGCCCGGGCGCGCGCACCATGCGGTCCTCGAAGCCGCCGTCGGCTGACCTGTCGTCGAGCCAGCCCATGGCGATCGAATGGTGGTAGAAGAACGAGTAGGCGTCGAGTCGTGAGGTGGGATCACGCCATGCGTGGGGAGCCAGCGTGCCGAAGAGGGCCGCGATCATCGTTCCCGCTGTGCGTGGCGCCCCGGGCATGACGCCCGGCTGTGCGGGGACGCTGCTCTCGGACACGCTGGCTCCTTCTGCTCGTGCGGCGCTGCCTAGGGGCTGTCCCGTAACTGCTGGTCACGGGTGAGATGATCGTGCCGTGTCTGGTGTGGTCACGGCGTCGGAGCCCTCCTGGATAGCCCCGTTCACCGGGCTGAGCCCGCGGCAGTTCGGCAAACTGGTCACCGCACTGCGGCGCGAGGGCGTGGACCCGGTACGCAAGGGCCGGCCCTGGAGCCTGCCGCTGGAGGACCGGGTCCTGCTGGTGGCCGCCTACTGGCGGACCAACCTCACCTTGCGCCAGCTGGCCCCGTTGTTCGGGGTGTCCAAGTCCGCGGCCGACCGCATCATCGACCACCTCGGACCGGCGCTCGCGCTCCAGCAGATCATATGCCCCGTATCCCCGCGGCGGTGACCGGAGCCTCCACGGAACCCGGAACGGTTCAGGTAAACGCTGGCCATCGGCCCGGCCGATGAGTCCAGCTCGCCTTGTCGGGTAACTGTTGGGGATGTTCTTCGACTCCTGGTACGACATGCTCCGCGTGGCGGTCATGGCTATGTGTGCCTATGCGGCACTGATCACGGTGGTGCGGCTGTCGGGCAAGCGCACCCTGGCGAAAATGAACGCCTTCGACCTAGTGGTCACCGTGGCTTTGGGTTCGACCCTGGCCACCATCCTCCTCAACCGCGATGTCTCCCTGGCCGAAGGCGCTCTCGCTCTGGTGCTGCTGGTGGTCCTGCAGTTGGTCAATGCCAAGGCCTCGGTTCACTCCCGTGCTTTCCGGCGGCTGATCAAGGCGGAACCGACGCTGCTGCTGAGTGACGGACGCATGCTCGGCGACGCCATGGCCGGGCAACGGGTCACCGAGAGTGAGGTGCTTCAGGCGATTCGCTCCAAGGGAATCGGTGCAGTCGAGGACGTCACCGCGGTGGTTCTGGAGACCGACGGTCGCTTCAGCGTCCTCAGCCGCTCCCAGGCCGGCTCCGGCAGCTCACTCCAGGACGTCCGCGAACCGGTCCGAGCGCAGCCGGGCAAGTAGGCGAAGTCCGAGAAGGCATCGCGCCAAGCGCCGGGCGGGGTGGCAAGGCGGCGCAACCTCGTACGCAACACCGTGCGCAACATCACCAGACTCCTTCCCTGAACAGCCGCGGCCCCTCCTGGTGGCGGCCGAGGCTGAAGTGGTGCACGGGGGTTGACGCACGGTGACCGGGTCTTGGGTTGAGACTCTCGTTTTACGCAAGAGGACGTCTTATGAACCAGCTTGTGAGATCCCAGACCCTGCCCGCGTGCTCACGCTGCCACCAAGACCAGCTCCTGAGTGTCGCCAACATGCCCAAGACCGACGCCTACGGTAGGCGCATCCAGCTGGAGCTGTGCAAGGTCTGCGACACCGACAAACCCGCAGCCGCCGCCTCCACCAACTTCCTCACCACCGCGGGCGGCCACGACCTCAGCCGGGCCGAAGAAGCCTCACAGCTGATGATCAAGTGGACCCGCGAAGGCATGGCCGCCTACGTCTGGTACTGGGAAGACCCCCCCCCCCCGCAGCCCGTCCTGCACAGACGTGGTCGCGCTGCACAGACGCCGCCGTGGTGAATCCTTACCACCGGCCTTACCGGTCTCTTGCCGACGCTTACCACTGCTCTCTCCTCACGGCAGGTCACAGCCAGTGCGCCCGGACCCGGTAGATTCGGCTCGGGCACGTGCAGGACGGAGCCTGCGCGTGCCCACCTGGCGCTGTGGGCTGAGGCCGGGGAGAACCTGCTCCGGGTCGTCCCGCTCCTGGGTCCGGACGCGCCGCCGGCCGACGAGCCCGAGGAGAGCACTCCGTGCCCCGGCTGGCACCGCCCCGTCTACGAGAGCTCCTCTTCCGGCACGCGCATCGGCGCCGGACCGCTTCCGGTGATCGGCCTGTGCAGGCTGTGCGTCAACGGCACGACGCTGCGCTCCCTGCGCCAGGCCGACGTGCCCATCGACCCGCGACAGCGCGCCGTACTGGAGAGCGTGTCCGCCGTCCTGGCGTAGTGGAGGGGGCGACTCACACGGCCTGAGTGACCGCGGCTTCCAGGCGGTCCAGGCGTTCGTAGAGGGCGCGGACGAGGCGGGCGCGGTTCTGGACGCAGCGCACAGTGCCCTCGATCATCACGGACAGCCGGCCTTCGCTGGTGGACCGGGAGTTGTATCTGCCGAAGTCCTGGACGGCGGACCGGAACCGCTGCGAGGCGGCGAAGATACCCGACGACCGTGACTTCGCAACGCGGCATGGCTAAAGCCACGATCCAGCGGGCCCTGGCCTCGCCGCAGCCCATCGCCTGGGTGACTGCGGACTCGGCCTATGGTCAGGAATGGCGGCTGCGGCGGATGCTGGAGGAAGCTGGCGTCGGTACGTCCTGGCCATCCCTAACTGATCGTTTCAGAGTGACGTTTGGAGGCGGCGCGAGCAGATGATGCTGCAGGCGAGTTGGAGCAGTCCGAGGTGGAGGTCGGCGCGTGTCTCGTAGCGGGTCCGTAGCCGTTTGAACTGGTGGAGCCAGGCGAAGGTGCGCTCCACCACCCAGCGGGTCTTTCCCAGGCCGGAGCCGTGCGCGGTGCCTCTGCGGGCGGTCTTCGGTGTGATGCCGCGGGCCCGGAGGAGGCGTCGGTACGTGTCGTAGCCGTAGCCCCGGTCGGCGAACAGGCGCCTGGGCCGGTGACGGGGGCGGCCACGGGCCCCGCGGATGTGCGGAATCGCGTCCAGCAGCGGCATCAACCGCGTGACGTCATGACGGTTTCCGCCGGTCAGGGACACCGCAAGGGGTGTCCCGTTCCGGTCGGTGATCAGGTGGTGCTTGCTTCCCCGACGGGCTCGGTCGACCGGCGAAGGTCCGGTGTGAGCCCCCCCTTTGAGGGCCCGCACGTGTGAGCCGTCGACCGCCGCGTCGTCCATCTCCAGCCATCCCGCCTTGCGCAAGTCGGCCAGCAGGACCTCGTGCAGACGCGGCCAGACGCCGGCCTCGGCCCAGTCCCGCAGCCGCCGCCAGGCCGTCACACCGCTGCAGCCGATCCGCTCTGTGGGCACATCGGCCCAGCCCACGCCCTTGCGCAGTACGTAGACGATGCCGCGCAGTGCGGCCCGGTCATCCACCGGCAACCGTCCCGGATACCGGCGACGACGCGGCGGACGAGGAGGGAGCAACGGGGCCACGCGGTCCCACAGGTCATCAGGCACAAGATCATCCGACACCCGCAGAAGTCTGCCGTTGACCAGCCCACAGCCAAGCCCTCCGCCAAGTTCATTCTGAAACGATCAGTTAGCCCAAGCCGTGAGGACGGCCACCGCCAAGGCCTTTGTGATCCTGGACGGCACCCTGCTGCCGAAACGACCGCATCGCCGCCGACCGGCCGTACTACTCGGGCAAGCACAAGCGGCACGGCACGAACGTCCAGGTCCTCGCCGATCCGGCTGGAAAGTTGATCTGGGACTCCCCGGCGCTGCCCGGCGCGGTCCACGAACTCCGCGCGGTCCGCATCCACGGCATCCTCGAGGCCCTGACCGAGGCCGGCGCAGCCTGCTACCGAGGCGCCTGCGGAAACGTCCGGGTGCCCTACTGGGGCCGTTGGGGAAACTCACGGCCGGACAGCGGGCCCACAACCGCTCCCGCAGGCCGCCGGTCGGACATCCCCCCGATGGCCCAAGCCGAAATGACTGGACGCCGTCCGAGACGTACATATGGGTCATATCGCGTGTTCATCAGCGCCGGAGTCTGGGCGTCGGCGCCGCGATCGCTTCCCGACGTGCTGTCCGGTGGCGAGTGGCCGGGACGACGGCCGGCCTCCACGGCGGGCGGAAGACGAGGAGAAGTGTGAATGACGGTGAAGAGGGGCTCGAAAGCGTCCTCGTCGGCGCCAGGCGGGGGGAAGCGAAAGACGGCGGAGTCTTCGGGAGGGGGAGGGGCGATCCGCAGCGCATCGGCCCCGGGCACCGAGACCTGGCTCTCCTCCCTCATGCTCTCCCCGCGCGAGACCGAAAAGCTGGTCGTCTACCAGGTCGCCGAGCTGGCCCGGCGACGGCTGAACCGGGGCACCAAGTTGAACTTTCCCGAGGCGATCGCGCTGATCTGCGAGGCGCTGATGGAGGCCGCCAGGGACGGCAAGACAGTAGCCGAGGCGATCGAGTCGGGCAAACAGGTTCTGACCCGGGACGACGTCATGCCCGAAGTACCCGACATGGTCACTCTGGTGCAGGTCGAGGCCACCTTCAAGACGGGCACCCAGCTGGTCTCGGTACCCCGTCCCATCCCGTGACACCCCGTCCCGTGGCTTCCGGCCCCGCGACACCCCGCCCACCGAGCACGCCAGCCCCTACGGAGGCCGGACCGCCAGCCGGTCCGGCAAGCCTTTTTTGGAGGCCCTTGTGACTGTCCCTGGCGAATGGTTGCTCTCCGACGAGCCCGTGGAGATCAACACTGGTCGGCGCACCGCGCGGATGAAGGTGCGCAACACCGGAGACCGCCCCGTACAGGTCGGTTCCCACTTCCACTTCTTCGAGGTCAACCAGGCGCTGGACTTCGACCGGACGCAGGCGCTGGGTATGCGGCTGAACGTGCCCGCCGGCCAGGCCATCCGCTTCGAACCGGGAGACGAGCGGGACGTCGAACTCGTCGACTTCGGCGGGACGCGGCGGGTGACCGGCTTCAACGGGCTGGTTGACGGAGCGGTCACGGCCCGGCGGACCGCCGAGCGGGCACGGGCACGAGCGGCGGAGTACGGGTTCACCGGTGAGGACGGCCCGGGGGCGGGACACCCCGGAACCGCTTCAAGCGAGACGGCGGAGGACAGGCGATGACCTCGATCCCGAGGCGGACCTACGCCTCCCTGTACGGCCCGACCACCGGCGATCGGTTCCGCCTGGCCGATACCGACCTCGTCGCCCAGGTGGAGCGCAGCCTGTTGGTGCCGGGAGAGGAGGTCGTCTACGGTGGAGGCAAGACGGTCCGGGACGGCATGGGCCAGGCCCCAGGTCTGCGCAACGCCGACGGCGCCCTGGACATGGTGATCACTGCGGCGGTCGTCATGGACCCTGTGCTGGGAATCGTCAAGGCCGACATCGGCGTCAGGAACGGCCGGATCGCGGGGATCGGCAAGGCCGGCAACCCTGGTGTGCAGAGCGGTGTGGACCCCAGTCTGGTGGTCGGCCCAGGCACCGAGGTGATCTCCGGTGAGGGGCTGGTGGCCACTGCGGGTGCGATCGACGCGCATGTGCACTTCCTGACCCCGGCGCAGGTCCCGCACGCGCTGTCCAACGGGGTCACCACGCTCATCGGAGGAGGCACCGGGCCGGCGGACGGGTCCCGGGGCACGACCTGCACTCCAGGGCCGTGGAACATCGCCCGGATGCTGGAGGCCACCGCGACGCTGCCGGTGAACATCGGCCTGCTCGCCAAGGGCAACAGCAGCGGGCCGCTGGCGCTGCGTGAACAACTACAGTCCGGTACCTGCGGGCTGAAGGTGCACGAGGACTGGGGTGCCACCGCCTCGGTCATCGACTGCGCGCTGAGAGTCGCCGACGAGTACGACGTACAGGTCGCCATCCACACCGACTCCCTCAACGAGTGCGGCTACCTCGCCGACACCATCGACGCGATAGACGGACGGACGATCCACACATACCACACCGAAGGGGCCGGCGGCGGGCACGCCCCGGACATCATGGCGATCGCCGCGCTGCCCCATGTGCTGCCGTCCTCCACGAACCCGACCCGGCCGTACACCGTCGACACCAGCGACAACCTCTTCTACATGACGATGGTGACCCACCACCTCAACCCGCAGAACCCCGAGGACGTAGCCTTCGCCCAGTCCCGCATCCGCGGGGAGACCCAGGCGGCCGAGGACGTCCTGCAGGACATGGGAGTGCTGTCCATGTTCTCCTCGGACTCGCAGGCCATGGGGCGCATCGGGGACACCGTGACCACGGCATGGCGCACCGCGGACAAGATGAAGCGCCAGACCGGCAAACTCGAAGGCGATCCCGCGGAACACGACAACAACCGAATCCTGCGGTACCTGGCCAAGTACACGATCAACCCCGCCCTCACCCATGGCGTCGCGCACCTGATCGGCTCCCTGGAACCCGGCAAGGTCGCCGACATCGTCCTGTGGCCGACCAACACCTTCGGGGTCAAACCGAAGTACGTCATCAAGGGCGGCCTGGTCGCCTGGGCCACCATGGGCGACCCGAACGCCTCCATCCCCACTCCGGAGCCAGTCATGATGCGTCCCATGTTCGGCACCGAGGGCCGGGCCGTCGGACGCACCTCGATGACGTTCATGTCCCAGGCGTCGGTCGACGCGAGCGTCCCCGACCGGCTCGGCCTGGACCGGTGGGTGGAACCGGTGCACGGCTGCCGCACTGTGAGCAAGCAGCACATGGTCCGCAACAACGCGACCCCAGAGATCCGCGTCGATCCCGAGACCTATCAGGTTTACGTCGACGGACGACTGGCCACGGTGGACGCTGCCGACCGAGTGGCGATGTCCCAGCTCTACTACATCGTCTGACCGACGTGGAGACCCCTCCATCCGGAACGGTTCCGGTTCACGCCGAGCCCGCCCCGTCCCACCGGCGCACCGCAGGCGGTGCCCGGGCACGGGACGGCGGAGACGGCAAGCTGCGGGCGTTCCTCGGCAGTCTCCAGCTGGCCGACTCCGCCTTCCCCAGCGGCCGCTACACCCTGTCCCACGGGCTTGAGGCGTTCGTCCAGGCCGGCCTGGTCGACCGGTCGACCCCGCCGCGGGCACTGGTGGACCTGCTTGCCGACCAGATCCGCCACGGCGTCGGCCCCTCCGACGGGACGGCACTGGCCTGCGCGCACCGCGCCGCCGGCGATACGGACGGGACAGCGTCAGCCGGACGGGCCGACACCAGACTGAGCGAGGTCAAACTGCCGCGGGAGGTACGGGAGACCTCGGTGCGCACCGGCCGGGCACTGCTGGCCACCGCCACCGCGGCCTTCGGCGACGAGACGGTCACCGCGTACGCCCGGCAGGTACGGGCGGGCCGGTGGCCCGGCAATGCCGCGGTCGTGCTCGGCCTGGTCGCCGCATCCCTCGGCATCGACCGCGAACACGCCGTAGCCGGGGAGCTGTACTCCTTCGCCTCCGGCTGGCTCACCGCAGCGGTCCGCCTCGCCATCATCGACCACCTCACCGTCCAGGCCCTGCTCCACACGGTCACGCCCGTCCTGGCGGAGACGGCCCGTGACTCGTGCGCGGCCGGTGTCGACGACATCGCCGCCTGCACCCCGATGATCGACATCATGAGCATGCGCCATGAACACGCGCCCCTGCGCCTCTTCATGAGCTGACCGGCCTACCACACAGACCCACGAGGAGAAACTCCATGGCCCACACCCACTCCCACGACGACGCTCCCGCTGCCGGACCGGGCATGCCCCGACTGGGCGGCAGCGTGCCGAGGGTCGGCATCGGTGGCCCGGTCGGATCGGGGAAAACCGCGCTCATCGAAGCAATCGTCCCTATACTCCTCGCGAAGGGCCATTCCCCCGTCGTGGTCACCAACGACATCTTCACCCAGGAGGATGCCGAGCACGTCCGCGCGACGCTGGCTGACGTTTTGGACCCCGCCCGGGTGGTGGGAGTGGAGACAGGTTCCTGCCCGCACACCGCAGTGCGCGACGATCCCACCATGAACCTCGATGCCACCGAGGAGCTCACCGCGCGATTCCCCGACGCGGACCTGGTCCTGCTGGAGTCCGGCGGCGACAACCTGACGCTGACCTACAGCCCGGCGCTGGCCGATTACTTCGTCTTCGTCATCGATGTCGGCGAGGGGGACAAGATCCCGCGTAAGCGCGGCCCCGGAGTCACCAGCTCCGATCTCCTGGTCATCAACAAGACCGACATCGCTCCCCATGTGCGGGCGGACCTCGCGGTGATGGACCGGGACGCTCGCGCCGTCCGCGAAGGCCGTCCGATCGTGTTCACCGACTGCTACAGCGGTACCGGTCTGCGCGAGGTCGTCGGGCACATCCGCGCGGCCGTTCTGCACGGCTCCGGCTCGCCCGAGCCGTCAGGCCAGGCAGCCCCGGAGCGCGGACCTGTCCGGACGGGGCGGACCACGGGTCCGTTTCGGTGAGCTCTCCGGCAGGGACGGCGAGACCGGAGCGCCGGGACCCGGCGTGGTACACCCCGACTCACCTGCCTGAAAAGGTGAAAACGTTCGACACCCCTCTGGCCGAGGCGGTGGTGGGCCGCACGGGCAAGACGGGACTGCTCGAACTCGACCTGGCGCCGGTCGCCGGAGCGACCAGGGTCGTGGGGCAGTACCACCAAGCCCCCCTGTACATCTACCAGCCGATCTACCTGGACTCTTACAGGCCGGACATGGCCTTCGTCTACCTGCAGCAGTCCGGCGACGGGCTGGTGCAGGGAGACCGCTATCGCATCGACATCCGGGCGGCGGCCGGGGCCGCTGTCCACCTCACCACCCAGACAGCCACCAAGATCTACGGCATGCACGCCAACCTGGCTACCCAGCTCGTCCATCTGGACGCCGGTCCCGACGCGGTCCTGGAGTACCTGCCCGACCCCCTCATCCCCTTCAGGGGTTCCCGCTTCTTCAGCCGGACCTGTCTGACCGTCGACCCCCGCGCCACAGTGGTCCTCGGCGAGATCCTCCTGCCGGGGAGAGTCGCCTTCGGCGAGTCGCACGACTACGACCTCTACTGGTCCGAGATCCGGGTACGCGAAGCCAGCGGGAAACCCCTATTCCGCGACGTGCTGAACCTCGTCCCGGCCACCACGTCCCCCACCTCGCCCGGCCGCCTCGGGCCGCACCATGTACACGCCACGCTCCACGTACTCGCCCGGCGGGAGTGCCTCTCCGTCCTCTGCGCCGCTGTCGATTCCGCTCTCGGCGCCCACCCCGGGGTTCTCGCCGGGGCAAGCGAGCTGCCCGGTGCCTGCGGAATCACCGTCCGCTTCCTCGGCCCGACGTCCGCCACCGTCGCCGCCGCCCTGGGCGCGGCGTGGAACGCGGTCCGCCTACGCCTCATCGGGGCTCCCGCCCCGGATTTGCGCAAGGGGTGACGGCGGGGCGGGCCCTGACCCCTGATCTTGGACACACGAGACACTGGATCCTGCGGATCTGAAGACGGACATCTCGTGGTCATGAAGCACTACCCGACGCAGTGCAAGGCGGACGCGGCCGCGCTGTACCAGTCGCGACCCGGGGCGACGATCCGGCAGGTCGCTGCCGACCTGGGCCTCAACCCGGAAACTTTGCGGAACTGGGTCCGGGCGGCCGGTGCGAGCCGGCCGCGGGGACGCCGTGCGGAGAGCTCCGCCGAGCCGCCCACGCCACTGGAGGCGGAGAACGCCGCGCTGCGCAAGAAGGTCCGTGAGCTGGAGGAAGAACGCGAGATCCTGCGGAAGGCCGCGAAGTATTTCGCCGGGGAGACGCGCTGGTGAACCGCTTCCAGTTCGTCGCCGACCACCAGCGCCGCTACGGCGTGAAGCGGCTCTGCACCATCCTGGGCATCGCCCGCTCGAGCTTCTACTACTGGCGCAAGACAGCGGCCGTGAGAGCGGCCCGCCAGGCCGCCGACGCGAAGCTCGATGCCCGGATACGCACGCTTCATCGGGCCTCGGACGGCACCTACGGCGTCCTCAGGATCACCGCCGAGCTCCGGGAGAACGGCGAGGTGGTGAATCACAAGCGCGTCGCCCGGATCATGCAGACGATCGGGCTGGCCGGGCTCCGCCTGCGCCGCAGGCACCGCACCACCGTCCCCGACCCGGCCGCGGCGAAGGCCCCGGACCTGATCGGCCGCGACTTCACCGCGAACCAGGCGAACACCAAGTACGTCGGCGACATCACCTACCTGCCTCTGGCAGGCGGGAAGTTCCGCTATCTTGCGACCGTGATCGATCTCGCCTCGCGGCGCCTGGTGGGGCGGGCGGTCGCCGACCACATGCGGGCCGACCTCGTCATCGACGCCCTGCATGCGGCCGAACGGACCCGCGGCAGCCTCGTCGGCGCCGTTTTCCACAGCGATCACGGAGCCCAGTACTGCAGTCGGGCCTTCGCCGACACCTGCCGCGAAGCTGGCGTCACCCAGTCCGTGAGCGCGATCGGCTCCAGCGCGGACAACGCACTTGCCGAGTCGTTCAACGCGACCTGCAAACGGGAGACCCTCCAGGGCCGCCGGGCCTGGGACACCGAGCGCGAGGCTCACCTGGACCTCTTCCGCTGGCTGCATCGCTACAACACAGTCCGACGCCACTCCCGCCTCGGCCACCGCAGCCCGATCGCCTATGAGCGAGCACTCCAAACAACATCAACTACGCTGGCCGAAGCTGCATAGCCCGTGTTCAGGATCAAGGGTCAAGGCCCGGTCGCGTTGAAGGACTCGGCGAGTGCGTTGTCCGCGCTGGACCCGACTGCGCTCATGCTCCTCTGCACCAAGGCTGACCTGCAGGCTTCGGCGAAAATCCTGCTCGTGTACTGAGCTCCGTGGTCGGTGTGCATGATCGATCCGGCGAGACTGCCGCGGGTTCGGATCGCCGCGGCCAGGGCGTCGGTGACGAGGTCCGCGCGCATGTGGCCGGCGATAGCCCAGCCGGCCAGACGGCGTGATGCGAGGTTGATGACGGTCGCCAGGTAGCAGAACCTCCCGCCCTCGATGGGCAGGTAGGTGATGTCGCCGACGTACTTCGTGTTGGGGGCCGTGGCGGTGAAGTCGCGGCCGATCAGGTCCGGCGCCTTGTCCGCGGCCGGGTCAGAGACGGTGGTGCGATGCCGGCGACGCAACCGGACCCCTGCGATCCCCGACGCTCGCATGATCCTGGCGACCCGCTTGTGGTTGACCGCCTCACCGTTCTCCTCGCGGAGCTCGGCGGTGATCCTCGGGGCTCCGTAGGTGCCGTCCGATCCCTGGTGCACCGCCCGTATCCGGGCGGCCAGGCGGGCGTCGGCCAGCTGCCGGGCGGCCCGGTCGGCAGCCGTCCGGCGCCAGTAGTAGAAGCTCGAGCGGCTGACGCCGAGGATGCTGCAGAGCCGCTTCACGCCGTAACGGCGCTGGAGGTCGGCGACACACTGGAAGCGGTTCACCAGCGCGTCTCCCCGGCGAAATACTTCGCCGCCTTCCGCAGGATCTCGCGTTCCTCCTCCAGCTCACGGACCTTCTTCCGCAAGGCGGCGTTCTCCGCCTCCAGCGGTGCCGGCGGCAGGGCTGGTTCCTGCGTCCGCCGTCCTCGGGGACGGCTCACCCCGGCTGCCCTCACCCAGTTCCGCAGGGTCTCCGGGTTGATCCCCAGATCGGCTGCGACCGACCTGATCGTTGCTTCCGGCCGCGACTCGTAGAGCGCGACCGCGTCCGCCTTGAACTGTGGCGGGTAGTTCTTCATGACCACGAGATGTCCGTTCTCAGATCCTCAGGATCCAGTGTCTCGTGTGTTCAACATCCGGGGTCAAGGCCCCAGCGCTTGCACGGTTGTCGAGCCGATCTGTCCATGCTGTTCCAATGTCTCACCGATCACGTCGCCAACCAGCCGACTGTGCACTACGCCGCCCGACGGAAACGCTTCGCGAACTGGACTCTCCCCGAGTCGGACCTGCAGGGGCGCAATCCAGACCACCAACCCTTCTACACGTATCTCCACGACCTTCTGCCGGACTACGCCAGCACGATTCTCGCAGGGGAAGATCACCAATGATCAGGTGTGGTCAGTGACTGCGAGGCCGTCGTCCGGGTCGGCGGCGTACGGCATCGGTGGATGTCCACGGCGCGATGAGCGCGGCGGCCACGGAGACGGCGGCCAGGAGCAAGAAGAGAGGGCCGTACCCGCCGAGAGGTACGGCCAAGGCGGCGCCGGCGAACGGCGCGAGGGCTGCCGCTGTGTGGGCGGGAGCGGCCAGGAGCCCGGAAAGGCGGCCGTAGTGGGTGGTGCCCCAGCGGTCGGTGATGGCGGTGGCCTGGAGCAGGATGAGGTTGCCGCGGACCATGCTAGCCACGATCGACACGGCGATGAGGAGGGGCCGTACGGGCCGGGAGTAGCGGCGAAGGCGGCGGTGGTCAGAGCACCGAGCGCGATGAGGATCGTGGTGCGGGCCGTTGCGGTGGTGCGGCGGGCGAGGGCTGCGTACACGGTGCGGCCGAGGGTTTGTCCGGCGCCGCCGATGCCGAGAGCCCAGGCGGCCTGGCTGGTGGTGTATCCGCGTTCCAGAAGGAGCGGGACCAGGGCGACGACGACGGCGCACATCGCAAAGCTGGACAGGGTGAAGGCGGCGGCGAGCAGCGGGAACGGACGGCTGCGTCCAACATCGGCAGCGTCGGCGGCCTTGTAGGAAGAACTCGTTGGGGCGTCGGGCCAGGGGGCACGCAGGGCCAGGGCGTGGGCGGGGATTGTGACGGCGGCGAGGATGCCGGCGAGCACGAGGTAGGTGTGGCGCCAGGACAGGTGGTCGGCGAGGGCCGCGGTCAGGGGTGGGAAGACGGTGGAGGCGAGTCCGCCGGCGAGGGTGACGATGGTCAGGGCGCGCACGTGGTCGGGAGCCCACCAGCGGGTGAGGGCGGCGAACGCCGACTGGTAGAAGGTGGCCGCCATAGCGAGCCTGGCAAGCGCCCAACCGGCGAAGAAGACTATCAGGTTGGGGGCCCCAGCCACGATCAGCAGGCTGACGGTGCCGCACACGGAACCGGCGGTCATGACGGCGCGTGGGCCGCGGTGGTCGAGGATGCGTCCGACGCGAATCCCGGCGAGTGCGGAGACGACCAGTGCGAGGGAGAACGCGGCGGTGGTCGCCCCGGCCGGCCAGCCGGTCACGTCGGTGATTTGGGGGTTGAGGACGGAGAAGGCGTAGTAGACGATGCCCCAGCTCACGATCTGCGTGGCGCAGAGTGCGGGCAGGGCGGCGCGGGGCCGCGACCGGTCCCCTGTTCCGGTCGAGACCCCGCGCGTGGAGGTGCCCAGATCGGTCACGAGCCGCAGCAGCCGCCCGCCGGGGCCTCTTCGGCAGCCGTCCCGACCGCGGCGGGAGCGCCGAGCTGGACGAGCTGCGGGGTGGGCGCGCAGCAGCCGCCGCCGTCGGCCCAACAGGCGCACGTGCGACCACTCGCGCACCGCGGCACCAGCGCTCTGGCCGGTTTCCAGGACTAGCGGCTCGATGCCTTGGTCGAGCAGGTGGGCGGCGGCGGCCAGGCCGGCGGGTCCGGCTCCGATCACGACGATGGGCAGCTCGGTGGTGGCGGGCGCGTTCACGGCGACTCCTTGCGTGGTTCGACATCTGTCGATGGCTTGCGCGGCCCAGCACGACATCTGTATTGATGAGCGTCAACATAGACATTCGTCGAAACCAGGGGATTCGCCGATGGAACACGTCGACGTCGCCGTGATCGGCGGCGGCCAGTCCGGCCTCGCCACCGCCCACACGCTGCTGCGCCGCGGGCCGCGGCCGGTGGTGCTGGAGGGATCCGGCCGAGCGGCCGGCTCGTGGCCGCGTTTCTACGACAGCCTCACGCTGTTCTCGCCCGCCCGGTACAGCTCCCTGCCCGGGATGCCGTTCCCCGGCAGCGACCGTGACCGCTATCCGCACCGCGACGAGGTCGTCGCCTATCTCACCGCCTACGCCGACCGCCTGGACGCCGACATCCGCACCGGTCAGCGCGTCACCTCCGTACGCCGGGCCGGATCCGAATTCGAGCTGGCCCTCGACGGTGGCGGCCACCTGGCGGCACGCGCCGTCGTCGCGGCCTCCGACACCTTCAGCCGACCGCACCGGCCGGCGCTGCCGGGTCTTCAGGAGTTCACCGGCCAGGTGCTGCACGCCGCCGACTACCGCAGCCCGTTCCCCTTCACCGGCGGCCGGCTGGTGGTGGTCGGGGCGGGGAACTCCGCGGTGCAGATCGCCGCCGAACTCGCCACCACCGCCCGCGTCACGCTCGCCACCCGCGGACCCGTGAAGTTCGCAGCACAGCGCATTCTCGGCCGCGACCTGCACTTCTGGACGGCCCGCACCGGCCTGGACACCGCACCCCTCGGCCGGCTCCTGTCGCGGCCGCCGGCCCTGCCAGTCCTCGACGACGGCCGCTACCGGGCCGCCCTGGCCGCCCTGGCCGCCGGACAACCTGACCGGCGAGCGCTGTTCACCGGCTCCGACGGGACCAAGCTCATCTGGCCGGACGGACAGCGGGAGGAGGTCGACGCGATCGTGCTCGCCACCGGCTACCGCCCCGACCTGCCCTACCTCTCCCGCCTGGACGGTGCCCTGGACGCCGAGGGGAAGCCGCGGCACCGCGAGGGCCTCGCCACCAACGTGCCAGGGCTGGCGTTCGTCGGGCTGGAATGGCAGCGCAGTCTGTCGTCGGACTCACTGCGTGGCGTGGGCCGGGACGCGGAGCGGATCGCCCGGCGCCTGGCCGCCTACCTCGCGCGCCGGTGACGACGCTCGCCGCACTGATTCGACATGCGTCAACATAGACGTATGTCGAATGCGAAGGTGCTGCCGCTGCTCGAGCCCGCCGACGGTCAGGGTGTGGTGTCGTGCTGCCCGCCGTTGACCGAGCGGCCGATGAGTGCCGAGGAGGCCGAGAGGGCCGCGCGGATGTTCAAGGCGCTGGGTGACCCGGTGCGTCTGCGGCTGTTCTCCGCGGTGGCCTCGCATGAGGGAGGGGAGGCGTGCGTGTGCGACATCTCCGATGTCGGCGTCTCCCAGCCGACCGTGTCCCATCACCTGAAGAAGCTCAAGGAGGCCGGGCTTCTGACCTCCGAGCGGCGCGGCACCTGGGTGTACTACCGAGTCGAGCCGTCCGTGCTGGCCGCCATGGGCAAGCTGCTCACGCTGCCCACCGCGGCCTGACGCCGCCGGATGCGGTCGAACAGCCCGACGGCCCGGGACGTCCCTTCCTTCGCAGGGGTGTCCCGGGCTCGGTGCCGCTGCGGCCGGGTCAGTGGTAGGCGTGGACGACGGCGTGGCCCTTGCCGCGGCCGATCATCCACTTGTTCACCGGGGTGGTGATCAGGAAGGCCACCGCGAAGCCGCCCAGGAGCGCCGACCAGAACAGCACGTCGGACAGGTGGGCGTCCATGGCTCCGGGGACCAGGGCGATGATGCCGTTGTCGACCAGTTCCATGACGGCGATGGAGACGGTGTCGGCGGCGAGGGCGACCTTGACGGCGGCCTTGAGGTTTAGGCCCGCCCGGCGGACCGCGAACAGGGTGAAGGAGTAGCCGAACACGAAGGCGAGCGCGATCGCCAGCACCATGGTTTCGACGTTGCCCCACATCAGGGCGGTGCCGATGACCATGCCGAGGATCTCACCGATGGCGCAGCCGGTCAGGCAGTGCAGCGTGGCCTTCGCCGCCGTGGACCAGGACGCTCCCGGCGCATGCGCGTGGTGATGTCCGGCCTGCTCGTGATGGGCGTGGTCGTGCGCGGTGCCGGTGTGGTGCGTGCTGTGGGCCATGACCCTCATCCCCATTCCCGTTCAGTGTGCCCCGCTGCCGGGCCTGCGTACAGCCACAACCATATACCCCTCAGGGGTATTCCGTGCGGGATGTTCCGCGCGGACCCGATACTCCGGACTGGGGCGCCAACGCCAGGCTGTCGGGACACCACGCCATGGGGGATGGCATCCCCCATGAGGGTGCGGTCAGCTCTTGCCGAGCAGCTTGTTCATCTTGTCGATCTCGGCTGTCTGGGAGCTGATGATCTGCCCGGCCATCTTCTTGGCCGGGGTGTAGGAGCCGTCGGCCTGTTCGGTCTTGGCCATGGCCACGGCGCCCTCGTGGTGCTTGATCATCATTTCCATGAAGGCGGTGTCGAACGCGGTGCCCGACGCCTTCTCCAGCTTCTCCATGTCCTCGGCGGTCATCATGCCGCCGGCGCCGTGCATGGAGTGGTCCATGGCGCCTTCGGCGGGCACCTTCTCGCCCCAGGACGTCAGCCAGCCGGACAGCGTCTTGATCTCCGGGTCCTGGGCCTTCTTGATGTCCGCGGCGAGCGTCTTCACTTCGGCCGACTGTGCCCGGCCGGGGGCCAGGTCAGCCATTTCGACGGCCTGGCGGTGGTGGGGGATCATCCCCTTCGCGAAGGCGACGTCGGCGGCGTTGTGCTGTCCCTGCGACGCCGGTGCCGAAGCGGCGGCGGAAGCCGACGTACTGGTGTGCCCGTCGTGTCCGGCCGAGTTGTCGCCGCTGCCGCCGCAGGCGGCCAGGACGAGAGCGGCAGTGCCGGCCACGGCCGCTGCGGCACAGCGACGGATGAGGGAACGCTTGCTGGTCATGGGGGTGCAACTCCTCTTCGCGCGCCCGTCTCGGCGCACGGAATTCGGGTGGATGTGAAGGCAGGCGAAAGCGCGGCACCCGCCAGTTCAGGGCGTGCGGGGGTGCCGTGCGGGCCGCTCTATATCCGCAGGAGTTGCAGCTCGGACAGGTCAGGCGGCGCCCGTCCCTGCACGGCTGACGCCGGGACGGCCGACAGCAGGACCGAGGAAGCAGCCGGGGCGTCGGGCCGGGCACCGGCCAGCGCGGGCGGCACGTACGCGGAGCCGACACCGGCCGCGGCGCACGTACCGTCCGCGTGTGCGAGGTGCCCGGAGCCCCCGTCGGTGTGCGAGCACGAGCCGCTCGCATGCTCGGCAGCCGGGGCATGGGCCATGGCCATGACGTGCTCCGGCGCCGGCGCCCCGCCCGGGGGCAGGGCGTGCATGCCCAGCACGCCGGCCAGCACCGCCAGCACAAGCAGCGTGAACAGCCGCCCGGCGGGGCGGCCGCTCAGTCGACTGCCGAAGGTCATGGCCGCCATCGTACGGGCGCGCTGTGGTAGAAGACGCACACCTGGTGGTGAAGGGACGTCGTAACTCGGTGTGTTCGCGACCGGTCGGCACGCTTCACAGCGATCCGGCGATCTCGTGCGCGGCGTCGCGGGCCGGGCGGCCGACGCCTATGAGGGTGGCCGACGCCGGGCCGGTCCAGTCGCCGTAGCCGAGCAGGTGCAGCCGCGGCTCACCGAGCGCGCGCGTGCCGTCGGTGAGGATGTGCCCGCGCGCACGGCGCAGGTTCAGCGGGCTGAGGTGGGCCAGCGCCGGGCGGAAACCGGTGCACCAGACGATCGCTTCCGCATCGCTCTGGCTGCCGTCGTCCCACCGCACGCCGTCGGCGCTGAGCTGGGCGAACATCGGCTTCGCGTGCAGGTGTCCGGCGTCGCGCGCGGCGCGGACGGGCGGCACAGCGACGATGTCGCCGAGCGAGGCGACGCCGCCGGTGTCGGTGTGGCCAGCGTCGAGGGCGCGGCGGCGGGAGGTGGCGACGTCGAAGAGGGCGCGGCCGTCGATGTCGTTGGGCAGGAACCGCGGCGGGCGCTGGGCCACCCAGGTCACGTTGACGTTGCCGTCCAGGGCGAGGTCGGCGGCGATCTGGGCGCCGGAGTTCCCGCCGCCCACCACGATCACGTGCTGGTCTGCGAAGTCGGCCGGGGAGCGGTAGTTCACCGTGTGGAGATGGCGTCCGGTGAAGAGGCCGCGGCCGGGGACGGCGGGGAAGAAGGGCCGCGTCCAGGTGCCGGTGGCGCTGATGACCGCGCGGGCTCGCCAGGTGCCGGAGTCGGCCTCGACCAGGAGCCTCTCGCCGTTGCGGCGTACGGCGTCCACGCGGGTGCCGTGCTGGACGGGCAGGTCGTAGCGCTTCTCGTAGTCGGTGAGGTAGTCGACCACGTGCCCGGCATCCGGGTAGGTCTCGCCCGCCTGGGCGGGCATGAGCCGACCCGGCAGCGAGGAGTGCTCCGCCGGGGAGAACAGGTGCAGGGAGTCCCACATGTGCTGCCAGGACCCGCCCTGCGCCGCCTCGGCGTCCAGGATCACGAAGTCGAGGCCCTGGCGGCGCAGGTGGTAGCCGGCTGCGAGCCCTGATTGGCCGCCGCCGACCACCACCACATCCGTGTGCTGCGTCACGGGGCGGTCGTCACCGCGTCGGCGGCGAATTTCTTTCGCCAGGCGAGCGCGACGTAGACCAGGCCGATCAGGACCGGGACTTCGATGAGCGGGCCGACGACTCCGGAGAGGGCCTGGCCGGAGGTGACGCCGAAGGTGGCGATGGCGACGGCGATGGCGAGCTCGAAGTTGTTGCCCGCGGCGGTGAAGGCCAGGGTCGTGGCGCGGTCGTAGGCCAGTCCCAGGGCCTTGCCGAGGAGGAAGGTGCCGAAGAACATGCTCACGAAGTAGACCAGCAGCGGCAGCGCGATCCGCACGACGTCCAGCGGCTGAGAGGTGATGGTCTTCCCCTGGAGGGCGAAGAGGATGACGATCGTGAACAGCAGCCCGTACAGCGCCCAGGGGCCGATCTTGGGCAGGAACTTCGCCTCGTAGTTCTCGCGGCCCATCTTCTGCTCGCCGATGCAGCGGGTCAGGAAGCCGGCCAGCAGCGGGATGCCGAGGAAGATGACGACGTTCAGCGCGATGTGCCAGACGGACACGTCCAGACCCTGACCGTCGCCGAGGTTCAGCCAGCGCGGCAGCAGGTCGAGGTAGAACCATCCCAGCAGGCCGAACGCGATGACCTGGAACACCGAGTTCAGCGCGACGAGCACCGCGGCGGCCTCGCGGTCGCCGCAGGCGAGGTCGTTCCAGATGATCACCATGGCGATGCAGCGGGCGAGGCCGACGATGATCAGGCCGGTGCGGTACTCGGGCAGATCAGGCAGGAAGATCCACGCCAGGGCGAACATGACGGCGGGTCCGACGATCCAGTTGATGACCAGCGAGGAGACCAGCAGCTTGCGGTCGCTGGTCACGCTGTCGAGCCGGTCGTAGCGGACCTTGGCCAGGACCGGGTACATCATCACGAGCAGGCCGAGCGCGATCGGCAGGGAGATCCCGCCGATCTCGATCTTCGCGAGCGCGTCGTTCATGCCGGGGATGAGGCGGCCCAGGCCCAGGCCGACGGCCATGGCGAGCAGGATCCACACCGCGAGGTAGCGGTCGAGGGTGGAGAGCTTCTTGACGATCGAGTCGTCTCCACTGCCGGCCGGAGCGGGGGCGGTGGTGGGCTCGGTGGAGGTCACGGGCAGGGCCTCTTGTTCTCGGAAGCGGTGCGGGCGGAGTCGGCCAGCGCGGCGAACTGCTCGGAGAGCCCGGTCAGGACCTCGGGCTTGAGCTTGTAGTAGGTGAAGCGGCCGCACGGCTCGGTCTCCACCAGCCCGGCCTCACGCAGCACCTTCAGGTGGTTGGACAGGTTGGTCTGCTTGGCTCCGGTCTCCTCGACCAGGTGCGTCGTACACAGCGTCTCGCGCGCCAGCAGGGTCACGATCTGGAGGCGGAGCGGATCACCCAGCACCCGGATCACGTCAGGATCGACTGAAGTCAGCATGCACTGACACTCTCACATCATCACCTGCTGATACCAGCGGGGACTGAAGTCATTGGCGGCTGGGTTCCGCCATGCGACGAGAGAGAACATCATCATGGCCGACAAGCCGTCCGTCCTGTTCGCCTGCGTCCACAACGCTGGCCGCTCCCAGATGGCCGCCGCGTGGCTGACCCACCTGGCCGGCGATCGCGTCGAGGTCCGCTCCGCCGGCTCCAACCCCGGCGATCAGATCAACCCGGCCGCCGTCGAGGCCATGGCCGAGGTCGGCATCGACATCTCCGCCGAGACCCCGAAGATCCTCACCGTCGACACGGTCCGCGAGTCGGACGTCTGCATCACCATGGGCTGCGGCGACACCTGCCCCGTCTTCCCCGGCAAGCGCTACCTGGACTGGAAGCTCGAGGACCCGGTCGGCCAGGGCCTCGAGGCCGTGCGCCCGATCCGTGACGAGATGAAGACCCTGGTCGAGGGCCTGATCGCCGAGATCGCCCCGGCGAAGCCGGAGAAGACGGCGTGAGCGAGATACGCGAGGTCGTCATCATCGGCTCCGGCCCCGCCGGCTACACCGCCGCCCTCTACACCGCCCGCGCCCAGCTCAGGCCCCTGCTGTTCGGCAGCTCCATCTTCGTCGGCGGCTCGCTGACGACCACGACCGAGGTGGAGAACTTGCTGTTCACGGCCAGCTCGACCTCGACGCCGAGCGATACATCACCGTCGTCGCCCCGACGACGCGCACGAGCCTGCCCGGGGTGTTCGCCACCGGCGACGTCGTCGACCACACCTACCGCCAGGCCATCACCGCCGTCGGCACCGGTGCGGCCGCGGCCCTGGACGCCGAGCGCTACCTCGCCGCCCGCGGTGCGGCAGAGACCGAGCTGGCGACCGCTGCCGTCCCGGTCTGAGCAACACTCGCAGGCGGGGCCGTCCGGAAGCTCCGGGCGGCCCCGTCGTCGTCCTCGCACCAGCCATCATCGGTAAGCTGCCGAGCTTGACCCGGTCCTGAAGGACTTCGACCACGGAATCGGGTGATGGTGCGTAGGGGATCAGCTAGCGGTCCGCGACGCGATGAGTCGGTTGGTCAGCTCCACTGTTCCGAGGTACCACCAGAAGATCCAGTCCAGGAACGCTTCGTCGTAGTCGCCGCGCTGGTCTGCCTTGCGGTGGCGCAGGTCGTAGCGGTTGGCGATCTCGAACAGTGCCCCCTCGTCTTTGCCGAGCTGGTCATTGAGCAGAGCGCGGCGTTCCTCGAGGATCCCCGCGAGGGTGACGATCGCCGACCGCTTGCTCTCCCGTGTGCGGGGCCGGCTGACCAGGTCGTGGAAGACCTCGATCAGACCGAAAAAGGTGTCTTCGTCCCATGTTTCCGGGGCCAGAGGCCACAGGTCGGGGATGCCCAACTGCCGTTCGATGACTTGTGAGGCGTCCGGCAGATCGTCGGGGTCGTCGGCGCATTCCTCGCCGAAGACCTCCCCAAGTAGCCGTTGTCGGCGAAGTCGCTGATGGTCCGGGCGAAGACACGTCGGGTGTCGTGCGAGAGGACGCGGCCTTGCCGCTGTGGCCAGTAGGGTCGCGGATCGGCTGCGTGCCGCAGTTCGGCTGCGCGTCTGACCAGTTCCGTCAGCCAGTCCCGCTTGTCCATCCCGTCCCGCTTCCCCCAGCCGGGGGTAGCGCTGGTCCAAAAATCGTCCGAGGGTACGGGGCGGTTGGGCAGGTCCTCCAAGTCGGCCACCGCTGTGGTGCCAGCCAGGGCCTCCGTCAGCAGCCATGTCGCCTGCTCCACCCACGAGGTGCTCGACGACCGAAGGACGCGCTCACCTTCGGACACGAACAGCGACGTAGGCCAGCGGAGTTCGTAGTTGCTCAAATCCAGACTCACCGCGTCATCATCACCCACCAGGCGAGTCCCAATGCGAAGCGGACGGTTGTTGCGTAGAGCATGCGCAGGTAGCAGCAGAAGTCCAGGAACTTTTGGGTCCGCCGCCTGGTCATCATCGAAACCCGTGCCTCTGCGGGTGTTCCGCAACAGGCGCTGCCCCTGGTCGTCCCCAATCTCGCGGACGTGTACTCGTTCTGCCTGATGGTGCTGCGCCGTCCGGGCCAGCATCCGAACGGCGCGTCACGGCATCCACAGGGCAGAGCTTCTCCACGAGAGCCTGTGCTGTCTGCGCGACATCCTCACCCCCACCGGGGGTGGCCCCGCGCCGTCCGCGCTCAGCTGCAGCCGGCTGCCGCGCCGCAGGGGGTGTCCGCAGTGGGCTGGGGGGCGGGCTGGTCCGACAGGAACCTGCGGACGTAGGCGGATGGACCACCGTGCTCCAGGTACTCGCCGATCTGCGTGCTGCGCGCTACCAGAGCCCGCAGGAGCAGGTCGAGCGCGGCCTCTTCGGCCAGCGAGTCGGTCTGCTGGTCCCGCCACCGCCACACCCTGCTTCCGGAGGTGTCCGGGTGGACGGGGCGCAGCTCGTGGCCGGCGGCGCGGATGGTCGGCGAGGCGACGATGCCGTGGTCGATCGCCTCCGCCCAGGTGGCGACCGTGCGCGGCAGCACGTCGAGGTGGATTCCGAGCCGTGCGGCCAGCGGGCGCACGGCTTCTATCGCGCCGTCGACCACGGTGCGGGTCTCGTCGCAGGAGCCGCAGGAGGACTGCCCGTCCATGGTGACGGTCCAGTATTCGACGGCGAGCCGCGTCGACTCGGCGGAGTATGGCGGAGTGTCCGCCGTCGCAGCGTGGGCCGTGGTGGTCGTCCTGGTCATGGTGCCGTTCCCTTCTCGGAATCGGTGGACGGTGTGCAGGGCGCGGACGAGACAAAGTCGTCCCTGGCGCGCTCCAGCGCGTCGGCGATGCCCCGCAGCGATTCGGCAAGGGCGTCGAACTGGATCTCGTACAAGACCGTGCGTCCCTGCTTCGCCGCGCGCAGCACGCCGGCGGCGCGCAGGAGGGCGAGGTGCCGGGAGACCACGGACAGGTCGACGTCCAGGCAGTCCGCCAGCTCGGAGACCGAACAGGCCCGGCAGCGCTCGGCGAGCAGGTCGACCAGGCGGATACGGGTGGGATCGCCCAGGGCGCGGAACAGCTGGTGCGACAGCACCGCGCTCAGATCCCCGACCGGAAAATCTTTATTGCTCACTTGCGCAAGTATGCATGTCTTGAGGATGTGCGGCAACCAGTGGCCTCATCCGGCACAGCGGCGCTCGCGGACCCGGGCGCCCAGAGCGAAGTCGGCGACGAGCGCGGACAGGCCAGCGATGCTCGTGCGGTTCACCACCTTCACGCTGGATGGAACTGACCACGCCAGCCACAAGGTGCAGAGGGCGACATGATCCGCCCCACATCATCTGGTGGGACAAAGCACGCCGCCGACGAACGACCCGGCGAAGTAGTTGTGACTGAGCGCTTTGATTGGCCGGTTGAGCGCGAGGCATACTTTCGTGCGAATCTGGCACGATTCACGTCAACGCCTTGAGACGGTCAACGTTCAGCCGAGGCGAGAAGGAACTTTGATCTCTGACTACCAGCGGCGTTTGCGCGAGCAGTTTCTGTCCGTCCCTGTCGTTGCGCCGCCTGTCCCGTGGCGCCCGGTCCTGAACGGGCGCGTCCCCGTCAGCGGCCTGCTGGGCATAGGTTTCGCTCTCGCTCCCGGCGATGGTCGCGACCTGGTCATGGTGGTCTCCGCGGACGGCCATGGGCTCTTCGACGCCGTCACCGGCGAGAAGATCGCCCGGGACCATGCCCCTGACCCCGACAGCAGTACCCCGGACGCGGTGCCAGATCTTTCCTGCCCAGGGCTCGGTCCCCTTGCCGCGACTCGAATACGTATCGCGGGACTCTTCGGTGGTGGCCTGCACGCCACCACCGAGGACGGCTGGACGCTGGAGGTCGTCAGCCCGGAGTGGCCGCACGACCGCGTCCTGCTGTCCGCAGACGGAGGCATCCCTCACAACGGACCGCACGGTGAAAGCTGGTGGCACATCTTCGACTCCAACTACTCGGAACTGCGGGTCGCCGGCTTCTCGCCGTCCGGACGGACCCTCGCCGTCGCCACCAGCAGTGACCTGACCCTCTGGACCCGCCAGGCGCCTGACACCGAACGCTCGGTTGGCCAACTCGGCCGCGCACTGGCCAACTGAAGCGCTCAGTCACATGGATGACTTCTCGGCCCGAAATTCCGCAGGCCTCCGCCTGTGCGGCGCGGTCGGTACAACAGGAGGTGCAGGACCGATCTACGGCAAGAGGGACCGATAACCGAGCACGAACAGCGGCGCAGGCGGGCGCAGTTGGACCAGCGGGGCAGGGATGTGCAGGAGATCTGGACCGCGAGATCGCCTCGCCCGGCGGGCCGCTGCCCGGCACGGTGCTCGAGGTGCTGGAGCACGAGGACGGCTGGGTCGGGCACGTGCAGCTGGTCACCCGCCGCCCGGCGAGCGACATCGACAAGGCCGCGGCCGCCATCGAGGACGCCTTCGACCTGCTGGTCGGATCGGTCGTGGTCGACTCCGGCGGCAGCGGCGCTGAGATCTGGGCCTACCAGCGGTCCTCCGCCGCCCGCCACCACCGACGGCGGCCGATGAGCGTCCGGCAGCGCGGCCAGCGGGACGACGACGGCCTGTTCGAGGACGTCGCCTCCGGGATCGGCATGAAGCCCCGGCGCCCGGGAGGACAGGGCTGCGGGCCATCACGGAGGTATGGGTGGAGCTGCACAGCGAAGCCCTGGGTGTCCGGCTGGTGCGGGCCGACACCATCGAGCAGGCGTGGTGGGACGTGAAGCAGCCCGAGAACCTGACCGTCGCCGTCAGCGGTGGGCAGGAAGTCCGCCAGGACGTGCGGGCCAGGTTCCCCGCCGACGACATCGAGGAGGACGAAGCCGCGGACCTCTGCACAACGCTGGTGGAACGCATCGCCGAAGCAGCCGGCCACGGCGGCCCCCGCATGGTGTGGATGACCCGTGACGAGACCACCAAGAGCGTCGCCTGGGACCGTGGCCCCCTGATCGACCGCAGCACCCGCTGACGACCGAGCACACACGCCGGGCCCGGTCCTCCCGCTGGAGGACTGGGCCCGGCGTCGTGAGCAGCGGTCAGGGCGTGTCGCCGGAGTAGTGCAAGCGGCACACCACACCCGGACCAGCGGCCGGGCGCGGCTCGCCGGGGAGCGGGTCGTACAGCGCCCGGCCGCCGGGCCACCGCCCCAGCTCGGTCATCAGGGCGACACCGTCGTCTATCTCCGCCGGCCGCCAGCCCGTGATGTCGAGCAGCAGCCCGTCCAGCGGCCCGCCGACCAGCGCGGCGTACGTCTGGTGCGGCAGCGGGCCCGGGTTGGGGGCATCGTGGTCGCGGCCATACACCCGGCCGCGCAACAGCTACTCGTCATCGGCGTTCATCCGACCAGCCTTCCAGCCACCGCCGACAGCGGAAGGCCGGCGGCGACCGACAGTCCGGCCTCTCCCGTCCTGCGGGAGGGTGCGGGGGTGCCCTCCCGCAGGGCGGGCGTCAGGCACAGGGCAGACGGTCGGAGGAGGGCCAGTCGATGCGCGCCCCGCGGTGGATCAGCGCGGTGATGCTGTCGACCTGGCCCGTGGGCGGCTGCTCCTGGGTGAAGCGGCGTAGTGCCCGGTAGACGCCGTCGCGCAGCTGGCCGTCGGTCATCGTGGACGCCCGCTCCTGCAGATCGTCGAGGAGCTGCCGGCGCGGGCCGCACGGGACAGCGCGGCGTCGGCGAGCGGCCCTTCGGCGAAGCCGTTGCGTACGTACAGGCCGGGCTCGATGAAGGTTATGGTGACGGTCCTTTCCGCCCGGCCGCACGTGGTCTCCCGGTTGGAGACGCGGTCGCGGGACCGGGCGGGCGGGAACGTAGAGGACCGAGTTCGTTAGCGTCGGGTCCTGCGCCTACCGGCGAGGCCCGAACAGGCCGCGGCCCTTCTTCGCGTCCGCTTCGGCCGCCTCCCGCGCCACGGCTTCCTCCGCCTGGATCCGCGCGGCCTTCTCTGCCCTCAGCTGTTCGTGGTGTTCGTCCAGGCACGGATCGCACAGCTTGCGGTGCGGCGGCGTCGGGTGCTGCCGGACCCAGAGCCAGCGTTCGTCGGTGAACTTCGTCCCGCAGCGGGTGCTACCGGCCGCTGCGCCTCACGCTCCGCGGCTTGGCGTTCCGCCTGCCGCCCGCGGGACTGCTCTTCCTCCACCCGGTACAGCCGCTCACCGTCCGGGTTGTCCAGAGCCTCGCTCAGCGTCTGCCACTCCTCGCGCCCGAGCCGCCGCCACACCCTGCCCGCGGCCCCGGCCGGGTCGCGGTGATCCGCTCCAGCTCGGTGACGACCACGGGCACCGCCTGGTGGTAGTCGACGGCCGTGAAACAGCCCACGGGTACGGAGTGCCGGCGAAGTAGCGGCGGGCGCTCTGCTCCAGGCGCCGCATCCGGCTCTCGCGCTGCGCAGCGGTCTTCCCCGTGAACACGAACGCCACCGGCACGTAGCCCTCCCGCCCGGTCGCCGGGTAGATGCGCGACCACAGCCGGAAGCCGTGCACCGCCGCGCCCTGTCGTCGGGCGGCCTTCTCCTTGTCCTTGTCGGCTTTCGGCGCCAGGAGCTCGAACCAGTCGGTGTAGCGGCGCAGCTTCGCCGTCAGGTCGTCGACGGGCTCGTTGACGCGGTCGACCTCCAGGAGCATCGCGGGCACCCCGGCGTCCGGGGCGCGCATCGTCAGGTCGGCGTACTGGGTGTACCCGTACGGCAGGCGGTGGGCGATCTCGGTCTGCCACGACAGCGGGGTGACCGAACCCGGCCCCGGTGAGGGACGAGGCGGTCGTCGTCACGGCGGCGGCGTGTTCGTCGAAGCCGTCGCCGTCGACCGGCTCTCCGTCGTCGTACTGGAGCTTGCGCAGCACGGACATCCTCACGCTCTTCGAAAGCAGCTGCTTGGCTTCCTTGTGTCCTCGCTCGGTGAGCACCCACAGCTGGTGTCCCGACTCCAGTCGTGTCTCCGCCCGGACTTTCCCCTCACCCTTGAGGGCGTTGAGGGTGTCCCTCGTGCACCGGTCGTGCCGGTCTCCGGGTCGCAGCATCCGCCACAGGTGTTCAGCGGTAGCCCTCTGGAAGATCCCCAGGGCCTTCAGCACTTCCTTCTTCCTGGTGTGGGTCGGCTTCCATGTCTGCTTCAAAGACTTAGAAGGGTTGCGGTGCTGGTCGGTCAGGTCGGCGACCGGGGCTCCGGGTGGGCCGGCCCCGATGGTGCGGCGGCGGGTAGCGGCCTCGCGGGTGAAGGAGGCGAGTCGAGCGAGGTTCTCCGAAGTGCGCAGCAATGTCGCGGGATCGGTCGTACGGCCCTCCAGCAGCTCGGGCATCGCAGCCTGCTGAGGGGGACGACGGCGGCCCGCTGCGCCGGAGCGAAGGCGGCCTCCCGGCCTGGGTGGTCGGCGGCGTGCGGCGCGGCCGCCTCCTGGCCGTGGTGGTTTTCGACGTCCAGGAGCAGGGCGCCAGCGACGCCGCCTCCAGGAGATCGCCGCAGAAGTCCTCAAGCATTGCTACTTCCGGGGCAGCGGCCGCCGCGCCGGGAGCCTGGAAGAAGTCCGCTTTTCCGAGGTCGAGTACCTGAGGTCCAAGCTGTAGCAGCCGGACCCAGCTCCACCGCCGCCCCGGATCGCTGCGCCAGCCATGCGGCCAGACGGATGTGAGAGGAACCCCGGCCGCTGCACGGCCGGGGTTCCTGGAGGTGGTGCGTGTTGGTCAGCCGGTGGAATCGCCCAGGCCGTGCACCGCTCGTTCACACGCCCGCGGCCCGCACCACATCACGGCCTCCGTGCATCGGGAAGGTCAGCGCTGCAGGGTGAGAACACCCGGCCGCCACGGCAGTCGGTTGTAGTCACCGTCTGCGGTGGGGGACTTGCCCTGGTAGAGGAACTGCAGGTTGCAGGGGTCGATGGTCATGGTCTGGTCGGGGTTGTTGCGGACGAGGTCACCGTGGCTGATGTCGTTGGTCCAGGTGGCACCGCTGTTGGCCTTGCCCGCGAAGGGGTTGCTCTCGGTGGCGGCCTGCGGGGTCCATGAGCCGCTCAGGCTGGAGGCCGTGAAGGAGCGGAAGTAGCGCCCGTTCGCGCCCATCGCTTCGACGATCATGAGGTACTGGTTCTGGCCCTGGACCTTGTAGACCTGTACGCCCTCGAAAAGGTTCTCCTTCGTGTCGCTCATGATCGTCGTGTACGACGAGCCGAAGTTGCCCGGGAAGTTCCCGATCGGCATGCTCGCCCGGTAGATCTTGCCGTTGTCGCCAGCGAAGAACAGGTACATGTTCTGGCCGTCGGCGATCAGCGTCTGGTCGATCGGGCCGGTGTCGGAGCCGGAGATGCTCCCGGTGAACAGCGGCTGCGGGGAGGACCAGCCGTTGGGGTCAGTGGGGTCGCTCGACGTGCGGTAGATGAAGGGCCACGAGCCCCATTGGTACGCCAGCACCCATATGTTCTTGGGCGCGAAGTAGAACAGCGTGGGTGCCACCGCGGCCTGGCTCATGCCGGTCTGGCCGGCCGACGCCATGTCCGACCAGTTCGTGAAGGGACTGAACATCATCGAGCCGTACGACGATCCCGAGAAGTTGGTCGCGTAGACCAAGTGCTTGCCGTTGAGGGTCACGGTGGTGAAGTCCTTCACTGCGGCCCACCCGTTCGCCGGCTGCGCCAGTACACCTGTTGAGGTCCACCGGTACGTCGACGGGAGAGAGCACGTGCCGTCCGGCGGGGTCGGATCCCCGGACAGGCCGGTCCACTTCTGGTTGCTGCCGCCGTTGCACGTCCAGATCTGCACCGCTGTGCCGTTGGCCGTACCGGCGTCCGCCGCCTCCAGGCACAGCCCGGACTCGGCTCCGACGACCGTGCCGTCGGAGTTGACCCGCCACTGCTGGTTCGCACCACCAGAACAGGTCCAGATTTGCACCCGGGTACCGGCCGTGGTGGCGTGGTTCGGAACATCCAGACACTTGTTGCCGTACACGGTGAGCTGGTTGCTGTCCGTCAGCGTCCACTGCTGGTTGGCCCCGCCCCAGCAGTCGTACATCTGCAGATTCGTGCCGTTGGTCTGGCTGGCGCCCTGCACGTCGAGACATCGGCCGGAACCAACACCGCGCAAGGCGCCGCTGGAAGCCGCCTGAGCCGGGGCGGCGACGAGCGTCGCCGCCAACGCGGCCAGGGCCGCGATCACGGCGGCGAGCACCACAGACGGATGCCTGTGACGGGAACTTCCTCTGCGCATAGGGACTTCCTCACCTTGAAGTAGGCGGTTCCGGTTGGCCTCGTCAGAGGCTGCCGGACTGTCGGTGTGGTGTGGTGTGCGGTGGCCTGCGGGCACCACGGCAGGCCGTTTGCGTCGCCCCGGTCCTCCTCGGCCTTCTCCCAGGCGCCGTCAGCAACGTCGCGTCCGTCGACCGCCTGACGCGGACCGAACGGCCGAGCACCGGGTCGGCATGCCCGAAGGAGGGCGGCAGATTTGGCGAGTCCATGACATATGCATGCGGTACGGCTCCTTGCGGCTCTGGCTTCGGGGCGGCGCAACCCGGAGCTGCCCTGCTGTGCGATGGAGCGACTCGACATGTTCGCAATATCGAACAGAGGTCGAAGTATCGAGCAACTTGAATGATAGGGACCCGGCGAACGACGTCAATACCTCGCGCAAGTATCGCAACTAGCACCGAAACATTCGCACTCCCTCCGCGCGAAGCAGCGCAGCTCACCGCCAGAGGCCCGGGTCATAAGACACTTGATGCCGGAGCGAAGCGATCTGCAGGACGGTGCCGACGCGTGGTCGACCCTGTCTCCAGCGTCCGTGACAGCGAAGTTTCCGAACGCCGCCGGAAATTTCGCCCCACTCTCTCCGGCCGCTCAGCCCGCGACGTCCACGCGGCACACGCCCACGCACCGGCAACGTGTGCTGGCCGTGATACGCACCGTGATCCAGCCGCAGGTCAACAACTACTACGAGTCCCGCCAGGCGTCCCACACGCTCGTGTCCGACGAGAGCGGCCCTGGTCCCCGACGACGTACCCTCTCCTACTTCCACGGCCCGCGCTTCCACGACATCGCGATGGAGTTCGTCCAGGCCGTCGGCGGCTTCGGTACCGTCGACCTGACCAGCGAAAGGGCGTGGGGACGGGCCCTGTTCAACGACCAGGCCCTGGCGGAACGCTGGCAAACCCACCGCCAGGAGCACACCGTTCTCGGGCTGCTGTCGGTCAAGGAGAACCTGCGCCCGACCGCCCGCGCGCGTAGCGCGAGGCGTGGCGGCCGAGGTAGCGCCCGGGGACGGAGACTTCTCCTCCCCGGGCACTGCCCGTCTCCGGTAGGGATGTCGCAAATAGCGGAGGTGGACAAGGGCAGTGCACGGCCCATCACCGGCAGTGGACCTCGGATGCTGTGCACTCCCCCGTCGCGGCGTCGTGCACTCCCGGCCGATGTCGTGCACCGAGTGGAGTCCACCGTCCTGGCATCGGACGCGGTAGAGCCCACTGAGTGGAGTCCACTCCCGAACGGTGGCGCGCCTCGTATCGGTGCGGTGAGCGACAGCTCACCGGGTCGGGGCCGACTCCTCTGCCCTGGTCGGGCTGCGCCGTGTGGTGCTGCTGACTACCCGCGTCGGCGGCCGGATCCTGCTTCGCTTGGTACGCGTGCTTGGTCCGGTCCGCCTGCTCTTCGACCGTGCGGCTGCGGGCCTGGGCTGCGCGGGTGAGGGCGGCGATACGGGCGAGGTTCTGCGGCGAGGTCATCCACGTCGCGGGGTCCGTCGTGCGGCCCTCCAGGTACTCCTGCGGCATCGCGGCCTGCTGGTGGGCGTGGACGGCGGCGGCCCGCCGCGCCGGAGTCCGAGCGGCGGCCCGGCCCGGATGGCCGACTCCGTGCGGCGCGACCTGGTCGTGCTCACCGGTGGGTGGCTCGGCCGGCGCGGTCGCGGCCGGAGCTGCGCCCCGTGCGGGCGGTGTGGTGAGGGCGGCGCGGATCGCGTTCTGCAGGGCGAGGCTGGCAACCTTGGCCCGCTCGTAGCGGCTGGCGGCCCTCGGGGGCTTGCCGTCGGTGCCGGCGATCCACCACCGGTGCGGCCGGGTGAAGTCCGCGGTGTAGGTGAGCTGGTCCGGCGCGGGGGCCCGGCGGCCGGTCTGGGGCACGGTGAGCTGGCGGGAGTGGCGGGCCAGGGCCTGGTCGGCGATGTAGTCGTCCAGGCCGGGCACGAAGGCGCGGCCGCGGAGGGTCTCCAGCAGGTGGCGGCGGGCTTCGGCCAGGACGTGGTGGCGGGCGAAGCTGTTGCGGACGGTGTAGACGACCGCGGCGATGTCGACCGTGGCGAGCGCGGTGTCCACCAGTGGGCTGACTCGGGCCCGGATCGCCTTCCCGGCCGCCCGGCACCGCTCCAGCAGCCCGTCGACCATCGCCTTGCCGAAGCGCAGAACCGCGGAGGTGCGCCACCATGCGCGCAGCTGCTCCAGCGGGCACGGGGTCTTCTTGACGGGTCGGGTGTCCTGCGCCGCCCACCAGCCCAGGCCGTGGCGGGCGCGCTCGCCGGGCAGCCGCCCGTGGTCGCGGACGTACTGGTCGGTGATGCCCTCCAGGGCGTCCTCGATCCGCTGGCAGCGGGTGGGAGACCAGTCGATCAGCTCCTGGTCGACGCCGGCGATCTACCATCACCGGGCGCTGGCCCGGCGTCACCTCGCGGGGCACGGTCGCCAGGCCGAGCTCCTCGCAGACCTCGGTGGTCATGGTGAGGGTGTAGAGCGTCCCGGCGGCCACGATGTTCTTGTAGAGGCGGACGGTGTCCAGAGCGCCCCACACCGGCTCGCCGTCGCCGCCTCTGCGCTGTACGCGGTTCAGGACCAGGCAGTGGTCGTGCAGGAGCGGGAATCCGTCCCGGTTGTCCATGTGCCGGAAGGCCGCGACGACCAGGGCCGGCGTCTCCGCGCGCTGGCGGCCCGAGGACCACCGGGTCTACGCGACCTCGTCCTCCAGCCAGCGCAGAGCGGTGGCGACGGCCCTGGTCGTGTGCCCGCTCGATGACCTGGCGCGTCCTGGCGTCTCCCAGGGCCCACAGCACGGTCAGGGACGCCTGGGGCCGGAAGGTGAGGTCGAGCGTGAGCAGCGGGACCTGCTTGCGCGCCTCGATCTCCTCGACGGCTGTCCCAGAACGGTGGCCCGCCGGGCCGTGGCCGGGTCGGCGCCGTCGTCCAGGAGCTCACGCTCGATCCGGTCAGCGTCCGGGTGCCAGAGCTGCCCGAAAACCAGCTCCATCTGTCGTTCGGTCACCGTCTGCCCGGCGGTGAGCCCGAGCGCGGTCAGGCCGCGCCCCAGCCACACCCCGGGCGGAAGCCCGGTCATCTCCAGGGCGTCCGTCAGGGACTGGCCGACCGGGCGACGGCCGTCCCCGAAGGCAACCCCGCGCACGTAGTAGCGCCACGCATTTCGCCTCTGCACCTTCTCAACACTCAGCATCTCGGCAGCGAACACCGGCTCTGACCTGCGTTGAAAGGCCGGTTCCGTGAGGCGGGAGGGTTCACCAGAACTTCACGGCCGATCCCGCCGGGCGGACACCACCGGGGCCATGCAAATGCTGTGCAACGGCCAGCCCCACACGCCTCACACACCCCGAAAACCGCCAGCAGACGACTCCACCGTCCAACACGCGCACATCTACGCACCGCCCCCACCCGACCGGCCAAGGACGCACCGCCCTGCACCACGTCACCCACCCTCCGCCCCCGGCAACCGCCGGGGGCTTCGTGCTTCCTGGAGGACCCCGTGCCAACCTTCGAGACCCTCCCCCGCTTCACTGCCGACTTCCAGCGCCTCACCCCCACACAACGCTGGCGCTTCCGCCGCGCCGTCCTGGACGCCTTCGTCCCCGACCTGCGCACCGGCCTGTTCCGCCCCGGGCTACGGATCAAGGGCGTCCGGTGCGCCCCGGGCCTCTACGAACTCACCTGGGCGCCAGACGGGCGCGCGACGTGGTCATACGGCCGAGAGGTGTTCGCCGAGGCACGTCACATCGTGTGGCATCGGATCGCGGCCCACAGCATCCTTAACCGGCCCCTGGCCGAAGGCCACCTCGCGGGCCACGGTCGCCGGTTGATTGGCTGATCTTCCCGATGACCAGTAGGAACACAGCGTGGCAGCAACTGAGGCCGTGACCGAGTCGGAGCACCATGGCGCAGTCCGAGGTCTGCCCCGCGAAGCCCACGTTCTATGGTGTGAAGAGCACCGAGGTCCAGGACTGATCAAGCGCCGGGCGCGCCGGTCTCCGCTCGACGCCCCCATACTCGGCGGCCCCACCAGCTGAGGTGGCGCCGCCGAGTATGCGGGCGGCTCTTGCACCGTGGCAGCCGGTTTCTCCGGCGCTGGGTCGGCCGCATCCGTTCTACGGTCGTAGAACGCATCGGCACTCTCGCTGACGGCCTAAGAACTCCTAACGGAATACGCCTGCTCGGGCGTCTTGATCGCCCCGTCATGGATGGTCCGTGTGGTTGCTAGTGTCCGGGCGTGACCCTGACTGACCTCAGCAACGGCTTCCGTGACGACGAACAGAGGCGGCGCGTCCAGGCGGTCATTCATGATCGCCTGGCAGACGACCGCGATCCGCAGGAGTGTCGCTTCCTCATGCGGTTCTGATGGCAGCTGAGCATGTCGTACCGCGAGGTGTCGATGCGGGATCTGAGTCTGAACGTCGGACAGGAGAAGCTTGAGGCGCTTGAGGCGCTGATCAACGCCATCAGGTCGTCCCATGCTCAGATCGACGCCTGGACTGCGGGAGCCGAGCGGGTCTTCCCGGTTGTTGAAGATCGTGGCTTTCGGGGTTTCTCGGGCAGCGAGAGCTAGGACGTCGGCAGCTTCTTCAACCGTCGCCAGCAGACGAGACTGCAGGCGAGGCTGAGGAAGGCTTCGTGGATGTCGTCGCGTATCTCCCAGCGGATCCGCAGCCACGGAACCAGTGCAGGTGAGCGAACGCGCGTTCCACGACCCAGCGTGGGTGCCGAGGCCGGAGCCGTGCTCGGTGCCGCGGCGGGCGATCAGCGGTTTCACTCCGAGGTTCCAGACCAGGCGGCGGTACTTGTCGTGATCGTAGCCGCGGTCGGCGAGCACCATGTCCGGGCGCCGCCGGGGCCGGCCGCGCTTGCCCTGCACGGGCGGCACGGCCTGGAGCAGTGGGAACAGCTGGGTGACGTCGTTGCGGTTGCCGCCGGTCAAAGAGGCGGCGAGTGGGATGCCGGTGGCGTCGGTGATCAGGTGATGCTTGTTGCCCGTCCTGCCCCGGTCGACGGGGCTTCGTCCTGTCTTGGAGCCCCCTTTAGCGCCCGGATGTGGGAGCCGTCGACCGCCGCCAGGGAGAAGTCCAGAGCGTTCGCACCGCGGAGCTTGGCGAGCAGGATCTCGTGCAGCCGGGGCCACACACCGGCCTCGGTCCACTCGGCCAGCCGGCGCCAGCAGGTCATGCCCGAGGCGAAGCCGAGTTCCTGCGGCAGGTGTTCCCAGGCGATCCCGGTGTGCAGAACGAACAGGATGCCCTGGAACACCAGCCGGTCAGGATACCGCTTGCGCCCGGGGTGCCGGGCCTGACGCTCGACCTTGGGCAGCAGTGGCTCGATCACCGCCCACAGTTCGTCGTCGACTTCCCATGGCTTCGGCCGCGCCCACCCTGCACCCCGGGATCGTCAGTTCCGGAGCGGTCCAACCACCTCGAAGATCATTTCGCTAGGAGTTCTTACCAGGCTTCATCGGCCATGTGGGAGTCGGCTCATGTGCTCGCGCCGCGATGGTGAAAACCGGCTTCGCGCCTATGGGGGCATTCACCGTTGGGCCGGTGCGGCCTACGATGCGGGTGGGGAGTTGGCTGGCAGGCCGGCCGCCGGGGTTGCGAGTCGGGAGGGGGCTGCGGAAATGAGCACGCCTCGGCGACCTGTCTCGTTCGTGCGTCGTGCGCTGTGCCGGCTTGGGGTCCACGCGTATCGGCGCGTCCTGGCTGACGAGAGCAGTCGCGCTTCCCAACCGTGCCTTCATGAATGGCGGTGTGCGTGCTGCGATCGGCTGCAGCGTTCCGGTGTGATGCACCAGTACGGGCGCGAGGAATCAAGGGATTCATCGTGCCGGAAGGTTGTGGCCTGCGTTCGCTGCGGGCACGAAGCCGGGTGGGTCCGGCACGAGAACGACCTCGTGGCAGTGGACGCCCTCCCCGTGGCGCAGCGCCCGGACTATGTCACCCCGAACCGAAGTGCCACCCCCTGCGACTTCGCACAGATCTGTCGGCGATGCGGCGAGACAGCCAGCGAGGTCGTCACCGAACACGCCTGGGACAACGAGTGGTGGGGAGGCCGGTGCCGGCGATGCGGCCGGCGGTGGGTCGACGACGGGGACTGACCGGCCGAGGCGCCGGGAAGCCCAGTGACGCGTGAGCCTGCCGCCGCTACCGCCGCCCGTCTCGGGTGCGAGCCAGCGGCGATCCTTCTGCCTGGCCCTCTGGGAGACGCAGGATCTTTGGCGCGCCCGGGCGAGTCATTCCGACGGACGTGAACGTCGCCGCCACCACCGTGGCGGCGGCCGTGAACGCGACAACCAGCCACACACCCCCGACCGGGGCGTTCGTCTGCGGCTGGGCGAACCCTCCGGGCGCCGCGTACACCACGAGCCGGTCGCCCGCCTCCGCGTCGGCCGGGCAAGCCTCGCCCAGCGCAATGAAGTCCGACTCCCTGAGGGTCCGTTTCAGTTCGGTGCCGTCGAGCCGCTCCAGCGAGCACTCCCACCAGTAACCGGCAACTTCCCCCGTCGGTGCGTTTCTCTCATGCCTGACAGTGTCCGTGACGACAGTCTCTATAGGCTTGCCCCATACGTCGAGCACGGCCTGGTCGAGGAACGTCAGCAACCCGAAGGCCAGCAGGCACTCCGCAACTGCGGCCACACCGAAGTGCCGCGGACCAAGGTGGATGAAACACGCGGCGATCAGTGCGAACCCCATGCCGAGAACCAACAGCGTCGCGACAACCACCACCGCCGGGTGAGGCCACCATGCGGGCAGGAGCACTACCGCGACCACGGCCAGCCCGCACATCAGCACCGAAGCGGTGACCCCCACCAGCGCACCGGCCACCCACAACCGCAGTCTCCCGCTCACCGCCACCCCCCGCACCGTCCAAGCGTCCCGTGCGCTCTCATTCCCAGGCTGTGAGCGGCCCGACCCATCTGGGAGCGACTAACCCATGTCGTACCGACCCGCGTAGGAAGCCCGGGCACGACCCGCTCCGGAGGATCGCAAGAACTTGGGGACTGGCGACTACTGAACGTCACTGCTGCTCATGGTCACGCGGAATTGCTCGAAACCGCGGATCCTAGAGGTGACGCGCCCGCTGCCGGCCTCCGTGAGGAAGGCGCGGGTACGGCGCACAACCCACGGGTCGATATCCACGGTCACCACGCGGCCGTCGGGGCCAATGACGTGGGCGATCAGCTCGGTGTTGTAGCCGCCAGACTCTGCGCGCCCTCTGCCATATCCCTGCGCATCCCGCTGACATCTACTCTGCGCATGACACGCGTCGTCGTGCGGCTTGCCCCGTAGCCAACGCCGACCCTCGGGGTCGTCGGCCTCCACTTCCCGGATATGGCGGATCAACTCGGCGGACCCAGGCGAGCTGAGGATGGCCAACATCTGCTTTCGGGTGGCGAGTTGGATGCGGTCGACGAGCCGGGTCGCGCCGTCGCTTAGCAGCGACACGGAGGTCAGCGAGTCCAGCGCGAGGGCTTCGGTGAGGCGTGTTCAGCCGCTCGCGGGTCAGGTCCGGCGATCCAGAAGCCGTCCGGCCGGTTGCGGAGTACCGTCAGCGCGTCGCGGTACTCGGCCAGGGCGGCGGCGTGCTCGGGTGGGCCGGTGGGTGGCTCAGAACTCTGTGGCACGCACTACCTCGGCCCTGGAGCAGCCACATCGGCCGGGCAAGACCTCGCTGCCCGGCCGCTGCCGCTCAGACATTAGTTGGCGCTGAATCCTCTCTGTACGCGAAGCCGCGGCAGAGGGGGCGGCGTCCTCGCTGGACGCAGGTCAGTGGGGTGTTGGCCAGGACCCGGCGCAGGATGCCCCAGGAGAGGTCGGACTCGGTGGCGAAGGGGCGCTGCTCCTTGGACTCCTCGTCGATGTAGTTGAAGGAGTCACGGCTGTAGCTGTCACCGTCCTCGTCCTCGACGCCGGTCTGCTCCGGGTTGAGGTAGACGTGGAAGCTGGCGCCGAAGTCGGCGGAGGCGTTCATGTAGCCGGGGCCGGTGGAGCCGCCGCCGCCATCCATCGGGCAGTACACCCGGTGCACGGCGTAGTTGTCCCTGGACAGCCAGGCGCACTGGCCGGGGGTGAGGGTCAGCAGGCCGAGTTTGCGGGCGTCCCAGTCGAGGTGCTCGTAGACCATGACGTCGAGCTGGCCGGCGAGGCAGAAGACGATGCCGGTGGTGTGGCCGTGGGGGTGGAGGTGGCCGTGTTCGGCGGCCAGGTGGTCGTAGTCGCCCCGGCCGGTGCAGGCGACGCGGATGTACGGCGGGTGGGTCGTGTCGTGGTTGTACTTCTCCACCAGGATCTGCGCAGTAGTCCCACCTTCTCGCCGGGTGCGGTGGCGGGGGCGAGGTGTTGCGCATCGCCTCGATCTCCCACGCCGACAGGCGCAGGTCCTCGGCCTTGCGCGCGAGGTCCATGACGGCCGGGGGGATCATCAGCTGGCGGGCGTACTCGTCGAAGGACGTGGCCTGCCCGATCACGAGGGACGGGGCGGCCTCGGCACCCCTGAGGCGCAGCTGCCGTTCTTCTTCTTTGGTGATGTGGAAGGGGTACTGTGCATCGCCGTATTCCGGTTGTCCGGCGGGTGTCTGGGCGGTGGTCAGGCTCATCAGTGGGAACTCCTTTGTGTGTATGTGTGCCGCGGCTCGGCGCGGCACACATACAGGTCGCGCTGAGCTGGGCTGGACTGGTGAGGCGGGTGTTCGGGGTTGACGTACCGGCGTGGGTGTACTGGGGCGGCGCACTCCGTCCGGGCGGGTGCGACGCAGGTGCGGGCACAGATGGCGGCTCGGCACATGGCGGGTCAGCTCGCGCCGGCTGCGATGCGATGCGCTCAACGGCCCCTGAGTGATCCGGTGACCCGTCCGCGCTTACGGATCCGGAGATGTTGACGCCGCTTCGGTGGCCGCCCGCCACTGCGAGGGGACGGCTGCGCGCGAGTGAGGCACCGCCCTGCGCAGTCGGTGCGCGCCTTGCAGGGGCGGTGTCTCTGGTGGCGTGTCAGTGGCTGGGCAGGCGGGTGGCCCTGAGGCCGTCGAGGGGGTACTCCTGGGGCAGGCGAGCCGGGTCGCCCGGCACGGTGATCAGCACGGTGATCGGCCGGGACGTACCCGCGGCGAGGAACTGGTCGCCCACCGAGTCCAGGTATGCCTTGCCGTCCTGGGCGATGACCTCCACGCCGGATGCTTCGGCTTTCGCGCCCTTGACCGTCGGCAGGTCGAAGGAGATGCGGAACTTCCTGACGTCCTCCGCCGTGCCGCTGTCCTTGCCGATGGCGGTGAGCGTGAGGTCGAAGCTGTAGAACCGGCCCCGGGGCTCGCTGTTCTCCCATGTCCGGTTGAACTTCTTCGTCACGGTGATCTCGTCGTAACTGGGCGGGACGGGCAGAGGAGTGATGCGCCCGGCGCCGTTCATGATCTCCAGGTTGCCGACGGGCACCCTGCCCCGTCCGATGCGCTGCGAGTGGTCGGGGCTCGTCGCTGTGGTCAGGTCGAGGTGGTTGACGTTGCCGGCGGAGTCGACGGCGTAGAAGTTGCCGTCCTGGTCGAAGAAGGTGGCCGAGTACGCCTTGCGGGAGCCTGCCGCGGTGCTGGCTTGCGCGGGCGGGAAGACACCTTGCTTGAGGACGGTCTTCATGGGCTGGCGGCTCGGGTCGATGAGCAGCAGGTCGCCGTTGTCGCCCTCCACTGAGTACAGTCGTCCGTTCTTGGGGTGGTAGGCGAAGTCGTCCCACCGGCCGCCTCCCGGTGCGTTGCGGGGTGCGGCCTTGCCGGCTGCCACGTCGATGGCGTAGCTGGGTGTGCCGGGGTTGCTGACGGCGAAAAGGGTCTTGCCGTCGGGATCCATGTCGCCGTCGAACCAGGGCCCGTCGGGCAGCCCGTCGATGACCTGTTCCTTCAGGGTGCCGGCCGCCACGTCGATGGTGATGAGCTTGTTGCGGCTCACCGCCAGCAGCAAGGGCTCGGTGTCGTCGCCGCGGTACTGCGCCCCCATGGCGGTGTAGCCGGCCTCGCAGGGCCGCACGTTCTCAACGACGCGGGTGTCACCATCGATGGGGTCGAAGCGGTAGATCCGGGTGTGGGTCCTGCCGACGGCGAGATACACCTTCCGGTGAGCCATGAAACCAAACGTCCTTCCATGCGACTTCGGAACGCTTCAAGAACTGCCCCTGATCCACACCGACAAGCACGCTAGGTATTAGTTCGAATACAATAAGCCACAACGGCCAACAGCAGGAGCACCACTCATAAGAGCGACGCTGCATCCGGTCAACCAGGGGTACCGGGGGCATCTGACTGAAGAACGCGCGGGCCGCCGCCCGGAAGGCGCAGGAGATCGAGCAGCGGCGTGCCGGGGGTATGCCGGTCGAGTCATCGGCCGGGGCTCTGTCGGACGAGCGGCGCGAGCAGCTGGAGGACATCGACGTCTCCTGGTGCCCGAGCTGGCCGGTGACCTGGCAGCGGTGCTTCCACCTCGTCCGGCTCCACCTGGACGCCGGTGAGGCGCTGCCCACCGAGGCGGGCGACGTCGTGCGCCAAGGCGAAGACCTCGAGCGGTGGGTGCAGTCGGTCCGGCTCGGCTGGGACCAGCTCACGACCGTGCAGCAGTGGATGTGCGAGCAGGCCCTCGGGATCGAGCCCGCCAGCGAGGACGAGAAGCCGAAGCCACGCCGTACACAGGGAGGTGTTTTCAACCTGACGTGGCGGGGCGTAGTTGGGTGGAGGGTCGGTGTCCGGACGTGAAGCTCCTGGTAGACGAGTGATTGTCGAGAACAACTGTCCTGCCAGGAGCTTCCGCGTGCTTGTCTACCCGTCCGGCGTCGATGTGTCCACCTCGACCCTGCGCTACCTCTCCACCCGCCTTCGCGCCCGCCACCGCGAGATGGGGACAAGATGGCGCCGGTTGCCCGCCGGACGGCAGGCCCTGCTTGTGCTCGCGCGCCTGCGGAGCGGCCACACCTATGCCCAGCTCGCGGCGGGGTTCGGCGTAGGCACCACCACCGCGTACCGCTACATCGACGAAGCCATCAAGGTCCTGGCCGCACTCGCCCCCACCCTCGCCGAAACGATGAGGCCCACCTCGACCAAGGCGTTCGTGCTCCTGGACGGCACGCTGCTGCCGATCGACCGCATCGCCGCCGACCGGCCCCTCTACTTCCGGGAAACACAAGAAACACGGCATCAACGTGCAGGTCATCACCGACGCGGCCGGACGATTGCTGTGGGCCTCACCCGCGCTGCCCGGAGCGGTCCACCACACGACCATGATCAACAGTCAACAGCTCAACGTCTACCATGCACGTGCTCGTAAGGGGACATCAATGTCTTGGATCAGGCGTGTCGCCCGTCACCAACCTGTCCGGGCCAATACAGCTAGGCCCGTTCCCTCTCTTGACCGGCAGAGTTCAGCTGCCAGTGTGAGGTTCCTGCCCGAAAGGAACGAGATTGATGGTCAGTACGTGCGCCGCCGAGTTCAGCGTATAGGCGACAGCCCGGCCCACCTCGCGAGGCGGCATCTGCGGAATCCTGTCCCCTTCGAAGGCATACCCGAAGGCCTTGCTGGCGGCCGCCGAAGCCCGGGCCACCGCAGGATTGTCGTAGAGTCCCGTGTCGACGACGCCGGGATTCACCTCGGTGACGTGGATGCCGCGCTGGTTCAACTCCAGAGCCAACGTACGTACAGCGTGATGCAGGCCGGCTTTGGCGCTGGCGTGCGAATACCCAAAAGGATACGCGCGAATACCACTCATGGAGCCGATGACAATCAGCCGCGTGCGTTCCTGTCCTGCAATCCGCGGAATGATCTTCTGCACCAGTAGCAGGAGAGTGGTCACTACGGCATCGAACTCCTGGGCAGGGAAACCGATGGGTGTCCGCTCGACGGGAAGATACGGATTATCGTCGGGAATCTTGTAGTTCGCCGCACCCAACCCGGCGGAGTGGACGACATCCACGTGCCTTCCCTCAGGAATGCCATCCACCATCCTCTGCACAGACGAGGGATCAGACAGATCGACAGGAGAAATCGAAACCTTCGCGGATCCGCACATGTCCAGAATGGACTGCCGCACCCGGGAGAGTTTGGCTTCCGAACTGGACGCGATTACCACGGAGCGTCCCGTCATGGCCACTTCCAGGGCGACGCACGCGCCGATGTTCGGCTTGCAAGACCGAGAGGTGTAGATGTTCTCGGTTTCGTTCAAGCCCTCGGCCGACCGGAAACCGGCACCAGTCACCAGCACCACACCGTCGTTCGCCATCACGCTAACCCTCCTCGTACGCTTTGCGGATTGCTCCACGGGGAAATTCGACCGTCGCCTAGGTCAACAAACCCAAATGGCGATCAAGGGATTTCGGTCGGTTCTTCTCCGGATGAGAGGACGTGTAGAAGTTCATCGCCAGCACCACACGTACGTCTCCCTCCTCCCTGAGGGCATTGACGTAGTGGCTGTGGTACCGGCCGTCGAAGAAGATCGCGTGCCCGGCCACCGGGTAGATGCGCGTGCAGTCGGCGTCGACCTCTTCACAGCTACGCACATCCCCCCTGTTCGAGACCAGGAGTTCACCGCCCGAGCCCCGGGGGTGGTCTGTCACGTAGAGGAGCCCGCTCAGCGGGTTCCAGTCAACGTGACACTCATATCGCTCCTGAGTGCCTCGCTGCACATTCAGGGTGAGTCCGGTGCGGACATCCGTCGCTGTTGTCACTTCTTCCTTGGTCAGGGTCTGTGCCATGTCGCGAAGTTGCTGCCGGTACAGGGAATACAGCCACGGCAGTTCTTCGGCGATACTACCGCCGTCCACAGTGTGCACGGGAATTCGTGATTCGCTGTCCGCTTCCCGTGAGGTCGCGTAGGAGGGCACCAGGTACTTGTCCTTGGCACTCACGTGCGCCACTTCGAGAACTTCCCGCTGCCACCCCTCGGGAAGAAAACGTGACCTCAGATCGAACGAATGCCACGGGAAGGGGAGCGTGTGAGTTTCCGTCACTGGAACCTCCTTGTGCAGTACGGGCGCGGCAGCAGAACGTACACCGGAGGACCGGGAATGCGGTGATCCGGATCATTTGCTAATTCTGCTCATTTGAAGTAGAGCACAGGGCCGTTCTCGCCGTCCATGGGTCAACGGGGGTTTTCCACTATTGTCCTGATCTGGCCAGGTGCAGGGCGAAAACTGCCTGGCCGAGAGCGGTGATCCGAGGAGTCGAGCACCGGATCTTGCGAAGGAATCGCCAGAATTTGCGAGGGGCTATAATTTGTTCGATAAGTGCGCGGATCTTCGTGTGGGAGCGGTCGGCGGCCTTCTGGCCGACGGAAAGGGCCTCCCAGGGGTCCTGGCAGAGGATGCGGACCGGTTTGATTCCCGGGGGTGAATTATTGGTAGATCGGGTGCCGAGCGGCCTGGCGTGTCGGACTTTTTCAGAAGTCGGGTGAACGTTGCAGCGGGTAGGTTGGGATGCGTGACCTGGTCTTTGCGTGCCGAGTGAGACTGGGTTCGCTGCAGGCATCTCCAGGCCGAGAAGGTTCGACTGGCGTCTTATTGGTCAAGTTGGTTCTATATATCTGGCAGGTGGGGCTACCTGCGTCCTTTGATGCGGGGGCGACGGCGGGTTTGGCGAGGTAGCCGAGCGGGACTACATCGAAAGGTTTCCGGCATTGCATTCGGTGCCGTCGCAGACGGTTATAACGGCAGCTTGGCGGGTGAGCCTTGTGATGCTTCCGATCCCGCTGGCGGTGCGCTGGTGGAGATAGGTGACGGACGCTGGATTAATGCGTTGAAGGACGAGTTGATCGAGTGCTGGAAGGCCGCCCGTCACCGTTGTTCTGGGCCAGGTTCTCGGCCATGGCTTTTTCCCGGAAGAGGTGGATGCCTGTATTCGGTGCGGTCAGGTCGGTGCGGCCTTTGGCGTAGGCGGGAGGGCGGGCGGGCGAGTCGGTGATGCGGAGGTCGTCGGATCCGATCCCCATTCTCGGCGCCGTGCGGCATCCTGTGCCTGCCGGGCGGACGGCGCTCTCAGAGCTTCCAGGAGCGCGTGGTCCCGGCGGCGGCGGCCGCGAGCATCACCGCGCCAGCGATCAGGCCGACGCGCATCCCGGAGGCGAACGAGCCGGCCACCAGCGCCCCGTAGACCGCGACGGCCACGGCGCTGCCGACCTGACGGAAGGTGTTCAGCACGCCCGAGGCCAGGCCGGCGCGCTCGGCTGGAACAGAGGCCAGCATCAGCCCGGTCATGGCAGGAACGGCCAGCGCGCCGCCGAAGGACACCGGCATCAGCAGGACCGCGACCGCCCAGACTGGGATCGTGGACGGCAGCAGACACAACATCAGCAGCCCCGCGCCCATGACCAGCTGCCCGACGATCACGGTGCGCCTGGCGCCGAACCTGCGGGTCGCCGCCGCCGAGAGGAGGGAGATGCCCGCGCTCTGCACCGTCATGGGCAGGAACAGCAGACCGGTGGCCAGGGCCGACTGGCCGCGAAAGCTCTGGAAGTACAGGCTGAACAGGAACGTCACCCCGTAGAAGCCGAAGTTCAGAGCGAACCCGGTCGCCAGGCCCGCGACCACCGGCCGCGACCGGAACAGATCCAGCGGCATCATGGGCGCCCGGCTGCGGACCTGGCCGACCAGAAACACCACCAGCGCGGCGACCGCGACGCCCAGCGAAGCCAGGATCACCGGACTGCCGAAGCCGTGCTGCCCGCCCTCGATCAGGGCGTAGGTCAGGGCGCTCAGCGCCACGACCGTGCTGACCTGGCCGACGAGGTCGAAGGGGACCGCACGACGTGGCGACGCGGTGACCCGGGCCAGCAGCACCAAGGCGACCACGCCGACCGGCACGTTCATGAAGAAGATCCACTGCCAGTCCCACGCCGCCAGCGCCCCGCCTACCAGCGGCCCGGCCGCCGAGCCCACTGAACCGCCCGTAGCCCAGATCGCCAAGGCCTGAGTGCGGGCCCCGGCGTCCGGATACGCCTCGCGGATCATCCCCAGTGTCGCCGGCATCATCACCGCGGCCCCGGCACCCTGCACGAAGCGGGCGAGCACCAAAAACGGCAGGCTCGGGGCGAAGCCGCAGGCCGCCGATGACACCAGAAACACGACGAGCCCGAGCCCGAAGGCCCGCTTCGCGCCGATCCGGTCCGAGACCGACCCCGCCGAGAGCAACAGCGCGGCCAGCATCAGCGTGTAGGCGTCCACCACCCACTGCAGACCGGTGATCCCGCCGCCCAAGGCCGCGCCGATCGACGGCAGCGCCACCGAGACGATCAGCGCGTCCAGCGTGATGATGAAGAACCCCAGTACCGCCACGCTCAGGGCGCAGCGCGGACCCGCGACCCCGCTGGCACGGTCCGGGATGGCTGCCTCGGCGGGGGTGGACATCGTTTCCTCCTGCGGCGCTGGAGAGGATCTGCTTTCCGGTAGAGCGGATGCGTGGTTCCCGCCGTATCGGTTATCAGGGCGGTGAGCAGAGCCAAGAGATACCGCCAGTCCTTGCGGCCCAAGAGGTGGAGGGCGGGTCTCGGTGCTCCGCCACCAGGACCGGCAGGACGTCAAGGTGAAGCTGAACACCGCGAGGGGGACGAGGCGTTCGGCAGCCAGAAACGCGCACTGTCGTCGGCGGGCAGGTGCCGACGACAGCGGTCTCCCGTGTGATAAAGGGGCAACAGGCACCACGGGACGTCGATGACGACGTAGATCCGCATCACCGTGAGCAGCGCCCACTCGATGTGCTTCTCCCGTCTCTTCGCACCCTCGGTCATGGTCGGCACCGTACTGAGCCGACGCCTGCCGTATCGGGCCCTTACGGAAAATCCCCCAGAAGAGATGAAAATACGTCGCACGCGCTTTCGGGCGCTTTCCACCCGCCGTCCGTACGGCAGAAATGCACGATTCATACGCTCCTAGTACTCCAGTCAGAGATCGTTGCCTGAGCTGGTCGGCCCCGTTCTGCCAGGCACGGTGGAGAGGGACGAAGCTAACCAGTGGGCTGGGAGTTGGAGTCGCTGTTCGCCCGTGTGGCGGACCAGTTCTCGCGGTGGATCTGCGGTGGCGGATGCGGGACTTCGTGCGTGGTCTGCTGACTCCGGTGGAACGGAAAAACGGCTGGCAGCTCGCTGAGTACGCAGGTCACCGCGGACCGGCACATGCTCGACAGGCACAACCCGCCAGCCCCCGGCTTACCTCCGCCGCCACGGCAAGTCGCGGGAGCGCACCGCGTGACGGAGGCCGGGGCGAAGGGCGGCCCTCCGGCATCTGGTCCGGCCGATGAGGGATGGGGCTGGCCGCCACCGGCAGTCGAGCCGGTTCGCACGTCCGGTCACCGTACCGGGCTGGCTGACGACCTGGGGGATGCGGCGACGAGCAGTGGGGTACCGGCCGGAATCGGCGAAGTGGAAGCTCAGTTCGTCGATCACGCGGGAACCGAGCAGCGCATGCCGTGGCCGGACGCCGCGCGGGGTGTCTGCTTGGAGGAGTGCGGCCCGGTGCGCAGGTTTCCGGTACGGCACGGCAAGCGGATGGCGCCGGGTTGTGGTCGGCGACCAACGGCCATCTGGCGCATTACGCATCCGGTGTCATGCGGACCCCGGTGATGCTGCTGGACCATGATCCTTCGGTAGTGGCGATCGCGCACCGCCCGGTGGAGCTCGCCGGGCGTGAGTGTGAGGGGGCTGGGGGTGCGGTACGCACCGCATCTGACGGCCCGGCTCGCGGATGGCGGGGGTCTGCTGGCGGACTGTGCCGGGCACGGGGACAATCTCCGCGCCTGGCCTGTCGGGCGTCGGTTATGGAGGCCGCTGCCGCAGCGGTGGGGGCAGTACAGGGCCCTGCGGCCTGTGGATCCGGTTCTGGCGGCCAATCTGCGCTGGCCGGTCGGGTACCGGCATCCCCGCTGCAGGGGCGGCGAACTGGCCGGGCGCGCGGCCGAGGCCTTCCGGCGGCTTCGGCCGCTGATCGAGGGAGTACGAAGAACTCGGCGACCCGGTCCAGGTCTTCCCGGTGGCTTCCACGCTCTGTGGCACGGCGACTTGTCGGCCCGGCTGGAGGAGCCCCTTCACGAGCAGGTGATCGTGAAGGCGGTCCCCCAGGTGCGAGGGCAGATGTGAGCGGCACGGTCCTGGGGCCCGGAAGGCAACTCCGCTTCGCGAAGCGGACCTGGGCGGTCGTCATGCTGGAAGGGCCGTGCGTAAAGCTGATCGACACGGACGACTCCGTGACCACGGTCCTGGCGAACTTCCTCTTCCCCGACCCCCACTTCGAAGTGGTGGGCGCACCACGGCGCCGAGTACCGCCGCTCGGCCCCTGGAGGAACTGCCGGAGCAGGTGCGCGAGCGTGCGTATGCCTGCAGACAAGGTCCGGCGGTTCCAAGCCGTTCCGGCCGGCACCAGGTTCGTCGAGTCAAAGGCGTGACCGATGAACCGTCGCGGCTTGAGCTGCTCCACTTCACCCGCCGGGTCGAACCACTCGTTGTACCGGCACAGCCTGGCCACCAGGACCTCGACGGGCTCGGCGAGGCGGCCGACCTCCAGGGACAGCGCGGGCACCCCGGCGGCGGGGGCGCGCATCGTCAGGTCGGCGTACTGGGTGAAGCCGCAGGGGAGCCTGTGGCCGATCTCAGTCCGCCAGGACAGCGGCGTGCCGAACCCGGCCCCGGTCAGCACCGCGGCGGTCATCGTGACGGCAGCGGCGTGTTCGTCGAAGCCGTCGCCGTCGACCGGGTCGGCCCGTCGAACGCCGCAGGGTGCGACTGGACCGGTCGGTCGGGGACGGAATGACGGGCGGGGCAGCCACGCCGAGCAGTCGGTGGCGAGGTGGACCTCGGCCGTGGCACCGCCCATCAAGAGACTCGTCGTTCCGCAAAGGCGGCCCGCCCTCGATAACCGGGTCGGCCGGATCGGGGAGGGTTTACCGGCGGGCGCCGGGGACCGCACCCGGGGGAGCGAAGAAGCCGCTGCGGCGAAAGTACCTCACGTACGTATCGATCATGCGGACGTCGACGGGCGGGCAGGTGATGCCGCTGGTCCTGAGAGCGTGTTCGGCGTTGGTTCGGTTGAACTCCGGGAAGGTTCCGGCGCAGTACGTTTCCAGTACGGAGCGTCCGTCGGGAGCAGCGGGCTCCGCAAGGAGGGGCAGGTAGGGCGCCATGGGGTGGCCGCGGTCTGCTGCCACCCGTTCGACGAGGCGCTCCACCCACACCTGGTAAGGCTGGATTTCGACCGGGTACCCGGCGGTTCGCAGGCGGTCCACCAGTAGGGAGAGGCGTGCCTCGACCGAGTTGACGAGGTGGTAGGCGCGACCGTCGGGTCGTTCGTGCACCAGGATGTGGGCGAGGGCGTCGGCGGTGTAGTCCACCGGTACGAAATTCAAGGGGAGCTCTATGTCGGGGGCCGCCTCGATCTCGGTGATAGTGCGGAACAGGGCACACATCATCGTGTCGGTGTTCCATATTCCGCCGGAAAGGTTCCCGGTGATTTCGTAGGGCCGGTAGACGGACACCGGGAGGCCGCGCTGGGACGCCTGGACCACCAGGCGCTCGGCAACCCACTTGCTTTCCGTGTAGCCGAGCATGAGGTTTTCCGGGTGCTGGAGCGGGCTCCCCTCGTGAACCGTTCCTTCGGGTACCGGATCGGCGCTTGAAAGCACGGTGATGGTGGACACGTAGTGTACGGGCTTGGGTCGCGGCCCCTCTGCCAACTCCAGCACCGTGCGCGTGCCGGCGACATTCGCCGGTTGCAGCGTCTCGTATGGGTAGGAGAAATTTACCTGGGCTCCGTTGTGGACAATGATGTCCACACTTTCGGAGAGCTGGTTCCAGGCGTGTGGTTCAAGCCCGAAGCGGGGCTTCGCCAAGTCGCCCACGACGGGCACGACTACGTTCCCACAGGGTTCCGGATCCAGGCCGTAGCGGCGCATCCGTGCTGCGATCCGGGCGCGGGCCTCAAGGGAATCCCGGGCGCGTACGAGACAGAAGACCGACTCGGCTCCGGCACTGGTCAGGCTGTCGATGAGGTGGACGCCGAGAAATCCGGTGCCGCCTGTCAGCAGGACTTTGAAGGGAGGGACCGGGAGGCTTGCAGGTGCGACGGCGAAGTGGAGGGAGGGGTCCAGAACGGCTTCGCTCGCGAGATCGGGCCCTTCGTGCTCCGGGTGCCCGGCGTCCAGGATTTCCTGTACTTGGCGGGCGTAGGACTTTACAGTGGGGTCGTTCGCCAGGCTGTGGATCAGGGCGTTGCCACCGGCGCTTGGCATGCCCAGCTTCTTTTGGGTGGCGGAGGCCACTTGGGCGGCCCGAAGGGAGTTTCCTCCTGACACGGAGAAGTAGTCGTCGCGACGGGGCATGTCGACATCGAGTACGTCGGCCCATACTTCTGCTACGACACGCTCCGTGGAATTCAGCGGCGCGTCGCCGGAGGGCCTGTCAGACTGCACCTTCCGCCGCTCGATCGTCATCTCCAGCAGCCGCTTGCGATCGACTTTCCCGCTTGAGGTGAGAGGGATTTCACACACGGTGTCAATACGCCTCGGCATCATGTACCCGGGCAGGCGGTCGCGTGCGTGTGCGAGGATTTCCGATCCGATGTCTTCGGTAGCGGAGCCGGGAGTGAGCACGACAGCGGCGGCAAGGTGGCGACCACTCCCTTCATCCTGCACGTCCACTGCGGCTTCGAGGATCCGCGGGTGTGAAGTCAGCGCGCTTTCGACCTCGCCGAGTTCGATGCGATACCCCCGTATCTTGATTTGACGGTCTCGGCGTCCGCAGTACTCCAGGTTGCCGTCCGGGTGCCAGTAGGCCAGGTCGCCCGAACGGTACAGCCGCGCTTTCGGGTCGGGGCCGAAACGGTCGGGAACGAAGCTGCGGGAGGTGATATCAGGGGCGCCCAGGTACTCCAGGGCGACGCCGTCACCGCCCAGCCACAGCTCTCCGACCTCCCCGGGTGCCGCCAGTTCGCCGTCCTCGCGGACCACATGAGCGGTGGCGTTGGGAATCGGGCGGCCGATCGGGACGGAGGACGCGTTCGCGGGTACGTCCTCGATGCGGTGGGTCACGGAGAGCACCGAGTTCTCCGTCGGTCCGTATCCGTTGATGAAGAGCCGGGGCCGACCGTGTTCGAGGACCGCCCGTGCCGAGGAGGGGCTGACGACGTCGCCTCCGGTGATCAGGCAGCGCAGGCTGCGGAACATCTCGGGCCGCTGCTGCACGTGTTGGTCGAAGAGTCCAGCGCTCAACCACATCACACTGGCGCGTTGGTCACGAAGTACGCGGTGAAGGTCCTCGGTGCTCAGTGGGGTCTCGGGGGCGGGCACGATGAGGCATGCGCCGTTGAGTAGGGGGCCGAACATCTCCAGGCACGAGACGTCGAACGTCAGGCAAGTCGTGGCCAGCAGCCGGTCGTCAGGCAGCACCTGCAAGGCGCCGCCGCTTTTGACCAGGCGGACCGGGCCGCGGTGGGGACAGACGACGCCCTTGGGGGTGCCGGTGGATCCGGAGGTGTACATCACGTAGGCGGGGTCCGTCGCCCGCCGTCCCACGGCCCAGGCCTGATGGCTGTCGGGCTCCGGATGCGCGGCCAGCTCATCGGTGCTGACACACCGGCAGAGCCGCCGCACCATGGACGGCGCACGGCCCGGCGCTGTGACGACGTGGCGCGTGCCCGCGGCCCGGAGAACGGTTTCGAGACGGGAGGCCGGTGCGACCGGGTCGAGGGGAACGAATACGCCGCCGGCCTCCAGAACGGCCAGGACCGCGGCGACCGCCCCCGGGGAGCGCTCCAGCAGGACACCGACCAGGTCGCCGTCGCTTACGCCGTGTGAGCGCAGGGATGCGGCCCCGCAGCGTACACGCGTGTACAGCTCCCGGTAGTTCCAGCCGTCGCCGTCCCAGACCACCGCGGGCGCGTCCGGGCATCGCCGCGCCTGTTCGGCGAAGAGGTGCGGAATGAGAGCATCGCGGGGGTAGTCGACCGTGGTGTCGTTCCAGTGGTGCGGTATACCCCGCAACTGTGCTGGGACCATGGGTATTCCCCGTCCGTGCTGTCGGAAGTTCGTGCACGTGGATGCCGGCGGGCGGCTGCGAGCAGGCAGAGCCCTCGGAGAGGGGCGGTCAGCCCACCCGGCACGCGTTGGCCGGAATGCCGCGGATATGGGGAGCGTCGCCGCGGGGGCAGACGGCTGCCCCCCCCTCACAGTAGAGGCACGGCGGAGGTGACGCATACGCGTTGGACGTGGCCGTACGGGAGTTGCGGTCAAGACCAACGCGGCCGACGGCGGAAGCATTCGTCCGCGGGGCCGATGCTGGAAAAGGTGCGGCGGTCGAAGCCCCCACTTATGATTTTCCGGAGGACGCCTCCGAGAAGGTCTCGGTCTCCGGCCCCATCGGGTGAGAAGATACCGCCCGGGCCGGCCGCCCTGTCTCATTCCCCACACCCGCCGAAACGATCAGGCGCCCGCCGCGCACCGCTGCTCGGTGATCGAAATGACCTACGGTGTCGTCGGGCACCGGCACCGCAGGAAGGAGCACCTATGTCATCCGCACAGCAGCTGGTGGACGAGCTCGCGCGCAAAAGGGAACAAAACCCTGTCCCGAACGCGTTGCTGGACGTGGCAAAGAGCGACCGCCTCACCCAGGACCACATGCGTGGCCTGGTGCGTACCGAGTTGCAGTGCCACCACACCGAAGTGCCTTCCTACGGAAAGATGCTCAGCCGGTTCCCGCACCGTCCGGCCGCTGACTTCTACATCGAGCTGATCGACCTCCTGCACTCCTGCGGACCCAAGCTCGAGGAGGCCGCGGAGGAGCTGGGGCTGCCGCGCGAGAAGAAGGACGAGTGGATGTGGCCTGCCGACCGGAGGACCTACAGCTACAACGGCACCATGTCGTGGATCACCGCTCAGGGGAACCAAGCCGCCACCGCTCTGGCAGTGCACACGGACATGGTCGTGTACTTCCCCGGCTGCACGGAAATCGCGGCGTTGATCCGTGAGCAGGACGTGGACGCTCCGGAGTCGTTCCTCTCGTACTACGAAGGCGACCCGTGCGAGGAAACACGTCGACGGGCCATCGAGGTGGTGCAGGACGGGCTGGACCGGGGCGACGATCCGCGGGAGGCCGTCTTGATGGCACGGCTCCTGGAGGAATCCTTCAGGGATTTCTGGGCGAGTGCCGCCGCGGCTTAGCCGGCCACCTGGGGTCCTCGGCCGCCTGCCGGTCCCGACGATGTGCCGGTCTTCCGCGTCGGCCATCGCCGCCCCTGCGTTCGGGCGTACGCCGTCGCACGCATGAGCAAGGGACGCGACGACTTCGGCGAGGAAAGCGGCACCGACGGGATTCGTACGCACAGCGCCGTGGAGGAAACGTCGCTTCCCATCGTGTCCGTGCGTTCAGCGCAGCGAGCCGACGATTTTGCCGCCATACCATCACGAGGAACGGAAACCGAATGACGTCTGCACAGGAACTGGCCGATGAGCTCGACCTCAAGCGCCGGCAGCATCCCGTGGGGAACGCGTTCCTGGACATCGCGCGGGCCGGCCGTCTCACCGAAGATCACATGCGTCGGCTGGTATGTGTCGAGGCGCAACTTCATCACGCGGAATTGCCGGGGTACGGTTTGATGATCAGCCGCTTCCCGCACCGGCCCGCCGCAGGGCTGTACTTGGGGCTCACGCAAGTAGCATACGAGGCCGGACCCAGACTCAAATCGGTCGCGGAATCCCTGGGGCTGCCGCCCGAGGACAGGGCCAAGTGGATGTGGCCACCCGGCCGGAAGACGTACTCCTTCAACGGCATTCTGTCGTGGCTGGCGGTCCAGGGCAGCCAGGCCGTCACCGCCTTGGCGGCGTACACGGACATGCGTGTTTATTTCCCCTCTTGCCGGGAGATCATGGCGAAAATCCGTGAGCACGGTGTGGACGCGCCTGAGGAGTTCACCTCCTATTTCGAGAGCGATCCGACCGGGAAGCTCCGTCCACTTGCCCTGGAGGTGGTGCAGGACGGGTTGGACCGGGGCGACGATCCTCGGGAAGCGGTTTTCATGGCACGTCTCCTGGAAGAGTTCGCCGCCGATTTCTGGGCCAGCGCGGCAGAAGTGCGAGAGCCGGAGCCGGGATCCGCCGCTGGAGGACGGACGTGAGGGTCGGAATCGCCGGAGCCGGTACCGCGGGCCTCACGACGGCCTGGCTGCTCGATCCCTGCCACGAGACGGTGGTATTGGAAGGGCGCGGCGACGTCGGGGGCAACGCCCGCACCGTCCAGGTCCGTGCCGGGGGCAGCACCCACTGCCTGGACCTGGGGGTCCGCGAGGTCTCCGACCAGTTCTCTCTGTGGTCGCGCCTGGTGCGGTCGGCCGGGTTGGGGCCGGATCCCCTGGTGTCGGTACCCGCCTCCCTCACCCTGCGGCGTTCCGACGAGAGCCGACCCTACCTGGTCGGCCCGCACACCCCGGACGCTGACCGGGACCGTGAGGCGGTCCTGGGCCCGGCGTGGGAGGCCCTGGGCCGTCTCGGCCGCGAGGCTTCGCGCTGGGAGGAGGAGGACCTGGACGGGAAAGTCACCGTGGCGGAGGCGGGCGATTGGACGACGCCGATCACCGACGTGGAGAACGACGTGGTCCATGCCCTGCCGGCTTCCGTGTTCGGCTGCGGTGTCGAGGACGTGGCCGGTCTGTCCGCACGGGGTGTCGGCGGATTCTTCGCCGCCCCGCAACCGTCCACCTCCGAGGCCCCTGTGATGCAGAGCCTGCGGGGTGGCACCCAGGAACTGGCTCGCGCGCTGACCGGGCAGCTGGACGCTGCCGAAGTGCACCTGCGCGCTCCGCTGCACCGGTTGGAGACAGACGGCGACCGGTTCGCCATGATCGAGTCGTCCGGTCGCAGGCACCTGGTGGACGCGGTCGTCCTCGCTGTCCCGCCGTACGCCGCGGCAGCGGCGCTCCAGTCGCTGGCAGGCTGTGCCGGCCTCCGCGCGGCGCTGGACGCCTTCACCTACCAGGAGCTCGTCTACGCCGCGCACCTGGACCCCTTCGGCATGCCGGAGGACCGCAAGCACTGGTCGACCACCAACGTGACCGTCCACGACGGGTGGAGCGAAACGACCACCTGGTACGGCCCCGGCCACCACGCCGAGGTCTTCGTCAGCCAGATCACCCACCGCGGCACTCCCCGGCGCCAGGTGGCCCGAGCCTCTTTCCGTACGCTGCTCCCCACGCCGGCGGCAGATCGGGCACGGCGCCGTCTGGCGCGGCACCGCGAGGAGGGCCTCCACTTCGCGGGCGCCTACACCAGAAGCCTCGACTCGCAGGAAGACGCCGTGGTCTCGGCCGTCGACGTCGCTCGTGAACTCGCCCCGGCGAGCCCACGCCTGGCCCAGCTCACCACATCCTGATAAGAGGCCTGAGATGACCCAAGTGACACCCCCGGTGTTCCACGACCGGAACTCCCACATCACCGACCTGATCATCCCTTGTGTGGACGTGACTGGAGGGCGCACTCAGACGCCCTCGGGCATCCCAGGACTGCCCGACCCCTCCGATGCCGTGGCAGTGGCCGTCAGCTATGCCGACGACGGAGCAAACAAGCTCTTCGTCGACGTGATCGATCCGTGGGAGCGCGTCGACGACTATCTCCCCCCGTTGCTGCGCCGCCTCAGGGGCACCGGTTTGTCCCTCCTGGTCTCCGTCGGACACGGCGTCGTCCCCTCGGCAGACCACATCGGACGACTGTTGGAGGCAGGGGCCGACGTGGTCTCCGCCAGCACCAGCATGGTCGAGGCTCCGGAGGTGGTGAAAGAGGCCGTCAACCGCTACGGGGGCGACCGCTTCAACATCGTCATCAACAGCCGGCCTCGGGAAACGGGCGGATGGGCGGCATACACCCACAACGGCACGAGGAAGACGTCCGTCGACTCGGTGGAACTGGCCCGTGAACTCGGGCGCCTCCGGGTCGGTGCCCTCCTCCCCAACGCCGTCGACCGGGAAGGCGTCGGCCAAGGGTACGACCTGGCACTGACTCGTGCCGTCGCAGAGGCGTCCGGTCTTCCCGTCATCGCCTCCGGGGGCTGCGGCACCCTGGAACACCTCACGGAGGCCCTGAGGAAAGGCAGGGCCACCTACGTCCTAGTCAACTCCATGGTGCACAGCGGGAAGTTCTCCATCGCGCGTATCCGCAGTTCGCTCATGGCTGCTTCGCCCTTCACCTAAGGAGAGAGATGCGCGCTGTCGTCTTCGAACACCACGGCGACCCGGCCCGTACCCTGTTCCTGACGGAGCTTCCCCTGCCCGACACGCCGTCGGGAACAGCACGAGTGCGTCTCCTGAGCCGCCCCGTCAACCCCTCGGACGTGATGTTCGTCAAGGGCGAGTACGGGCGGGAAGCGCGCTTCGTCCCGGTCGAGAGCCGTGGCCCCGTCAGCCCCGTCGGTTTCGAGGGAGCCGGATACGTCGACCAAGTCGGCCCGGGCGTTTCGCTGCAGCCGGGAAGCCGGGTCGCCGTCGCGGTCACCGGAACCTGGCAGGAGTACGTCACGGCTCCCCTCGACGCGGTGGTTCCCCTCCCCCACGACCTGCCCCTAGACGCCGCCTGCCAGTTCACCGTCAACCCGTTCACCGCGCATCTCCTCCTGGCCGACCTGCGGCTGGAAGCGGGAGACACCCTGCTCCTGACAGCGGGCACGTCGACCGTGGGGCAGATGCTGATGTGCCTGGCCCACCACCGGGGCATCCGCTGTATATGCCTGGCACGTGACAGCGAGCAGGCCACCCGGCTCGAGAAGCTCGGAGTCGAACTCGTCGTGTCCGCCCAGGACCACGCCGCCACGGACGAGGTAAGGAACCTGGCAGGGTCCTCCGGCGTGGCCGCCGCCCTGGACGCCGTAGGGGGACAGCAGGGGGCTCTGGCCCTGAAGTGCGTGCGCGACGGCGGCCGCCACGTCGTCTACGGCTCCATGACCGGCCGCCCGTTTCCGGTCCCCACCGACGCTCCTCTCTTCCACGGCGTCACCATCGAGGGGTTCTGGCTGCCCCGGCACATGGAGAAGCTCAGCGCCCGGGCTCTGCGTGAACTGACCTCCACCGTCACCCGCCAACTCGTCGACCACACCCTGGCCACCCCGGTGGAGGCGCGCTACGACCTGGCCGACGTCCACCGAGCCTACGCCCATCACGCCCGGTCCGGCCGTTCTGGGAAAATCGTCCTCACCGGCTGAGGTCTCGTTCCGGTTTCGCACCGCCGGGCCCGGAGTCGTTCTGCCGAACAGCGCGGGATACGGCGGGAAAACCGATCGACAACAGGCGGAAAAACACGTGACGCCCCTAGCTGACACGGGTGGCCCTGACTGGGATCCCGTCCACCGGGGGCTTCTTCGCATGGTGCGAAAATGTGGTGCAGCAGCCCGCCTCGGCTGTGTGTCCGCCAGGTCAGAGCGGGATTCCCCGCCGCATGAGGAAACGGGGGATGGTCCGCGGCTGCCACCTCCGAAGAAGACAGCGCCCACTCCACGACTTTCGACATTGTCCGTCGTCACGGCCTCATCGTCGACTCGCAACGGAGAGATGGACACGTGCGGTGTATCCAAGGCAACTTACGAGGCAGCGTGAAAGGAAAATAATCCGCGCCCGGCCCCCGGAGAAGGTGTGGAGCAAGGTTCGCGGGGAACCCAGTTGTAAAGCATCCGGGACAGGCCGGATGCTCCACGCAGAAGAACCGAGAAGTAAGGAAGATCCGATGACAGTCACGAACACTTCGATGACGCAGACCGGTTTCTCCTACGAGAAGCTGGCCACCCCTTCGACGGGCACGGCTGAACTGGCCGTGTGGCGTGTAGAGATCACCGCCGGCGCCGAGGGCGTGGTCCACAGCCTCGACAAGGAGAAGGTCTGCATGGTCCTGGCCGGTGAACTGACGCTCACCACGGACCAGCACACTGTCGTCCTCTCAGCCGGGGACGTGTACACCCTCCCTGCCGGCACGCCCGTCCAGGCGCGCAACGACGGGTTCCAGCCGGTCGAGGTGGTCGCGGTCGCACAAGCCGGCGTCCAGGCGACGGCCGCCGGTCACAGCACCCGTCCCGAGTGGACTCTGTAAACACTCGGGAGTTCCCGCGCACGGCGCTGCACGATGGGGGCGGGGAAGGAGCGGCGGGGTTACGTCGGCTCGGCCGGACAGCACACAATGCTGATACCTGCAGCACCCCCTCCACAGGGAACCAAACCTCAGTTCGGGTGTACGCCCTGTCCCATATCGCGGCAGTGGTAAGAGCCGGACGGAACCCCTGTAGACCACAGGTTGTTTTCCGTCCGACCGCGCGGATGGAATGTCGGTGCGTACCCGGCCACGGGGAATGGAGCTCCTGGAAGTCAGGGAATCGAGCGGGACCACCCATGACTTCCAGGAGCTTCGTGTGTCCGTCAGCTCTTTTCCCATGGCACCTCATGCTCGCTGGAACGGCTCCCTCGCCTTGGACACCCGCCGTCTCCGATCGAAATCCGCGAACGAAATAGCGCCTCTCTCTCCGTGCCGCGTCCGGAAAGCGGCGGGCGTCGTGGTCACCGGATCTTCGAGGGTAACGTGCGGAGCGAGGAGGCGGCGTGGTACAAAAGGTCACTGCGAGCACAGACAGGCTCTCGAAGGAATTCCGGATTGGATTCAGGGAACGGGAAGCCGGATCCCTTAGACTGCCAAGGAATTTCCCAGGACCTCACGGGTCGGCGCGTCAAGTCGAGAGGGCGCCTTCTCGGGTTCGTGCGGTTGCCCTCCGAGCGGCACGGTTTCCACTGTGAATTTTCAGCGCTGTCGCTCCAAGGGCGAGGAGGCCAGCGGTGATTGTCGTCAGACGGTTCGGGCTGCAGCGGGCTCCCGGGCCCTGCGGAAGGTCCGCCAGGACTTCAGCCTGGCGGACCTCCGTTCGACCGGTGCTCATGCTGCGGACAGTGCCCGGTTCGTCGTGCGCTGGGTCGGTGTGAGTTCTCGGCGGGACGGGCGCCTGAGACCGATGTGGTCACCGAGGGGCCGGCTCCGGTATAGGCGCGGTCGGCAGGGACGGAAACGCCCTGGCGTTCGAAGATTCGGATGATCTCGTGGGTGCGGCCCGCGGTGAGGTCGTGGGTGCGGCCCGCGGCATGGCAGCGCGGGCGAGATCCACCACAGTCTGCCCGCGGCATCGGCCACGGGCGCGGTGGTGCCCGCGCCGGGCGGAGACGGCAGGCCGGCGGGACGGGTGAGGGACTGGACAAGACAGTGCAGGTGGTTCAAAGGCGGCCAGCAGGGCGGCAGTAGGGACGGGTTGGCCGGCCGGGGGGCGGGCGAGGGGCCGGCCACAGCGTGAGGGCGGTCAGTGCCGCCGGGGCCGGGCCGGCCGACAGCGCGCCGGGGCGGTGCGCGGTGCTCGCGGCAGCGAGGTAGAGAGCGGCGAGCTCCATCCGGACCAGGGCGGCGAGCACGCCAGGGACGTCGGCGGTCCAGGCGGTCGGGTCGGCCTCGTCTAGCACTCCATTCGCAGTTCGCTATCGCCGCTGGTCAGGCCGGGTTTCCGAGTGTGCTCGGCTGAAGTGCCGTCAGGTTGGGGAGCCCGTGACCTTGGGCGGGGAGGGCCGTTGTGCTCCCATGCAAGATGATGTGCAGCCCGATGTCTGGTCTGCAGAGCTGGAAGAAGTGCTCGTGCGGATCAGCCACCGGTTCAGCCGGGTGGTTCTGCGGCGGCGGATGCGGGCTTACGTATACGGCCTGATCGGTCCCGTGGAGCGGAAAACAGCTGGCAACTGACCGGGCACGCCGGTCACTCGGCTCCTGCGGGGCTGCAGCATCTGCTGAGCCGAGCCCGCTCGCCGAGCGGCTCGGGGCCCCTGCTGGAGTGCTGATCTTCGGTGACACCGGGTTCCTCAGGAAAGGCACGGTCTCGGCCGGCGTGCGGCGCCAGTACTCCGGCACCGCCGGGTGTATCGAGAACTGCCAGATCGGTGTCCTCGCCGCCTATGCCTCACCCAAGGGCCGGGCCCTGGTGGACCGGGAGCTGTATCTGCCCAAGTCCTGGATGTCGGACCAGGACCGCTGCCGGGCGGCGAGGATCCCCTGAGGAGCGGGAGTTTGCCACCAAAGGTGACCTGGCCGAGGCCATGGCGAGGCGTGCCCCGGCCTCGCCGCTGCCCGTTGCGGGTGACCGCGGACTCCGCCTACGGCCAGGAATGGCGGCTGCGCCGCATGCTGGAGGAGACTGGCGTCGGCTACGTCCTGGCCGTGCCGAAGTCCCAGCATGTCCACGCCCTGGGCCGCATCGACTCCGCCATCGCCCAGGCCCCCGACGACGCCTGGGAGGGCCACTCCTGCGGCAACGGCGCGAAAGGCCCGCGCGTCTACGACTGGGCCGCGGCCCAACTGCCCGCCATCGACGGCTTCGACGCCGATCAGCCCACCCATCAGCGCTGGATCCTGGCCCGCCGCAGCCTGGCCCACCCGGATGAGATCGCCTACCACCTCGCCTACGCGCCCAACGGCACCGCCGTCGCCGAACTCGTGCGCATCGCCAGGACTCGCTGGGCGATCGAAAAAGCCTTCCGAGGCCGCGAAGAGCGAGCGCGGCCTCGACCAGTACGAGGTCCGCCGGTATCCGGGGTGGTACCGGCACATCACCCTGGCCATGCTCGCTCACGCCTTTCTCGCCGCCATGGAATCAGCGGCGGCCGGAAAGGGGACGGCAGCAACGGTTCCGGCCCGCTCTCGCACCGCTCACCGTGGCGAAAATCCGGCGACTCCTGGCCGTTGGCCGCCCCCGCCGACACACCGCCGGCGCACCGCCCACGCGATGAGCTGGTCCCACTGGCGCAGGCGCCACCAGGTCACTGCCCAGACGCAGCCTCTACCACCGCCGCACCCGAGGTTACGAGCTACCCGCAACCTGACGGCACATCAGCCGAGTACACGCAGGAACCCGGCTCTGACCAGCGGCGACAGCCCGCGGCTTCGGTTCGCTGTTCGGCAGCTGCTTGTCGAAGACCTTCCTTTCGGCCGGGGCCAGGCCGTGGCCGTGAGGCGTCTGCTTGCCGACGTCCAGGCCCAGGAAGACGCCCACCTGGCCGATGTCGATCACCGTGCCCCCACATGCGTCGATGCGTGCCGGCCTCAAGGTCGGGAGCCGTTCACGCGCATCCACGTTATGCAGACCTGCCGCCCGGAGGTGGCCGGGCATTGCGCCCGGCCACCTCCGGGCGGTGGTCGGACCTCTCATCAGCGTCTGTGACGGCACCCCTCGGGCCCGGTGACACCACCCCCAGGTCATCCCATCGACCGGGGGCAACAGTCATGCCGGACCCGGAGGCCAGCGGCCCTCTTGCAGGGCCGTCGAAAAAGATAACGGGGCACCGTCGAGGCGACGAGCCCGGTCCCGTGGCCGACGGACGGACGGGTCCTGTGACGACATGCTCCGCGGGCATCACACCGTGCGCACGGGGGTCTGTCCGCCGCTGGTGACGCCCCTGGAGCGAGCGAGGAACGGACGGACGGCCCTGAGCAGCTCGTCGGCGGCCTCCATCGGTACCAGGTGCCCGGCGCGGGGGACCAGTTTCAGCCGTCCGTCACGCAGGCGGCGGCGGGCGACGATCCCCTGCCAGAAGGGCACCAGGACATCCTGAAGGCCCCAGGCCACCAACGTGGGCATCGGCAGTTCCGGCAGTTGCCTGAGAAGGAGGTTCTTCTGCCCCAGCGGTCCCACCGAGGTGCGCTGCGAGCGCAGCGTCATGGACAGGGCGCCGGGTGAGGAAACGGCCTTGACCTGGCTGGACCACCAGGGGGAAGGGATGCGCCAGGGGCGGCAGGACCCCACGGCCGCCACCGCTGTCACGAGCAGCCGCGGCCCGAAGGGCAGACGGGGGACGAGCCACTTCGTCAGGTCGCCCAGGGGTGTGACGGCCAGCACCAGCTTCGCCGGATTGATGGCGCGTCCCATACCGGCAGGGCTCACGAGCACCAGGGACGGCACGCTGCCTGGCTGCTGCAACGCCATGTTCACCGCCACGGCACCTCCGAAGGAGTGCCCGACGACCACGGGACGCTCGGCACGGACCGCTCGGGCGAACTTCCACGCGAACGCTGCCATGGCCGCCGGATCGGCGCCTGGGGCCGGTTCGCTGTAGCCGTAGCCCGGCAGGTCCACGGCGATGACCCGGTAGCCGTCCGCGAGCCCCTTGAGGACTCCGTACCACTGTTCGGACGCACAGCCCTCGCTGGGGATCAGCAGTACGGGGTCTCCGCGTCCGGCTTCGAGGTAGCGGGTCGATGTCCCGCCCACGTCGATCCAGCGTTCCACGACGGTTTGCCCGTGCACATCGGTGGTCCTGTTCATTGTGGTCTCCCGTCTCGTCCGGTGCGGGGCGGGCCGCAGCACGCCCGGGTGCGGCGGGGTGCGGTGCCGCCAGGAAAACGAACGGAGGTTCTCCCGATGCCGGGCCGCACCTGCTGACGACAGTTGGGCCGCGGGTGAATGGGGGCGTGCCCGGACCGGAACAGGGCTTTCCCCGCACGGGAGGCGATCCGGGTACCGTGTGGTGGAACCCGTACGTTTTCCGCGGTCACGCTGGCGCCCTCTCCCGGCGACCGGTGAGGCGGGTGACAGCACCGTAACGCGCGGCCTGTCTGCGCCGGAAGGCGTACGGGACGGGTCCGGGAGCGGGCTCGCCCCGTAGCGTGCGCGCCTGCTCGTACGGCAGTGTCCTCGCGCGCACCGGCCCCACCGCGTGGTCCGTCCCGGCGGGCCTTCCGGCCCACCGCACGTGGCAGGCGGAAGGGTCCCGGTGACCGAGGCGGCGTGCGGGCCCCACCTGCCCTGCGAAGGGGACGCGCGCTACCGGGCGCACGGAGCTCCGGGCCGCTCACGTGGCGGGCGCCTTCAGGGACGCGGCCGGGGCGTTCCGTGCCCGTGGCTCCTCGGACCGGGCCCGCCGGACCGTCGCCAGCACAGCGCCCCGGACGGCTTCCACCTCGTCCGTGTGGATGCCCACCCCCCACAGGGCACGCGTGTCCCTACCCAGGACGACCTCGCAGAAGGCGACGTGGCCGGCGCGGCCCTCGCGCCGGTCGACGATGAGGTCCCGCACCGTGGCCGGTACGGGCACGGTGGCGAGCAGGTGCTGAGCCCGCTCACGCCAGTCACCGGAGCACCGGTCGAGGTCGAAGGTCGCTCCCTGACCGCCTGCCGCGTCTCCCCGCCCTGCTTCCGTATCCGGCGTGACATATCGGTCCACGAAGGTCTGCCAGAGCTCGTCCGCGCCGACCTCACCGCCTTGCTTCTCGCAGAGCTTCTGCATGACGTGGGCGAAGTCGATCTGCAGCCTCCTGGGCAGGACCACGCCCTGGGTGCTTCGCAGCAGGTGGGCAATGCCGCCCTTGCCCGACTGGGTGTTGATGCGGATCAGGGCCTGGTAGCTGCGGCCGATGTCGCGGGGGTCGACAGGGAGGTAGGGCACGTCCCAGAAGGCATCGGCGTCCTCCTTCTCACGGGCCCTGAGGCCTTTGGCGATGGCGTCCTGGTGTGTGCCGGCGAAGGAGGTGAACACGAACTCGCCCACCCAGGGGTGACGGCTGGATACCGGGAGTTGGCTGCACTTCTCCGCCACACGCCGTATGCCGTCCAGGTCATGCAGGTCGAGCATGGGGTCGATGCCCTGGGAGAACAGGTTCATCGCAAGGGTGGGCAGGCAGACGTTGCCGGTACGCTCACCGTTGCCGAACAGGCAGCCCTCAACGCGGTCGGCGCCGGCCAGCAGTGCCAGCTCCGTCGCGCCGACCGCGCTGCCGCGGTCGTTGTGCGGGTGCAGGGTGAGGATGGTGCGGTCGCGGTACGCCAGCTCCCGGCTCATGTACTCGACACGGTCCGCGAACTCGTGCGGGGGGTACGCCTCGACAGTCGCGGGCAGGGTGATCCGTAGGGTGCGGTCGGTACGGGGGGCGCAGTACTCCTGCACCGCGTTGCAGACCTCCAGGGCGAAGTCGGGTTCGGTCTGGGTGAAGGACTCGGGCAGGAAGGACAGCAGGATCTCGGTTTCCGGTGTCGTCTCCTGCAGGCGCACTGCCTGCCGGGCGCCTGCGAGAGCCATGGCCAGCATCTCCTCGCGGCTGGCGCGGAAGACCACCCGGCGCTGGGCGGTGGACGTCGGAATGATGTACTGGACGATCGCCCTGCGGGCGCTGCGGACCGCGGCGACGCTGCGTTCGAGGGCTTCGGCGCGGATCGGAGTGAGGACCTGGATGACGACGTCGTCAGGAATGGCGTCGGTCTCGATCAGATGCCGTACGAAGTCGTATTCGTCCTGCGACGCGGCAGGATAGCCGACCTCGATCTCCTTGAAACCGATGGACACCAGAAGATCGAACATCTCGCGTTTGCGGGCCACGTCCATCGGGTCGATCAGAGCCTGGTTGCCGTCCCGGAGGTCCACACTGCACCACAGGGGTGCCTCGGTCAGCCGTCGGCTGGGCCAGGTGCGGTCGGCCAGGCCGATCGGCGTGTACGGCGCGTACTTGCGGAAGGGCATTCCGCTGGACGTCTGCACCCCCCTGTACTGCGGGGGGAAAGTCCGGCGCGGCTGCTGAAGACCACTCATCTTGTCCTCCTCTGGGAATTGGGGATGGGGGATCGGGACCGCGAAGACCGGTCGGGCCGTGGTGCCGGCACGGTGGAGCGTCCGCGTGTCGACGCGCACCCTCCGGAACCGCGGGGCGCGGTCGGCGGGACCGCGCGGCCCTTCGCCGTCAGTCGTGGACCGTGCTCTCACGGCACCGGGTGGAGGAGCCGTACTCCTCGGTGCGGCACCGTGTCACGCCGTGAACGGGCACGCCCCGGGACCACCGGTGCTCGGAGCGGGAAGCGTGCCGCGACACCAGCCGTGCGGGAGCTCCTCCTGTGGGCTGCGGCTGCGGCTGCGGCTGCGGCAGGAACGGGGCGCGGCGCCGGCGCGGCGGTCGGGAACCACCCCGGTCCGGCACACTCCTCCGTCCGTGTGATCACCGCGGTCGCGGCCCTCCCGTCGCAGTCCGTGCGTCCGCGGCGGTGATGATGCGCTGTTCGGCGATCCGGTCGGCGGCGGCACCGGGCAGGATGTCCTCCGCCATGGCGCGTTCCAGGACGGCCAGCGTCGTGTCGAAGATCCGCTCCACCTTCGTCATGCTCTGCTGGGGCGTGGCCGCGCGCAGATCCCCAGCGGCCTGGATCACCCCGCCGGCGTTGACGACGTAGTCCGGGAGGTAGAGGATCCCCCGGTCCGCGAGTTGGCGCTCCACGTCGGGATGGGCCAGCTGATTGTTGGCCGCGCCGCACACCACCTCGGCCGTGAGCACCGCGACGGCCGCTTCGTTCAGTGCCCCGCCCAGCGCGCAGGGAGCATAGATGTCCATGTCCTTGAGCTGGATCAGCGCTTCGGTGTCGTCCGCGACGACGACCTGGGGGAATTCTTCCGCCAGGCGGCGCACCGGCTCTTCGCGCACGTCGGTGACGGCCACGCGGGCGCCCTCGTCGAAGAGGTGTTCCACCAGGAGACGGCCGACTTTGCCCACCCCTGCGACTCCGACCGTCCGGTCCTGGAGCGAGGGCGTACCCCAGCGGTGGAGCACTGCCGCCCGCATGCCCTGGAGCACGCTGAGGGCGGTGAAGACCGACGGGTCTCCCCCGCCGCCGCTCTCCAGCGAGCGCGTCGCGGTCCACCGGCACGTGCGGGCGATCGTGTCCATGTCCGCCGTGTCCGTACCGACGTCGCACGCCGTCACGTACCGGCCGCCGAGGGACTCCACGAACCTGCCGTAGGACATCAGCAGTTCCTCGGACTTGATCTGTTCGGGGTCCCCGATGATGACGCCCTTGCCGCCGCCGAAGTCGAGTCCGGCCATGGCGTTCTTGTAGGACATGCCGCGCGAAAGCTTCAGCACGTCGGCGAGAGCCTTCTCATCGCTGTCGTACGCGTGGAAGCGGGTGCCCCCCAGCGCCGGGCCCAGGGCCGTGGAGTGAAGGGCCACGATGGCTTTCAGACCCGAGGCGGGATCCTGGAACAGGGCGACTCGTTCGTGGTCGAAGGGGTCCGCGCCGAGAGCGGTGAGGAGTGCCTTGAGGTCGACGGAATGCATGGTGCTTCTCCTCCGGAGAGACGGGTCTTCCTGCGTGGTTCCGTGGGCGGGTCAAGCCGTCGCAGACGGCCGTTCGAGGTCGGGTGCGTTCTTCCAGCGGGCATTCGTCCACCCGCGGGCGGTCGTGCCGGTGGCGGCGGACGGGAACGACGGGGCGGGCCGGGCCCGGCGACCGCGGACGCGGCGGCGGGGGGACACCGCGCGGGCCGGGCCGCCGGCGGTCCCGCGGTCACCGGGCAGCACGTAACGCCCGGGTGCGGGGGTGCGGGCCGGATACCGCGCGCTGCCCGTCGTGCGGCTCGGGACGCGCGGGCCCGACCGGGGGCCGAGCCACCGCGACCAGGCCGTCCACCAGGACTCGTGCTGCGAAGCGGCGCGGGCCAGCCAGTCCTGGGGCCTCGGGGGAAGCCCCTCCCCGCCGAGGAGGTAGTCGGCCTTGGGGCGTGGCGGGTTGATGATGCCTCCCACGTGTCCCGAGGGCACCAGGTGGAAGGCGATGTCGCCACCGAGCAGCCGGGCGCTCCGGTACACCGTTTCCCAGGGGATGATGTGGTCGCGGGAGCCGGCCACCACGAACGCGTCCTGTGTGACGGCGGAAAGATCGATGGTCCTGTCATCGATCCGCAATCGACACTGGGCCAGGGAGTTGTCCGCCGCGATCTGCAGGGTCTGCTTGAAGAGTGTGCCGGGCACGTCTATTCCGTCCTCGCTCCACGCCCAGATGTCGAAAGGTTGTGGCCTGTCGCCCATCAACCAGCCGGACACGAGCGGTTGCCAGATGGTTTCCCTGGGCCTGAGCAGGTCGAAAAGAAGGCTGACCTTCTTGCCGTCGACGAGGCCGCGCTTGTTGGAGAGGAGGCGGGTCAGGGTGTCTATCTCCGCCTCCGACGACTTCTCACGGCCGTCCGGACCCGCGTAGTCGAGTGCCGACATCAACAGGGTCAGCGATGCCACCCCCGCCTCGCCGCCCGCCGCCAGCCAGGCGGCCGCGGATGCCGCGAACATCCCCCCGGCGCACACTCCCACCAGATGGGCCCGGGGGGACCCGGTGATCTCCCGTACGACATCCAGGGCGCGCAGTGGGGCCTGCGGCAGGTATTCGTCCAGTCCGAGCCCTGCCTGGTCGGGTTCGGGGTCACGCAGGCTGATGACGAACACCGTGAAGCCCTCGCGGACCGCCCACTCGACGAGACTGCGGTCGGGGGCCAGGTCGTATATGTAGAACTTGTTCACCCAGGCGGGGACGAACAGCAGCGGCACCTGGTGCACCTCTGCGGTCTGGGGCTCGTACTGGATCAGCTCCATCAGTTCGTTGCGGTACACGACGCGGCCCGGGGTGGCGGCCAAGTCCTCTCCCAGCCGGTAGGCACCGGGCGGCATCTTGGCCGGCCGCCCCCGGCGGTGCACCACGTCGTGCAGGAGGTTGCCCGCACCGCGGACCAGGCTCACGCCCCGGGTGTCCGCGGCGCGGCGCAGTGCGGCAGGGTTCCCCGGAAGGACGTTCACGGGGGCCAGGGCCTCGGTGACGACTTGGGCGAGGAACTGCAGCTGCTGCCGGCGCCGCGCCGGCAGGTAGGGAGCCTCGGCTGCGGCCAGGGTCAATCGGGACCATGTCAGGTAGTACTGCAGAAGACGTTGGTACTTCGGGTCAGAACTCCAGGCCGGGTCGCTGAAACGCCGGTCATCGGGTTCCAAGCTCCACGGGGCCGCTGGGGACATCTGACGCGGCCGCCCCCGGCGCAGACGCCGGAGCACTTTCGTGCGCCGGCTTCCCGAGGCCGGCCCCACGTCATCGTAGGCATAGGGTTCGCTGCCGCACGGACTCATCAGGGTGTCTCCTTGCCGGGCCGGCGGTCGCACCGGCACTCGATTTCCCAGGGGGGCGGGCCTGTTCCTGTGACGGGCAGGTCTCATGGGGGTCGGCGGGCGGGGAATTCGGTTCGCCCGTCCCCTGGGAAAGGAATGTAGAGGCGCACCGGATCCGCCGGCAGGCGTGTTCGTGGCCCGGGGAACGGCTCGCCGCCCAAAGGGGGCAGTCAGCGCACAGCAGGGCGCGTGCCGGTTCCGATCCGCCCCCGCACCACCAGTGCGACAACAGGCGTGTGTCTCATGTGGGGCACTGCGCGGAAATCGCGGCCACGTGCGGAACGCTGGCGTGAATACCTGCTTTTCCGTACCTCCGGGCCTCGCGGAGGACGCCCCGGGGAGATCCGTCGGCCAGGGCGCGAAACAGCGGAAAAACCGACCACAACGGCATGCGGCGGTCGTGTCCTGCGTCCGGTGTTCGGCGACCACGCGAGACCGGCGGGGAGGGCGACAGGCGAAGTGGAGGGGAAATACCTTGCCGTTACGGATTCACGAGGGCCCGACGATCCGTTCCATGTGGTACGAGACCCGATTCCGGAGGATCACCATGCGCAGCACCATGCCGGACACTCCGCTCACCATCGCCCGTCTCCTGCAGTACGGCTCCACGGTCCACGGCACTTCCACCGTGTCCACGTGGAACGGAAACGGGTTCGACCGCAGGACCTACGCGGAGACGGGTGAGCGTGCCGCTCGTCTGGCGCACGCCCTCCGCGATCAGCTGGGCGTGCGCACCAGTACCGGGCCGTCGGGCGAGCAGAGCGTCATCGGTACTTTCATGTGGAACAACGCCCGCCACCTGGAACTGTTCCTCGCAGTTCCGGCGATGGGGGCCGTCCTTCACACGCTCAACCCGCGCATGCCGGCCGAGCAGTTGGCCCACACCCTCAAGGACGCGGGCGACGAGATCATCGTCGTGGATGCCGACCTGGCCGAGACGCTCGCCTCCGTGCTGCGCCTCCTGCCCCGCGCGGTGCGGCACGTCGTCGTCGCCGGTTCCGGCGAACGCGCGGCGCTCGCCGGGCTCGCCGGTGAAGTGCACCGGTACGAGGAGCTGATCGCCGACCGTCCCCTCGACTACCCCTGGCAGGAGCGACTCGACGAGCACACCGCCGCAGCGATGTGCTACACGTCCGGCACCACCGGCCGTCCCAAAGGGGTGGTCTACAGCCACCGGTCGATGTACCTGCACTGCTTTCAGATGATGGCCCCGAGCCACTACAACGTCAGCCAGCGTGACGTCCTCTTCCCCATCGCGCCCATGTTCCACGTGAACGGCTGGAGCATCCCCCACGTCGCGTTCCTCACCGGCGCCGACCTGTTGCTGGCGGACCGGTACTCCCGGACCGCATCGCTCGCCCGCATGATCGAACAAGGGCGGCCGACCTTCAGCGCCGCCGTGCCGACTGTCTGGGCCTCCCTGCTGGAGGAGCTGGACACTCACGCGTACGACACCGGCAGCCTGCGCCGGGTGTTCGTGGGGGGATCCGCGTGCCCTCCCGCCCTGATGGCCGCCTACCGGGACCGGCACTCCATCGACTTCCTGCACGGGTGGGGAATGACCGAGACCCTCGGGGTGGTGAGCGCGGCCGTGCCTCCGGGAGGGGGGGATGCCGACGAGGAGTGGGCCCGCCGCGTCAGCCAGGGGCGGTTTCCGGTATCGGTCCGGTTCCGGCTCGTCGACTCGGACGGTGCCCTCATGCCGCACGACGGCGTGTCCATGGGCGAGCTGCAACTGTGCGGTCCCGACATCACCACGGCCTACCACGGCGGCGTGGGTGCCCCTCCGGTACGGACGGAGGAGAACTTCACCCCGGACGGCTGGCTGAGGACCGGCGATGTCGGAAGGATAACCCCGGACGGGTTCCTGACCCTCACCGACCGCGTCAAGGACGTCATCAAGTCGGGTGGTGAGTTCATCTCCAGCGTGCACCTCCAGAACACGCTGATGGAATACCCTGCGGTGTCCGAAGCGGCGGTGGTCGCGGTGCCCGACGAGCGCTGGGGCGAGCGGCCCCTGGCAGTCGTGTCGCTGCGTCAGGACACCGGCGCCAGTCCGGAGGAGCTGCGTGACTTCCTGGCCCGCCGCATCGACTCCTGGATGATGCCCGAACGGTGGGCGGTCGTCGGGGAGATACCGAAGACCTCGGTGGGCAAGTACGACAAGCGCCGCATCCAGGTCCAGTACGAGCAGGGCGGGCTCGACGTCGTCAGTCTCGGCAGGCGGCCCGGTGGCGAGCCCGCCGCCAGGCCGGCGGAGCATGCCGACAGGTGAGGTGATGACCTCTCCTCACCGCCCGCGGCGACGGGGTTCCGCAGCGGCGACGGACCTCACCGGGACATCGCGGCTTCCACGACCGCCATCACCCACTCCCGGTCGCAGTCGATCCCCTCGTACTCCAGCACCGCCTGCCGCAGCCGCTCCCACAGCCCGGCCCTCGACCACGAGGCGAAGCGACGGTGCGCCGTCGCCGGGGAGACCTCGAACGAAGCGGGCAGGCGGCGCCAGGCGCACTCGCTGGTCAGGACGAACACCACGGCCGTGAAGACGTCGCGGCTGTCCAGCGGGCCCGTGCCGCCTCCCTGGCTCCGCGAGGCGAACTCGGGGATCAGCGGTGCGATCAGCTCCCACATCCGATCGGACACCAAACGCCGTGCCAACGTCTCTCCCATGGCCGACATCATGGTGCTCGGCCGGGACCGCACAGCCGGACAGGGCCGTCTCATGTGGTGCCCGGTGTCCGCGGCAACGATTCCACCGGCCCCTCCCGGCGATGTCCTGCCGCGAACCCGGCCCGATCTCCCCAGACTCCCCGTGCCCTCCGCGGGGTGAGACGTGTCACCGCGGAGGGCCCCCGAAGTCCTTCCCGCCCCCGTTCGCACGCCCGCGCGCCACCCCCGGGGCACGGGGAACGAGTGGTCCGGCGCATCCCGCCACCGCCCCGTACGCCTGCCGGCGAAAGCCGAACCCCGTCCACGGTGACGGCCCGGCGAGCGCAGCGCCCGGCGATGACGGCAGGGCGGCGGGGGGACCGCCACGGTCCACCTCGATCACTCCGCAACACCGCACCTGAACCGGCTCACGGCGCGCCGCTCACCGTCGGCGCGTGCGGCGCGGCCGGCCACCCGAGGAAAGGAAGGCGCCCATGAAACCCCGGTCGTCCAAAACCGGCGAGACGGTCATCGACCACCTCCTGTACCGCTTGAGCGGTTTGGGGGTGAACCACCTGTTCGGCGTCGCCGGTGACTACAACCTCCCTGTCCTGGACCGTGTGCTCGCTCACCCGAAAGTGAAGTGGATCGGCACCGCGAGCGAGCTCGGCGCCGCCTACGCGGCCGACGGCTACGGTCGCACGCGGGGGTTCGGAGCGCTCCTCACCACGTCCGGCGTGGGTGAACTGAGCGCGATCAACGGGGTGGCCGGCAGTTACGCCGAGCGTGTCCCGCTGCTCCACATCGTCGTCGGACCGACGCAGGCCTCCGAACGCGCCGGGCTGGTGGTCCACCACACCATGGGGGACGCGGACTTCGACCGGTTCGCCCGCGCGCACCGGCAGGTGGTCTGTGCCGATGCCGTCCTGCGGCCCGGCAACGCCCTCGCCGAGATCGACCGCGTGCTGGCGGCCTGTCTGAACGAGAGCCGCCCCGGCTACCTCCGGGTGCCCCGTGATGTCGCCCTGGCCACCGTCCGGTCACACCGCCCGCCACCGCTCCCCCGCGAGTGGGCCGCCGACCCGGGCAGTCTCGAAGCCTTCCGTGCTGCGGCCCGAGCCCGGCTCGCCGCCGCGGACACCGTCGTGGTGCTTGCCGACTTCCTCGTGGACCGGTTCAAGGCCCGTTCCGAACTGGCCGGTCTGCTGCGGGCAGGAGCCTTCTCCCACGCGGTCCTGGCCACCGGGAAGACCGTCGTCGACGAGAGCGCTCCCGGCTTCCTCGGCCTGTACGCGGGAGCGATGAGCGAGAAGCGGGTCCGTCTCGCCGTCGACAAGGCCGACCTGCTGATCCGTGCCGGGGTGCTGCTCGCCGACATGACCACCGGTAAGTTCACGCACCGTTTCGATCCCGCTGCGGGCATCGATCTCGGGCCCACGACCGCCACGGTGGAGGGCGCCACTTTCCCGGACGTGCCGCTGGCCGCGGCACTGGGCGTGTTGACGGACCTGGTCAGTGACCTCGCCATGGCCCCCGCCGGCGCCCGACGCCGCGAGCCGGCCGCGCCGGTACACCGGGTCCCCGCCCTCCCGGCCACGGCCCCCGGGAGGGTCCTCGCCCACGGGCCGAGGCTGTACCGCTCCCTGCGCCCGCTCACCCAGTCCTCCCTGTGGGAGGCGGTGGGCAACGCCATCCGTCCCGGCCACACGGTCGTCACCGACGACGGCACTTCCCTGTTCGGCATCGCCGACCGCCGCTTCCCCCGCGGAGCCCGGTTCATCGCACAACCGATGTGGGCGTCCATCGGTTACAGCCTGCCCGCGCTGCTGGGAGCGCAGCTCGCCGACCCCTCCCGCCGCGGAGTGCTGATCATCGGCGACGGTGCGGCTCAGCTCACCGCCCCGGAACTGGGCACCATCAGCCGCTACCGCCTCAAGCCAATCGTGATTCTGGTCAACAACCATGGCTACACCATCGAGCGGATCACCCACGGCCTCCGCGCCGAGTACAACGACGTCGCCCGGTGGCGCTGGGGCAAGGTACCGGCCGCCCTCGGCGTCTCCCACCCCCTGGTACTGAAGGTCCGCTCCCCGGCCGCGCTGGACCGCGCGCTCGCCCGGGCCGCGGCCACCCCCCACCGCCTCGTCCTGATCGAAGCGGCGACCGGCCGGTACGACGTCCCGCCGGCGCTGAAGCGCCTGGCTCTCAACAGGCCGGACAGGGCCCGGTGGGTCGCCTGACGGGTTCGCGCCCGCGGTCGGGCACCGCAACCCGCTCGACTGCGGGCGGGCTCCTCCTCCGGCCTGGCCGCCGGGGCGGCCTCCGCTCCGGCCGCACCTGTGGAACGCGGCAGGACGACGGGGCTCCCTCCACCGGAAGGACTGCCGAACCTCGGTCACTCGATGGGCTCACAGCGCGGTACCCCCGGTACGGGGGCTCCGCTCAAGAGGGCTCCGTCAGGTCTTGCCGCAGGGTTCCCGTTCGGGAACACGGTGAGACCCGTGGACGCGCACGAAGTGGACCCGCGTACGGGCGAAGCCGGCGTCATACGCCGCTGGTGTGCCGGTTCCACGGCGCGTGGCGGGGTGAGGTCGTGCAGGCGGGCAATGCCGAGCGCACCCGTCGCCCCTGAGGCGGCCGCCCCGGATGATCTTCGAGGTGCTCATCCGCGCGGAGGCGTGCCTGACGCGGTGCGGACCTCGTGAGGGAGGCGTGGCATCCCTCCTTCCGGGCCGGTGGTCCTGCCTGGCCGCGTTCGCAAGGGCGGGGGCGACCGGACCGGTGCCCGACGACCGCCGTCCGCGATCACCGTGGCCTGGCCGACGACGCCCTTCGCACCGGGCAGCGCCCATGCCCCGCAGCCGTCGCGGTTGCCCGGCAGCGGCCAGCCGGCCGTGACGTCCAGGCGGGTGCCGGCGTCGATGACGACCTGGTGGCCGGCCGGGTGACGGCAATCCCTCGGCTGCCGTGACCGTGTGGTCACGGGTGGGAGGCGGCCGTGGGTCAGTGCTCCTCCGCCGGGTGGAGCCGGTGGGCTTCCTCATGCCGCCCCAACGCCTCCAGGCGACCGCGGAAGGCTTCCAGGCCTCTGGCGCACTGCACAGAGCGCACCCCGCCCAGCACCTCCACGCCTTGTGCCGCGGAGCCGTAGCTCCGCTCCACCTCCCCGAGCTGCAGCTCCACCGATGCCAGGAGCAGCAACCTGAGAGCGCGGCGCCGGGCGTTCGGCGCGCCTTCCCGCAGTGCCTCCTGCGCCCACCGGACGGCGGCTTCGGGCCGGCCCAGGTCCTGGTAGCAGTGCGCCAGCTCCTGCGCCAGGTACGCCCGGTCGACGTGGGGAATCCCTTCCTGGCGTTCGTGCGCGTCGGGACCGTCACCGTTCAGCACTTCGAGTACCTGGTCGACGGCCTTCTCGCAGGCACCCGCGTCCCCAAGAAGGGCGTGGCCGCGGGCTTCGGCGGCGTAGAAGACCGCCCGAGCAGTCGGAGTGATCCGGCGTTGCGTTCCTTCCCGAGCCACCTTCGCGAGCTGAACGGTTTCACCGGGGTTGTCGAGCAGCAGGGCCACGTGCCCCATCCCCGACGCAAGCACGTAACCTCCGAAGACGCGGTCGTCCGCCGCCTGCGCCAGACGCAACGCCTGTATGTAATAGCGCTGGGCGAGCCCGAGCTGCCCGGTGTCGACCGTCATGTAGGCGGTGAGCTCCGTCAGCCGCGCGACGGCGCCGAGCAGGAGCCGCCCGGTCGACTCCCGGTACGGGCCCGCGAGCAGCCCGGAGACGACGCTGTCCAGGTAGCGCACGGCGACCGGGCGTATGTGCCCGCTGCCGAAGCTGTGGTCGAGGTCGGTCAGGGCGGCGGTGGTCGCCCGCACCACCTCGATGTCCGCCAGACCGACCGCGGGGACGCCGCTGACCGCGACACTGGGATCCGGCTCGGCGATCAGCCAATCGCGGCTGGCCTGGACGAGCACGGAGGTGCCCAGCCGCTCCCTGGTCACCGGACCGCTGTACTTGGTGTCGCTGCGCCACAGAGCGCACGCCTGTTGGAGGGCGCCCGCCACCGTCGGCTCGAACCGCAGTCCCACGCTGGGGGCCAGCCCCGGGCCCGTGCTCATCCCTATGTCGTCGACGGTCACCGTACGGCCCAGCTTGCGCTCCAGCGCCTCGGCGATGATGGCTGGGGCGCGACCACGAGGTTGCTGGCCCCTAAGCCACCGCGCCACCGACGTCTTGTCGTAGCGCAGATCAAGTCCGTGCTCGGCACCGCAGGTATTGACCCGGCGGGCAAGTCCCGTATTCGAACACCCCGCTTCTTCCATCACGGCCCTCAGCCGTTCGTTGGCCTCACGGCCAGCACGCGGTGCTACGGCCATATTCACGTCTCCTTCTCAGGACCTGCATCGGGATAGGTACCCGCCGCCGAGCCGCAACAGCCCGGGGGATTTTGGCCAATTTCGGATGGCCGATTCCGGGCGCATCCAACGGCAAGCAGACATGGACTTCGGCAGGTCGGCCGTCCAGGGCGCAAGAGGTAATCCGACTCGATTTGATCGATGGACGTACCGCCATATCACTTCACATCGAAGATGCGTGCCGCCCGCATCCGCATCCATCCAGCGGTCGCGTTCTGGATTCCCATCCGTTCTTTTCCAGGCCATTGGCCTTCAGGGAAGTGGACACACTTCGTGCCGCGAAGGCGCCGCACGGTCCCCGGGTTCACCCGCCGTCAGCAACGCCGGAACGGTGCGACGGGGCGCGATGCCCTTTCCTGCGGCGGGACGGGCGGGACGCAAGGTGGCGACTCATCCGCCGCGACGTCTGTGGTTCACAGGCCCTGCGGCCGCAGGCCCGGAATTCGGGAGCGAAGAACCCGCGACGTCATCCCGGCACACTGAGCGGCACCTCTCCCGGTCCGCCCGCAGCCGCGGTACACACGCACCGCTCGGGCCTTCCTCGCCACCGGTATCCACTGCCGGCCCCGGCCAGGCCCAGGAAGCAATATGCCTCGCTTGCCCTGCCAGCCGATGAAACGAGGATGCTCCTTGCGCTGCCCGGTGGCGTAAAAGGTGGATGGAACAGTTTTTTGGGTCCAGCGACCCCTCCTCGCCCGGAACACGGTTCCCACCCGCCCCACCACGACTCGGTCGACAATGGTGACGAGCTGGGACACATGATTAGCCATTGGCACTAGTGAACGATAGACGTGCGTTCGGGGCAACCCTGCTGCAGGGGCGCACAGAAGGCTACCGGCATCCTTTGGCGCACATGTTAAGTGAGTAGTACTCGCCCGTATGCACTTCGGGACGCGTACCCCCTCGCGACGTGTCCCACGAGTCACTCCAGGAGTCACCGGTGACAGGGACCGGGTAGCCGTACGCACGTGCGCAGACTGCCGCGCCGCCCGCCGTGCGGCATACGCCGGGCTTCGGCCCCGCCTCGCAAGTACGGCGTCCGCCTCGTGCACGCCTTGTGAGGACCGGTCCGCTGGACGCCCGGGCCGGGAGAGCCGTGCGGTGGCGTGGCAGCGGAAGGCGCCTGTGCACCGGGGCCGCGCCCTGCGCAACCGGGTGCGGCGTGCGCGTCGCCGACCGGGTCGCGCCCGGTACCGCCACCGCGGTGCACTGGCGGTGCGCGCGCGGATGCCGCGGCACGCGCAGGCGTGCACGCCGCGGGGAGGGACCGCTTCGGGTCCCGCCCCGTGCGCCTGCCGGCGCCGGAAATCCGAAACTAGGGTGCCGTTGTACCCGCACGCCCGGCCCGTCGGAAAAGGACGCCAAGGTGAGCCGCGGGGATGTAGTTTCAGGTCTCGCCGCACGACTTCCATTCCGCTTCCGTACGGGAAAACGCCCGCTTAGGTCCGAGCGCGGCACCCTTTCACTCGCAGTCCGCCGATCATCAACCAGTCCGCCGTGGCCCGGCTTCGAAGAAAGCCCATCGTTTCCTCTGGCGGTACGGCATTCGATCACGCTGGAACGTGCCACGCCCACGCGCACGACACGAGACGGGACACCGTAATGAACAAACCCGCCGCCGCACCAAGGGGAACAGTGACGGAGTACTGGACCAACGTAGGAGGGACAGCCGTCCGGTACCTCGAAGCCGGGCAGGGAGAACCGGTGCTGCTGATACACGGCGAAGGCAGCGTCTCCGAACAGTGGTACAGCGTTCTCCAGGGCCTTGCCGGCAGCCACCGGATCATCGCCGTGGACCTGCCGGGATACGGCCACAGCGAACCGATCCGGAGCGCCGGTCCCGAAGCGATGGCCTCCTTCCTGTGGAGGTTCGCCCAAGTGGTCGGTGCGGAACGGCCCGCGGTCATGGGGCACTCCTTCGGAGGCGCCGTGGCCGTCCACATGGCCCTGCAACGACCGGACCACGTGCCGTCTCTCGTCCTGGTGGACTCCGCCGGCATGGGGCGCGCCATCAACCCGGCCATGGTGGTGCTGGCCGTCACACCCCTGGGTGACCTGACGAAGTGGCTGATCCCTCGCTTGCCTTTCGGACCGCGCCTGCTCGTGGTCTCGGTGGCGGTGATGGCGGCCTGTCGCCCCTGGAACATCCCGCGCCCTTGGTGGTCCAGTCAGACCAAGGCCGTTTCCTCATCTGAAGCCCTGCCTACCACCCTGCGTTCGCAGCGCTCCTCGGTGGGGCCGCTGGGACAGAAGAACCTTCTCGTCGGGCGGTTGCCCGAACTGCCGATGCCGACCCTGGTGGTCTGGGGCGTCCAGGACCTCTTCGTACCCTTCTGGCAAGGGATCGCCACTCGGCGCCGCCTGCGCAACGGGCGTCTGAAGCTGGTTCCCTGCGCCGGCCACCTGGTGCCGGCGGAGGCCGCCGGTGAACTGCTGAAAGCCGTCCGCCCCTTCCTCGCTCACTCCTCCGGGGTGGCGGCTGAAGGAGGACTGCGACGGTGAGCACCGAAGCCGATGTGATCGTGGTGGGATCGGGCCTGGCCGGTCTGGTCGCGACATACGAGTTGACGCGCGCCGGACGACGCGTGGTCATCGTCGACCAGGAGAACCAGAACAACCTCGGTGGCCAGGCCTTCTGGGCTGAGGGCAGCCTGTTCCTGGTCGACAGTCCCGAGCAGCGCCGGCTGGGCATCAAGGACTCCCGTGAACTGGCCCTGTCCGACTGGCTGGCCTCGGCCGGGCACGACCGCGACAGTGAGGACCGGTGGGCCCGCAGGTGGGCCGAGGCCTATGTGGACTTCGCCGCCGGGGAAAAGCGCGACTACGTGTACCGGCTCGGGCTGCGCCTGCTGCCCCTCGTCGGATGGATCGAGCGGGGAGAGGGAACCGCGACCGGTCACGGCAACTCCGTCCCCCGGCTCCACTACACCTGGGGAAGCGGACCGGAAGTAGTACGGACGTTCCGCAAACCGGTGTCCGCCGCCGCCACGCGCGGGCTGGTCACCTTCAAGTATCGGCACCGGGTGGACGAACTCGTCATCGAGGGCGGGGCCGCGGTCGGCGTGCGGGGAGCGGTGCTGGAGCCCTCGCGGGAGCCGCGCGGCGTGCCCTCCTCTCGGAAGGAGACCGGGAGGTTCGAGATACGTGCGCAGGCGGTGCTCATCGCCTCCGGCGGCATGGGCGCCAACCACGACCTCGTGCGCGCCCACTGGCCGGCCGAACGTCTCGGCCCGGCGCCGGCGACGATGCTCACCGGTGTGCCGGCGCACGTCGACGGACGCATGCTGCAGATCACTGAGCGCGCCGGCGGCTCGGTGGTCAACCTCGACCGCATGTGGTTCTACAACGAGGGCATAAAGAACTGGGCTCCCGTGTGGCCCGGCCACGGCGTGCGCCTCCTGCCCGGCCCGTCACCCCTGTGGCTCGACGCGACAGGACAGCGGCTGCCCCCGCCGCTGTTCCCCAGCCACGCGTCCCTGGCGACGCTGCGGCACCTCAGGTCGACCGGTCACGACCATTCGTGGTTCCTCATGACCCACTCGATGGTGGACAAGGAATTCGCGCTGTCGGGATCCGATCAGAACCCCGACCTGACAGGCAAGAACTGCCTGCTCCTGCTCCAACGGCTGAAGAAGAGCACGATGGCGCCGATACGCGCGTTCATCGAGAACGGCGAGGACATCCTGGTGAGCCGTACGCTCCCCGAGTTGGTGGAGGGCATGAACGCCCTCACGCCCGGACCGCTGCTCGACTACGCGCGCGTGGAGCGGGAGGTGGTAGCCCGCGACCGTCAGGTGGCCAACGACTACGGCAAGGACATACAACTGATGGCCGTGCGCAATGCACGGGCGTACCTGCCGGAGAAAGCGGTCCGGATCGCCGCTCCACACCGCCTGCTCGACCCGGCCCACGGTCCACTGGTCGCCGTACGACTGCGTCTGCTCACCCGAAAGACACTGGGCGGAGTGCAGACCACCCTCGGCTCACAGGTCGTGCGGCCGGACGGGACGACTTTCGACGGTCTGTACGCGGCGGGAGAAGCAGCCGGATTCGGCGGCGGAGGAGTGCACGGGTACAACGCCTTGGAAGGGACCTTCCTCGGCGGGTGCATCTTCTCCGGCCGGGTCGCCGGCCGTACGCTCGCCCACAACCTGGCGTGAACCGTCCCGGACCGTCGGCAAGTGCCGGGGGACGGCCGCGGGCAGGCTGGCACATACCGGGCCGCGGGACCGGTGCTCCCGTGGGGCCGAGCGGCAAGCCTGCCCGCTCAGGCCACCGTCGTCGGCGCCGCATGCGCGAGTGAACCGCTCCGGGTCTGGTGGAGGCTCGATTCCCTGAGTCGATCGAGTCATGGCCCGTCCGTCCCCTTACCCTGCCGATCTTCGTGAGCGTGCGGTGCGCATGGTCACGGAGGTCCGCTCCCATTACCCAACTGAGTGGGCCGCCATGAAGGCGGTCGCCGCGAAGCTGGGCATCGGTTCCGCCGAGACGGTGCGGACGTGGGTCCGCAAGGCCGAGGTCGACACAGGCCGGCGTCCCGCGGGGTGACCTTGGAGGAGGCCGCGGAGATTATGCGGCTGCGGGCCGAGAACGCCGAGTTGCGCCGGGCGAACGAGATCCTCAAGGCGGCCTCGGCCTTCTTCGCGGCCGAGCTCGACCGGCCGTCGAAGCGCTCGTAGCGTTCATCGAAGCCCACCGGCAGGTGTTCGGGGTCGAGCCGATCTGCAAAGTCCTGACCAGCCACGGACTGAAGATCGCCACGAGCACCTGCTACGCCGCCAAGAACCGCACTCCCAGTGCCCGGTCGGTCCGCGACGCGGAGCTGAAGACGCAGATCAGCCGCGTCAACGCCGACAACTTCGGCGTCTATGGAGTGCGGAAGGTCTGGCGGCAGATGCACCGCGAGGGCATACCCGTGGCCTGCTGCACGGTCGCCCGGCTGATACGTGATCTCGGCCTTGAGGGTGCCCGACGCGGGAAGAAGATCCGCACCACCATCCGTGACGACGGCCGAGAGCGGGCCTGTGACCTGCTGGGACGTGACTTCACCGCATCTCGTCCGAACGAGCGGTGGGTCGCTGACTTCACCTATGCCGCGACCCCGGCCGACCGGGGCCAGGGGCGGCCGTGGCGGCCGGGCACCCCGCCGCCGGCGCCGATGGACCCGGACCTCCCGGCGGGCTCCGGCTCGGGGTGTCCGAGTCCCGCCGCGGGGGTGGCGAGCTTCATGCGGCTGCCCATGTTCAGCCGTACCTCGCCGTAGAGCTGGCGGGGTCAGGGCCCGCATGTCCTCGTCGGTCAGGACGAGCGCGAGGCGTACCCGGAAGCCGTCGAACAGGCCCACTCCGACTTCGCCGCCCTGAAGGCCGGGGAGGTATCCGGGCCAAGCGGTACGAACGAGGTACCGCAGATGCCGGGAACCGTCCAGTGATCCCTCCCTGCACCGGATGAAGGGCGACCCCCCGCTTCTTGGAGCGCTGCCCGGACAGGTCGGGCCCTTCGGCCCGTACGGCCCCGGCATGCGTGATCCCGGAGACATGGACATCGAGGTCCTGGCCGTGCCGGACTGCCCTCACCAGCAGCTCGCGGAGGAGCAGCTGCGGCAGGCCCTGAACGACGCCGGGCTGGACACCACCGGCTTCACCATCCGGGTGGTCGCCGACCAGCCGAAGCCGAGCGGTCCGCCTTCACCGGGTCCCCGACGATCCTGACCGACAGCCGCGACCCGTTCGCCGAGCCCAGCACCACACCCTCGCTCGCCTGCCGGATCTACCGCGCCCCCCGACGGCTCGGGCGGGGCGCCCGGTCTCGACCAGCTCCGGCAGACCCTCCACGAAGCCGCCGGCACCACAGCCTGACCGCCGAGGAGCGGCACGACACAGAGGGCCGCGACGGTCATGTCGCCGCCGGGCTCCTCTGCTGTTCAACCCGACGGGACTACAGCGGTTCTGCGGTGGCCAGCGCGTCGCGTAGACCGGCGGGAAGCGCGGGGTGATTGCGCCAGGCAACGCAGGTGTTGGGTGACCGCGGACGCCGCCTACGGCTACAGCAAGGGCTGGCGGCACGAACTCGAGCAGGCCGGCATCTTTCACGTCATGGCCACCACCCGGCACGACACCGTCGTCACCCGCTGGGCCATCGACCACCCCGTCCACGACCTGTTCCAGGATCTGCCCCGCCGGCACCACACTCGACGAGCTGATCCACATCGCCGGGAGTCGCTGGGCGATCGAGGAGTGCGTCCAGACCGCCAAGCAGGAATGCGGTCTGGACGACTACCAGGTCCGCTGCTACGACGGCTGGCACCGGCACATCACCCTGGCCATGGCCGCCCACGCCTGCCTCACCGTCCTGCGGGCCCGCGAGCTGGACACCGGGAAAGCAGAAACGGATCCTCCCAGCTCATCCCTCTCACCCTGCCCGAACTCAGGCGTCTGATCCACCACCTCCCTCGCGCCGCCCAGCATTCCATCGACCACGTCCTGCACTGGTCACACTGGCGACGCAGACGACAACACCGAGCCCGCACCAGCCACTACAGACGACGAGGCCACACACCACCAGAAACTGCCCCACCAGCACGCAAAAAACCGTTGCAGTGCTAGCCAGATGCTGGCCAGCTGTTGGTGCCGCCCTGGTGAGCGAGAGGTTTCAGGCGGTGGTGCGGTTGCCTTGGCGTGCGGCAAGCGCGGCGTCGGCGGTGGGATGGGCGGGCAGGAAGGTGTCCATCCCGGTGACGCTGAGCAGGCGGCTCAGCCGGTCGGGGATGGCCGCCAGGGTCAGGGAGCCGTCGGCGTCCTTGGCGCAGCGCCAGATGCCGACGAGGGCGCCCAGCCCTGAGGAGTCGCAGAAGGTGACGCCCGCCAGGTCGGCGACCAGGTCGGGGTGCCCGGCCGCGATGAGGTCCAGGGCGCGGGCCCGCACGGCGGGCGCGGTCGTGATGTCGAATTCGCCGGACAGTGCGATCACGGCCAGGGTGCCGTCGGTGTGCGGGACGTTGATGTGGAGTGCGGCGGTCATGGGCGTCGGATCTCCTGCCCGACGGAGACGTCGGCGGTCGGGACGGCGGCGCTGTGAACGGTGGTGGTGATGCCCGCGGGAGCGGCATCGGGGGTGGGGACGGACAGGGCCAGCAGGGCCACGTCATCGCGTTCGGTGTCGGGGAGGGTGTCCAGGAGCGCGACGGTGTCGTCGATCAGGCGGCCGGCCCTGACCGGCGTTGGCCGCCGGGCGAGGAAGTCGGTCAGGCCCGTGTCGGCGAGCATGTGGCCACCGGCGGTGCGGGCCTCGGTCAGCCCGTCGGTATACAGCAGCAAGCCCTGGCCGGGTGCCAGGTGCAGGGTGCGTGAGGCGAAGGCGGCTTCGGCGAATGCGCCGACCAGCATGCCGCCCTTGGCTCGGACCGCCTCCACCCGTACACCGCCTTCCTCGGCAGGGGTGAGGTGGTAGGCGGGCGGGTGGCCGCCGGTGGCCAGCGTGACTGTGAAACCGCCGTCAGGGGCAGGATCGAGCAGGCCGAAGATGGCGGTGCAGAAGCGGGTTCCGACCGCCGCGTCCAGCAGCAGCGCCGTGTTCAGGGCATTCAGCGCGGCCGTCGAGTCCGCGTCGACGAGGGCCGCGGCCCGCAGCGTGTAGCGGGTCAGTGAGGTGACCGAGGCGGCTTCGGCGCCCTTGCCGCACACATCGCCCAGGAAGAACGCCCACCGGTCTGCGCCGATGGGGAAGACGTCGTAGAAGTCGCCGCCCACTTCCTGCGGGGAGGCGGTCTTGTAGTGGCAGGCGAGCTCCAGCCCGGGCACCGCGGGCAGTACGGGAGGCACCAGGGTGCGCTGCAGCGTGGAGGCGAACGCGGCGATGGCCGCCTTGTCCCGCTCCGCGCGCTGCCGGGCCTCTTCCTCGGCCTGGCGCTTTTCCTGCTCGACCCGGCGGCGCTCCTGCTCGGCGCGCACCACGTGCAGCGCCGACAGTCGCAGCTCCAGCTGGTCACGCACCATTGTCGCCAAGTCCGCCAGCGTGGCCGAATCCGCCTCGCTGATCTCGCGGGGGTGGGTGTCGAGGACGTTGACCGTGCCCAGCCGGTACCCGTCGGCCGTGATGATCGGAGCGGCGGCGTAGAACCGCACCCCCATCGGGCCGGCGACCAGCGGATTGGAGCAGGCGACCGGGTCGAGCAGGGTGTCGGGGATGACGGTGGTGTCATCGGTGAGCACCGCCGAGGCGCACAGGCCCGGATCGCGGCCGATCTCGGTGACGCCTTCCAGCCCGTGCGTGGCCTTGAACCAGATCCGGTCCTCGTCCACGATGGTCACCGTCGCCACCGAAACCTCGAACAGGCGCGCGGCCAGCGCCGCGACCCGGTCGTAGGCGCCGTCCGGCGGGGTGTCGAGAATGTCGTAACGGCGCACCGCTGCTATCCGCGCCGCCTCGACCGCTGTGGCCGGAGGATCGTGCAGTGCTATCGCAGGCGGGCTCGCTTGCTCCGGCATAACCCTCGTCTCGCTCATCCCCCCAGGAAGACGCCGACCAGACAGTCAGCGCCCCCACACAGTACCGACATGCCCCAGCCCACCCGAACCGACGACGAACTTCGCGGAAACAGCCGCAACTGAGCGCAGTGATCACGGACAGGCGAAACGTGACGGCCTTCGCGGCCCGGCGGTTCGCCGACCGCAGCTGCTGGCCGACCGGAGCGCGAACCTCCGTCGACGCGGTCGTCCCGCACACCCGGAGGTCGACTGGGAGCAGCTGCGGGCGGTGGAGAAGGCCGGCGCTTCCCGCTCGCCGCGTCGGCTAAGGAGGCCGCCCCGGGCTGTTCCGGGCCGCTGCTCGTCGATGCCCCCTCTGTCCCGTGTCCGGTGGGAGGGACGGCGTCGACGTGTGGCGTCAGCCGCGGCGGCGGAAGAGCCCGCGGACCTTGCCCGCCTCCTGGTCGTGCTCCGGCTCCGGTGGCGTGGCGGCCTGGAGGCGGGCGGCTTCGGCGGCGGCTTCCTCGCGGGGGACGTCGGCGTGGCAGATGCCGGCACACCGACAGGTCCCCGGCGCTCCAGGCCGTCCGGCGCGTGGTGGCCTCCTCCCCTTGCTGGTCGCACCCGCCTGCACTAGGCGGTTTCGTTCGGATCATGGGGTGGACCAGTCGCCTGCGCGGGGAGCCCTGCCGCTACGTGGCCGCGGTCTTCTTGCGGTGGCGAGCAAACGGACCTGGCCGCCGTACGGGAGCCGTTCCAAGCCCGCTCAGCGAAGCTTCAGTTCGGGAAGGAGCGTTCAGTCGGTCGCATCGCTCGGGCCGCGTGGTCAGTTCGCTGAGGGGAGTGGCAGGACGAGGCGGAAAGTGACGCCGCGGCCCTGGCCCGGGTCGAGTTCAAGTCGGCCGCTGTGGCCCTCGGCGATGGCGGTGGCGATGGCCAGGCCCAGTCCGGAGCCCCCTCGTGCCCGGGTGCGTGCGGGGTCCGCCCGGTAGAAGCGCTCGAACACGCGCTGCGCGTCGGCGGCCGTCAGTCCGGGGCCGTCGTCCTCGACCTCGATGACGGCGACCCGGGTGCCGGCCGGGAAAGGCGGTGCCATGCTGACGCGTCCCGGCACGTTGACGCCACCGGTACGGGCGCCGGCCCGGCCCGCCCCCACGCGCACCTGGATCCTCGTGCCGGGTGGGGTGTGGGTGTGGGCGTTGGAGAGAAGGTTCTCGACGATCTGCCGGAGACGGTGGGGGTCTCCTACAACTTCCACCACATCCAGTTCCCCCTCCACTTCCCCGGTGTCGGTGTCGGTGTCGGTGTCGGTGTCGGTGTCGGTGTCGGTGTCGGCGGGATTGTCGGACAGGGGGGACAGGCGCACGGGGTGGCCCGGTCGCTGCATGGCTGCTGAGCTCACCGCGTCTGCCGCCAGGGACAGCAGGTCTACGTGTTCTTGCTGGTAGTCGGGGTGCCGGTCCAGTTGGGCGAGTAGTTGGAGGTCGTCGACGAGCAGGCTCATCCGCTCGGCGTTCTGCGCGACGTGCCGGTCGGCTTCCCGCCGCTCCCGCGCGGTGCGGCGGTCGGAGCGCAGCGCGAGCTGGGCGAACCCCTGGATGGCGGTCAGCGGGGTACGCAGTTCGTGTCCGGCGTCGGCGACGAACCGGCGCAGCCGCCCCTCCGACGCCTCACGCTCCCGCAGTGCCTGCTGCAGCCGGTCGAGCATGGTGTTCAGGACGGTGCCGAGACGTCCGATCTCGGTTTGCGGGTCGGTGTCGGGCAGCCGCAGGTCGAGCTGCCCGGCGGTGATGGCCTCGGCGGTGCGCTCCATGCGGGTCAGCGGCAGCAGGCTGATCCGGACCACCTCACGGCCCAGCACCCACAGGGCTGCCACGGTGACGATGAGGAGCAGGCCGTTCAGCCAGAGGATCCTCGATGTCGCCCCGTCCACGGTGTCGAGCGGCAGCGCGATGACCACGGTCAGGTCCCGTGGTCCGTCCCGGCGCAGGACGCGCCAGTTTCCGTCTCCGGTGTCGGCCGCCACCGAGGTCGGGCTGCCTTCGGTCGGCAGGCGGTCGATGCTGTCGGGGAGCTGGGGGCCGGGCTTGTCGTCCGTGCCGAGTTTCTGAGGGAGGCGGTTGCCGCGGGCGTCGTAGAAGTAGACGCGGAAGTCCGAGGGCAGCGCCTCGGGTTCCGGCTTGCCGGGGCGGCGCGTGTCGAGGAAGGCGGAGGCGGGCATGGGCCGGAAGTCGGCGAGCCGCTGGTCGACGCCGTCGAGGAGCCAGGACCGCAGGACGAGGAAGCCGATCAGCTCGGCGGCCAGCACGGCCAGGGTGGCCAGCACGGTGACTCCGAGGACGAGACGCCGGCGCAGTGAGCGGGGCGCGCGGAGGCCGGTCAACGGTCTGCTGTCCCGTGGCTCGCGCGCGGTGTCCGCAGGCTGTAGCCCACGCCGCGGACGGTGTGGATGAGCGGCGGGTCGAAGCGATCGATCTTCTTCCGCAGGTACTTGATGTAGGTCTCGACCACGCGGGTGTCGCCCGCGAAGTCGTACTGCCACACATGGTCGAGGATCTGGGCTTTGCTCACGACCCGGCCGGCGTTGTCCATGAGGTACGACAGCAGCTTGAACTCGGTCGGGGAGAGCTGTACGTACTCGCCGGCCCGGTGCACCTCGTGTGCCCTCTCGTCGAGCTCGAGGTCGGCGTAGCGCACGACGGTGTCCGGCAGCAGAGCCCCTGAACCCAGGGTTCGCCGCAGGATGGCCTGGATACGGAGCAGCACTTCTTCGATGTTGAAGGGCTTGGTGACGTAGTCGTCGGCGCCGATGCTCAGCCCTTTGATGCGGTCGTCCACACCGGTGCGGGCGGTGAGGAGCAGAACGGGTACCAGGTTGCCGGCCGCGCGCAGCCGGCGGGTCACCTCGTAGCCGTCGAGGTCGGGCAGCATGATGTCCAGCAGGATCAGGTCGGGCTGCAGGCGCGCGGCCTCGGCCAGCGCGGCGGCCCCCGTGTCGGCGCTCCTGACGTGGTAGCCGGTGAGACTCAGCGTCGATTCGAGCAGCGTGCGGATGCTGGGCTCGTCCTCGACGACGAGAAGCCGATGCTGCCGCTTCTCTTCGGTCCGCTCGGTCATATCGGCACTACGATCCGTTCTCTCACCACGCTCCCGGCACTCCGTCCCCGCCTGGAGGCTATCCCGCACCGGGTCCGGCGCGCCGTTGGCGTGAGGGGCGCGCCGGGCCCGGTGCGGGAGCAAAGCAGGTCGTGTCAGGACGACGACAGGGTGCCCTTGCGGAGCGTGACCGCCCGGGGCGCGTGCTTGGCCAGGTGGGAGTCGTGCGTGACCATGACGAAGGTGAGTCCGTCCTCCTTGCAGCGGGTCTGCAGGACGTCCATGATCTCGTCACGGGTGGACTCGTCGAGGTTGCCCGTCGGCTCGTCCGCGAGCAGTACCTGCGGCCTCTTGACCAGCGCCCGGGCGATGGCCACCCGCTGCTGCTGGCCGCCGGACAGCTCGCCCGGCACGTGGCCCAGCCGCTCTCCCAGCCCCACCGAGGTGAGGGCCTCGGCGGCCAGCTCGCGCCGCTCCTTCGCCTTGATGCCCAGCGGTACGAGGGCCGTTTCGACGTTCTCCTGGGCGGTCAGTGTGGGGATGAGGTTGAAGCTCTGGAAGACGAAGCCGATCTTCTCGCTGCGCAGGCGGGTCAGACGGGCCTCGGGCAGCGTCGCCAGGTCGACGCCGTCGAGCAGCACGCTGCCGGAGGTCGGCCGGTCCAGGCCGCCGAGCATCTGGAGGAGGGTCGACTTGCCGCCGCCGGTGGGGCCCTTGATGACCAGGTAGTCGCCTGCGGTGATGGTGAGGTCCACTCCGGCGAGCGCGTGGACGACGCCCTTGCCGCGGGTGTAGCGCCGGGTGACGCCGGTGAGTTCGTACATGGTGGTTGCTCCTGCGGAGAGGGACGAGAACGGGTCAGGCGACGCGGGAGAGGGCGTCGGCGGGGCGGAGCCGGGAGGCACGCCACCCGCCGAAGGCCCCGGCGACGAGGCCGCCCGCGACGGCGAGGCCGACAGCCAGGACGATCACGGAGAGGCTGACCGGTGCGGAGAGGACTACGTCGAGCGTCTGTGCGGCGGTTTCGCGTGCGCCGCCGGGGCCGCCGCCCATGCCGCCCCCAGGACCGCCCCTGCCGCCACCCCCTCCGGGGCCGCTCACGCCGCCGCCGGAAGCGCCCAGCTCTGCGGAGAGCGAGGGCCCGAAGGCGGTGACCGCCCAGGCGCCGGCCAGGCCCAGCCCGATGCCGATGGCGCCACCGACCAGGCCCGTCACGACGGCCTCACCGACGACCTGCCCGGTGACCCGGCGCGAGCGCCAGCCCAGCGCCTTGAGGGTGCCGAACTCCCTCACGCGCCGGGCGACGGCGGACGAGGTGAGCAGGCCGGCTACCAGGAACGCCGCGGCCAGGACCACCACGGACAGCCAGCGGCCGACCGTCTCGGCGAGGCCGGAGGCGGTGGACAGGGACCCGGAGACGGTGTCCGCCAGGTCCTCGGACGTGGTCACAGTGGCGTCCGGAACCGCCTTGAGCACCGCGGACTCCACCGCACCGAGCTGCTGCGTGTCATTGGCCTGCACGTAGACGGTGGTGATCTTGTCCTTGGCATCGGCCAGGGCCTGCGCCTGGGCGAGCGGCAGGTAGACGTCGGCGGCAGCGTCCCCGCTGGTCGCGGTGGCCACGCCGACGATCTCGAACTTCGTGTCGCTCACCGTCACCGTGTCACCGGTGGTGAGCTTCTTCTCCTTGGCGTAGGCGTTGTCCACCACAGCCACCTTCGCCGACGTCTCCGACGTCTCGAAGCTGCGCCCGTCGGTGATCTCCGAGGAGGACAGCGGGCCCATCCCCGGATGCGCGACGTCGGTGCCGTACACGGTGAAACTGTCGATGGAGAAGTCGGCGCCACCGCCCGTCACCTCACCGTCCGGGCCGCCGCCCCGCCCAGCGCCCGGCCGCTGCTGGAACTGGCCGCGACTGAACTCACCGTCGACCTTCACCACATTGAGGCTGAGCCCGCCCACGGCGTCCGCCACACCGTCCGCCTTCGCCACGGACGAGACCGTAGCGGCGTCCAGAGTCTGCAGGCCCTGCACCATGACCCGGTCACTGCTCTGCCGCTCACCATCCTCCCCCTCGCCACCTGCGTCGAAGCGGAACCGTGGCCGCTCGCCACCGGTCTCCGACGGCGGCTCCGGGGCCTTGGTGACGGTCATGTCGGTACCGAGCCCGTAGAGGGATTCCAGGACTTGTTCCTGGGCCTTCCCCATGCCGGTGGAGACGGCGTTGACCACGATGACAAGAGCAATACCGAGAGCCAGTCCGGAAGCGACGACGAGCGCCGGCTTTCTCCGGCGGCGCAGCTCACGGCGCAGATAGGTGAAGAACATGCGCCGCACGCTAAGCGGGCCGCCTGGCAGCACCGTGAGCGTTGTGTGAGAGAACGCCGAGAGTCTCACCGCAACGGACACTGTTCTTCGCCGACGATGACGTCGTTCGGATCATCGGGCGGCCTAGAGAGGATGCCCGCGAGGCGGAGTTCGGGTCAGGTAGATGGTCGCGGTCTTCTCGTGGCGAGTGGCGATGCCACTCCACTGGGAACTCAGCGTCGATCCGCTACCAAGTGAGAGCCAGCGCGCGGGTTCTGCTCCATAGGCGTAAGAGATTCTGCGAACTCGCGCGCTTCGGCCTTCGACCTCCTGCGACGCGGGGATGTGGGGCTGGCGGGGTGGTCGTACGCGCGGCGGCGGGGCGCGCTGGAGGCGTTGTTCGCCGAGTGCGTGCTGCAGGCGCCGGACCATCCAGAGGCGCGGTCGGCGGTGGACCGGGCGCATCACTGCTGGCACCGTGCGCGCGGATCGTGCCGGACCAGGCGGCGGCCGGTGCGTGTGATCCTGCGGGGTACCTCCCGGCCTACCAGGGCCGTCGGTATGACGAAGCAACCGCCGCCGGCGCTGGAGGTGGTCCGGGCACGAGCACGCCAGGACCCGTCCGTTCGGCTCGGTGTCGTCGGTGATGTCGGGTCCCCCGTCGGCACGCGCTGCGTCCCGAAGGGCCGCGTTCAGTCCGCCGCACCCGCGTCATACACCGCGAGAGCGATCTGCACACGGTTGTTGAGGCCCAGCTTGGCCAGGACGCGTGAGACGTGCGTCTTGACGGTCGGTACCGACATGTAGAGCTCCACCGCGATCTCCGCGTTGGTCCTGCCCCGTCCCACCGCGACCGCCACTTCCCGTTCCCGGTCGCCGAGCAGCGCCAGTTGCTCCCTGGCCCGCCCGGCCCGGGCCTCGCGTTCGCCCGTACCCTCCGACACCTGCGCGATCAACTGCTGCGTCACCGCGGGCGAGAGCACCGGCTCACCCGCCACGACCCGCCGCACCGCCGCCACGATCTCCTGCGGCGGTGTGTCCTTCAGGAGGAAGCCGGCTGCGCCCGCGCGCAAGGCCCGCAGCACGTGCTCGTCGGTGTTGAACGTGGTCAGCACCAGCACCTCGGGGGGACGGGTCCTGTCCTGTGCGGAGCTTCCGGGGAAGCTCCGGGCATGGCCGGCGCGCAACGCCTCGGTAGCGGCGAGCCCGTCCATACCAGGCATCCGGATGTCCATGAGCACGATGTCGGGACGGTGTCCGGCCACCAGCGCCGCCACGTCAGCCCCGTCTGCGGCTTCGGCGACCACCTCCACATCCGGCGCGCCCCCGAGCATCAGGCGCAGCCCGGAGCGGACGAGCGGGTCGTCGTCGACCAGAAGGACTCGGATCATGACGGTCACGTTAGCGGCCCACTGCCTTGGTGCCGCCCCAGGGCAGCCAGGCACACAGCACGAACGCGCCGTCCCTAGGGCCGTGCTCCAGCCGCCCGCCGGCCAGCCCGGCGCGTTCTCCGAGCCCGATCAGACCCTGCCCCGCTCCCGGGATCGCTGTCCCCGGGCCGCCCGGGAGCGGGTTCGCCACAACCACCGTCAGTCCTTCCCCGGGCTGGCCCGACACGGTGACCGTGACCCCGGTGTCGGGCGCGTGCTTGCGGGCGTTGGTCAGGCCCTCCTGCACGATGCGGTACGCGGTGCGGCCGGTGGCGGCGGGGAGCGTGTCCGCGTCCCCGGCCTCCTGGTGGTACGCGACGCGCATCCCGGCCTCGCGGGACTCCACGACCAGCCGCCCCACGTCCGCCAGCGTCGGCTGCGGCTGTCCCCCGGCCCCGTCCGGGCCCGCCGTCGGCGCCCGCAGGACACTGATCACTTCACGCAGGTCCTGCAGTGCCTGGTGCGAGCTGTCGCGGATCACCTCGGCCGCGCGCCGGATGTCCGCCGCGGGGGCGCCCGGGTTGAACTGCAGCGCCCCCGCATGCACGCTCAGCAGCGACAGCCGGTGGGCGAGGACGTCGTGCATCTCCCGGGCCATCTCCTCCCGTACCTGCCGTCGGGCCTCCTCGGCGGCCCGAGCCGCCCGTTCCTCCAGCGACGCGATCAGCGCCCGCCGGGAGCGCACGTACAGCCCCCAGCCGATGGCACCCGCCACCAGCGCGAAGTAGGTGAGGGCCGAACCGGCCGCCTCGGCCCCGGCGTCCGGACCCTGCACCAGGAACACGAGGAACTGCACCAGCGCGACCGCCGCCACCCGGACGGTGACCCGCCGTTCTCGATGCACCGCCACGGTGAACAGCGCCACCAGCGTGACTCCGGTCAGATGGTGGAAGTACGTCCCGGCCAGCATCAGCGCCACGGACAGCTGCACCGCCCACCGCCGCCACAGGAACACCAACGCGCAGGCCAGCCCGCCGACCACCTGGTCAGCCGTCCGCTCGCCGCCCGACATGCTCTCGTCCCGGTGCACCGAGTCTGCTGTGACCACGGCGAAGACCACGGCGAAAAGAAAGAGAGCGATGTCGGCGAACCAGTCGCGGCGGCTGCGCATACCGCCGAACCTACGCCTGCGGCACAGCCGTCCGGCTCCTGCGTGCCACGGCCCGATACCTTCGGACCACAAGACCGCCAGCCCCGTGTACCCATGACCGATACGGGCCCTGGCCTGCGGCTCCTACGGTCGAGGCCATGAGGGGCATACTCGGTTTCATCAGCTTCACGCTCATCGTCGGCGGACTGCAGGGCGTCGTCCACGAGACCTTCGGCACGTGGATCCCGCTCATGGGCTTCATGAAGCACCTGTACGTCGACGGCTACGAGATTCTCATCAGTATCGCGCTCATCACCCTGGGCACCGCCGTGGGCACCGCCGCGCAGAGGGCCCCGAAGAGGTGAAGGCCGCTCAGACCTGCTCTCGGGCACGCTGGGCTGCTTGGACCGAGGTCTCAGGAAGGTGCGGCTCCGGTGTTGCCGAGCGGCGGACCGTGCGAGTGGTGCGGCGCCGATGACGGGCAGGACGAGGGCGGTTTCGGCGGCGTGGACACCGGACGCCGACCCCGCTCCGGGCCGGTGGACGGTCCCGCCGCAGCTCCTAACGCCTGCCGGCCTGAACCGGGCACAGGTCGACGGAGGCGATGACCTGGTCGGAACCCCCCTGTACCAGCTCGACGGGGTTCTGCAGCCGGTAGGCGGCGCCGTTCTTGTAGTGGTTGTTCTCGCCGGGCGCCCAGAAGCAGAGACCGATGAGGGGGTCGCGCGGCACAAGCGCGAGACCAGCCCCTCCGATGCCTCCGTAGGCGTTGCGCCGGGCGAGCGGCTTGAGCAGTTCGACAGGCTCCAGGCCGCTGGGCAGACCGGTGACGGCGGCGGTGGTCGCCGCCGTCACGAGGTCGGCGGGCTGCAGGTGCGGGACGTGATCGGAGGGGCGGTCACGATGGGCATCACTACACGGCCCGGCCTTATGTAGTCGGTGCCGACCGTGGTGAGGTCCAGCGAGTCCGCCAGCCTTTTCGCGTGGCCCTTGCTGCCACCGCCGGGAACGTCGGCAATGACGACCGCCCGCTCACCGGCCGTCTGCAACTCCCTCTCGATACGCTCGTACAGGTAGCGCAGGTTCCGCCGTGCCCCTGCTGCCGCCCCGACACCGCCCTCGGCATCCTCGGCTGACCCAAGGACGGTGGTGGCGTCGCACGGGCGCCCTTCCTCAAGGGAGCAACGACCTGCTGGGCGCGGGCGTCACCCGCCGGGTGCGGTGCTGGCGCTGGTCTTCGGCCGGGGGCAGGGGGCGGCTATCGGCGGTGGTCGAACAGGCCGCGCGCCTTCCGCGCCTCCGCTTCGGCCGCCTGCTGCCGGGGCGGCTTCCTCCGCTCGGTGCCGGGCGGCGCGCTCAGCCTCCGCGCGGTCGAAGTGCTCTTTCGCGCACGGCTCGCACATACCGGTGCTCCCGCTGCCCCAGGGCCGGCCCCGCCCGAGCACCTCCTGCCAGCGGGTGTCGGTGAACCTCTGCCCGCAGCCGGTGCACACCGGCCGCTGTGCCTCCCGCTCGGCGGCCTCACGCTCCGCCTCACGGCGGCGGGCCCGCTCCCGCTGGAGGGCGTGCAGCCGGTCGCCGTCCGGGTTGTCCAGCGCCTCGGTCAGGGTCTGCCACCGTGCGCGTCCGAGCCTGCGCCACACCTCCCCGGCGGCCCCTGCCGGGTCGGCGGTGATCCGCTCGAGTTCGGTGACGACCACAGGCACCGCCTGGTGGTAGTCCACGGCCGTGATGCCCGCGGCCTTGCCCCGGCCTGGTCGCCGCGTGCCCCAATCTCGCGGAGGAGCTGGTCTTGGTCCGCAGCGCCCACGAGGCACGCGAACTCGCCGTCGTCCTTCCCCAGGACCGGATCGTCTACCTCGACCTGCCCGAGCACGAACAGCTCACCATGCTCTGAAGTGGCCCACTGGCAGCACTTCGACGGGACTCGCATCACGGCCACGCAGGGCTGGCTCGCGTGACATCGTGGCGGGCCCGACCGGGCCCGCCGGGCGAGGCCCTCAGCTCAGGGCAGCGTGGCCGGCCTCGGTGGCCTCCGTCAGGTCTGGCCGCTCTCCGTTCGCCGGGTGGACGATCCGGATGAGACCGCCGTCGTGCAGGTCGAGCATCGCCTTGTAGAGCCCGAACTGCTTCTCCTGCCATTCCACACGCCGAGGGTCTTCCTCGGGGGCGCTTCGCTCGAAGTCCGCAGGGTGGATGGTGTGAAAGAAGTCGGAGGCGGCCACGGGCTCTGGTGACTGGGCGATCAGGCGGAGGAGCTCATACTCGTCGGCGTTCAGCGTCATGACGGCAGCGTAGAGGCCGGGCTGGGCAGGGATGACGGACCCGGGCCCAGGAGCCCTACGCCGGGCGGACCGGGATCGCGGGCGTCCCCCCGGCGGCCTACCACGGCTACGGACACCACCACTGCGCCTGCCTGGCCGTTCTCAAACTCGCCGCCGTCCTCTGCTGTGACAAGCGACTCGCCCGGCTCGCCACCTAGGTCTCAGATCGCGGGCTTCACGCCTGCCCCGGTTCGGTGAGCATCAGCAGTTCCGCGCGGGCTTGGGCGAGCTGGTCGGAGGTCAGGTACGGGGTGTTCACGGCGGCGATCAGTCCTTCCGCGGCGTAGCGGATGGCCAGTGTTCGTCCTGGTGGCAGGCCGTCGGCGTCGAACGCCTCGTTCCAGGCGCGGGCGTCGGCCTGCTGGAGGGCTTCGGCGGACTCCGCGACTTCCAGGGTGCCCAGTGCGGCGAGCAGGCCGCTGGGGCTGAAGACGCGGGTGAGGTATTCGCTCCCGCCGGTGAAGGCGCGTACGTATCCGCGGGTGAACTTGCCGGGGCGGTTCTCGGCGAGATCGATGTGGGCACGGACCTCTTCCCAGGACCGGCTGATGGTGTGCTCGATCACCTGGCTGATCAGCTCCTCGCGGGTCCTGAAGTGGTGCATCAGTCCGCTCTTGGTGACTCCGGCGAGCGCCGCGATCTCCGCGAGGGTGGCCTTGGCCCCCCGCTGTTCGAACGCCTGCTCCGCCGCTTCCAGGACCGCGCGGCGTGTGCGCTCACGGTCGCGCACCAGCTCTCGTTCAGGCAGCGTCATGGTGCACCTTCCCCACACGAGTCGACGGGATGACCCGCCAAGCGATCACAGCCGCCACCAGCAGCAGGGCGGCCGCGATGAATGATGTCATCTGCATCGCCGAGGCGAACGCGTCCCGTGCGGCAGCGAGGACCGCACTGTCATCGACCGTGGCCAGCGTCGACGCCAGCGACTCGTTGACGGTGGCACGCTCCGCCGCGTCCAGGTTCTGCGGCAGCTCCAGCCGGGAGCGGTATATCGCCGTCTGCAGTGAGCCCAGGACCGCGATGCCGAGGGCACCGCCGAGTTCGTAGCCGGTCTCCGCGATGGCGGCCGCAGCGCCCGACCGCTCCTTGGGCACCGCGCTGACCACCGAGTCGGTCGACAGCGTCATCCCGATCCCGATCCCGAGGCCCAGGACGGCCAGTGAGGCTCCCAGTCCCCAGTAGGACTCCCAGGGCGCGGTCGCGCCGATCCCGGCGAGACCGAGCGCCCCCAGGCCGAGGCCGAAGCCGATGGAGCGCCCGGCGCCCATCCGGAGGACCAGGAAGCCGATGACGGCGATGACTGCGATGGAGGCGATGGTCCCGGGCAGCTCTGCGAGGCCGGCCTGCAAGGGCCCGTAGCCACGCACCATCTGCAGGTACTGGGAGAAGAAGAAGAGCAGGCCGAGGAAGGCGAAGATGGCCAGCGCGTTCGCACCGACGGCGCCGGCGAAGGCGGGGAGCCGGAACAGCGAGACGTCCAGCAACGGAACGGCCAGGCGTGACTGTCGGCGCAGGAAGGCCCAGCCGGCCAACAGTCCCACGGCGGCGGCCAGGAGCATGAGCGTGTCGGGTCCGGTGCCGATCCAGCGCTTGACGGCATAGACCAGGGGCACGATGGCCAGGATCGACAGCGCCGCGGAGGTCAGGTCGATCCGGTGGCCGACGGTGCCGCGGGACTCCGGCAGCAGGAACCATCCACCGACCAGCGCCAGCATCATGATCGGCACGTTGATCAGGAACACCGAGCCCCACCAGAAGTTCTCCAGCAGGACGCCGCCCACCAATGGCCCCAGAGCGGCCCCCGCGGTGGCACCGACCGACCAGAGCGCGATCGCGCGGGTCCGTTGCACGGGGTCGAGGAACATGGACCGCACGATCGACAAGGTCGAGGGCATCAGCGTGGCCCCGGCCACACCGAGCAGGGCCCGGGCCGCGATCAGGGCCTCCGCGTTGGGCGCGAACGCCGCGAGCACGGACGCCGCACCGAACGCCGCGCTCCCCGTCAGCAGAAGGCGTTTGCGGCCGATCCGGTCAGCGACATTGCCCATCGTGATCAGCAGCCCCGCAAGCACGAACGCGTAGATGTCACCGATCCACAGCACCTCGGTGGCCGTCGGGGACAAGTCCGCGGTCAGCGACGGAACGGCGAGATACAGCACCGTGCCGTCGATAGCCAGCAGCATCACGACAAGCACGAGCACGACGAGGGCGGCCCATTCGCGGGGGCCGGCAAGCCGCGGCGTCAGGTTCAAATCGGTCACCCGAACAATCTAACAGACCAGATGGATTGTTAGACAAGCTGCATGGTCTGTTGATGGTGTTCCGCGGCGCGGGACGGTCTGCTCCGCCAGCCCGAGCGGCTGGTGAAGTGCATCGTGCAGCGGACCCACCCACTCGCGCATCGGCTCCCGGCGCTCGCGGGTGAGCACCATGTACGCAACGCTGTCCACGGTGAGGACGGAGGCCGCACCGTTCCCGCCGGGCTCCAGCGCGGCGAGCGCCGTCTCCCGGTTGTCCCACAGCTCCTGGACGGGAAGAAGGACCGATGACGGACCACGAACAGCGGGCCCGGCCTCCACCCAGGCCCGGCGGGCCCGGCCTGGGTGGAGGCCGGGCCCGCTGTGCTCACCGCGGCTTGGGCGGCGCGGTCAGCGCCCGCCGGTCCTCACCGTGGCCGACGACCTGCCACACCGGCCGGTCGGCCCCCTCATGGGTGAGCTGGTGCAGGGTCGTCGTCGCCACGGTCATCCGGTAGTTCACGTTCGACAGACGGCGGACGCGGTCGTGGAAGGCGGCCTCCCTCGTCTCCGGGGCCGCACGGCGCGGGGCCGGGGTGAAGACGAACAGCAGCGGCGGGAAGGGCCGCTCCAGGGACGGCCCGGCGTAGGTCTCCTGCCAGTGGGAGCGCGGAGTGCGGGCGGCGTTCCCGCGCCCGGTGGGCGGTGCGTTGCGGTAGGTGTCGTAGCGCTCCAGCTTGGCGAGCAGGCGGGCGTAGGACATGGTGCGGTCGATCTCCACGAACACGTGGGAGCCGCCTGCCAGGAGCGCCACGGCGTCGGGCACGAGGTTCCGGGCCGGGGTGGGGTGGGCGACTTCGACCTGCCAGTCGGCGTGGTCGGCGACCTGCGCCTGGTGGGAGGCGATGACGGTGTCGACCAGGGCGAGGCCGTGCTCGCGCAGGCCCGTCTTGCTGGCCGCGATGCGCTTGCCCGTCGTCCGGCCGGCTGTGGGCGCGAGCTCACCGGAGGCGGCTGCTTCGGCGAGGCCCGCCGGGGTGCAGTACCAGTAGCTCTGCGGGGCGCGGTGAGTCCGGCCGACCAGGGCCGGGGATTCGGCGAGCAGGTTGCGCAGCGCGCGGCGGACGTGGTCGGTGTCCTGCTGGTGGGGCAGCAGCAGCGCCTTGAGCTGGCGGGGTGTGGCCAGGCGCAGCTGGGCGAGGGTGAGCAGGACCTCGCCGCGGAGGTCCGCACCGGCCTTCGTCGCCGCGGCCATCCGGGCCCGGGACGCTTCTCCAGGTACGTCAGTACTGGGAGTAGAGGAGTTGCAACCGGCCGGGGCAGGCGAATCGGGGACCTGGTCAGCAACAACCGTCAGACAGCGGCTGGGAGCTGCGGGGCTGGGAGCGGGGCCTGTCGCAGGGCCCGCCGCAGGGCCCGCCGTCGCAGCGGTGGCCGCCGGGGCCGGCGGGGCGTGCGGGTCGGGTGCGGTGGTCATCGCGTCCTCGGGTTTCTCCGGCCATACGCGGCCGGGTCGGCGGTCGTCCGGCCCGCACGCGGATCTGCGCACGGGCCGGAGCCACCGTCGGAAAGGACCCCTTGTCCGCTGTCTGACGTTCAGCACCGATCGGTGTCTTCTGTGCCCTAGAAACGCCTTGACCAGGATGGTTTTCCGTGACCAGCACCACACGTGCTCCTTGGGGGACACGTCGCAGGGGTCGCGGCGGACTTCCCAGAGCCCGCGCTTGGCACGGATTCCGGAGTCTGCGCCGTATCGGTGTCAGGCCGGGGCTGTCGTAGATCCGGTTCTTGACCCGGATTCCGTAGTCGTTGACCGCCCGCCAGTCCGAGGGCAGCAGCTCGACGTAGTCCTCACCGGTGAGCGCAACGGGGACGTAACCGCAGGCCTCGACTAGCGCCGCGCGCTTCTGGTTCGGGGTGAACAGCCGGCCCGGGTGGGCGGGGTCGCGCAGGCCGTCGTGCGGCCGGTTCTGCCAGTGGGCGATATTCCACTCGTCCAGGAGTTCCTGCAGCCAAGCCGTCCTCGCCCTCCACCACGATTGCGCGAGGAGCTCTGGGAGGACTCGCCGTCGTTGGGGCTCACGGCAGTGTGACGACCTGTGCTGCGTAGGCGAGTCCGGCGCCGAAGCCCAGAAGCAGGGCCCGGTCACCACTGGCGACGGCGTTCCTGGTCAGCAGGTCGTCCATGGCCAGGGGGACGGAGGCGGCTGAGGTGTTGCCGGCCTCGCTGATGTCCCTGGCGACGACGGTGTCGGGCCGGAGGGCCAGGGCGGAGGCGAGGGTGTCGATGATGCGTGCGTTCGCCTGGTGCGGGATGAAGGCCGCTATGTCCTCGAGGCGCAGTCCTGCGGCTTCGACAGCCTGACGGGCGATGTCCGGCAGGTGGGTCGTCGCCCATCGGTACAGCTCGAGTCCGGCCATGCGCAGCGCGGGCCGGGACGCATCAGGTGCGCGGTTCGGCGGCTGGGGGCCGCAGGTGACGAGCTGATGCCGGTCGCCTTCGGCTCCCCACACCACGGGGCCGATGCCGGGAGCGTTGCTGGCAGCGACCACAGCGGCCCCGGCGCCGTCCGCGAACAGGAACGCGGTGTCCGGATCGCACGGATCGACCAGGTCGCTCATTCTCTCCGAGCCGATAATCAGGATGCTGTGGGCTTCACCGGACCGCACGAGGGCGTCGGCCTGAGCCAGCGCGTACCCGAAGCCGGCACAAGCCGCATTGAGGTCGACGGCGCCCGCGGTGGACGCTCCCAGTCTCCGAGCGATGCGCGGAGCCGCCGCCGGAACCTGTTCGGTGAAGGAGGTGGTCGCCAGGATGACCAGGCTCAGGTCGGCGGGGTCGGTGCCGCACTGGGCCAGTGCCTTGCGGCCCGCTTCGACCGCCATGGCGATGACGGACTCGTGCTCTCCCGCGAAACGCCGTGTCGTGATCCCGGAACGTCGCTGGATCCACTGCGGGCTGACACCGAGGCGCGCGCCGATCTCGTCGTTGCCCACCTCGAGGGAGGGCCGGTAGGCGCCGACTGCGGCGATCCTGGCTCCGGCGTGTGGGCGGCGGGTGCGGAGCGTCACCCTTCCGCCTCTTGTGGAGAGGAGTGCGGAGTCATGTTATCGGGGCGGGGGACCAGTGAGTGCAGGTGGCCGTCCAGGTAGGCCTGTCTGCACGCCTGCCGTTGGATCTTGCCGCTGGAGGTCTTCGGGAGCGCTCCGCGTCGTACGACGACCACCTCGTGGACCGGCAGTCGGTGTGCTGCGTGGACTATGCGGCGGACCTTGTCGCACACACCGCTGGGGCCGGTCTCCCGGAGCACCCGGCCGTCGGCCTCGACCACCACGATCAGGCGCTCGTGCCACCCGTCGTCCAGGGAGAAGGCCGCCGCGCAGTTCGGATGCAGTCCGGACACCGCCCGCTCGGCTGAGAACTCGATGTCCTGCGGGTAGTGGTTCTGTCCCTGCCGGACGATGACGTCTTTGAGGCGTCCGGTGACGTAGAGCTCTCCCGCCATGAAGTACCCCAGATCACCGGTGCGCAGGTAGCCAGAGGGCTGGTGGTGGGTCTGCGGGGGGACGTGGGAGTCCTGGTCGTGTGCCGGCCGGGCGTGGAAGACTCTTTCGCTGTCGTGCGGTCGGCGCCAGTAGCCGGCGGCCACCGACGGTCCGGCCAGCCAGATCTCCCCTACCCGGCCCTCACCGACAGGCTGCCGGGTGACCGGGTCAGCGATCATCACGCTCGTGCCGGGCACAGGGGTTCCGCAGCTGACGACTGCACTGGCGCCGGGAGAACGGGGAACCGCCGGTTCGACGCGGCCGGCGCGCAGTGCCTGAGCGGACAGCCACGCGATGGTGGGCCGGTGCCCGTCCGGGGTAGCGGTCGCGGTCAGAGTGTTCTCGGCCAGTCCGTATCCCGGGCACATGGCGTGCCGGCCGAATCCGTGAGGCTCGAAGGCTGCACAGAACGCTTCGATCGCCGTGTGGCGCACCGGTTCGGCACCGTTGCCGGCGAAGCGCCACCGCGACAGGTCGCCCACTTCCGTCATGTCACCCCGGCGTGCGGCCTGTGCGCACATCTCGTAGGCGAAACTGGGTGCCACGCTGTGGGTGGCACCGAAGCGGGCGATGGCCTCCAGCCATCGGGCCGGGCGGCGGATGAACGCCGCTGGAGCCATCAAGTACGACGGTACGCCTGCGTATAGTGGCAGCACGACTCCGAACATCATGCCCATATCGTGGAAGTTCGGCAGCCAGCTGACCATTCGGCCCCCGCTCCCCAGTGGGCGCTGCTGCTCAGTCTGCACAGCGTTGGACAGGAAGTTCGCGTGGCGGATCATGACACCCTTGGGCTCCCCCGTCGATCCCGAGGTGTACTGCAGCAGTGCGATATCACCCGCTACCGGTGCCGTGCCGGGTTCGGCCGCGATCCCGGACGGCTGCGCGTCATCGGTCGGTACGAGGGTCAGTCCCGCCATTTCGGGCGCGCCGGTGAAACGCCCCTCCACATCCGCCTTGACGCCCGTGGTGGTCAGCACGACGGAGGTGCCGGCGTCCTCGGAGATCCGCCGAATCTTACGGAGGTGTTCGCGCCGGGCGGGTACCTGTACGGGGGCTGCGACGACCTGGCCGCGCATACAGCCCAGTAGGGCGCGGACAAACTCCAGACCGGCGGGGTACATCAGCAGCACCCGTCCGCCCGTCAGCCCGCTGGAGCGCAGGGCGGCCGCGCGGATGCGCGCTGCGGCCTCAAGCTGCCGGTAGGTGACCGACTCGGCTTGGTCCTCTCCGTTGCGGAGGAAGACGTAAGCGATCTCGTCGGGCTGCCTTGCGGCCTGCTCCTGCAAGAGGTCGACTACTGTCCTGGCGTGTGCGGCGGTCGTTCCCCGGCCGCAGGAGATCACCAAACTGTCGTCCTATCGAAGTAGTAGCAATCCGGGTGATCGGGGGCCTATGCCAACGGCCGCTCCGACACTCCAGGCGCCATCCGGTGCGGGCATCTTCCCGGGCTTCAGCGAAGTTTCCTTCGCTTCTCCCAGGTGCGTGGAAAAGGGCTCGCCCGCCCGGATGCCGAACCCTGGGCAACGGTCAGGCCCGTGACGCCCGTGTGCTCGTGCCCACCGTCGCGGCTACGACAGAAGGAATTCCATGCAAAGCCTCCGCTGTTCTCCCCCAGCCAGCAAGACGTCATCCGGGGGCGGAAGGAACACATCGGTATCACTGGCTTTCCTCCGCACGCCGTCCCTGCACGACCTGCAGCAACGCTCTGAGCTCCGCCGTGCTGTGTGCCCGGGCGTACGAGTGTGGGGCGCAGGGCAGAGTGAGGGCGCGCGGATCGTGCGAGTTCTCACTGTCTTCCGGGTACGCGGTCGGTTTCCTCCCATGCGCCGGGTAGGCGACGTGGCTATAGGGAATGCACGTAGGTGACGGGGAGGAGATCACCGCCCCGGTGCATTCGGTCAGACATTCATCAAGACCCTCCTCCGCCCGACAGGCCCTTCGCCGGCGGCTTGACCGCCGCTCGCCCATTGCTCGGGCGCACCAGCGCCGTGCTCCTCCACACCACACGGCTGGCGCGTCGTGCGATCACACCACTTACTCGGTCATGAACGCTCGCAGCAGCGGTCGCCTGCACACCTGGGCGGCTCTCGACACGCGGAGGCTCGCCGCACCATGTCCCGTACTGCATCCTTGCCCGCGCTCAGCCACCGAGTCGTCGCCACCCCTGCCATGTGCGGCCCCGGCCCCCTGTTCTTCGGGCAGGCCGGGGACTGGACATGGCAGGCGGTGGGCGCCGCGTGCTCCCTGAACACCTTTCGAGCGCGTACACCCGACGGGCGCCCCTCTTACCTCGCCTTCTCCTACTTCCGGGTGCGCGCCAGCGCGCTAGTCCACCCCTACGGCATCGCGTTCGGCGATGAGTTCGACCTGGAAAGCCGCGTCTACCAGGCAGGCAGCCAGTCCGTCGTCACGCTCCACCGTCTAGCCCCGCCCGACAGCGACCTGTCCGCTCTGCACCCCGGCGAGTTCCACGTGCGGCCCCGCGAAGACTGCATCTACATCGAGACCTTCAACCGGTGGGTCTCGCGCAGCGCCACGGGCACCAACCACAAGCTGCTCTCCCGCGTGCCGACCGGTTTCCAGGACGCCGGCCTGCCCACCCTGCCAGCCCGTCACTCCCCGAGGAACGACTGCGGCCACGCCCGTCATCACGGCACCTTCCACCCCGGTGGAATCACCGATCACCGCCTGGCCGTCACCGGCTTCCAGACCTCTTACACCGTTGACGCCGCCCGCGACCTCAACGGTGCCGACCTGCTCTACTTCGCGTCCTACTTCGCCATCATCGACACCGCCCTGCTGCGGTTGTGGCATGAGCTCGGTCGCAGCGACCACGACTTCCTCCGTCGGCATCTACTCGATCACCGCATCGGCTACTTCTCCAACGCCGACCCGGGCGACCGTCTCAAGCTCGACGTCCGTCTCTGGCGCCACGAGACCAGTCAGCAGGAGACCGCGGACGTCTCCTTGACTGACGCGGCCACCGGCCACCTGATGGCGGTCTCCTCGGTCCGTCTGCTGCCACCACCCACCTGACACAGCCACTGCCACCGCCGACTCGTCCAGCCGTACGAAGGAATCCAGTGCCATGCCGCCACTCACTCCGGCGCAAGTCACACGTGCCGTCCACGAAGCCATTACCGCGGTCCTGCCCACGGCCGACGCCACGCAGATCACCCTGTCCAGCAGTTGGGAGGAACTGGAAGCTGACTCCGTCGACCGTGTCGAGATTCTGTGCAATGCGGCCGACAACCTGGGTTTGCCGACTCCAGATCCCTCGCTGGAGAGCGCGCCAACGGTCGGAGCACTGGTTCAGGGCATCCTCGCCTTCAACCCCCCTCCCACACGGCTTTTGTTTCACCAGACGAGGCTCCCCTGCCCTGAGGCAGACGATGAGCACCTTCACGGCGACCTCCACTCGGCAAGCGATCAGGCCGACCCCTGAGAAAGTGCCGCCGCCACGGTGATGTACCCGTCCTATGCCGACGCAGCAGCGCGCTGACGCCCGTTGCCGTGCTTCGCCCCCTCCGGGCGTCCGTCCCCGTATCCGCTGGCTGTTAACGACACGCCCAGCCATCGGCGTGTACCTCCCCGGCCACCGACTGCTGCGCGGCCCCCCGTATGGCCCCGAAGGCAACCACACTCCGCACTCGGGCCATGAGAGCCAGTCCCTTCCCTTCTGCCGGAAGAAGAGAACCGTGTCCACACACGTTCCTCCACCCCTTGGCATCCACGAGCGTCGAACCGTGGTCGACGGACTCCTCACTGTCTATCTGGAGTCCGGCTCCGGCCCAGATCTGCTCTTGCTGCACGGGGCCGGAGGCAGCTCCTTCGACTGGATCGCGGTGATGCGGCAGCTTGCCGACACCCACCACGTATTCGCCCTCGATATGCCCGGTTCCGGCAAGACACCGCCTCTTGATGCCTACTCCCCTCAACGGTACGCCGCCTTCGTCGAGTCCTTTACCGCCAGCATCGGCCTCAAGGACTACGTCCTCGTCGGCAACTCCTTCGGGGGGATGGTAGCCATCCACGTGGCCCGCTCGGTGCACCGGAACGTCGAGCGCCTGGTTCTGGTGTCTTCCGGCGGCCTGGGGCGCGCGGCGAATCCTCTCCAGATCCTGACGAGCCTTCCTGTGATGCGCCGCATCGTCCTCGCAATGAGCCAGCTCCCCGGCGCTCCGCTGATCAACACGATCGGGAGCGCGCTGAGCACGACATACCAGCCGTGGAAGATCCCCCCTCTGTGGTACAAGGACCGGGTCCAGCGGGCAAGAGACCCACAATTCGTGCGTACATCCCTTGCCGTGCTCGCGGACGTCCTGACCCCGTTCGGTCAGCGTTACGACCTGAGGCCTGAGTTGCCGCACCTCGATATGCCGACCCTGGTGGTCTGGGGAGTCGGCGATCGTCTCGCACCCGTGTGGCAGGCCGCTTCCGCCTCTCTCCTGCCGCGGGGCGACTGCAACCTGCTCCCGGCTGGCCACTGCCCCCAGCTGGATGTAGCGGGCGACTTCGTCAGGGTCGTCCGTTCGTTCCTGAACGACAACAGCCACGTCACTACTGGTACGGACAGGCTGAAACCGCCCGTGGAGTGCACCGGACCACGGGGTGTCAAGTGAACCCGCCGCTGAGAGCGCTCAGTGATGGTGAGTTGGTCGATGTGCCCTCGACCGTCGACGAGATCCGGGCCGCTGTGCAACCGACGCAGAGCGAAGCATTCGAACGAGAACTCGGCGGCGCGACCTTTCACGCACTACCGCGCCTGCTCCTGCACTGGGCCATCCAGGCTGCCGGCGCCGAAGCGGGCACGCCGTCCGCACCGGTCGCCACCAGCGCCGAGATCACGCCGTTCGGCTGACGGTCGATCGACAAGTCAACGGTTCCACCGCGCGGAAAGGGAGACATGCCTGCCGACGCTCACACTGAGGACCTCCCGGGCTGGGAGGCGACGGCCGCGTTGAACGGACTGGAAACCGTGTTCTGGCGTCTCGACACAGACCCGGCTCTGCGATCGAACGCGATGCTGGTCTGGGTGCTGGACCGAACACCACGCTGGGACAGACTTCTCGCCTGCTTCGACCGGGCCACCCGCATGCTTCCCCGGCTGAGAGCGAGAGTAGTCGACGCGCCCTGGAAATGGGGTTGGGACGCCTGGCAGGAGGACCCGGCGTTCGACGTCCACCACCACCTGCAGCGCCTCCGGTTGCCTTCACCTGGCGGGCGCAGGGAGCTACTCGATCTGGCAGAACGGGTAGGCGCAGCTGCCCTTGACCCCGCCCGTCCGCCCTGGCAGGCCGTACTGGTGGAGGAGCTGGAGGAGGATCAGGCGGCTCTGGTGGTCAAGGTGCACCACTGCATCACCGACGGCGGAGGACTGCGCGAGGCCATGCTCGCCGTGCTTCCCACATCCCGCAGCGCGCCGCGGGAAGCCGCCCCGGCGCCCGTAGTACCGCTGCGGCGGCGGCCCGGTCCGGCGGAGACATGGATGCGGCAAGCTCAGGCTCTCCTGCACGGTTCGCGTTCGCTGTCCCGCCAGACGAGCACGGCCCTGGCACGTGTCGCTGCTGCGCTGGGGCGTGTGGGAGCACACCCTTCTCAGGCCCCCGACGCCCTCCGGGCAGGTTTGTGTGAGCTGCACCGCATCGAGGTGCCCTCCCCGTCACCGCTGCTGGCCGACCGCTCACTGGGCCGCCGCTACGAGTCGGTCGAGATGCCACTCGGGCAGTTCAAGGCAGCGGGGAAGAGCGTCGGCGCCTCAGTGACGTCCACGTACATCGCGGTCCTGCTCGCCACGTACGCCGACTACCACCGTCACCGCGGGATCAGCCAGGAAACCCTGTCGGTAGCCGTCCCGGTCGATCTCAGGCACAGTGGGGGGCACGTCGGCAACAACATGGTGGGGACGGCCTTCCTTTCCGTTCCTCTGACTGCTGCCAACCTCGGCGCCCGTATCCGCGAGGCACACCGGTTCCTGCAGGAGTCGCGCTCATCGAGCATGGTGCACGTCCTCCCGACGCTGGCGGAACTGCTGCCTTTCGTCCCGCCACCTCTACTCACCGCGGTCGTACGTCGGCTTGCCGCCGGTATCGACGTCGTGCCCAGCAGCATGCCCGGTGTCCTGCGGCCGGCCTACGTCGCCGGCGCTGAGATCGTCTCCTGCCTCGCTTTCGGGCCACGCGGCAACAGCGGCTGCATCTCCTCCCTCATGTCCCACAACGCAATGTGCTCTCTCAACGTCCACCTGGACCCGGCAGCGGTGACCGACCTGCCCGCCTTCGCAGAGCTGCTGCGCCGGAACGTCCAGGACGTCCTCCGTCTCGCCTCCGCCTGACCACATCACCGAAAGGAGAGCACCATGGAACGAGCTCTCGACATCGATATCCGTCCCAGCCGACACCGCGTGCTGGAACGCGTAGACGAACTGACCCGCTCCGATCACGGACTGCGCGACCGTCTCCAGGCGGTCAAGAGCTTCTCCGCGCGAGTCCGCAGCGCAGAGGTCTTCATCACGAACGCCTGCAACCTGCGGTGCAAGGGGTGCTGGTTCTTCGAGCACGACCTGGACAAAGCCGCCGAGGAGGTCCGCGACCCGGAGGAACTCCGGAGGTTCGCCCGGCAGCTGCGCTCCGATGGAACGACCAACGTCCTGCTCATCGGCGGAGAACCGGCACTGGTGCCGGACCGCATCGCCGTCTTCACCGAGACCTTCCCGTACGTGTCGGTGGTCAGCAACGGAACCAGGCCGGTGCCGTACAAAGGATTCGAGAACGTCCAGGTCTTCGTCTCTCTGTGGGGCGGCGGCCCGATCGACGACGAACTGCGCGGGCGCCGGCCCAACGGTCGACGAGTCACCGGCCTGTTCGACCTCGGGTTGAGGACCTACCAGCACGACCCGCGGGTGGTCTGGGTCTACACCGTGAGTGAGCCGGGCCTCCCCCACCTCGAACCGACCGTCCGTGCCATCCGGGACAACGGCAACCAGGTCGTGTTCGGTTTCTACAGCGACTATGGAACCGACGACCCCACGGGTTTGCAGGAGGGCGATCTCCTCATCAACGAAATGAACCGCGTATGGGAGGCATACCGGGAGACAGTCATCGGCCACCCTTACTACTTCGACGCCCTGGTCCGGGGCCGCAGCCACTGGGGGGCTTTCGGGTACGACACCTGCCCCAGCATCAGCGTCAGCCATGAGGCGCACGCCGAACGGCTCGCCAACGGCAATCCGGTGCTGCGGGGCTTCAACACCTACCGGGCCGACCACACCGTCCAGTTCTGCTGCACCTCGGGCAACTGCGGCGGCTGCCGGGACAGCCAGGCGATGTGGAGCTGGATGCTGGTCAACATGCACCGCTTCCTAGAGGACACGGAACAGCTGCGCACGTGGGTGGAGATGGCGGAGAACTTCTACCGCCAGTACTACTGGTCCCCCTACCGACTCACAGCGCACCGTACGCAGGCGGAGGCGGTGGCCGATGCCGAGTGAAACCCGACTGGCCCTCCTCACAGACCGGCTCCGCCTGTTCCAGGATCATCTGCGGGGCGACCCCGGGGCCCACATCCTGCGGCTGCGCCCTGGTGCCGACGGCTACGGGGCCTACTCGGCCATCCGCTCCCGGGGCCCGCTGGTTCGCAGCCGACGCGGTCTGCTCTTCACGGCCACGTGGTCGACGGCGAACGCCATCCTGCGCAGCGGCGACTTCGGAGCCGTCCCGACCATGGTCTCCGGCCAGAAGGGCGGTCGGATGGACGAGGACTTCGTCCACCCGCTCGACGAGGCGTTCTTCTCCCTCGACCCGCCGCGGCACACCCGGCTGCGCGCCGCCGTCACACCCTGGTTCTCACCGGACCGGCTGAAGAAACTCATCGAACACATGGAGGAGGATGTCGACGACTGCTTGCGGCCCCTCGCCGGCCAGGACGGCGTCGACCTCGTCGGCACACTCGCCGAGCCCGTGCCCATCACCACCGTCTGCCGTCTGCTGGGGGTGCCGAGACAGGACGTGCCTCTTTTCACCCGATGGGGCAGGGACGTCGCGGCCACCCTCGACGGGCCGAGAAGTCCCAGGGACTTCCGCCGCACTCGCCGGGTCTACACGGAGATGACGCGGTACTTCCGTCGGCACGCCTGGGCGGAGCGGGACAACGCCGAAGGGCTCATGACCGGCCTGGCCGCGCATTGTCCCACCCGGCTGAGCGAGCGAGACGTCATCGCCACCTGCGGCATGATGCTGCTAGCCGGATTCGTCACCACCGTCAACCTCATCGGCAACGCCCTGTGCGCCCTCCTGCTGGACCCTCACCAGAAGGAACGCTCCGCCGGGGACTGGTCGGCCATCGTGGAGGAGACCCTGCGTCACTCCTCACCCGTGCAGTACGTGGTACGCCGAGCGCGTCGCACCACTGACGTGCAGGGACACAGGGTGACCGCGGGAACGCCGGTGGTCGTCCTCCTCGCCGGCGCCAACAGGGACCCCTCCGTCTTCGAACACCCCGACGAGTTCAACGTCCACCGACCGGGGGCAGGCCGACACCTCACCTTCGGAGCCGGTATCCACTACTGCCTCGGCGTGTCCCTCGCCCGCGCCGAAGCCCGGACGGTACTGAGCCGCTTCTTCGAGTACTACCCCGAAGCGACACTTGCAGGGGCCATCACGCCCCGACCGTCACGCGTCCTGCACGGCCCCGCCCGACTGCCAGTCCGTCTCACCGCCCGCTCCTGAGGGCACCGCCGTCCGTCGTGCTCCGAAGTGCATCGCTCGGCGACGTCGGCGCCCCGGCCGGCATCGCCCGGTCATGCGGCCGGCGGTGTGATGGTCGTGCTGGCTGGCAGGAAGGTGTCTCCGGCGGTCGCGGTGACCTCGGCCGTCGCTCGCCGGTCGGGCGTCGTGCCGCAGGGGACGGTGAGGGTGGCGGTGCCGTCGGGGCCGGTCAGCGCTGTGTGGGCGCCGATGCGGACGGTGGCTCCCTGGACGGGCCGTTCGTCCCCGTGGATGTCGGCGGTCACCCGGGCGGTGACCGTCAGGTGGCCCGGGGCCGGGCGCGCTGTCGCCGTCAGGGCGAGCTGCGACGGCCGTGGCATGCTGTCGGGGCAGGCGCCGACCGTGGGCAGTCCACTGGCGTGTTTGCCGAGCCACGTAGAGGAGACCGTGCCGCTCTTCTCCACGCCCGGGTCTCCGTTCCGTGGCGTGGGCAGGATCTGCCGGTACCGCAGCGTGGCCTTGAGATGACCGGCCTTGTCACCCCGCGCGTCGGTCGCGGTCAGGTCGTCGTCGATCGCCACCGCGGTGGTCACGCTGCCGGTGACGCTCTGTGTGCCGTTGAGGAAGTAGACGCCGTCGTCGCTGTAGTCGTGGTAGCGCACCGAAAAAGTACCGCCGGTGATGTCTCCGCCGATGCTGATCACGGCGGTGCCGGAGCTGTGGCCGTTGACGACGTGCTTTCCGGGCATGTCGTAGCTGGACCGGTACGCCTGGGGTGTGGGCGCCCAGGGTCCGACGGCCGTGGTCACGGTGGGCACCGGTTCGGTGGCCGGGCGGCTGATACGGGCGATGAGCAGCTTGCTGGGAGCGGTTCCCTTCTGCAGTACGTAGCTGTTGGCATCGGCGGCCGGAGGAATCAGGGACCGTCCCTGCAGCAGGACCCGGGTCGAGTCCGGGCTCCAGACCTGTTGGCCCGAGAGGTTGTTGGCGGGAATGTCTGTGCCACCGCCGTAGGGATTGAGCGGCTGGCCCACCAGGCGCCCGTTCCTGTCCCCTCGGGCTGGCAGCAGCCACGGGCTCAGATCGCAGGCGAAGCCGGGGCGGCTGGAGACGTAGTAGATCGCCACGATGGCCTGGGACAGGTTGATGAACGGCCTGGGCAGCGGCATCAGGCCCAGTGCTGTCATACGATTCTGCGTGCGCCACGACGCCGTCAGCAGGGAATTGTTGTCGGGGGAGAGAGCTCCGTCCTCGTTCCAGTCCGGGTACCCGGTCAGCCGCGTCACCCGGCCGGTGCGCAGGTCGATCTTCTGCTGCTGCGGAATGCCTCCCGGCTGGGCGGCCAGCACGATGACTGATCGCCCGCCGTCCGCGAACGACTTGAGCTCCTGGAGCGATCCGCCGTTCGCCCACCCGTCGGGGTCGGTATCGGTCGGGTCGGTGGGGCCGGGAGGATTGATCACGCGCGGTTCGCTCAGGCGGTAACCCGACGGGCCGCGCACCAGGGCTCCGACGATCATCACCAGCCCGTCCGGGCGCGTGATCGAGTATCCCAGGTGCACCCCGTCGGGTGCCAGATGATAGGTGCGCCGCCCCAGATTGGTCTGGCCGGGAGTGACGTCGGCGGTCAGGTCGACCGGCAGCCACTGGTGGCTGCGGCAGTCGAGCAGGCTGGGGGCGCACTCGAGCACCTGCACCCTGTCACCCAGCTCGTTGGCCAGGAACATGCGGTCGTCACCGGGGAACACGTAGGCGAACCCACCGATGATGCCGGGATGGTCGGGCATGGAGCAGGTCAGGCAGCGCACGTTCGATCCGTCCCTGTCCGCGATCCACTCCCGGCCGCCGTTGTAGTCCTGGAACAGGATGTGCCGACCGTCCGGGAACCATGTGGGCCCCCACGGCATCACCCCGTCGGGCACCGCCACGGCGTCGCGCTGCACCGCGTAGAAGGGCGGCACCCCCGCCACCGGAACGGCGTCGTCCGCGACCACCGTGTCCGGGACGGAGGCAACGCACAAGAGCACCATCGTGAGAAGTAGCACCGTTGGAAGTCGTGAGCGGCTCCGGCGGCGCGTGTAAGCCCGGCTCCCCGGCCCGATCGACAATTCCATGCCCGCCTCCTTGGTGGACGCCGCTGAGCCCCGACGGAGACCGCCCGCGTCAATACCGGTGCCTGGCTCTCGGTGTAGCGCACAACGGACGCCGTGTCACTCCCCAGTGCCCGCTTTCTTTTTTCACTCCTGGAAGAGATCCGCTTGGCGGTGTTCGCAAGTGCCCGGCGGTAATGACGGTGAACTCACAAGTCCGTGCCAGGTAGGGGTGGTGAGACGTCGAGTCTGGAGGGTCGGTCATGGTTGGGTGGCGGGAACCCGACCGGATCATGCCACCGTCGCCTTCCACGGATTCAGGACCGCGTTCGTGGTCGACGCAGAGGGATGGACCTCCGTGCCCGATTCTGCATACGCGGCACCCCAACATGCTAGCCCAACAGTCCCAAGGCCGTTCTCGGAGTACCTGCCCGCCAGTTGAGGCATCGCCCGCTCGGCGCCGGACGGGCGCGGCCGTGTCCTCGTCAAGATCACTCCTCAAATTGACAGTTCCCGGGCGGGAAGCGGTGGTGTCGCGCGGCTGCCTCGGGCATACATGAAGGAGCGGCTTTCCGGCGAACTTCGGTGTCGTGATCCGACAGGGTTCGGAGGCGTCCGCAGAGCAACTCATGGAAGGGAAGAGTTTCATGTAGTGCTGTGGGAAAGTCAGGGGCGTGGCGCCGTGACGCTCTTGCCGGACGTATCTCCGCTGACCACGCTAGAGGATCCCAGCACCTAACGACGGCTGTTCTGGGCGACCGAACGTCTTGGCCGATCCCCCCTGCGCGATTTCGGTTTTCGTGGACCGGAAGCCGAGGAGCAGATGGGGCGCAGTCGACCTGAGAACGCTGCAGCATCGTCGGCGAACACCCGAGCGGGCGGGGTCACACGGGAGGAACCACCGCATAGTGATATTGCAAACGCATGATATCCACTGCAGTCCCGAGAAGGCGGAGCCCGTCGCTATCGTGGGCATGTCTGCCCTCTATCCCACGGCGCGGAGCCTCGAGGACTACTGGAGCCTCATCAGTGCGAGCTCACCGCCACGTTCGGACAGAAGCTGCGATCCCCGGGACGACCCGTCATGGGACCCCGGTTGGGCGGCCGGGATCGGTCTCGACGATCTCGACATCGACCCCGCGCGCTTCGGGATCCCGCCCGCCCAGGCCAGGTCCATGGCCCGTCTGCAGATCCTCATGCTGGAAGCGGCGGGGCGGTGCGTGGAGGACGCCACCGGTGGCACAGAACGGGCGTTGCCCGGCGAACGGACCGACGTCGTCGTCGGCGCCTGCCTCGGGACCGACCGCCATTACGCCAACGCGCTCCGGATTGAGGGCGTCCGCTACATCGACGGACTGGTGCGGGGGTGCGCCCCGAGCGGACAGGAACTCGTCGAGCCGATAGTGGTGGAGGCGCGGCAGTCGCTGCTGCGGAGCTTCGGGGGATCGGCCTACGACCGGGTGGGCGAGATGGTCAGCACCATCCCGGCCCGTATCGCGACGGCCTTCGGGCTCCATGGGCGTGCCGTTGTGTGTGAGGCCGCCGACGCCACGTCGTTCCTCGCGCTGGCGCATGCCCTCGCCTGTCTGAGGGGCGGCGGTGCGGACGCCGCCCTGGTGGTGACCGGGCAGGTCCGGGAGAGCGGGTTGCTGGCGCACGCGCTGCGGACGAAAGGGCTCCTCGAACCGTGCTCCGACCCCCTCTCGACGCGTGGGTGCTGCACGACCCTGGGCGAGGGCGTCGGCGCGCTGCTGCTGAAACGCCTGTCCAGCGCCGTGCAGGCCGGGGACCGGGTCTACGCCACGATCCGCAGCTGCGCCGTACGGCAGGACGCGCGCCCGGGGCCTTTCCGCCGAACGACGTCGGCGAAGCTCTGGGAGGACACCCTCCGCGCGGCGTATCGGGCCGCGGCCGTCCCCGCCGGCTCCGTCCGGTATCTGGAAAGCGTCGGCTCCGGCGCGGCGTACGAGACGAAGGCCGAGACGGCCGGGGCCGCCGAAGTGCTCGGACGCGGAGCGGGCGGCGCCGTGGCGGTCGGAAGCGTGCGGGACCGGCTCGGACACACTCTGGCCAACGCCGGTCTGGCGAGTGTCTCCAAGGTGGCGCTGTCCCTGTACCACCGTACGATTCCTCCCTCCCTGGACGATGAACGCGCGCCAGGAACCGGCCCTTTCGGGGCCGCATTCCGCATTCCCCGCCACGCGGAGGGCTGGGGCCCGGACTCCTGCGGCGTTCCGCGCCGCGCAGCCGTCAACGGCGCCTCCGTAACTGGCGTGCTGTGTCACCTGGTGATGGAGGAGCACCCCCGGAACGCCACAGGTCCGATCCCTCTTCCTCCTGCTCCGGCCCAGCCAAGGCGGCGGGCGAGCGGTGCGGAGCCGATCGCGGTCCTCGCGCACGGCGGGTATTTCGCGGGTGCTCCGGACGCCGACGCATTCTGGCGCGCGACCCTTTCCGGCCGTGACGGAATGCAGTCCGCTCCCGAGGCCCTGCTGAATAGGAGATTGTACTACTCGGCCGGAGAGCTCAGTCTTCTGCAAACCTACTCGGACCAGGTCGCCCCAGTGGAGGTCCCCGTCACGCCGCCTCACGGCCTGGGCATCGACCCCCGCCGGTACGCGGAGCTGGACGGGGCGCAGCGCACCGTCCTGGCTGTTGCAAACGAAGTGTTTTCCCGTTACGACGCTTCCGCACTCAAAGGCCCGGGACTGGTCGCCATGGGCAGTAACCTCAGCCTGCTGCGGGAGCGCCAGGCCAACAGTGCGTTGGCGGTGGAAGATCTGGAGTCGGCCGTCGCCGCACTCGCCCTTCCCCAGGGACTTTCCCAGGACGAGGAGAAGGCGCTGCGGGAGAAGGCGCGCACTGACTTCGCCGGGCTGAGCGGTTTGTGGTCCCCGACGCTGATCGACAGCTGTCTGGCGAGCGGCAGTGCGGCGCTCGTGGCGAACGAGTACGGCTTGAACGCGGTCCCCGTGGCGGTCGAAGCGGCCTGTGCCTCCTCACTGGCCGCGCTGGATGTTGCGATCGGCGCCCTGCGTGGCGGCACCGTCGACTACGCGGTGGCCGGTGGGGTCGAGCTGCCGTGCAACGTCCTCGATCTCGTTCTGTGCTCCTCCTTGCGGCTGCTGTCGCACGACCGGATCAGGCCTTTTGACGCGGCCGCCGACGGGTTCACACCAGGGGATGGTTGTGCGCTGTTCCTCCTCAAGCGGTACGTGGATGCGCGCCGTGCGGGCGATCCGATCCTGGGCGTGATCAGGGGCGTCGGGGCTTCCAGCGACGCCCGGTCCCTGATCGCGCCGGATGTCGAGGGCCAGGCCAAGGCCATGCGGCGGGCGTTCGAGCAGGTCGACTTCGCCCCAGAGACGATCGACTACCTGGAGGCTCACGGGACCGGGACCAAGGTAGGCGATCGCGCCGAGATCGCGGCGGTGTCCCAGGTCTACGCCCCCTTAAGGCGACGCCCGTTGTCGATCGGCTCCGCTAAATCCTTCTTCGGACACACCTTCGCCGCAGCTGGTGGAGCCGGGTTACTGCGCGTCCTGCAGGCCCTGCGCGCCGGAACACTGCCGCCGAACACCGGCTTGCGGGTCGTCAATCCAGCGCTCGACCTCGCCGCGATTCCGGCCGTCGTCTCAACCGAGTCGTTACCGTGGCCCGCCGTGCCCGAACGACCGCGACGCGCTGCGGTGAGCTCTTTCGGCACCGGAGGCATCAACTACCACCTACTCATCGATGAACACCGGGATGACTCCTGATGAATTTCGAATTCGACGCACAGACGGACCAGATGTGCGCGACGATCGCGGATTTCGCGCGGAACAGGTTGGCGGGACCCGATGCCTTCGAGCCTGATGGATTCCGGCGGCGCTGGCGCCTGGTGGGCGAACAGGGAGCCCTGGGAACCGTGGTTCCCAGCGCATACGGTGGACTTGGCCAGGGAGCCGTCACCGCGGCGGCGATCATGGAGGCGCTCGGATACGGCTGCATGGACACGGGATTCGTCTTCTCGTTGGGGGCGCATGTGTTCGCCTGCCTCACGCCGATCGTCGAATTTGGCACCGAGGAGCAGAAACAGCGATGGCTCCCCCTGCTGTGCTCCGGCAAGCGCATAGCAGCTCACTGCATCACCGAACCGGAGGCCGGCTCGGACGCCCTGAGCATGCGAACGCGCGCCGAACGCCGTGGGGATGCCTACGTGCTCAACGGGGACAAGTCCTTCACGACCAACTCGCCCGTGGCCGACGTCTTCATCGTACAGACGGCGACCCGTCCCGGCGGTGGCTGCTTCGGACTGACCTCGTTCGTCGTCGAGGCCGGCACACCAGGGCTCACAGTGGGCAAGCGCTACGAGAAGGTGGGGCTGGATGGTTCGCCCACGGCGGACGTGCATTTTGACGACTGCACGGTACCGGCAAGTCAGATGCTCGGTCCGGAGGGAGGCGGGTTCGGGGTCTTCAGGACCTCGATGGCCTGGGAACGCACGTGCCTGTTCGCCCTGTACCTCGGTACCATGCGGCGAGTTCTGGAGACATCCATCGCCTACGCCAACGAGCGACAGCAGTTCGGTACCGCGATCGGTGGTTTCCAGGCGGTGAGCCACCGGATCGTCGACATGGCTGTTCGGTTGGAGACGGCGCGCCTGATGCTCTACCGGGCCGCATGGGGCCTGGACCGGGGCAGCACGGATGAGGTCGCGCCGGCCCTGGCCAAGCTCGCAGTCAGCGAGGCGGCAGTGCAGGCGGGGTTGGACGCTGTGCAGATCCAAGGCGGACTCGGCGTCCTCCACGGCCAAGCGGAGACCGCGCTCCGAGACGCGCTTCCGGCCCGGATCTTCTCCGGCACCAACGAGATCCAGAAGAACAACATCGCGCGCGCCCTGGGACTCGGGGGAAGGTCCCCCCGCAGCCGCGCCTGATCAGCGAGGGGAAAGTGGAAATAATCGTCCACCGCATCAGACTTCGAGGAGGCTCCGATTCGGATGAATTCGAGGAGTGGGTGAGGGAAACCGATTACGAAGCCTGCCAGCACCTGCCCGGCGTTATCTCCTTCAGCGTGCAGAGGATGGCAGAAAGCGCCGATGAAGGATCCGGTGTGCACTACTTCGAGGTTATCGCGGTAACCAGCAGGTCGGACTTCAGCCGGGACATGGAAACCGAGACGTTCCGCCGCCTGGCCGACGATTTCGACGTCATGGCCGAAGTGGTCGAAGAGTGGGCCGGAGAGCGGATCGAACCCGGGTATACAGCCGACCGTGTCGTCTGCGGCAAGCAAACGATCCAGAGGAAGCAATGACCATCGAAAAACATCTGATCTCCTACGTCGCCGACACCTGGCTGGAAGGAGATCCAGACGGGCTCGACGAGAAGACCCCGCTTATCGAACTCAACATCATCGACTCATCGGGAATGTTCGAACTGGTGCACCACCTACAGGACGAATACCGGATCACTGTACCTCTCCGCGAGGTGTCACCGGACAACTTCCAGAACGTCAAAGCGATCGCCGCCCTGGTCGTACGCCTGCAACAAAAGGGAAAGGACCAGTTATGACAGAGATTTCTAAGGCTTGGGAGGACATGCCTCACCTGCGTCGACAAGTTATTGACATCATCGCCTCCATCACACTCTACGACAGGTCCCGGATCACGCCGGAGAGCACGCTGGAAGGCGACCTCGGCATCGACTCGCTCATGCGGGAGGAGATCCTCGTCTCCGTCAAGGAGCGGCTGAACCTAATGTCGGACCTGCCGTCGGCCCTGGCGACCGTTCAGGAGCTGCTCGACGCAGCGGTGGACGCCGCACCACGGTCACCGGACACCGTGCCGTACACGCCGGATACCCCGCCTGACCGTGCCGTGGACCGCCACGCCCCAGCCGCCGCCGGGCTGCCCCGGTGGGAGGCGGCCGCCGACGGCCGGGACGGCCTCTCCATGAAGGACTTCCGGGAGAAGCGGGACTCCGACCTGTTCGCCAAGGCCCGCGACTTCGCCGTGCACCTGCGCAAGCGGCAAGAGGAGCAGCTCTACTGGTACGGCATGCCCGCCCACTCGCGCTCCGGCAGTCGCACCGTCATCTTCGACGAAACCACGGGCCGCAAACGCGAGTTTCTCATGTTCGCCTCGAACAACTACCTCGGCCTGGCCACCCACCCCAAGGTACTCGACGCCGTCTGCGACGCCACCCGCACCTACGGGTCCACTCACACCGGCTCGCGCATCATCGGAGGAACCAACCGTCTCCACAAAGAATTGGAGGCACGTCTCGCGGCCTTCAAACAGCGCCCTGCCTGCATCGTGTACCCCGGCGGGTACTCAGCCAACCTCGGAGCCATATCCGCGCTGGCGAAGCCCTATGACGCAGTCGTCGTCGACAAGCTGAACCACATGAGCATCGTCGACGGCTGCAAACTGTCCGGGGCCGCCCGTCGGATCTACCAGCACAACGACATGGCCGACCTGGAACGTGTGCTGGAGCGATGCGCTCAGGAGGCAGCGGGCAAGCTCATCGTGGTGGACGGCGTGTTCAGCATGCACGGCGACATCTGCGACCTGCCCCGGATCGTGCCCCTCGCCCGGAAGTACGGGGCCAGAATCCTGCTTGACGACGCCCATGCCACGGGCGTGCTGGGGAGCCGCGGCGCGGGAACGGCGGAGCACTTCGGGCTGAAGGGGCAAGTCGACCTTGAACTGGGCACGATGAGCAAGGCGCTGGCGGGCATGGGCGGATTCGTCGTCGGCGAGGAGGACGTGATCGAGTACCTGCGCTTCTACTCGAACTCCTATGTCTTCGCGGCGAACATCCCCGCCGGGGTCGCAGCCGGCCTCATCGCCTCCCTCGATGTCATCGAGTCGGAGCCGGGGCGCGTCGAGCGGCTGTGGCTGAACATCCACGCTCTGCGCTCCATGCTCGCGGAGGCGGGCTTCGACCTGGAGAATACCGAGAGCGCCATCCTCCCCATCGTCATAGGCGATGAGCGCAGGACCATGGCGATGGGCCGTGCCGTGCGCGCCCGCGGCCTGTTCTGCCAAACGGTCGTCTTCCCCGGCGTTCCGCTCGGTGACGCCAGGTTGCGCATCAGCGTGACGTCGGAGCACACGCCCGAGGACTTGGCCGAAGCAGTCGGCGTCTTCACGGAGGCTGGCCGCGAGACCGGCGTTCTGCCTCCTGCGGGCTGAGGGGAGCTCGAGATGGAGCCGAGAAGCGAGAACACTGCCCTGTCCCCTCTGATCCGTCCTCTGCGTACCCTGCCCGCCGGCCAAGCTTCGCAGCCGGCTCTGGTGGGCGCGCGCGCCGTCTCGTACGGGGAACTCGCCGAGAGGGTTTGCGCACTGGCCTGCCGTTTGCGCGATCTGGGCGCCCGCCGGGGCACTCGCATCGCGATCTGGATGGACAAGCAGCCCGCATACGCCGAGGGAATTCTCGCCGCCCTGCACGCCAGTTGTGTGTACGTCCCCCTGGACGGTCGACAGCCGCAAGCACGAATCAGGACCATCCTAGCGGACGCTGAACCACTGGTGCTGCTCACTGACCGCCGTCATCTGGCGATCCTGTCCGAGCAGACTCTGCCCTCTTCCGTGGAGGCCGTGGTCATCACAGACTCGGACCAGGCCAGTGTGTCCACCCTCGGAGCGGCCCGGGTTCACGTCTGGGGAACCCTTGACGCACCTGCTTCCGACCGGTGGGCGGCCTTGTCAGAGCCGGAATCCCCCGACATCGCCGCGCTGCTGTACACCTCCGGGTCGACCGGTGTCCCCAAGGGTGTCCGAATCTCCCACCAGAACCTGGCCAGCTTCGTCGCCTGGGCACGAGAGGAGTTCGATGTCGGCGTTAGTGATGTCTTCGCCAACCATGCCTCCTTCTCCTTCGACCTCAGCACCTTTGACCTGTTCGTCGCGCTGTCGGTCGGCGCGGCCGTCTGGATCATCGGCGATGAGGAGGCACGAGACGTCGCGGCCCTGGCCGCCGGCCTACGGGAGCATCACGTCACCGTCTGGTACTCGGTGCCCTCGATCCTGCACCTCCTGACAGCTTCGGGCGCCCTCACCTCGGCGACCACCGCCAGCCTGCGTTACGTCCTCTTCGCCGGGGAACTCTTCCCCCCGCAGCAGCTACGCGCGCTCACGGAGCGACTCCCCAGTCACACGGCGCTGTACAACCTGTACGGGCCGACCGAGACCAATGTGTGCGCCCATCATCGGGTCCGGCCCGAGGACCTGGCGCGTGATGTCCCTGTGCCCATCGGCGGACCGATCAGCGGCGTCCGGCTGTCGGTCGTCGACGAGGAGGGTCGGGAGGTCGAGGGTCCAGATGCCTTCGGGGAGCTGATCGTCGAAGGCGATTGCGTTACCCCTGGCTACTGGGGCGGGGACTCTGAACCGGCCGCCGTACTGCACCGCCAGGGCCGCCACGCCACCGGAGACGTCGTCGCCCGCGAGAACGGGTTACTCGTCTACCGGGGGCGCAGGGATCGGATGGTCAAGCTCGCCGGGTATCGGGTCGAACTCGGTGAAGTCGAGCACACCGCCCTCCGGCACGCCGCCCTGGCTGAGGCGGCCGTCGTCGTGGAGGGAGAGGGCACCACCGCCCGGCTCGTCCTCTTCTACACCCTGCGCGCCGGTGCCCGGAAACCGAACCTACTGGAGATCAAACGGCACTGCGCACGGCATCTGCCCGCGTACATGCTGCCCGAAGCAGCCACGTGCCTGGCGGCCCTGCCCCGCAACGCCAACGGGAAGACCGACTACCAGCAGCTGGGCGACATGGGCATCGAAGCGCGCGGCGTGCAGAGGTGGCCGTGAGATGAGGGAAGGCGAACGAACCGAAGACCCCGCAGCGGTTGTGGCCCGGAGCCTGTCCCTGCGCCGTGCCTGCCCCCCGCAAACGGTCATCGCAGGGCGGCTCGCCCTGACTTCGGTGTCCCTCACCTGGCTGCGGGCACTCGGCCCCTACGCGTTCGACGCCCTGTGCGCACGTCATCCAGGAACGGTCAGGTCCGCCCGCTTTGGCGGTCCGCGCGCGTCCGCGCGCCGACTGGAATGGATCGCGGGACGTCTCGCGCTCGAGCTCGCTGTCCAAGCCTGGCATGCCAGGAACGCCCGCCGGCACGTGGGCGTGCGGGATATCCGGGTTGACACGGCCTGCGGCGGGCTGCGGAGCGGAAAGCCCTTCGTCAACCTGCCGGTGGGCATCGGCCTTTCGCACTCCGGGGACTTCGCCGTGGCCGCCTGCGGCCCCGGTGCCATCGGCGTGGACCTTGAGCGGAAGCGCCCCATGGGCCCGTATCTTGCCTCTCTCCTCACCTTCGAGGGCGGCGTGCAGGGAGGGGTTCCGGGCCACCGCCTGTGGTCCATGCCGTTGCCCCTGCGCTGGGCATGCAAAGAGGCCGTCCTCAAGTACTTCGGTTTCGGCCTCCGGTTCGACACGCGCGAGGTACGGCTCACCGACTGGCGGCCCGACCACCGCTTCACCTGGACTCCCGGTCCACTACTGGCGGCCTACACACCCCGGCTTGGAAATGAGGTGGAGAGCTGGGTCTACGGCGACCTGGACGGCTACTGTCTGGCGCTGGTGTGGCGTCGGGAGTACGAGTGGTGACGCACGTACTGGGATGGGCTCGTGGTGTCGTGACGGGTGGGCGGATGGTCTTCCGTCCGGGGTATTCACCGGGCAAGGAGTTCCCCCGGATCGTGGACGCCTGAAGACTGGGACATGAGGTTGCGGCGGGCCTGAGCGCGAACCTGGAGCAGCGAGATCAGGCGGCATCTGGCGGACATCAGTGGCAGCGGGCCGGGTAGCAGAACTCACGGCTGGACGACGTAGCGGAGGTTCGGGCGCTGCGGGAAGCACGCCGGGGTGGTGGCGCACTCGAGACCTGGGCAGGTCGCGCCACCACCACCCGTCACCACTACGGTGGGCAGTACAGCCGCACGGCCGGTTCTTACCGCTTAGTCCGTGTCGAACACACTGGCCGTGCCCACCTCAGCGCATAAGAAGTCCTCGATTGGGACAGCATCAGCTGCCATGCGACGCAGCCGTCCAGTCTGCGGCAGCGCGACCCGCTCCACCAGACCCTCTTTCTGCGGCTTGCCGACCGTCCGCCGGGTCTACTCGATCCGCACATCCGGTGCCGGTGACGAGTGCGGTGGTTCGGTGGTGGCCATCCGGTGCTGCGTCAACACCGCCAACGCAATACGTTGCCTACATCCCTCACCTCGGCTGCTCCGCGTCCGTGCAGATGGGCAGCGAGGCCGCGGTGGCGCCCGCCGTCCTGGCGGAGCGCGGCCAGGGCCGTGAACTTCCTTTTCGCGCTGGGTGCGCCCGGGGCCGCCACCCTGGGAGCCGCACCGTCCCCGGGCCAGCCCCGGACACCTGGAGTCGTCCAGTGCCCACTGTCTCCCAGCAGGTGGCCCAGATAGCTTGACGGGCTCCTGGTCGAAGGAGTGGGTGCGCCCCAGCGTGACGGCACCTCCCGGGTACCGGTGCTCTTCGGGCTGCTGCTCACCGCTGGGGCGCACCAGCGGTCGACGACGGCCACCGGCGCTCCGGTGTGCTGCGTGAACCGGGTCTGGTCAGCCGGGAGGCTGACGGAGTGTGCGGCGTCGCCGTGCCAACGGATGTCACGCTCCGCCGTCCGGGCGGACCGCGGGGTGCCGCGCGAGGGAACGCCGGTACCGGGTGCCCTACGCGGGGCCCTTTTCGGCGACAATGCTGTGAACCGACGCTTCCTGCCGGAGTAGGGCGACCGCGAGGTCCGTGGCCATGCGTCGGATCGCCTCCAGGGGCGGGCTCGCCTCCTCGGGGAAGTGGACATCGATGTTGCTCTTCAGCTCCAGCACCCACCGGGCGGCGTCTTCCGGGCAGGGGAGCACTCGCTCGTCCCGGACCCGGAATCCACTGTCCCGCATAACGTCGGTGATGTAGCGCAGCGACTTGCGGTGTCCCAGCGCCAGGTGGTCCGCGTCCGCGGGCGGACGCGGCTCGCGGGCCAGGAACTCCTCGCTGTACAGCGTCTCGGAGACGACGAGCAGGGATCCGGGCCGCATGCGCCGAGCCATCGCCTCAGTCGCGGTCTCGTACACCTGTGGGGGAAGGTGTGTGATGACTCCCCGGGCGACCACCAGGTCGTACGGCTGTTCCGGGTCGGGCAGCTCGGCGATATCGGCGGCGTCGCACAGATACAGGTGGACGCGGCCCGGTCGGAGTACGTCGCGCACGAGGTCTGCGCAGTGAGCCAGTTGCTCGGCGCTGATGTTCACGCCGTCCAGGCGCGGGCAGTCGGGGAAGACCTGCGCGAGGTGCCTCAGCGTCGCTCCCCATCCGCACCCCACGTCCAGGATGCGCCGCGGGGTGGTGTGTCCGGGTCCCATACCCGTGGCGAGGGTGAGTTGACGTTCCAGGTGCCTGAGCCCTGCCTCATCGAGGGAGACAGGGCGAGGCGCGTCCGGGTGGCCGAAGACGCCCCACTGGAAGTGCAGTTGCTCGCCGAGGACCTTCTGCCAGTCGCCAGCGGAGTCCTCGTAGGCCCGGACCACGTGGTCACGGAACGGATCGCTGTGGTGGCTCGGCAGTACCTCGTACGTCGGTTCGTCAATGCCGTTCAACGCTGCTTCCTTTCGGTTAGCGGTGTCGGAGCCCCGGCACCGTCACGTCACATCACGTCACGGGATCAGACCGTGTCAGCCGCCGTCGTCTTCCAGACGTCCAGCAGCGCGTCCGCAATGCGATGGGCGTGGAAGAGCGCTTCCTGGGGGTCGTCGCCGCGGTCGAGGCCTTCCTGGGCGACGGCCAGGGCGAGTTCCTCCAGGGCGTCATCGCCGGGGTCGTCGTAGTAGTCGAGGAACTCCCGCGGCACCGGGGCTTCCGTCTCCCGCAGGCGTCGTGCGACGGCGCTGGCGCCGGAGTAGTAAACCTGCATGTCGGTGTGGGTGGCCAGGGCTGCCGCGGTCTGGCTCCCGGATGTGGCGATCCAGGACATGGCGCCATGGAAGGAGTAGGGGCCGCCGTCCGCCGGCCGGCCCACCAGGTCGGTCTCGGCCATTCCGAGGGCCCGGGCCACCTCTCGCAGCTTGGGAGTGGCCTCGTGGACGATGCGTGCCAGGGTGATCCAGAGTCCGGCCGCGGGCCGGTGCGGGAACCGGGCCAGCAACGTGCCGTAGGCCACGAGTTCTACCGCGTGTGCCCGGTACTCGACCGCGACCAGGCGGCGCAGCGGTTCCAGGACGCCGGCGCCCGTGACCGGTGCCAGGGTGAGCGGACTGCCGGGGGCTTCGCCGGTGAGACGCTGCCGGACGTCGTCGGCCAGGGCCTTGGCGTCGATATGGCTTCGGGCGGTCATGTGGGTTCCCTTCGGTTGGGGTCGGCGACGGGTGACCGTCGTCGGTGCGGGTGCTGAACGGCTCAGGCGAGGGGCCACCGGTGGCCTCCGGTGGCCTCCGGTGGCGGGAGGTACCCGCTCTCCTGGAGGCGGCCGAGGTAGAGGTCGATCAGCCGGGCGTCGACCGGCGGGCAGGTCAGGCCGGCGTCCGCCGCCACACGGTCGGCGTTGCTGCGGCTGAGGCGGGGGAACACGCTCGTGAAGTACGTTTGCTCGACGGAGAGGTCCGGGCCGGTCGCGGGCTCGACGAACAGGGGGAGGTACGGCGTCATCGGGTGCCGGGGGTCCGCATCCGCTGCCCGGACGATTCCGGCCACCCATTCCTGGTATCCGACCGTGCGCACCCGGTAGGACATGGCACGCAGACGGTCGACGAGGAGGGGCAGGCGTGCCTCGTCGGGATTGGTGATGTGGTAGACGCGGCCGTCGGGCTTCTCGTGGGTGATCACCCGGGTGATCACGTCGGACGTGTGGTCCACGGGAACGAAGTCGAGCGGCAACGGCACGTCGGGGGCTACGCCGGCCTGCGCTATCGTGCGGAACAGCGCGCACATCAGGGTGTCGGTGTTCCACACACCCCGGTCACCGGTGCCCGTGACCTCGCCGGGGCGGTGGATGGACGCGGGAAGCCCTTGACGCGCGGCTTCCGCCACCAGCTTCTCAGCGACCCATTTGGTCTGCATGTACCCGCCCGGGAGGAGGTCGGGACGGGCGAGCGGCGTGTGCTCCGTCGCGTGCCGGACGCCTGTGAGGCCGAGGCTGGCGAGCACACCGACGGTGGAGATGTGGTGTACGGGTTTGAGCCGGTGCGCAGTGGCCAATTCGATGATGGTGCGCGTGCCGCCGACGTTGGCCGGAGCCAGTGCTTCGTAGGGGTAGGCGAAGTTGACCTGTGCGCCGCAGTGCACGATGAGGTCACTGTCCCGCGCCAGCCGCTCCCAGGTGGTGCTGTCGAGTCCGAACCGTTCGGCGGACAGGTCGCCCGGAACCACCGTGACCCGGCCGTCCAGGTGTTGCGGGTCCAGGTCGTAGCGTCGCATTCGGGCAGCCATGCGCGCGACGCCGTGTGATTCGTCCCGTGTGCGAAGGAGGCAGTGGAGGCGTTCCGCGCCGGCCCGCAGGAGCCGATCGACAAGGTGGACACCGAGGAATCCGGTGCCACCGGAGACGAACACCCGTCCCGGCCGACCGTGTCCGGGCAGCGGTCCGGCGACCGGTATCGCCCGGTGGAGTCGCGCCTCGGCGTGGAAGTCCGGCTTCGCGTGTGACGCCCGCGCCGTCCCTTGCCTGGCGAGTCGCCGCGCTCGCGCTGTGAAGGCCCCGAGGGTCGGATTGCTCAGCAACTCGCGGACGAGGGTGCTGCCGTTTCCCGGGTCGATGCCGAAGTGGCGGCGGGTGGCTGTGGCGACGTGCGTCGCCATCAACGAGGTGCCGCCCAGAGCGAAGAAGTCGTCCTCCCGCCTTAGGGTCTCCGTGCCCAGGGCCTCGCTCCAGATCCGCTCGACGGCCCTCTCGTCCGCGTCTTCCGGCGCTCCGCCCTCGCGTCGACCGGCTGCCGGCCGGGTGATCCGGGCCAAGAGGCGGGCGTGATCTGCCTTGCCGCTCGTCGTCAAGGGCAGGTCCGGGACGCAGACGAGCCTGCTGGGCACCATGTGGGCCGGCAGCCGGTCCCGAACGTGGTCGTACAGGCGTGCGGCCAGAGTGTTGGAATCAACACCCAGGACGCTGACCACGGCCGCACCGAGGTGCTGCCCGGGCCCTTCGCCCAGTACATCGACGGCGGCCTCCCGGACATCCGGATGGGCGGACAGCACGGCCTCGACCTCGTCCAGTTCGATCCGGAAGCCCCGCAGTTTCACCTGCCTGTCCCTACGCCCCAGGAATTCCAGCACGCCGTCGTCCCGAAGGCGCACGATGTCACCCGTACGGTAGAGGCGGCCCTGTGGATCGGCACCGAAGCGGTCGGGGACGAAGCGCTCCTCGGTCCGTTCAGGGTCGTTGAGGTAGCCGATCGCCACGCCGTCCCCGCCCGCCCACAGTTCCCCCGCCTCCCCGGCCTCGGCCAGGCTGCCGTCGCGCCGGACCACGTGGACGGTGGTGGCGGGCACCGGACTGCCGATGGGGACCAGTTCCGCGCGGTCGGGTAGGTCGCGGACCGTGTACGACGTGGTGATGACGCCGTTCTCCGTCGGCCCGTAGCCATTGACCAAGGTGGCCGGCGCGCCATGACTCAGTACGGCGCGGACGGCAGCGGGGCTGACCGAGTCGCCGCCCACCATCAGACATCGCAGTCCGGAGAACATGCCGGGCGCGGACCGTGCGTGCACGTGGAACACTCCGGCGGCCAGCCACAGGGTGGTGATGCGGTGGCGGCGCAGGGACTGCGCCAGGGCCTCGGGATCGAGCAGGACGTCGGGTTCCGGAAGAACCAGGCAGGCACCGTTGAGCAAGGTGCAGAAGATCTCGTAGTAGGAGACGTCAAACGTCGGGTTAGTCGTGGCGAGCAGGCGGTCGCCGGGCCCGGGAACCGCGGGGTGGTCGGCGGTCACAAAGCGGACCAGGCCCCGATGGTGGCACAGCACGCCCTTGGGGGCACCGGTCGAACCGGAGGTGTAGACGAGGTACGCGGCGTCCGTCGCCACCCGCCCTGCGGGCCTGCGCGGTTCCCGACGCGGTGTCCGCGCTCCTGCCAGCTCGCGGGTCGTAACACGGCCTAGCGGGAGGGGCAGGGGGACGGCTGCGCCGGGCAGGGTCACCAGACACTTGGCCGCCGCATCCCGGATCATCACGGCGAGCCGCCTGCCGGGGGTGCAGGGGTCGAGGGGGAGGTGGACGGCACCTGCTTCCAGGACGGCGAGTGCGGCCACCACCGACTGCGGGGAGCGGTCCAAGAGCACGGCGACGATGTCACCGTCGCTCACGCCGCGGGCCTGCAGCTGTGCGGCGGCGTGGTGCACCCTGTCGCGCAGTTCCCGGAACGTCCAGCGGCCGCCGCTCCACACCAGTGCCTCGCTGTCCGGGGACTGCCGTGCCTGCCGGGCGAACAGGTCAGGGAGCAGGGCGTCGCGGGGATAGCCGGTACGGGTGTCCCCGCACGCGCGGGCGTGCCCGGGAGCGCGACCGTTCGGCGTGGGCGCTGTCGATGGCATGATCGGACCTTTCGTGAGTCGGCTGGCCGGCAGGAGCGGGACCGGCCGCGGTCAGCCGGTGAGCAGGACCTTTCCGTCGCGTCCGGGCCGCGCCGTGCGTTCGAGCGCGGACCGGAAGTCGGCGAGGTCGTGGCGCTCCGCGATCTCCAGGCCGGGCAGGCCACGTACGACGGCCTCCTGGACCTCCCGGGTGAGGGCGCACAGCTCCTGTCCGTCCAGGCGCTCCATACGGGCCGGAAGCCAGAAGCCGCATACGCTCACCTGCCGGAAGACCAGGTCGTCAGGGCGCATCGAGAGGGGGCGACCGGACAGCATGCCGTAGGAGACGAAACGTCCGGTGGGACGGAGGCAGCGCAGTGCCGCGTCGCCGAGAGACCCGCCCACTGCGTCCAGCACCGCGCCAACTTGACTGTGCTCCACGGTGTCGCGCACCGCCTCGGTGAGGGCGTCGGCGGAGCTGACCGTCAGGGGCCATGTGCCCGGGCGCGTCAGCGCGCGTGCTTGTTCGCGGTGCCTGACCACGGGCAGGCACCGGACACCGCGCTCGCTCGCCAGGTGGATCACCATGCGGCTCACGGCGGAGGCACCCGCGGTAAGGAGCAGCGTGTCGCCCGGATCGAGGACGAGGTCACGCACGAGCAGGTGGGCCGTAAACGGGTTCACGGTGAGCTGGCAGGCCGCCTCGGTGGAGACGCCGTGCGCAACCGGGATCACCGAGGTGCCGGGGACGCAGACGTATTCCTGCCACGTCCCCGTGGCGGAGACCGCCACCCGGGTGCCTGGCGCAGGACCCTTCGTTCCGGGGCCCAGGGCGTCCACAGTACCTGCCCCCTCGAACCCGGCGACAGCCCAGCCACTCCCCCGGGCGCCACCGTCCGGCCGCGGGGTGAAACGTGCCTCGCGACCGTAGGATCCTTGGACGAACAGGAGGTCCGAGGGGTTGATCGGACGGGCGGACAGCCGTACCCGTACCTGACCCGGGCCCGGTTCGGGCCGGGGAAGGTCCGTGAGGCGGAGTACACGGGAAGGGTCGCCGTATCCCTGGAAGGCCAAGGCCCGCACACGATCAGCCCGCTTCCCCGTGAAGATGCCGGTACAGACTCTCGCTCAGCGAACCGACCGTCTCCCGGCCGCTGTGGACGACTTTGTTGACAAGTACGTGGGTGGCGTTGCCGCCGTGCAGCGCGTCGGCCAGTTGTCCCGCCGAGCCCGCGCCCCCGGAGGCGATGACCGGAAGAAGGGATACGCGCGCGGCGGCCCGGGTCAGTTCCAGGTCGTAACCGATGCCCGTGCCCTCACGGTCCACGTTGTTGGCGAGCAGTGAGCGCACGTGCAGCTCACCGAACCGCCGGGCCACCGTGAGAGCGTCCACGGTGGTGCGGGTGGCGCCGCCGTGGATGAGGACCCGCCATCCTCGCTGCCGGTCCCCCGAGCAGTTGACGACGCCGATGAGCCGTCGGCCTCCGAGCAGGCGGGCCGCGTCCGTCACCCGGTCGGGTTCCTCGACCAAGCTGGTGCTGACCGAGAGCGCGTCCGCGCCCGCGGACAGCACCTCCGCACACTCCGCGGGCGACGGCAGGACTCCGTGCTGCACGGAGACGAGCAGTTCCAGACCGGTCCTGTGCAGCTCGCGCAGCAGGTCCGGCAGGTAGCCGGCAGCGGTCCAGGGGTCAACGACGTCCAGGAACAACTGGCCGGCACCGTCGTGTGCGTAACCGGCGGCAATGCCGACGACGTCGAGGGGGTCGGCGAGACCCGGGATCCCGGACGGGTCGGTCGCCACGCCGTCGCGCACGTCGATGCAAGGGATCACCTGCCGGGCCACCTGAGCGCGGGAGTACGTGGTACTGCTTCCGTTTCGCATCGGTCATCCGCCTTCGAGGTAGTTGCGCAGCCTCCGCGGCCGTGAGCCGCGGGGTGCGAGGTGATGTGCCACGGCCAGAGCCGATGCCATGGCCGCTTCCTGTGTTTCCACCGGGGTCGTGCAGTGTCCGAGGAAGAGCAGGCGCTGCCCCGCTTCGATCTCGGCCAGCCGCTGCCGCGCCCGGCACGCTGCCGGGGTGGGGAGCGTCGCCCGGAATGAGGAGCGGGCGATCTCCTCGCGGGGCTGCCCGGAGCGGTGACCGACCTGACTGACGAACAGGTCGACGCCCAGTGAGGGGCCGTACCAGGTCGTCGTCTCGCTCCGGTCCTCATCCACGGTGGTGTTGCCGGCGGACCACACGCGCCGATCCTCTGGCATTCCGTACGGGTCTCGGTGCAGGACGTAGGTCACATCCCGGTATTCGATGGAACTCAGTGCGGCTTGCCAGGCGCCCGTGGCGGCCAGACCGGAGAGTGCTGCCAGGGCATGGTCCGCCGGAAGGGCCAGGGCCACCGCGTCCACTGGGTGGACAGCCCCCGCTGCGTCCACGAGTTCGAAGCCCTCTCCCGCCTGGTACACCGCCCGCAGGCCAGTACCTGTTCGCAGCCTGGCCGATCGTGAGCCGGCGGCGAGTCCCTGGACGAGGGATGTGGCCCCCGATCGCAGGTAGGTCGTTCGGGGGACCGTGTCCGGCGGGGTGAAGGCCGCGCCGACCGCCCGAGCGGACAGGGTTCGCACCTCGTCCAGCGTGCAGCCGTGGAGCGAAGCCGGCAGCGCGCACAAAAGGTGCTCCACCGAGGACGAGGGCAGCGACCACGCGTTCAGGACATCGTCGATCGTGACGTCCCAGGACATCCCCTCCGTCTCCCACCACGCAGATTCCTCGGCGAAACGGACCATGGCCCGGTACGCCGGTCCCCCGGTCGTGACGGGTCGTACCGTGTCGGTGGGTTCGGCGGCGGAGACCCACAGGGGCGAGCGCTCGTGCTTCCGGAAAACCACGCGAGAGGCCGTGGCCGGAACGAGGTCCTCAGCCGGAACACCCACCGACGCCGCGATGTGCCGCCAGATCGGAGACACCTCGACGGGCGTCTCCCTGACACCTAGATCGATAACACAAGTACCGCCGTGGGCGGTCGTCTGGACGGATTCCGCGTTCCCACCGAGCCTCGGCCGCTCCTCCAGCAGAAGCACTTCGTGGCTCTCGTCGAGCAACCAGGCCAGCGTTAGACCCGCGACCCCGCCGCCCGCTATTCCCACGCGCACGGCCATCGCCCTTGCCGGCTTCGCGGGCCCGCAGCGACTGCAGACGGAGCTCGCGCCACCCTAGCGGCGCACCGCAAGAAGCCGCCGAGGCCAGCCAGCGGGATCGTGACGACAGACGCGGCGTGGTCGACCGTGTCACGCTCGCGGACGCCGTCCTCCACGACAGTGGCGGCCAGGTCGAGCAGCTTCGAGGCTGCCGGCATGTTGTGGTGGTCACGGAAGGCCTCGGGCTCGCCGAGGCCCGCGTCAGTCAGCGTCCGCACGAGTTCCCTCCCACCGCGTAGGCCGCGAAGTCCGACCGCAGCGCCAGTGCGGCGGCAGCGAGCCCGGCGTGCAGGCACATCCGGGAAACCGCCATGGGGAAAGCGGACGCGTTGACGGCCTCAGACGGGTCGAGAGCGGAGGCGGGAGTGGGCCCAAAGCCTCCGCGCACCGGTCGAAGCTCGGCCTGAGTGGGCGCAGGGCAGAATTCAGCCCGGCGAAGGGACCAGCTGCCGACCCGCTTGGGTACCGGCCGAGAGGTAGCGGATAGGTCTCGGTCCCGGACTTCGGGCAGAGCTGGTCGTCCTGCACCATGCGACGTAGGTTCTGCCGGCCCACCTGACCGCCTCGGGCTGCTTGCAGCAGTGTGTCATCACGCTGCCTGATGTTCTGCTCTTGCTCAACGAGTGACTGGGCGAAAGCAGACACAGGACCCGCATGCATGAATTTCCTCTCCAGCGTTGTCGCTTTCCCCGTCCCATGTAGCCACGATTGCCCAGGCCCTCGAGCCCGGAAACAGCAAGGAATTAGGTACCTTTGGTACGGTACCAAGTCCTTTGGTCACCCATCTGCTCCTGCCGCCGTAATGATTCACCGACTCCGTTCATCGTGATTGCGCCACATCGGCACAGTGAATTTTCTCAGCGAAATGATTCACGTGGAGCCGGGTGAGGACCTGGTGTCTGGACGAGTCGGGCAGCTCCGCCCCGGCGGTAGGCAAACCCAAACCCCTGACAGGACGGTTCTCTCTCAGAAGATCGTCCTACGGCACCAGAGGCTCCACGCTGTTTCTCTATGTTGCTATGTAAGCCCCCGCCCGGTGGTGGCTTTCCTCGCCCGCCTCTTGGCCGCCCGTCGGCAGAAGATCGGCAGACCACGCGGATCACGGGCCCGGGGCCCGTTCCATCAAGCAGTCCTGATACTGCGTTGGTTCCCGCGCCTGCGTGCACTGCCGGCCGCGACACCTGAACTTCCCAGGCCACCGTTTACCGCTGCCTGCACGAGGACATCGACGTCCTGGCCAAGCGTGCCCCGGACTTGCACCAAATGCTGGAGCACCGCCATGAGCAGGCCCTGCGCCGTGAAGACCTGGACGGCACACTCATCGCCTGTAATCGCGTAACCGGTACCACTGAGGCGGGGCAACGACCTGTGATACTCCGGTAAGGGACGGCGCTTCGCCGGAACCTGCAGTTCATCGCCGCTTGCCGGGGTACACGCGAACGTGCGTGGCCGCGTACGGGTGAACGTGCAGAGCTCCTGACGTGCTGCCGTCGGGATGGCACCCTCCGCATGTTGGCCGAGGGCGCAGAAACGGGGTGGCCGTGGTCCTGTATCCGTAGCGTTGGCTGGAGCTACGGCGTTCCCGTGGCCTGGCCGTGTACAGAGTCATGATCCTGACCAAGCTCGCCAAGGAGGCCGGCCTGAGCTTGAGGACGGTCAGCAGACGTCGCCGGTCACCAAACGGGACACGACCGCCACCGCGGCCGCTGCCCCAAACCCCAGCGCCTGCACGCGGACGAAGTCTGCGACGTCCCCCACCTGCGCCAATGGTTGTGGGGCAAGCACATCGGCGTCCGCATCGCCCGCAAGGCATCGACTCCAGCGAACGGCTAGGACCCCGCAGGCGGGTCATCGAGCGAACCATGTCCTGGCTGACCGGCTACCGCCGGCTCAACACCGCTACGAACGCCTCCCCCGCAGATACCTGGCCTTCCTCAGTCACGCCACAACCCTCTACTGCGACAAACGCCTCCCCCGCCTCACCACATAGGACACGGCCTCAACGCGCACGCAGTGCACGGCGGCGAGGGTGATGTCCGGAGGTGGTCCTGGTGGGCCTCGTGCAGCTCCACCCGGCTCGAGTGCGTTCCTGGGGGCGGTGGGTCTCTTGGGTCGGCTGCCGAATAGGAATCGAAAAAAATTGGATCCCCTTGGTCACATTGTTCACACTCTGCAGCGGTGGTCATTCCGCATAACCGCAGGCCAAAGGGCGATAGACGGAGTGTTCCCATACGTTGGCCACGCGGATACGTTTGGTTGACACTCCGGCAGCATGGTGTTCCACTGTGAGTGGATACACCGAGCGCGCCGCATTCCTCCATGCATTCCGCGGGCCAGGCGGCCATGTGACTCATCCTCAGTGATCTCCCAACGGGGTGGAAAACGCCTCACGCCTTCGTATTTTCCCGCGATGTGAGGCCGCTCAGCCGACGTTGACCGGTTCCAGCGAAAGGCGCTTACCGGGCCCGTGGCGTCGACATGTACGGCTAGGAAAGGGTCCGTCCATGCTGATCACGGCAGCAGTGGTATACCGCCCCGGGGGGCCATTCGAGCTGGCCCAGGTGGAGATTGACACACCCGGGCCGGGCGAGGTGCTGGTCCGCATGGCCGGTTCGGGTGTCTGCCACAGCGACCTCATCGTGCGCGACCAGTGGTACCCGGTTCCCCTTCCGGTGGTGCTCGGACACGAGGGTGCCGGCGTCGTGGAAGCGGTCGGCGAAGGGGTGTCGCGTGTGGCCGTGGGGGACCACGTCGTTCTCAGCTACGGATTCTGCGGCACCTGCCGCCACTGCGTCACGGGCGCACCGGCGTACTGTGCGGACTTCATCCCCCGCAACTTCGCCGGCACCCGCCCCGACGGCTCGACGACGCTGAGATCGGCGGAGGGTCCGGTCCACGGCCTGTTTTTCGGACAGTCGTCCTTCGCCACGTACGCCCTCGCCCGACTGGCCAGCGTCACCAAGGTCCCCGCCGACCTTCCTCTCCACCTGCTCGGCCCGCTGGGCTGCGCGGTACAGACGGGGGTGGGCAGCGTCCTGCACGCCCTGCGGTGCGGGGCCGGCAGCAGCATCGCCGTCTTCGGGGCGGGCTCGGTGGGGTGCAGCGCGGTGTTGGGGGCCGTCGTAGCCGGCTGCACCACCATCGTGGCGCTCGGGCGTAATCCGGCTCGTCTGCGGCTGGCCGGGGAGCTGGGCGCCACCCACGTCATCGACCTGCGGAGTACGCCGGATCCGGTGGCGTCGCTGCGGGACCTGACGGGCGGCACCGGCGTCGACTACAGCATCGAGGCCACCGGTGTGCCGCACGTGCTGCGCATGGCGGTGGACGCTCTGCACACGCGGGGAGTGTGCGGCCTGGTGGGCGCCGCCGCGCCCGGAACCGAGGCCGCCCTGGAGATGTCGGGTCTGATGTTCGGACGGCAGGTGCGCGGCATCGTCGAGGGCGACAGCGTGCCGCAGTGCACCATCCCGGTTCTGGCCGAGCTTTACCGCGGGGGCCGGCTGCCCTTCGACAGGATGATCGCCCGCTATCCGTTCCACCGGATCAACGAGGCGGCGCATGATGCCGCTACGGGAAAATGCGTCAAGCCGGTTCTGACGTTCGAGGAGGCCGCGTGAGGACCGCGTTCCTCTTTCCCGGTTTCGGTGCCTATTATGCTGCTCCCTTCGCTGGGTGGCCGCTGGCGCGTGACGTCGCTGAGAGCGTTGCAGCGGAAGTTGACACGATAGCTGCGTCCTACGATTTACCGCAGGTAGCGCCGTCCCTCCTCCAGGCGGAGGACCGATCTCCAGGTGCTGCCTTTCCGCCCGATTCCGACGTGCGGGCACTGGAGATCTTCGCGGCGGAGATCACGTGTTACCGGTTACTGCGGGAACAGGCGGGAATCACGCCCGATGTCCTGTGCGGCCACAGCCTTGGGGAATATGCCGCCCTGGTGGCGGCAGAGGGCCTCTCCCTGCCCGAAGGGGTTCGCCTCCTGTGCGAGCGCATCCGTACGCTGCGCCAGCACCGTGTCCCCGAGGGCGGGATGCTGGCGGTCCGGCTGAGCCCCCGGGAGGCGCGCCGTCTCACGCGCGAGGAACCCACCACGGTGATCGCCGCGGTCAACGGCACGCGTCAAGTCGTGCTCTCCGGGCCCTCCGCGTCCCTCGACCGCCTGCACCAGTTACTGGCCGCGCGCGGTCGCACGGCCACGCGGCTGCGCACCGGGCCGACGCCCCATCACCACCCGCTGCTGACCGACGCCTACCGGCACCATGCGGCCGCCGTGCGCCGCACACCGGCATGGGCTCTGCGGCACCGGGTGCACTCACCCGTCCTCGGACGCTCCTATCTGCCCTGTGACGATCTCGCCCAGGCCCTGGCCCTCCAGATGGTCCTTCCCGTGCATTTCCTGGAAGCCCTCGTAGACCTGTGCGACGACGGGGTGGGGGTCTTCGTCGAGTGCGGGCCGCGCCGCACCCTGTCCGGTCTCGTCGAATCCGCCGCCCCGCAGGCCCTCGCCCTCGCCCCGTTCCGGACACGCGTGACGCGAAACCGACTACACAGCGGCCTCATCGGTACCGAGAGGCCAGCCGAGGAGGAAACATGGTCCCCGACCGCGATGAGCTGATCGGGTACCTCAAGGCGATGTACGCCGAGGTCCTGGAGTACCCGTCCGAGATGGTCACCGCCGACATCGACCTGGAGGCTGAGCTGGGCGCGGACTCCCTCCAGCACCAGCTCGTGCTCGCCCGCGCCGCCGAACACTGGGGCCTGCGGCTGCCCCCGGAAAGCCGGACGCCGACACCCCTGACGCCTCGGTCCGTCGCCGGCTTCCTCCTGGACGCCTCGTGACCGCACCGGCTCCACCGCGCCCGCTGGTCGCTGTCGTCGGTGCCGGCCTAGCCGTACCCGGTGCGAGCAGCCCGGAGCAGCTGTGGAACCGCACCCGGCGGGGCGACCCCGTCTTCGCAGAACCCGCGCGGTTCGATCTCGCCGACTTCTACTCCGACGATCCGCAGGCGCAGGACCGCACCTACGGTCGCGCGTTCGGGGAGCTGACCGGATTCCGTCCCCACCCCCGGCTCGAGCCGCGGTGGGCCGACCCGGCCCCGCCCGACCGGCAGGCCGCGTGGCTGCGGCACAGCGCCCTCCAGGCGCTCGACGGTGTCCGGGTGGCCGAAGGAGTCCGCAGCGGTGCCTTCGTCGCCGCGAGCACGGAGGCCAGTCATGAACTCGACGCCGCCGTCGCCGCTGACTTCGTCGCCGCCGGGACGGCTCGCCACCTGCCCGGCGACCCCGTCCGCACAGCCACCCGCCTGCGGGAGCGTCTGGCGGACGGTGGACAACGGGCCGCACGGTCCCACGAGAGCGTCCTGCCGCACCCGCTGGTGAGCCGGGCCCTCGGCGGCGTCGTCCCCGCGGACACCCCGCTCATCGTGGTGGACAACATCTGCCCCGCCGGGCTTTACGCCATCGACCTGGGGGTGCGGCACCTGCTGGACGACGAGACGGACCTCGCCCTGTGCGGGGGGGACGAGTTCGCACGGGCCGCTGCGCCAGGTGTACTTCGCCAAGATGGGCGCTCTGTCGCCGTCCGGTGACGTACGGGCCTTCGACTCGGCGGCCGACGGGACGATGTTCTCCGACGGCGCCGCCGTGGTCGCGCTCAAACGCCTTGCCGACGCCCGGCGCGACGGCGACCCGGTACTCGGAGTGCTGGTCGGCTTCGGCGGCGCCGCCGACGGCAGCGGCAAGGCCATCTTCGCACCCCGCTCCGAGGGCCAGGTCAGGGCCATGCGCCGCGCGCAGGCCGTCAACGGTGTCGATCCAGCCGACGTGGCCTGGGTCGTCGGACATGGCACAGCGACCAGGACGGGAGACGCGACGGAGCTGCGCTCACTGGCCACCGCCTATCCCGGCGGGGTCCACGTCACCTCGGACAAGGCCGTCGTCGGGCACACGGGAATGGCCTGCGGCGTAGTGTCGGTCATCCAGGCACTCAACGGCCTGCGCCGGAGGGCAGTCCCCGCCCAGCGGCGCTTCACCCAGCTGCCCGGACACAGCGTCGCCCTGCCCGTCCGGGTGTCCCCCCGCGACGTCCCGCTGACGGAGGCCGGCGGTGCCCGGAACGGCACAGCGGGGCGGGGCGCGGAGCCGGGAAGAGAACCGGGCGCGGAGGACGGTACGGCTGGGGGGCGCGACCGCTTGGCGGGCGTGTTCGCGTGCGGCCTCGGCGGCATCAACGCGCACCTCCTCCTTCAGCACCCCGACCGCCCGAACGCCGGGATGGTGTCCGCACCGCCGCGCCAGGACTCCGACGTGGCGCTCGTCGGATGGAGCGCCCTGCTGCCGGGCTCGCCCGAGGAGGAACCGGTGCGGGACTGGCTGACCGGCGGACGCTACCCCGGCAGCCACCGGCTCTTCGGCGACGCGTACCCGGTGCCGCCGTTCCAGCACACCCGCGTGGCCCCGGGAGTCGCCACCCGGATCGACCGTGTGCAGTTGCTCGGGCTCTCCCTCGTCCACGCGTACGCGGAGCGCCACGGAACCCTCTGGGACGGGCTGGAGGAGCGCACCGGCGTTTTCGGAGCACATCACGGGCCCACCCGGCTGGCCGTCGACTCCACGGTCCGCAGCTTCGGCCGGCAGGCGGCCCGGCGGCTGGCCGGCCCTGGCGACGAGAGGGACCACGCCGCCTGCGCGTCCTTCCTCACCGCGCACGCACGGCGCACCGACCCCATCGGCCCGTACACCCTGGCCGGCCGCATGCCCTGTGTGGCACTCGGCTGGATCGCCAACCGTCACAACCTCCACGGCCCCACGATGCTGCTGGACACCGGCCCGTCCTCGGGGCTGGCGGCCCTCCACGCAGCGCTGGTGCATCTGCGCTGCGGTGTCCTGGACCTCGCTCTCGTCCTGGGCTTCCATACCGTCCTCCCGGCACAACCGCCGAGCCCCGCCGCCCCCGACACCGCCGAGGGCGCCTTCCTCGTGGTGCTGGCCAGGCAGGACATCGCCCGGTCGCGGCGGTGGCCGGTGCACGCACGGCTCCACTCCGCCCTGCGCGCCCCGGCCGGAACGCCGACGACGGCCGGGCCCGCAGGTGCCCGTGGCCCCGCCTTCGGGGCGGCCGACGGTGTAGTCACCGTGCTCGGGACGGCCCTCGGCGGCGCATCAGGTCCCCGGACTGTCGGCGCTCCGCCGGGCCCCGCGGTGACCGTGTGCCCCGCAGTCCCCCTTGCCGGTCCCCGCGTCACGGGTGGGGCGGAGGGCCGGTGATGGAACGACACGTCGCGGTGCTCCTCGCCCGGCCCGGCCCCGCGTCACAGCAGCCCGTTCCGGCCCTGCCGCCCGGATCGCTCGTCCTCACGGACATCCCGGACATCGCGGCTCGAGTGGCGCGCGCCCACGGTGACCACGGGACGACCGTCGTGTGCACCCGCCCGCTGGCAACAGGTGGCGCACCCGGCGTCACGGTGATGGAAGCCGTGCAGGAAACGGTGATGACCGAGCCACCGCTGAGGGACCGTCCGCTCCGTCACATCCGGGTGCTCACCGATCTGCGCGGCGCTCCATGGCCCGCACCGCCCGGCGCCCACCTCACCGCGCTGCAGGAACTGCTGTTCCTGGCGACCAGGCGCCTCGCCTTGGAGGACGTGCCCGGCTCCTCGGTGGCCGTGCTCGTGTGCGACCCCTTGCGCGCGGGCCTGCCCCACCCGCACTCCGCGCTGCTGACCGGATTCCTGAAGTGCGCTGCCTGGGAGGTTCCAGACTCGCAGGTGTACGGGGTGGTGACCGACGCTCCTGATCTGGGAGCCGCCCTGCGCCAGCTGACACGGGAGTCCGCCGCACGGCGCGGTCTGCCCGTCGCCTACCACCGCGGCGGGGAGCGCTACGAGGAGTCTCTGGCGCCCGCGCCTCTGCCCGACCGCGGGGGTACGGAACTCACCGACGACAGCGTCGTCGTCGCCGTCGGCGGGGCCCGCGGCATCACCGCCACGGCCCTGGCCGGCCTCGTCCGCCAGGCCGCGCCGACGCTGTGGCTGCTGGGCAGTACGCCCGTGCACCGCCTCGCCGCCCAGGCCCGCGCACTGGGCACGACGGGCCGGGCCGCGTATCTGCGCGGGATACTGCGGGCGGCGCCGGAAGCCTCCGTCCCCGAGGCCGTGGCGCACTGGGAACGGCTGCGCGCCACGCAGGAGGCGCTGCGCACTCTCGCCGGTCTGCGGGCACGGTGCGGCAGCGGCCGGGTCCGCTACCTGACGTGCGACGTGACCGACCCGGCGGCCGTCCACGCGGCGGCGGCGGACATCGGCCGAGTCAGCGGGCGCGTGCACCTGCTGCTCAACGCGGCCGGTGTAGGGCAGGCGCGGGCACTGCGCGGCAAGCGCCTGGACGACTACCGGCGGGTGCGCGGCGTCAAGGTCGACGGCTACCACCATCTCAAGGCCGCCTTCGACGACCCGCCCCCCGACCTGTGGTGCAGTTTCAGCTCGATCGCCGGAGTAGCCGGGCTGCCGGGAGAAAGCGACTACGGCCCCGCCAACGACCTGCTCGACGCCGCCGCACGCTACGAGGTCGCGGTGCGGGACCGCTCGGAGTGTGCCATCGGCTGGACGATGTGGGGCGAGTCCGGGCTGGGCCCGCGGTCCGGCTTCACCGACCACACGAGGAGGACGGGGCGGCTCAGCCTGCTCGGCGACGCCGAGGGCCAACGGCTCCTCGCCGCGGAACTGGCCGCCCCCCGCGGGCCCCAGACCGCGGTACCCGTCTACCTCGGCCCTCCGGAGAAACGTTCCCTCGGAGCACGGTTCCCCGCGCTCGACACCACCTCGACCGCGCACCCGCTCCTCCCCGGGCCCCCCACCCCGCCGGACGACACAGAGGTCAGCGCGTCCTGGCCCGTGGACCTGCGCGGACACGCCTACCTCCACGGCCACCGGCGGAACGCTGTGGCCGTGCTGCCGGGCGCGCTCGCCGTCGAACTCGCCGCGGAAGCCGCCGGCCACCTGACCGGCGGGCGGCCTGTGGCAGCCGTGACGGACGTGCGATTCCGCGCCCCCGTGGTCCTGGAACCCCGGGACACCGCCTACGTGCTGCACGCCGTGCGCCGCCGCGACGAGGCGGGAACGGACGTGGTGCACGTCGAGATCCGCGGCCACGCCCCGCCGGGAACACCACCCCGGCCGCGTCCCAGTCTGCACTTCCACGCCGACGTCCGTGCCACCGTCCGTACCGACGGCTCCCCGTCGCCGCCTTCCGCCCCGGATCCGCCGGACACGCCCGCATTCGCGCGCGTCTCCCCCGGTCTCACCGGCCTCTTCGGTGGTGTCCACGACATCCGCCGCACCGCCCACGGCACCCGGGCGGTCTGGAGCGTCGACCTGCGCGACGAGGACGGCGAACACTTCGGCCGCATGCGGACGCCCTGGCTGCTCCTCGACGCCGCCTTCCAGACAGCGGCGTTCCTCTCCCCCGGCCGCCTCGCCACCCCCAGCCACGTCGCCGCCATCACGTTCCCGGTCGGCTGCCGCACCGACCGGCAGCTGACCTGCGACCCCGCCGCCCGCATCACCCTCACCGCCTCGGCCGCCGGCAGCTGGGCCCGCGCCACGGCCGACTGCCGCAGCGGGGACACGGAACTGCTGTACCTGGCGGGACTGCGTCTGGCGTACGCCAGGACGGACGCCCGCCGCGAAGACCGCCATCCGCCCGGCCACCACGGCACCACGGCCGGAACGCGGACGGCCCGCACACCGACCGACCAGAGAAGGGAGTGACCGAGATGCGCCCCACGCGACGCACCGGACTCACCAGGTTCATCGACGATGTCGTCACCAGCGCGCACGACCTGGTCGACGAGACGCTCGACCGCGCCTCGGACGCCGAACGGGATCTGCGGCGGGGCCTGACCCGCCTCGTCGATGACGACGGCCGCACGCCCGGGAAGGGCAGGCGCCGCCGGTCCCGGCGCCGCGACGGACGGCGGGCACGGTACGACGACCGGCGTCACGCCGAATGCCGCGAGGCCGGACACGACCGGTGCTGCGAACACCACGACCACGGTGGACACCGCGAACGGGAACGGAGCGACTGATCCCATGCGCACCAGCACCGCACAGGAACCACCGCGCCCATCCCCGGAACGGGACCAGTTGAGCCCGAAGGACCGCATGGTGTGGCGCGTCGAGACCGGAGGCAGGGCACGACCGCTCATCCTGGCCGTCCTCGTCCTGGAAGGGCGGTGGCGCTGGGAGGACTTCCTCGCCTGGCACGACCAGCTGTCCGTGAGCATGCCCCGCATGCGGGCGAAGGTGGCCGAGGGGCGCGGCCCGCTGCGCCCCTCCTTCTGGCAGCCCGACGCGGACTTCACACTGAGCCGCCACCTCCAGCGTGTCACGGTCGGCGGGCAGGGGACCGTGAAAGACGTCTTCTCCACCGCCGAGACCCTGGCGGAGATTCCCTTCCAGCCCGGCCGGTCCCCGTGGAACGGCTACCTGCTGGACGGGGTGGAAGGAGGACGGTCCGCCTACGTTCTGAAGATCTCACACAGCATCGCCGACGGCATCCGTCTGCGGGAACTGTTCCTGCGGCAGTCCGAGGCGGCGCCCCCCGCTCCGCCGGGCGGCACGGCCCCTCCCAGCCCGCAGGGGCCGCAGGAGGACGGCCCGTGGGCGGTGGTCAGCCCGATGGGACCGGACGGTGCCCCGCAGGAAGACGGGCATCGGCGCGATACCCGCTCGCGTCCCAGGCAGTTGGCGTGGGCCGCCCGCTTCCTCGGCCGGGCCGCCGCGGACATGCTCGACCTGCCGCACCCGGTGCCCCCGGCCGGCGCGCACTTCTCCCGGCACTTCTTCACCACCGTGGTGCCGCTGTCCGCGATGAAAGAGACCGCCGCCGCGTCCGGTGGCACCGTGCACGACGCCTTGGTCGCTGCCGCCATGGAGGGGTGCCACCGCTACGACGAGGCGCACGGGGTGCGTCGGCGGCACATCCGGGTGTTCTCCCCCTACGGTCGGCCGCCCTGGACGGCGGGGCACCATCCGCGGCGTGCGGGGAACCACTGGTTCATCGTCCGCTTCGCGGTCCGCACCGGGCTTCCGGACACGTCGGCCCGCATCCGGGCGGTCCGGCGGGCGGTCCGCGCGGCCTACCACCGCGACTCAGCCGACTGGATGGAAGGTCTGGCCCGTGTCTGTCCCGTGGTGCCACGGCGCTGGTTCGACGCGGCCTTCCTGCGGCTGTGCGCCACCCACGACTTCGTCGTCAGCAACATGCCGGGGCCCACGACGCCGCTGAGTGTCTGCGGCCTGCGCGCTGAGGCCGTGTACGCCATAGCCCCCACCCTGGGCTCGGCGGTCACCGTCACGCTGGTGTCCTACCGGGGCAGATGCCACGTGACGGTCAACGTGGACCCCACGGTCATCGCCGACTCCGAGGAGATCGGACGGCACATCTGCCGTGCGCTGGAGGAGATGACGGCGGAGTCGGGGCGGCCACACCAGCCGGCGGGTGGCCATGAGCGGTGACGGGAACGGTCCCGGACGGGCGCCGCTGATCCTCTGGCGGACGGCCTCCGGTGACTTCTACGAGCCCGGCAGCCCCGCCCAGCCCGTCGGCCCCGACTCGCTCATCCGGATGGTCCGGACCGGCGGTACCTTCCGGGTGCTTCAGGAGGGGACGGGGGATGACCGGACCCTCACCACGCTCGCCGGTCTCCTCGCCACCGTGCTGGACGGCGACCTCGCAGGCCTCCTCCCCGGCCTGCCGTGTCCGCCCGGGGCCGCCGCGCACGGCGGCCCGACCGCAGTCCCGCGCCGACCGCCCGGCTCTGGCGGGCCCCCACCGGGAAGACGTACCGCGCCGGGAGGGCGCCGCGGCCGAAGGGCCGGCCCGTGAGCGCGGCCCGTGCCCGCCTCCTGGGCCGCGTCGCGTGCCGTCTGGTGCGGGAGACGGCCGCGACCGCGGGCCCGCTCCGCAGCGGGTCCGCGCAGGAGCCGCCCGGCTCCGCGCAGCGGCGCGCGACGGCCGTACGGGAGGCGTTCGAAAGCCTGGGCCCGCTGTACGTCAAGGTGGGGCAGATCCTCTCCACGCGGCCCGACATCGTGCCCGCCGCCATCGCGCGGGAGCTGGAGCACCTGCACGACCGCGCCTCCGTGGTCCCCTTCGACGCCATGGAACCCGTGCTGGGGGAGGCCCTCGGCCGGCGCTGGCGCGGTGGCTTCCGCCACTTCGACGCCACCAGCCCCCTCGGCACGGCCTCGCTCGCCCAGGTCTACTCGGCCACGCTCGCCGACGGCACCCCTGTCGCCGTCAAGGTCCAGCGTCCCGGTATCCGCCCGACGGTCGAGGAGGACATGCGGATGCTGCGCCGGGCCGCTCGGTTCTTCGCCGCGCGCGCTCCCGCCGCTGTCAACGCCACCATCGACGTCGACGCCATGCTCGGCGTGGTCTTCGACGCGATGCGGCCCGAGCTCGACTTCACCCTGGAGGCGCGCAACATGGAACGGGCCGCGCGGGCGGCGCGGGACTTCGACCGCGTGGCGGTGCCCGACGTCATCGAAGCGGCGCCGCGCGTCCTCGTCCAGCGCCTCGCCGACGGCACGAGCATCCGCGACGCCGATCCCACCGCGTTCAAAGAGGAGGAGCGCGCCGACATCGGCCGCTCCCTCCTGGCGTTCATGTACCGCGGCTACTTCACCGACATGACCTTCCACGCCGACCCGCACCCGGGCAACGTGTTCGTCGTACCGGGCGGCCCGGCCACCCTCATCGACTGGGGCATGGTCGGCGTCATCGACCGCCGCGCCAGCATGTCCCTGATGCTGGGCCTGCTCAGCCTGTCGCAGAACGACGGGCGCGCACTGGCGCGGGCATGGGTCGAGATGGGCACGGTCACCCCGTGGGCGGACGTCTCCGCTTTCGCGCAGGACATGGCCGCCCTCGTTCCCAGGATCACCTCAGCATCCCTGGGCGAACTGAACTTCGGTGCCACGCTGACCACCGTGCTGGCGCACTCAACCCGGCGCGGCATCCAGACCAGCCCCATGGTGTCGATCCTGGGAAAGTCCTTCGCCAACGCGGAGGGGTCAGTGCGCTACCTGGCGCCGGAGTTGTCGGTGACCGAGGTGTTCCGCGAACAGATGCGCGACATCCTCTTCGCCTACGCCCGGGACGCCCTTTCCGAACAGCAGGCCGCGCGCACCGCGATGGAACTCCTGCTCAGCGGCCTGTCCGCTCCCGGGGAGATGCGCGGACTCCTGCGCGACCTGGCCAACCAGGACCTGACCGTGCAGGTCGCCACCGTGGCCAAGCAGGGCTTCTCCCCCGCCGACGACCGGACCGACGCCCGCACCCGGCGTGCGCTGCGGGCCGCGGTGCTCGCCGCGCTGTGCTGGTACGCCGCCCGCGCGCACCGTGCGGCCCCGCCCCGGACCGCCGGATGACCCGCGCCTCGCGGCAGACCCGGTACACAGCCGGGCCCGCCCCCACGTTCCCGTCCGCTGCACCGGACGGGAACACGACCCCGTCGTCCGCCGCGCTGCGGACGGCACCTGGAGAAGAAGGTGCTGTCTTATGAGGCTCCCCGCCCGACCCGCCCGTCACCGGTCCGCCGCCCGGCGTCCCGGGCACGGACCGCCCGCCCGGGACGCCGACATCGTCATCGTCGGCGGCGGCACGGCCGGTGCCGTCCTGGCGGCCCGGCTCAGCGAGAAGCCGAGCCGCCAGGTGACGCTCCTGGAAGCGGGCCCCGTCCACCGGCCGGCCCGGCTGCCCTACCGGCTGGCTTCCAGCGCGGTCATCGGCACGGCCACCGGCCACGACTGGGGATACACCGCCTCACCGGGCGGCGCGCGACTGCCGCGCGGCAAGGTGCTGGGGGGCAGTTCCGCCGTGAACGCGACGGTCGCCATGCGGGCCCTCCCCTCCGACTTCGCCCGCTGGAGCGCGAACGGCCTACGCGGGTGGACCTTCGCCGAGGTGCTGCCCTCCTACCGCCGCCTCGAACGGGCCGACCACGGCAGCGACGCCCTGCGCGGCCGCGCGGGGCCCGTACCGGTCCACCGGCTGGAGGACCACGAGCTGAGCCGGGCGCAGGCCGGCCTTCTGGAGGCCGCCGCAGCCCTCGGTCACCCCCGCACCGATTTCAACAGCGCCCGGCCCCGCGGCGCATCGCCCTACCCCGTCACCGCCGCCGAGGGCGTCCGCATCAACACGGCCATGGCCTACCTCACCGAAGAGGTCAGGGCACGCCCCGGACTGCGCATCGAGGAACACGCCCTGGCCGACCGCGTCATGTTCGACGGGGACCGGGCCGCTGCCGTGCGCCTGGCCGACGGCAGAGTCCTGCCCGCCCGCGACATCGTCCTGTGCTGCGGAACCTACGGCAGTGCCGCCGTGCTGCTGCGCTCCGGCGTCGGGCCCGCGGACCGGATGCGTGCGCTCGGCATTCCCGTCGTGGCGGACCTGCCCGTGGGCACGGCCTACCAGGACCACCCCCTGCTCTACCTGGTCCATACCGGCTGGCCCCACCGGCTCGGACGACCGCGATCAGTGGCCGGTGCGGCACTGTGGACGGCCGGGGCGGAAGCCACCGAGGGCGAACTCGACCTGCATGTCGGCGTCATGCAGCCGGTGTTCCCGCCCCTCGTCCCCGGACTGGCGCTGATCGTGGGACTGACCCGGCCGCACTCCCGCGGCGTGATCGAGCTTGCCAGCCGCGACCCGGCCCTGGCACCCCGCATCCGCCCACGCCACCTGTCCGACGAACGCGACCAACGCCGGTTCCGGGAAGGGGTCACGCTCGCGTGCCGCCTCACCCGTACGCATCCACTGGCCGACCTGCTCGGCCCCCGCGTGCTTCCCCCGGCGCTCGTCCCGGGTGCCGCAGGCGGGAGAGCACTGGAGGCGGCGGTGCGGACGTTCCACCACCCGACGTCCAGCGCTCCCATGGGCGCCGACGAGGACCCGGCCGCCGTGGTGGACGCCTCCGGCCGGGTCCGGGGCACCCGGGGGTTACGGGTCATCGATGCCTCGATCTTCCCCGATGTGCCCTCCGCCCCCACCAACCTCACCGTGATCATGGCCGCCGAGCACCTCGCCGGGACCTTCCGGTGACGCCCGGTCTCCTGGGGAAGACCCCCACGTCACACCAGGCGATCCCCCACCTGCTCAGGTTCGCGATGAAGCCCTTCCTCCACCCACGGGTGCCCCTGCCGGTACAGCGCTGCCACCTGGAGCTGACAGGACGCCTGATCCCCCGGCCGCCGGGGACCCGCCGCGGCACCCTCCGCCTCGGCCGCATCCCAGCCGCCGTCGTCACCCCACCGGTGCGCGCGGACGACCGCGTGGTGCTGCACCTGCACGGCGGTGGCTACTGCGCCGGCTCCCCGCAGTCGGACGCCGCACTCGCCGTGCACCTGGCGTCCTCCCTGTCGACGCCCTGTTACCTGCCCGCCTACCGCCTGGCTCCGGAACACCCCTTCCCGGCCGCGGTGGACGACGCCGCCGACGCCTACGCGGCGCTCCTGGCGCAGGGGCACCGTCCAGAGCACGTGCTGCTGTCCGGGAGCTCCGCCGGGGCGGCGCTCGCCCTGGCCGTGGCGCTGCGGGTGCGCGACAGCGGGCGGCGGCCACCGGCCGCCGTGATGGCGCTCTCCCCCATGGCCGACCTCACCTTCTCCGGACCGCCGGGGCAGTACCGGGTCGACGACCCGGTACTGCCCCGGCGCTCGCTGGCCTACTCCGCCGACCTCTACTGCCCGCCCCGCCTGCGCGGCCGGCCCAGCGCCTCCCCGGCCCTGGCGGACCTGAGCGGACTGCCACCGCTCCTCGTCCACTGCGGCACGGAGGAGATCCTCCACGGCGACGCCGTGCGGCTAGCGGAACGCGCGCGCCACAGCGGAACACGGGTGATCTTCCGCGCTTTCCCCGGCATGTGGCACGTGTTCCACGCGTTCGCCTCGGTGTCGGCCACAGCCGCGGCAGGTCTCGCAGCCCTCGCCCACGACGTCACCACGCTGCTCCACGGACGGCGCGACGGGTGAGGACTGCCCGGCTCACGTCCGCAGCACCGCGCCCTGGACGCGAGGCCGCCGGTGAACGCTGGCCTGTGGACAGGGCTCCGTGGCCCCAGCCCGTCAGGGCTGTGCCAATCTCGTAGACCGAACACGTGACGGTGCCGTCGAACACGGCGTGGGCCTGCGTGCCGCCAGGCGCCCCACACGGCGACGGCGTCACACGAGGTCCCCTCACGAGGGGCCAGCGGCCAGCAGGGGCGCGGGGATCACCCGCCGGCCGCTGTAACCGGACAGGGATGTCGCCGGACCAGTCCCAGCGTTCCGGGTCGCCGGGGCGCGGGTCGTACAGGGCCCGGCCGCCGGGTCGCTGTGGATGTGGAAGGCGTGGCCGTCTCCGGGCCGTCTCGTACCGCCCGGCGGGCCCGGGCCGGGCTGCCGTGACAACTGCACTCGCTCGGTGATCAGCCTCCGGGAAGTCCGGGTGCTGCGCAGCCGGTTCGACGTCACGGTCCGGGACCTCCCGCTCGGGTTGTTCTTCGTCCTGCTGTCACTCCTGCCGGCGTTCGACGACCAAGGGACGCAGTTCGGTGACGTGCCGCCCCGGTCCTTCGACGCGGTGGCCGCTGTGGCCCTCGTCCTCGAGTGCCTTCCGCTCGCCATGCGCCGTCGGTGGCCGGTCCTCTGCCTCGCCCTCGTGTCGCTCGGCTTCGCCGTCGATCAGCGGCGCGGTTACCACCTGGTCGCGGGTACCGCGCTGCTGAGTGCGGGATGTCATCTGGAACGGGGCCGCCGCGTGGCCGCACTGCTGTTCTCGGTGGCGTATGTGGCGCTGTCGCCCGCCCCTCTTCCGGCTCGGCGGTCAGGGTGAAGGCGAGCAAACCCGGGACGGGGGCTCTGCCGCCGTGGCGGCTCGCACGGAGGCGGCTCCAGACGGGAGCGGCGTGGCGTTCTGGCTCACCGCACGGTCCCCCGGCGGCGGTATCTGGGGGGGGCCGAAGACGACGCGGCCGAGCTGAACGCCGCCCTGCTGACGGAGCTGGCCCGCCTCGACCTCGCCTACGTGCACCTGGCGGCCACCGCTGACGAGGACGCCCTCCTCCGACTGCGCAGGACCTGGCCCGGCACCATGATCGTCAGCCTCACCCTGCCCGGCGGCCCGAAGCGGACCGGGATGGCGGAAGCCGACCACTGGCTGGGCCTGGCTGCCGACCTGATCGCCTTCGGCCGCGGCTTCCTCGCCAACCCCGACCTGGTCGAACGCCCGCGCTCGGGCCTGCCCCTCGCACCCGCCGACGAGAACACCTTCCACCAGGGCGGTGACGCCGGGTACATCACCTGACCGGCGTACCAGCACACGGCCTGATTGACGGTGCCCGGCCGGCGGGTCACCCGTCAACGGGGACGCCGGGGCCCCGGCGGCCGTGTCAGCGGCTCAGCCGGGGCTCCGGGCGCAACGCGGGGAAGTGTGCAGAGAGGCGACGGGCAGCGCGGCAGGCGGTCACGGACACCGCGCTGCCGCCGCGTGGTGCGGCAGCGCTGCGCCCATCGGGCGGAGGGGGCGACGCGGCCCCGCCCGTCAGTCCCGTCCGGCTACGGCTTGCCCGCCATGTGCTCCTCCGCCGCGGGCTCCTCCTGGACCCCGGTGGTCGGCTCCTCCCGCGCCGGCTTGGGGAGCCAGCGCAGGGCGGCCGTTCCGAGCGCGGCGTGCAGGAGGCTCGCCGCGACCACGACGACGTGCAGGCCGGTGACGAACGCCGACTTCGCGTCATGGACCACGGACGGGAGCAGGGAGGGCAGCTGGAGGGTCTCGTCGAGGGTGGGGGCGAGGTCCGGGCCCTGGAGACGGAAGAGGAGCGCGGCGAGCGAGCCGAGGATCGCGATGCCGAGGGCGTTGCCGATCTCGTTGCTGGTCTCGGCGATCGCGCCGGCCGAACCCGCCCGCTCCGCGGGGACCGCGCCGACCGCGGTGTCCGCGACGACGGCGAAGGAGATGCCGTACCCCAGTCCGGCGATCACGGTCGAGGCGATGTACCAGCCGACCCCGCCGGTGACCGTGGTGGGCAGCAGCAGCAACAGGCCGCCCGCGATGGAGAAGTGGCAGACGAGGAGCGCGGTCCGCTTGCCGATGCGTTCGACGACGGCCGGTGTGACGATGCAGGTGATGGTGAGGGCCGCCGCACCCGGGAGGGCCAGGAGCGCCGCGTGCAGGACGCTCAGGCCCAGTACGGACTGGAGGTAGATGCCGGACAGGTACGCCGCCGCGGACCATGCCGCCAGGGGCAGCAGGCCCGTGATGACGGCGATGGTGAAGACGCGGTCGCGGAAGAGGGAGAAGTCGATCAGCGGGTTGTCGAGGTGCCGCTGGCGCAGGCCGAAGAAGGTCAGTACGGCGATGCCGACGATCATCGTGGTGATCGGGAGGGCCGAGATCCCGTCCGCGGCCAGGTGCTTGATCCCGTAGATCGTGAGCAGCAGACCGCCCGCGGAGGTCACGACGCTGAGCGGGTCGACGCGGCCGGTCGAGCCGGACCGGACCTCGCGGAGGAGGACCGGCGCGAACACCAGGAAGACGACGATGACGGGAAGGTTGACGAGGAAGACCGAGCCCCACCAGAACTGGCCGAGGAGCGCGCCGCCGACGACCGGGCCGATGGCGAAACCGGCCGCGAAGGCCGCGGCGAAGATGCCGATGGCCTGGGCCCGGCGCCGGGGGTCGGGGAACAGTTCGCTCAGTACGGCCAGCGCCGAGGGCAGCAGGGTCGCACCGGCCACGCCCATGAGCGCCCGGCAGGCGATGAGCAGTTCGGGGGTGGGTGCGAACGCGGCCCCGGCGGAGCCGATTCCGAACACCGTCGCGCCGATCATCAAGAGCTTCAGCCGGCCGTAGCGGTCACCGATGCTGCCGAAGGCGACCAGCAGGGAGCCGACGGCGAAGCCGTAGATGTCCAGCATCCACAGCGCCTGGTCGGCGGTGGGCGAGAGGGCCTGGCTGATCCGTGGCATCGCCAGGAACAGGATCGATCCGTCCATGGAGACCAGGAGGACCGGGCCGAGGACCACCGCGAGCCCGAGCCAGGCCCGCAGTCCGGGTGCGTTGTTCGCGTGCTGTTGCGTCATGGTGCCGACACTCGGGCACGGCGTGGCCGGCAGCCATCCCCGTGGTGTGGGTACACCCGACAGGTACACCCACGGAGCGGTCGGGCGCCCTACGCTCGTATGCATGGAGAGCCTCGGAACGTTCCTGAAGAGCCGTCGTGACCGGGTCACTCCGGCTGAGATCGGTCTGCTGACCTACGGCACCTCCCGCCGGGTCCCCGGCCTCAGACGGGAAGAGCTCGCCCAGCTCGCCGGGGTGAGCGCGGGGTACTACACACGCCTGGAGCAGGGGCAGGCCGAGACCGCCTCCGAGCAGGTGCTCGACGCGCTCGCCCGGGTGCTCCGGCTCGACCAGGTGGAGACCGTGCACCTGCACAACCTCGCCCGGCAGTCGGTGAAGCCCGGTCTGGGCGAACCGCCCCGCGAGGAGCCCCACCCGCGGGTCCTGACCCTGCTGGAGTCGCTCGGCGAGGCCACGCCCGCGGTGGTGCTCGGCAGGCGCGGCGACGTCCTCGCGTGGAACCGCACCGGGCACGCGCTGGTCGCCGAGCACATTCCCTTCGAGGCGCCACGGAATCCGGAGGGGCGTCCGTCGGTCCCCAGGATGTTCTTCCTCGATCCGCACACCCGCGACATGTACCGCAACTGGCCTGATCTCGCCAAGGTCCACGTCGCCTATCTGCGCCTCACCGCGGGCCGCTATCCCACGGACGCCAGGCTCGCTGGGCTGATCGGCGAACTCACCATGAGCAGCGCGGACTTCGGCACGATGTGGGCGACGGGGGACGTCTCCGACTGCACGACGGGGGCCATGCATCTGCAGCACCCCACCGTCGGGGCGGTGAGCGTGGACTACCAGGTGTGGCTCCAGCCCGACAGCCCCGACCACCGCGTCGAGATCTACACGCCCAACGACGGGACCTCCGCGGACGCGTTGCGCGTGCTGAACCAGCAAAGCGGCCGGGGTGACGAGCCGGAGGCGGTGGCCGTACGGGCCGGGCAGCGGTGAAGCCGCCCGCGCTCCTCCCGGGGGACGCCCGCGACGGGGGCGGGGGCGTCCGGACGGGAGGAGCGGGGCGGCTGTACGCGGTGGGGGGCCCGCGTGCTCAGGGCGTGCGGGTTCCGTGTCCTCAGGACACGGTCTGCTCCTGGCGTTCCGGGACCTCGGCCGTCGTGTCCTGCTCCTCGCGCGGCAGCCAGCGCACCGCGAGGACGCCGAGTGCGAGTGTGAGGGCGGCCGCGACGCCGATCGCCGCGTGCAGTCCGGTGACGAAGGCGTCCTTGGCCTGCGCGGCCGTCTCCTCGGCCAAGCCCGGTGTGGACAGGGTGGTGTCGAGCGTGCCCGCCGTGCCGGGGCCGAGGAGCCGGAAGAAGAACGCGGCGAGCGAGCCGAGGAGGGAGATGCCGAGCGCGCCGCCCAGCTCGTTGCTCATCTCCGCGATCGCCCCGGCCGAGCCGGCCCGTTCCGTGGGCACCGCCGCGACGGCGGTCTCCGCGACCAGGCTGAAGGAGAACCCGTAGCCGACGCCCGCGATGACGGTGGAGGCGATGTACAGCGCCGCACCGTGGCTGGTGCCGGTGAACACCAGCAGCAGGAGCCCGGTGCCGATGAAGAAGTGCGAGGCGATCAGCGCGGCCCGCTTGCCGATCCGCTCGACCACACCCGCCGTGCCGATGCAGGCCACGGTGAGCACCGCCGCGCCGGGCAGGGCGAGGAACGCCGCGGCGAGCACGGTGAAGCCGAGCACCGACTGGAGGTAGACGCCGCTGAGGTAACCGGCCGCGGCCCAGGCCACCAGGGAGAGGAGCCCGGTCAGTACGGCGACGGTGAAGACCCGGTCACGGAAGAGGCTGAGGTCGAGCAGCGGCTCCTCCAGCGTGAACTGCCGGCGCACGAACCACACCAGGATGGCGACGCCCAGCGCGCCGATGGCCAGCTGCTCGGCGGAGAGCCCCTCCGCCGCGGCGGCCTTGACGGAGTAGACGGCGAGCAGGATGCCGACCGCGGACTGCACCACGCTCAGCGCGTCCACCCGGCCGGGCCGGGCCTCCCGGACCTCCTTCAGGAGCTTCGGGGCGAAGGCCAGGAAGACCGCCACGACCGGAAGGTTGATGAGGAACACCGAACCCCACCAGAAGTGGTTGAGGAGCAGACCGCCCGCGACCGGACCGACCGCGAAGCCCGCCGCGAAGGTGGCCGCGAAGATACCGATCGCCCGGGCCCGCTCCCTGGCGTCGGGGAAGAGGTTGCTGACGATCGCCAGACCGGAGGGCAGCAGCGTCGCGCCGCCGAGTCCCATCAGTCCGCGGGAGGCGATGAGGAGTTCCGGGCTGGTGGCGAACGTGGCGCCCGCCGATCCGATGCCGAAGAGCGCCGCGCCGCCGAGCAGGAACTTCAGCCGGCCGTGCCGGTCGCCGAGGTTGCCGAACGCGATGAGCAGCGAGGCCACCACGAAGCCGTAGATGTCGACGATCCACAGGGACTGGCCCGCGCTGGGCGAGATCGCCTCGTTGATGCTCGGCATCGCGAGGTAGAGCACCGAGTTGTCCATGGCCACCAGCCCGACCAGGCTGAGCACCAGGGCGAAGCCGAACCAGGCCCGGCGGGGTGTTGTGCTGTGTGTGGTCAACGTACTTCCTCCAGAGTGAGTGCGGCCGGGCCGCGGAGCGCCGGGGGGAACGACCACCCGACAAAAACATAGTGTGGATTCTTATATTTCCTCGTGGTCACTCCTGGGTCAGATCCGGTGATAGTCATGGGGCCGGGGAGAGGAGAAGGCTGTGCGTATTGCACTGACGGGGGCGACGGGGACGGTGGGGGGCCAGGTGGCACGCCTCCTCGCCCCGAGGTACGACCTGCGCTGCCTGACCCGCTCTCCGGAACGGGCGGCCCGCCTGCTGGGGCCGCACCTGGCCGTCGAGGCGGACCTGGACGACACCGCCTCGCTGTCCCGGGCGCTGGACGGGGCGGACGCGCTCCTGGCGGTGACGTTCGACCCCCTGCGGGACGTCCACGACGAGCACCTCCTCACCGCCGCACGCCGGGCCGGGGTCCGGCACGTGGTGAAGGTCTCGGCCCTCGCGGTCACCGACCCCCGGGCGCAGGACACGATCACCCGGTGGCAGCGGGCGTGCGAGGAGCGCGTCCGGGCGTCCGGGCTGTCCTGGACGCTGCTGCGTCCCCGCTCCTTCATGTCCAACTGCCTGGGCTGGACGCGGTCCGTGCGCGAGGAAGGCGTCGTGCGCACGCTGCACGGCTCCTCCGCGAACTCCTGTGTCGACCCCCGGGACGTGGCCGGGGCGGCGGCCCGCGCCCTGACCTCCCCGGAGTGCGCGGGGCGGGCGTACGCGCTGACCGGCCCGGCCCCCCTGACGGCCCGGCAGCAGGCCGCGCAGCTCGGGGAGGTGCTCGGCCGTCCGGTACGCCACGAGGAGCTGACCGAGGCGGAGGCCCTGGCCGCGTGGCGCGCCCGCTACCCCGACGCCCTGGCGGCGGCGCTCCTCGAGAGCGCGGACCGGCAGGCCCGGGGGGCCAAGAGCGCCGTGGAGCACGGGGTGCGGGAAGCGACCGGCCAGGAGCCCGGTACGTTCCGGGCGTGGGCGCGGCGTCATGGCGCCGCCTTCCGTGCGCAGGAGGCGGCGGAGGAGCCCGTGGAGGAGCGGCCCCCGGCGTAGCCGGTGTCCGGCTCGCTGCCGGCGCTTCCGGCGACGGGGACGCGGACGGCGGTCATGACGGAGCCCCCACCGACGCTCCGGTCAGCTCGGACTGCACCGCCGAGGCGACCTGCGCCGCCGTGCGCCCGTGAGTGGACACCACGGCCCGGGCCACGGACAGGTACAGCGGGCGCCGCTGGGACATCAGGCCGAGCCACCGGCCGGCGAAGTCGTCCCGCAGCAGCGGACGGGAGTCGTCCTCCCCCAGGCGTTCCCGGACGTCCGCGAGGGTGGCGTCCAGGAAGACCACGGGAAGTCCGCGCAGCGCCGCGCGCGTCCCCGCGTGCACGACCGCCCCGCCGCCCAGGGCGAGCACCCCGGCGTGCTCGTGCAGCGCCGCGCGGACCGCCTCGTGTTCGATGGCGCGGAAGTGCGGCTCGCCCCGTTCGGCGAAGACCTGGCTGACGGTCCGGCCGGTCAGCCGCTCGATGTCCTGGTCGGTGTCGCGTGCCGCCGTGCCCGTACGCGCCGCGAGGACGCGGGCGACCGAGGACTTGCCCACGCCGGGCGGGCCGACGAGCACGGCCAGGGGGGCGGTCATGCGATCTCCAGGTGGGCGAGGAAGCCGGAGACGTTGCGGCGGGTCTCGGCCACGCTGTCGCCGCCGAACTTCTCCGCCACCGCGTCGGCCAGGACCAGGGCCACCATCGCCTCCGCCACGATCCCGGCGGCCGGCACCGCGCAGACGTCCGAGCGCTGGTGGTGCGCGACGGCCGCCTCGCCGGTGCTGACGTCCACGGTGGCCAGGGCGTGCGGAACCGTCGCGATCGGCTTCATCGCGGCCCGCACCCGCAGGAGTTCACCGGTGGTCAGGCCGCCCTCGGTGCCGCCGGAGCGGCCGGAGGAGCGCCGGATGCCGTCAGCGGTGGGCACGATCTCGTCGTGGGCCAGCGAGCCGGGCACGCGCGCCAGGCCGAAGCCGTCGCCCACCTCAACTCCCTTGATCGCCTGGATGCCCATCAGCGCACCGGCCAGCCGCGCGTCCAGCCTGCGGTCCCAGTGCACGTGGGAGCCGAGGCCGACCGGCACCCCGTGGGCGACGACCTCGACGACGCCGCCCAGGGTGTCGCCGTCCCGGCGGGCCCGGTCGATCCCGGCGGCCATCGCCTTGCTCGCGTCCGCGTCCAGGCAGCGCACCGGGTCCGCGTCGAGCCGCTCCACGTCGCCGGGTGCGGGCACCACCCCGTACGGGGCCCGCGCGGCTCCCAGCTCCACGACATGGCTGACGATCTCGGTCCCGGTCGTCTCCCTCAGATACGAGCGGGCCACCGCGCCGAGGGCCACCCGGGCCGCGGTCTCCCGGGCACTGGCGCGTTCCAGCACGGGGCGCGCCTCGTCGAAGCCGTACTTCTGCATGCCCGCCAGATCGGCGTGGCCCGGACGCGGACGGGTCAGAGGGGCGTTGCGGGCCAGGCCCGCCAGCTCGGCGGGGCCGACCGGGTCGGCCGCCATCACCCGCTCCCACCTGGGCCACTCGCTGTTGCCCACCATGACCGCGACCGGGGAGCCCAGCGTGCGGCCGTGCCGCACGCCACCGAGGAAGGTCACCTCGTCGCGTTCGAACGTCATCCGCGCGCCGCGCCCGTATCCCAGGCGCCGCCGCGTCAGCTCCTCCCCCACCATCCCCGTGGTGATCGGCACCCCCGCGGGGATGCCCTCCAGCGTCGCGACGAGTGCGGGGCCGTGCGACTCCCCCGCGGTCAGCCAGCGCAACCTGCTCATCCCTTCCCTGCTTTCCTCTTGCGCGCGTAGGTGGTCATCAGCGGTACCTGGGCACTTCGTAGAGCGGGAACAGCCGGGCCATCTCCTGGTGGAACCCGGGAAAGGTCTTCGTCACGCAGGACGGGTCGTCGAGGACCAGCGGCACCTGTGCGGCCAGCCCCAGGACCGAGAAGGCCATGGCGATCCGGTGGTCGCGGTGGCAGGCGACGCGGGCCGGGCGCAGCGGGCCGGGGTGGACGGTGACCGAGTCCTCCGTCTCGTCCACCCGGACGCCGCAGGCGCGCAGGTTCTGCGTCACCGCCGCGACGCGGTCCGACTCCTTGTACCGGGCGTGCCGCACGCCGCCGAGAGTCAGGGGCGCGTCCGCGAGCGGAGCGACGGCGGCGAGGGTCATGAAGGTGTCGGAGATGTCGCCCATGTCGAGGGTGAGCCCGCCGCGCAGCCTCCCGGTGCCCGTCACGGTGACGTCCCGGTCCGCCACCTCCACCTGGGCGCCCAGTTGCCGCAGGGTGTCCACGAACCGCAGGTCGCCCTGGAGGCTGCGCCCGCACAGGCCGGGCACGGTCACCCGGTGCCCCGTCACCGCGGCCGCGGCGAAGACGTACGAGGCGGTGGAGGCGTCCGGTTCGATGACGAGGGCGGCGGGCCGGTAACCGCCCGGCCGCACTTCGACCACACCGTTACCGGATTCCTGGACATCCGCGCCGAAGCGCCGCATCAGGGACAGCGTCATGTCCAGGTAGGGGCGGCTGACGGAACCGCTCAGGTCGGCCCGGACCGGGCCCCGCATCAGGGGGGCGGTCATCAGCAGGCCGCTGAGGAACTGGCTGCTCATGGAGGAGTCCACCCGCAGTTCGCCGCCCTCCAGCCCGGTGGCCCGTACGGTCAGCGGGAAGCGTCCCGCCACCGGGGTCTCCAGCTCGGCGCCGAGCGCGGTCATGGCCTTCGTCAGCGGGCTCAACGGCCGGGCCCGGAGCTGTTCGGAGCCGTCGAAGGTGAAGGTGCCCTCGCCCGCCGCGCTGAACGGGGGCAGGAAGCGGGCCGCCGTACCGGCGTCCGCGCACCACACATCGCCCGTGCCGACGGGGCCGCGGCCGTTGCCGGTGACGTCCCAGAACTGGTCGCCGGGTCTGGTCTCGACGCGTGTCCCGAGGTTTTCGAGGGCCGCCTTGAAGGCGAGGGTGTCGTGGCTGACCAGCGGGGCCCACAGGGTGCTGGTGCCCTTCGCGGCGGCGGCCAGCAACAGGGCCCGGGTGGTGATGCTCTTGGAGCCGGGGATGCGCGCGGACAGCGGGCGCAGCCGGGAGACCTGCGGCGTCATCGGCGGGCCGCCTTCTCCATGGCGGTCTCCACCTCGGCGGCGATCGCCTCGGGGGTGAAGCCGAACTCGCGGAAGAGCAGCGCGCCGTCGGCCGAGGCCCCGAACCGCTCCAGGGACATCACGCGCCCCGCCTCACCCGCGATGCGGTCCCAGCCGAGGCCCACACCGGCCTCGACCGTCACCCGCACGCGTACGTCGGGGGGCAGCACCCGGTCCCGGTAGGACCGGTCCTGCTCCATGAACCATTCCAGGCAGGGCATCGACACCACCCGGGCCGCGATGCCGCGCCGCTCCAGCAGCTCCTGGGCGGCGACCGCCAAGGACACCTCGGAACCGGTGGCCACGAGCAGCGCCCGCGGAATCCCGCCCCCGGCCTCGCGGAAGACGTAACCACCGCGCCGGACCAGCTCGTTGGGCGGGTAGACGGGCAGGTTCTGCCGGGAGAGCACGATGCCGTGCGGGGCCGGGGCGGCGCTGTGCCGGCGCACGATCTCCGCCCAGGCCGCCGCCGTCTCGTTGGCGTCGGCGGGGCGTACGACGTTCAGTCCGGGGATGGCCCGCAGGGAGGCGAGCTGTTCGACCGGCTGGTGGGTGGGCCCGTCCTCACCGAGTCCGATCGAGTCGTGGGTCCACACGTAGGTGACCGGTAACCGCATCAGCGCGGCGAGCCGTACGGCGGGGCGCATGTAGTCGGAGAAGACCAGGAAGGTACCGCCGTAGATGCGGGTCGCCCCGTGCAGCGCCACCCCGTTCATCACGGACGCCATGGCGTGTTCGCGGATCCCGAAGTGCACGGTGCGCCCGTACGGGTCGGCCTGCGGGAGGGCGTTGCCCGGGGGAAGGAAGGAGGAGCTGCCGTCGATCGTGGTGTTGTTGGACCCGGCCAGGTCGGCGGAGCCGCCCCACAGTTCGGGCAGCAGCGGTCCCAGCGCGGCGAGTACGGTGCCCGACGCCTTGCGGGTGGCCACGGAGGTGCCGGGTTCGAAGACGGGGAGCTTGTTCTCCCACCCGGTCGGCGGCTGCCCCTGGGTGATCCGTTCGTGCTCCGCGGCCCGGCGGGGGTGGGCGTCGCGCCACTGCGCCAGCTTCCCGGCCCAGGCGGTGTGGGCGGCGCGGCCGCGGCCGACGGCCGCCCGGGTGTGCGCGAGCACCTCGTCCGGCACGTGGAAGGAGCGGGCGGGGTCGAGGCCGAGGATGTCCTTGGTGGCCGCGACCTCCGCCGCGCCCAGCGCGGCACCGTGCGCGGCGGCGGTGCCCTTGGCGTGGGGGGCGGGCCAGGCGATGACCGAACGCGCCGCGATCAGGGTGGGGCGGTCGCGTACCTCCTTGGCGGCGAGGAACGCCTCGCGCAGGGCGCGCGGGTCCAGGTCGCCGTCGGGCTTCGGCTCCACGCGCTGCACGTGCCAGCCGTAGGAGGCGTACCGCCGCAGGACGTCCTCGGAGAACGCGGTGCTGGTGTCCCCCTCGATCGAGATGTGGTTGTCGTCGTAGAGCACGACGAGGTTGCCCAGCTTCTGGTGGCCGGCCAGCGACGATGCCTCGGCGCACACGCCTTCCTGGAGGTCGCCGTCACCCGCGATGACCCAGACCGTGTGGTCGAAGGGGGAGGTGCCGGTGGCGGCCCCGGGGTCGTAGAGGCCCCGCTCGTAGCGGGCGGCCATGGCCATGCCCACCGCGTTGGCGATGCCCTGCCCCAGTGGCCCGGTGGTGGTCTCCACTCCGGGGGTGTGCCCGTGTTCGGGGTGGCCGGGGGTGAGGCTGCCGTGCCGGCGGAAGGCCTTGAGGTCGTCGAGGGTCAGCGGGTAGCCCGCCAGCATCAGCTGGACGTACAGCAGCAGGCTGGCGTGCCCGGCCGAGAGGACGAAGCGGTCCCGCCCCTCCCAGCCGGGGTCGGCGGGGTCGTGGCGCATGACCTTCTGGAAGAGGACGTACGCGGCCGGGGCGAGGCTCATCGCGGTTCCGGGGTGTCCGTGCCCGGCGTGCTGCACGGCGTCCATGGCCAGGGCGCGGGCGGTGCGGACGGCCCGCTCGTCGAGCGCGCTCCACTCCTGGGCGTTCCAGCCCTCGGGGCGCTGCGTCGGCTGATCCGGTGCGGTCTGCGGCGGTGACTGCATGGGGTCGTCCCTACGGAGTTCGGCGGTCCGGGAGGACCGCGGGGCTGTCGTGAGGCGCTGCTCGGGGCAGCTCGGTCAGGGCGTGCGGGCGTGCGGGCGTGCGGGCGTGCGGGCATGCAGACGTGCGGACGTGCGGGGCAAGGAAGCAGGCGCGTGGGAGGCGGTTTCGGGGGTGGTTCCCTGTCCTTGGCCGGACCCTCGCTGTGGGGGGACGCCGGCGTGCCGTGCGCCGGACGAGTCCGGCGGCGGGGCGGCCCGCGGCGGGGCCGGGCCGTTCCTCGGCTGCCGTTCCACCGTATGGGGCCGCGGGTGGGCTCCCAAGCCGGATCTCACTAACTAGCGGGCCATGTGGGAGAGATGTGGGGCGGGATGGCCCAGCATGGTGACGGCGTGGGCTGCCGAGGCGAGCGTGACGTGCCGGTGCCAGCCGTTGAAGGAGCGCCCGGTGAAGTCCCGGATGCCCACCCGGTCGGCCACCACCGCGGCGTCCCGGGCCGCCCGGGCCGTGAGCTGCCCCAGTCTGGCCAGGTACTCCATGGGGACCGCGGTGAGGTTGGACAGCCACAGTTCGGCCGGCCACCGGCTGCCGTAGTCGCCCATGCCCAGGAGCACCAGCTGCCGGTGCTCGGCACCCCGTAAGGACGCGGGGAGTTCGACGCGGACGGCGGCGGCGAGGGGCGTGCCCTTCACCACGCCCGGCAGCGGGCGCCTGCCCGGCACCGGACGCCGCATGTTCCCGGCCATGGCCATGATCTGGTGCGCGGGGAGCGTGCTCTGCTCCCGCCCGCCCATGACCCGGTCGGTGACGGTGAGCGGGGCGTCCTCGCCCACCCTCGCCATGAGCGGCGCGTGCGTGGTGGCGAGCGTCTCCAGAAGCGGTTCGGGCGCCTCGTCGAGGTCGAAGACGACGGGCCGCACCGGCAGCCCCCAGCCCAGCTGGGTCTCCCGGGACGCGTCGACCGCGCAGGCGTGCAGGCTCTCCGCGCTCGCCCCCTCCGGGACCGCCGCCTGACCGCGCCGGGCGTCGTCGGTGTACCGCTGGGAGGGAAGGTGCAGGCGCCAGTTGACCGGTACGCTCGCGGACTCCGACGCCGCCCAGACGCCGACGGCGCGCTGCGCGTTCAGGGTCTGCCCGAGCGCCGGGGAGAAGTGCCGGCCCACACCCACGGAGTTCTGTCCGGCCTTGGGAATGGTCATGGGTCTCACCACCCAGGCCCGGGTCGGCAGGGCGTCGTCCACGGCTTCGGCCAGGGCCCGGCGGATGGGCACCCAGTCCCAGGTGGAGTCGCTGATGAAGTGGTGCAGGTTCTGCTCGGAAGCCTGGGTTCCGAGCAGCTTCGCGATGTTGCGGATCGACTTGCGTCCCTGGACGGTCAGCAGACCGTTCAGGTACTGGAGGCCCTTGCGGCGCTGGTCGCTGCGGGGCAGCGAGGCGAGGATCCTGGAGGACAGCTCGGCGAGGAGCAGGTCCCGGGAAGCGGAAGGAGACGGAGTCGGAGTCGGCAGGGCCTGACCGGTGCGGACAGCGGCCGGGTAGTGGTCAATCATGGGCTTCCCCTCACTGTTGCCCGGGGGCTGAGCCCCCGGCGGGATCGACGGCAGGACCGCACGGTGTCCGGCTGAGCGACACCTCGGCTGCGCGAGGCCCCGGACAGCGACAGGTCGCCTCCGCGGGGTGCTCGTGCCCCGCGGGCAGCTGACGGTAGAGGTAGGCGGCGGAGGCCAGCGTCATGTGGTGGTGCCAGCCCGGGAAGGAACGGCCCTCGAAGTCCAGGAGACCCAGCTCGGTCTGCACGTCCCGGACGGCCGCATCGGTCAGGACGTTGCGGTGGGCGAGCCCGCGCACGGTGGTGAGGGGGGCGTCGCGGAGCGAGGTGATCCAGAACCGGGAGGGCCGTTTCGGCACGGCGGCGATCTCCGCCACGAGCCGGTGGGGCTGGTGCACGGCCGGCGCCGGGGAGCGCGGCGGGAGGAGGCGTACCGCGGCTGAGAACATCTGCGCCCGCCCGGGCAGCGCAGAGGTCGTCCGCTGGGAGTGCGCCGCGACGAGGGACGCCGCGTCGCCGAAGGACGCGGTGGCCGGGGACGGGGCGGCCCGGTGGGGCGGGACCGGTACGAGCGGCTGCCCGGGCGGCACCTCCAGCACGAAGTCACGCCCCTGACGGCCCAGTTGCGAGACCAGCTGGCGGACGCCCGGAGCGAAGTCACGGCCGAGCACCACGGGCGCGGAGTCGGCCACCCCCGCGGCGGCGAACTGCTCCACCATCTCCAGTACGAGGGCCCAGGCGGGCCTGGGCGTCACCGCGTCCGGAATCCGCGCACGGCGGCGGCGCTCGGGGTCCTCGCACCAGGCGTCGTCGAGGAGGAGACGCCAGCCGACCGGGATGCTGTGCCGGCCTCCGGAGAGGAACAGCCCGATGCCCACCTGGCAGTTCACCCGGCGGCCGGTGCCCGGGAGGACACCCGCGCGCAACCCCACCGAGTGGCTTCCCCGCTTGCGCAGCAGCACGGGCCTGGCCGTCCAGACGGCGTCGGGCAGCAGTTCCGCGGCGATCCGGGCCAGCTCCACCCGCGCGGGCGTCCATTCCCAGGGGCTGGCGCTGATGAACTGCTGGAGCGCCTGCGGTGCGCTGTCGGGCAGGTCCAGCGTCCGGGCCATCCGCCGCACGGTCTTGCGCCCGGGCGTGGCCAGCAGTCCCCTGAGATAGGCGTCCGCCCAGCGGCGCTGGTCGCTGCGGGGCAGATACCCGAAGACCCGCTCCCCGTAGGCGGTCAGACTCTCCGGCCCTCCGCGCCGCGCGCTCTTTGGTGCACCGAGGGTCGCTGTGGCCCGTGCAGACATGACTGGCTCCTTGAAGGCTCCCGGCCGGCGGTGGTTGCCAGCGCCACTAGAAACATAACCATGATTGTGATTCTTTTGAAGAGTGAGGATGCCCTCTGGGCGCAAGTTCGTCAACTCGGCGTTGTGAACGGCGGACGGCCCATGGAGCGTAGGGACTCAGTCAGCGAACAGGGAGCGGGAGGTCACGGTGGCACCAGACGGAGCAGGAAGAAGGCCGGCGAAACAGCAGGAGAGGTCCCTGCTGACGCGCGGTGCCCTGCTGGACGCCACCGCACGGAAGATCGACCGGCACGGCCACGGCAGCATCGCCATGCACCGCATCGCCCGCGAGGCCGGCGTCACGACAGGCGCGCTGACCTTCCACTTCCCCACCAAGGGGCAGCTCTTCGCCGAGCTCAAGGAACTCGGGCTCGCCCGGATCGAGGAGCGGGTGAGCGAGGTGGTCGAGCTGCCGGCACCGCCCTTGCGCCGAGCCCACCTCCTGCTGCTCGCCCTGCTCGAACTGCTGCACCGCGACGTCGTGGCACGCGCGGCCGTACGGCTCTCCGGAGAGCTTCCGGGGGACGGGGACTGGTCGGACTCCTGGCTCCAGGCGGTGCGGCAGCTGCTCCGGAGCGCGGGCGAGGACGGCAAGCTGCGGGCAGGCGTCACCCCTGAGGCGGTGACGGAGATGGCCCTGCGCCTGGCCGCCGGGACGGAGGTGCGCGCCCGGGACAGCGACCCGAAGTCCGAGGTCGCCGGGGTGCACTTCGCCCAGTTCTGCGACCTGCTCCTGTACGGCATCTCGGCCATCCGGCCCCCGGAGGCGGACCACACCCCCTGACGGCCGTCCCGTCGCCGCCGTGAACCCCCGGCGGAGCCGGTACCCCCGGACCAGGCCACGCCTGGCTGGAGGCCACAAGCCAGACCGGAACGGGATAATCTGACCCCCCCGACGGGACCCCGGCCACCCCCGCGCCGAGGTACGGAACAGCGTTCACTGTCGAACAACGGTTCGGACTCCCCGGTTCCGACGCGCCACTGGTAAAAATACATAAAGACCATTATTCTTTTCTTGTTCCAGGGGGCCGCCCTCGCGGGTGGCCCTTGGGGGGTCAGAAGCAGTCCATGGGGAGTGGGAGCTCGGCATGACGAAGGACACAGGCTTACTGCGGGACAGAGTCATCATGATCACGGGAGCGTCCAGCGGGATCGGGGAGGCGGCCGGACGCGTGTTCGCCGCCGAGGGCGCAACCGTGGTGCTCATGGCACGGCGCGAAGAGCGGCTGTACGAACTGGCCGACCGGATCGCCGCCACCGGGGGCCGCGCGATGGCGGCCGTGGGGGACGTGACCCGGGAGGGTGAGGTCGAGCGGGTCGTCACCGAGGCGGTGTCGCGCTTCGGCCGGCTGGACGGGGCCTTCAACAACGCCGGCTACACGATGTCGGGCAGCCTGCTGCACGAGACGGACGGCGCGGCCTTCGAGCAGATCATGGCCGTGAACGTCCGGGGCGTGTGGAACTGCATGCGCCACCAGATCCCCGCCATGCTCCACTCCGACCGTCCCGCGGCGATCGTGAACACCTCCAGTGTGGCCGGAGTGCTGGCCACGGGCGCCTCCTCCGCCTATGTGGCGGCCAAGCACGCGGTCCTGGGGCTGACACGGGCGGCCGCGGCCGAGTACGGACGGCGCGGGGTCCGCGTGAACGCCCTGGTGGTGGGCAGCACGCGCACCGAGATGATGGACCAGGTGCTGAAGGAGACCCCCTCGCTGGAGGAGGATTTCGTCGGGCGCTCCATCCAGCGCCGGATGGCCGAACCGGAGGAGATCGCGCGCAACGCCGCCTGGCTCTGCAGCGACCAGGCCTCCTTCGTCACGGGCGTCGCGATGCCGGTCGACGGCGGCTGGACCGCTGCCTGACGCCCGGTGCTTCGCCCCACGGCGGCGGCCCGCCCCCTTCTCAGGGGGGCGGGCCGCCGCCGTGCGGGTTCACTTCGGGAAGACGGGATCCGGGGGCTACCGCGGGAACGGAATGACCTCGCCACCGGCCCGAACGGGAGCAAAGCCCCCCGGCCCCGCCTTCCGGGCGAGCCGCATCGTCGCGGTGCAGCACTCGACGCCGTTCTGCCACAGCGACACGACCGTACGGCCGCGGCCCTCCGGGTCCGGGTCCAGCGGGCGCACCTCGATCCAACACGGAGCGTCGAGTTCGACGTAGCGGGTGAAGGAGGTCGCAAGACCCGTCACGGACTGCGAGTGGCCGGCAGGAAGCATCAGCGCGGCCTGGCGCGCGGCCTCCAGAAGGAGCAGACCCGGTGCGTGGTCGAGGGGGTGGTCGAAGAAGACGGGGTGGGTGGTGTCCACCCGCAGCCGCCACCGGCCGGATTCCACCGCAGGGCTGAGGACGATGTCGCGGAGCCGGGTACGCGCCAGGGCGGACGGCGCGATCGACGCGACGGGGGCGGCGGGCAGGGCGGTGACGGCTTCGGGGGTGCCGCGCCCCGCCCGCAGGCGCTGGTAGACCGCCGGGGACTGCACGGTCAGACGCGTTCTGCACTCGGCGAGTAACAGCCCGTCCTGGACCACGGATATGAGCAGGGTCAGCGCCGCCGCCCGGCTGCCGCGCCGGGTCGACTCCAGGCAGGTGACACGGAGTTCGACCGCGCCGCTGTGGTGTCTCGGAGCCAGGGCCGCAGGGGACAGCTCGTAACCGAAGGTGTCCCAGAGCAGGTGATGGCCGAGGGGGACGTCGTAGGCGCTGTGGCACAGCAGGGGGAAGGACTGCCGCACCGTCTCGGTGAGGAGCAGCGGGTCGAGCGCGGACCGCCCGGTCGCGTAGCACTCGTGCCCCTCGGGCCAGTGGGCCGAGACGACGAACCCGTCGTTCCCGTCGGGCCGCAGACCGGTCAGGAGCACCGAGCCGGGACGGGCCTTGTGGACGAGCTCCCCCGCGACGAACGCGACGGACGGGACGGAGGGGACGAGAGTGGCGGTGGCGCTGGCGGTCCTGAGCATACGGATACTCCCCCGGTAGAGAGGTATGAGAGGTATGGGCACAAAGCGCGCGGAAGACTGGATGGGCGCACCTGCCTGGACGGCCGGGGCCTCGGGAGATAACATAAGTATGATTCTTTTTTTTGTCCAGACTTTACTGGGAACGGAGCCGGAAGATGGAACGTCAGATGCAGGATCGTGCGGTGCGCACACGTGAGTTGCTGCTGCGTGCGGCGGCGGAGGAGTTCGACGCCTCCGGGTACGCGGGGACGGGGCTCAACAAGATAGCGAAGCGGGCCGGGCTGACGGTGGGCGCGCTGTACTTCCACTTCGAGTCGAAGGAGGGCATCGCCCGGGCGGTCATGATGGCGCAGCCCGAGAGCATCGAGCCGCACCTCGGCACCCAGGGGCTGCAGCGTCTCGTGGACATCACCCGGGTATGGTCGCACCAGCTCCTGGAGGATCCGTTGCTGCGCGCTGGTGTACGGCTCTCGGTGGAGCAGGGCAGCTTCGGCGTCCACGACATCACCCCCTACCTCCAGTGGCGGGACGTCATGGAGCAGTGCCTGTGCGACGCCCGGGACAGCGGGGAACTGCTGCCGGGGGTCGACCCGGGATGGGTGGCGGAGTTCGTCGTCAGCGCGTGCACCGGCGTCCAGCTGTACGCGCAGCTGGTGAACGGCCGGAAGGACCTGCCGGAGCGCACGGTGGAGATGTGGCGGCTGCTGCTCCCGGGGATCGCCACCCCGGGAACCCTGCCCCGTATCGACCTCAGCCCGAAGCGCAACAAGTCCTGAGCCGGCCGTCCACCGTGCGGCCCGCCACCGCCCGGCCGCGTCAGCGCCCGGCGACCGGCTCCGGCAGGTCCAGCAGTTCCGGCGCCTCCCGGCTCCAGGGAAAGCCGCGGTGCAGCTGGAGGCTGGACGGTACGCCGTCGTCCGCGAGGAGCGCCACGGCCGCCAGCACTCCGGGCTCGGGTTCGAGCTCCAGGAACCGCCACGGCAGGACCCCTTCGGACTCGGGCGGCCTGAACGCCAGGACCCCGCGCTCCTCGTGCAGGGTGAAGGAGAAGCTGTCGAAGGGGAGCCCGAGACCCAGTCCGCGCGCCTTCGCGTACGCCTCCTTGAGCGTCCACAGCCGCAGGGTCCGGCAGTCCCGGGTGCGGCCCGGCGCGGCCTGCGCCACCCAGTCGCGCTCGTCCCGCGCGAAGGTCTCGATGTTCGCGTCGAGGCCCTGCTCGCCCCGGTCGACCCGCTCCACGTCCACCCCGATCCGGTGACTGCGCACCACGCCGAGCAGGTTGTGGCCCTCGGCATGGGACAGGTTGAAGTCCAGCTCCTGTCCGCCGCGCGGCAGTCCGACGGGAGGCCGCTGCAGGAACGGCCGCCCCCGCGCGGAGCGCCAGATCACGGCTTCCGCCTCGGGCAGACCGCTCTCCAGCGCGAGGACGCGCCGTACGAGGGCGTGGGCGACCAGGTACTGCCGCCGGTCCTGTTCGAACAGGAAACGGCTCGCGGTCTCCTGCTCCTGGTCGTCGAGCCAGCAACGGGCCAGGGTGACGGCCAGCGCGGAGTCGAGCTCGTGGTTGGAGCAGTACCAGAGCTTGATGGGCTCATGGGCACCACCGGGCAGCGGCAGGAACACCGGGGCGAAGGAGCCGGACGCCGGGGAACCGGGCGGCGGGTAGCCGCCTTCCGCTCCGGATCCGGGTGCCTTGCGCCGTTCCGCGAGGAGCCACACGGCCTGCTCGCGCTCCAGGAGTCCGGCCTTGAACCGGGTGAGTATCTCGCGTTCATCCATCGTCGTCGCCCGTTCACGCCTGGCGAGGCAGCCGCGTCAGCGCCTCGTCCACGGAAAGCCGGTCCGCGCGCACCGCATCGAGGAGCGCGCCCAGTTCTTCGTCGGCCGCCAGTTGCTGGCCGGTCCCCCGCTCGTCGCCGGTCCTCCGCTCGTCGGCGGCCGGCGGCGCGTCCGCCTGGACGACGTGCGCGATATGGGCGGCCATCGCGGCGAGTCCGGGGTGGTCACGCAAGGTGACGGCGGGCTCGTTCAGGCCGTACGCGTCGTTGATGGCGGCGACGAGCTTCGCTCCGCGGATGGAGTCGACGCCCAGCAGGTTGAACGGGACCGAGGGGTCCAGGGCCGCCGGTTCGCAGCCCAGGACCCCGGCCAGGCGCTCCCGCAGGAAGCCGAGGATCTCCCGCGAGGCGGGCGTGGCGGGCCGGGCGGACGCCGTCCCCCGCTGTCCGGCCCCGGTCTCGCGGACCACGTGTGCGGCGAAGGCCAGCAGCGTCGGGTGGGCGAACAGGGAAGTGGGCTGGAGGCTGGTTCCGTAACGGGCGTTGACCACGGAGAGGAACTGCAGGGTCGCTACCGATCCGATGCCCATCGAGCGGAACGTCAGCCCGGCGTCGAGTTGCTCGGGCCGCACCTTCAGCACGTCGGCGAGCAGGGGTATGAGGTCGGCCGCCACCGCGGCCGGTGCCGCGTCGGACGCCGCGGCGAGAGGCTGGTCTTCTGGGGACATACGAGGGCTCCAAGGTATCCGTGCGGGGTGCGGCGGCCTGCTGCGCAGGCCTCGTGAACAGCGGCGGCTCCCGGGCCCGGCCGTGCCGCCGGACCCGGGAGCGGCCGGTCAGCCGACGCGTGCGGCCGCCAGACCCTCCAGGAGGGCGGCGATGACCCCGGGGCCGTTCTGGGTCAGCACGGATTCGGCGTGGAACTGCATGGAGGCGAAGCCGGCGGCGTGCAGACCGTGGACCTCACCGGTCCGCGGGTCGCGGCTGATCCGCACGGGCCCGTACTCGGGGTGATCGAACCGGTCCTCCCCGGCGTGGGCGGCGAAGGTGTTGTAGAAGCCCACCCGCGCGCGCCCGCCGAACCAGTCGATCTCGTGCTGCACGCCCTGGTTGGGAACCGGCCTGCGGTGCAGGGGCAGTCCCAGGACGGTGCTGAGCACCTGGTGGCTCAGGCAGACGGCCAGGAAGGGCCGGCGCTCCGCGAGCAGTCCGGTGACGGCGCCCCGCAGATGGGCGATCTTGGGGTGGTCCGCCTCGCGGGGATCCCCCGGGCCGGGGCCCAGGATCACCAGGTCGTGGGCGCTCACGTCGTAGGGCTCGTCGAAGCGCCGCACCGTCACCTCGCAGCCGAGGGAACGCACCTGGTGGGCGATCATCTCGGTGAAGGTGTCCTCCGCGTCCACCACCAGGACCCTCTTCCCCGCCAGGGGCTGCTCCTGCCCGAAGTGGCCGCCCGGTTCGCGCAGCCAGAAGTCGGCGATCCCCTCGTTCCGCCGGTCGAGCGCCGCGCGGACGGCGGGGTGGGCGCCGAAGCGGACGGGCTCGGGTTCGCCGAGCGCCGCGAGCAGTCCCGCGGCCTTGGCCCGGGTCTCGCGCACCTCGGACTGCGGGTCCGAGTGGCGCACCAGGGTCGCGCCCGTCCCGATGCTCATCCGCCCCGTCGCGTCGATGTCGGCGGTGCGGATGAGAATCGAGGAATCGAGGGTGCGGCCCCCGGCGGCGTCGCGGCCGATGAGGGCGGCGACCCCGCTGTAGTAGCCGCGTCCGACGGGCTCGTAGCGGTGGATCACCCTGGCCGCGCTCTCCAGCGGGGATCCCGTCACGGTCGGGGCGAACAGCGTCTCGCGGAGGATGTCCCGCACGTCCCGGTCGGTCGTGCCCTCGATGAAGTACTCGGTGTGGGCGAGGCGCGCCATCTCCTTGAGATGCGGTCCGATCAGCCGGGCGCCCGAGGGGCAGACCCGCCCCATCATCTTCAGTTCCTCGTCGACGACCATGTAGAGCTCATCGGTCTCCTTCCGGTCGCCGAGGAATTCCAGGACGCCGTCCAGGGACGGGCCGTCGGCGGGGTAGCGGTAGGTGCCGCTGATGGGGTTCATGACCGCCACGCCGCCGTGCACGCTGATGTGCCGCTCAGGCGTGGCGCCGACGAACGTCCGCCCACCCGTGTGCACGAGGAACGTCCAGTACGCGCCGGACTCGCGCTCCAGCAGCCGCCGGAAGACGGACAGGGCCACTTGCCGTGAGAAGTCGGGCAGTTGGGCGACGAAGGAGCGCTTGATGACGAAGTTGGCCCCCTCACCGGTGCCGATCTCGTCGTCGATCACCCGGCGCACGATGTCCGCGTACGCGTCGTCGGGCACGTCGAACCGGCCGCCGACGAACTTGACCGGTCCGCCCGGGAGCCGGGACAGCGTCGCGCCGAGCGGCACCGTGGCCTGGTCCCGTACGGTCATGGAAAGCAGCGACTCACCGTCGGCGCGGGCCTGGTAGCCGCGCTCGGTGATCTGCCCGTACGGGATCATGACCAGCAGGTCGTGTCCCGCACCGGGCGCCGGTTCTGCCGCGACCGGCAGGTCCTTGAGGGCGGTGGCCTCGGTCACCTCGCCGAGGAGGATCTCCAGGGTGTCGGCGCCGGCCTGCTCCGGCCGGTGCAGCAGGGCGAAGTCGGGGGCGCCGCCGTCGAGTATCCGCGCGAGGAGCTCGGGAGTTCCGTGTTCTGATGCCATGGTGTTCCCCGTGGGGTGAGATGGTGCGGACTGCGCTTTCACCGGCCGGCTCCGGACTCGCCGGGGCCACCGGATCCGCCGGGCTCGCCGAGTTCTCCGAGTGCCGTCTTGGTGGTGAGCACCCGGCCGGCCCGCCGTGCGACGTAGTCCAGGGCGAGGCGGTGGTCGTCGGCCGAGAAGTCGGCCACGGCGTCGGCCACCAGGAAGGGCTGGATGTCGTTGGTGTACGCGTCCACGGCGGTCATCAGGACGCCGATGTGGGCGTACACACCGCAGACGATCAGCTGGTCCCGCCGGTGGAAACGCATGCGCTCCAGCAGGCCGGACTTGTGGAAGGCGCTGTACCGCCACTTGGTGAACTCCCAGTCCCCCGGCCGGGACTCGAGGCCGGGGACGATCCTGCGGTCCTTTGGGGTGGGGTTCATCCCCGGCCCCCAGAAGTCGAGGAGCAGACCGCGCTCTTCCACGGTCATGCCGCCGGGCTGGGCGGTGTAGGCGACGGGGACCCCCAGCTCGGCGCAGCGGTCCCTGAGGAGGGTGGCGTTGGAGACGAGGGCGCCGCCGGGTTCGCCGGTGCGGGGAAAGGGCCTGAGAAAGAACTCCTGCATGTCGTGCAGGAGCAGCACGGCCCGGTCCGGGTCGGGCACCCAGCTCACGGTGTTGTCGGGAAGCTCCCCTTCCGCCGGCATGGGGTAGGGCTCGACGGGTGGTATGTGCGGCATGGGCAGCCACGTCCTTTCCGTGGTGAGTGGCAACGGGGTGGTGGGGGTCGGGAGCCGCCGGCGGTGCGGCGTGGGGGAACCGCCGGCGGCTGCGGGGTGGGGGGCTCGTGGCCCAGGGGCGGGGCCCGGGGGCCGTCGCGGGGCTAGCCGCGCCAGGCGGAGACGACCTCGACCGCCTGCTGCGGGTTGAGCCGCGGGTCGCAGAAGCTCAGGTACTTCTCACCCAGCCGCCCCATCTCGGCTTCGTCGCGGACGCACTCGACGACGGCCTCCGGCGTGGTCTCCAGGTGCAGCCCGGCGGCCACCCCGCCGTTCTGCGTCACGGCCTCCTGGAAGTTCACGACCTCCTGGACCACGGTCTTCACGAGGCGGGTCTTGGTCCCGTCCGGGCCGCTGACCGTGTTGCCGTGCATGGGGTCCGACAGCCACAGCACGGGGTGCCCCGCGTCGTGCACCGCCTTGACCAGGCCGGGAAGTGTGCGGGCCGCATGGTCCGCGCCCATCCGCGAGATGAGGGTGAGCCGCCCCGGCTGGCGCTGCGCGTCGAGGCGGTCGCACAGGGCCAGCAGCTCGTCCGGCGTCATCGTGGGCCCCACCTTGACCGCGACCGGGTTGGAGACGGCGGCGAGCAGCGCGATGTGCGGGCCGTCGAGCTGCCGGGTGCGCTCCCCCACCCACGGCCAGTGCGTCGAGGTGAGGAGCAGCGAACCGTCCGGCTCCCTCCGCAGCAGCGGCACTTCGTAGTCGAGCAGCAGCGTCTCGTGGCTGGTCCACACCGGTGCGTCGAGATCCGTCCTGCACTCGGTGCCGCGCCAGCCCAGGAAGTGGATGATGTCGCTGGCGGCGCGGTACCCCGACAGCAGGTTCCGGGGGTCGGGGCGGCGCAGCTCGGCGTCGGGCTCCGGACGGTTCACCATGTGACCGCGGTAGACCGGGAGTTCCCGCCCGTCGACCATCTCGACGGACGCCGAGCGGGGCTTGGCGTACTGCCCGGCGATCCGGCCGACCCGCAGCACCGGCAGGCCGGAGGCCAGACGCATCGTCCCGGCGAGGACGTCGAGCAGCGCGCCCTTGCGCCGGACGTCCGCCGGAGTCGCCTCCGCGGGGTCCTCCGCGCAGTCGCCGGCCTGCACGATCTGGAGGCGGCCCGCCGCGGTTTCCATCAGCAGGGAACGCAGCCGCTGGGCGGCCTCGGCGTCCACCAGGGCGGGCATCCGGCTCAGGTCCGTGCGGACCGCTTCGAGCTCCGGGTGGCCTTCCCAGTCGGGCTGCTGACGTGCGGGCATGGAACGGAGATAAGAGACTATGTCGATCATTGAGTTCCCTCGCATCGGCCGGACCCGGACGGTCCGGCTGTCGACAGACCTGGCGATGCGCCGAGTCGCAAGGAGAAGCGACGGAAGAACAGGCGCAGACCCAGGAGCAGGTGAAGGGGCGCATAAGGCTGGCAACGCAGCGTTCCGTACAGGTGCACGGGGCGATGCCGCGTGCCCTTCGGCGGCTTTCTGCCGGGAATCTTCTCTCCCGGGATGAAAACCCATGGAGATCCCGGGTACTGAGCCGTGTCTCCACCGCTCATACGTGGAATTCCGACGCTTCTCGCACCGCCGGACGACCGGGACCGCCTCTCGGACAGGTACCACTCTTCGCCGGCGGCGCCCGGCGGACAACCTGGCGGAACATAGTCCGTCAGGTGGGCGTCGCCGGGTGCCTCGTTCCTGTCGCTGGACGGGTCGCGGAGGGCGGACCTGACGGACTCCAACTCAGGGGCTCGGGTGTTCGGTTCGGCCGCGCCTAGCATCACGGTGCACCCTGGGCGATGGGACGGCATCTGCGCCCGCCGCGCCCCGCGTGGGCCATTCCCTGTCGTCCGGCCTCAAGCGTCCGACGTCAAGAGTTGACGTAATCCAGTCATGCGATACGGAGATTCACCATGCGACTTGCGCGAGTGATGGCCGACATAATGGAGCAGTTCGCCGAACGCCCAGCCCTCGGGGAACGCGCGAAGGAACTCGTCGAGGAACCCGGTACGGGCCGCACCCGCATCCGCCTGCTGCCGCGGTACGAGACGACCACCTACGGCGAACTGTGGCAGCGGGTCCGCTCGGTGGCGAGCGCGTGGCACCACGGCGGCGACGACGCGGTGCGGGCCGGGGACCGGGTGGCGATTCTCGGTTTCGCCAGCGTCGACTACACGACGGTCGATCTCGCCTGTGCCCATCTCGGTGCGGTCAGCACGCCCCTCCAGACCAGTTCCACGGTGTCCCAGCTGAACGCCATCGTCGAGGAGACCGAGCCCGTCACGATCGCGACCAGCATCGAGCGCCTGGACACCGCGGCCGAACTGGCCCTGGCGAATCCGTCGGTGCGCCGTCTGGTGCTGTTCGACTTCGAGCCGGACGTGGACGAGCAGTCCGCCCGGTTCGCCGCCGCCCGGGCCCGTCTGGCCGAGCACGGGCGTGAGCTGGGCATCGACGTGCTGGGGGACGTACGCGCGCGGGGGGCCGAACTGCCCGAGGCGCCGCTGTTCGACGTCGAGGGTGACCAGGACCCGCTCGCCATGCTCATCTACACCTCGGGCAGCACAGGGACCCCCAAGGGCGCCATGTACACCGAGCGGCTGACCCGGGCCATGTGGGGCGGCGCCTGGTCACAGCTGTTCTCGGACGAGCACGCGGCGAACCTCCACTACATGCCGATGAGCCACGTCGCCGGGCATTCCTCGCTGAAGAACACGCTGGCCCGCGGCGGCACCACGTACTTCACGGCGAACAGCGACCTGTCCTCCTTCCTGGAGGACATGGCACTGGCGCGGCCCACGGAAATGTCCCTGGTGCCGCGCGTGTGCGAAATGCTGTTCCAGAAGTACCAGAGCGAACTCGACCGCCGGTCGGCCCAGAGCGGCGGAGGGGACCAGGAGCACATCGAGTCCGAGGTCAAGCGGGACATCCGCGAGAACGTCCTCGGTGGCCGCGTGGGGTGGGCCAGTTGCGGATCGGCTCCGCTCTCCGCCGAACTGAAGGAATTCACCGAATCACTGCTGGGAATCGAGGTGCACATCATCTACGGTTCCACGGAGGCCGCCGCGGTCTCGGTGGACGGAAAGCTCCTGAAGCCCCCGGTCATCGACCACAAACTCGTCGACGTTCCGGAACTCGGTTACTACACCACCGATTCACCGCACCCCCGGGGCGAACTCCTGCTCAAGACCGAGGCGATGGTGCCCGGCTACTACCGAAGGCCCGACCTCAACGCCGAGATCTTCGACGAGGAGGGCTATTACCGTACGGGCGACATCGTCGCGGAGACCGAGCCGGGACGCCATGTCGTCGTGGACCGGCGCAAGAACGTACTCAAGCTGTCGCAGGGGGAGTTCGTCGCCACGTCCCGCCTGGAGGCGGTCTTCGCCGTCAGCCCGCTGGTCCGGCAGATATTCGTGTACGGCAACAGCGAGCGGTCCTACCTGCTCTCGGTGGTCGTCCCGACCGCGGACGCCCTCGAACAGTGCGGCGACGACGAGACGACGCTCAGGAAACTCCTCGGGGAGTCGTTCCAGGAGATCGCGAAGGAGGCCGGGCTGAACTCCTACGAGATACCCCGTGACTTCCTGATCGAGACCGAGCCGTTCAGCCAGGGCAACGGCCTGCTCTCCGACCACCGCAAGCTCCTGCGCCCCCAGCTCCTGGAGAAGTACCGCCCGGCCCTGGAGGAGACGTACTCCGCCATCGCCTCCAGGGAGAAGGACGAGCTGCGCGATGTGCGCCGCGGCGGCAAGGACCGGCCGGCTCTGGAGACGGTGCAGCGGGCGGCCCAGGCGCTGCTGTCCACCACGACGTCCGGAATCGGTCCCGGCACGCGCTTCAGGGAGATCGGCGGGGACTCCATGTCCGCGGTGACCTTCTCCGATCTCCTCCACGACATCTTCGGCGTCCGCGTCCCCGTGGACGTGATCATCAGCCGCGGCACCGACCTGCGGCGGATCGCGGGCTACGTCGAGGAGAAGCTCGCGGCGGGGCCCCGGCGGGTGAGCTTCGCGGCGGTCCACACCCAGGGCAGCTCCCGGGTCCACGCCGCGGACCTCACCCTCGACAAGTTCATCGACGAGAAGACGCGTGCCGGCGCCCTGGCCCTGCCGCGGACCTTCGGGGACCCGCACACCGTGCTGCTCACGGGAGCCAGCGGCTATCTCGGCCGGTTCCTCTGCCTGGAGTGGCTGCGGCGGCTCGCCCCGGTGGGCGGCAAGCTGATCTGCGTGGTGCGCGGGACGGACGACGCCGCGGCCCTGGCACGTCTCGTGGAAGCCTTCGGCGACGGGAGCGAGGAGCCCGCCCGTACCTTCCAGGACCTGGCCCGCGACCACCTGGAAGTCCTGGCGGGCGACATGGCGGAACCCCAGCTGGGCCTGGGCGACCAGGTGTGGCAGCGACTGTCCGGCGAGGTGGACCGGATCGTCCACGCCGGGGCCCTGGTGAACCACGTCCTGCCCTACAACCACCTGTTCGACGCCAACGTGGTGGGCACCGCCGAACTGATCCGCCTCGGGCTCACGGACCGGCTCAAGCCGTTCACGTACATCTCAAGTGTGGCGGTCGCAGCGTCCCTGCCCGGCGGCCGGGCCCTCGACGAGGACTCCGACGTCCGCCTCGCCCTCCCCGACCAGCCGGTCGACGACGGCTACGCCAGTGGCTACGCGACCAGCAAGTGGGCCGGTGAGGTGCTCCTGCGGGAGGCGCACGAGCTGCACGGCCTCCCGGTCACGACGTTCCGCTCGAACATGATCCTGGCGCACAGCCAGTACCCGGGGCAGCTGAACGTCACCGACATGTTCACGCGGCTGCTGCTCAGCCTCATCGTCACGGGCATCGCCCCGCGCTCCTTCTACGAGACCGACGGCACGGGCGGCCCCCCGCGCGCCCACTACGACGGCCTCCCGGTCGACTTCACGGCCGAGACCGTGGTGACGCTGGGAGGTGAGGCGCGGGCGGGGTACCGGACGTACAGCCTGGTGAACCCGCACGACGACGGCATCTCGCTCGACACCTTCGTCGACTGGCTGAACGAGGCCGGCCACCGCATCGACCGCGTCGAGGACTACGACGACTGGCTCGCGCGGTTCGAGACGGCGCTGCGCGCGGCGCCCGAGACGCAGCGGAAGCACTCAATTCTTCCGCTGCTCGACGCGCACCGGACTCCGGAGGGAGTCGTCAACGGATCGGCCATACCCTCCGCCCGCTTCCAGGCCGCCGTCGAGGACGCACGCCTGGGCCGGGAAGGCGCCGTTCCCCAGCTCTCCCCGGCCTTCATCAGGAAGTACGCGGACGACTTGGCGCACCTGATCACCCCGTGACCGAGGGGGCGGTGCGCGCGCCTGGCGAAGGTGCGCGCACTGCCCGACGGGACCGGGGCCAAGACCGGGACGTCCGGTCAGGCGCGGGCAGCGGTGACGGTGGGGTTGGGAGCGGGGTGCGGGCGGGAAAGCTGCCGCTGACCGTGTCCGTCGTATGAGGGGTGCCCATGGCGCGCAGGGGTTCACGTACGACTGCCCAGAAAGGTCATCCGCTGGGGCGCCGGCCTGCCGGAGGGCTGGCCGACGTGCTGTGGGAGTGGTCGAAGTCCGGCACCCGGCACGCGGCGCGGAACCGGTTGTTGCGGCGGTTGCCCGGGGTCGGCTCCGCGGCCGCCTACCGGTTCGGGCTGGTGGAGCGGCCGCACTACGCCTACGGCGTCCGCCGGGCCACCGAGCTGGCGGCGCGGCTGGGTCACCGGGGTGTCACGGTGGTGGAGTTCGGGGTGGCGGGGGGCAACGGGCTGCTGACCCTCGCCGAGCATGCCCGGTACTACGCGGACGCCACCGGCGTGGCGGTACGGGTGGTCGGCTTCGACAGCGGCAGGGGCATGCCCGCCTCCGCGGACCGCAGGGACGTCCCCTACCTCTTCGGTCCCGGCTTCTACACCATGGACGAGCGTCGCCTGCGCGCCCGTCTGGGGACGGCGGAGCTGGTGATCGGTGACCTCGCCGAGACGCTGCCCGGCTACCTCAGCTCCCGCGCGGACACGCTGCGCGATCACCCGGTCGGCTTCGTCAGCCTCGATCTGGACTACTACTCCTCGACGGTGACCGCCCTGGGCCTCTTCCGCGGTCCCGCGCACGAGCACCTGCTGCCGCGGGTCACCTGCTACCTCGACGACCTGCCGGGCACCACCGAGCAGATCGGCGAGGCCGCCGCGGTCGACGACTTCAACGCCGCCCACCCCGGCCGGGCGATCGGCCGGGTCCTGGGTCTGCGCGCGTTCACGCCCTTCGATCCGCCCTGGGCCGATCAGATCTACGTCCACCACCGCCTGGACCACCCCGACTACGCCCGTCTGGAAGTCGGCGCCACCGGTGATCAGCTGCCGCTGGACCCCTGAGGTCCCCCGAGGCGGAGGTGGTGTGGGCCGTCGCCGGGCTGCCGGTCCGCAGCGGTGGGCGCGCGGCGTGCACGGCCGGGGCGGGGAGGATCTGCGGTCGGTGCCCGCCCCGCCCCGGCCGTCTCAGGCGGCGGGGGTGGCTTTGAGCAGGGCGCTGATGACGCGGTCGCCGGCGTCCTTGCTGTGCGGGTCGGTGAGGTTGCTCCACAGCTTGAACATCAGGCCGCGCAGGGCCCGGTGACGCATGCTGTGGTGGGCGAAGACCTTCATGACGTGCGGGTTTCCGATGGCCTGGACGAACAGCCGTCCCAGGGTGAAGTAGCCGCCGAAGGCGTCCTGGAGATGGCGGGGATAGGCGTGCAGGGCGCGTTCGCGCTGGTCGGCGGTGGACCGTGCCAGTGCCTGGATGATGAACTCGGCGCCCAGGCGGCCGGATTCCAGCGCGTAGTCGATGCCCTCACCGCTGAGCGGGTTGATCATCCCGGCGGCGTCGCCGGTCAGGAGCACGCCGCGTGTGTACTGGGGGCGCCGGTTCAGGCCGCACGGCAGCGCGTGTCCCCGGACCGGGCTGGTGGCGTGGTCCTCGTCGATCTGCCAGTCCTCGGGCAGCCGCCGGGTCCAGTCCTCCAGCAGCGCGCGGTGGTCGAGGCCGAGGTTGCGGTTGACGGTCATGGTGCCGAGGCCGACGTTCCACAGGCCGTTGCCGGCCGGGAAGATCCACCCGTATCCGGGCAGCATGGCGCGCCGGCCGGGCGCGGCGGGGTCCCACAGGTCCAGCCATGCCTCAAGGTAGTCGTCGTCCGGGCGGTCGGTGGTGTAGTAGCGGCGCACCCCGACGCCCAGGGGCCGGTCCTTCCGCTGTTCCAGGCCCAGGGCCACCGCCACCCGGCTGGAAGCGCCGTCGGCCGCCACGACCAGCGGGGCCGCGTAGGTGTGCTGCACCCCGTCGCGCCGGGCGAGAACGCCGCGGGCGCGGCCCGTGCGCTCGTCCAGGACGAGGTCGGTGACCCTGGTGCCTTCCAGCAGGCGGGCGCCGGCCTGCTGGGCCCGCTGGGCGAGGAGGTGGTCGAAGTCCTGACGCGTGCGCACCAGGCCGTAGTCGGGGAAGCCGGTCGTGTCGGGCCAGTCGATTTCGACCCGCAGGCCGGCGCTGTAGGAGCGCAGGCCCCGGGTGCGCACCCAGCCGGAGCCGTGCAGGTCGACGCCCATGGCGAGCAGTTCCTTGACCGCGCGCGGGGTCAGGCCGTCACCGCAGATCTTGTCGCGGGGGAACGTCGCCTTTTCCAGGAGCAGCACGTTCAGCCCCGCCTGGGCGAGGTAGTAGGCCGTGGCGGAGCCGGCCGGGCCGGCCCCTACGACGACCACGTCCGCGGTCTCCTCCGTCCGACTGGCAGCCATAACCGTCCGTCCTTTCTGCGGGGCACCGTGGCACCAGGGCGCGCACGGGGCCCGCCGGGTCTGCGGGTGGGTCACCGCTGTCCGTCAGCTGATCCGCCCACCGGCACAGCGCGTAGAGCGCCCAGGAGTGCGGGCGCTTGCCCGCGGGCAGCAGCAGCGACCCCGCCCAGTGGCCCCGCCCTTCGAACGCCACCAGCAGCCGGCCGCACAGCCGGCAGGACTCCCGCAGCACCGGATCCGTCACCGAGGCCCGGTCCAGAGCCGCCCGGTCTCCCAGCACGTGTCACCCACTCCTCCCCCTGCCCGTGGCCTGGTGCCGCCCGTCCGGCGGAGAGCGGCACCGCCCACGGACATCCTGGTCCTCTGCGTGGTTCGACGGAGGAGAACGCGTGGGGCGTCACCGGAAAGGGTGAGGAAGGATGCGCGTCGCACGCCGTCCGCCCTGCGATGGTGTCCTCACCCCGGCGAGGTCGCGCGCCGGGGCCGGAGTGCGGGGAACGCCGCCCGGACCGGACGACACGGCTGGACGGCGCCCGCGTCACATCCCGCTGCCGGTGCCTCCCGGGGCGCTGGGCCGGTGCGGCTCGATCAGGTCCCAGCGGTTCCCGTACAGGTCCCGGAACACGGCCACCGTGCCGTACGGCTCGTGGCGGGGTGCCTCCTCGAAGACGACTCCCGCTGCCCGCAGCCGCCGGTGGTCGTGGTCGAAGGCGTCGGTGTGCAGGAACCAGCCGACCCGGCCGCCCGTCTGGTCCCCGACCCGGGCCTCCTGCCCGCCGCTCGCGGCGCGGGCGAGAAGCACCGCTGTCTCCCGCGCCCCGCGCGGGGCGACGACCACCCAGCGCTTCCCGTCGCCGAGGTCCGTGTCCTCCACGAGCCTGAAGCCCAGAACGTGCACGTAGAAGGCGATGGCTTCGTCGTAGTCACGCACCACCACAGTCACCAGTCCGAGACGCTGCATCCAGCGATCATGCCGGTGAGCCGGCCGGCCCCGCCACCCGGCCCGCCGCAGCATCGGCGGACGGTCACGGGCCGGGCGGGCCCGGGGGAGCCGGGCACGGTCCTTCCACCGGCGTGCGTGTTCCGGTGGGCCGGCGCGGGGACGCCGTGAGGCATCCGGCGGGTGGTCGCGGGCGGTGGGGGCGGGTAGCTGGAACAGTGGACGCGGACGTGTCTGCCGGGAGCCTGCCCGGCTGGTGACGGGAGAGCGCTGTGGGTTCCTCTGGCCTGGACAGGGATGCGGGCAACTGGCGGATGCTGTCGGGCCTGCTGGCGGACAGCCACCTGATGCCGGCGGAGCTGCTGTCGGCCAGGACGAGCGAGAACGCCGCGAAGGCCGGGTTCCCGCGGGTGCTGATCTACCTGGGTGATCTGCAGCGGCAGGTGCTGCGGCTGCTGACCGCGGAGGGCGTGCGCGCCGGGGAGCGCGAGACGCAGCTCCCCGTGACGGGCACCGTCGCCGGGCGGGCCTTCGAGCACGGGCGGATCCTCCCCGCCGGGCCCGCGACCGACGGTGGCCGTGACTGGTGGGTGCCGCTGCTGGACGGTACCGAGCGCCTGGGCGTGCTGCGGGTCACCGCGGTGGAGGACGACGACCGTGCGCTGGAGAGCATGCAGCGGCTGGCCTCGCTGCTCGCCCTGATCATCCACAGCAGGCGGGAGAACAGCGACTACCTGCACCGGATCGAGCGTGTGCGACCGCTGCACGTGGCGGCGGAGATGCAATGGCAGCTCACGCCCCCGCGTGCCTACGCCGACGGCCGGGTGGTCATCGCCGCGGCGATGGAACCGGCGTACCAGATCAGCGGTGACGCCTTCGACTACGCCACCGACGGCCCGCTGGTCCATCTGGCGGTCTTCGACGCGATGGGGCACGACACCGCCGCCGGCCTGTCCGCCAACCTGGCGGTCGGCGCCTGCCGCGCCACCCGGCGGCGGGGCGGCGGCCTCGTCGCCTGCGGGGAGACGGTCGAAGCGGCGCTGATCGAGCAGTACGGCCAGCGGCGTTACGTCACCGGCATCCTGGCCAGCCTGGACACCCGGAACGGGACGCTGGCGTGGGTCAACCGCGGCCACCACCCGCCGGTGGTCATCCGGGGCAGCCGGTGGGCCACGCACCTGCGCTGTCCGCCCGCCCATCCGATGGGCACCGCCCTGGGCCTGGACAGCCGTGTGTGCCGCGAGCAGCTCCAGCCCGGCGACCGTGTCGTGTTCTACACCGACGGCATCACCGAAGCGGGCGGGGCGGGCGACACCCGGTTCGGCCTGGAACGCTTCACCGACTTCCTCGTCCGCCACCACGCTGCCGGGCTGTCCGTCCCCGAGACGCTGCGCCGTGTGATCCACGCGGTCCGCGAGTACCACGACGACCAGCTCCAGGACGATGCCACCGTGCTGTTCTGCCAGTGGCTCGGCCCCGAACCCGATCCCAGCGCGGAGGCCGCCGACCTGGCCGGCCTGCCGGAGTCGGCGGGCTTCCACCCGCGCCCCGGCGACCGGGCCTGACGCCGGTACCGGCCGCCGTCCCGGCGGCGTTCCGGCGATGCCGGGCGGGGCGGCCGTGGGCCGCGCGGGGGCCAGGGTGCACCGAGCGTCGGACGAGTCCGGGGCGAGCGGGCGAGGAGACAGTGATCAAGCGATGGGCGCGGCAGGACACGATGGGCGCGGGCCCCGGTGCCGGGGCCCGCGCGTTCACGAGGGACCAACGGGAAGGGTGGCACGTATGCACGCGGAGACCGAGGCGGCACATCACGGGACCGCAGAGATCGGCGTGACCGGTATGGCCGTGATGGGGCGCAACCTCGCCCGCAACTTCGCCCGCAAGGGCTACCGCGTCGCCGTCCACAACCGCTCCGCCACCCGGACCCGGTCCCTGGTGCAGGACTTCGGCCACGAGGGGACGTTCGTCGCCGCCGAGAGCGCCGCCGAGCTGGTCGCCGCGCTGCAGCGTCCGCGCCGCCTCGTCCTCATGGTCAAGGCCGGGGAGCCGACCGACGCGGTGATCGAGGAGTTCGCGCCCCTGATGGACGAGGGCGACATCCTCATCGACGCGGGCAACGCCCACTTCTCCGACACCCGGCGCCGCGAGCAGGAGCTGCGCGCACGCGGCATCCACTTCGTCGGGTGCGGCATCTCCGGCGGGGAGGAGGGGGCCCTGCACGGCCCGAGCCTGATGCCCGGCGGCTCGGCCTCCTCCTACAAGGCGCTCGGCACGATGCTGGAGTCGGTGGCGGCCAAGGCTCCGGACGGCACCCCCTGCGTGGCCCACGTGGGCCCGGACGGCGCGGGCCACTTCGTGAAGACCGTCCACAACGGCATCGAGTACGCCGACATGCAGCTCATCGCCGAGGCGTACGACGTCCTGCGGCACGCCGTGGGCCGCACTCCGGCGCAGATCGCCGACGTCTTCCGGACGTGGAACGAGGGGCGGCTGGACTCCTATCTGATCGAGATCACCGCCGAGATCCTCGCGCACACCGACGCCGCCACCGGCGAGCCCTTCGTGGACGTCGTGCTGGACCAGGCCGAGCAGAAGGGCACCGGCCGCTGGACCGTGCAGACCGCCCTCGACCTCGGCGTGCCCGTCAGCGGCATCGCCGAGGCCGTCTTCGCCCGCGCCGTCTCCGGCCACGCCGCTCTCCGCGAGGCGGCGGCGTCCCTGGCCGGTCCGGCACCGGTGGCGCTGGAGGGTGCGGCGGCCGACCGCTTCGTCGCCGACGTGGAGCAGGCCCTGTACGCCTCCAAGATCGTCTCGTACGCGCAGGGGTTCCACCAGATCGCGGCCGGCAGCCAGGAGTACGGCTGGGACATCGACCTGGGGGAGGTCGCCGCCCTGTGGCGCGCGGGCTGCATCATCCGCGCCAAGTTCCTCGACCGCATCCGGGCCGCCTACGACGCCCGGCCGGCGCTGCCCACCCTGCTGACCGACGAGGACTTCGCCGCCGCGCTGCGCGACGCGCAGGACGCCTGGCGTCGGGTCGTCGTGACGGCCGCCACCTCCGGCATCCCCACCCCGGGCTTCTCGGCGGCGCTCGCCTACTACGACAGCCTGCGCGCCGAACGCCTCCCGGCCGCGCTGATCCAGGGCCAGCGCGACTACTTCGGGGCCCACACCTACCGCCGGACCGACCGCGGGGGCGTCCACCACACCCGGTGGGCGCAGGAGGGGCGCCCCGAGCAGCCCGCCGACTGACCGCCCGCGGCGCCGCCCGGTGCCCGCCGCCGGTGCGGTGTTGCCGACGGGCCAGGACGTGGGCTTCAATCGGGGCGTGATCGTTCTCACGGCGGGCCGGGGGGCGGCGGCAGCGGACGCCGGGGGCGCCGCGGCGCGCGCGCCGACGGCCGTGCCCGGGGTGCTCGAGGAGGCGGTCCTGCGCCGATGACGACTCCCGCGGGCCTCGACGTCCTGGTCGTCGGCTCGGCCAACGCCGATCTGGTGACCGTGGTCGGACGGCACCCCGCCCCCGGTGAGACGGTGCTCGGCTCGGACCTCACCGTCCACCCGGGCGGCAAGGGCGCCAACCAGGCCGTCGCGGCCGCGCGCCTGGGGGCGGCGACGGCCCTGCTGGCCCGGGTCGGCGACGACGCGCACGGCCGGTTGCTCACGGCCTCGCTGCGGGAGGCGGGCGTGCACACCGGCCGACTGCTGACCGGTGGCGAGGCGCCCACCGGCGTCGCGCTCATCACGGTCGGCGCGGCCGGGGACAACACCATCGTCGTCTCCCCCGGCGCGAACGCGCGGCTGTCGCCTGACGACGTCGCGGCGGCCCGGGAGGCGTTCGCCGCCGCGTCGGTGGTCTCGCTCCAGCTCGAAGTGCCGGTGGAGACGGTGTCCAAGGCCGTCGCGGTGGCGGTGGCGGCCGGTACGCGGGTGGTGCTGAACCCCTCGCCGCCCGCCGCGCTGCCGCCCGAAGTGCTGGCGGCCTGTGATCCGCTGGTCGTCAACGAGCACGAGGCGCGGCTGCTGGCCGGAGGGGACGCCGGTGCGGCGCCGGCCGGGTGGGCCGCCGCGCTGCGCCGCCTGGGCCCGCGGAGCGTGGTCGTCACCCTCGGCGCAGCGGGCGCGCTGGTGTCCTGCGCCGGGGGCACCGCGTGCGTCGCGGCGCCGCCGGTGACGGCGGTGGACTCCACCGGCGCCGGGGACGCGTTCACCGGCGCGCTCGCGTGGCGCCTCGCCCGTGGTGACGCCCTCCCGGACGCCGTGCGCGTCGCCGTCCGCGTCGGCGCGCTGGCCGTCACCCGCGCGGGCGCGCAGCCCAGCTTCCCCACGGCCGCCGAGCTGGCGTGAGACGCCACGGGCGCGCACGCACGGCGCACGACCGCACTTCCGGACGTGGTGGCCCGGGCCCCGGCCCGGTGCTCACCGGCCGTGCTCGCGGCGCGGGGTCCGGGAGGGGCGGGCCGAGGTGCCGATGTCGGTGAGCGCGACGACGAGGGCCGCCACGACGAAGGCCACCGAGACCAGCAGCCCGTGATCGTAGGCGTCGGCCCAGCCCTGGTCGCTGACCTGGCCGAAGAAGACCGCGCCCACGGCGGCGATGCCGAGGGCGGAGCCGACCCGCTGGCTGGTCTGGAGCGCTCCCCCGGCGCTGCCCGCCGTCTCCACCGGCACCTGGGCGAGGGTCAGCGTCTGGTTCGGCGCGATGACCAGGCCGCTGCCGAGTCCGGCCAGCAGCAGCGGTGCCGCCATCGCCCATCCGGCGTCGCGGCCGGGCACGTAGTGCACCGCGAGGGCGACCCCGCCCAGCCCGAGCGCGACCGTGGCGAGGCCGGCGGCGACGAGCGGCCTGCCGAAGCGGTGCACCAGGCGTCCGCTGAGGGCCGCCGCGAGGGCCGAGCCCAGCGCGAAGGGGGTGATGGCCAGGCCCGCCAGGAGGGCGCTGTAGCCCTGTCCGCTTTGCAGGTAGAGCGTGGTGACGAAGAAGATGGAGGTGAAACCGGCGAAGTAGAACAGGATGAGCGTCAGGCCCGCGCTGTACGCGCGGATGCGGAACAGGGTCAGCCGCACCACCGGTACGACGTCCCACCGCGCGCAGCGGCTCTCCCAGAAGGCGAAGAGGGCCAGCAGCACGGCGGCGGCGGGCAGGAGCAGCCACTTGCCGTTCCCGGGCCACTGCTGGGCCTGCACGAGCGGCAGCAGCAGCGTCAGCGTCCCGGCGCCCAGCAGGAGGACGCCCAGCGGGTCCAGGGCCCGCGCCGTGACGGGGCCGGCGGACGGCGTGTCGGGCAGCAGCCGGCGGGCCAGCAGCAGGCAGACGGCGCCGAGGGGCACGTTGACGTAGAACACCCAGCGCCACCCCTCCTCGGCTCCGGCCGCCTGGATGAGCAGCCCGCCCGTCAGCGGGCCGACGGCGGTGGAGATGCCGACGACCGTGCCGAACATGCCGAAGGCCCGGCCCCGTTCGCGGCCGGTGAACATCTGCTGGATCAGCGCGGAGATCTGCGGGGAGACGAGCCCGCCCGCGAACCCCTGGGCGAGGCGGGCGATGACCAGCCACAGGCTGGACTGGGCGGCTCCGCACGCCGCCGAGGCCAGGGTGAACAGGGCGAGACCGGCCATGAACACCGCGCGCCGCCCCCGCGCGTCCCCGAGACGCCCGGCGGGGACGAGGAGGAGCCCGAACGCCAGGGCGTAGCCGGAGAGCACCCACTGGAGGTGGGACTCGGGAGTGTCCAGCCCGGTGCGGATGGAGGGCAGCGCGACGTTGACGATGGAGACGTCGAGCAGCGTCATGAAGCCCGCGACCAGGCACACCGCGAGGGCCTGCCAGCGTTTCGGGTCCGGCCCCCCGCCGTCGGCGGGGGCCGGGACGGTACGGCCGGCCGCCCGGTCCGGCCGTACCGGTTCCTCCTCGTCCACGTGCGTACTCTTCCTCTTTCCCGGTCTGCTCCCCCTCGCGCCCGCGCCCCCGGCGTTCCGTCCCATTCTGGACGTCCGACGCGGCGCGGCGGGCGGCCGGTGCGTCAGGCCCCGGCGGGGAAGCGGTCCCAGACGCGGTGGCGGGACAGCAGGGCCGTGACGCCGGCGAGTACCGACTCGCCGGTGTCGCCGGTCACCACGCCCGGGGCGTCCGGCGCGACACCGGCCGCGGTCAGGACCCGGTCCGCTCCGGCCCAGCCGCCGATGGCCTTGGCGTGCCGGAACGCCTCACCGACGAGCAGGAGGACCCGCGGGTCCACCGGCTGCGCCGCGGCCGCGCCGACCCCTGCCTTGGCGTCGCGCGCGCCGCGGGCGTCGGGTGCCGGGGCGGGCGCCCCGGCCAGCAGCAGCGCGTCGAACTCCACCGAACGCGCCGCGGCGAACGTGCGCTGGACCGTGACGGGGTCCGGGCCGTCGGCTCCCAGCGCACCGCCTGCGGGCGCGACGACCAGCGGCACCATTCCGCTGGTCAGGACGGCCTGCCGCACCGCCCGTACGCCGTCGAGGTCGCTGCTGTCGTCGGCGACGATGCCCACGAGGCGTCCGGCCGCGGGCCACTCCCGGCCGACCTGCGACAGCGCCGGGCTCGGCTCCGGCTCGGGCAGGGGCCCGGACGCCTCGGGCGCGGGCAGCCCGAGCCCGGTGGCGACCTCCTGGCACAGGAAGGGGTCGATGTTGGCCAGGCTGCGCAGCACCCGCTCCTTGACCGCCTGCTCGTAGCACCGGCTCAGCTCGAAGGTGTAGGCGGCGATGACGTGTTCGCGCTCCACCGGGGACAGGCTGAGCCAGAACAGGCGCGGCTGGCTGAAGTGGTCGGCGAAGGAGGCGGGTGCCTCCCTGACCTTCTGCGCGGCGGGCACCTCGACGGGCGTCTCGACGTACCCCCCGGCGTCGGCCCCGGCGAGGAAGGGGCAGCCCCCGTCCAGTGAGTTGGGCCGGTAGGGCGCCACGCCCCGGTGGACGGCGCTCTGGTGCAGGCCGTCGCGCAGCATGTCGTTGACGGGGGCGTGCGGCCGGTTGATCGGGATCTGGGCGAAGTTGGGGCCGCCCAGGCGGGTGATCTGGGTGTCGATGTAGGAGAAGAGCCGCCCGGCCAGGAGCGGGTCGTCCGTCACGTCGATGCCCGGCACGAGGTGGCCCGGGTGGAAGGCGACCTGCTCGGTCTCGGCGAAGTAGTTGCTGGGGTTGGCGTTGAGCGTCAGCAGGCCGACCGGCTGGACGGGGGCCAGCTCCTCCGGCACGATCTTCGTCGGGTCCAGCAGGTCGATGCCCTGGAAGGTCTGCTCCGGGGTGTCGGGGAAGGTCTGCACGCCCAGTTCCCACTGCGGGTAGGCGCCGGCCTCGATGGCGTCGGCCAGGTCGCGCCGGTGGAAGTCGGGGTCGGCGCCGTTGATGAGCTGGGCCTCCTCCCACACCAGGGAGTGCACGCCGAGCCGGGGCTTCCAGTGGAACTTCACCAGCGTCGTCTCGCCCGCGGCGTTGACCATGCGGAAGGTGTGGACGCCGAACCCCTCCATCATGCGGTAGGAGCGCGGGATGCCGCGGTCCGACATGTTCCACAGCGTGTGGTGCGCGGCCTCGGTGTGGAGGGAGACGAAGTCCCAGAACGTGTCGTGGGCGCTCTGGGCCTGCGGGATCTCCCGGTCGGGGTGGGGTTTGCCCGCGTGGATGATGTCGGGGAACTTGATGGCGTCCTGGATGAAGAACACCGGGATGTTGTTCCCGACGAGGTCGAAGACCCCTTCGGTGGTGTAGAACTTCGTGGCGAAACCGCGCGTGTCGCGCACGGTGTCCGAGGAGCCGCGGGAGCCGAGGACCGTGGAGAAGCGGACGAAGACCGGGGTCTCGGCGTCCTTGCCGAGGAAGGCCGCCCGGGTGATCTCGGACGCGGTGCCGTAGCCCTGGAAGACGCCGTGCGCCGCCGCCCCGCGGGCGTGGACCACCCGCTCGGGGATGCGTTCGTGGTCGAAGTGGGTGATCTTCTCCCGCAGGTGGTGGTCCTGGAGGAGCACCGGGCCGCGGGGCCCGGCCTTGAGCGAGTGGTCGGTCTCCGGCAGCCGCAGGCCCTGCGCGGTCGTCAGACGGTCACCGCCCTGGGCGACGTCCGCCGGGTCGGCTCCCGTGGGCTGTCCCGTCGGGCTGACCGTGGCGGGCCCCCGCTGGTCGGGTTTGGGCGGCAGGGGGCCCCTCGGTTCGGTCGGCTCCTCCAGGGAGGGCGGTTCGCTGGCGGGGCGGCCGGGAATCGGGGCAGACGGGTCCATCGTTCCTCCGTGCGTCGGGACAGCGGCGGTTTCACAGGTGACCGCGTCGCGGCGGTCCCAAACCGCCCCTTCCGCACCGGGGGTGCAAGCAGCGGGGCGGCGCCGCCGGGTCGCCGCGTACCGCCGGGGCGGGAGGGCGTGGCACTGCGCCGAACCGGGGACGTGGGCGGGGATGACGCGCGTGTCCCTTGGGGCGCGGAGCGCGGGCGGGTAGACATGGGCGGCATGATGATCATGCGAAACACCACGCGTTCCGTCGTGACCGCCGCCCTCGCCGGGGCCGTCGTGCTGGGCACCGCCGCCTCGGCCACCGCCCGCCCCACGTTGCACGTCACCAAGAGCGGCTTCGGTGACGTCACCGTCAACTGCCCCTACGGCTTCCACGCCATCGGCGGCGGCGTGGACATCGACCACGACGACGAGGTGACGGTCTTCCGCTCCCGGCCCACCAAGGACGGGTACGGCTGGGAGGGCAGCGCCTGGGGCGAGGTCGACGCGCACGGGGACAGCAACGAGCCGCAGGGTCTGCCCGTCACCGTGTACGCGGTCTGCTTCCTGGACTGACGCCCGCGCGAAACCGGCGAAGCCGGGTTCCGGCCCCCGGGGGCCGGAACCCGGCTTCCGCGTGCGCGGCGTGGAGCCCGGGTGGCCGCGGCGGCGCGTGCCGGGCCCGCCGCGGCGGCCGGCCCGGAAGGGTTCACCCGAGTGCCCGGGGCCGGGCGGTGTCTGCTTGCGCGGGAAGCGGGAAGGGACAGCGGGTGTCGAAAGTCCTCCCCGAACCCGTGGTCAAGCTCGTCGAACGCCGCAACGAGCCGGTCGTCGTCCGGACCGTCCGCTCCGCGACGGCCGCGACGCTGGCCTACGCGGCCGCGCTGTGGCTGCTGGGCACGCCTCCCCCGCCGCTGCTGGCGCCGCTGACCGCCCTGCTCGTCGTACAGGTCACCCTGTACGCGACGCTGACCAGCGGCATGCGCCGGGTCAACGCGGTGGTGGCGGGCGTGGTGATCGCCGTCGGTTTCAGCACGCTGGTGGGGCTGAGCTGGTGGAGCCTCGGACTGCTCATCATCTCGGCGCTGGTGCTGGGGCACGTGGTGCACGCCGGGGAGTTCGTGCCCGAGGTGGCGATCTCGGCGATGCTCGTGCTCGGGGTGTCCCACGCGACGGATCTCGCGCTGAGCCGGGTGCTGGAGACGGTCATCGGCGCCGCGGTGGGGCTGCTGTTCAACTTCGTGTTCCTGCCGCCGGTGTGGGTGGACACCGCCGGGGAGTCGATCGAGGACCTCGCCCGGCGGATGCGCAACCTGCTCCTGGACCTCGGGGAGGAGATGTCCGGGCACACGCCCGTGGAGGAGGCGGTGGCGCGGCTGCACACGGCGCGGCGGCTGGACCACGACATCGTGCAGGTCGACGAGTCGCTGGCGCGCGCGGAGGAGAGCCTGCGGTTCAATCCGCGGGTCAGGGAGGGCCTGCTGTCGCGGATCGTGCTGCGCACGGGGCTCGACACGCTGGAGATCTGCGCCGTGGTGCTGCGGGTGACGGCCAGGACGCTCACCGACCTGGCGAAGTACCGCCGGGAGGAGGCGCTGTTCCCGCCGCAGGTCACCCAGGCGCTCCAGGAGCTGTTCCAGCACATGGCCGGGGCCGTGGAGAGCTTCGCGGTGCTGATCACCACGCAGGTCAGCGCCAACGCAGAGGAGGCGGAGACCTTTCTGCTGGCGGAGCTGTCGGCGAGCCGCGCCAGCCGGGAGCACGTCGCGCACCTGCTCCTGGCGACCGTGCAGGAGCATCCGCGTCAGTGGCAGCTGCACGGCGCGCTGCTGGCCGACGTGGACCGGATGCTGGACGAGCTGGACGTCGAGAAGCGTTCGGTACGGCTGGCCGAGGAGCTGGACCGGTACTCGCGGGAGCGGCGTCAGCGGCCGAAGTGGCTGCTGCGCGTCCAGCGCCTGCTCCGGCGCCGCAGCAGGTCACGTTTCGTATGACTTTTCATTCTCACCTCTTGAACAGGTAGTACCTTTCGCGTAACTTCCGGTTCCGGTCTTCAAGGGAGTGTCCTCATGGAAGCGATAGAGCCGGTCTACGGGACGGCGACGCTGCTGCTCATCGCGGCCGGCGCGGTGGCGCTGCTGCTGTTCTTGATCATGAAGGTGAAGCTGCACGCCTTCGTGTCACTGGTCGGGGTCAGCGTCGTGACCGCCCTGGTGGTGGGTTTCCCGCTCGCCGACGTCCCCGATGTCCTCATGTTCGGCTTCGCGGACACCATCGGCTCGGTGGCGCTGCTGGTGGCGTTCGGCGTGATGCTCGGACGCCTGCTGGAGTTGACCGGCGGCGCGCAGGTGCTGGCGGACACCCTCATCTCGCGCTTCGGGGAGCGGCGGGCGCCGCTGGCGCTGGGCGTGGCCGCGCTGTGCTTCGGCTTCCCGATCTTCTTCGACGCCGGCCTCGTGGTGTTCCTGCCGATCATCCTCACCGTGGCCCGGCGCTTCGGCGGCTCCCTGCTGTTCTACGCCCTGCCCGCGGCGGGCGCGTTCGCCGCGATGCACGCCATCGTGCCGCCGCACCCGGGCCCGGTCGCGGCGACCGAGCAGCTCGGCGGGGACATCGGGGTCACCCTGCTGATGGGGCTGCCCATCGCTGTGGCCGCCTGGTACGTCGGCGTCTACCTCGTCTCGCGGTTCCTGGGCGCGCGGGTGGACGTCCCGGTGGCGAACGTCGTCTTCGGCGAGGCGCGGGACGCGCACGGGCGCACCGGAGCCGAACAGCAGGAGCAGGGCGGGCAGGACGGCAAGCCGCAGCTCGGCCAGGCTCCGCCGGCCTTCGGCACGGTGCTCTCGCTGCTGCTGATCCCCCTGGTGCTCATCTCCTTCAGCACCGTGCTGGACACGCTGGACGCCGCCGGAGTCCTGGACGCCGGCTCGGGTCTGCCCGCGTTCCTGGGACTGCTGGGCAGCACCACCGTGGCGCTGCTGATCACCGTCGTCGTCGCGGTGCTGGTGCTGGGCCGGCCGCGCACGTCGATGGAGCGGGTGCGCCGAATCGTCGACGAGGCCCTCGGGCCGATCTGCTCCATCATCCTGATCACCGCGGCCGGCGGCATGTTCGGCGGCGTGCTGGAGCTGAGCGGCATCGGTGACGCGCTCAGCTCCTCGCTCTCGGACCTCGGCTTCTCCCTGATCCTCCAGGCGTTCATCATCTCGACGCTGCTGCGCGTCGCGCAGGGCTCGGCCACGGTGGCGCTGACCACCAGCGCCGGTCTCCTGGCCGGCGCGGTGGGGCAGGCGGACCTCGGCAGCGCCCAGATCGCCCTGCTGGTCGTGGCGATCGCCGCGGGCGCCACCGTGCTCTCGCACGTCAACGACTCGGGCTTCTGGCTGGTCAGCCGGTTCTTCGGCATGGACGAGAAGACGACGCTGAAAACGTGGACCGTGATGGAGACCACCCTCGGCCTGTCGGCGTTCCTGATCGCCCTGGGCCTGTGGGCGGTCGTCTAGGGGCGGCGGGGGCGGGGCCCGGTGGCGCGCCGGGCCCCGCCCCCGTGGCGGCCGGCGGCAGCGGTCAGGGGGCGAGGACCTCCAGCTCGGCCATCGCGCCGGTGGTGATCCGGCGCGTCAGCTCCTCGGCCCGCCCGGCATCGCCGCTCCGCACGGCCTCGGCGACCCGCACGTGGAGGGTGACCGCGTCGGGGTCGGGATCGGAGAACATCACCTGGTGCTCGGTGCGGCCCGTCAGGACGGCGGCGACGACGTCGCCGAGCCGGGCGAACATCTCGTTGCGCGAGGCGCGCAGCACCACGCGGTGGAAGGCGACGTCGTGGACCAGGTAGCGGTCGAGCTGCTGGCCGCGCGAGGTGGCGACCATGCCGAGCGCGTGCTCGGTGAGTTCGGCGCACTCCTCGGGGGTGGCCAGCTCGGCGGCCAGGCGGGCGGCGACCGGCTCGACGGCCGAGCGCAGCAGCGTCAGGGACCGCAACTGGCGGGGACGGCCGGGACCCTGGAGGCGCCAGGTGATCACCTGCGGGTCGTAGACGTCCCAGGACTCCTCGGGCAGGACCGTGACGCCGACCCGGCGCCTGGAGCGCACCAGGTGCATGGACTCCAGGACGCGGATGGCCTCGCGCACCACCGTCCGGGACACCTGGAAGCGGTCTTCGAGCTCGTCGGTGCGCAGCACGCTGCCCGGCGGGAAGTCACCACCGGTGATGGCGGGCCCGAGGGTGGCCAGCACCCGCGCGTGCAGCCCTTGCCGCTGATTGTCCATGGGCCTCAGCCTACGTTGCCCCCAGCCCCCTTAAGTAATACTTTTATGCCATCTCTTCACCTATACATCGCACCTATCGGCCCCGGCCGGGCCGGGCCGGTAAGCGCACGAACAGTGAGGTTTCGTTGTCCGCACCCACCGTGATCGTCGTCATGGGCGTGTCGGGTACGGGGAAGTCGACCGTCGGTGCCCTCCTGGCCGCCGAGCTGGGCGTGCCCTACGCCGAGGCCGACGCGTTCCACCCGCCGGCCAACATCGCCAAGATGTCCTCCGGCGCGCCGCTCACCGACGCCGACCGCGCGCCGTGGCTGGCGGCCATCGGCGCCTGGGCCCGGGAGCGCGGCCGGGACGCCGCGGGCTGCGCGGGCGTGGTGAGCTGCTCGGCGCTGCGGCGGCGCTACCGCGACCGGCTGCGCGCCGCGGAGCCCGGCCTCTTCTTCCTCCACCTCACCGGCGACCGCGAGCTGATCTCCGCCCGGCTGGGCCGGCGCCGGGGCCACTTCATGCCCGGCACGCTGCTCGACTCGCAGTTCGCCGCGCTGGAACCGCTGGAGGCCGACGAGCGCGGCGCCGCGGTGTCCGTCACCGCGGCGCCGCCCGTGCTCGTCGGCCGGGCGCTCGACGCGCTGCGCCGGGCGGAGGGGCCGGGCGGCCGGCCCAGGGGGCGGGCGGTCAGCCCACGGTGACGGTGAAGCGGCGCGGGTTGTTGTCGTGCGCCGCGCCGGAGACGTCGGGCTGCCCGTCCGGGCGCACGTCGTCGTAGGGGAAGGCGTAGCCGATGGGGGCGTTGGCGTGGACCAGGCGCGACCAGTGGTTGGTCGTGGGGTCGCGGTAGTAGTCGGCCGCCGTGGCGGAGTTCGGCTGGTCGGGGTGGGTGAGCAGCGTGCTGCGGTTGAACCCGGCTGCGAGCCGGGCCAGCAGCCCCTTCCTCACGTCCGGGTCCGCCGGGTTGTTGGTGAACGGGCCGTGGTTGCAGGTGAAGACGTCGCGCGAGGTGGGCCTGCGGAAGGTGTGGCCGCCGGTGAACGTCAGCACGTCCCCCCTGACCCGGCCCGTGTGCACGCCGCGGCCGCCCTGGAGGTCGATGCGCAGGTCGGTGCTGCGGTACTTCTGCCAGACGGCGTCGACGTACGGTTCCCAGTAGCCGCGGAACGGCATGGCGGCCTGGTCGTCGAAGTGCGGCGCCATGATGTTCTGCGGCGAGACGACGCGCAGGACCCGGCCGCCGTCCCGGATGACCAGCCGGTCCCAGGGCTGGCCGTCCCGGGCACGCTGCGCGGCCAGCCCGTCCGCGACGCGCCGCGCGGCGTCCAGGGGCAGCGGCGCGACGGTGTGGGTGGCGTCGCCCTCCAGGGAGAGCCCGATCGGCAGGGCGGTGACCAGGTCGACGTAGGAGATGTTGGCGAACAGCTGCACCTCGTTGAAGGTGAACTCGCAGAACGCCCACGTCTTCGCGTAGTTCGGGTCCGCCTGGTTGACGAAGGAGGGCTCGACCAGCGCCGGTCCCGGGTCGAGGTAGAAGTCGAGCGTGGCGTCGCGGACGAAGTAGACGCGGGCGCCGAACATCCTCGGCAGCGTCAGCCGCCGGGCCGATCCGGCGCCGCCCACGGGGATCGCGCAGTCGGCGGGCAGGGGCACCCGCGCGGCGGGTGAGGCGGGCAGGTAGCGGCTGCCGTCCGCGCGCAGCACGCTCCAGCGGCCGGTGTGCGGCTCGCGTCCGGTCACGTAGGCGTACACGGTGCCGGGCAGGCCGCGGTTGGCCAGCACCAGTTCACAGGTGGCCGGGGCGGCCGCGGCGGGTGGCGTCAGGCTCCGGTTCCACAGCGGCGCGGCCGCGGCCGCGGCGCCGGCTGACGCGAGGAACGAACGACGGGAAACCATGGGGCCTCCAGGGTGGGGGGAAGGCGCACAGGTGGCGGACGTCACTGTGGTGCGGTCCGGTGCCGCCGTCAAGACACCGCGTCACCTCTTCCTGAGAGCGTTCTCATCCTTCAGTTCCCGAAGCCATGGCCCGGACTCGGGCAGGACGCTGGCCAGGTGTCCGGGCCGGGCCGACGGGGTACCCGGCGTGCTCCCGCCCGCCGGGCGGCCACGGGAAGGACGGTGCCGCGCCATGCCCGCACCCGACACGCCGGTACCACCGGGACGCGTCCGCATCCTCTTCGCCGGCAACGCGACCCTGCTCCTGCGCTACGGCCCGCTGACGCTGCTGACCGATCCGAACTTCCTGCACCGCGGGGAGTTCGCCTACCTGGGCAAGGGACTGGTGAGCCGCCGGCTGACCGAGCCGGCGCTCGGGGCCGGCGACCTGCCCGGGGATCTGGACGCGGTCGTCCTCTCCCACCTGCACGGTGACCACTTCGACCGGCGGGCGCGGCGGGCACTGCCGCGCGGCACGCCCGTCGTGACCACGCCGCACGCCGCACGGCGGCTTCAGGGCCTGCACGGATTCTCCCGGGCCGTGGGGCTGCGCACGTGGCAGGAGCAGACCCTGGTCAAGGGCACCGCGATGGTGCGGGTGACGGCCGTCCCCGGGCGCCACGCGGGCAGCCGGCTGCTGCGGGCGGCCCTGCCGCCGGTCATGGGCAGCGTGCTGGAGTTCGGGCCCGCCGGGAAGCCGCCCGACGTGCGGCTGTACCTGTCGGGCGACACCCTGGTCTTCGACGGCCTGCGGGAGGTCGCGCACAGGTTCCGTCCCCTGGACGTGGCCGCCGTCCACCTCGGCGGCACGCTGCTGGCGGGCCGCTGGCTGCTGACGATGGACGCCGGGCAGGGCGCCCGGTTCGTCCGGCTGCTCCAGCCCCGGCGGGTGCTGCCGGTGCACTACGAGGAGTACGGCGTGATGCGGTCCCCGCTCGCGGACTTCCTCGCCGCCGCGGAGCGGGACGGGTTCGCCGGCCGGCTGCTGCACTGCCGCCGGGGCGAGGCGGTCGAGGTGGGCGGCCAGCCGGGCGGCGCACCGCCCGGTGAGCGGTGAGGCGCCCGCCCCGGGCGGACCTGCGCCGGGGACCCGCGGCGGGTGTCAGCGCCGGGGCGGGAGACGGTGCAGGGTGACGCCGGAGAGCCGGCCCGCCGCGGCCTCGGCGGTCATGTAGGTGCAGAAGGGCTGGCGGCGCCGGTCGGTCGGCGAGCCGGGGTTGAGCAGCCGCAGACCGCCCCGCGCCTCGGTGTCCCAGGGGATGTGGCTGTGCCCGAAGACGAGGACGTCGGCTTCGGGGAAGCGGGCGGCGCAGCGCTGCTCCCGGCCGCGGGCGGGGCCGGTCTCGTGGACGACGGCGAAGCGCACGCCGGACAGCTCTGCGTGGGCGACCTCGGGCAGCCGGGCGCGCAGGGCGGGTCCGTCGTTGTTGCCGTACACCCCGATGAGCCGCCGGGAACGCGCCTCCAGCAGGTCCAGCGTCGCGGTGTCCACCCAGTCGCCCGCGTGGAGGACGGCGTCCGCCTCCTCGATCCGCTCCAGCAGTTCGGCGGGCATCTGCTTCGCCCGGCGGGGCAGGTGGGTGTCCGATGTCAGCAGCAGGCGCACCCTCCCAGCGTAGGGGCGGCCTCCGCACACCGGTACGCGTGGTTCCGTTTCCGTCGCGTCGCGCCGGTTACCCGGCCGCCTGGACCCCTGCTGCCGTACCGCGACCCGAAGAGGTGATGTCCATGGCGCGACACCGCGACGACGAGGCGCGCGGCTCCGCCTCCCCGGACGAGGCGCCAGGCGGCGCGGCGCCCGGACAGGCGCCGCCGCGTGAACCCGCGAAGAAGCCGTCCGGCCTGTCCAAGCGCACCTGGAAGGGTGTGCTGAAGCAGACGGGCAAGGAGTTCAAGGAGGACAACCTCACCGACTGGGCCGCGGCGCTGACCTACTACGGCGTGCTGTCGATCTTCCCGGCGCTGCTGGCCCTGGTCTCGGTCCTGGGCCTGATCGGCAGCTCGGCGATCCAGCCGATGATCGACAACGTGAGCAGCCTGGCCCCGGGGGCCGTCCGCGACATCCTGACCTCGATGCTGGAGCAGTTGCAGAACGGCCAGGGCAAGGCGGGCCTGGCGTTCGTCCTCGGCCTGGCGGTCGCCCTGTGGTCCGCGTCCGGCTACGTCGCCGCGTTCATGCGGGCGGGCAACGCCGTCTACGACATCGGCGAGGGACGCCCCGTCTGGAAGACGGTCCCGACGCGGGTGGGCATCACCCTGGTCACCGTGGTGCTGCTGGCCGTCTCGGCCGTCGGCGTCGTCTTCACCGGCGGGCTGGCCCGCCGGGCCGGGAACGTCCTCGGCCTCGGCGACACGGCCATCACGGTGTGGAACATCGCCAAGTGGCCGGTGCTCCTGCTGCTGGTGAGCGTGGTCTTCTCGGTGCTGTACTGGGCCGCCCCGAACGTGAAGCGGAAGTTCCGCTGGGTGACGCCGGGCGGTCTGCTCGCCGTGCTCATCTGGCTGATCGCCTCGGCCGCCTTCGGCCTGTACGTGGCCAACTTCAGCAGCTACGACAAGACCTACGGCAGCCTCGCCGCGGTGATCATCTTCCTGGTGTGGCTGTGGGTCTCCAACATCGCCATCCTGCTGGGACTGGAGTTCAACGCGGAGCTGGAGCGGGGCCGGGCCGTCGAGAGCGGCCACCCGCCGGGCGAGGAGCCGTACGTCGAGCCGCGCGACACCCGCAAGCTCTGACGCGGCACCCCAGACAGCGGGCCGCAGCCGGGCGCCGCCGCACCCGTCGGGGGTGCGGCGGCGCCCGGCTGCGGGAGGGGCGGTCAGTGCTTCAGGAGGCCGCCGTCGCGCTTCTCATACTGGGCGAGCGCGAGGCCCAGCCCGAAGAACGTCGGGGCCCACTCCCCCACGAAGATGCCCCAGCGGTCGGCGCGGTCCAGCCCCGCCTCCTCCTTCTTCAGCGACGCCGTCCAGGACAGGAAGCTCAAGCCGATGGAGGCGAGGGCTGCGGTGTAGGCGTGCTCGCTGCGGATGCCGGACTCGTGCAGCTTCTTGATGATCATGCTGTCTCCCTAACCATGCGTTCGCTCGTGTGCGCCGCCGGGTCCCGGCGCGGCCGGCCCCGGCGGAGGCGGTGCGGCCGACGGCGCGGCCCGGACGTGCGCCGGTCCGGCCGTCGACGGGCCCGGGCCCGGCACACGGCCCCTGGGTGCCCCGGCAGCGCCCAAGAACACAACGAATCACTCGTATCGCCGGATAAGCGAAAAAACGCCTGGATCGCCATGCACCGGCGCACATCGCCGTCCCGCCATTGACAGCATTCGGGCGGACCGCGAACCTGTGGCCTCGGAGAGCGCTCTCCAACACTCGGAGCTGCTTCGGTACCCGCCTGGAGGTTCGATGACCGACGCCCGCGCCGCCGCCGAGGACGGGATCGACGTGCTGCTCGGCAAGCTCACACCGGAGCAGAAGGTGCGGCTGCTGACCGGTGCCAGCCTGTGGCGGACCCACGGGGAACCCGCCGTCGGTCTGCGGCCGCTGGTCGCCTCCGACGGGCCGGTCGGGGTGCGCCGGGACGCGCGGCGGCAGCCGCCTCCCTGCGTCCTGCCCTCGCCCACCGCCCAGGCGGCGGCCTGGGACGACGGACTGGCGCAGGAGCTGGGCGCGCTGCTGGGGGCCGAGGCCAGGCACCGGGGCGTGGACCTCCTGCTGGCGCCCAACCTCAACCTGCACCGGACGCCGCTGGGCGGACGCCATTTCGAGTGCTTCTCCGAGGACCCGGTGCTCGCCGCGCGCACCGGCGCGGCCCTCGTGCGCGGGGTGCAGCGGTACGGCGTCGCGGCCACGCCCAAGCACCTCGTCGGGAACGAGAGCGAGGACGGGCGGCTGGCCGCCGACTCCCGGATCGGGCCCCGGGCGCTGCACGAGGTGTACCTCGCGCCCTTCGAGGCGGCGGTCTCGGCGGGGTGCTGGGCGGTGATGAGCGCCTACAACGCCACCAACGGGACGACCATGACGGAGAGCCCCCTGCTGGCCGATCCGCTCAAGGACGCCTGGGGCTTCGACGGGCCCGTCGTCTCCGACTGGGGCGCCGTCCGCTCGGTCGGGGCTTCCGCCCGGTCCGCGCAGGACCTGGCCATGCCCGGCCCGGACGGGCCCCTGGGCGCGCGGCTTCCTGGCCGAGCTGCGCTCGGGCGCCGTCAGCCAGGAGGCGGTCGACGACAAGGTGCGGCGGCTGCTGCGCCTGGCCGCACGGGTGGGAGCCTGCCCCGCGGTCACCGCACCCCCGGCGCCGGGGGCCGGCCGCCCCCGGCCCCCGGCGTGCCAGGGCACTGCTGCGCCGGGCCGCCTCGGCGGGTGCGGTGCTGCTGCGCAACGAGGGCGGGCTGCTGCCGCTGGACGGGCCCGGCCTGGGCACGCTCGCCGTGCTCGGGCCGAACGCGGCGGCCCCGCGGTACCAGGGCGGCGGCAGCGGCCGGGTGGACGCCGCGGCCGGGGCCGTCTCCCCGCTGGCCGGGCTCACGGCGGCGCTCGGCCGCACCCGGGTGCGGCACTGCCCCGGGGCGCTTCCGGAGGGGCCGCCCACGCCGCTGGACGGCTCACGGGCGCACAACCCCCTGACGGACGAACCGGGGGTGCTGGTGCGCTTCCTGGACGGCGACGGGCGGGAACTGCACGCCGAGCACCGGCCTGACGCGCGGGTGGTGGAGCCGTAGATCACGGGTTCTCCTCGTCACGGGTGCGGGGGCATGCGCCTGGCGAAGAGCCGGGAGAGCGCTCTCCAGGGAGGATGTCCCCGGCCGCGTGGACTGTCAACGGCCCCCGCCAGGACCGGCTCCTGACCTGGCGTCAGAACCGGTGTCCTGCCTGCCTCCGTGCCTGGACGCAGGCGGACGCGTGCGGGCACCACCGGCACGCGGCCCCGCACGCGCACGCACGGCAGGCCGCGCCGGACGCGGCCTGCCGTGCGTGCCGGGCACAGGCGTGCCCGGCGGTCAGAGCCAGAGGTCAGAGCCGGGGGTCAGGGACCCCCTTCCTCCTTCTGCCGTTTGACGGCATCCGGCTCCCCCGCCGCGTCGCGGGGCAGGTCCGGGCCGGTGGGCGGATCGACCTCCAGCGGCGGCGTCCACGGACCGCGTTCGACGCTCTCGCCCGGCTGGAGTCCTTCCACGGGCCCCTCGGCGATCTCGGGCTGCTGGATGTCGCTGCCCGCGACGGCGGGGCTGTCCGCCTTGCCCATCCGGGACGGCTCGTCCCCGGCCCTCTCGCGCTCGTCCCGCTCCGCGTCGTCTTCCCTGCCTGCCATGGCGGCACCTCCTGCCCTCAGTGGTTCCTCACCTGACCAGCGGTACCCGCCCCGGCTGCCCGCACACTCCGGTGCCCGCCCGCACCGTCAGGGGCAGCGGATCCTCCGCTGCCCCGGGGGGGCCGGATCAGGCGGCCGGCGCCACGGCCGCGCGGACCTCCACGTCCAGGTCGTTGTCCGCCGTGTAGACGAAGGCGGCTTCCCGGCCGTCGCCCAGGGCGACGGCCGGGTAGCGGAAGACGGCGCGTTTGTCGGGCACGTCGTCCAGGAGCCGGGCGACCCGCACGGGCGGCGCCGCGTCGTCCGGCCGCAGCCACAGCTCGAACCGGGCCGGGCCGTCCGCCGGTGCGGGCAGCGCACCGAGGGCGAGGGCCGCGGTGAAGTCCTGCCCGTCGCGGGTGACGGGCAGGGCGTGGGCGGGGCCGGACGCGCCACGGGCCCGGACCTCCAGGCGGGCGCCGCCGGCCAGCTCCGCACCGTGGAGCCGGCCCTCGACGGTGCCGGTCCGCCCGGCCAGGTGGATGGCGCCCGCCTCGGCGTGCGGCTCGCGCAGCCAGGTGCGCAGCGAGAGGTTGCCGTACTTGGTGGTGTAGGGGACGCACACGGCCGCCCCGGCAAAGTGGCCGGCTGCGGCCGCGCCGCCGGCGAGGGTGCGCAGGTCGTAGACGCCCGGACGCAGCCGGGTGCGCCCGGTCCCGGCCGGCGCGGCGTACACGTCCCAGCGGCCCTCGGCCAGGTGCAGCGCGAGGGGCAGCTGGGCGCTGAGGACGCCCGGGACCTCCTCGGTCAGCGGCAGGTGCACGGTGTCCACCGGACTCTCGCCGCCGCGCCGTTGCAGCAGCACCGTCCGCCAGGGGGAGCCCCCGGTGCGCAGGGCGAGGGTGAACGTGAGGGTGCCGGCGGCGTCGGCCGCGCAGTCGGCGCGGGGCGCCGGGGGCAAGGTCCGCTCACCGGAACCGGCCGCGCCGCGCGCACCGGCCCGGGGCCCGCTGGCCGGGCGGCTCTCGCGGGAGCCGTCTCCGGTGCCGTCCGCGGGGGCGGGCAGCCTCATGCGGCGGGTCCTTCCGTGCTCCGCGCGGTGGCGCCGCGCACGGCCGCCCGGGCGTGCCGCAGCCCGTCACGGGCGGCGAACGCGGTACCGAGCGCCGCGCCCCGGGTGCGGTGCAGCCCGGCGCGCAGGCGGCCCAGGCGGCTGTGGCGGCCGCGGCGGGCGAGGAGCGCGGTGAACAGGTCCGTGTAGCGCTCGGCGACGCGGGCGGGATCGTAGCGCCGCGCGTTCTCGATCGCGGCCCGTCCCATGCGGCGGCGCAGGTCCTCGTCGCTGATGAGCCCGAGCAGCCCGGCCGCGAGGGCGTCGGGGTCGTTCACCGCCACCAGCCGGCCGTCCTCGCCGTCACGGATGATCTCGGCCGGTCCGTGCGGGCAGCGGGTGGCCACCACCGGCAGTCCGCAGCGCATCGCCTCGACGATCGTCATGCCGAAGGACTCCAGACTGGAGCTGGACGCGGCGAGGGACCCCTTGAGCCACTCCGACTCGATCGGGTGCGCCGGCCCCATCAGGAACGCGTGGTTGTACAGCTCCAGGTGGTCGATGCAGGCGCGCAGCCGCTCCCGTTGCGGCCCCGCTCCGTAGATGCGCAGCCGCCAGTCGGGCCGCTCTGCGACGACCTGCGCGAAGGCGCGCAGCAGCAGGTCGAAGCGCTTGGCGGGGGCGAGCCGGCCCGCGGCGATCACCCACTTGGCGGCCGGGTCCGCCGGTGCGGTGCGCGGGGCCGGGACGCCGTTGGGAACCGCCTCGACGCGGACGCCCGGCAGCCGCATGCGGCTGCGGTAGTCGCGGGCGTCGGTCTCGGTCACCGTCGTCAGGGCGTCCAGCCGGGGGTAGGCGTCGCGCAGGGTCAGCCGCAGGCGGCGCGAGTGGCAGGCGAGGGTGAGGTGCTCCTGGCCGACGAGCACGGGCCCGGGGGGCGCGTACCGGGCGATCTGGGTGTTGATCCCGGGCCGGGTGCCGACGACGACGTCGGCGTCGGTGCTCCGCAGGTACTCGGTGACGCGGCGGTCGGTGAGGCCGCTGTATCGGCCGTAGTGCCCGTCGGCGCGCGGGTAGCGGCGGGCGGGGCGGGCGTGCTCGGGGTCCTCGCCGTCGAAGCCGGGGCTGCCGGGCCGCAGATCGACCAGGTGCCGCAGCCGGACCTCCGGGCCGGGCTCCAGGGCGGGCCGGTCCCGGTGGCGGAAGACGGAGACGACCTCGACGTCGTGCTGCTCGGCGAGGGCGCTGGCCGAGTTGAACGTCGTGCGGATCGTGCCCCCGATGCCGTAGGCGTGGTGGATGAGAAAAGCGATGCGCATGTGTCCTCGTGCTGCTGAGGGGACACGGGGCGCCCGGCCACGTCACCGCGGGTCCGGGCCCCCGCTCGGCTGGGAGGCCGGTACCAGGACGCCCTGGTCTCGTCGCTGGTCACCATAGTCGGCGGCGGGGCGTTCCGGGTGGGGCGCCAGGGCGTGTCCGGCACGGACTTGGCAGGTCCGACGTTCGGCCGCGGCGTCGACGGGCACCCGGCTGCGGCAGGAAAGTTCACTCGAAAGGGGATATCCGTGCCGAAGCACAAGAGCAAGGGCAAGGACGGGGACGACCGCTTCCGCAAGGGCGACCGCGTGTCGTGGAAGAGCCACGGCAGCGAGGCGGTCGGCAGGGTGAAGCGCAGGATCACCGGACGGACCCGGGCGGCCGGGCGGACCGTGGACGCGTCGAAGGAGGAACCGCAGTACGAGGTGGAGAGCGAGACGTCCGGCGGCCACGCGGTGCACAAGCCCGGCGCGCTGCGCAGGAAGGACGGTGGCGGATGAGCGCGGCGCGCGGGGGCGGTCAAGGCCGTGAGCAGGTGATCGACGAGTTCCACGCGTGCGTCAACCTGACACCGTCCCAGCTGGAGGAGTGGCTGCGCACCGACGCGGCGCGTGAGGCGGGGCAGCACGGCGACGGCGGTGAGAGTGTGGGCCACGCCTCGGGCCGGCGCATCGTGGACCTGCTGCGGACGAAGGAGAAGGACCTCAGCGACGACGACGTGGCCCACATGCGCAAGGTCGTCGGCTACGTGCACCGCCACCTCGCCCAGCGGCCCCGGGGGGACGTGACGGACACGCCGTGGCGCCACTCGCTCATGAACTGGGGCCACGACCCGCAGCGCTGACGCCGAGACGGGCCCCGGGCCGGTGACGCGGGAGTTCGGCGGCCGGTCGGCCGGTCAGCCGCCGTGCGGGCGGTCGGCCGCCGCGCGGACCGCCTTGGCGGCCTTGCGGGCCGCCGTCAGCACCGGGTCCCACACCGGGGAGAACGGGGGCGCGTAGCCCAGGTCGAGCGAGGTCATCTGCTCCACGGTCAGCCCCGCCGTCAGGGCGACGGCGGCGACGTCCACCCGCTTGCCCGCACCCTCCCGTCCAACGATCTGCACGCCCAGCAGCCGCCCGGTGCGGCGCTCGGCCGTCATCTTCACGTGCATCGGTTCGGCGCCGGGGTAGTACCCGGCGCGGCTGGTCGCCTCCACGGTGACGGTGACGAACCGGAGGCCCAGCCCGGCGGCCTGCTCCTCCAGCAGCCCGGTGCGGGCGATCTCCAGGTCGCACACCTTGCTGACGGCGGTTCCCACGACGCCGGGGAACGTGGCGTAGTCGCCGCCGATGTTGGCCCCGATGATCTGGCCGTGCTTGTTGGCGTGGGTGCCGAGCGCGACCGGGCGGGTGCGGCCCGCGACGGTGTCCAGGACCTCCACGCAGTCACCGCCGGCCCACACGTCGCTGTGGCCGCGCACCCGCATCGACAGGTCGGTCAGCAGACCGCCGGACTCCCCCAGCGGCAGCCCCGCCTCCCGGGCGAGCGTGGTCTCGGGCCGGACGCCGAGGCCGAGGACGACGATGTCGGCCGGGTATTCGGCGTCCTCGGTGACGACGGCCTCCGCACGCCCGTCGGCGCCGGTGCGGACGGCGGTGGCCGTCACACCGGTGACGGTCTCGATGCCGAGGCCGTCCATGGCCGTGTGCACGAGGCGGCCCATGTCGGGGTCGAGCGTGGTCATGGGCTGCGGCGAGCGGTCGAGCACGGTGACCTCGTAGCCCCGGCGGACCAGCGCCTCGGACATCTCGACACCGATGTAGCCGGCGCCGACGACGACGGCGCGGCGCCGCCCGTCCCGGCCCGCCGCGTCCGCCTCGGCCCGCTCCAGCGCCTGGAGCAGCGCGCGGCCGTCGTCGAGCGACTGGACTCCGTGCACGCCCTCGGCGTCGATGCCCGGCAGTGGCGGACGCACGGGACGGGCGCCGGTGGCGAGGACGAGTTCGTCGTAGCCGAGCCACTCCTCCCCCGCCCCGGGGCCGCGCAGCCGCACCCGGCGGCCTCCGGTGTCGAGCGCGGTGGCCTCGGTGCGCATGCGGACGTCGATGCCGCGGCTGCGGTGCTCGTCGGGGCCCCGCACGACGAGGGTGTCGAGGTCGGGCACGTCCCCGGCGATCCAGTAGGGGATGCCGCAGGAGGAGTAGGAGGTGAAGTCGCCGCGCTCCAGGACGACGATCTCCAGTTCGTCCTCGCCGACGAGCCTGCGGGCTGCGGAGGCCGCCGCCATGCCCGTGGCGTTCCCGCCGATGACCACCATGCGCCGGACGCTCGCCATGCCGGACCGCTCCTCTCCTGCCGCCGGTCCGCGCGCGGGACGCGGACCGGTCCGTGCCCGGACACGGCCGGGACCTCCACCACGGCTGCCCGCGCCCGGGACGCCTCACACCCGGCCGGTGGCGAACGGACGCGGCCCGGCCGCCACCGGCCGGGGCTAGAGTCGGGGCATGGCGGGAGACGAGGGCACGGCGCGGGTGGACACCTGGATCTGGTCCGTCCGGCTGGTGAAGACGCGTTCGGTCGCCGCGGACGCCTGCCGCGCCGGGCACGTCCGGGTCAACGGTGAGCGCGCCAAACCGGCGCAGGCCGTGCGGCCGGGCGACGAGGTGCGGCTGCGGTTCGCCGGGCGCGAACGGATCGTCGTGGTGTCGCGGGTGGTCCGCAAGCGGGTGGGCGCGCCCGTCGCGGTGGAGTGCTACGTGGACAACACCCCGGCGCCGCCGCCCGACGAGCCGGTGGTGGCCGTGGCACGGCGCGACCGCGGGGCGGGCCGGCCGACGAAGCGGGAGCGGCGCGATCTGAACCGGCTGCGCGGGCGGTGACGGCCCGGGGCCCGGCCGGGTGCCGGGTCAGGGCAGCCGGTCCGCGGGGCGTTCGGGCGGCCGGGCCCGTTCGGGCTGCGGGGTGGTCATCTCCGCCTCCACCTCCCGGCGGATGCGCTGGCAGGTGGAGCTGATGAGGCGGGAGACGTGCATCTGCGAGATGCCGACCTCGGCGGCGATGCGGCTCTGCGACATGTCGCAGAAGAACCGCAAATACAGGATGCGCCGCTCGCGCTCCGGCAGCCTGCGCAGCCGGGGCTTGACGGACTCGCGGTAGATGACGCGGTCGTAGCCCGGCTCGAAGTCGCCGAGCGTGTCCGCCCGGGTGAAGGCGTCCTCGGCGTGCGGGTAGGGCGAGTCCAGGGAGAGGGTGCGGTAGCTCTCCAGGGCCTCCATGCCCAGCTGCACGTCCTCCTCGGAGAGCCCGGTGTGCTCGGCGATCTGGGCGACGGTGGGGCTGCGCCGGTCCAGGGTCAGGCTCAGCTCCCGGCGGCTGGCGCGCACCTTGTTGCGCAGTTCCTGGACCCGGCGGGGTACGTGGAGGTCCCACAGGTTGTCCCGGAAGTGGCGCCGCAGCTCGCCGACGATGGTCGGCACCGCGTAGCTCTCGAAGGCGCAGCCGCGCTCCGGGTCGTACCGGTCGACCGCCTTCACCAGTCCGAGAGCGGCGACCTGCTGGAGGTCCTCCAGGCTTTCACTGCGATTGCGATAGCGATGGGCCAGCCGGTGGGCCATGGGCATCCAGGCGCGCACGATGTCCTGGTGCAGCCGTTCCCGCTCCGGCCCCGCCGGAAGGGACGCCAGCCGCACCATGTCGGCGGCCGTGTCGGGGGCGTCGTCATGCGGATGACGGGCGCGCTTGGCCCGGGGAACTACGGTGCTCATCTGCTTCGCTCTCCCAGAAACACGCTTGTCGGCGGGTGGAAGCGGTGTCCGCGGGAGCAGGCACGCGCGGGGTCGTTCCGGTGCGGAGGGCCGGCGGTCTGCGGCGGCCGATGGCGGCGGCGGCGCGGGCCCCGGCGACCGCGCCTTCCGGCCGGAGCACCCGCGGTTCGCCTTCTCACAGCCGGGGCCGGGCGGTGACGCGATCCGTCTCCCTCACAACTCTGCGGCCGGGCGCTCCCGACCGCAAACGCAGGCAGCGCGTCGTCCTGCGCGGCGGCGCGCCACCACCCGGTCGGCGCACAGCGGGCGCGCGGACGGCGGTGCCGGTGTGCGGGGCGCCCGCGTACGGGGTGGACGCGCGTACCCCCGCCGGGCCCGGTCACGCCCGCCGCCGCGGCACCGGGCGGAGCGGCGGCGGGCGGGTTAGGCCCGGCCGGGCCAGGGCACCCGTGTCTGGCGCCGGCCGCCAGGCGGCCGGCAGGTACGTACGCACCCGACGGGACAGGAGCGACGATGACCACCGCACGCGAGATCATGACTCCGGGCGCCGAGTGCATCGGGGAGCAGGACAGCACGCTGGAGGCGGCGCGGAAGATGACCGAGCTGGGCGTCGGCGCCCTGCCGGTCTGCGGCACCGACAACAAGCTCAAGGGTGTCCTCACCGACCGCGACCTCGTGGTAAAGGTCCTCGGGGTGGGCAAGGACCCCGGGCAGACGAAGGCCGGGGAGCTGGCCCAGGGCGAGGCCGTCACCATCGGCGCGGACGACGACGCCGAGGAGGTCATGGTGACCATGACCGAGCACAAGGTCCGCAGGCTCCCGGTGATCGACGGGCAGGAGCTGGTCGGGATGGTCGCGCAGGCCGACGTCGCCCGCGCGCTGCCGCAGCCGAAGGTCGGCGACCTGCTGGAGGCGCTGTCCGCCGGCTGACGGCCCCCGGCCCGTCCCGCGCGGCCCTCGCGACGCCGGGCCGGACGGCCCGGAATCCGCACGGTCCGGCCGTGCATGGAAGGTGCCGTTCGCGGTAAGAAGAACGACAAGCCCGCCCGGTGTGCATCCCCCGTCGCACCGGGCGGGCCCTTGCATGGGCCCCCGGCCCCCCGGCCAACGCGGGAGGACCGGCCGCAGGGAGGGCCCCTCCGCGGTCGCGCGCCCGGGTTCGCGGAGGGAGCCTGGAGGCAACTCACACGATTTTCACCATCACCGTGCGTCACGCCGCGCGGAGTGCCCCGCGTGGCGCGCGGCGGTGCCGGGGCACTCCGGCACGCGGCTCCCACCGTGCCCCCGCCCGGCACTCGCGGGGATGGCCCCCGGTTCCCGGCGCCGCCCGGAGTCCCCCGCTCCGCGGTACGGCTCCTACCACGGACGGCGAACGCGGACGGCGAATATGACGCTCCGTCACCCTCGCGGCTGCCCGCATCGCGGTTTGGACTCAACTGCGCCTGTACGTGGCTAACATGAGGCCGAGGTGGTGCGGAAGATCGCTGTCAACATGGTGCCCGCGACCACTTGTCCGGCCTGCCAGCGCTGGGCACAGCTCCGCCCTCCTCCAGCACCTTCTGCCCATGAGGACCGATTGATGTCAGTGCCTGTGACACCCCGTCAGCCGGCGACGCTGCCACCCCGCGCCCCAGGACCGCTCGCGCTGACGGGTACCGTCCTGGCCACCGCCGCGGCCTGCGCCGCGGTGACGTTCGCCGCGCCGCAGGCGGGACGCGTGTGGGTGACCGCGACCGCCGTGGCGGCGGGCGTGGTGGTGGTCGTGGCCACCACCGTGGCGATGGTCGCGCTGCGCCGCGCCGCCCTGCGGGCCGCCGCCGCCCAGGAGGAAGCCGCCCGGCTGCGGACGGCCCACGACCGGGCGAGCGAGGAACTGGCCCGCACCGGCGGGGAGATCGCCCAGCTGGCCGAGATCACGCTGCCCGCCCTCGTCAAGCAGCTCCGCGACGGAGCCTCGGCGGCCACGGCACTGGACCGCGTGCAGCGGCCCGGCGGCGCCGCCGCCCAGCGGCTGCTGGACCTGTGCGCCCGCGAGATCGCCCTCGGCGAACGGCGCAGCGTGGCGGCGATGGCGGCCAGTGTGAAGGCCGTGGACCGGGTGCAGGCGCAGGCCAACACGATCCTCGCCCACCTGCGCGACATGCAGGATCGTTACGACGAGGACGTGCTCGGGGACCTGTTGCAGCTGGACCACAACACCTCGCAGCTGAGTCTGCTGGCCGACCGGCTCGCGGTGCTGATGGGCGGCCGGTCCAGCCGCCAGTGGAACAAGCCCATCGTGATGGAGTCCATCCTGCGCGGCGCGGTCGGGCGGATCGCGGCGTACCAGCGGGTGCGGCTGCACTGCACCAGCACGGTGGCCATCTCCGGGCACGCGGCGGAGGGCATCATGCACGCGCTGGCCGAGCTGATGGACAACGCCACGAACTTCTCGCCGCCCATCGACGAGGTCCACGTGTACGTCGAGGAGCGCACGGCGGGCATCGTCGTGACGATCGAGGACAGCGGACTGAAGATGGCGGACGCGGCCCTGCGCCGCGCCGAGGAGTGCGTCTCCGGCACGCAGACCGACCTCGCGCTGCTCCAGGGCACGCGGCTGGGCCTGCCCGTCGTCGGACGGCTGGTGGCCAAGCACCAGCTGACCGTCAGCTACCGGCCGTCCTCGCGCGGCGGTACCGGCGTCGTCGTGCTGATCCCGCAGCAGCTCCTCGCCCAGCCGCGTTCGCCGGAAGCGGAGGAGACGCCGCGCAGCGCCCCCGTGCCCGCGCGGGCGGTGTCCGCTCCCCCGCCCCCCGTGGAGCGGGAGCGTCCGGCCCGGCACGCTGCCGCGCCGGACGCCGTGCCCGGCGCCGTGCCCGGCGCCGAGGAGGTCCCGCCCGGGTCGCTGCCCAAGCGCCCGCGCGGCCGCACGCTGGCCGCGGCCGAGGGCTCCGCGCCGTCGCCCTCGGTGCCGCCCTCCCGGGCCCCGCGCGGTGACGCGGGCAGCCGGTTCAGCGCGTTCCGGCGGGCCAGCCGCGGCCGGCCGGCCGGGGACGGCGAGACGCCGCACGGCCCGCAGGAGCCGGAGCCGCCCGCCGCCGGGTGAGCCCGGCCGGAACCGACGCCCGCCGGCGTGACGGCCCCGCCGTCCCGGCGCCCAAGTCCCCCCGCACCAGATTGGAGGCACGGGCCGATGCCCCCGGCGATGCCGGTCGGCCCCAGGACCACGATGCAGACGACAGACCGCAGCCTGGACTGGCTGCTGGAGAACCTCCTGTCCAGGACCCCCGGCACCCGGCACGCGCTGGTGCTGTCCAGGGACGGGCTGAAGCTGTGCTGGAGCGAGCGGCTCACGGTCGACCGGGCCGACCAGCTCGCCGCGATCGCCTCGGGCATCCAGAGCCTGTCCCACGGGGCGTCGGTGGAGTTCGGCGACGGGACCGGCGGGGTGCGCCAGTCGATGACGGAGTTCCACGGCGGACTGCTGTTCATCGTGGAGGCCGGTGAGGGCGCGCACCTGGCGGTCGTGGCCTCCGACGACGCCGATCCCGGCATCATCGGGCACCACATGAGCGAACTGGTGGAGCAGTTGAGCGATCACTTGCGCGCGGCACCGCGCGTACGGCACGAGGAGACACGGCCGGCATGATCAGGCGGCCCGTCGATCTGGGAGACCCCGACCGGCTCTACACGGTGACCGGCGGACGGCACCGCGCGGACGACACGTCGTTCGACCTGGTGACCCTCATCGTCAGCGAGTGCGAGCCGGCGCCGGGGATGCAGTCCGAGCACGTCCGCATCCTGGAGCTGTGCCGCAGGCCCACGGCGCTGGTGGAGGTCTCCGCCGTGCTGGCGCTGCCGGTGACGGTGGTGCGCATCCTCCTCGGCGACCTGCTCGCCACGGGACGGATCACGGCCCGCCACCCGCAGGTTCCCGCGGCCCACTCCGCGCTGCCCGACTCCGTACTTCTGAAGCAGGTACTCGATGGACTCCACAAAATCTGAGGCGGACACCAGAACCCCGCTGGGCGCGGCCGCCGACACCGGCCTGAAGATAGTCGTCGTCGGCGGCTTCGGCGTGGGCAAGACGACCCTGGTCCGCTCCGTCAGCGAGATCCGGCCGCTGAACACCGAAGAGGTGATGACCCAGGCCGGCGTCGGCATCGACGACACGGACCAGGTCGGCAGCAAGAACACCACGACGGTGGCGTTCGACTTCGGACGCATCAGCCTCAACGACCGGATGGTGCTGTACCTGTTCGGCGCCCCCGGCCAGGAGCGGTTCTGGTTCCTGTGGGACCGGCTGTTCAGCGGCACGCTCGGCGCCGTGGTGCTGGTGGACACCCGGCGGGTCGCGGACTCGTGGTACGCCATCGACCGTCTGGAGCACCACGGCACGCCGTTCGTGGTGGCCGTCAACCGTTTCGACGACGACCCCGCGCACTCGCTGGAGGAGATCCGCGAGGCGCTGTCGGTCTCCGCCGACGTGCCGATGCTCGACTGCGACGCCCGGCGGCGCGACTCCAGCAAGTCGGTGCTCATCGGGCTCGTCAACCACCTGTACGACATGTCCAAGGCCCGGGAGATGACGCCGTGACCGACCACCCCCTGACCGTCGACCCGGGCGTGCCCGGCGGGCCGGCCGACGCCGAGGCGGCCGGCTGCCCGGCGCACGCCCAGGCGACCGCGCTGAGTGGTCTGGAGTACCAGCAGACGCCCTCCGACCTGTACCGGGGGCTGCGGCAGAAGCACGGGCCCGTGGCGCCGATCCTGCTGGACGGCGGGGTGCCGGCGTGGCTGGTGCTCGGCTACCGCGAGGTGCGCTACGTCACCAGCCACGACGAGCTGTTCGCGCGGGACTCGCGGCGCTGGCACGCGTGGGACACCATCCCGCCGGACTGGCCGCTGATGCCCTTCGTCGGATACCAGCCGTCGGTCCTGTTCACCGAGGGCGCCGAGCACCAGCGCCGGGCGGGCGTGATCAGCGAGGCGCTGGGCCAGGTGGACCAGTTCGAGTTGCAGACGCACTGCCGGCGCATCGCGAACACCCTCGTGGACGCCGTCGCCGGGCGGGGCGAGGCCGACCTGAACACCGCCTTCGCCCAGCCGCTGCCGATGCTGGCCGCCCTGGAGATGTGCGGCATGCCGTCGGAGAGCGCGGACACCGACCGGCTGGTGCGGGACCTGGCCGTCACACTGGACGCGGCCGAGGGCGACGACCCGGTGGCCGCCTACATGCGGGTGCAGGAGCGCATCCAGGCGCTGGTGCGGGAGAAGCGGGCGGAGCCGGGCTCGGACGTCACCTCCCGGATGCTCTCGCACCCGGCGGGGCTGACCGACGCGGAGGTCGTGCAGGACCTGATCTCGGTAATCGCCGCCGCCCAGCAGCCCACGGCGAACTGGATCGGCAACACGCTGCGGCTGATGCTGACCGACGACCGGTTCGCGCTGAACGTCTCGGGCGGGCGGCTGAGCGTGACGCAGGCGCTGACGGAGGTGCTGTGGCTGGACACCCCGACGCAGAACTTCATCGGCCGCTGGGCGGTGCGTGACACGCAGCTGGGCGGGCGGCTCATCCGGGAGGGGGACTGCCTCGTCCTGGGCTTCGCCGCCGCCAACACCGACCCGCAGATCTGGCCGCAGGGACACGTGGGCGCCGCGGGCAGCTCGGCGCACCTGTCCTTCAGCCACGGCGAGCACCGCTGCCCCTACCCGGCGCCGCTGCTGGCCGAGGTGATCGCCCGCAGCGCGATCGAGGCGCTGCTGGAGCGGCTGCCCGACGTGGTGCTGTCGGTGGAGCCCGAGGAGCTGCGCTGGCGGCCCTCGGTGTGGATGCGGGGGCTCACCGCGCTGCCCGTGCGGTTCACCCCCGCTCCCGTCAACCGGTGACCTGAGCGCCCGCCGGTCAGCCGCGGCCGGCGGGCGTGAACTCCACGGGCAGCCGCTGCGGGCCGCGGGTGAAGACGCCCGCCTCGGCGGGGGTGAAGCCGGGGGCCAGGCGCAGGTCCGGCATGGCGTCCAGGAGCTGGTTGACGCCCGTCTCCACCTCGGCCTTGGCGAGCAGGGCGCCGACGCAGAAGTGCCGTCCGAGGGCGAAGGCCAGGTGGTCGGCGGCGGCCGAGAAGGCCCGCGTGGTCGTGAGGTCGTCCCGGAAGATGTCGAAGGAGTCCGGGTCGGTGAAGCGCTCGGGGTCGCGGTTGGCCGCGCCTATGAGGCAGGTGACGGTGGCGCCCGCGGGTATGGTGCCGCCGCTGACCTCGACGTCCCGGGCGGTCTGCCGCATGATCATGTGCACCGGCGGGGTGTGACGCAGCGTTTCGGCGAAGGCCCGGTCGATGAGGGTGCGGTCCTCCCGGACGGCCGCGAGCTGCTCGGGGTGTGTGAGCAGGTTGGCGAAGATGCTGGCGAGTGCCTTGTCGGTGGTCTCGCCCCCGGCGGCGAGCAGCAGGCTGCAGAACGCCTTGATGTCCTCGTCGTCCATCTGGACGCCGTCGACCTCGGCGGCGCACAGCGTGGACAGCAGGTCGTCGCCGAGGTTCTTCCGGCGGTCCTGGATGATCGGGATCATGTACTCGGCGAACTCGCGGCGGGTGCGCTGGCCGGCCGCGGTGACCTCCGGATCGCCGGAGAGGTTGCCGAGGAAGGCGATGACCGTGGTGTACCAGCCGTGGAACCGCTCGTGGTCGGCCTTGTCCAGGCCGAGCATGTCGGCGATGACGTTGACCGGGAAGCGGGTCGCGTACTGGGTGACGAGGTCGGCCTCGCCGGCGTCCCGGAAGGCGTCGATCAGCTCCCGGGAGTTGCGCTCGATGACGGGCATGAACTTCTCCTTGAGGTCGGTCCCGCGGAAGGCGGGGGCGACCAGGGCCCGGCGGACGGCGTGCTCGCGCCCGCTGAGCTGGAGGATGGTCTTGCCGTGTACCGGCTCGATCTGCCAGTCGTAGTTGTCGGTGGTGAACACCGAGTCCTTGAAGGCGTGCTCGACGTCGCGGTAGCGGGAGATGATGTAGCTCTTGGTGGGTTCGTGCCAGATCAGCGGGGCAGCCTCGCGCATCATCCGGTAGGCCGGGTAGGGGTTCTCGGCGAACTCCGGCGAGAGGATGTCGGGGACCTGCTGGGCCGTAGCCATCGTGCTCCCTCATGTCAGGAACGGGCGTCGTGAGTCAGGTTATTGATCATTCATCAGCTCGGCCAGACCTCATCCGCTCCGAAAGTGAGTGCCTGAGCGCTTACAGTGACGGAGACGAAGGCCACCGAGGAGAGGAACGGGGCATGGGCGCCGCACACGGACACCGCATCCGCATCGAACAGGGCAGCGAGCACGTCCGCGTGGAGCGCGACGGGCAGGTGCTGGCCGACAGCCGCCGCCCGCTGCTGCTGCACGAGACGGGCCTGCCGGTCCGGTACTACCTGCCGCGCGAGGACGTGTCCATGGACCTGCTGGAGCCGTCCGGCTCGCACAGCGTCTGCCCCTTCAAGGGGAAGGCGTCCTACTGGTCGCTGCCGGACGGGCCGCAGGACGTGGCCTGGGCCTATCCGGAGCCGAAGGAGGAGGCCGCCGCCATCGCCGGCCACCTGTGCTTCTACGACACCGAGGTGGTCGGGGACTGAGCAAGTACCCGCCAGACAGCCGGTGTTGACGCGTTGTCGACGACCCGCTCGGCTGTCATGCTCACTCTCACCGCCGGGCCCCCGCCCGTGAACCGGACGTGAGGAGCACACGTGAACGAGACCGGGTCGCCGCAGCACCAGCCGCACGGGGAACCCTCCGGGGAGGCCGGACCGCCCGGCGCGTCCGGCCGGCCGGGGAGCGGCCACAGCCGCCGGAGGGTGCTGGCGGCCGGTGCCGCGGCCACCGGCGCCGGGCTCGGTCTCGCCGCTGCCCCCGCCCGCGCCGCCTCCCGGCCGGTCACCGCGGCGCGCGAGGCGGCCGGGGCCTGGGAGCCCGGCACCTACCTGGTGGGACGCGGCATCGCGGACGCCACCGGTGAGGTGGCCGAGGTCGGCCTGATGGGGTACGGGCGCACCGACCAGCAGGCGGAGGGCCTGCACACCCGGCTGCGCGCCCGGGCGTTCGTCGTGGCCGAACCGGACACGGACCCGGGCGTGGACCGGCGGGTGGCGCTGGTCGTCGTGGACGCCCCCATGATCTTCGACAGCGTGCGCCAGGCCGTGCTGCACCGCCTGGGGCAGCGGTACGGCGACCGCTACACCGCGCGGAACGTCATGATCACCGCCACCCACACCCACGCCGGGCCCGGCGGCTACGCCCACCACCTGCTCTACAACCTGACCACGCTCGGGTTCCACCGCGCGACGTTCGACGCGGTCACCGACGGCATCGTGGAGGCCGTCGTCCGGGCCCACGACGACCTGGCCGCCTCCCGGCTCACGCTGTCGCACGGCGAGCTGCACGACGCGAGCGTGAACCGGTCACGCACGGCCTTCGAACGCAACCCCGCCGACATCACCGACCACTTCCCGAGCGCGATCGATCCGCAGACCACGCTGATGCGCATCGAGCGGGAGGGCCGCCTGGTGGGGGCGGTGAACTGGTTCGCCACCCACTGCACCAGTATGTCCGGCGACAACCGGCTGGTCAGCGCGGACAACAAGGGGTTCGCCGCCTACCACTGGGAGCGCGAGGTGGCGGGCGCGGACTACCTGGACGCCGCTCCGCCGCCCTTCGTCGCCGCCTTCGCGCAGACGAACGCCGGTGACATGTCGCCCAACCTCGACCTGCGTCCGCCCACGACGCCGGAGGACTTCGGGCGCACCCGGGAGAACGGCATGCGGCAGTACGCCGCCGCGGCCGGGCAGCTCGCCGGCGACGGCGCCGCGATGGCCGGGGGCGTGGACGCGCGCCTGGTGTACGTGGACCTCTCCGACGTCACCGTGGCCCCCGAGTTCACCGGGGACGGGCGCACGCACCGGACGTCGAAACCGGCCGTCGGGGCGGCCATGGCGGCCGGCAGCACGGAGGACGGTCCCGCCTTCCCCGGGTTCGCGGAGGGCGCGAACCCGTTCTGGGACGCCGTGTCGCACTCGGTGATCTACACCGCCTCGCCGGAGCTGCGCGCGGCCCAGGCCCCGAAGGCCGTGTTCGCACCGGTGGGCGAGATGAACCGGGTGTACCCGTGGGTGCAGGAGACGGTGCCGGTGCAGCTGTTGCGGATCGGCCCGCTGTACCTGATCGGTGTGCCGGGCGAGGTGACGGTCGGAGCCGGGCTGCGGCTGCGCCGCACGGTGGCCTCGGCGGTGGGCGCGGAGCTGCGCGACGTGCTCGTCGCCGGGTACGCGAACGCCTACTTCCACTACGTCACCACGCCCGAGGAGTACGACGCGCAGCAGTACGAGGGCGGCAGCACCCTCTTCGGGCGCTGGCAGCTTCCGGCATTGCAGCAGGTCGTGGCGGGGCTGGCGGAGGCGATGCGCGCGGGCCGCCCGGTGGCGCCCGGCACGCCGCCGCCGGACCTCTCCGGCCGGACGCTGTCGTTCCAGCCGCCCATCGTGCTCGACGCGCCGCAGCTGGGACGGGGCTTCGGGGACGTGCTGAGCGAACCGGCCGCGGAGTACGGCAGGGGGGAGCGGGCCGTGGCCGTCTTCGCCGGCGCACACCCGGGGAACGTCCTGCACCGGGGCGGCACCTACCTGTGGGTGGAGCGGCGGGAGGACGGCGGCTGGCGGCGGGTCGCCGACGACGGCGACTGGTCGACGGCGTTCCGCTGGGAGCGTGAGGGTCTCGCCGCCTCGCGGGTGACGGTCACCTGGGACGTGCCCGGTGACGCCGTCCCCGGCTCCTACCGCATCCGGTACCGCGGTGACGCGAAGGCGCTGCTGGGCGGCGTGCGCCCGGTGACGGGCAGCACGCGCCCGTTCACCGTGCGGGCCTGACCGGGCGGTGTCCGGTCCGCGCGGGGGCGGCGGGCGGCGCACGCGGGGTTTCGGCCAAGGGCCCTCCCGGCTCCCGTGCGCTCTGGGCACATCGCCGGGCGGCGGCTACCGTGAGCGTGACAGCAGTCCTCCACGACTCAAGGAGGGCACGATGAACTGTACGAACTGCGGAGCCGAAGTGATCCAGGGTCCGGACGGGGGCTGGGCGTGCAACAACTGCGGGAGCAGCGGATGAACAGCCCCCTGCCCTCCCCGGCGATGCACTGCGCGCACTGCGGGAGCGTCGTCTTCGAGGGGCCGAGCGGCGGTTATGTGTGCGGCCAGTGCTACCACACGGTCGAACCGCCGCCGCACCCCGAGTCCGGCGCCGCCGGCGGCGTCCTGCCGGGCGGCGGGTAGCCCCGCCGGGGACGGGCGTCCCCGGCGGGCCGCTCAGACGTCCGTGCGCAGCCGCATCGGCGCCTGCGCCGGAATCTCCGGGTGCGCTCCGGGCCTGCGGCGCAGCCAGGGCCGGAACGGGAGCGCCGAGACGGCGGCGACGGCCGTGCCGAAGAGCCAGCCCGCCGCCACGTCGGTGGGCCAGTGCACCCCCAGGTGCGCCCGGGTCAGGCCGACGCCCACGACCGACACCAGGGCCAGCGCCCAGGCGGCCGTGCGCCACGGCCCGCCGTGCGGGAGGCGCGGCAGGACCAGGGCGAGCAGCACGGCGCAGACGATGGTCGCCGTCATGACGTGCCCGGACGGGAAGGCGTGGTAGCTGGCGCTGTCCACCGGGTCGGGGAACTCGGGGCGGGCCCGCCCGACCGCGGCCTTCAGCCCGTACTGCACGGCCGCGCCGCCGAGGACGGCGGTGGCCACCCATCCGGCCGGCCGGCGGGCCCCGCGGGCCAGGAGCACCAGGACGGCGGCGGCGGCCAGCAGGCGCATCGTCACGGGGTCCCAGACCCAGTCGGTCATCACGCGGCTCGCGCGGGTCCAGCCGGGCTCGGCGTGGGCGGCCCGGTGCAGCGCGTCGGACAGCGCGTGGTCGGCCCGCCGCAGCGGGGGCCAGCCGGTCACCACCAGGGCGAGGAGGAGGAGGCCGCCGGCGGCTGACGCCCCGGCCAGCCCCGCCACCGTTCGAGCACGCACGGGCATCTCTCCTCCGGTGGGTCAGTCCGTCGGGCAGGGAGCCGATGCTAGTGGCGCGGGAGGCGCCACGCCCCGGTTGCGGCCTGCCGCCCTGTCGGACGGACCCGCCGTAGGCTGGTGTGTTCGTGTGCCCCGTCCCGCAGGAGCGGCGCCGGAGGGGGAAGCGCAGGCCCGGACGGCGCGGGTGGCGCGGTGGGTCAGACGGTGGCGGCGCGGGCGACGGAACGGGCCCAGGCGACGAGGGGCAGTTGCAGCGGAAGCCGCCCGTAGGCCACGGCTCGCAGGGCCGCCGGGCGGTGCCGCCAGTCGTGGGCCATCTTGACGTTCGCGGGGAAGACGGCGGCGAACAGCCCGGCGGCGGCGAGCGCGCTCGCGCGGCGGGTGCGCGGCAGGGTGAGCCCCGCGGCCAGCGCGAGTTCCGCGGCGCCGCTGACCTGCGTCCAGGTGCGGGCCCGGCCGGGGAGCGCGCGGGGGACGATGGCGTCGAAGGGCCGGGGCACCAGGAAGTGCGCGGTGCCCGCCACGGCGAGGAGGGCGGCCAGCGCGGCGGCGGAGCGGTCGGCGGCGGGGCGGGCCGGCGGGGGCGGCTCGGTGGTGGACACGGGTGGCTCCCGGCGGTCGGCGGACAGGCCGGCACCTTTCTACCACCGGGTAGCGTGCCCGCGTCAGGCCGCGGCGCCCCCGGGGGACTCCCCCGGCCGGAGCGGCCGGCCGGGGTCCGCAGCGGCGGGACCGGCGCGTCAGTCCGCCTGCTGGGCCCGCATCGCGTCGAGGTCCATGGTGAAGACCTCCCACAGGTGGCCGTCCGGGTCCTCGAAGCCGCGCCCGTACATGAAGCCCTGGTCGGCGGGTTCGCCGGTGGCCCTGGCCCCGGCGGCCAGCGCCTTGTCGGCCAGTTCGTCCACGCGCTCGCGGCTGGCCACACCGAGGGCCGCGATGGCCTCGGAGGCCGTGGCGGTGTCGGCCACCTGCTTGTCCGTGAAGGTCTGGAAGTAGGACTCGGTCAGCAGCATCGCGTACAGGTGCCCCTCCTCGATGACCAGGCAGGCGGCGTTCTCGTCGGTGAACTCGTCGTCGAAGGTGAACCCGACGCGGGTGAAGAACTCCTTGGAGACGGCCAGGTCCTTCACGGGGAGGTTCAGGAACATCGTGGTGGACATCGGGTCCTCTTTCCTCGTCACGGGTGGTGTGCTGCGGCCTGCGCCGGCCTTCACCCGTGTCTGACGGGCCACGCGCGCGGAACTCATCGCTCCCGGGCGCCCGGTCTTCCGGCGGCGCGTGCCCGCGCGTCCCACGGGCGGCGCACGGCCGTGTCAGCCGTCCGTATCATCCCGTTTGCGCACGGTCACCACCCCGGTGAACCTGAGGAAGCCCGGCTCGGACCTTCCCGCCTACTGGAGCTTTCATGGCCCTGTCCGTCTCAAGCGTCCTCATTCTCGGCATCGCCATCTTCCTGCTCACCCGCAAGAGCGGACTGAAGGTCTCGCACGCCGCCGTCTGCGCCCTCTTCGGCTTCTACCTGGCCGGGACGACGATGGCTCCGGGCATCCGGGCGGGGGGCGACATGATCGCCTCCCTGGTGTCCGGCCTGAACCTGTGACCCCCGCCCGGCCCCCGCGGCCGGGCCCCGCCGATTCGCCCGCGGTCCGCCCGTGTGCCGCCCCCAGCCGCCGCACACCCGGTACTTCCAGGAGCTGCCCATGGTCCTGTCGATCTCCGGCGTCGTCCTGTTCGGATTCATCGCCTTCCTGCTCTTCCGCAAGGACGGCCTGAAGGTCTCGCACGCCGCCGTCTGCGCCCTGTTCGGTTTCTACCTGTCCGGGACCGCCGTCGCGCCGGGCATCCACGCGGGCGGCGACAAGCTGGCCGGCCTGCTCGGCGGCATCACCCTCTAGCGGAAGTCAGGAGGCCGAGGTGGCGTGGCGCACGCTCGCCCAGGGGCGAGGCATGGTCCGCACGGTCGGGGACAGCGCGGTGGACGTCGTCCACCCGCTGCTCGTCCTCAGCCGTGGCGGGGCCCGGCTGGCGGCCGGGGCGCGCGGCTGGTGGGAGCGGGCACCGCGGGATCACCGCGGCCCCGCGCTGTTCCTCGCCGGTTCCTGCGCGCTGTTCCTGTGGCTGATGCCGTACGGGCCGTGGCTGGCGGGAGCCGCGGCGCTGGGTGCCGCGGCCTGGTGCGGGCGGGAGCGCCCGGAACCGGCCGCGGTGGAGCCGGAACCGGACCCGGAGGAACGGGCGGCCCGGCTCCAGGCGCTGTACGAGGCGCTGGTGCCGTGCTTCGCGGTCGCCGGTGACCCGCGCCCGGAGCCGCTGTACTGCGGGGACGGCTCGTGGGAGCGGGCCTTCACCGCGTACGGCTTCGACGCCGACGGGCGGCTCACGCACCTGCTGCTGCGGTATCCCCCCTGCTTCCCCGACGGGGAGCCCGACGCCCGGCTGCGCGTGCAGCGGCTGCTGTGCGCCAAGGCCGGGCGCGACCGGGAGTTCCGGTTCGACTGGGACGAGGAGGCCAACGCGCTGCACGTCACCGCCCTGGAGCCGCTGCCGGCCGGACTGTGCGCCCAGCGCTTCGTGGTCGCCCCCGGCGAGATGGTGCTCGGCTTCACCGACGCCGAGGCGGTACCGCGCACCCTCCCGGTACGGGACGGCGACGAGACGCGGGACGTGCCGCCGGTGGTGTGGCGGACCGGCCCGCGGTCGACGGAGCCGCACCTGCTCGTGCTCGGACAGCCGGGCTCCGGTACGACGACGCTGCTGCGCTCGGTCGCCCTCCAGGCGCTCCAGCACGGGGACGTGGCGATCGTCGACGGCTCGGGGGCGGGCGAGTACGCCTGCCTGGCGGGACGCCGCGGTGTGCTGTCGGTGGAGACGACGCCGGTGGGCGCGCTGGCCTCGCTCCAGTGGGCGGCGCACGAGACGGAGCGGCGGCTGCTGGCCGCCGTCCGGGCCCGGGAGGGCGCGGACGGGGCGGGGCCGCCCGGCGGCGGCCACCGCCCGCTGTGGGTGCTGGTGGACCGTCCCGCCGTCCTCACCCACCTGGCCCGCAGCGAGGGGCGGCCCGATCCGCAGGAGCTGCTGGAGGTGGTGCTGCGGCACGGGCGGGCCGCCCGGGTGTCGGTGGCGCTGGCGGAGCAGTTCGAGGGGGCCGAGGCGCTGGCCCAGGCGGTGCGCGCCTATACCCGGGCGCGGGTGGTGCTCGGCTGCGCCACTCCGGAGCAGGTGCGGGCCGTCCTCGGCGAACCGCCGCAGACCACCCCGGTGCGGGAGGTGCCGCCCGGCCGCGGCTACGCCCGGCTGGGCACCGGTCCCGTGCTGCGGCTCCAGGTCCCGGCGACCCCGGACCCGTACGACGAGCTGGCCGCCGAGGCGCACCGGGAGGCCGTAGCGGCGCTGCTGCCCGTGCCGGTGGTGGGCGTCGAGGAGTGAGGCGGCGCGGGCCCGCAGGCGGCCGGCGCGGGCGTCAGGCGACGAAGCTGCGCGGGATGTCGGGTTCGGCCGCGCTCCGGCCGGCCACCATCCGGGCGGCGGCCGCGAGGCGTACGGCGGCCTCGGTGGCCAGCGGGTCGTCCACGGTGAACGGCAGCCGCACGTACCCCTCGAAGGCGCCGTCCACGCCGAAGCGCGGGCCGGAGGGCACCCGTACCCCCGTCCGCTCCCCCGCCTCTGCGATGCGCGACCCGGACAGGCCGCCGGTGCGCGCCCACAGGGTCAGCCCGCCGCGGGGCACGCTGAACTCCCAGTCCGGCAGGTGCCGCCGCACGGCGGCGACCAGCGCGTCCCGGTTCCGCCCGGCCTCCGCCCGGCGCACGGCCACGGCGCGCTCCCAGCCGCCGTCGGTCAGCAGCCGGGTGAGGGCGAGCTGCTCGAAGACGGGGCTGCCGAGGTCCGCCCAGGCCCGCGCGGCGGTGAGGCTGCGGATGACGTCGGGCGTGGCCCGCACCCAGCCGATGCGCAGCCCCGCCCACACCGGTTTGCTCGCCGAGCCGACGGTGATGACCGTCGCGCCGCCCGGGTCGAAGGCGGCGACGGGCCGGGGCGGGGCGCCCTGGGCGGCGGTGTCGAGGGCGAGGTCGGCCATCGTCTCGTCGACGACCAGCGCGGTGCCGGCCGTGCGGGCGGCGGTGACCAGGTCGCGGCGCTGGTCCTCGTCGGCCAGCGCGCCGGTGGGGTTGTGGAAGTCGGCGACGACGTACGCCATGCGCGGGGCCGCCGCCCGCAGGGCCTGGTGCCAGGCGGGCAGCTCCCAGCCGCCGAGCCCGTCGGCCATGGGGACCGGCACCAGCCGGGCCCCCAGGTCGCGCAGGAGTTGCAGGACGTTCGCGTAGCTGGGGTGCTCGACGGCGATGCGCTCCCCGCGCGGCACCAGGAGGCGGCAGATCGCGGCGACGGCGCCCATGGCGCCGGTGGTCACCATGATCTGTTCCGGCATGGTGGGCAGGCCCCGGGCGCAGTAGCGGTCGGCGAGCGCCTGCCGCAGGTCGGGCAGGCCCGCCGGGTAGTCGCCGTGGGTGCGGGCGTAGGGCGGGAGGTCGGCGAGCGCGGCCTCGAACGCCCGGCTCAGGTGCGGCTCGGGTGCCGGGAGCGCGGCCTGGCCCAGGTCGATGGTGGTGGCGCCGGACTCCGGCGGCAGCGGTTCAAGGCCGCGGCTGGGCAGCGGGCTGCCCGCAGGGACGGCCGTCCAGCTCCCCGCGCCGCGACGGGAGACGAGGAAGCCCTCGGCCCGCAGGGCCTCGAAGGCGGCGGCCACGGTGGTGCGGCTGACGGTGAGGGACGCGGCGAGCTCCCGCTCGGCGGGCAGCCGGGCCCCCACGGGCACCCGGCCTTCCAGGACGAGGAGCCGCACGCCGTCGGCCAGCGCGCGGTACGCCGGGACGCCGCCGGTCTCCCCCGGCGCCGCCGCGCGCTGGGAGTGCAGCAGCCGCACCAGTTGGGGCGAGCCGACCGCCGAGGTCCACTGGGGCATGATCCGGTCCACCTTCCGGGAATTGGCCATCGCACTGGCCTGGTCGCAAGCCCAGGATGACACGGGTGCGCACCGCGGGAGGAGCCGGTGCGCCGCAGCCGGCAAGGAAGGGGCACGACGTGACCACGGGGGCGCACGAGCGGCGGGGCGGCGGACGGCTGGTGCGGCGGCTGACGCAGTTGTACGCGGGGCTGGTCCTCTACGGCGCCAGCGCCGCCCTGATGGTCGGGGCGGGCCTGGGGCTCAGCCCGTGGGACGTCTTCCATCAGGGCGTCGCCGAGCGCACCGGCACCTCCATCGGGATGGTCTCGGTCGCGGTGGGGGCCGTGGTGCTGCTGCTGTGGCTGCCGCTGCGGCAGCGGCCGGGACTCGGCACCGTCTCGAACGTCGTGGTCGTGGGGCTCTCCCTGGACGCCACGCTGGCCCTGCTGCCCGCCGAGCCCGGACCGCTCGCGGTGCGGGTGCTGCTGCTGGTGGCGGGGATCGTCGGCAACGGGGCGGCCACGGGCCTGTACATCGCGGCCCGGTTCGGGCCGGGGCCGCGCGACGGGCTGATGACGGGGCTGCACCAGCGCACCGGACGTTCCGTGCGGCTGCTGCGCACGGGCATCGAGCTGACCGTCCTGGCCAGCGGGTTCGCGCTGGGCGGTTCGGCCGGTGTGGGAACGGTGGCCTACGCGCTGACCATCGGCCCCCTGGCGCAGTGGTTCCTGCGCGTCTTCGCGGTACCGCCCGCGACGGGGGGCGGGAGGACCGGCGGGCCGGCGGCGCCGACCGCGCCGCGCGGGCGGCGCGCGATACTGCGCCGGTGACGACTGCGCCTCATCCCTACTTCGACCATCCGGGCCCGCTGGCCTTCGCCCACCGGGGCGGGGCGGCCGACGGCCTGGAGAACACCCGGGCGGCCTTCGCCCGCGCGGTGGCCCTGGGCTACCGCTACCTGGAGACGGACGTGCACGCCACGGCCGACGGACGGCTGGCCGCCTTCCACGACCCCACGCTGGACCGGGTGACCGACGGCCGCGGGCGCATCGCGGAGCTGCCCTGGTCCCAGGTGGCGCGGGCCCGGGTCGGCGGGCGCGAACCGGTGCCCCTCTTCGGTGACCTCCTGCGGGAGTTCCCCCGCGCCCGGTGGAACGTCGACGTGAAGGCGGAGGCCGCCCTGCTGCCGCTGCTGCGGGTCCTCGACGAGGCCGACGCCTGGGACCGGGTCTGCGTCGGCTCCTTCGACGAGGGACGGATCGCCAGGGCGCGGGAGCTGGCCGGGCCGCGGCTGGCGACGTCCCTGGGCACCCGGGGGGTGCTGGCGCTGCGGCTGCGCTCGTGGGGCCTGCCCGTGCGGCTGCGCGGCGACGCGCTGGGCGCCCAGGTGCCCGTGCGGCACGGCGGCGTCCCGGTGGCGGACCGGGCGTTCGTCCGCTGCGCCCACCGCCGGGGCCTTCAGGTGCACGTGTGGACGGTGAACGAGGCGAGGGAGATGCGGCGGCTGCTGGACCTGGGCGTGGATGGCATCATGACCGATCACGTGGAGCTGCTGCGCGCGGTGCTCGAAGAACGCGGTGCCTGGGTACCGTGAACCCGGCCCCGCGCACGGGTCCGCGCCGGGCCGCGGCCCGGGTGACGGCGCGGGTGGCGACGAGGGGGCACGGGTGGACACCGAGACCGTGAGCGAGCCGGAGGGCGGCGCGCCGGACGCGGGCGCGCGCCGCCGCGAACAGCGCGGCTGGTACTGGTACGACTGGGCGAACTCCGTCTTCCAGACGAGCGTGCTCACCGTCTTCCTCGGCCCGTACCTGACGGAGGTGGCCAAGGCCGCGGCCGACGCGGACGGCTACGTGTACCCGCTGGGCATACCGGTGCGGGACGGGTCCTACTTCGCCTACGTCATCTCGGCCTCGGTGCTGCTGTCGGTGCTCGTCATGCCGCTGGTGGGCGCGCTCGCCGACCGCACGGGCCGCAAGAAGCCGCTGCTGGGCGCGTCGGCCTACCTGGGCGCCGCCGCCACCGCCGCGATGTTCTTCCTGGACGGCGACCGGTACCTCCTGGGCGGCCTGCTGCTCATCACGGCGAACGTGGCCTACGCCGCCTCGATCGTCGTCTACCACTCCTACCTGCCGCAGATCGCAGCGCCCCAGGAGCGGGACCGCGTCTCCTCGCGGGGCTGGGCCTTCGGGTACGCGGCGGGCGCGCTGGTGCTGGTGGCGAACCTCGGGCTGTTCCTCGGCCACGAGGCGCTGGGCGTCACCGAGGGCACCGCCGTGCGGATCTGCCTGGCGTCGGCGGGGCTGTGGTGGGCGGTGTTCACCCTGGTGCCGCTGCGGCGGCTGCGGGAGCGGCCGGGCACGGTGGCCGGGGCCCGGCTGTCGCTGGGCGGCGGGTTCCGCCAGCTGGGCCACACACTGCGGGAGCTGCGCCGCTATCCGCTGACGCTGATGTTCCTGCTCGCCTACCTGCTCTACAACGACGGCGTGCAGACGGTCATCACACAGGCGTCGGTCTTCGGCTCCGAGGAGCTGGGCATGGCCCAGGAGACGCTGATCGGCGCGATCCTGCTGGTGCAGGTGCTCGCCGTCTTCGGCGCCCTGGGACTGGGCCGGCTGGCGGAGCGGCACGGCGCGAAGCGCACGATCCTGGGTTCGCTGGTGGCCTGGACGGCCACGGTGACCGCCGGGTACTTCCTGCCCGCCGGGGAGCCGCTGTGGTTCTTCGTGCTGGCGGCGGCGATCGGCATGGTGCTCGGCGGTACGCAGGCGCTGTCGCGGTCGCTGTTCGCGCAGCTGGTGCCGCGCGGCAAGGAGGCGGAGTACTTCTCCCTGTACGAGGTGAGCGACCGGGGCACGAGCTGGCTGGGGCCGCTGGTGTTCGGGCTGACGTACCAGCTCACCGGAAGCTACCGGGACGCCATCATCTCGCTGGTCGTGTTCTTCGCCGCCGGTTTCGTGCTCCTGCTGCGGGTACCCGTACGGCGGGCGGCCGAGGCGGTGGGCAACACGGTCCCTGGCCGGATTTAGCCCCGCCGCCGCCGGGGCGGTAGTGTACGCCTTTGGCCCGCCGGACGGACCGTTACCGCGCGTCCACCAGGAAGGACGCCGGATGACATCTTGCCGCAGATGTGACAAAGCGGGCGCCGGTGGGTAGAACAAGGGCGGCACGACGGGCGACGCATGTCCCGATACGGGAATCTTCACCGCCGACCGGACGTTGACCGGATGACGACGACAGCGACACCTGTCCTGTGGGCGACAAGCCCGGGAGGCACGATTCATGAGTGAGCGAGCTCTACGCGGCACGCGACTCGTGGTGACGAGCTACGAGACGGACCGCGGCATCGATCTGGCTCCGCGCCAGGCCGTGGAGTACGCATGCCAGAACGGACATCAGTTCGAGATGCCGTTCTCGGTCGAGGCGGAGATCCCGCCGGAGTGGGAGTGCAAGGTATGCGGCTCCCAGGCCCTGCTGGTGGACGGCGAGGGCCCCGAGGAGAAGAAGACGAAACCCGCGCGCACGCACTGGGACATGCTCATGGAGCGGCGCACCCGTGAGGAGCTGGAGGAGGTGCTGGCCGAACGGCTGGCCGTCCTGCGCTCCGGAGCCATGAACATCGCGGTGCACCCGCGCGACAGCCGCAAGTCCGCCTAGGGCCCTCCGGCCCGGCGCACGGCGGCTGCCGTACACGGCGCGGGGGCCTGGGACGTCATCCGAGGATGGCGTGCCAGGCCCCCGCGCCGCTGTGTGTCCGTTTCCCGCCGCCGGGGGCCCGGGGCCGTCACCGGGGGCCGGGGGCGCCGCCGCTCTCCTCGTCCGGGTCGACGACCTCGCCGCGCACCACCTTGCCGTCGGGGCGGTGGATGCGCATCTGCTCCCCGGCGGCGCGTGCCTGGTGCAGCGTCTCCCCCAGGCCCCCGGTGGCGCCGGGGGCGGGACGGTGGCCGGTGATCCGGCGGGCCGCCCCGCGGCGCAGCAGCCGCGCGGTGGGCGGGAAGAGGCACAGCAGCCCGGCGGCGTCGGACAGCAGGCCCGGGAGCATGAGCAGCAGGCCGCCCAGCATGGCGACGGTGTTGCCGCCCCCGCGCCGGCCGGACGCGACGTCCCGCTGCGGCGGCGGGGCGCCCGGCTGGAGGGAGGCGGCCAGACCGTGCCAGGCCCGGCGCCCGGCACGCTTGATGACGACGGCCCCGAGCACGAACCCCGCGGCCAGCAGGGCGAAGACGGTGAGCCCGCCCGCGGCGTCGGCCAGGGCGATCAGCAGCCACAGTTCCAGCACCGCCCACAGGGCGACGCCCAGCGGCAGCAGGGCGCGCGTCCGGCTGCGGCGCGGCGGGGGGCCGCCGGGCGGGCGGGCACCGCCGCCGTGGTGCTGCCGGCCGGGTTCGTAGGGGCTGGGCTCACGCGTGCTCATGCTGTCCAGTGTGCCTGCGTCCGAGGACCTGCTCGCACCGGGAGCGGACGCCCCAGGCCGTGACCCGCCACAGGGCCTCCACGACGATGTCGCGGCTCATCTTGCTGTCGCCCAGCTCGCGTTCCACGAAGGTGATCGGCACCTCGACGACGTGGTAGCCGGCGCGGACGGCCCGGTAGGCCAGGTCCACCTGGAAGCAGTACCCCTGGGAGGCGACGGTGTCGACGCCGAGTCCGGCGAGGGTTTCCGCGCGGAAGGCGCGGAAGCCGCCGGTGACGTCGCGGACGGGGATGCCGAGCGCCATGCGCGCGTAGGTGCTGCCGCCGCGGGAGAGGAACCTGCGCGAGGCCGGCCAGTTCACGACCCGCCCGCCGGGCATCCAGCGCGAGCCCAGCACCAGGTCGGCGCCCTTGAGCGCGGTGAGCAGGCGCGGGAGTTCCTCGGGCTGGTGGGAGCCGTCGGCGTCCATCTCGACCAGGACGCCGAAGCCGCGCTCGACGCCCCACCGGAAGCCCGCCAGGTAGGCCGCGCCGAGCCCCTCCTTGCCGCGCCGGTGCAGGACGTGCACCCGCTCGTCCTCGGCGGCGAGCTCGTCGGCGATCTTGCCCGTGCCGTCGGGGCTGTTGTCGTCGGCGACCAGCACGTGGGCGTCGGGGACGGCGGCCCGGGTCCTGGTGACGATGGAGCGGACGTTGTCCGCCTCGTTGTACGTCGGGATGATCACGAGGACGGTGCCGAGGGGGCCGGAGCGCCGCACCTCTTCCAGGTCACTCACGGCTGCTTCCCCTTCTCGTCGGTGCGGCTTCGGCGCCCGTACCAGGCGGCCGCGGGCCAGGACAGGATGCCCAGCAGGGCCAGAGCCCACTCCGGAGCCGCCCCGGCCTTGTCCGCGATGGTGGACCCGTCGCGCAGCGGCAGCCGGGCCGTCAGTACGTCCTGCGTGAACTCCTCGGTCCGCTGCTCGATCGTGCCGTCGGGGGCGACGACGGCGCTGATGCCGCTGGGCGCCGCCGTGACGACCGCCCGCCCGTGCTCGATCGCGCGCAGCCGGGACATGGCGAGCTGCTGCTCGGGCTGCCCGGTGCGGCCGTAGGTGGCGTTGTTCGTCTGGACGACCAGGGCGCGGGCGCCCGCGCGGACGGTGTCGCGGACGATCTCGTCGTAGGCCACCTCGAAGCAGATCACGTCGCCCAGGCGTGCCGGGCCGACCTGGAGGACGCCGGGGCCCTGGCCCGGCCAGAAGTCGCGGGGCACGCGCTCCAGGCGGGTGATGACCTTGCTGAGCTGTTCGCGGAAGGGCACGTACTCGCCGAACGGCACGGGGTGCTGCTTGGTGTAGGAGTCGCCCGGGCCCGTCTCGGGGTCCCACACGATGCCCTGGTTCTCCACGTAGCCCTCGCGGGTGGGGTGGTCGACGAGGGCACCCACCAGGATGGGGACGCCGATGGCCCGCGCGGCCCGGTCGATGGCGGCGCGGGCGTCGGCGTTCCGGTGCGGGTCGAGGTCGGAGGCGTTCTCCGGCCAGATGACGAGGTCGGGCTGCTCCTCGCGGCCCGCGGCCACGTCCCGCGCGAGCGCGAGGGTGGGTTCGACGTGGTTCTCCAGGATGAGCATCCGGCGGCCCAGGAAGTCCATGCCCGGCCGCTGCACGTTGCCCTGGACGACGGCGATGTCCACGGTGTCGTCGGCGTCGGTGGGGACGGGCACGGCGTACCCGGCGGCGGCCGCCGCGGCGGCCAGCCCCACGGCGCCGAGCGCCGAGCGGCGCGCGCGGGCGCCGTCGGCGGCGGTGGCCGTAGCGGAAGGGGAAGCGGTCGCGGAGGGGGCGGCCGTGGCCCGGCGGCGGACGGCCAGCGCCGCGGCGGCCAGCGCCGTACCGCTCAGTGCCACGGCGAAGGTGACGAGGGGGGCACCGCCGAGCGCGGCCAGGGGGGTGAAGGGGGAGCCGGTGTTGGCGAAGGCGAGCCGGCCCCAGGGGAAGCCGCCGAGCGGCACCCGGTCGCGGGCCCACTCCTGCGCGACCCACAGGCACGCCCCCCACAGCGGCCACAGCGGGAGCCGGGAGGTGCGGGCGAGCCCGGCGCCCAGCACGGCGAGGAAGAGGGCCTGGAGGACGGACAGGCCGATGACGGCGTCCCAGCCGATGACCCGCAGCCACTGCAGCAGGCCGAGGAAGAACGCCGTTCCGAAGACGAGGCCGGTGACGGCGCCCTGGCGGGCGGTGCGGCCGCGCGTGAGCAGGGCGAGCGCGGCGACGGCGACGAGCGAGAGCGGCCACAGGCCCACCGGCGGGAAGGCGGCGGCCAGCGCGAGCCCGGCCGCCAGGGCGCAGCCGGTGCGCGGCGCGGCGCGGCCGGTCCGCCGCAGGAGGCGGGCGGCCGGTCCGCGCGGGCGGGGCGCGGCGGGCGGCCGCCCGGCCCCCGTGGCGGGGGCGGGCGCGCCGCGCCGCGCCGGCGCGGGGTCCGCTGCGGCGGTGGTCTCGGGGCCCGGTGCCACGGTTGGCCTTCCTGCAGGTGAGAGGTCTGAGGTGACCGTACAACGCGGGGGGCCGGTCGCGGACGCCGGGCGGGTAACAGAGTGGGACGCCCGTGGCCGGGGCCGCGGGGCGGCTTCCCGGCTACGGGCCGGGGCCCGGCGCCCTTCGGGCCGGCCCGGGACCCGCTGGCTGCGGACCGACCGAAAGCCGTTGTCTACTGAGCGTCCGGGCCCGACCCGGGTCGCACCTGCCGGCCGGACGGATCACTCCGCCCCCGTGCCGCGGGCGCTGGACCTGGCTCCCAGTGGTGGTGTGCCGGTGCGACGCACCACCCCATGGCCCAGCGGCGTTCGACGACTGCGCAAAGACCCTTCGGCCGGACGTCCCGTGGTGGACCCGGCCGAACCTACCCGTCCCCGGCGGCCGCCTGTCAACAGCGGCGCCTTCTGCGCGTCTCTGACCCGTGGCGCCGAAGCAGCAGGTCAGTGCCGCCCGGGCCGGGCCGCACGGCGGCGTCCGGCCGCATCGGCCGGGATTACCGCCGTGCCCGGATCACTCGTTCGGCCGCTCGTGGACGGTGCGGCCGTCCACCACGGTCCGCAGGCACCGGGGCAGCTCGCCGCCGGGCGTGAGGTCGGGCAGGCCCGGCGTTCCGGAGCGCGGGTCGGTGGACCAGCTGGCGACACGGGTGTCCGGGGCCTGCACGAGGAGGTCCCCGGCACGCCAGACGGCGTAGTCGGCGGGGGCCCCGGGGACCAGGACGCCCGCGTCGTCCCGGCCCAGCGCCCGCCAGCCGCCACGGGTGTGGGCGGTGAAGGCGGCCCGTGCGGAGACGCGGTGCGCGGGCGTCCGGTGGAAGGCGGCGGCCCGGACGGCGGCCCAGGGGCCGAGCGGGGTGACCGGGCTGTCGGAGCCGAAGGCCAGCGGCACCCCGGCCCGCAGCAGCGCGGCGAACGGATTGAGCGTGCCCGCCCGCTCCGCGCCCAGGCGTTCGGCGTACATGCCGTCCGCGCCGCCCCAGGCGGCGTCGAAGGCGGGCTGGACGGAGGCGATGAGCGCGAACTCGGCGAAGGCGGCGATGTGGTCCCCGCTCAGCATCTCGGCGTGCTCGACGCGGTGGCGCAGGGACCGCACGCGTGCGGTGCCGAGCTGCGCGGCGGCGGCGCGCACCCCTTCGGTGACGGCGGTCAGGGCGGCATCGCCGATGGCGTGGAACCCGGCCTGGAGCCCGGCCTCGGTGCAGGCCGTGACGTGGGCGGCCACCGCGCCGGCGTCCAGGTGGGCGGTGCCGGTGTGCGGGGCGTCCGCGTACGGGGCGTGCAGGTGGGCGGTGTGGGAGCCGAGCGAGCCGTCGGCGAACAGGTCGCCGGCCGCGCCGACGGCGCCCATCTCGCGCACCCGCCCGGCGTCCTTCGCACCGGTCACCGGTTGCGCCCAGTAGCCGAAGACGCGCGGTCCCCGCTCGGCGGCGGCCAGGGCGAGCAGCCCGGTGAGGTCCTCCGCGCTGGAGATGTCGGGGCCCGCGCACTCGTGGAGCGTGCCGATGCCGAGTGCGGCGGCGCGGCTCCGGGCGGCGCGCTGCGCGGCGGCGCGCTGCGCGGGGGTGACGGCGGCGTGGGCGGCGGCCCGCACCGCGTGGTGGGCGGCCCCGGTGAGCGGGGCGTCGGCGGCGAAGCCCGGCAGGTCGCGCACGCCGGTGACGCGCTCCAGCAGCGCGGTGGTGGCCAGCGCGGAGTGGACGTCGGTCCGGGTGAGGTAGAGGGCCCGGCCGCCGGTGGCGGCGTCCAGCTCCGCGCGGGAGGGCGGCCGCCGCTCCGGCCAGGCGGTGGCGTCCCAGCCGTGGCCCAGCAGGACGCGGTCGCCGGGGCGGGCGGCGGCGTGGGCGCGGACCCGCTCCAGCGCGTCGGCCAGGCTCGCGGTGCCGGTGAGGTCGAGGCCGGTGAGCGCGAGGCCGGTGGCCGTGGTGTGCACGTGCGCGTCCGTGAACGCGGGGGTGACCAGGGCGCCGTCCAGGTCCACCACGTGGTCCACGCCGTCGGCGAAGGACGCGGCCGCGCCCTCCGAGCCGACCCACGCGACGCTGCCGCCCTCGGTGACCATCGCGGTGGCGAACGGGTCGGCGGGGCTGTACACCTGGCCGCCGCGCAGCAGGACGGTGCCGGGGGTGCCGTGGTCGGTCGTGCGCTCGCTCATGGGGGACAGTGTCGCGCCTGCCCGGGGCCCGGGCGCGCCCGGGGTCGCGCCGGGCAGGTCAGACGCTCGGGGGCCGCGCCTCGTACGGCGTGGACAGGACGACGGTGGTGCGGGTGGAGACTCCGGCGAGGGTGCGGATGCGCGCGAGCAGGTGTTCCAGCTCGATGGGGGTGCCCACCCGCACCTTGAGGATGTAGTTCTCGTCCCCCGCGACGCTGTGGCAGGCCTCGATCTCCGGGACGTCGGCGAGCCGCTCGGCGATGTCGTCGGGGGCGCTCGGGTCGAAGGGGGCCACCGAGATGAACGCCGTGAGCGGCAGCCCCACGGACTCCGGGTCCACGATCGCCGCGTAGCCGCGGATCACTCCGCGCTGCTCCAGGCGGCGCACGCGCTGGTGCACGGCCGAGGTGGACAGGCCGGTGGCCTTGCCCAGGTCGGTGTAGCTCATGCGCCCGTCCTTGACGAGCAACTCCACGATCTGCCGGTCCAGCTCCTCCACAACGGGTCAACCTACTGTGCCCGGCGCACTCCGGCACAGTGCGCGTCCCGGCGAGGGGCCCCCGGGGACCGGTGTGTGACCAAGGCCACACCGGCGCGCCCGGCTCAGGGGGGTGCCGGCGATTACGTGCGGGTGCCGCCGGGAAATGCTTGGTGTGGCCGAGATGTGATCGAGACCTTCCCACGACGTCCGGCCATTCCGTTCGAGGGGGATGCATGCGCACTGCCAAGCCGCTCCAGTCCAGTGATCCGGTCACCGGCTCCGCCGAGGGCACCTGGGACACCGCGGAGTTCGAGGACCTGTACGAATCTCTGGAGATCTACCGGGTGCTGTGCCCGGACTGCGCGGCGCCGATCGCGCTGCTGGCCGACGAGGAGACGCTGCCCGAGCACGCGCTGTGCCCCACCCCGTGGGACCCGTTCGGCCTGACCGTCTGCCAGGGCTCGGGCCGGGCGGCCGCGACGGCCCGGCCCGCCGGGGACGGCGAGCCGCAGGAGCAGGACGCCGCGGCCCTGCTGACGCTCCCGGCCGGTCTCGACTGGCGCACCCAGCCCTTCTCGCACGCGGGCGGTCCCGGCTCGCGCCCGGTGCGCAGGGCTCCCGCCCGCCGCTGACCCGGCCCGGCCCGCGGCGTGCCGCCGGGCCGGGCGCGCCCCCGGCCCGGCGGCGCTCCGCCCCGGTCAGCGCGACTCGGGGCCCAGGAGGTGCCGGGCGATGACGACGCGCTGGATCTGGTTGGTGCCCTCGACGATCTGGAGCATCTTGGCCTCCCGCAGGTACCGCTCGGCGGGGAAGTCCGCCGTGTAGCCGTAGCCGCCGAGGACCTGGACGGCGTCGGTGGTCACCTGCATGGCGGTGTCGGTGCACATCAGCTTCGCCATGGCCGCCTCACGGGCGAAGGGCAGGCGGTCGTCCCGGCGGCGCGCGGCGGCCAGGTACAGCGCGCGCCCCGCCTCCACGCGGGTGGCCATGTCGGCGAGCAGGAACCTCAGGCCCTGGAAGTCGGCGATGGGCCGGCCGAACTGCTCACGCCCGGCCGCGTACGCCAGCGCCTCGTCCAGCGCCGCCTGCGCAAGCCCGACGGCGCAGGCGGCGATGCCCAGCCGGCCGGCGTCCAGGGCGGCGAGGGCGATGGCGAAGCCCTGGCCCTCGTCCCCGATCCGCCTGCCGTCCGGGACGCGGACACCGTCGAGGTGCACCTGGGCGGTGGGCGAGCCCTTCATGCCCATCTTGCGCTCCGGCACGGCGGCGCTCAGCCCCGCGGCCTCCGCGGGGACGAGGAAGGCGGTGATGCCGCGCGGTCCGGCGCCGCCGGTGCGGGCGAGCACGGTGTAGAAGTCGGCGATGCCGCCGTGGGTGATCCACGCCTTCGAGCCGTCGATGACCCAGTCGTCGCCGTCCCTGACCGCGCGGGTGCGCAGGGCGGCGGCGTCCGAGCCGGCGGAGGGCTCGGAGAGGCCGTAGGCGCCGAGCAGGCCGCCGCCCAGCATGGCGGGCAGGTGCTCGGTGCGCTGCTCCTTGGTGCCGAAGGACGCGAGCGCGTGGCAGGCCAGGGAGTGCACGCTGACGCCGAGGCCGACGGTCAGCCGCGCGGCGGCCAGTTCCTCCAGCATCTGGAGGTAGACCTCGTACGGCTGGTCGCCGCCGCCGTACTCGGCCGGATAGGGCAGGCCGAGCAGACCGGAGCGGGACAGCAGGGCGAAGGTCTCGCGGGGGAACCCCCCCGCCTCCTCCTCCCGCGCCGCGACGGGCCTGATCTCGCGCTGTGCCAGCTCGCGGACCAGGGCCAGCAGGTCCCTGGCCTCCTCGGTGGGCAGCCGGCGCTCCACCGGCCGCGGACCGTAGTCGGACGTCGCTGCGCTCATCGCTACGCTCTCCTCCCTGTCGGGCGCTGCGGCGACGGGCGCGCGGGGTGTGGCGGCGCCGCCGGGTACGTGTCGGTCCCCGGCCGCTGGTGCGCTCCGGGTCTCGGACGGCGTTGACCAGCGGCTGTGACGGTTGGAGTATGCCCGATGAGCGGCACCGCGTCACCGCCGTCCGGACATCGTTCGGCCTGCGCGCGGCCATCGCGGACGGCGGGGGCGCGGGCGGGCGCGGGCGGGCGGGCGCCCGACCCGTCGCGCCGGGGGCGGGCGCCGGGAGGGTCAGAAGCGTCTCAGCACGGCCTGCTTGGCGGCGGCGAACTCCTCGGCCGTCAGGACGCCGGCGGTGTGCAGCTCCCCCAGTTCCCGCAGGCGGCGCAGCAGCGCGTCGTGGCCGTCCGCGTCGTCGGCCGGGCCCGGGGCCGCGGGCCCGGCGGCCTGCGCCGGCGGCGTGAACGGGTGGGGCAGGCGGGCGGTGACCGCGGCGGCGACGAGTGCCATGAGCGGGTCCTTGCGGAAGCCGTACAGCTCCACCGCGTGCGGGTCGTACTTGGGCGGCGCCGTCGCGGTGGCCCCGGCGGTCACGAAGCGCAGGTACCCGTTCTCCAGCCCGATCGACGGCAGCCACTCCACCGCGCGCAGGTCCGCCAGCGCGAGGGTGCGGGGCCCGGCCGACTTCTTGGCCTCCTCCGTCTTCCAGTTCCACTCCAGCCGGACCAGTTCACCGTCGAAGGACACCGTGCCGTCCCCGGCGCCGACCGTCAGCGGGACGGCGGGTCCGGGGAGCAGGTAGCGCTCGGCCGGCCCGCTGGGCACCTGCTCGAGCAGGAGGGCGTTGCGGACCTCGTCGACCAGGTACTCGGCGCTGCCGGAGCGGTCCGCGTCCACGGTGAGCTGGTAGGGGTCGGCGGCGTCCGTCAGCCGGCCTCCGGTGGCCTGGAGCAGCGGGTCGCTGCCCTCGCGCAGCCTCAGCCTCAGCCGTCCTGTCCTGCGCCCCGGCTCGAAGGCGACGCCGGCCAGCGCGGCGAGGGGGACGGTCAGTTCGCCGAGCGCCTGCCGCAGGGCGTGGACGGCCTTGTCACTCCCGGGGACGACGCGCACGCCGTCACCGTCGAAGCTCCAGGTGCCGCTCTTGTGGGTGATCTCCGCCATGCCGTGATTCTCGCAGGCGCCAGGCGGGCACCGACGGTTCGCGGGTGTGGGCCCGGGCGCTGCGGGAACGGTGGACGGGACCGGGGGCGGGCGCGGCGTCCGTCCCCGGCGCCTGACGCGACCTGCTATCCGCTGGAGTGGTGATGCACGCCCTGACCGTGGCACCGGGACGAGAGAACTCAATGCGCGTGGAGACGCTGGCCGACCCCGAACCGGCCGGCGGCGAGCTGCTGGTCGAGGGGCTGCTCCTCGGCGTGTGCGGCACCGACCGGGAGATCGTCTCCGGAGCGCACGGCGCGGCGCCGCCGGGCCGGGAGCGCCTGGTGCTCGGCCACGAGTCGCTGGGCCGGGTGCGCGAGGCGCCGCCGGGCAGCGGCTTCGCCCCCGGCGACCTGGTGGCCGGGGTGGTGCGGCGCCCCGATCCGGAGCCGTGCGGGGCGTGTGCGCGCGGGCAGTTCGACATGTGCCGCAACGGGCGCTACACCGAGCGCGGCATCAAGGAGCTCGACGGCTTCGGCTCGACCGCCTGGACGGTGGACCCGGCCTACGCCGTGCGCGTCGATCCGGCGCTGGAGCGCGTCGGGGTGCTCACGGAGCCGGCGAGCGTGGTGGCCAAGGCGTGGGAGCAGGTCACCCGGATCGGCGAGCGGGCGTGGTTCGAGCCGCGCTCGGTCCTGGTCACGGGCGCGGGCCCGATCGGTCTCCTCGCGGCGCTGCTGGGCCGGCAGCGGGGGCTGGAGGTGCACGTCCTGGACCAGGTGGAGCGGGGCGCCAAGCCGGAGCTGGTGCGGCTGCTGGGCGCCGCCTACCACAGCGCGGACGCGGCGGAAGTGCTGCGGCGGGTGCGGCCGGACGTGGTGATCGAGGCGACGGGCGCGCCCGCTGTCGCCTTCGAGGCCATGATCGGGCTGGAGGCGTACGGCGTCCTGTGCCTCACCGGCGTCTCCCCCGGGCGCACCCTGCGGCTGGACGCGGGGGCGCTGAACCGGGAGCTGGTGCTGGAGAACTCGGCGGTGGTCGGCTCGGTGAACGCGAACCGGACGCACTTCGCGGACGCCGCCGGGGCGCTGGCCGCCGCAGACCGGGAGTGGCTGGACCGCGTGATCACCCGACGGCTCCCGCTGGACCGCTTCGCCGAGGCGTTCGAGCCGGACCCCGAGGGGGTGAAGACCGTTCTGGAGCTGACACCCCGGGGCTGAGCCCCGGGGCGCGTCACCCCCGTCGTGCGGCGGTGACGCGAGCGGCGGGTGAGGCGGCCTGCACGCCCGGCGCCGGGCCGGCCGCCTCACCCGGCGGGGGCCGCGTCACCGCCACCGCCGCGCCGTCAGTCGCCGCGGCCGGGGAGGCGTTCGGCGAACTCCGCCATCTTCTGCCGCACGCCGCGCGCGGCGATGCCCGTCTTCTGCGGGTCGCGGACGGCGGCCTTGGCGGCCTTCTTGCCCTGGTCGAACATGATGTGCGGCGGCATGGGCGCGATCTCCGCGTCCACCTTGAACTCCAGGACGACGGGGACCCGGCTGGCCAGTGCCTCGTCCCAGGCGGCGCCGACCTCCTCGGGCGACTCGCACCGGATGCCCTTGAGCCCGAGCAGCTCGGCGTAGGCGGCGTAGGGGACGTCGGGGATGTCCTGGGAGCCGGGGTACTTCGGGTCACCGCCCATGGCGCGCTGCTCCCAGGTGACCTGGTTGAGGTCCTGGTTGTTCAGCACGCAGAAGACCAGGGGCGCGCCCGTGGCCATGCGGTCCGCGTACCGCTTGACGGTGATCATCTCGTTCATGCCGTTCATCTGGAACGCGCCGTCCCCGACGATGGCGACCACCGGGAGGTCGGGGTAGGCGAACCGGGCGGCGATGGCGTACGGCACGCCCGGGCCCATCGTGGCCAGCGTGCCGGACAGCGACGCCCGCATGCCCTCGCGCAGCTTGAGGTGCCGGGCCCACCAGTTGGTGCCCGAGCCGGAGTCGGCGGTGACGATCGCCCCGTCGGGCAGCCGCGGGGACAGTTCGGCGGCGACGGCCTGCGGGTTGATGGTGCCGTCGAAGTGCTGCTGCGCGCGCCGTTCGCAGATGCGGTCCCACTCCTGGACGTCCTTCTCGATCTGCTTGCGCCAGCCGCGGTCCTCCTTGCGGTGCAGCAGCGGGGCGAGGGCGCGCAGGGTCTCCTTCGCGTCCCCGACCAGGTGCGCGTCCATCGGGTAGCGCATGCCGATCATGCAGCCGTCGATGTCGATCTCCACACCGCGCGCCTGCCCCTCGTCCGGCAGCCACTCCGCGTAGGGGAAGCTGGTGCCGATCATGAAGAGGGTGTCGCAGTTCTGCATCATCTCGTCGCTGGCCCGGCTGCCGAGCAGGCCGATCGGGCCGGTGACCCAGGGGATGTCGTCGGGCAGCACCTCCCGGCCGAGCAGGGCCTTGGCCACACCGGCGCCGAGGAGTTCCGCGACCTCCTTGACCTCCTCCACGGCGTTCGCGGCGCCCTGCCCGATCAGCATGGCGACCTTCCGGCCCTCGTTCAGCACGTCGGCCGCCCGGCGCAGTTCGTCCTCGTCCGGCAGGACCCGCGGGCGGCTCCAGCCGACGCTGGAGAACACCGAGCCGTGCTCCTTGGGCGGCGAGGGCTGGGCGTCCGCCTCCTGGACGTCCTCGGGGATGATGATGGTGGCCACGCCGCGCCGCGTCAGCGCGGTCTTGAAGGCGCGGTCGATGACGTGCCGGAGCTGCGCCGGGTGGGTGACCATCTGGCAGAACTCGGAGACGTCGGCGAACAGGTTCTCCAGCGCCACTTCCTGCTGGTAGTGGGAGCCGAGGCAGAGCTGCTTCTGCTGCCCGACGACGGCGACGACCGGCTGGTGGTCCAGCTTGGCGTCGTACAGGCCGTTCAGCAGGTGGATGGCGCCGGGGCCCGAGGTGGCCACGCAGCAGCCCACCTCCCCGGTGAACTTCGCGTGGCCGCAGGCCATGAACGCGGCCGTCTCCTCGTGCCGCGCCTGGACGAACCCGGGCCTGCCCTGGGCCCGGTCGAAGGCGCCCAGCAGTCCGTTGATGCCGTCGCCCGGGTAGCCGTAGACACGGCCGACTCCCCAGGCGTGCAGGCGCTCCAGCAGGTAGTCGGCTACCTGGCTCATCCTGACTCCTCCTCCAAAGATCCCCGGCGGGCGGGTGACGGGGTTACCGGCCACAGCGCCGCCGAAACCGGGTTGGCGTGCGGCGGATGGAGCCGGGTACCCGCTGCGGGCGGCCGTAGTCGGCCGAACCGGTACGCCCGGACGGCTGAGGGGGACGTGCGGCGCGCCGCCGGGGGGTGCGGGCGGCGGGTAGCGCAGGGTTGGGGCACGGAGCGGGTGGTCAGTCGTCCACCGCCCGTCCGCCCGGACGACACGCGTTGACGAGGAGTGAGTGTGATGGCCGATCAGGACGGCGGGGCGCAGGTGCCGGCCCTGCCGCACCCCGGGCCCCCGCAGGCGGGGACGGGGGAACGCAGACGGCTGGGGCCTGAGCTGGTGCGCTGGCTGACCACGACCGACCACAAGGTGATCGGCAACCTGTACATGGTCACCGCGTTCGGCTTCTTCCTCCTGGCGGGGCTGCTGGCGCTGCTGATGCGCGCGGAGCTCGCGGCGCCGGGCCTCCAGATCACCTCCCCCGCCCGGTACAACGAGTTCGTCACCATCCACGGCACCATCATGATGCTGCTGTTCGCCACCCCGATGTTCGCCGGCTTCGCCAACGCGATCATGCCGTTGCAGATCGGCGCGCCGGACGTGGCCTTCCCGCGGCTCAACGCCTTCACGTACTGGGTGTACCTGTTCGGCGGCCTCATGGTGGTCTCCGGGTTCCTCACTCCGGGGGGCGCGGCGTCCTTCGGCTGGTTCGCCTACGCGCCGCTGAACGGCAAGGAGTTCTCCCCGGGCACGGGCGCCGACCTGTGGACGATGGGGCTGGTCGTCGCCGGCACCAGCACGATCCTCGGGGCGGTCAACTTCATCACGACCATCATCTGCCTGCGGGCTCCGGGCATGACCATGTTCCGGATGCCGCTGTTCACCTGGAACGTGCTGTTCACCTCGATCCTGGCCCTGCTGGCCTTCCCGGTGCTGACGGCCGCCCTGCTGGCGCTGGAGGCCGACCGGAAGTTCGGCGCGCACGTCTTCGACGCGGCCAACGGCGGCGCGATCCTGTGGCAGCACCTGTTCTGGTTCTTCGGCCACCCCGAGGTGTACATCGTGGCCCTGCCGTTCTTCGGCATCGTCACGGAGATCATCCCGGTGTTCAGCCGCAAACCCATCTTCGGCTACCTGGGACTGGTCGGCGCGACCATCGCCATCACGATGCTGTCGGCCGTCGTCTGGGCGCACCACATGTTCGCCACCGGCGCGGTGCTGCTGCCGTTCTTCTCGCTGATGTCCTTCCTCATCGCCGTGCCGACGGGCGTGAAGTTCTTCAACTGGATCGGCACGATGTGGCGGGGCTCGCTCAGTTTCGAGACACCGATGCTGTGGTCCGTCGGTTTCCTGGTGACCTTCCTGCTGGGCGGCCTCAGCGGCGTCCTCGTCGCCTCGCCGCCGCTGGACTTCCACATGACGGACAGCTACTTCGTCGTGGCCCACCTGCACTACGTGCTCTTCGGCACGGTCGTGTTCGCCATGTTCGGCGGGTTCTACTTCTGGTGGCCCAAGTTCACCGGCCGGATGATCAACGAGCGCCTGGGCAAGGTGCACTTCTGGCTGACGCTGGTGGGCTTCCAGACCACCTTCCTCGTGCAGCACTGGCTGGGGCAGCAGGGCATGCCGCGCCGTTACGCCGACTACCTGGCGGCGGACGGCTTCACCACGCTCAACGTCATCTCCTCGGTGGGCGCGTTCCTGCTGGGCGTCTCCACACTGGTGTTCCTCTACAACGTGTGGTGGAGCAGCCAGCACGCCGAACGGGTGCGGGAGGACGACCCCTGGGGCTACGGGCGGTCGCTGGAGTGGGCCACCTCCTGCCCGCCGCCGCGCCACAACTTCGTCACCCTCCCGCGCATCCGCTCCAACGATCCCGCCTTCGCCCTGAACCACCCGCTGACCACCTCGTCCCGCAAGGAGCTCCGGTGAGGACGGAAGCGCTGTACTTCGCCGGGGTCGCGGCGTTCTTCGCGGTCATCTCGGTGCCCTACCTGCTGTACGCGCAGGACCCGGCGGGCAGCGCCATCGTGGTGATCGCCGTGCTGATGGCCTCGCTCGTCGCGTTCTTCCTCGGAACGCAGTACCGCAGGCGCGGGAAGCGCCCGGAGGACCGGCGCGAGGGCGAGATCGCCGAGCGGGCCGGCCCCCTGGACTTCTTCCCGCCGCACAGTCCGTGGCCGGTGATCACCGCCGCCGGTTTCACGGTGCTCGCCCTCGGGGTGGTCTACGGCCTGTGGCTGCTCCTCATCGGCTTCGTGGTGCTGGCCGCGGGCGTCTTCGGTTTCGCCTTCCAGTACCCGGACGGCACCGACCGGCCCGGCTGACGGCTGCCGTGCGCGGGCCCGGAGGCGTCCGCGCACGGCGCTCCGTCAGTGCTGCTCGGCCTGCTGGGCGGCGGCGTAGGCGTACTGGAGGCCGTCGGAGCCCGCGACGGCCGCCAGCCCGGTGCAGCACGTGCGGGCCGCCCGGGGGGCGAGCGCGTGGAGCCCCAGCAGCGCGGTGGCGATCCACGGCGCGAGGCAGAAGGGGCACGTCACCAGTTCGCCCACGGTGTGGGCCGCGCCGCGGCCGCGGACCTCCTCGGCCAGTTCCGACGGCGCGCTGGTGCCCCGGTAGCGGGTGAAGGGCGCCCGGAGGGGACTGGCGATCGGGTCCTTGGCGATGATCCGGGAGAGCTTGTGCGTCGCCACGGTGAGCAGCACGATGTCCTTGACCGGCAGCTGCGGCCACTCCCGGCCCGCCTTGCCCGCCACCAGGGCCAGCCCGGCCACCGAGGCGCCAAAGACGCCCATGGCCTTGAGGTAGCCGCCGAGCGGACGCTCCGCGCCGTCGGCGTAGGCGTCCGCGTGGGCCTTCGCGTGGTCACGCACGGTCTCGGCGATGTTCTCCAGCATGGTGTCTCCCGCGGATGGTCGTGTCATCGTCATGGCGCGGGCGGACTCCGCCGCCCCCTGCACGGTTGTCCCCCGGCCGGTGCCGGAAACCCGGTCAGTCCTCCTCGTCCGGCCGCGCCGGCGGGGCCGTCCGGGCGGCGATCTCCCGGCGTTCGGCGGACGTGGCCGGCATCTCGACGCGGGACCGGTGGGACCAGCGGTTCAGCGAGCGCCGCAGCCGGTCGCGCCGGCGTCCCCTCCCGGGCCCGTCCTCCAGGGGCGGCGGCACGTCGCGGACCAGGATCGGGTACTGCTTCTCCCGAGGCAGCGGGGTGTGGGACGCCTCGAAGCCGCCCTCCAGCGACTGCCGCACCCGGCCCGTCTCCTCCCCGTGCGTCAGGCGCTCGCGGTCGCGTTCCTGGAGGGCGAGGCAGAGCCGCTTGGTGATCATGAAGGCGGCGAACGGCCCGAGCAGCACCGCGGTGCGGAACGTCCAGGTGAGCGCGTTCAGCGAGACGTCGAAGGTGAAGGCGATGAGATCGTTGCCGCCGGCCATGAACAGCGCGGCGTAGAAGGTGATCCCGGCCGCCCCGAGACCGGTGCGGACGGGCCGGTCGCGGGGCCGGTCGCACAGGTGGTGCTCGGAACCGTCGCCGGTGATCCACTTCTCGGCGAACGGGTAGAGGTACAGCACCGCGAACAGCGCGCCGGGCAGCAGCACGGCGGGCACCAGGACGTTCAGCATCAGCGTGTGGCCGAACGCGGTGATCTCCACGGGCGGCATCAGCCGCAGCGCGCCCTCCAGGAAGCCGACGTACCAGTCGGGCTGCGAGAAGGTGGAGACCTGGTCGGGCCGGTAGGGGCCGAAGGACCACACGGGGTTGATCTGGACGAGGGCGCCGAAGAGGGCGAGCACCCCGGACACCATGAGGAACAGCCCGCCGGACTTCGCCGCGAAGTGCGGGACCATCGGCTCGCCGACGACGTTGCGGTTCGTCCGCCCCGGCCGCGCCCACTGGGTGTGCTTGAGCCGGAAGACGAGCAGCAGGTGCAGCGTCACCAGGGCCAGCAGGACGCCGGGCACCAGCAGGACGTGCGCGGTGAACAGCCGGGGGATGATCGCGTCCCCGGGGTACTCCCCGCCGAACGCGAGGAAGCTCAGGTAGGTGCCCGCCACCGGCACGGACTGCACGATGCCCTGGGCGGTGCGCAGCCCCGTGCCGGAGAGCAGGTCGTCCGGCAGGGAGTAGCCGCTGAAGCCCTCCAGGAGGGCCAGGAGGAAGAGGGTGACGCCCACCATCCAGTTGACCTCCCGGGGCTTGCGGAAGGCGCCGGTGAAGAAGACGCGCAGCAGGTGCAGGGCGATGGACGCGAGGAAGAGCAGTGCGGCCCAGTGGTGCATCTGACGGATCAGCAACCCGCCGCGCACGTCGAAGCTGATGTCCAGGGTCGAGGCGTACGCCTCGGACACCAGGACGCCGCGCAGCGGCGCGTAGCCGCCCTCGTAGACGACCTCCGCCATGCTGGGCTTGAAGAACAGGGTGAGGAAGACGCCGGTCAGGAGCAGGACGGCGAAGCTGTAGAGCGCCAGCTCCCCCAGCAGGAAGGACCAGTGGCCCGGGAACGCCTTGCGGACGGTGTGCCGGGCCCCCTCGGCGAGCGGCAGCCGGGCATCAAGCGCGTCGAAGCCCCGCAACGCCGCCTGCCGGGTCCGCTCCTCGCATCTCGCCTTCTTCCGCGACGGCAACACCAGCGCTCCCACTCCGTCCCTGCACGCGCGTGCGCCCCGAGCGCGGCACGGGCCCGGGAATCGCTGAGGGCTGACCGGTTCCCGGGGCGGCCGGTGTCAAACGTGCCGGTCGCGCGGACGGGGGCGCGGCGCGCCGGGGCCCGGCGGCTGCTGCGCCGCCGGGCCCCGGGCCGTGCTGGTCGTGCTGGTCGTGCTGTGCTCCCTTCAGCTCCGTGGTGCCGGCGGCCCTACTCCTCGAAGAGGTCCGCGTAGGCGCCCAGCGCCAGGGCGATGTCCGCCTGGGCCCAGAAGCGGTGGTACGTGAACGTCGGCACGGCGCCGCCGTTCAGGTACTCCTCGATCTTGGGCCAGGCCGGGTCGTCCTGGTAGAAGCCGCGGATGGAGGCGAACGTGGCGTCCTCGTCGATCACGTCGCCGTTCGGCATGGTGCCGCTCCAGCCGCTGGGCACGTAGACCTCCTGGTCGAACCGCTCGTAGTCACCGCGGGTCTCGGGCACGGCCACGCCGATCGGGTCCTGGTGGTTGTCCCACATCCCGTCGAGCAGGTCCCTGGCCATGTCCCTGGCCGCGGTGTCACCGGACTTGGCCGCGTAGTAGGCCAGCGTCCTGGCGTAGGCGCCGGCCACGCCGACGTCGTTGCCGTAGTCCACGACGTCCACGTGCAGGCCGTCGTTGGCACCCGGGGCGTCCGGGTTCCAGGTGTCGGGGGCGCCGGTCCACTCCATCGTCGCGGGGATCAGGAAGGTGCCGTCCGGGTTGATGGTGGTCTCCGACATGGCCCACTCGGCCCACTTGGAGACGACGTCCTCGGCCATCGGGTCGCCGGTGGCGTGGTAGTACTCGGCGACGCGCTCCATCGACCACGCCTGGAAGCCGAACCACTGGTTCGACGGCGGGTCGTGGTAGACGGGCGCCTCGTCGTAGTACATGCCGTAGAACGTCGGCGTGCCGGCCGGCGGCTGGGCGTACCGGCCCCGCCAGCTGTTCGTGGCGCCGCCCGCGATGGCGCCCTCGTCCGACTGGAGCCAGCGGTAGAACTCGATCTGCCGCTCGGTGCTGATGGCCCAGTCCTCCTGGCCGGTGGCCGACTCGGGCTTGAGCGGGGCGTAGCTGCTCAGCGCCCAGGCCGCCATCGGGTTCTGGTAGCCGCCGTGGGCGTGGCTGGAGCCGATGCGCCAGGCCCAGCCCGCCGAGGAGTCGGTCGCGCCGCCCCAGGCGTAGTACCAGGACAGCAGGTAGTGCGCGCTGTCCTTGCCGGAGCCCGCGGGACAGGCGGTGGGCCCGACGCAGTTGCCGACCTTCTTGAAGTACTTGTCGAACAGGGCGTAGCGCAGGTAGTCGCCCATCTTGGCCGCCTTCTCGACGACCTCGGCGACCTCGCCGCCCTTGCCCTGCTCCTTGGCCCAGTTGTCCGCCCAGTAGGCGGCCTGGACGGCGCGCGCGTCGGCGTCGGGGGCGTTGGTGAACTTCCACTGCTTGGCGTAGGAGGCGTCCTTGGTGAACAGGTCGAGGAAGCCGTTCGCACCGCCGTAGGTGAAGTTGTCGCAGGTGGGGTGCGGCACCGTCTCCCACACGGACTCCTGCGGTCCGCGCTGGAAGGTGTTGATGTAGGACGGTCCCTCGTCGTCCGGACCGGCCTGGCACTTGCCCGGCGCGTTGCCGAAGCCGTAGACGTTGTCCACGTCCTGCAGCCAGTGCATGCCGTAGATGTCGTCCGTGCCGTAGGTGCGGCTCAGCTCGTCGGCCAGCGGGTCGGTCCCGACGGGTGCCCCCGCGTTCAGCTCGGAGGGGTACTGCGCGGGCTCGTCCCACTCGGAGGCGTAGGTGGCCGGTGCCGACGGGTTGTAGAAGCTGTTCGTCGACTGGTCCTGCGCGGTGGGGATCATGTACGTCTCCATGATCTCCCAGGACTCGTTGAACCGGTCCCACTCGCCGGTGATCTTCCCGTACATGGCCTGGAGCCAGATCAGGTAGCTGTACGCCTCCGACGTCGTCTCGTGGCCGTGGTCCGGCGCCTCGACGATCAGCGTCTCCACCGAGTGGTACGGGATGCCCTCGGGCGAGAAGTAACCGGAGGCCGGGTTGGTGATCTTGTTGTAGAGGGAGAGGAAGCGCTCGTCGTACTCCCCTGCCTCACCCAGCTGCGTGACGGTGACCTCCGCCTCGCGGTGGCCGGGAGCGCTGACCGTGAACACGGCCGCGCCCTCCCCCTCCGTGTCGGCGGCGACGGTCACGTCCTGCGCGGTGTTCCAGTTGTCCGGCGTGAACGTCAGCTCCGCGCCAGAGGAGACCGTCAGTCCCGCGTTGCCGGAGGTGCGGGCCGTGGTGACGGTCACCTCCTGCGACGGCCGCGTGGACAGGGCCACGGCGAAGTCCGCCGTCTCGCCCTGCCGCACTCCGAGCTGGCCCGGGGTGGCGACGACGGCGGGCCCGGAGACGACCTGGACGCCCGCGGGCGTGGACTCGGCCGAGGCGCCCTGGCTGTCGTAGGCCATGGCGAACAGCGAGTAGTCACCGGCCGGGACGTCCTCGAAGTCGTGCTCGAACGGCGCCGTGGTGTCGGTGCCCAGCAGTTCGGTGTCGTGGTAGAACTCGACCTTCGTGATGGTCGCACCGTCGGCCGCGGCCGCCGTGGCGGCCATCGGGATGGTGTCACCCGCGGTGAACACCGCCCCCGGCTCGGGGCTGGTCAGGACGGTCACCGGCGGCTGGTGGGCGCCCCGGCAGGGGGTGCCGTTGACCGAGAAGGACGTCGGTGCCTCGTTCGTGCCACTGTAGGTGAAGTTCGCCCCGCTGCTGACGGAGGCGTTCGGCGCGATCCTGGCGTTGTACGAGGCGTTCTTGACGGTGACGGTCGTGCCCGACTGCGTCCAGACGCCGTTCCAGCCCTGGGACAGCCGCTGGTTGCCGGTGTAGTCGTAGGTCAGCGTCCAGCCGTCGAGGACGGCGCTGCCCCGGTTGGTGACGGCGACCTGGGCGGTGAACCCCGAGCCCCAGTCGTTGGTGCTGTAGTCGACGCTGCACTGCACCGCCGCCGCGGCGGGCGCGTCCGCCCCCTGGGCGGTGGCCGCTCCCGCCAGCGGCAGGCACAGGGCCGCGGCCAGCCCGGCGGCCAGCGCCCTGGCCCGTGGGGCGCCCCTGCGCGGGGGTGATCCTCTTCCGGTGTGCATGGGTGAGCACTCTCCTCGACGGCTCGAAAAACTGAGGTGGACACGACAACAAGACGTGTCGTGAAGGAGCGATGAAATGGGAGCGCTCCCATGTTTCGGCCACGCATTACACGCTGTCAAGATGCGTGCACGCCCCGGACGAGGCCCGGGCTTCCTTGATTTCTTCGACGCGCACCTGGCGCGGAGCGACAACGTGGCGCTAACGTCTGAACAAGCTCATGGGAGCGCTTCCACACACCCACCGCCCGGACGGTTCCCCCCTCCGTTCCGGCCACCCGTGCCGGGAGGCCCCGCGGCGCGCCGGAGCACCAGCTCGGGCCGTCGGCACCCTCGTCCCGCTCCAGGCGCCGGGAGGAACCACATGACGATCAGCCCCGTGTCCGCGCCGCATCCGGCGTACCTCGCCCGCGCCCTCGACCGGCTCGCCCCGCAGGCGCGGCGGGTCGCGAGCCTCTCCGCCTCCGCCACGCCCGCGCAGGCGCGGGCCGCCCGGGTCTGGGCCCGCGGCGTCCTGGACACCTGGGGGCTGCCCGAGGAAGCGGCGGGGGACGTTCTGCTGGTGGTGGCGGAGCTGGCCGCCAACGCCGCCGAGCACGGCGGGGAGGAGATGACGGTGACGCTCGTGCTCGGCCCGCACGCGGTGCGCGTGCTGGTCGCGGACAGCGGCACGGCGCGGGCGCCGGGCTGGCCGGTGCCGGAGCACCCCGCCGGGCCGTGGGAGGAGCGGGGCCGCGGCCTCGCCCTCGTCCGGGCGCTGGCGCACTTCTGCGAGGTCGACCCGCACGCCGACACCGGCGGGGTGCACGTCCGCGCCGACGTGCTGACCGCCGCCGGCTGAGGCGCACGCGGGCGCCCGCCGCCCGCCACGAACGACCGTCCCGGGCGTCCGGGGTGAGGGCCAGACCGCCCGGGACGGTTATCCCCCCCACGCGTGTCCCCGGCGCGCTCCCCGGCCCGCGCTCAGGCCCCGGCCGCGCCAGCGGCGCCCGGGGAGCGCGCGGGCGGCGCGGTGCTGCCCCGGGGGGTGAACCGGGCCGCGGGCGAGGAGCGGGGCGTCACCGGACGGCCGTCGACGCACTCCAGGACCGATTCGGCCACCGCGACGCCGAAACCGTGCACGTCCACGGTCATCGTGCTGAGCGCGGGCGTGGCCAGGCGGCACAGCGTGGAGTCGTCCCAGGCGATCAGGGACAGCTCCCCCGGCACCTCCACCCCGGCCTCCTTGGCGGCGCCGAGCCCGGCCACGGCCATCACGTCGTTGTCGTAGAGGATCGCCGTGGGCGGCTGCGCGCGCCGCAGCAGCTCCGCGGTGAGACGGGCGCCCGCGTCGGCGGAGTAGTCCCCCTCGACGACGACCGGTTCGACACCGGCCTGGGCGCACCCCTCGCGCAGGACGCGCGTGCGGCTTCGGGTGTGCAGCAGCGCGGCCGGGCCGGTGACGCGGGCGATGTGCCGGTGGCCCAGCTCCAGCAGCCGGGACAGCGCCTCGCGGACGGGGCCGGCGTCGTCCGTGCGCACGGTGGGCACGGTGGGCTCGTCCTCCCAGGTCCCGGCGAGGACGGCGGCCAGCCCGAGTTCGCGCAGGACGGCGGGCCGCTGGTCGCCCTCGGCCAGGTTGACGACCACGACGGCGTCCACCAGGCCGCGCCCGGCCCACCGCCGGTAGGTGGCGATCTCCGCCTCGTGCGTGGTGACGACGTGCAGCAGGACGGACATGTCCCGCTCGACCAGGCTCTCCTCGATGCCGGCGATGAACTCCATGAAGAACGGTTCGACGCCCAGCAGGCGCGCGGGCCGGGCCAGGACGAGGCCGACGGCGCCCGGCCCCGCGCGGTGGCTCTGGGGGACGCTCACGCGGTGGGCACTTCCGGCTCGGCGGCAGCGGCGGCTCCCGCCGCGCTGCGCAGCACCAGCGGGCCGGTCAGCACGGACGGGTCGGCCAGGCGTGCCGCGGTGCGCACGGTGAACGAGCGGGACTCCCCGGCCAGGAGGGGCACCAGCATCTCGTCCACGACGGCGTCCGGGGCGACCCGGTCGGCCAGGACGGCGACGTCGCGGGCGAAGGAGCGGGCGTGCACGTCCACCCGGTAGCCACCGGGGACGGGCACGACGCCGGCGCTCAGCGCGGCGGGATCGTAGGCCAGCTCGATGTCCTCGCGGAAGAGGTGGCACACCCGTGCCTCGTCCGAGGTGACCACGAGTACCTCCCGCTCCGCGTCGTCCGGGGTGACCAGGGCCTCGCCCGGCTCGAACCGGGCGACGGAACGGGCGGGCACGCGCAGCCCGACCCTAGCACTGGCCTGGACCAGGCCCCCGAACGTCTGGCGCTCCAGCGTGAGGTGGCCGGTCCACGGCTCGTCGTGGTCGTTGACGGCGATGACGGCGAGCGCCCCGTCGCGGGGCTGGAGGGTCAGCAGGCGCGGGGCGTAGGCGTGCCGCAGCGCGTACCACAGGGGTTTGGGCCGCTCCTGGCCGTCCACCGCGGCCCAGGAGGTGACCGGCCAGCAGTCGTTGAGCTGCCAGACCAGCGACCCGGCGGTGCGCGGCCACCAGGAGCGGTAGTGCTCGACGCCGAACGCGACGGCGCGGGCCTGGTTGAGCTGCGTCGTCCAGTGCCAGTCGGCGAAGGTGCGCGGCTGCGGCAGGTGCGGGGCGAAGCCCCGTTCGAGCTTGCCGTTGCCGTCCTCGGCCTTCTGGTGCAGCGCGAAGGCCGGGGAGGTGGGGGTCAGCGGGTCGTCGTGGACGGAGGCGGTCAGCGTGGCCCACGCGGGCGGGCCCTGGAAGCCGAACTCGGAGCAGAAGCGCGGGACGTGGTCGCGGTAGTGCGTGTAGTCCCGCTCGTTCCACACCCGCCACTCGTGGCGGGTGCCGTGGTTCTCGTCGTTGGGGTGGACGGCGTCCAGTGGCGCGCCGGGGCTGTAGGGGCTGCCGTCGGCGTAGAAGCGGTGCGGGTCCAGTTCGGCGCACACGCGGGGCAGCAGGCCGGTGTAGTAGCCGAGGCCCCAGGTGCGGCCGGCCAGCTGCTCCGGCCAGCCCCAGTCCACGAAACCCCACAGGTTCTCGTTGCCGCCGTTCCACAGGGCGAGCGAGGCGTGGGACATGAGCCGGACGACGTTCTCCCGGGTCTCGGCCTCGATCTCGCTGCGCAGCGGTTCCTCCTCGGGGTAGGAGGCGCAGGCGAAGGGGAAGTCCTGCCAGACCAGGACGCCGCGTTCGTCGCAGACGTCGTAGAAGTCGTCGCTCTCGTAGATGCCGCCGCCCCAGACGCGCAGCATGTTCATGTGGGCGCCCACGGCCTGGTCCACGCGGCGTTCCAGGCGCTCGCGGGTGACGCGGGTGAGGAAGTGGTCGTCGGGGATCCAGTTGGCGCCCTTGGCGAAGACGGGCCTGCCGTTGACGACGACGGTGAAGGGGGTGCCGGTGCCGTCCGGGGCGGTGTCGACGGTGACGGTGCGGAAGCCGATGCGGCGCGAGGCGCGGTCCAGGGCTTCGGGGCGGCCGGGCGCGCCCAGGGTGACGTCCAGGCCGTACAGGGGCTGGGCGCCGTACCCGGCGGGCCACCACAGCCGGGCCGCGGGGACGAGGACGGTGGCGACGGCGGTGGTCCGTCCGGCGGGGACGACGGTGCGCGCGCGCCGCCCGGCGACGTCGACCGTCAGGTCCAGCTCGGCGTCCGGACCGGAGCCCGAGCGCTCGACGTCGGCGTGCACCTCGACGCGGCCGGTGCCGTCCGCGTCCACGGTCACCAGCGGCCGTACCCGGCTGAGCCGCGCGGTGCTCCAGCGTTCCAGGCGGACGGGTTTCCAGATGCCGGCGGTCTGGAGGTCCGGGCCCCAGTCCCAGCCGAAGCTGCACGCCATCTTGCGGACCATGTTGAACGGGTGCGGGTAGACGTGCTCGCGGCGGCCCAGCTCCCGCTCGACCTCCTCGGCGTACTCCAGGGCGGGGCGGAAGGTGACGGCCAGTTCGTTGGCGCCGTCCGCGAGCGCGTCGCGCACGTCGAAGCGGTAACCGCGGTGCATGTTGCGGGTGGAGCCCAGGAGGTGGCCGTTCAGTTCGACGGTGGCGACGGTGTCGAGGCCGTCGAAGGCCAGGTCGACCCGCTCGCCGGGGGCGGCGGGGCGGGCGGTGAAGGTGAGGGTGTAGCGCCAGTGGGTGCGGTGCGTCCACGCCAGCTCCTCCTCGGCGCGGTCGAGGTAGGGGTCGGGGATGAGGCCCGCGGCCATGAGGTCCAGGTGCGCGCTGCCGGGGACGCGGGCCGGTACGTCCGCGCCGAGGACGGCCTCGGGGACGGGGCCCGCGACCGCGGTCAGCCGCCAGCCGTCGTGCAGGGTCTCGCGGGCGTCGCGGAAGGTCGTCACTCGGCACTCCTGGGGGTTCGTCTTCGTGCGCGCGCCGCCCGGCGGATCGGGGGGGCGGGGACCTGGATTCCCCGAGGCGGGGCGAGTAGGGTCGGCACATTCTTACGCCGCCGAACAAAGTAAGTCAACGCACAGATGGCACCGCCGACGAGGAGTGAAGGAACCATGCGCACCCTGGCCCCGCAGCCCGACTCCGAGAACCCGCCCCCGGTGCATCTGCGCGCGGCGGGGGTCAGCCTCGTCCTCGACCTCGCCGGGGGCACCCTGCCCCGGGTGCTGCACTGGGGAGCGGACCTGGGCGGGCTGGGCCCGGCCGCGCTCGACGCGCTCCGGCTCACCCGGCGTCCGCAGCCCATCGGCTTCTCCGTGGACGGGCCCGTCGAGGTGTCCGTCCTGCCCGAGCAGTCGGCCGGCTGGCTCGGCACCCCGGGCCTGGCCGGGAACCGGGACGGAGCGCACTTCTCCACCGCGTTCCGGGTGTCCGGCGCGCAGGTGACCGCGCCCGGCGGCACGGGCGGCCGGGTGAGCGTGCGGGCCGGGGACGACGCCGCCGGGCTGGACCTTCAGCTGACGATCGAGCTGACCGCGGCCGGGCTCGTGCGCCAGGCGGCGACGCTGACCAACCGGGGGGCCACCCCGTTCGCCGTGGACGCCGTGCACCTCACCCTGCCGGTACCGCCCGAGGCCACCGAGCTGCTCGACTTCACCGGCCACCACCTGCGCGAACGCAGCCCCCAGCGGACGCCGTTCACCCAGGGCCTGCGCGTGCGGGAGAACCGCACCGGCCGCACCGGCTACGACAGCGCCCACCTGCTGGTGGCGGGCACCGAGCACTTCGGCAACCGCAGCGGCGAGGTGTGGGGGGTGCACACCGCCTGGTCCGGCAACCACCGCACCTTCGCCGAGCGCACCTTCCACTCGGTGTCCCTGCTGGGCTGCGGCGAACTGCTGCTGTCGGGCGAGGTGCTGCTCGCGCCGGGCGAGCACTACACGACGCCCTGGGCCTACGGCTCCTGCGGCACCGGGCTGGACGAGCTGTCGGCCCGCTTCCACCGCGAGCTGCGCGCCCGTCCGCACCACCCGTCCGCACCGCGCCCGGTCACGCTCAACACCTGGGAGGCCGTCTACTTCGACCACGACCTGGACCGGCTGCGCGCGCTGGCGGACGCGGCGGCCGCCGTGGGCGCCGAGCGGTTCGTGCTGGACGACGGCTGGTTCGGCTCCCGCCGCGACGACCGCAGGGGGCTCGGCGACTGGTACGTCTCGCCCCAGGCGTGGCCGGACGGGCTCGGCCCGCTCACCTCCCACGTCACGGGTCTGGGCCTGGAGTTCGGCCTCTGGGTCGAGCCCGAGATGATCAACGAGGACTCCGACCTGGCCCGCGCGCACCCCGAGTGGATCATGGCCGCGGGCGACCGGCCGCCCCGGACCGCCCGGTCGCAGCAGGTGCTCGACCTGGCCCGCCCGGAGGCGTACGCGTACGTCCTCGCACGCCTGGACGACCTGCTGGGCGCTCATCCCATCGGGTACCTGAAGTGGGACCACAACCGCGACCTGGTGGACGCCGGGCACCGGCCGACCGGCCGCGCGGGCGTGCACGGGCAGACGCTGGCCGCCTACCGCCTCATGGACGAGCTGCGGCGCCGCCACCCGGGCGTCGAGATCGAGTCCTGCTCCTCCGGCGGCGGCCGGGTGGACCTCGGCATCCTGGAGCGCACCGACCGGGTGTGGGTGTCGGACTGCATCGACGCCCTGGAACGCCAGCAGATCCAGCGCTGGACGAACGCGCTGATCCCGCTGGAGCTGATGGGCACCCACGTGGGCTCCGGCGTCGCGCACACCACCGGACGCCGCCACGTGCTCGACTTCCGGGCCGGTACGGCGCTGTTCGGGCACTTCGGCATCGAGTGGGACCTCACCGCGGCGAGCGCCGCGGACCTGGACCGGCTGCGCGCGTGGACCGCCCTCTACAAGGAGCTGCGCCCGCTGCTGCACTCGGGCACCGCCGTCCACGCCGACCATCCGGACCCGGCCTGCCACCTGCACGGCGTCGTCGCCCGGGACGCCTCGGACGCGGTGTTCGCGCTGGTGGCCACGGCGTCCTCCGCGCTGTACCCGCCGGGCCCCGTCCGGCTGCCGGGGCTGGACCCCGGGGCCGTCTACCGGGTCCGGCCGCAGCCGCCCGGCGACCTGCCGGACGGCAACGCGCACGACTGGGGCGTGGAGCTGCCCTGGTGGACGCCCGGCGGGGTGGAGCTGCCCGGACGCGTGCTGGCCCGCGCCGGTGTGCAGGCTCCCGTGCTCTACCCCGAGCGGCTGGTGCTGCTGCGCGCCACCCGCGTCGGCTGACACCGGGCGCTCCGGCCGGGCCCGGGCGGCCCGGCCCGGTCACCGGGGCGCCCGGCCCCGGCCGGGCGCCTCCAGGTCCCGCCACGTGCCGGTGTGGTGGTCGTAGGCGAGGTGGTCGTGGTCCTGCTCCGGATGGGCCGTCTCCTCGGGCCGCTGCCAGCGGCCGCGCAGCTCCGGATCGGGCGCGGCCGAGCGCAGCAGCCGCGTGTAGGGGTGCTGCGGGTTGAGGATCACCTCGTCGGCGGGGCCGCGTTCGACCACCCGGCCCTTGTTCATCACCAGGATGTCGTCCGAGAAGTGCCGTGCCGTGGCCAGGTCGTGGGTGATGTAGAGGACGGCGAGCCGGTCCTCGCGCTGGAGCCGCGCCAGCAGCCGCAGCACGCCGAGGCGGCTGGAGACGTCCAGCATCGACACCGGCTCGTCGGCGACGACGACCCGCGCGCCGGGGGCCAGCGCCCGCGCGATGGCGACGCGCTGCCGCTGGCCGCCGGACAGTTCGTGCGGGCGGCGGTGCGCGACCGAGGCGGCCGGCAGGCTGACCCGCTCCAGCAGCCGGTACACCTCCTGGCGGGCGTCGCGCCGGGACGCGGCCCGCCCGTGCAGGAGCAGCGGCCGGGCCAGGTGGTGCTCGATCGAGTGGAAGGGGTTGAGCGAGGCGAACGGGTCCTGGAAGACCATCTGCACGTGGTCGCGGTAGGCCCGCGACGGCACCGGCCGGCCGTCGTCGCCCAGGGCGGCGACCGTGCCCGAGCTGGGCTTCTCCAGCCGGGCGAGCATGCGCGCGACGGTGGACTTGCCGGAGCCGGACGCGCCCACGAGGGCGAGGGTGCGCCCCGGCACGAGGTCGAAGCCGACCCGGTCGACGGCGCGCAGGGCGGTGCGGCGCAGCCCGGAGCGGAGCGTGAAGTCCTTTGTCAGGTCGCGGACGCGCAGGGTGGTCATCGCGGGTCTCCTTCGGCGGGCCGGGTGCCCGGGGCTCCGTCGTCGCGGGCCGGGCCGGTGCCGCGCGGGAAGGAGCCGCGCTCCCCGGTCAGGCTGGGGAAGGAGTCGAGCAGCGTGCGCGTGTAGGCGTGCCGGGGCCGCCGGTGGACGTCCTCGGCGTCCGCGTACTCGACGATCTCGCCGCGCAGCATGACCGCGATGCGGTCGCTCAGCTCCAGCAGGAGCGGCAGGTCGTGGGTGATGAAGACGACGGCGAAGCCCAGTTCGTCGCGCAGCCGCAGGATCTCGCGCAGGATGCCGCGCTGCACGAGGACGTCGAGGGCCGTCGTCGGCTCGTCCATGATCATCACCTGCGGGTCCAGCAGCAGCGCCATGGCGATCATGACCCGTTGCCGCATGCCGCCGGACAGTTCGTGCGGGAAGGCGTGCAGACGCCCCGGGTCGACGCCGACCAGCTCCAGGACCTCCGCGCAGCGCCGTCCGCGCTCCCGGCGGGACATGCCCGGCTCGTGCGTGGTCAGGACGTCCGCCATCTGCGCCCGCACGGGGGTAACCGGGTTCAGCGCGTTCATCGCGCCCTGGAACACCATGGAGAGCTTGGACCAGCGGAAGCGGCGCAGTTTCTCACCGCGCAGGGCGAGCAGGTCCACGTCGGTGCCGTCGCGGTCGTGGAAGGTGACCGAGCCGGACGCGAGGTCGGCCGGCCACTCCAGCAGCCGGCCGACGGCGTAGGCCAGGGTCGACTTCCCGCAGCCGGACTCGCCGGCCAGGCCCAGGATCTCGCCGCGGCGCAGGGTGAGGGAGACGTCCCGCACGGCGTGCACCGGGCGGGCGGCCCGGTAGACGACGTTCAGGCCCTCCACGGTGAGCACCGCCTCCTGGGGCGTTCGCGGGGCGCCGGGGCGGGGCGCGGGCAGCACGGTCTTCTCCGTCATGAGGCGGCGCTCCTGGCGGCCTTGCGGGCGGCGCGCGTGTGGCTCGCGGCCCGCAGCCTGGGGTTGATGATCTCGTCGAGGCTGAAGTTGATGAGGGCCAGTCCGGCGCCGAACGCGGCGATGACGAGGCCGGGCGGCCCGAACCACCACCACGCCTCGTACTGGAGGGCGAAGCCGTTCTGCGCGAAGTAGAGCATCGTGCCGAGCGTCGAGGAGTTGGCGGCGCCGAGCCCGAGGAAGGACAGTCCCGCCTCGCTGAGAATGGCGAAGAGGACGGCGAAGACGAACTGGGAGGCGAGCACGGGCAGCAGGTTGGGCAGGATCTCCACGCCGATCACCCGCCACGGCTTCTCCCCCGCCACCTTGGCCGCCGCGACGTAGTCGCGGCTGCGGACGGAGAGGGTCTGGGCGCGCAGGACGCGGGCGGCGGCGGCCCAGCCGGTGATCGCCAGGACCAGCGCGATCGTCCAGGTGCCGCGCTGGGAGGCGGGCACGAACCCGGAGATGACGATGACCAGCGGCAGGCCCGGGATCACCAGCATGACGTTGGAGAACAGCGAGAACGCCTCGTCCACGACGCCGCCGGCGTAGGCGCCGATGATGCCGAAGAACGCGGACAGCACGGTGGCCATGACCCCGACGAGCAGGCCGATCTGGAGCGAGCCGCGGGTCGCGTGGGCGAGCTGCGCGAAGACATCCTGCCCGGTCTGGGTGGTGCCGAGCGGGAAGTCCCCGCCCGGCGGGGTGAGGCCGATGTCGCGGACGGCGCCGGGGTCCCCGAGGAGCAGCGGGCCGAGGGCGCCGAAGAGGGCGATGGCGACGACGAGCCCGAGCCCGGCGCCGAGCCTGGGCGACCAGCGCGGCAGCAGCGACCGCCAGGCACCGGTGGAACCGCTGCCCGCGGGGGCCCGGTGGGCCGGCGAGGCCGCCCCCGCTCGCCCCGGCTCGTCCGCCAGGGCGCCCTCGGGCGGGATGGGGTGGGTCACGGCTTGGCTTCCTTCCCTGTCAGTGGGCGGCTCGGGTGCGCGGGTCGATCACGCCGTAGAGGAGGTCGACGAGCAGGTTGGCGCCGAGTACGGCGACGGTGATGACCAGGAAGATCCCCTGCATCAGGGCGTAGTCGTTGTTCTGCACCGCCTCCAGGAGCTGCGTGCCGAGCCCCGGGTAGGAGAAGACCTGTTCGGTGATGACCGACCCGGAGACGACGAAGCCGAGCGACGTGGCGAAGCCGGCCACCGAGGGCAGGACCGCGTTGCGGGCGGCGTAGCGGACCATGATGCGGCGCCCGCGCAGGCCCTTGGCCCGCGCGGTGAGCACGTAGTCCTCGGAGGTGGTGGAGACCATCATGTTCCGCATGCCGAGCAGCCACCCGCCGACCGAGGAGATCACGATCGTCAGGGCGGGCAGGACGCCGTGGTAGGCGGCCGAGGAGATGAACTCCCAGTTCCAGCCCGTGCTGAGGGTGACGTCGTAGCCGCCCAGCAGCGGGAACCACTGGAGTCCTGAGGCCAGCGCGGCGGCCAGGATCAGGGCCAGCCAGAAGTAGGGCACCGCGGCGAGGACGGTGGTGGCGGGCACGAGGGAGTCCAGCCAGCTGCCGCGCTTCCAGCCGGCCACCGCGCCCAGCGCGATGCCGAGCACGAAGGAGATCGCGGTGGCCAGGCCGACCAGCACGACCGTCCAGGGGAGTGACTGCGCGATCACCTCCGAGACGGGGGCCGGGTAGGAGCTGACGGAGACGCCGAAGTCCCCGCGCACGGTGTTGCCCAGGTAGGAGACGTACTGCTCCCACAGCGGGTCACCGCCGCCGGCTCCGAGCAGCAGCTCGTAGGACCGGCGGACGGACGGGTCGACGGCGCCGCCGCGCTGGGCGAGCTTGGCCATCAGGATGTCCACCGGGTCGCCCGGCATCAGTCGGGGGATGACGAAGTTCAGCGTCAGGGCCGCCCAGAGGGCGACCAGGTAGAAACCGGCCTTGCGGCCGTAGTACCTCATCGTGCGCCGCCAATCACTGTGGGTTCCTCCTCGCCGGACCGGGCGCCGCGGGGGACCTCACCCGGCGTTCGGTTCGAGGTTCAGGTAGATCTGCGAGTTGTCCGGGCGCGACCACACCGCGGGGAAGGCGTAGAGGTCGTCCGCCGTGGGCCAGCCGCTGAACTTGTCGGCGTGGTACTCGCTGGTGGTTCCGCCGGTGAGGACCGGGATGTAGGGCATGTCCCGCTCCAGCGCGGTCTGGATGACGTCGAAGTACGGCTGCCGGGCGTCCGCGTCGTCGAACGGCAGCCGCTTCAGCCCGGCGAGGGCCTCGTTGACCGACGCGTTGTCGTAGCGGGCGAAGCCGGGGTTGGCGACCTCCCCCACCGGCGCGGTGGTGTGGCCCGCGAAGAAGTAGCTGTAGGAGTAGTACGGGTCGGCGGACGGCCCCTGCTGCACGGCGTCGATGAGCAGTTCGTACTGGCCGCGTCCGCGCGCGTCGGACCACTCGTTCCAGGAGACCTGCTGCGCGGTGAGCTTGACGCCGGCCTTCCCCAGCTGCTCGCTCAGGGTGTTGACGGCCGTGATGTAGTCGGTCCAGCCGGAGACGACCTTGACCGTCAGCTCCAGCTTCCTGCCGTCCTTGGCGAAGACGCCGTCGGAGCCCTTGGTGTAGCCCGCCTCCGTCAGGAGGCGGGTGGCCTCCGCGAGCTGCGGCTCCATCGGGGCGAGCCGGTGCTCCAGCTGGTCCGAGAGCCACTCCCCGTCCCGGTCCGGCAGGGCGAAGCCGGGGGAGATCTCGCTCGCGGTGCCCTGGAAGGCGAGGGCGTTCAGCTGTTCGCGGTCCATCGCGTGGTAGATGGCCCGGCGCACGGCGGGGTCGGTCTGCGGGCCCTCGCAGCCGAGTTCCGCGCTGGAGCAGGTGAACAGGGCGATCTGGTTCCACGGGACGGTGATGGCCTTGTAGCCGGGGTAGTTCTCCTCGATGCCGGCGATGTCGGGGACCGGGCCGGTCATGAAGTCGATCTGGCCGGCGTTGAGCGCGTCGGCGCCGGACTGGTTGCCGGACAGGGCGATGTAGCGGATCTGCTCCAGCTCCGGCTCGCCGCCGTAGTAGTCGGGGTTGGCCCGCAGCGTGAACGCCTGCGGCTTGAACTCCTCCAGCACGAAGGGCCCGGTGCCGACCGGTTCCGCCATGACGCTCTCCGCCGGGGCGTCGAGGGCGCCCCAGAGGTGCTCGGGCACGATGAACAGCTTCCCGAGGATCTGCGGCGCCTCGGTGTAGGCGGGCTCGTCGAAGGTGATGGTGACGTGGGTGTCGTCCAGCGCCTTCGTGACGCCGTCGAAGCCGGTGCTGTTCATGGTCGGGTTGTCCCTGACCATGTCCATCGTGAACACGACGTCGTCGGCGGTGAACCGCTCGCCGTCCGTCCAGCGCGCGTCGTCCCGCAGGGTCACCGACAGCACCGTGCCGTCCTCGTTCCAGGCGTAGTCGGTGCCCAGCCGGGGCTGCGGCTCCGCTTCGTCACTCGCGGCGTTGAAGTAGAACAGCGGCTCGTAGATGGTGCCGGGGCCGTCGATCAGCGTGGGCGAGTACGGGTTGAAGTTGACCTGGTAGTCACCGGCCTGTCCGGCGTAGGCGATCAGGGTGCCCGGGTCGGTGGCGGAACCGCCCTGGCCGCCCGCGCCGCAGCCCGTGGCGACGAGCACGGCGACGGCGGCCCCGGCGGCGGCGCGGCGGACGCCCGCGCCCCTGGTGCGCATGGACATGCTGTGGTCCTCTCGTGACGGACGGCATCGCGCGCGGGCTCGTCGTTCCCGGGTGGGGGCCGGCGCCACGCTCGTGAGCGGATTGTTAAGCAGCCAAAGAAAGAAAGTCAATGCGTGTGTCCGGCCGTTACCCGTTGGTGTCGTGCGCCGGGAGGTGCTCCCCGGGGCTGAGGGGGCGGCGGGGGCGGAGCGGGGCCGGCCCGTTCGCGGTACGGCCTGCGGACCCTTGGCCGAGGGCGCCGGAGCGCCCGCCCCCGGGACGCTCCGGCGGCCCGGGACGGGCGGCCCGGCGCCGGGCGGTCCGGGACGGCGGCGCTAGTATTGTTCGACGGGCAAAGTAACCCGCCGGCGCCCCGCTGCGGCCGGAACAGAACGACCCGCCGGCGAGGCTGCGCCCGCCCGGCCCAGGAGGACGCGGTGAGCACGGCGGCACGGGTCATGCCCCACGCGACGAGCAGGGCGGCCGTACTCGACGTCATCCGGGCCGCGGGCACCATCAGCCGGGTCGGACTGATCCAGGCCACCGGTTTCACGGGGGCGACGATCTCCACCGTGGTGCGCCGCCTGATCGACGACGGCCTGGTCCTGGAGATCGGCCGCGCGGAGTCCACCGGCGGCAAGCCGCGGGTGCTCCTCCAGCTCAACCCGTCCTCGCGCTACGCCGTCGGTGTCCACCTGGACCACGCGGGCATCACCTACGTGCTCACGGACCTGGCCGGTGCGGTCGTCGCCCGGATGTCCCGGGCCGGGGCGGGAGCGGAAGACCCCCCGGTCGTCGTCTCCCGCATGGCCGGGGAAGTGCGCAACTTCATCGAGGGCGCGGGCATCGACCACGGCCGCGTCCTGGGCCTGGGCCTCGTCTCCCCCGGCCCGCTCACCCCCGCCAGCGGCATGCGGCTCACCCCGCCGACGATGCGGCACTGGGAGGAGTTCCCCCTCGACCAGGCCGTCTCCGAGGCCACCGGCATGCCGGTGATCCTGGAGAACGACGCCACGGCCGCGGCCCTCGGCGAGCACTGGTCGGGGGTCGTGCGCGGCACGCCGAACTTCGCCGCCCTCTACATGGGCAGCGGCATCGGCACCGGGCTGATGATCGACGGCATGGCCTACCGGGGCGTCAGCGGCAACGCGGGCGAGATCGGCCACGTCTGCCTGGACGTCGCCGGCCCCGACTGCTGGTGCGGTGCCCGCGGCTGCACCGAGGTGCTGGCCGGCCCGGCGGCGGTCGTGGCCGCCGCCCGGGCGGACGCCGCGATCTCCCGGGCGGCCGGGCTGACCAACGCGCCGGGCGGGCCCCGGCTGTCGGTCGCCGCGGACTTCGCCGCCGTCACCCGGGCCGCCCGGCACGGGGAGGGCGGCGCGCGCGCCCTGCTGGAGCGCTCCGCCCGCTACCTGGCGGTGGCCGCCCGCACGCTGGCCAACATCATGGACCTGGAGCTGCTGGTCCTCACCGGGCCGAGCCTCGGCAACGCCGGGTCGATCTACCTGCCGGTGGTGCAGGAGGAGCTGGACCGCGCGTTCTTCGCCCGGGGCTCGCACACCGTGGCCGTGCGGCTGTCGGACTCCGCCGCCACGGCACCGGCCATCGGCGCGGCCACGATGGTGCTCCAGGCCGAGCTGGTGCCGCTGCGGCAGGGCCTGCACCTGCACCAGGCGGTGGCGGCGGCCGAGGAGGTCGCCCTCGCGGCGCCTCCGTCCGCGCCCGCCCCGAGCGCCTGAAGATCCTTGTGACGTCACCGACTGTGTGCCACAGTGGCGCGGACCCTTCCCCGCGGGCCCGCCCCCGGGCGCCCGGCGCCGGGCCCGGCCGCCGGCCCCCGCGGCCAGCCCGGACACCGCTTGAGGAGACCGTGAACCACATCGCCCACGAGGCCCGATACGCGTCCATGCCCTACCGCCGCACCGGGCGCAGCGGGCTCAAGCTGCCGGCCGTGTCACTGGGCCTGTGGCACAACTTCGGCGACGACAGGGGCCTCGACGTCCAACGGGCCATCGTCCGCCGCGCCTTCGACCTCGGCGTCACCCACTTCGACCTCGCCAACAACTACGGGCCTCCGCCCGGGGCGGCGGAGGAGAACTTCGGGCGCGTCCTCGCCACCGACCTGCGGGCCTACCGCGACGAGATCGTCGTCTCCAGCAAGGCGGGCTACTACATGTGGCCGGGCCCGTACGGGGAGTGGGGTTCGCGCAAGAACCTGCTCGCCAGCCTGGACCAGAGCCTCGGCCGGCTGGGGCTGGACTACGTCGACGTCTTCTACCACCACCGCCCCGACCCGGACACGCCCATCGAGGAGACGATGGGCGCGCTGCACTCGGCGGTGCAGCGGGGCAAGGCGCTGTACGTGGGCGTCTCCAACTACAGCCCCGAGCAGACGCGGGAGGCGGCGCGCGTCCTCGCCGGGCTGGGCACGCCGCTGCTCATCCACCAGCCCTCCTACTCGATCTTCAACCGCTGGGTCGAGCGGGACGGGCTGCTGGACACCCTGGACGAGGTGGGCGCGGGCTCGATCGCGTTCTCGCCGCTCGCCCAGGGCCTGCTCACCGACCGCTACCTGAGCGGCATCCCGGCGGACTCCCGCGCGGCCGGTGCCAGCCCGTTCCTGAGCACCGACCGCGTCTCGGACGACGTCCTGGCCAAGGTCCGGGCGCTCGACGCGATCGCCCGGCGGCGCGGGCAGACCCTCGCGCAGATGGCGATCGCCTGGATCCTGCGCGGCGGCCGGGTCACGTCCGCGCTGGTCGGCGCGAGCAGCGTCAGGCAGCTGGAGGACAACGTGCGGGCCGCGGAGAACCTGGACTTCTCGGCGGAGGAACTCGCCGAGATCGAGCGCCACGCGGAGTAGGGCACGCGGGCCGCGCGCCGTCCGGTCACCCCGGCGGTGCGCGGCCGGACCCAGGCCGGGCCGAGCGGCCTTCAGATGTTAGGCGTCCGAAGAAACTCAGTCCGGATTTCCTCCCCGCCCCTTGCCGGAGCACGGCGCGTGACCGTACCGTCACCAGAACCCGTGGGCCGGGCCGGGCGGTGCCCCCAGGTGACGCCGCCTGCCGGTGAGGCCCACGCGGCCGCGCGTCCCGCCCGGGGACGCCGTCCACCTGCCGGGACGGCGTCCCCGGGCGGGCTCCCACCTGCCCGATGGCAGGTCCACCCGACCCCGGAGGGTCTTCCGTGACCGTCACCGCCGGGCGGCCCGCGCAGCTGGGCGCCGTCCTCCTCGCCCTGCTCCTCGCCGTCCTCACCTTCCTCACGCCCGCCCCGGCCCGCGCCGCCGAACCCGTCCGCGTCATGCCGCTGGGGGACTCGATCACCGGCTCCCCCGGCTGCTGGCGGGCCATGCTGTACGAACGGATCACCGGCAGCGGGCGCGCCGCCGACTTCGTCGGCACGCTGAACACCCCGCACTGCGGGGTGCCCTTCGACGCCGACAACGAGGGGCACGGCGGATTCCTCGCCACCGGCATCGCCCGGGAGAACCGGCTGCCCGGCTGGCTCGCCGCCACCCGCCCCGACGTGGTGCTGGTCCACCTGGGCACCAACGACATGTGGAGCAGCGTCCCGGCCGCCGACGTCCTGTCCGCGTACACCACCCTGGTGCGGCAGATGCGCGCCGCCAACCCGCGCATGCGGGTGATCGTCGCCCAGCTGATCCCGCTGCGCCCGGAGGGCTGCACCGGGTGCGACGAGCGGGTCCGCGCGCTCAACGCCGCGATCCCCGGCTGGGCCCGCGCGCAGAGCACCGCGCAGTCGCCGGTGACCGTGGTCGACCAGTACACCGGTTTCGACACCGCCGCGGACACCTACGACGGCGTCCACCCGGTCGCCTCCGGGGACCGGAAGATCGCCGACCGCTGGTTCCCGGCGCTGGCCGCCGCCCTCGACGGCGCCCCCGGCGGGCCGGAGACGGGCGCCTTCGCCCTCGTCGGCGCCCAGTCCGGCCGGTGCGTGGACGTGCGGCCCGCCCCGCTCCCGGACGGCGCCCGGGTGCGGTTGTGGTCCTGCGACGGCGGCGCGGGCCAGCAGTGGACGGCGACCGCGGACGGCGGGCTGCGGGGCCACGGTGACACCTGCCTGGCCGCCGCGGGGCCGGGCACAGCCGTGCGGACGCAGCCGTGCGGCCCGGGCGCGGACCAGCGGTGGGACCTGCGGTCCGACGGCACCGTCCGGGCCGCGTCGTCGGGCCTGTGCCTGGACGCCGAGGGCGCGGCCACCGCGGACGGCACCCGGGTCATCGTGTGGCCGTGCAACGGACAGGCCAACCAGCGGTGGGCACGCCGCTGACGACGCCCGCGGACGCCCGGCCTCCCCGGAGCCACGGGAGGCCGGGCCACTCCCGCGCCCGGCCGCGCCCCGGGGCCCCGGCGTAGGCTTCGGCGTGTGACCAGCGCATCCGTCCCGGCGAGCCCGCCCGTCCCGATGAGCCCGCCCGTCCCGGCGCGGCGTCTGAGCGACCTCGCGCGGCTGCGCCGCGTCCGCGACCGGATCGACCGGGAGTACGCCCGGCCGCTGGACGTCGAGGCGCTCGCCCGCGGCGTGCACATGTCGGCCGGGCACCTCAGCCGCCAGTTCCGCCTCGCCTACGGCGAGTCGCCGTACTCCTACCTCATGACGCGGCGCATCGAGCGCGCCATGGCGCTGCTGCGCCGCGGCGACCTCAGCGTCACGGAGGTCTGCTTCACGGTCGGCTGCTCGTCCCTGGGCACCTTCAGCACCCGCTTCACCGAACTCGTCGGGGTGCCGCCCAGCGTCTACCGGCGCCGCGCGGCGGGCGCCGCGCCGGGCATGCCGCCGTGCCTGGAGAAACGGGTGACCAGACCGGTCAGGAATCGAGAAGCGGTGCCGCCGGGCCGCGTCTAGCGTGGCAGCCATGGACATCACCATTCACTCCAGCTTCCTCCCGCACGACGACCCGGACGCCGCGCTCGCCTTCTACCGCGACGTCCTCGGCTTCGAGGTCCGCAACGACGTCGGGTACGAGGGGATGCGCTGGCTCACGGTCGGCCCCGTCGGCCAGCCCGGCACGTCCATCGTCCTGACCCCGCCGGCCGCCGACCCCGGTGTCACGGACGACGAGCGCCGCACCATCGCCGAGATGATGGCCAAGGGCACCTACGCCGGCGTCCTGCTGGCCACCACCGACCTCGACGGCGCCTTCGAACGGCTCCAGGCCAGCGGTGCCGAGGTCGTCCAGGAACCGGCCGACCAGCCGTACGGCGTCCGCGACTGCGCCTTCCGCGACCCGGCGGGCAACCTGGTGCGCCTCCAGGAACTGCGCTGAACCGTCCGGCGGTCACCGCCGGGCCCACCGCGGCGAGCGGCGCCGGCACAGGCCGCGCGGGCGGCCCGCGACGACCACCCCGCGACCACAGGGAGAGACGATGAACTGGGCCCCAGGGCCGGACGCGGAGCCGTCCGCCCCGCACGCCGCCGATGGGCACGAGGTGATCCGCGTGCACGGCGCGCGGGTGAACAACCTCAAGGACGTCCACGTCGAGATTCCCAAGCGCCGGCTGACGGTGTTCACGGGCGTCTCCGGCTCCGGCAAGAGTTCGCTGGTGTTCGGCACGGTCGCCGCGGAGTCGCAGCGGCTGATCAACGAGACCTACAGCGCCTTCGTGCAGGGTTTCATGCCGACGCTGGCCCGGCCCGACGTCGACGTGCTCGACGGGCTGACGACCGCGATCATCGTCGACCAGCAGCGGATGGGGGGCGACGTCCGCTCCACCGTCGGCACCGTCACCGACGCGGGCGCGATGCTGCGTGTCCTGTTCAGCCGGCTCGGGCAGCCGCACATCGGGCCGCCCGGCGCCTTCGCCTTCAACGTTCCCTCGGTCCGGGCGAGCGGCGCGGTCACCGTCGAGCGCGGTGACCGGAAGACGGTGAAGCAGACCTACTCCCGCACCGGCGGCATGTGTCCGCGCTGCGAGGGCCGGGGCACCGTCTCCGACCTGGACCTCGCCGAGCTCTACGACGACTCCAGGTCCATCTCCGAGGGCGCGATCACCGTTCCCGGCTACAAGGCGGACAACTTCTGGACGGTGCGGCTCTTCGCCGAGTCGGGCTTCGTCGACCCGCACAAGCCGATTCGCGCGTACACGGAGCAGGAGCTGCACGACTTCCTCCACAAGGAACCGGTCAAGGTGAAGGTCGACGGCGTCAACCTCACCTACGAGGGGCTGATCCCCAAGGTGCGCAAGTCCTTCCTCGCCAAGGACCGGGAGGCGATGCAACCGCACGTCAGGGCGTTCGTGAACCGGGCGGTCACCTTCACCCCCTGCCCCGAGTGCGGCGGCACCCGGCTCAGCGAGGCGGCGCGCTCCTCCCGGATCGGCGGGATCAGCATCGGTGACGCCTGCGCGATGCAGATCAGCGACCTCGCCGCGTGGGTCCGGGGCCTGGACGAGCCGTCGGTGGCACCGCTGCTGTCCGCGCTGCTGCGCACCTTCGACTCGTTCGTGGAGATCGGACTGGGCTACCTCTCGCTCGACCGGGCGTCGGGCACGCTGTCGGGCGGCGAGGCGCAGCGCGTCAAGATGATCCGCCACCTCGGCTCCTCGCTCACCGACGTCACCTACGTCTTCGACGAACCGACCGCGGGCCTGCACCCCCATGACATCCAGCGGATGAACCGCCTGCTGCTGCGGCTGCGGGACCAGAAGAACACGGTGCTCGTGGTGGAGCACAAGCCGGAGACGATCGCCATCGCCGACCACGTCGTCGACCTCGGCCCGGGCGCCGGTGCGGCAGGCGGCACCGTCTGCTTCGAGGGCACCGTCGAGGGGCTGCGGGCGGGCGGCACGCTGACCGGCCGCCACTTCGACGACCGGGCCGCGCTCAAGGAGGCGGTGCGGACGCCCACCGGAGCGCTGGCGGTCCGCGGCGCGAACCAGCACAACCTGCGCGACGTGGACGTCGACATCCCGCTCGGGGTGCTGGTCGTCGTCACCGGCGTCGCGGGCTCCGGCAAGAGTTCGCTCCTGCACGGGTCCCTCCCCTCCGACGCGGGCGTCGTCTCCGTCGGCCAGGGCCCGATCCGCGGCTCGCGGCGGAGCAACCCGGCCACGTACACGGGGCTGCTCGACCCGGTCCGCAAGGCGTTCGCCAAGGCCAACGGCGTGAAACCGGGGCTGTTCAGCGCCAATTCGGAGGGTGCCTGCCCGAACTGCAACGGGGCCGGTGTCGTCTACACCGACCTGGCGATGATGGCGGGCGTGGCCACCCCCTGCGAGGAGTGCGAGGGCAGGCGGTTCCAGGCGGCGGTGCTGGAGCACCGCCTCGGCGGCCGGGACATCAGCGAGGTGCTCGCCATGCCGGTGGCCGAGGCCGAGGAGTTCTTCGGCTCCGGTGCGGCGCGCACGCCCGCCGCGCACCGGGTCCTGAAGCGGCTCGCCGACGTCGGGCTCGGCTACCTCACCCTGGGCCAGCCGCTCACCACGCTGTCCGGCGGCGAGCGGCAGCGGCTGAAGCTCGCCGCCCACATGGCCGACCGGGGCGGCGTCTACGTCCTGGACGAGCCGAGCACCGGTCTGCACCTGGCCGATGTCGAGCAGTTGCTCGGTCTGCTCGACCGGCTCGTCGACTCGGGTACGTCGGTCATCGTCATCGAGCACCACCAGGCCGTCATGGCGCACGCCGACTGGATCATCGACCTCGGTCCCGGCGCGGGCCACGACGGCGGCCGGGTCGTCTTCGAGGGCACCCCGGCCGATCTGGTCGCCGGGCGCCGCACCCTCACCGGTGAGCACCTGGCGGCCTACGTCGGCGCCTGACCGCGGGTGGCTCCCGGGCATCATGGAGGCGTCCGCCCCGCCAGCGCCAGAAAGACGTCACCGTGCTCGTCGCCCGCTCCATCGCCCTGTTCGCCGTCGCGGCCCTGTTCGAGATCGGGGGCGCCTGGCTCGTCTGGCAGGGGGTCCGCGAGCACCGGGGCTGGGTGTGGATCGGGGCCGGGGTGATCGCTCTCGGCCTGTACGGCGTGGTGGCGACCTTGCAGCACGACGCCCATTTCGGACGCATCCTGGCCGCGTACGGCGGCGTCTTCGTCGCCGGGTCCCTCCTGTGGGGCATGGTGGCCGACGGCTACCGGCCCGACCGGTTCGACGTCGTCGGCGCGCTGATCTGCCTCGCCGGGATGGCCGTCATCATGTACGCCCCGCGCGGCCACTGACCGCCGCCGCACGCCCTGGTACCGGGACGGCGCCGGGACGCGCGGCGTCCGCGCGGGGGAGGCGGATGCCGCGCGGGGCACCGGTCGGGTAACGTGCGGGCCATGTCGAGCCCCGAGGCGTCCACGGTGGGGGCTTTCGGTCACGTGCCGTCAGCCCCCTGAACCACCGAAGTCCGCCCTTTCACCGTCCCGCCGCCGTCCGCGGCCGGACGAGGGCACTTCCCGGGGCGCTGGCCGCGGTGACGAGACGTTCCCTCTCGCACGCCCTCGCCCCGGAGCGCTCGATGCCTCTTCCGCTGTACCTGCTCGCCCTGGCGGTGTTCGCCATGGGCACCTCGGAGTTCATGCTCGCCGGTCTGCTGCCGGACATCGCCTCGGACCTCGGCGTGACGGTCGGGGCGACGGGCTCCCTCACCTCGGCCTTCGCCGCCGGAATGGTCGTGGGCGCCCCCCTCATGGCCGGGCTGGCCCGGGCCTGGCCCGCCCGGTCCGCTCTCCTCGGCTTCGTCCTGGTCTTCCTGGCGGCCCACGCCGCGGCGGCCGTCACCTGGAGCTTTCCCCTCCTGCTCGCCACCCGGGTGGTGGCGGCGCTCGCCTATGCGGGGTTCCTGGCCGTGGCCCTGACGACGGCCACCGCGCTGGTCGCGCCCGCCCGGAAGGGACGCGCGCTCGCCGTGCTGCTGTCCGGGACGACGGCGGCCATGATCACCGGGGTGCCCGCGGGAGCGGCGCTCGGCACGCTGTCCGGGTGGCGCGCCACCTTCTGGGCCGTCGCCGTCCTCTGCCTGCCCGCAGCCGTCGGCATCCTCGGGGGCGTCCCGGCGCGCGGCGCGCGCACGGAGCAGGGGGACGGCCCGGACCTGCGCGCGGAGCTGGCGCACCTGCGGAGCCCGCGGCTGGCGGCGGCCATGCTGCTCGGCGCGCTGGTGAACGGGGCGACCTTCGCCGGTTTCACCTTCCTCGCCCCCGTCGTGACCGGCGTCGCGGGGCTGGGCGAGCTGTGGGTCTCCGGTGTCCTGGTGCTCTTCGGCGCCGGTTCCCTCCTCGGTGCCGCCGTCGCCGGGCGGTGGTCCGACCGCCGCCCCGGCCTCGTCGTCGCGGTCTGCGGTCCGGCCCTGCTCACCGGCTGGTGCGCCCTGGCGGTGCTCGCGGACCAGCCGGCGGCGCTGCTGGCCCTGGTGGGCGTGCAGGGCGTGCTGTCGTTCGCCCTCGGCGGCACGCTCATCACCCGCGTCCTCTACGCGGCCTCCCCAGCCCCCACCATGGCGGGCTCGTACGCGACGGCGGCGCTCAACGCCGGCGCCGTCGCCGGTCCGCTGCTCGCCGCGTCCACCCTCGGCACGGACGCCGGACCCCGGGGGCCGCTGTGGGCGAGCGGCTTCCTGGTCGCGGCCGCGCTGCTCCTCGCCCTGCCCCTCCGCGGCGCGGTCACCGCGCGGAGGGGGAGGGAGCATGACGGTGACGCGCCGCGGGCGGCAGGCCGGGAACGTCTCAGCGGACGCCCACGGAGGCCAGGGCGCGCCGCTGGGCCGGGGTGAGCCGGGTGGGGAAGTAGAGGTAGCAGACGCCGCCGGTGCCGCCGACGACGGTGCCGTCGGCGCCGTAGCGCTTCGTGCGGAGCCAGATGTTCTCGAACTGCCTGCGCCGGTAGACGCGGCGGACGGTGGCGTTGTCCTCGGCGGCCGGGTCGTTGGCGATGACGTCGCCGTCCTCGGTGAAGCCGACGACCGTCATCAGGTGCCCCGCCGTGCCGTAGCCCGCGCCGTCCAGCTCGTCGGCCAGGAAGGACTGGGAGGTGATGAGGGGGATGCCCGCGCGCACGAGGCGTTCGGCGTCGTGCAGGGTGTCCAGGCGGGTGACGACGGCCTGGAGGTCCGGGTAGGTGGCGGCGTAGGCGGCGTTGAAGGGCCAGTTGCCGCAGCCCTCGTACTGGTGGTCGTAGGTCTGGCGGGCCGCGTGGCAGACCTGCGGGTCGTCGTAGGAGGGGCTGACCCAGGCGTAGTCCGCGGGGTCGGGGCGTCGGCCCCAGGACTCGATGATCATCTGGGACGACGTCGGGCTGCACCACGCCTCCCCGCCGTTGTCGTACTCGGGGTAGCGGCCGAGGTGGATGGTCTGCGAGTAGCGCGGCACGGGCACCTCGACGCCCGCCGCCGGTCCGGGGGCGGTGGCCGGGACCTCGAAGCGGTCCGGCACGTCGGAGGTCATCGCGCCCAGGCGCCACAGCGTCGGGGTGGCGCGGCTCCCGGGCGCCCGCAGCAGCGTGGCCCGGAGCCGGTAGGCGGTCAGACGCAGACCGTCCTCGGTGACGGTGAGGGTGTCGGTCCACACGGTGCTGCGGCCGTCGCCCTGTCCGTCCACGGAGGTGCGGCGGGGCACGTCGGGGCCGTCGCCCGCAGTCCAGACGCCGAGCGTGTACCAGGGGGTGTCGCCGCCGCCGGTGTAGCTGCCGCTCGCCTCGACGCGCAGCCAGGTGCCCTCGGGGGTGTCGGCGTTCCACGAGGCGATCAGTTCGGCGGCGGGGACCCGCAGGCGCTGTACGGGGGAGGTCCAGGTGGCGTACTCCCAGGTCTCGGTCCGGGTGCCGCCGTGCGGATCGCGGTAGCGCAGGGTGGCGTGCGGTGTGCCGATGACGACGCCGGGGCGGCTCCCCGCGGCGGCGCGGATGCCCTGGGCCGTGCCCTGCCGCCAGTCGGCGGCGGTGTGCCACGCGTGGTGGGCGACGGTCGAACCCCCGCCCGGGCCGCCGCGCGGGCGGGAGGCCGGGGCGGCCCCGGCGGGGACCGGCAGTGTCGTGGCGGAGGCGGCCAGGGCCGCGGCGGAGGCGGTCAGCAGGGCGCGGCGCGTGGTGGTGGGTCGGCTCATGCGGCGGTCTCTCCAGGGGGCGTCGAGGTGGCGGCCCGGCCAGGCAGCGGTGACCACTATCGCCGTCGCGGGGTCCGCGGGCCAGTGACCCGGCCCGGGCGGGGCCGCCGGGACGGCCCGGACCACCCGGGAGGGCGCGCGCCGTACCCTGGGCGGGTGCGCGACCTCGGCCACCACTCCCCCGCCCCGGACGGCTCCCCGGCCCTGGCGGCGCTGGCCGCCCGGCTGGCCGGTACGGCGCCGTCCCTCGGCCCGGTGCGGCTGGTGGCCGTGGACGGGCACGCCGGTTCCGGCAAGAGCACCCTCGCGGCCGGGCTCTCGGACGCGCTCGGCGCGGCTCCGGTGCTGCACCTGGACGACGTGGCCAGCCACGCCGCGCCGTTCGGCTGGACCGGGCGGCTGTGGCAGCGCGTCCTGGAGCCGCTGTCCCGGGGCGAGACCGCCCGGTTCGCGGGCTACGACTGGGAGCGGCGCGCCTTCGTCCGGCCGCTGGAGGTGCCGCCCGCGCCGGTGGTGCTGGTGGAGGGCGTCGGAGCGGGACGGCGCGCCGTGCGGCCGGCCCTCGCCGCCGTCCTGTGGCTCCAGGTGGCGCCGGAGGTGGCCTGGCAGCGGGGACGGCGGCGGGACGGCCCCGGGCTCGCCGCGTTCTGGGACGGCTGGACGGCGGCGGAGCGCGCGCACTTCTCGGCCGACCCGACGCTGCCCCACGCCGACGTCCTGGTACGGCAGGTGCCGGGGGACCCGCGGGGCTGTCTCGTCCTGCCGGGGCCCGGCGCCGCCGGGAACGGCGCCGCTCGTGACCCTGTGTGACCGGGCGGGTCGGGGCGGACACGGCCGGGTGCCGGGGCGGGGGCCGCGCCGCGCAGTGGCTTGACCGGCCGCGCCGGGCCGGATTACGTTCGTGACGTGCGGCCGGTGCAGGCCGCCCGCGATCGCGGAGCCCCCGGTCGTTCCCCCGTGCCCGGGGGCTCCGTCGCGACCGCGCCCGTCCCCGCGCCGCCGCGGGGCGCCACGCGCTCACGGTACGTGTCCGTCTCCGGCCGCCCCCTCCCCCGCGGCCCGGCCCCGGGAAGGGCACCGTCCGTACGGCACCCTTCGACGCAGCGTGCCGCACGGGTACGATGCGAACGTCGGGCGGTCTGCTGACCAGGACCGAACAGCCGCCGGTGCGACGGCGGTTGGCCGGGCGCGGGGCGGGCGTCCGGCGGCGAGTGGACGGGTATCGGCCCGTGGGGGGCGAGATGGATTTCGGCACGCACGGCGCCCGGGGGCCGCACACACCGGCCGACCTCGCGTGGCTGCGCGGCGTGGACGCGTACACCGTGGGCGGCTACGCGCAGGCCGAGGAGGAGTTCCGGGCGGCGGTGCGTCTGGACGCGGGCATGGCCGACGCCTGGCTCGGCCTGCACGCGCTGCGCGTCGACACCACCACCGCGCTGCTGCGGATGTTCGAGTACCGGGACCGGTTCGGCGAGCAGCGCTCCCGGCACCGGCGGAACCTCAACTCCTGGTACTGGCTGGGCTGGTGGGTGCAGCCGGTGCTGGAGAGCAGCCGTGATCTGCTGCTGGCCCACGCCTCCCACTGGCTCGACGGCCGTCACGTCGCCGAACTGGACCGGGCGCTGGCGGGGTGCCCGCCGGCGGACACCGATCCGCAGGTGCGCTTCCTGCACGCCTGCCGCGCCTACCTGGCCAAGGACTGGGAGGCGCTGATCGCGCACACCGAGCCGCTGGTCGCCGATCCGCTGCTGGGCATCGAGGCGGGGCTCTTCGCGGGCATGGCCCGGGTGCGGCTGGAGATGTACGGGCAGGCGGAGCCGCTGCTCGCCCGCGCGCTGATGCGCTGCCGCAGCGAACAGCCGCAGCGCAAGGAGCTGCGCTACTGGCTGGCCAGGGCGCGGGAGGGCACCGGGCGCAGCCCCGCCGCGCTGCCGCTGTACCGGGCGGTGCACCGGGTGGACCCCTCGTTCATGGACACCGCGGCACGGCTCACCGCGATCACCGAGTCCGACGGCGCGGCGGACGCCGTCGCCTCCTCCTGGGCGGCGCCGCTGGCCGCGGCGTCCGGGACGGGCCCCGAAGGCCCCGTCGGCCAGGGTGGCGCGGCCGGGCAGGGCGGCGCCGGGCAGGGCGGTGACGCGGGCACCGGGCCGTGGGACGCCGACGGCACGGACGGTTTCGCGGACGCGGCCGAGGAGGAGGCGGACGCCGCCCTGGCCGGCCTGTGGCTGCCCGGCCAGGGCGGTGACGCGGCGCCGGTGGGCGCGGACGGGGTGCGGGAGCGGCGGGCCGCGGCGCAGCCGGACCCGTCCGGCGGCGACCCGTGGCCCCGGGGCCCCTCCGATCCGGTGCTGCTCGGCCAGGCGCTGGCGGAGCTGGAACGCATGGTGGGCCTGGAGCCGGTCAAGCGGCAGGTGCGGGCGCTGTCGGCGCAACTGCACATGGCGCGGCTGCGGGACCGCCAGGGTCTGCCGGTGCAGCCGCCCAAGCGCCACTTCGTCTTCTCCGGCCCCTCCGGCACGGGCAAGACGACGGTGGCCCGGATACTCGGCCGGGTGTTCTACGCCCTCGGGCTGCTGGGCGGCGACCACCTGGTGGAGGCCGGACGGGCCGATCTGGTGGGGGAGTTCCTCGGCCAGACGGCGGTGAAGGCCAACGAGCTGATCGACTCCTCCCTCGGCGGAGTGCTGTTCGTGGACGAGGCGTACAGCCTGTCCAACTCCGGCTACGCGAAGGGGGACGCGTACGGGGACGAGGCGCTCCAGGTGCTGCTCAAGCGCGCCGAGGACAACCGGGACCGGCTGGTCGTCATCCTGGCGGGCTACCCCGAGGGGATGGAGCGGCTCCTGGCGGTGAACCCGGGGCTCGGCTCCCGCTTCACCACCCGGATCGACTTCCCCAGCTACCGCCCGCTGGAGCTGACGGCGATCGGCGAGGTCCTCGCGGCCGAGAACGGCGACCGGTGGGACGAGGAGGCCCTGGAGGAGCTGCACAGCGTCAGCGGGCACGTGGTGGACCAGGGCTGGATCGACGAGCTGGGCAACGGGCGCTTCCTGCGGACGCTGTACGAGAAGAGCTGCGCCTACCGCGACCTGCGGCTCTCGGGGTACCCCGGGCCGCCGACGCGCGAGGACCTGCGCACGCTGCGGCTGCCGGACCTGATGCAGGCGTACGGGGAGGTGCTGTCGGGACGGGGACCGGCCGGGCCGCGCCCCGAACCGCCGCCGGGCTGAGCCCAGGGTACGGCTCAGCGCGGACCGCCGTCGCCCGCGGTGCCGCCGTGTCGGGTGCCGCGCTCCTCGGCGAGGGCGCGCAGCGCCGCCGCGTCCCGCACGGCCTGCTCGCGGGCGAGCCCCGGCTGGATGCCCATGGCGGGCAGGCTGGTGCCGTCGGTCAGGTCGAGGTACACCCAGGGGTCGCCCGCGCGCAGGTTGACGGCCACGATCTCCGCCCAGTCCAGCCGCCGGGTGCGGGTGAGGTTGACCACCGTGATCCCCGCGGTGTCCGCGCGGACGTGCGGCCGGGCCAGCAGCACCAGCACGGCCAGGAACAGCGCTCCGGTGGCGACGAAGCTGGCCCGCTCCCCCGCGCTGAGCTGTTCGAGCAGCAGGGCGACGACGGTGAGCACGACGAGCATCACCACGCCGGTGCTGACCAGGATGACGCGGGTGCGGACCGGCCGGAAGGTGACGGGCAGGGCCGGGGCGGGAGCGGGGGGCACGGGCGCTTCTTCCTCGGTGGTGCGGGACGGTGCCGGAGCGCGGATCAGAGGCGGCAGGCGTGGATGGTGGTGCTGAGGATCGCCCGCGCGCCCAGGTCGTACAGGTCGTCCATGATCCGCTGGGCGTCCTGGGCCGGGACCATGGAACGGACGGCGACCCAGCCCTTGTCGTGCAGCGGCGAGACGGTGGGCGACTCCAGGCCGGGGGTGAGCTGGACGGCCTCCTCGACGTGCTCGGCGCGGATGTCGTAGTCCATCATCACGTACTCGCGGGCGACCAGGACGCCGTGCATGCGCCGCAGGAACTGCCGCACCTTGGGGTCGTCGGCGGGCGCCCCGGTGCCGCGGATGACGACGGCCTCGGAGACGAGGATGGGGTCGCTGATGATCTCCAGACCGGCGTTGCGCAACGTGGTGCCGGTCTCCACGACGTCGGCGATGACCTGGGCGACGCCGAGCTTGATGGCCGTCTCCACGGCGCCGTCCAGCCGGACGACGGAGGCGTCGACGCCGTGTTCGGCCAGGTGCTGCATGACGAGGCCGGGGAAGGAGGTGGCGACGGTCATGCCGCCGAACTCGGTGACGTGGTCCGCGGTGCCGGGCAGGGTGGCGTAGCGGAAGGTGGAACCGGCGAAGCCGAGCTGGAGGATCTCCTCGGCGTCCGCTCCGGAGTCCAGCAGCAGGTCCCGCCCGGTGATGCCGATGTCGAGCTTGCCGGAGCCCACGTAGACGGCGATGTCGCGGGGACGCAGGAAGAAGAACTCCACGTCGTTCGCCGAGTCGACCAGGACGAGTTCGCGGCGGTCCTTGCGCTGGCGGTAGCCGGCCTCATGGAGCATCGCCGACGCAGGCTCGGACAGTGAACCCTTGTTGGGGACGGCAATGCGCAGCATGGATCGGTCTTCCTTCGCTTCGGGGCCGGGACCGGCCGAAGAGGGTGAACGGCGGGGTGGGCAGGCGGGCGGGCCGCTCAGAGGTGAGCGTATACGTCGTCCAGGCCGATGCCGCGGGCGACCATCATCACCTGGAGGTGGTAGAGGAGCTGGGAGATCTCCTCGGCGGTGCGCTCGGTGCCCTCGTGCTCGGCCGCCATCCACACCTCGGCCGCCTCCTCGACGACCTTCTTGCCGATGGCGTGGACGCCGGAGGCGACCAGCTCGGCGGTGCGGGAGGTGGACGGGTCGCCGGTGGCGGCCTTCTGCTGGAGCTCGGCGAAGAGCTCGTCGAAAGTCTTGTTGGCCATGGTGGTCCCACCCTACGCCGGTGGGGGACGGCGCGGGCGCGGGGTGTCCGGTGGGCGGACGGGCGTTCAGCGCCAGGGCTCGGCGACGGTCCGCAGGGTGGCCGCGGTGGCCACGGCGGCGGTGACGGCCTCGTGCCCCTTGTCCTCGCTGGAGCCGGCCAGGCCCGCCCGGTCCAGGGCCTGCTGCTCGGTGTCGCAGGTCAGCACCCCGAAGCCGATGGGCACACCGGTCTCGACCGAGACCTGGGTGAGGCCCTGGGTGACGCCCTGGCAGACGTACTCGAAGTGCGGGGTGCCGCCGCGGATGACGACGCCCAGCGCCACCACGGCGTCGTAGCCGCGCGAGGCCAGCACCTTGGCCACCACCGGGAGTTCGAAGCTGCCGGGGACCCGCAGCAGGGTGGGCTCGTCGATGCCCAGTTCGCGCAGGGCGCGCAGGGCGCCGTCGACGAGTCCGTCCATGACCGTCACGTGCCACTGGGCCGCGACCACGGCCACCCGCAGGTCTCCGCAGTTCTTGACGGTCAGCTCGGGTGCGCCCTTGCCGCTCACGTGTGCTCCTCTGGTGTCCATGGGTCGTGGGGTGGAGTTCGGTTGAGGCGGCGCGCGGCGCGTGCGGGGCCGCGCACCGGGTCACTGCTGGTGGCAGACGGCGACGCGGGGCTCGTCCAGCCAGGGCAGCTCGTGGCCCATGCGGTCGCGCTTGGTGCGCAGGTAGCGCAGGTTGTGCTCCCCGGCCTGGACGGGCATGGACTCGCGCGCGGTGACCCGTACGCCGTTGTGCTCCAGGGCCCGGCTCTTGTCGGGGTTGTTCGTCATCAGCCGCACGGAGCGGACGCCGAGGTCGGCGAGCATCTGGGCGCCGGCCGCGTAGTCGCGGGCGTCGGCGGGCAGGCCGAGTTCGAGGTTGGCGTCCAGCGTGTCGCGGCCGAGTTCCTGGAGTTCGTAGGCGCGCAGCTTGGAGAGCAGGCCGATGCCGCGGCCCTCGTGCCCGCGCAGGTAGATCACAACGCCCCGGCCCTCCTCCTGGACGCGGCGCAGCGACGCCTGGAGCTGGGGGCCGCAGTCGCAGCGCTCGGAGGCGAAGACGTCGCCGGTCAGGCACTCGGAGTGCACCCGCACAAGGACGTCCTCGCCGTCGCCGACGTCTCCGGCGACCAGCGCGATGTGCTCGACCCCGTCGGCGGTGGAGCGGTATCCGTGGGCGCGGAAGGTGCCGTGCCCGGTGGGCAGCGAGGTGACGGCCTCCCGGCGCACGGTCGGCGCGGTGGTCCCGGTGACGGCCCTGCGGTAGGCGACGAGGTCCTCGATGGAGATGATCGCCAGCCCGTGCTTGCGGGCGAAGGGCACCAGTTCGGGCAGCCGCAGCATCGTGCCGTCCTCGGCGGCGATCTCCACGATGGCGGCGGCGGGCCGCAGCCCGGCGAGCCGGGCCAGGTCGACGCCCGCCTCGGTGTGGCCGGGGCGGGTCAGTACGCCCCCGGGGCGGGCGCGCAGCGGGAAGACGTGGCCGGGGCGCACGAAGTCGGCGGTGTCGCTCGCCGGATCGGCGAGCAGGGCGATCGTGGCGGCGCGGTCGGCGGCGCTGATGCCGGTGGTGACGCCGTGGTGCCGGGCGGCGTCCACCGAGACGGTGAAGGCGGTGCCCATGGACTCGGTGTTCTGCCCGACCATCTGCGGCAGGTCCAGGCGGTCCAGCGCGGGCGCCTCCATGGGCACGCAGATCAGGCCGCGGCACTCGCTCATCATGAAGGCGACGATCTCGGGGGTGATCTTCTCGGCCGCGATGACGAGGTCGCCCTCGTTCTCGCGGTCCGCGTCGTCCACCACGACGACCGGCCGTCCGGCGGCCAGTTCGGCGACGGCCCGCTCGACGGGATCGAGGACGAGGGAGTCCCCGGCGGCGAGGCCGGGGCCCGCCGCGTCGTACCAGCTCTCCAGTGTGGTCATGCGGCCGTTCCTTCCATATCCGGCACCGGCCGCGGGGCCGGCGCGGTGCTCGCGTCGCGGCTGCGCAGCCACCAGGCGCGCAGCCCCCACAGCACGAGGACGAGGTAGACGAGGTAGACGAGGCCGGAGAAGGCGAGCCCGCTGGAGAAGGCCAGGGGCACGCCCACGAGGTCGACCAGGATCCAGGCGAACCAGAACTCCACCAGGCCGCGGGCCTGGGCGACCATGGCGGCGAGCGTCCCGGTGAAGATGTACGCGTCCGGCCACGGGTTCCACGACAGCTCGGGCACGGCCGTGAACAGGCCGCCGACGGCGAGGGTGCCCAGGGCCGTGCCGCCTGCCAGCAGCAGCCGCTCGCGGGTGGTGGCGAAGCGGACGGCGACGGCGCCGTCACCGGCCCGGTCGCGTCCGGTCCGCCACTGCCGCCAGCCCCACAGGGCGACGGCGATGACGACGAGCTGCTTGCCGACCCCGCCGCTGAGCGACGCCGAGTGGTAGGCGGCGACGAGGATGATCCCGGCGAGGAGCTGCGCGGGCCAGGTGAGGACGGAGCGGCGCCAGCCGAGGGCGAGGGCCGCGAGTCCGAGCAGGTTGCCCGTCATGTCGGACCAGATGACCGTCTGCCCGAAGGCTTCGAAGGCGGTGCTGTTGAGGGAGTCGAGGAAGCTCACCGGGCGGCCTCCGTCCGGGCCGTCCCCCCGGCGCCGAGCAGCCGCTCGACGTACTTGGCGAGGACGTCCACCTCCAGGTTGACCGGGTCGCCGGTCCGCTTCACGCCGAGCGTGGTGAGGTCGAGCGTGGTGGGGATGAGGCTGATGGTGAACCAGTCGTCGCCGGTCTCGACGACGGTGAGGCTCACGCCGTCCACGGTGATGGAGCCCTTCCCGACGACGTAGCGGGCCAGCTGGGGCGGCAGGCTGACGCGCACCAGCTCCCAGTGCTCTCCCGGGGTGCGGGCGGCGATGGTGCCGGTGCCGTCCACGTGGCCCTGCACGAGGTGGCCGCCCAGGCGCCCGCCCAGTTCCATGGGCCGCTCCAGGTTGACCCGCGCGCCCTCGGTGAGGGCGCCGAGGCTGGTGCGGCCGAGGGTCTCGGCCATGACGTCGGCGGTGAAGGTGCCGTCGAGGGTGTCCACGACGGTCAGGCAGACGCCGTTCACCGCGATGGAGTCGCCGTGCCGGGCGTCCTGGGTGACGAGCGGGCCGCGCAGGGTCAGCCGGGAGGAGTCCCCGAGGGGCTCGATGGCGGTGACCTCGCCCAGTTCTTCGACGATTCCGGTGAACACTCAGCGCTCCTCGGGGGCGGTGGGGACGGCGGTGACGCGCAGGTCCGGGCCGACGCGCGTGACGTCGGTGACGGACAGCCGCAGCGCCTGGGCGATGGTGGTGATGCCCGCGTCGGCCAGCGCGGGCGGCCCCGCACCCAGCAGGGCGGGCGCGAGGTAGCCGGTGACCCGGTCCAGGGCGCCGGCGGCGACGAACGCCCCGGCGAGACGGGCCCCGCCCTCCAGCAGCACCGAGCGCAGCTCGCGGGCGTGCAGGGCGGCGAGCAGCGCGGCGAGGTCCAGCCCCGGCCCGTCGGCGGCCCGGGGCAGCCGCAGGATGTCGGCGTGCTCCTCCAGCGCGGTGGCGTCGGCGTCCTCGGCCACGGCCACGAGGGTGGGGGCGGCGTCGTCCAGGACGCGGGCGCCGGGCCGGACGGCGCGGGCCCCGGCGTCCACGACGACGCGCAGTGGCTGGACGGCTCCGGGCACGCCGCGCACCGCGAGGTGCGGGTCGTCGGTGCGCGCGGTGCCCGCTCCCACGAGCACGGCGTCGGACTCGGCGCGCAGCCGGTGCACGTCGGCGCGGGCCTCGGGGGAGGTGATCCAGCGGCTGGAGCCGTCGGCGGCGGCGGTGCGGCCGTCGAGGGTGGCGGCGTACTTCCAGTGCACGTGCGGGCGGCCGAGCGTGACGGCGGTGAGCCACGCGGCGTTGCCGGACGCCGCTTCCTGGGCCAGCAGTCCCCCGGCGACGCGGACGCCCGCGGCGGCCAGGGCTGCGGCTCCGCCGCCGGCGGTGCCGGTGGGGTCGGCGACGGCGTAGACGACGCGGGCCACCCCGGCGTCGATCAGCGCCTGCGCGCACGGGCCGGTGCGCCCGGTGTGGGCGCAGGGCTCCAGGGTGACGACGGCGGTGCCGCCGCGGGCGTCGTCGCCCGCCTCGGCGAGGGCGTGGATCTCCGCGTGCGGGCCGCCGGCCCGTTTGTGCCAGCCCTCCCCCACGGTGCGCCCGGCGGCGTCGAGCACGAGGCAGCCGACGACGGGGTTGGGGCGGGTACGGCCGAGCCCACGGGCGGCGAGGGCGATCGCGCGGCGCATCGCGTCGCGCTCGCCGGGCGCTGCGGTTGCGGGGGCCACCGGGTCCTCCTGCCTCAAGGGGCACGGACTCCGGGGTAGAGCGGGACTTGGGCGGACGCCGGGACGGCGGCACCGGGCCAGGGCTGTTTCCGCCCCCGCGAGGGGACGGCCACGGCGACGGCGGCGCGCCGCGTGACATCCGCCGCGCACTGCCTCCCATCCGGACTTTAACCGTCGGTCCAGGAGTTTCACCTGGTCAACCGGCCGCTGGCGGCGGACGGGTCGCGGACTGTAACCGCCGGTTCGGACTTTCACCGACCCCGGAGTGCGCTGACGTCACGTGTACGTGTCCAGTCTGCCACGCGCCGCGCCGTCCCATGCGGGCGAGGAATGTGGCCTGACTCACAGGACGCCCCCGCCCCGGGCCGAGCCCGGGGCGGGGGCGAGTTGCCGGGGCATTGGTCCATACCTATTGACTCACTGGTCTAGTCCTCTTAATCTCACCACACCTCCGAGGAGCGGTCCGACGGCGTGCGCACGCCCCGGGCCAGGCACGACCCCCCACGCGCCCGTGTACCCGTCCCCCCTCTCCAGGAGGACCCCGATCGTGTTGCCCAGAAACCGCGCGAGAGCGACACTCACGGCGGTCACCACCGCCGTCGCCGGGCTGCTGCTCGGCACGCTCACCGCCACCCCCGCCCAGGCCCAGGTCGCGGAGCACGAGTCCTGCCGTCCCGACGGGCTCTACGCCACGCCGGGGGTCGACGTCCCCTACTGCACCGTCTACGACAGCGCCGGACGCGAGAAGATGGGCGCGGACCACCAGCGCCGCATCATCGGCTACTTCACCGGCTGGCGCACCGGCAAGGACGGCCGCGACGCCTACCTCGCCTCCGACATCCCGTGGGACAAGGTCACCCACCTGAACTACGCCTTCGCGCACGTCGACGGCGCGAACCGGCTCTCCGTCGGCCCCGACGGACCCGAGAACCCCGCGACCGGGATGACCTGGCCCGGCGTCGAGGGCGCCGAGATGGACCCGGACTTCGGCTACCAGGGCCACTTCAACCAGCTGAACAAGTTCAAGAAGCAGCACCCGCAGGTCAAGACGCTGGTGTCGGTGGGCGGCTGGGCGGAGACGGGCGGCTACTTCGGGCCCGGCGGGGAGCGGGTGGACTCCGGCGGCTTCTACTCGATGGCCACCAACGCCGACGGCTCGGTGAACCACGCGGGCATCGAGACGTTCGCCGACTCGGCCGTCGACTTCATCAAGACGTACGGCTTCGACGGCGTCGACATCGACTACGAGTACGCCACGTCGATGAAGGACGCGGGCAACCCGCTGGACTGGCACATCTCCAACCCGCGCCGGGCCGGGCTGAACGCGGGCTACGCGGAGCTGATGAAGACGCTGCGCGAGAAGCTGGACCGGGCCGGGGCGGCGGACGGACAGCACTACCTGCTCACGGTGGCCGCGCCCTCCTCGGGCTACCTGCTGCGCGGCATGGAGACGTACGAGAGCGCCAAGTACCTCGACTACGTCAACATCATGTCCTACGACCTGCACGGCGCCTGGAACGAGCACGTCGGCCCCAACGCCGCGCTGTTCGACGACGGCAAGGACGGGGAGCTGGCCGCCGCGGGCGTCTACACCACCTCGCAGTACGGCGGGATCGGCTACCTCAACGCCGACTGGGCCTACCACTACTTCCGCGGCTCCATGCCCGCCGGCCGCATCAACATCGGGCTGCCGTACTACACGCGCGGCTGGAAGAACGTCACCGGCGGCACGGACGGCCTGTGGGGCAAGGCGCGCGCGACCACCTGCCCGGCCGGTTCCGGCCTGACCACGTGCGGTGACGGCGCCTCGGGCATCGACAACCTCTGGCACGACCTGGACACCGACGGTGTGGAGTCGCCCGCCGGCTCCAACCCGATGTGGCACGCCAAGAACCTTGAGGAAGGCATCGTCGGGGACTACGTCACGCAGTACGGCTTCCCCGCCGGCCACGCGCTGACCGGTACCTACGACCGCAAGTACAGCCAGACGATGGCGGCGCCGTGGCTGTGGAACGCGCAGAAGAAGGTGTTCCTGTCCACCGAGGACGAGCAGTCGGTGCGGGCCAAGGCCGACTACGTGGTGGACCAGGGCATCGGCGGCACGATGGTGTGGGAGCTGGCCGGGGACTACGGCTGGAACGCGGACAAGGGCCAGTACGAGACCGGTGACACGCTCACCGGCGTCATGTACGACGCCTTCAAGTCGGCTCCGGCGTACGGCGCGCAGCGGGCGACGGGCGACATGCCCACCGAGACGCTCGACGTGGACGTGCGCTTCACCGACTTCGCCCTCGGCGACTCCAACTACCCGATCGGGCCGAAGCTGCGGATCACGAACAACTCCGGCACCACCCTCCCGGGCGGCACGGAGTTCCAGTTCGACTACGCCACCTCCGCCCCGGGCAACGCCAAGGACCAGTCCGGGTTCGGCACGACGGTCGTCGCGAGCGACCACACCAGGACGGGCAACGTCGGCGGGCTGGACGGCGACTACCACCGGGTGTCGCTGAAGCTGCCCGCCTGGCAGTCGGTGGCCCCCGGCGGCACCGTGGTGCTCGACTTCGTCTACTACATGCCCGTCTCGACGCCGTCCAACTGGACGGTGACCGTGGACGGCACCCGCTACGGCATCACCGCCGACCTGGCCCGCGGCACGACGCCCGGCACCCCGGGCGACGGCGGCGGCGACGGTGGTGGTGACGGCGGCGGTGACGACGGCGGCGGTGACGGCGGGGAGTGCGCCGCTCCGGCGTGGACGTCCGGCGGCGTCTACACCGGCGGCAGCACCGTCGCCTGGGACGGCCGCACATGGCGCGCCAAGTGGTGGACGCAGGGCGACGAGCCCGGCACCACCGGCGAGTGGGGTGTCTGGGAGGACCTCGGCGCCTGCTGAGCCCTCCCCCGCTGACCGGCCCCGGTGGGCGCGTGCGACAGGCCGCGCCCACCGGGGCCCTTCACCGTCCCCGGGCCGCGTCCCGCCCGCCGCCGTTCACACCGGCGGACTGAACAGCACGTCCTGCGCGGCGTCCATCGCGGTGAGCACCGCGCCGCGCAGCACCGCGCCGCCGCCCACCGAGCCCGCCCTGACCTCGGTGCGCAGCGGGATCATCCCGGCCAGGCTCCCCCGCACCCGGGCGGCGAGCGCGTCACCGCCCGCACGGCCCGTCTCACCGCCCAGCACGACGCAGCCGGGGTCCAGGACGGCGCAGACGGCCGCCGCGCCCACGGCGACGCGGGCGGCCAGCGCGTCCAGGAACCCGTCCGCCCGCCCGGCGCCGTCGGCGGCCGCGGCCCGCACGACGGCCTCGGCGGCCGGTGCGGCGTCCCCCGCGTCCCCGGGCACGGCCAGTCCGTGCTCGCGGGCCAGGGCGCAGACGGCGGCGCTTCCGGCCAGGGAGAAGAAACCGCCGTCGCAGTCGGTGGCCGTCGGCGGGTCCGCCGTTCCGGGCACGGGCAGGAAGCCGATCTCCCCGGTGCCGCCCGAGGCGCCGCGGCGCAGCGCCCCGTCGAGGATCACGGCGGCGCCCACGCCGTGCCCGAGCCACAGCAGGACGAAGGTGTCGCGGTCCCGGGCGGCGCCGAGCCGCTGCTCGGCCAGCGCGGCGAGGTTGACCTCGTTCTCCAGCAGCACCGGGGCGCCCAGGGTGCCGCGCAGCCGGGTGACGAACTCCCCGTGCCAGTGCGGCAGCGAACCGGTGTGCTGAAGGCGCCCGGTCGCCGGGTCGACGAGTCCGGGGGCGCCCACGGCCAGGGTGTGCGGCGTGCCGACACCCGCCCGCGCCACGGTCCGCTCCAGCAGGCCCGAGGCCGCGTCGACGGTGCGGCCGGGCTCGTCGGCCGGGTCCACGGGAAGCGTGTCCTCGGCCACCGTGCGGCCCAGGAGGTCGGCGACGGCCACGGAGACGCGGTGGGTGCGCACGTCGATCCCGGCCAGGTGGGCACGGTCGGCGACGATGCCGTAGAGCCTGGCGTTGGGACCGCGCCGCTCGGCGCCCGTCTCCCCCACCACCGCGACGAGCCCGGCGGCGCCGAGCCGTTCGACCAGGTCGGCGACGCTGGGCCGGGACAGGCCCGTCAGCTTCTTGAGCTGGCCCGCGGTGAGCGGCCCCTCGGACTGGAGCAGGCGCAGGGCCAGCCGGTCGTTGATGGCCCGCGCCGTGCTCGGGGACGCGGAGGCGGCGGCGGGTGCCGCGGCGGCGGGGCGGGCGGAGACGCGGGGGGCGGGGCCGGGCCGCAAGGCACCGGAGCCGCTGTCCGCGGGCAGGCGTGGGCTCACGCGGGCCATCCTTCCAGACGCACTCCAACTATTATTCAGGCTACCTTCCTGATAGTTTACGGCGGCAACGGCACAGGCGGCGACCGGGGAGGCTCCACGGCATGGCGGACATCGGGAAACCGGACGGCGGGAGCGCGGGCGTCTTCTCCGTGCGGCGGGTGCGGCGGGCACGCCTGGCCGTGGCGGCCGTGTTCGCCGTGCACGGCGCGGTGACGGGTGGCTTCGCCACCCGCATCCCCTGGATTCAGGACCACGCGGGCATCAGCGCGGGCCAGCTCGGACTCGCCCTGGCGTTCCCGGCCATCGGCGCGTCCCTCGCCATGCCGCTGGCCGGGAGGATCAGTCACCGCTTCGGCGCCCGGACCGCCCTGCGCGGCCTGCTGGCCCTGTGGACGGCCGCCCTGGCGCTCCCCGCCCTCGCCCCCGACCTGCTCGCCCTGTGCGGCGCCCTGTTCGTCTTCGGCGCCACGGCGGGCATGTCCGACGTGGCGATGAACGCGCTCGGCGTGGAGGTGGAGCGGCGCATGGGCCGCTCCATCATGTCGGGACTGCACGGCATGTGGAGCGTGGGCGCCCTGACCGGCTCCGCAGCCGGTACCGTCGCGGCCCACACCGGTCTGGACGCGCGGGTGCACCTGACGGTGGCGGCCGCCGTCCTGACGGTCCTCGGCGCCGTCTTCTGCCAGGGCGTACTGGACCTGCGCAGCGCCCCGGACGAGCACCCGCCGCCGCGTTTCACGCTGCCGCCGAAGTCGGCGCTGGTCATCGGCGCGGTCGGGTTCTGCGCGGTCTTCGCCGAGGGCGCCAGCCTCGACTGGTCGGCCGTCTACCTGCGCGACGTGCTCGGCACCTCGGCCGGTGCCGCCGCGGCGTCCACGACGGCGTTCGCCTGCACGATGGCGGTGGCCCGGCTCGCCGGTGACGCGGTGGTCGAGCGCTTCGGCCCGGTACGGACCGTGCGCACCGGAGGCGTCGCGGCCACGGCCGGCGGCGCGCTGGTCGTCCTCGCGCCGCACCCGGCCGCCGCCATGGGGGGCTTCGCCCTGATCGGACTGGGCATCGCGGTCGTCGTCCCGCTGGCCTTCGCCGCCGCCGGGCGCAGCGGTGACGCCCCCAGCCAGTCGATCGCGGGCGTCGCAACGATCACCTACACCTCGGGGCTCATCGCGCCGTCGGCCATCGGGGCCGTCGCCGAAGCCTCCTCGCTGACGGTGTCCTTCGGCATCGTCACGGTGCTGGCCTGCGGCCTGGTCCTCGGAGCGGGGGTCCTGCGCGGCGCGACCGGCTCCGCCGGGGCGTCCGGCGGGCAGCACCTCCCCGCCGGGACCGCCGCGCTCCCCGGCGGCGACCCGCGCTGACCCGGCCGGGCCGTGGCGCCGAACGGGGCGCCGGGCCCGGCCGCCCGCCAGCGGGCGGGGACGGTCAGAGCGTGACGGGTTCCGCGCCGGTCTCCTCCCGTGCCGTGGGCAGCTCGCGCAGCGGCCGGATCGGGCTGAGCAGCAGCAGCGCCCCGGCGCCGGCGAGCACGGCGCACATCGCCCAGATGGTCCCGGGCAGGCCGAGCAGCCCGCCGAGGACGCCGCCGGTCAGCGCGCCGACGGCGAACGAACCGTAGTTGAGGGTGGAGGTGGTGGCGCGGACCCGGCCGAGGAGCGGACCCGGGGTGTAGGTCTGGAAGAAGCTGCCGCTGATGACGTTGCCCGCGACGATGCCGCCGACCGCGACGCCCCAGGCCAGGGTGGAGACGGCGAGCGGGATCTGGGTGCCCGCCATCGGGAGCAGCAGGATGCAGGGCGCGGCGAGGAGTTCGCAGTACAGCAGGGCGCGGGCGGTGCCCCAGCGGCGGGCGACACGTCCGGCGAGGGTGGCGCCGAGCAGCCCGCCGACGCTGACGACCGCGAACACCGCTCCGACGCCGCCCGGTTCGAGACCGACCGTGCGGACCAGGAAGAGCACCTGGACCGCTTGGATGCCGCTGAGCGCGAAGTTGCCCATGGCGCTGAAGCAGACCAGCACCCGCAGGTAGCGGTCCCCGGCGACGAACCGCACGCCTTCGGCGATCTCCTGGCGGATGCCGCGGCGGGCGGACCGCTCCGGCGGCCGTTCGGTGGTCTCGATCCGGGAGAGGCACAGGAGCGAGACCAGGTAGGAGGCGGCGTGGGCCAGTACCGCCGAGACGGGGCCGAGGAGCTGGCCGATGAGTCCGGCCAGTCCCGGCCCGGCGACCTCGGCCGCCGATTCGCCGCTGCGCAGCTTGACGTTGGCTTCGAGCAGGTCGGGTTTGGCGACCAGGGTGGGCACGATCGCGCCGTAGGCGGTGTGGAAGAAGACCCGTACCGTGCCCGACAGCAGTGCCACCACGACGAGCTGGCCTGCGGTGAGCAGTCCCAGCCAGGCGGCGACCGGGACGCTGAGATAGATCGCGACGAACAGGAGGTCGCAGCACTGCATCACCCGGCGCCGCGGCAGCCGGTCCACCCAGGCTCCGGCGAGCAGGCCGATGAGGAGCCAGGGCAGCCAGGCCGAGGCGGTGATGACACCGAGCACCAGCGGCGGCACGTCGAGTACCACCACGGCGACCAGGGGCAGCGCGACGGCGCCGATGGCGGTGCCGAGGGCGCTGGTCACCTCGCCCGTCCACAGCCTGCGGAAGTCGGCTTCCCGCCACAGCCCCAGGCGTCCGCGCCGGGGGCGGCCGCCGGGCGGCGGCCCCGGACCGGGCGACGGCTGGGCGGGCGGCGGCTGGGCGGGCGGCGGCCCGGCCGGAGGTTTGGTCCCCGCCGGGGCCGTGCCCTCCGCGGGCGGTCCTGTGGCGGCGGTGAGATCGGTCATGACGCACGCTCCTCGGAAGCCGTCTCGGCGATCGCCGCGATCTCGGCCAGCGGCGCGCCGCGGGTGAGTTCGCCGTGCGCGCAGCCGATCCGGTGCGGGATGACAAGACCGGCGACGTAGGGCCGCCATGCCTCCTGGTACGGCCAGTCGGCCGGTTTGCCGGCGGTGGCGCCGACGAAGTGCGCGGTGCCGTGGAAGACCCCCGGCACATGCTCGTTGAGCAGCTTGTGGTGACTGGTGAACGCCTCCGGCAGGTAGGGCGCCGCCTCGCCCAGAGTGCGGCTGAGTTCGACGAACCCGGGATCCTGGGCGGAGGCGTAGCCGAGCGAGGCCAGCATCACCGCGAAGGTCTCGGCCGGGTCGGCGGGCAGGTCGCTGCGGGTGACGCTGCCGGGCAGCGCCGGGTAGCCGTCGAGCAGGATCAGCTGCCCGGCCAACTGGCCCTGCTCCTGGAGGTGTACCGCCATGGCCTGGGCGACGACGGCGCCGAACGACCAGCCGAGCAGCCGGTAGGGGCCGGACGGCTGGACGGTGCGCAGCCGCTCCACGTACTCGGCGGCCATCTCCTCGACCGAGGCGGGCGGCGCGCCGCGCAGGGCCCTCGACTGGAGTCCGTAGAGCGGCCGTCCGGGGGCGAGGTGGCGGAGCAGCCCGGCGTAGCTCCAGCTGATGCCGGCGGCGGGGTGCACGCAGAACAGCGGTTCCGCGCCGTGGCGCGGGCTGCCGCCGGTGCGCAGCGGGAGCAGCATGTCGAGCGGGTCGTACGCGCGGGCGCCGTCCCCGCCCGGGCCGGCCGTGCCGCGGCGCAGCACGGTGGCGAGACCGGCGACGGTGGGGTGCTCGAAGACGGTGCGCAGCGAGACCTCGGCGTGGAAGCGGACGCGGACCCGTTCGGCGAGGCGGCTGGCGAGCAGCGAGTGGCCGCCGAGGTGGAAGAAGTCGTCGTCGATGCCGAGGTCGGCCTCGTCCTCGTGCAGGATCTCGGCGAAGAGCCCGCGCAGCGCCCGCTCCTCCGCGGTGCGCGGCGCCCGGTCCGGGTCCGTCGCATCCGGGAGGGCGGTTTCGTCGACGGTGCCGTCGGGGCGGAGCGGCAGCGTGTCCAGGGCGACGAGGCAGGCGGGCACCGGATGGCCCGGCAGCGCCGCGGCGAGGTGGGCCGCCGCCTCCCGCGGACCGGGCCCGGCGCCAAGGCCGCCGTCCGGACCGGTGTAGTAACCGGCCAGCCGCACGGCACCCGCACCGGAACGCACGCTGAAGTGCGCCGCACCCACACCAGGATGAGCGGACAGCGCCTCGGCGAGATGGACGAGATCCACAGCCACACCGTTCACCCGCACCACCCCCGCCACAGGACCCACCAGCAGCAGCACCCCGTCCGCACGACGCCGCGCCAGCACCCCCGTCGGCGCCCACGCGGCGTCCGCGCCGTCCCCTTCGCTCCGGCCCGGTCCGGCCTGGTGCAGCTCGCCCGTCACCCCGGCCGGGGCGGGTCCGCCGAAGGGGTCGAGGACCGCGAGGCGGCGGCCGGTCAGCGGCCTGCCGAGCGGCACCCGGGAGGCGCGCGGACCGTCCCCGGTCACCTCGTGGACGGCGAGCGGTGGCCCGGCAGGGTCGGGTCCGTAGGCGGTGAGCAGCCGCAGCCCGGGGCAGGCCCGGCGGACGGCGGCGAGCAGACCGGCCGGTACCGTCCCGGCGCCGGTGGCGACCACGGTGCCGAGCCCGGCGAAGGCGTCCGGCCGGCTCCCCGCGGTCGCGGCCAGACGGCCGGCACCGGTCCACAGGCAGGTGAGCCGGTGCACGGCGGTGGTGGCGGCGAGCCGGTCGGGGCGGAGGCCGCCCGGGTCCACGACGACCAGGGCACCGCCGGTCAGCAGCGTGCCCCAGAACGGGAGTCCGGCGGCGTCGAAGCACTCCTCGGGGAGCAGCGGGGAGCGGACGGCGGGGCCGGGCGGGTGCCAGCGGGGGTCGGTGGCGAGCGCGGTGATCTCCCGGTGCCGGACCGGGACGGGGCGGGCGGCGCCGCCCGGGCCGCCCGGCGGGTGGGCCCAGAGCGCGGGGGCGTCCGGGTCCACGGCGGGGAAGGCGCGGTCCGGCGCACGGCCGGACACGGCGTCCACGGACACGGCGTCCACGGACGCGGCGTCCACGGTGCGGACCCCGGCCGGGACGGCGCCGGTCCCCGCCGGCCCGCCGGTGCTGGTGACCAGCAGCCGCGCGCCGGTGGCGGTGAGGACGGCGGTCCGTCCGGCCTCGGTCAGTGACGGCGGCAGCGGTACGCAGACCGCTCCGGCGCGGGCGATGGCGAGCGCGGCGACCACGGTCCGCGCGGACGGGCCGACGGGCAGCGCGACCGGTACCCCGGGGCCGGCTCCGGCGGCGGCGAGTTCGGCGGCCAGCGCGGTGGCGCGGGCGTCGAGGGCGGCGCAGCGCAGGGGTTCCGGACCGTCCACCGCCAGGGCGTCCGGGGTGCGGGCCGCCCGGGCCGCGAAGTGCTCGGCGAGCGTGGCGGGACGGGCCGGGTCAGCGGGCGGTCCGGCCGACTGGACGCGGGCGGCGTGGCGCTCCCGCGCCCCGAGGACGTCCAGCGAGCCGACCGGGCGGGCGGGGTCGGCGGTGACCTGCCGCAGCAGCCGCACCCAGGCGGCGCCGAGCCGCCGCACGGTCGCCTCGTCGAACAGGTCGGCGGCGTAGTCCAGCACCACGTCGATGCCGGCCGGGACACGGCCGGGGCCGTAGCTCTCCTCGCACAGCACGCTCAGGTCGAACTTGGCGGCGCCCGCGCCGGCCGGCTCCGCGGTGACGGCCAGCCCGCCCAGACGCAGCGGGGCGGCCTCGTTGTTCTGGAGGGTGAGCATCACCTGGAAGAGCGGGTGCCGGGCCAGCGACCGCGCCGGGTTGAGTTCCTCCACCAGCCGCTCGAACGGCACGTCCTGGTGCGCCTGGGCGGCGAGGTTGCCCTCCTTCACCCGGCGAAGGAGTGCCGCGAAGGTGGGGTCGCCGGAGAGGTCGGTGCGCAGCACCAGGGTGTTGACGAAGAAGCCGACCAGGTCCTCGACGGCCTCGTCGGTGCGTCCGGCGACGACCGAGCCGAGCGGGATGTCGTCCCCCGCGCCCATGCGGTGCAGCAGCGCGGCCAGCGCGGCCTGGAGCACCATGAACGGGGTGACCCGCTGCTCGCCCGCCAGCCGCAGCACGGCAGCGTGGAGTCCGGCGTCGAGCGGCTGGGCGATCCGGCCGCCGCGGTGGCTCGCCGCGGCGGGGCGGGGCCGGTCGGCGGGGAGTTCCAGCTCCTCGGGGAGTGCGGCGAGCGTGTCGCGCCAGTAGGCGAGTTGGCGGGAGAGCGGGCTGCCGGGGTCCTCGTCGGAGCCGAGCACGTCGCGCTGCCAGAGGGCGTAGTCGGCGTACTGCACGCGCAGCGCGTCCTGGCCGGGTGCCCGGCCCGTGAGGCGGGCGGTGTAGGCGAGGTCCAGGTCGCGCAGGAGCGGGCCGAGCGACCAGCCGTCGCCCGCGATGTGGTGGAGCACCAGGACCAGTACGTGCCGGTCCTTTCCGGCGTGCAGCAGGGTGGCGCGCAGCGGCGGTTCGGTGGCGAGCGCGAACGGGCGCCCCACCGCCTCCTCGAAGGCGGCGCGCAGCGCGTCCGGGCCGCCGGTGGCGTCGACGGTCTCCAGCGGGTCGCCCGGCGCGTCGGCGGAAAGGATGAGCTGGTAGGGCGCGCCGTCGTCGCCGGTGCGGAAGACGGTGCGCAGGCTCTCGTGCCGTTCCCGCAGGTAGCCGAGGGCGGCGCGCAGGGCGGCGCGGTCCAGCGGTCCGTCGAGGTTGAGCGCGAGCGGGATGGTGTAGAGGCGGCTGGCGCCCTCCATCTGGTCGATCAGCCACAGCCGCTGCTGGGCGTACGAGAGCGGGGTGCGGGCCGGCCGCGGGCGGGGGGTGAGCGCCGCGCGGGTGTCCGCCTGGCCGTCCCCGCCGGTGGCGGCGGTGGTCAGCAGCGCGTCCAGGGCGCCCGCGGTGGGGTGTTCGAAGAGGGCGCGCAGGGTGAGCTCCGTACCGAAGGCGGAACGGATCCGGCTGGCCAGCCGGGTGGCGAGCAGCGAGTGGCCGCCGAGCCGGAAGAAGTCGTCGTCGAGGGTGACCGACTCCGCCCTGAGGCCCAGCACTTCGGCGAACAGGCCGCACAGCCGGTGCTGGCCCGCGGTGACCGGGCGCCGCCCGCGCGCTCCGGCGCCGCCCGCGGTGTAGTCGGGAGCGGGCAGGGCACGGCGGTCGATCTTGCCGTTCACGGTCAGGGGCAGCGCGTCGAGCAGTACCAGCGCGGCCGGGACCATGTACCCGGGCAGTTTGGCGGCGGCGTGCCGCAGCAGTTCCGCGCGGAGCGCCTCGCGTGGCCCGGCGCCGGCGACCGGCACGCAGTAGGCGGCCAGCCGCCGGTCGCCGCCGTCCTCGCGCAGCACGACCGTCACCTGGGCGACGGCGGGGTGGGCGGCCAGCACCGCCTCGATCTCGGCGGGTTCGACGCGGAAACCGCGCAGCTTGATCTGCTCGTCGGTGCGGCCCAGGTGTTCCAGCGCGCCGTCGGCGTTCCAGCGCACCAGGTCGCCGGTGCGGTACATCCGGGCGCCGGGGATGGTGGCGTGCGGGTCGGCGAGGAAGCGTTCGGCGGTGAGCTGGGGGCGGCCGAGGTAGCCACGGGCGAGCCCGTTGCCGGACAGGTACAGCTCGCCGGGCACACCCACCGGTACCGGGCGCAGCGCGCCGTCCAGGACGTAGCCGCGGGTGCCGTCCATCAGCGGCCCGACCGGCACCGGTCCGGCTCCGGCCAGGTCCTCGGCGCGCAGGCGCAGGGCGGTGGAGAAGGTGGTCGTCTCGGTGGGCCCGTAGACGTGGACCAGGCGCAGGCCGGGGCAGGCGTCGAGCACGCGGCGCAGCAGGGCGGGCGAGGCGGTCTCACCGCCGGTGAGCACGGTGTGCAGCCGGGCGAGGGCCGCGGGCCACTCCTGGGCGATCAGGTCGAAGAGGCCCTTGGTGAGCAGGACGGCGGTGAGGTCGAGCTGCTCGGTCAGTTCCGCGATGCCGGACGCCACCAGGCTGGCGTCGGGGGCGCAGACCACGGTGCCGCCGGTGAGCAGCGGTACCCAGACCTCGAAGGTGGAGGCGTCGAAGGCGTACGAGGAGTGCAGCAGCACCCGGCGGGCCGAGCCGTCCCGCCAGAGCGAGTCGGCAGCCAGCGCCACCACGTCGCGGTGGTGGACGGCGACGCCCTTGGGCCGGCCGGTGGAGCCGGAGGTGTGCATCACGTAGGCGAGCTGGCCGGGGTCGACCGTGGGGGGCGGCAGGGTGCCGGGGGTGGCGTCCAGCTCCCGCCACAGCTCCTCGCCGAGCCGTACCGTCGGCAGAGGGGACGGGTCGTCCGCCGTCCGGGAGCTGTGCCCCGGGCGGTTGGTGACCAGCACCGCGGCGCCGGTCTCCGCGAGGAGCGCGTCGATCCGCTCGGGGGGCAGCGAGGGGTGCACCGGCACGTAGCAGCCGCCGGACTTGGCTACGGCGAGGAAGGCGGTGACGATCTCCGGGGCGTGGTCGAGCAGCAGCGCCACCGGCGTCTCAGCGGTGACGCCGAGGCCGCGCAGCCGGTCCGCGAGCCGGCTGGTGCGCAGGTCGAGCGCGGCGTAGGTGAGCGGGTGCGTGCCGTCCACGGCGAGTGCGTCCGGCGTGGCGGCGGCCTGCCGGGCGAACGCCTCGGGCAGCGAACCGGCCGGGCCGCCGGCCGGAGCGGGGGCGCCCTGGTGGCCGGTGAGCAAGGTGGTGCGCTCGGCCTCCGTCAGCATCTCCAGCTCCGCGAGCGGACGGGCGGGTTCGGCGAGCGCGGCGTCCAGCAGCCGGAGCCAGCCGTCGGCGAGGCGGCGCGCGGTGGCGGCGTCGAAGAGGTCGGTGGCGTACTCCAGCGCGCCGGACATCCCGGCGGGGGTGGTGCCGTCGGTGCCGTGCCGCTCGTCGAGGCTCAGGGTGAGGTCGAAGGTGGAGGTGGAGATGCCGGCGTCCGCGAAGGAGACGTCGAGTCCGCCGAAGTCCAGCGCGGTACCGGAGGTCGCGTGCAGCGAGACGGCGACCTGGAAGAGCGGGTGGCGGGAGAGCAGGCGCTCGGGGCTGACCTCCTCCACCAGCCGCTCGAACGGCACGTCCTGGTGGGCGAAGGCCGCGAGGTCGGCCTGCCGCACCCGGTCGAGGAGTCCGGCGAACGAGGGGCGTCCGGAGAGGTCGGTGCGCAGGACCAGGGTGTTGCTGAAGAAGCCGACCAGCTCGTCCAGCGCCTCGTCGGACCGCCCGGCGACCGGGGCTCCGACGGGGATGTCCTCGCCCGCGCCGAACCGGTGCAGCAGCGCCGCGAAGGACGCCTGTACCGCCATGAACGGGGTGGCACCGTGCGCCCGGGCCAGTTCGGTGAGGCGGCGGTGCCGGCCGGCGTCGAGGGCGAGCGGGACCTGCCGGGCGCGGTGGCTCGCGGCGGCCGGGCGGGGGCGGTCGGCGGGTAGGTCCAGGACGTCGGGCGAACCGGCCAGCGCTTCCTTCCAGTAGGCGAGTTGCCTGGCGAGCAGGCCGGCCGGGTCGTCGTCGGCGCCGAGCAGCTCGCGGTGCCACAGCGCGTAGTCCGCGTACTGCACGGGCAGCGGCTCCCAGTCGGGCGCCCGGCCCGCGCACCGCGCGGTGTAGGCGCTGCCCAGGTCGCGCAGCAGCGGGCCGAGCGACCAGCCGTCGGCGGCGATGTGGTGCACCACCAGGGTGAACAGCCGCTCCCCGCCCGGTGTGCCGGCCTCGGCGTGGTGCAGGAAGCCGTGGACCAGTGGTTCTTCGCCCGCCAGGTCGAAGCGGTGGGCGGCGGCCTCGTCCACGGTGCGGCCGGTGCGGGTGAGCAGCCGGGCGCCGTCCGGGGCGGGCAGCAGTCGCTGCCGGGGCACGCCGTCGTCCTCGGCGAAGACGGTGCGCAGTGCCTCGTGGCGGCTGACCACGTCGGCGAGCGCGGCGGTGAGCGCCGCCTCGTCCAGCACGCCGCGCAGCCGCAGCGGCAGCGACACGTTGTGGGTGGCGTCTGGGCCTTCGAGCTGGTCGATCAGCCAGAACCGCTGCTGCGCCGGCGAGAGCGGTACCGCCTCCGGGCGGGGCCGGGACCGCAACGGCGGGCGCGGGGGCCCGACGTCGAGGGTGGCGGCGAGGCGTTGGGCGGTGGGGTTCTCGAAGACGGTGCGGATGGTGAGTTCGGCGCCGAGCATGGCGCGGACACGGCTGGTGAGGCGGATGGCGAGCAGGGAGTGGCCGCCGAGGTGGAAGAAGTCGTCGTCCGCCGCGAGGGTTTCGGCCTCCAGGCCGAGTACCTCGGCGAACAGGCCGAGCAGCACTTCCTCCACCGGGCCGCCCGGACCACGCTCCGGTCCGGCGGTGGTGTCGGCGGCTTCATCCGGGAGGGCGGTCTCGTCGACGGTGCCGTCGGGGCGGAGCGGCAGCGTGTCCAGGGCGACGAGGCAGGCGGGCACCGGATGGCCCGGCAGCGCCGCGGCGAGGTGGGCCGCCGCCTCCCGCGGACCGGGCCCGGCGCCAAGGCCGCCGTCCGGACCGGTGTAGTAACCGGCCAGCCGCACGGCACCCGCACCGGAACGCACGCTGAAGTGCGCCGCACCCACACCAGGATGAGCGGACAGCGCCTCGGCGAGATGGACGAGATCCACAGCCACACCGTTCACCCGCACCACCCCCGCCACAGGACCCACCAGCAGCAGCACCCCGTCCGCACGACGCCGCGCCAGCACCCCCGTCGCGCACGGCTCGCCGGCCTGGTCCGCCCGGAGCAGTTCCCCGGGGACGCAGTCCGGCACGGGGCGCGAGGCGGCGTCCACCAGCCGCAGCCGGCGGCCGGCGAGGGGGCGGCCGAGCGGTACCCGGGTGGTGTGCGGCTCGTCGCCGGTCACCCGGTGGGCGGTGAGGTAGCGGGCTCCGCCGTCGGGGTCGTGGGCGGTGAGCAGCCGAAGGTCCGGGCAGGCGCGGCGGACGGCGGCGAGCAGACCGGCCGGCACCGTCCCGGCGCCGCCGGTGATGAGGGTGTGCAGCCCGGCGAAGGCGGCCGGGTCGGTGGCCGCCGTGCGGGCGGTGGTGGCGGTGTCCAGCCGCAGCGTCTCCCCGGCGGCGGCGCCGTCGGTGCCGGTCCCGGCGAGGACGGCGGTGCCGCCGGCCAGCAGCGGCAGCCACAGTTCGAAGGCGGCGGCCTCGGACTCCCACGGCGCGTGGACCCGCATCCGGGTGTGCTCCCCCGCGCCCCAGACGGGGTCGGTGACGAGCGCCGCCAGTTCCCGGTGGCTGAGGGCGGTGCCGTCCTGCGCGGGAAGCCAGGCGTTGGAGGCGGGCGCGATCAGCGGCAGCCTGGCGCCGCCGGGCTCCTCGCCCCCTTCCGCCGCTGCCCCCGCGGCGGGCTGGAGCACCGGTACGCCGTGCGGCGTGCGCCGCGGACCGGTGCCGCCGGTGGTGACCACGAGGTGTTCCCCGGCGGCTTCGGCCGGCACCGGGACGGCGCCCGTGAGGGTGAGAGCCACCAGCGCCACCACCGCCCGCGTGGACCGGTCCAGCTCCAGCGCCACCGGGGTGCCGGGGCGGACGCCCGCCGCGATCAACTCGGCGGCGAACACCCGGGCCCGCCGCAGCAGTCCGGCGTAGCTCAGCTCACCGTCCACCCCGCGCACCGCGGTCTTCCCCGGGGTTCGCGCGGCGGTCTCGGCGAGCAGCGCGCCCAGTGCGAGGTCCGGTGCGGCGGCGTGCGGGCCCTGCCCTGCGGCGAGCGCGGCCCGCTCCCCGGCCGCGTCGAGCAGCGCGGGCGCGGCGACCGGCTGGTCAGGGTCGGTGGCGGCGGCGGTCAGCAGCCGGACCACGGTGGCCGCCACGCGTTCGGCGGTGGCGTGGTCGAAGAGTTCGGCCGCGTACTCCAGCGAGCCGTCGATCCCGGCCGGGGCGCCGTCGGCGCCGTGGCGCTCCTCCATGCCGAAGCTGAGGTCGAACTTGGCGACCCGCAGGCCCAGCGGTTCCGGTTCGGCGGTCACCGACTCCAGCTCGAACCGGCCGGGTTCGTGGCTCTGGAGGGTCAGCATCACCTGGAAGAGCGGGTGCCGGGCCAGCGACCGTTCGGGGTTCAGCTCCTCCACCAGCCGCTCGAACGGCACGTCCTGGTGCGCCTGCGCGTCCAGGCTGGTCTCCCGCGCCCGGCGCAGGAGCTCGGTGAAGGTGGGATCGCCGGACAGGTCGGTGCGCAGTACCAGGGAGTTGTTGAAGAAGCCGACCAGCTCGTCCAGCGCCTCGTCCGGCCGGCCCGCCACCGGCGTGCCGACGGCGATGTCCTCGCCCGCGCCCAGCCGTCCTAGCGCGGCGGCGAGCACCGCCTGCACCACCATGAAGAGCGTGGCGCGGTGGGCGCGGGCCAGCCGCAGCAGCCCGGCGTGGGTGGCGGCGTCGAGCCGTACCGGTACCGCGTCGGCCTCGGTGCCGGTCAGGGTGGAGGGCCGGGGCCGGTCGGCGGGCAGCTCCAGCTGGTCCCCCAGGCCGGACAGCTGGGCGCGCCAGTAGCCGAGTTGCCGGGACAGCAGGCTTTCCGGGTCCTGGTCGGAGCCGAGCAGCTCGCGCTGCCACAGGGCGTAGTCGGCGTACTGCACCGGCAGCGGCTCCCAGCCGGGCGCCCCTCCCGCGCGGCGGGCGGCGTAGGCGGTGGCCAGGTCGCGCAGGAACGGCGCCTGGGACCAGCCGTCGGCGGCGATGTGGTGGAGCACCACCAGCAGCACGTGGTCCCGCTCGCCGAGCCGGTACACGGTCACCCGCATGGGCGCCTCACCGCTCAGCTCGAACGGGCGGCCCGCCTCGGCGTCCCGGAGCGCCGGACAGCCGTCCTCCGTCGTCGGCACCACGGTGAACTGCGGGCGGGTCGTCCCGGCCGGGAGGATCTGCTGCCGGGGCAGGCCCGACTCGACCGGGAAGACGGTGCGCAGCGACTCGTGCCGGTCCATCACGTCCCCCGCTGCGGCCCGCAGCGCTGCCAGGTCCAGCGGGCCGCGCAGCCGCAGCGCGAACGGCAGGTTGTACAGCGGGCTCGGCCCGTCCATCTGGTCGATCAGCCACAGGCGCTGTTGTGCGAAGGACACCGGAATCACGGTGCTACTCCCTACTGTCTGGTCAGGTCACCGAGGGCGGGCGGGCCGGGCCGCCCGGCCCGGGGTGAGGCGGTGGCGCCGCGGCGCGGCGCTGCCGCCCGTCAGTCGGCGTGCGCGCCGACGGTGGCGGCCGGCAGGACGCTGGGGCGGCAGTCGGTCACCCGGACCGGATCGCCCATGGCGACGGCGATCCTGCGGTCGCCGCGGAACGGGTCGCGGCCGTGCGAGGTGCTGATGTTGTCGACCAGCATCACGTCACCGGCCTGCCAGCGCTCGCGGACGGTGGCGGCCTCGTAGGCGGCGTTGAGGGTCTCGGCCTCCTCGCGGGTCAGTGGCGCGCCGTCGCCCAGGCCGGTGTTGAACGGGAGCCCGTCGGAGCCGAACTCGTCGATCAGCGCGGCGCGGATCTCCTCCTCCAGTGACCACTCGTTCCAGAAGGCGAGGTGGTTGAACCAGGACTCCTCACCGGTCGCCGGGTGCGTGATGACCGCCGGGCGGATCTGCCGGGTCCGCAGGGTGCCGTCGGCGCGCCACTCGGCGTCGATGTGGTTCTCGGCGCAGTAGGCGCTCACCGCCGAACGGTCCTCGGTGGAGAACGCGGTGCGCCAGTCCAGCGAGATGTAGCCCGAGTAGTTCCGGGTCAGCCGCCAGCCCGCCGCCCGGCCGCGCGCCACCAGTGCGGCGGGCAGGCGCCGCAGCACCTCGCGGCAGTCGGCGACCGGGGTGGCGCCGCCCTCCGGCGGGGCGACCAGGCAGGCGAACAGCAGCCGGCCGGGAAAGGTGAGGGTGTAGCTGTTCTCGTTGTGCATCCGGATCGCCTGCGACGGCGGCAGGTCGGTGGAGGAGAACACGCCGTCACCGAAGTCGCTGCGGGGCGTGGCCTTCTCGCGGTACGGGGTGCGCTCGGGGATCAGCACGTCGCGGACGCACGCCACGTCGGGGGTGCCGGTGACCGGCAGTCCGCGCAGGAGGACCGCGCCGTGCTGGTGCAGCGCCTCGGTGATCTCCGCGTCGGCGCCGCGCAGCCAGGCGGCCGTCTCCTCGCGGGTGGCGACGCCGTCGACCTCCGCGCGGGCGGGGCGTCCTGGCTCGATGACCCAGTTCAGCATGGGGTGTTCACCGCTCTCCGAGAGAGGCCAACAGGCTGGCGGGGCGGATGTCGGTCCAGTTCTGCTCGACGTACTCCAGGCAGGCGGCGCGGCTGTCCTCGCCGTGCACGGTGCTCCAGCCCTCGGGCACGCCGATGAAGGCGGGCCACAGCGAGTGCTGGTTCTCGTCGTTCACCAGCACCAGGTAGCTGGCGTCCTCGTCCTCGAAGGGGTTGGTCATCTCGGGTCTCCTCAGCAGCGGTGCGAATCTCGCGAGCGGTCGGGGCCGGGCGGGCCGGTGGCGGGGCCGGGCGGTTACGGGCGGGAGCGGGGGCGCCGGGCGGTGCGGCCAGGCGGTGTGCCGGCGGCGCTCCCGACGCTAGGGGCGGCGCCGGGGGCGGGGCGGCAGCCGGTCCGGCAGGATTCCGGAGGTTCAGCGCGGGGTGAGCCGCACCGGGCAGGCGTCCAGGCCGAAGTTGATGATCGAGCCGTTGTACTTTGGCTCCCCGGTGAGTTCCACGCGGGAGGTGTGGCGCAGCACCGCGGTGAACAGGGCGCCCAGTTCGGCCTTGGCCAGCGGCGCGCCGATGCAGTAGTGGGCGCCGAGTCCGAGCGCCAGGTGGCGGTTGGGCGAGCGGGCGAAGTCGATCTCGTGCGGCCGCTCGAAGACCCCGGGGTCGCGGTTCGCGGCCCAGATCCACGGCACCACCCGGTCGCCCGGGGCCAGCCGCCGGCCGCCGAGTTCGGTCTCCTCGGTGACGGTACGCAGCGTGTGCAGCCCGACCGAGGTCCAGCGCAGCAGCTCGTCGACGGCCGCGCCCACCTCGGCCGCGCCGTCGGTCAGGTGCCGCCAGAGCGCCGGGTCCCTGATGAGTGCCAGCAGGGACATCGCGGCGGTGTGGCGGACGGTCTGGACGCCGCCGACCACGATGTTGTCGAGGTTGAGCACCACGTCCTCGACGGGCAGCAGCCGTCCGCCGGCCCGGTACTGGGCCATGGCGCTGATCAGGTCGTCACCGGGGTCGGCGCGCCGCCGCATCACCTGGTGCATCAGGTAGGGGATCAGCTGCTGGTGCCCGCCGCGGCGTTCCTCGGGTGTGCGGCCGAGGAACGCCGCGTCGCAGACGCGCACCACCAGCGGGCGGTCGCCGTCCGGTACGTCGAGCAGGTCGCACATCACCTCCAGCGGCAGCGCGGAGACCAGGTCGACCAGGTCGACCTCGCCGCGCCTCAGGGCCTCCCGTACCAGGGTGCCGGCGAGTTCGTCGATGGTGCGGGCGGCGCCCCGCACCCCGCCCGGGGAGAAGAACGGCGTGGCGGGGGCGCGCAGTTGCCGGTGGCGCGGCGGATCGCACAGCGCCATCATCCGGCCCGCGCCCGCCGGCCGTCCGGTGCCGGTGCCGAGCAGCGATCCGCCTTCCGAGCTGTACCGCCGGGTGTCCCGCAGGACCTGGGCGGACAGCTCGTAGGTGAGGACCGACCAGACCGGTCCGTCGTCCTCGGTCTCGGTGCGGTGCACCGGCGCCAGGGCCCGCAGCGCGTCGATGGTCTGCGGCAGCCCGGGCGTGGACCACAGCGCGGGGTCGGTCAGCCGGACCGGGGCGCCGTCGGCGCGGGCCGCGGGGTCCGGGGGCCCGGGGGCGGGTTCGGTGCCGGTTGCGGTGGTGACCACGAGGACTCCCTGGTCCGTTCGAGGATGGAGGTCAGCAGCCCTACCGGTCCGCGGTCGTCGACCGAGGCCGGGAGGTGACCGCCGGGGACGGTGTGGTGGGCGAACCGGCCGGTGGTGTGCGCGGACCAGCCGGCGAGGGTGTGGGCGCGGACGAGCGGGTCGGCGGCGCCGGAGAGCGCGTACAGGCCGCAGGCCAGCGGCGGCCCCGGCCGGTACCGGTAGCCGCTCCGGACGGCGAGGTCGGCGCGGATCGCGGCGAGCGCCCGCTCCCGCAGCTCCGGGACCTCCGCGACCAGGGCGCCTGCACCGCAGACGTCCAGCAGCCGTTCCGCGTCGTACTCCGGCGGGGCGGCGCCCGGCCAGGCGCCGGGCGGTTCGGCCGCCGCCAGGATCAGGGCGGTGGGGCGGTGCTCCGGCCGCAGGGCGCGGGCGGTCTCCAGGGCGAGCAGCGCGCCGAAGCTCTGCCCGTAGAAGGCGACCGGTCCGGCGCCGAGGTGGGGCAGCAGCGCGGCGGCGAGCGTCCGGACCAGGGCTCGGAAGGTGGCGGGCATCGGGACGGCGGTCCGCCCGCCGCGGGCGGGCATCCGTACCGCCCACACCTCGGCGGCCGGGGCGAGCGCCCGGCCCATCGGGACGAAGGCGGTGGCGTCGCCGCCCGCGTGCGGGAAGCAGAACAGGCGTGGTGCGGGGTGGTGCTGCGGTGCCGGCAGCAGCAGCCACTCCCCCACCGCGCGCGGCCTCGGGTGGTTCACCGGTCCCTCCCGGCGCGGCCGACGAGCGCGGGGCGGCGGGGCGCGCCGGAGGCGCCCGCGGCGGCGGAGCGGCGCACGGTCTCGGTGAAGTCGGCGAGATCGCGGGAGTCCAGCAGGTCTCGCAGCTGGATCTCGGCGCCCAGGCCGCGGCGGAGCAGATGGACGACGCGCAGTGCGGCGAGTGAGTGACCGCCCAGCTCCAGGAAGTCGTCATGCGGTTCGACCCGGTCGACGTCCAGCACGGTGCGCCAGACCTCCGCGATCCTGGCGTCCAGGTCCGGTGCCGGGGACGCGGGTTCCGCCGGTGCGGGCGCGGTCGCGGCGGGCGCCGGGGCGGCGGTCAGAGCCCGGTAGTCGATCTTGCCGCTGGGCGTGAGCGGCAGCGCGGCCCGCAGCCGGATGCTGCCGGGGACCATGTAGCCGGGCAGCACCTGGCGCAGCGCCGCCCGCACGGTGCGGGTGAACTGCCGCTCGGGTTCCGGCACCTGGCCGCGCGCGGTGACGTGGGCGGTGATCCGCAGGTCTCCCGGGCCGGCCTCCGCCACCGCCACCGCCGCCTCGGAGACCATCGGCAGCCGGGTGAGCGCCCGCTCGATCTCGCCGAGTTCGATGCGGTAGCCGCGCAGTTTCACCTGCCGGTCGACCCGGCCCGCGTACTCCAGGGTGCCGTCCGGGCCGACCCGGGCGAGGTCGCCGGTGCGGTACATGCGGGAACCGGGCGGGCCGAACGGGTCGGCGGTGAAGCGCCCGGCGGTCAGCTCCGGCCGGTCGAGGTAGCCGTGCGCCAGCCCGCTGCCTGCCAGGTAGATCTCGCCCGTCTCACCGCGCCGGGCGGGACGCAGCCGCTCGTCGAGCAGGTGGACGCGGGCACCGGCGAGCGGTTCGCCCAGGTGCGGGCGGGTGGTGGTGCCGGTGATCCAGGCGGCGGTGGAGTCCACCGTGGCCTCGGTGAGGCCGTAGACGTTGACCGCCTCGATCCCGGCGCCGGCCACCTCGTGCCAGATCCGCTCCGGTACCGGCTCGCCGCCCATGAACAGCCGCGGCACCCGGCTGCCGGCCACCGCCTCACGCAGCACCTCCCAGTGCGAGGGCGTCAGATCGAGGTCGGTGACGCCGCGGTCACCCAGGACGCGGGCGAGCCGGACCGGGTCCTGCCGCTCGGCCTCGTCGAGCACCACGACCGTGTCGCCCCGGCAGACCCGGGTCCACTGCTGGACGGAGGCGTCGAAGGAGACGGAGGCGTTCCACGCCACCACGCCCGGCCCGGCGCGGTAGGCGCCGTGTTCCTCCAGTCCGGCGGTGAGCGCGGCGACCCCGCCCCGGCTGACCTCGACGCCCTTGGGGGCTCCGGTGGAACCGGAGGTGAAGATCACGTAGGCCGGGTCGAGCGGGGTGCTCCGCACCTCCGGCGCCGCGTCCGCTGAGCCGTCGGCGGGGTCCCACTCGGCGGGGGTGAGCCGCCGCACGCCGGCCCGCGGCTGGGCGCCACCGGATCCGTCGGAGTCCAGCAGCACGGTGATCCGGGCGCGTTCGGTCATGTAGGCCAGCCGCTCCGCCGGGTAGGCGGGGTCCAGCGGCACATAGGCGGCGCCCGCCCGCCAGATGCCGAGCAGCGCGGTCACCAGGGCGGCGGTCCGGGGCAGCCGCACCCCGACCCGGTCGCCCCGGCCGACGCCGTGGCGGTGCAGCAGCGCGGCGAGGGCGGCGGTGCGGCGGTCGAGTTCGGCGAAGCTCAGGGAGGCGTCCGCCGCCAGCACGGCGGCGCGGTCGGGGTCACCGGCCGCGCACCGCAGGAAGCGGGCCACCGGGTCCTGCGGGGCGGGGGGTGTGGGCTGCTGCTCGCTCATGCCGGGTGTCCACTTCTTCTCTGGGTCTCAGCTGTCTGTGCTGTCTCTGGCGTCGTTGACGGTGCTCCGCCGGGGCCGGGGCCCGGGGAGTGGGGGACGTGCGCCCGGCACGCGTGCCGGGCGCGGGGACGGTGCCGGGCGGGTTCAGGCGCGGCTGTCGGCGGCGAGCCGGCCGAGGGCTTCGCGGTACGCCTCGGCGTAGCCGTCGGCCTCGGCGTCGGAGACGACGGACCGCTGGTGGTCGACGGCCAGCAGTACGCGTCCGGACGCCGGGTCCTGGATCAGGGAGGCGCCGAAGGCGAAGCTGTTGGGCTCGTGCCGCAGGGTCGGTTCGCAGCCGATCCGGCCGTCCACGATCCGTGCCGAGGACATCCGGCCGAGGGCGTGGAAGCGGAGGTAGCCGAACTGGCTGTCCAGGCCGCCGTCGGCCATCATCCGGGCGAGCCGGGCGAACGGCATCCGCCGGTGCGGCATCAGGTCGAGTTCCTCGCGGTGCAGCGCGCGGGCGAGTTCGAGCGGGCCGCCGGCCGTCTTGGGCAGGGCGAGGGGCACGGTGTTGAGGAAGAGGCCGTACACCTCGGCGCCGCCCTCGCGTTCCAGCCGTCCGTTGACCGCGAGTCCGGTCACCGGGGAGGTCCGGCCGGTGAGTTCGGCGAGCGCGCGCAGATGGGCGGCGAGCGCGACGGACTTCACCGGTACTCCGGCGGCGTGGGCGGCGGCCGCCAGCCGGCCGGGTGCCTCCGGCAGCACCCACTCGCGGGTGACGGCGAGTTCGTGCGGCTGTCCGCTGCCCGGCCACATCCGGCCGTGCACCCCGTCCAGCCGCCTCTTCCAGTAGGCGGCGGAACCGGTGTCGGCGGCCGCCGCGCGTTCCACCGCGACGAAGTCCCGGTACCGGCTGGCCGGTGGTGCGGCCGGCGCGGCGTCCGGGTCGGCGGCCAGCTCGCCGTGCCGTTCAAGGATCTCGGTGAGCAACGAGGTGAAGCTCCAGCCGTCGAGGATGGCGTGGTGCTCGCTGACCGTCAGCTGGAAGACGCCGTCGGCGAGCCGCTGCGCGGTGACCCGGAAGAGCGGGGCCCGCTCCAGGTCGAAGGGGGTCTCGCGGTGTTCATCGAAGACCGCCCGCACCTCGGCGTCCTGCGCCTCCTCGGTGAGGCCGCGCAGGTCGGCGCAGTCCACGGGCGGCGGGAGCGCCGCGTGGACCAGCTGCATCGGTTCGGCGTACCCGGAGATGTCCAGGCTGGTGCGGAGCACGGGGTGGCGTTCCATGGCTCCGGCGACGGCGCCGCGCAGCGCGCTCTCGTCGAGCGGGGCGGCGATCCGGTAGCTGTTGACGTTGTGGTAGCTGTCGGTGGGCCCGGCGATCTCCATGTGGAAGACCATGCTGAGCTGCATGGACACCATCGGGTAGGCGTCTTCGACGCCGCCCGGGACCAGCGCGGCGGTACCGGTGGGGGCGAGGGCGAACGGCACCGGACCGGTGCCCGGGGCGCTGCCGCTCCCGGTGCCGGCCAAGCCGGGGTGCTCCAGCCGTTCGGCGTGCGGGATGAGCCCGGCGACGGTGGGCGCGGCGAAGACGTCCCGCAGGGAGACCGCCCAGCCCCGGCGGTGCAGCGCGCCGGCGAGCTGCACCGCGCGGATGGAGTCGCCGCCGAGCCGGAAGAAGTCGTCGTGCACCCCGACCGGCTCGACGCCGAGGACCTCGGACCAGGCGGCGGCGAAGGTCCGCTCGGTCCCGGTGCACGGGGCTGCGGCGGCACCGGTGCCGCCGGTGCCGCCGTGGGGGGCGTCAGGGGCGGGCAGGGCGCTCAGGTCCAGCTTGCCGTTGACGGTGAGCGGCAGCGCCTCCAGCACGGTGCAGCTGGCCGGGATCATGTAGGCGGGCAGCGTGCGGGCGAGGAAGTCCCGCAGGTCCCGCGGGGGGAGGCCGGTGGTGCTGGTGACGTAGGCCGCCAGCCGGCCGTCGTGGACGGTGACCACGCAGTCGCCGGCCTCCGGGTGCTCGCCGACGGCGTGCTCGATCTCGCCCAGCTCGATGCGGTAGCCGCGGAGCTTGACCTGCCGGTCCGCCCGGCCGAGGTACTCGGTCCCGCCGTCCGGCAGCCGCCGGGCCAGATCGCCGGTGCGGTAGAGCCGGGTTCCGGGCACGGTGGCGTACGGGTCGGCGACGAACCGTCCGGCGGTCAGTCCCGGCCGGCCCCAGTACCCGTGGGCGAGTCCGCCGCCCGCCACGTACAGCTCGCCCGTGACGCCGGGCGGGCACGGCCGCAGCCAGGGGTCCAGCACCCGCAGGCTCAGGTGGGGAAGCGGATCGCCGATCAGGCTGCGGGCGAAGCCGCTGCCGTCCGGGGCGAGGTCGTGGGCGGTGACGTGGACGGTGGTCTCGGTGATGCCGTAGAGGTTGCAGAGCCGGGCGGGCGGCACCGGGTCGAGGGCGAACCAGCGGCGCACGGTGGCCGGTTCGAGTGCCTCGCCGCCCAGCATGATGTGCCGCAGCGCGGGGAGGGCACGCGGATGGCGGCGCAGCGCCGGTTCCAGCTGCCGCAGCCCGGAGGGGGTGAGGCACAGCCGCGAGACGCCCTCGCGGTCGAGGAGTCCGGCGAACTCCTCGGGTGAGCGGCTGACCAGGTACGGCACCACGACCAGCCGGGCGCCGTGGTGCAGTGCGCCCCACATCTCCCAGACCGTCCAGTCGAAGGCGTAGCTGTGGAAGAGCGTCCACACCTCCTGGGGTCCGAAGGCGAAGTGCCGGGCGCCTGCCGCCATCAGCGCGCTGACGTGGGCGTGGGCGACGGCGGTGCCCTTGGGCCGGCCGGTGGAACCGGAGGTGAAGATCACGTACGCGGTGTCCAGCGGATTCCCCCCGGCACCGGGCCGGGTCTCCGGCGCCGACGCCAGGTCGGGCGCGCTCTCCGCGAGGTGCAGGGTGTGCCAGGGCCCGTCCGGCAGGCCGGGGAGGTCGGTGACGGCGGCCCTCACCCCGGTCTCGGCGAAGACCTGCGCGGCGCGGCCGGGTGGCGCGGAGGGGTCCACGGGGACGTAGGCGGCGCCGGTCTTCAGCACGGCGAGTACCGCCGCCGGTATCCAGGCGGTGCGGTCCAGCAGCAGCCCGACCCGGTCGCCGCGCCGGACTCCGGCGGCGATCAGCAGGTGGGCGAGGCGGTTGGCCCGGCGGTCCAGCGCCGCGTAGTCCAGCGTTCCGGTGGCGTCGGTGACCGCGGGCCGGTCCCCGTAGCGGTCGGCGGCATCCTCGAAGAGGCTGTGCAGCAGGCGGCCGGGCCCGCTCCGCCCGGCGGGCGCGGCGGGGAGGGCGGCCGCGGACGGCGGGGTGGCGGCGGTGAGGCGGTGGAGCGGCAGCGCGGGGCCGTCGAGGGCGGCGTCGAGCAGCCCGGTCCAGTCCTCGGCCATCCGCCGCACGGTGCCGGGGTCGAGGACCCCGGTCCGGTACTCGGCCTCGGCCCGCAGCTCGCCGGAGTCGAAGACCGACCAGGTGAGGTCGAACTTGGCGGTGCCGTTGGCGCGGACCGCGCGGGTGGCGGTGAGGTCCGGGCCGAAGCGCAGCGGGCCGGGGTCCTCGCCGTGGGCGCCGAACACCACCTGGACCAGCGGGGTCTGCCCGGCAGTGCGGTCCATGCCGAGCTGGTCGACGATCTGGTCGAGTGGCACCTCGGCGGCGGCGTACCCGTCCAGGACGGTGTTCTGGACCTGCTCCAGCAGTTCGCGGAAGGTCATCTGCGGCGCCAGCCGGACCCGGACCGGCAGCAGGGTGACGAAGTAGCCGATCACGTGTTCCAGTCCGGGCCGGTCCCGGGTGGTGACGGGGGTGCCCACCACCAGGTCCCGGACGCCGGTGTAGCGGTGCAGCAGCAGGGCGAAGACGGTGAGGTTGACCAGGAACGGGGTGCTGCCCTCGGCCAGGGCGAGCCGCCGGACGCGGGCGGCGGTACCGGCGGGGGTGGCGAGGTGGTCGGTGGCGCCCGCGCTGCCGGTGCCGGGGGCCCGGCCGGCCGCCCCGGGCGTGCCGGGCACCTCCAGGCGGGTGGGCGCGCCGTGCAGCTGGCGCTTCCAGTAGTCGAGCTGTCCGGGGAGCTCCTCCGGGCTCTCGGCGCGGGCGTGGTCCGCGTACCGCACGGTGAGCGGCGGGAGGTCCGCGAGGGCGGCCGCCTCGTCCCGGTCGCCGGAGTACGCCGCGTAGTGGCAGGCCAGTTCGCGTTCGAAGACCCCGACCGACCAGCCGTCCCAGACGATGTGGTGGACCACGCAGAGCCAGGTGGTCTCCCGGTCGCCGGTCCGGACCGCCAGTGCCCGCAGCAGCGGTCCGCGTTCCAGGTCGAACGGGGTGGCCGCGGTGTCCGCCAGCAGCGTCTCGGTGCGCGCGACGCGTTCGGCTTCCGGCAGGTGGCGCAGGTCGACGGTGGCCAGGGTCACCGCGAGCTCGGGGTGCACCCGCTGGAGCGGGGTGCCGTCCGGTGCGGTGGTCAGGGTGGTGCGCAGCGCCTCATGGCGGTCGATCACCGCGTTGAGCGCGCGCTCGAGGCGGGCGAGGTCGAGCTCCCCGGTGAACCGGTAGGCGGTGGGGGTGGTGTAGGTGACCGCTCCGGGGTCGAGGCGGTCGAGGAACCACAGGCCCCGCTGGAGCCGGGAGAGCGGCGCGGTGGCGGTCTCCGGGAGGTCCGGTGCGGTCATCGGAGGTCCGCCTTCCTGGCGTGGGGGGCCGCGGCGGGCGCGGTGGCGGGCTCGGGCAGGCGTGCGGCGATGGCGCGGATGGTCCGTGCGCGGAAGACCAGCTGGGGCCGGACGGTGGTGCCGGTCTCCCGGGAGAGCCGCATGGCGACGCGGACGGCGGCGAGCGAGTTGCCGCCGCTGCGGAAGAAGTCGTCCTCGGGGCGGAGTCCGCCGCGGTCGAGGACGGCGGCGAACGCCTCGGCGACCAGCCGCTCCGCCGGGCTCCAGTCATCGCCGTGCGGCGCGGCGGCCTCCGCCGCGGCGGTGAGCGGTGCGCGCGGGGCGGGCAGGGCCGCGCGGTCGGTCTTGCCGTTGGCGTTGAGCGGCAGTTCCGCGAGGACGTCGCAGGTGGCCGGCAGCAGGTGGGCGGGCAGGTGCCCGGCCAGCCCGCGCAGCACCCGCTCGGGGTCGACGCCGCCGGGGGCCGCGGTGACATAGGCGGCGATGCGGTGCTCCCCGCCCGCGGTGGTGCGGACCGCCACCGCGCTCTCCCGCACCCCGGGCTGGCGGGTCAGGGCGTCCTCGATCTCGCCGGGCTCTATCCGGAAGCCGTTGACCTTCACCTGCGCGTCAGCGCGCCCGGTGATCTCCAGCACGCCCTCGGCGGTGCGGCGGCCCAGATCACCGGTGCGGTAGATCCGCTCCCCCGGCCGGCCGCCGGGCCGGGCGGTGAAGCGCTCCGCGGTCAGACCCGGCCGTCCGAGGTACCCGTGTGCCAGCCCGTCGCCCGCCGCGTAGAGTTCGCCGGTCACACCGGCCGGTACCGGGCGCAGCTCCGCGTCCAGGACCAGGACGTCCTTGTGGGCGAGCGGGCGGCCGATGGGGATGCCGCTGCCCGCGGTGTCCGCCGGTTCCACGGTGCGGCAGGTGGTGAAGCCGAGGCTCTCCACCGGGCCGTAGCCGTTGCCGACGACGGTCCCGGGGTAGCCGGCCAGCGCCTTGGCGACGTGGGTGACCGAGGCGCGCTCGCCGGCGGTGAAGGCGGTCCGCAGTCCGTCGTAGGTCTGCGGGTACTCCTCCAGCAGGAAGTTGAACAGGCTCGCGGACAGTTGCAGCTGGGTGACGCCGTGGCGCCGGGTCAGCTCGGAGATCAGCTGCGGGTCGGCGCGCTGGCCGGGCTGGAGCACACAGGTGCCGCCGAAGAGCAGCGCCCCGTACAGCTCGAGCGCGAAGGCGTCCCAGGAGACCGGCGAGCACTGGAGCCAGACCTCGTCCGGGCCGAAGCGCGCGTAGTCCTGGCCCAGGTAGGTGGCGGTCAGCGCCCGGTGGGGCACCGCGACGGCCTTGGGGCGGCCGGTGGAACCGGAGGTGAACATCACGCACGCCAGGTCCTGTGGTCCGCAGGGCAGACCCGGATCGCCGGGCGGCATGCCGGCGGCCTCGGCCGACAGCTGTGCCAGCGGGACCTGTTCCGGGCCGCCGGGGCCCGGCAGACGGTGCCCGGGACCGGTGAGCACCAGCGCGGCGCCGCAGTCGGAGGCCGACTGGGCGAGGCGGGCGGCGGGGAAGTCCGGGTCGAGCAGGGTGTATCCGGCTCCCGTCTTCAGCACCGCCAGCAGCGCCACCACCAGGCTCGCGTCCCGGCCGGTGAGGATGGCGACCAGGTCGCCCCGGCCGGTGCCGCGCGCGGCCAGCACCCGGGCGAGCCGGGACGCGCGGTCCTCCAGCGCGGCGTACTCCGTCCGCACCGGCTCCCGGTCCGGGCCGGCGTCCTCCACCAGCGCCACGGCGTGCGGGGTGCGGGCCGCGGCGGCCTGCACCAGCCGGTGCAGCGGCAGTCCCGCGCCGAGGGCGAGTTCGGTGAGCCAGCCCTCGCGCAGCGACTCCATGGTGGCGGCGTCGAAGAGGTCGCGGTCGTACTCGAACCGGCCGGTGAAACCGGTGCCCCGGTCGTCCACCGAGACGGACAGGTCGAACCGTGCCACCGGATGCGGGTGCAGCGCCCGGGTGACGGTGGCGCCCCCCATCGTCAGCGGCCGTTCGTCGAGGGTGTGCTGCTCCAGCAGCACCTGGCAGAGCGGGTTGCGGTCCTGGGGCGGGTCGGCCAGTACCCGGCTGACGATCTCGTCGAACGGGGCCTCCTGGTGCCGGTACGCGCCGAGGCAGACCTCCCGGACGTGGCGTACCAGGCCGCGGAAGTCCAGCTCCGGCCCGAGCCGCAGGCGCAGCGGCAGCAGGTTGATGAAGTAGCCGATGAGGTCGTGGAGTTCGGCGGTGTTGCGGGTGCTCACCGGGGAGCCGAGCACCAGGTCGCGCTGGCCGGAGCGGCGGTGCAGGGCGAGGGCGAGCCCGGCGAGCAGCACCATGAACGGGGTCGCGTCCTCCTCGCGGGCCACCTGCCGTACCGCGCGGGCCAGCGGGTCCGGCAGGGAGAACGGCAGGCAGGCGCCCCGGAACCGCTGCTCCTCGGGCCGCGGCCGGTCGGTGGCGAGCACCGGTTCCTCCGGGGCACCGGCGAGCTGCTCACTCCAGTAGGCGAGTTGGCGCTCGGCGCGCCCGGGGTCGGCATGCTGCCAGGCGCTGACGTCGCTGTACTGCACCGCGAGCTCCGGCAGCTGCGGCTGGCGCCCGGCGCGCAGCGCCGCGTAGCAGGCGGCCAGTTCGCATTCCAGGACGGGCAGCGAACCCTCGTCCCACACGATGTGGTGGAAGAGCAGCAGCAGGACCGTCTCCGCCTCGCGGTCCTCGGCCCCGTCCGGGCCGGCGGCCGGGCGGAGGAGGTGGGCGCGGACCAGCGGGCCCGTCTCCAGGTCGAAGGGCTCGGCGACCGCCGCGGCGATCGCGTCGGGCAGCCCGGCGGCCGGTATCGCGCGTTCGTGGAACGGCACGTCGGGTTCCGGGCGCACGTACTGCCTGGGCCCGTCCTCGGTGAGCCGGAACACGGTGCGCAGCGCCTCGTGCCGGACGGCGACCGCGCGCAGCGCGCCGTGCAGCGCCCCGGCGTCCACCGGTCCGGCGAAGCGGAACACCCAGGGCACGGTGTAGGTGGCGCTGCCCGGGTTCCACTGGTCGAGGAACCACAGGCCGCGCTGGAGCGGGGAGAGCGGCGCTTCGCTCCGCCCGGCACGGGTCAGCGGCGGGCGCTCGTCCTGGCGGGCGCCGCTGACCGCGGCGGTGAAGTCGGCGAGGCGGGGGTGCTCGAAGATGGCGTACGGGGACACGGCGCCGAAGACCTCGAAGATGCGGCCGACCACGCGGACCGCGGTGAGCGAGTCGCCGCCGAGCCGGAAGAAGTCGTCTTCGCGGCCGATCCCGGCGACGCCCAGCACCTCCGACCAGACGCCGGCGACCACTTCCTCGGCGGGGGTCCGCGGCCCGTCGGCGGTGCGTTGCGGTGCCGCGGGGCGGACCGTCGCGGCGCCGGGGGCGGGCAGGGCGCGCCGGTCGAGCTTGCCCCGGTCGGTGAGCGGCAGCGCGTCGAGCACCGTGAGGGTGGCGGGGTGCAGGCGTTCGGGGAGCAGCCCGGTCAGGTGGGCGCGGACCGCGTCGCGGCCGGGTACGGCGGCGGCCGGTCCGGTGACGTAGGCGGCGAGCCGGCCGTCGTGGGCGGTGACCGCGCAGGCCCTCACGCCGGGACAGGTGGCGAGGGCCGCTTCGATCTCGCCCGGCTCCACCCGGTAGCCGCGGATCTTCAGCTGGTCGTCGGCCCGGCCGAGGAAGTCCACCGTGCCGTCGGGGTGCTGGCGTACCCGGTCGCCGGTGCGGTAGAGGCGGGCGCCGGGCGTGGCGGCGTACGGGTCGGCGACGAAGCGGTGCGCGGTGCGGGCCGGATCGCCCCAGTAGCCGGCGGCCAGCAGCGGGCCGCCGAGGTACAGCTCGCCCGCCGTGCCGGGCGGGCAGTGCCGCAGCCGCTCGTCGAGCACCCGCACGGCGCGGTCGCCCAGCGCGGTCCCGATCGGCACGGTCGCCCCGGCGGCCACGTCAGCCGCCGTCACGGCGGCTTCCGGGTCCACCGTGTGCACGGTGGCGGTGATCACGGTCTCGGTCGGGCCGTAGGCGTTGAGCAGTGGCACCCCGGTGTGCCGGTGCCAGGCGGCCGCCGTCCCGGGGTGCAGCCGGTCGCTGCCGGAGATCATCAGCCGCAGGGTGTCCGGGCGCCGGCCGAGGCGCGGCAGCACGGTGGTGATCTCGTGGAGGTGCCCGGCCGAGAGGTTGGCGACGGTGACCCGCTCGGCGTCGAGCAGGTCGAGCAGAGCGGTGGCGTCGAGCAGCGGACGCCCGGGCAGCACCAGGCAGGCTCCGGCGGTGAGCGCGGTGAGGGCCTGCTCGATGGCGACGTCCACACCCGGCCGGGCGTGCTGGAGCACCACATCGGCGGCGGTCAGCCCGAACCGCTCCGCCGCCGCCGCGAGATGCGCGCGCAGGGCGGCGCCCCGCACCAGCACCCCTTTGGAGCGGCCGGTGGTCCCCGAGGTGTAGAGGAGGTAGCCGCCCGCGTCCGGGTGACCGGGGGCGGCGGGGGCGGCGGCGAGCCGTTCCGGGCGGCCGTCGCGGATCACCTGGGTGGCGCCGGAGTCGGCGAGCAGCACCTCGGTGCGCGCCTTCGGCGCTCCGGCGTCCAGCGGCAGGCAGACCCCCCCGGCGCGCAGCACGGCGAGCAGCGCCACCAGGTGGTGGTAGCGGTCGCGGCCGGCCACCGCGACCACCTCGCCCGGGCTGACCGCCCGCGCCAGCTCCCCGGCCCGGGTGTGGAGTTCGCCGTGGCTGACGGTACGGCCCGCCACCCGTACCGCCGGGTCCCGCGGTCGGTTCGGCGGTGCGGCGAAGGGCTGGCCGTCGGGGAGCGCGGGTCGTGCGGTTCGGCTGGTCACAGGGTCACCTCGGTGGGGTATGCAGCGGGGCGGCGGGGTGGGGGGACCGGCCTGACCGGGGCTGTCGGCGGTCTCGACTGCCGAAACGGTAGGCCGCGGCGGGAGGGCCGGCCGTCAGGAAGAGCGGAAGGTTTGCGGCAGATGGCGGCCTCCGCTCCCTGCCGGTACCGGGCGGTCCGGCGCACGCCGCGACGGCCGGGGACGGGCACGGCGGAGACCGCGGAACCGGCCCGGCGAGGGCGCGGCGGGCCCCCGGGCAGGGCGCGGGCGGGGCCGGGTGACGAGGGCCGGGCTGGGTCAGCCGGCGTCGGCCGGGCTGGGCGGCGTGCCGCGGGACGCCTCGGAGAAGGCGCCGTCCGGCGACCACAGGTCGTCGCGGTCCACCTCGCCGGCCCGGTACTTGCCCAGGGCCGAGACCAGCAGTCGCAGTTCGAGGGCGAGGCACTCCACCAGCCGGACCAGCCCGTCCTGCGGCCGTTCGGCGGTGGCGAGCAGCGCGGCCCGGCCGAGGCCGACGCCGGTCGCTCCGAGCGCCAGGCACTTGGCGGCCCGGGCGCCCTCCCAGATCCCGCCGGAGACCAACAGTCCCGGCGGCGGCCCGGCCCCGGGCGGGGCGGCCAGCCGTCGCAGGCACTCGGCGAGCGGCAGCCCGACCTCGCCGAGGAAGGCGTGCGGCGCCCAGCCGGTGCCGCCCTCGGCGCCGTCCACGGTGACCGCGTCGGCGCCCGCGGCACTGGCGGTCCGTGCGGCGAGCGCGATGTCGCGGCCGGGCGGCAGCTTCACCCAGACCCGCGCCCGCGGGTAGTTGTTCCGCATCAACCGGACCTGCTGGCGCAGGATCTCCTCGGTGACGGTGCCGGGGCTGGAGGAGCGCAGCACCCGGCCGTCGCCGAAGAGCGGGTCCACGGTGTACCGGTCGGTCAGTCCGCCGGCGGCCTCGGCGGGCAGCACGGTCATCCCGCCGAGGCCGGGCTTGGCGCCCTGGCCGAGCTTCAGCTCGAACGCCAGCCGCCCCGACTCCAGCAGCGGCAGCGCGGACGGGTCGCTGTAGGCGAGGTTCCACACCTCGGCGTCCGCGTCCTCGGTGCTCTGCTGCACCACCACACCGCCCCGGCCGGGCGCGGCCTCCTCGGCGTAGGCGGTCAGCCGGGCGAGCAGCGAGGCGGCGGCCGGGGCGCCGCCGGTGCGGCCGTACCCGTGCACGAGTGCCACGTTCTCGCCGATCACCAGGGGGATTCCGAGCCGGGCGGCCTGCCGGCTGAGCGCCGCGCCGAGGCCGTCCTCACCGACGGCGCGGGTGGAGCCGAGTGCGGAGACGTAGAGCGGCAGCGCGCTGGCCAGTCCGCCGATGTCGGTGGCCAGCTCGACGTCCTGGTAGGTGGGTTCGCGGCCGAGGGCGATCAGCCGGGCGAGCCTGCCGGGCATCAGCACCGGCGGGACCAGCCGGGCGGTGTCCAGCACGTCGCCGGGCGGGAGGCGGTCCGGCGGCCGGGAGCCGAAGAGGAGCTGCCCGTAGTCGCCGGGTGCGGGGAAGGCCGCGGCGGAGCCCAGCCGGGCGCGGCGGCGCACCTCCTCCTCGGGGAAGCCGGGCGCGGCGAGATCGCTCACGGGGCGACCACCCCGGGCAGTTTGGGATAGGCGCTGGCCTGCCAGACCGCGTCCAGCCCGGCGACGTACCGGGTGAGCCGCTCGACGCCGATGCCGAATCCGGAGCTGGCCGGTACGCCGGCCCGGACCAGGTCCAGGTACCAGCGGTACTTCCGCGGGTTCTCACCCGTCTCGCGCATCCGGGTGATGATCTCGGCGTAGTCGTTGGTGCGTTCGCTGCCGCTGCACAGTTCGCCGTAGCCCTGCGGGGCGATCAGGTCGAAGTTGCGCAGCCGGCCGGGCGCCTGGGGGTCCTCGCGGTCGTAGAAGCCACGCGAGCCCTTCGGGTAGTCGGTGACCAGGAAGGGCGCGTCGGACTTGGCGGAGAGCAGCGCCTCGCCCTCCCAGTCGAGTTCGGTGTCCGCGCTCTGCGGATGGCCCAGCGCGCGCAGCTGCTCGACGGCCGCCGCGTGCGGGACGCGGGCGAAGCCGCCGCGCAGCAGGCCGAGGAAGTCGTCCCGGTCGCGGCCGAGCCGCTCCAGTTCGCCGGGGAGGCCGGTGACCACCTGGCGCACCATGTGCACCACCAGTTCCTCCAGCAGGCGCATCACCTCCTCGCGGGAGGCTCCGCCCATCTCCACGTCCAGCTGGTGGAACTCGGCGAGGTGGCGGCTGGTGCTGGCGGTCTCCAGCGGCTCCAGCCGGACGTTGGGCGCGACGCAGAAGATCCGGTCGAAGGCGAGCAGGGAGCTCTGCTTGTAGAGGATGGCGCTGGTCATCAGCTTGTAGCGGTGGCCGTAGTAGTCGATGTCCACCTGCTTGGCACCGCGGGCGCCGGGGTCGGTGACCGGGCCGATGACCGGCGGCAGCAGTTCGGTGAACCCGTGGCCGGTCAGGTACTCGCGTGCCGCCGCCAGCAGCCCCTGCTGGACGCGGAGCGCGGCGCGCGTGGTCGGGGAGGTCAGGTGACTGCCGGGGTCGGCCGGTCCGGTGTCGGTCGCTGCGTCGTACATGGCACGGTGTCCTCTCGTCCGAAGGATGTGTCGGTGGCTGGCGGCGGGGCGCGGTCGCTACCGGAGGCGGGACGCGGCGGCCGTCGTGTCCCGGGGCCGCGGCGGGCCCGGGCCGGTGCGCGCGGCGGTGTCCGGCGGACGGCCGGGAGCGGGCGGCGTTCCCCCGGCCGGCCCGGTGGCGGCGCGGCGGTCGTACTCGGCGCTCACCCGCCCCAGCGCCCGCAGCAGTCCGGCCGAGTCCAGCGCGGCCGGCCCCCCGGCGGGCCGCCGCCCCACCGGCATCGCCCCGGCGTCCGCCCACTGGAGCCGTCCCGCCCCGTCGAGGCAGCTGCGCGAGCGCCGCGCGTTGTCCGGATGCAGGCAGTAGGGCACGTCCAGGTAGCCGCGGGCGAACGCCCGCACCAGCGCCCGTCCGGGGTCCGCGTCGAGGCAGAGCACCGCCTCCACCAGCGCGCGGGCCTCCGCGTAGATCCCGGTGTCGGCGGGCGGCGCCGTCCGCTCCCGCTGTTCCAGCCCGGCTTGCCGGTACGTCGATTCGAGGGCGGCGACGTTCTCCTCGACGCTGGGGATGCGGTGCGCCTCCGCCGCCGTCTTCACGATCAGCCGGGCCGCGCCGGTCCGCACCGCCAACCGCGCCGCGTCCCGCTGGAGCAGCGCGGCGCCGCCCGCAGTCCGCGGGAAGACACCCATGTAGGTGTAGATCACCAGGTGCCACTCGGTGTCGCCGAGCAGTTCGGCGGCGAGCCGGCCGAGCGCCGTCACCGCCTCCTCGTCCTGCGCCGGGCTGGTCTGCTGCGCGTAGCTCAGTGAGACGCTGCGCAGTCCGTGGCGGCGGAAGAACAGCGCCTCCAGCACGCTGATCGCCACCAGCAGTCCGGGCGGGCAGAGCTGGCCCATCATGCAGCCGCCGAAGGTCTCCAGATGCGGTTCCGGTCCCTGGCCGCGGGCCTCGGCGAGCGTCCGGCAGCTGCGCTCCCAGCTGCGCACCGCGTCGGCCAGCGGCACGCGGCTGTAGGGCAGGCAGTACGAGACCGGGCCGCCCTCGGTCGCGGTCAGGCCGGCGGCGAGCAGCGCCCGGACGATGTGCTCCGGCCGGGGCGAACCGTGCCGGACCTGCACCGGGAAGCGCGGCCCCGCGACGCCGCCCAGCACCTCGCGGGTCGTGCCCGGGCCGTAGCAGGTGAGCGGGTAGCCGTTGAGGTCGCGGCCCTCGGCGACGGCGCGCCGGGCGGCGGCGATGTCGCCGGTGCGGGTGTAGCTGTCGATCGTGACGGTTCCGACGGTGGTGGCCGTGGCGCGGCGGGTGGCGAGCAGTCCGGCGCGCATCAGGGCGGGTCTGCTCATGCCCATCCGCGGCTGGACCACCAGCGAACCGGCGGCGTGCGCCCGCGCCACGAAGGCACCGAACCCGGCGGCGCCGGCGGCTCCCTCGGTCCTGGCCTCCCCGGCCCCGGGCGCGCCCGTCATCGCGGCGCTCCCGGCAGTCCGCAGCCGGCCAGCGGGGCCAGCGCGGCGAGGTGGGCGCGGAACGCGTCCTCGGCTCCGGGGCCTTCGAAGACCGCGTCGAAGCCGCGCGCCAGCAGGTCGCGGGCGCGGCCGGCGGCGTCCCGCTGGCCGGTGATGCCGAGTTTGCCGCCGATGACCACGGGGGTGCCGGCAAGTGCGGGGCAGGCGCGGAGGGCCGCGATGACGCGGGCCCCGTCCTGGTGGCCGTGGCCGTTGACGCTGCTGATCACGATCAGGTCGGGGCGCCGGGTGCGGCACTCGTCGACCAGCAGGTTCCCGGGCACGCAGGGGCCGAGATTGCTGACCCGGTGCCCCAGTTCCTCCAGCAGCAGCTGGAGGTAGACCAGGTTCCAGGTGTGGGAGTCGGACGCGACGGTGGTGACCGTGATGTCCAGACCGCCCGACCGTTCCGTGTTCCTGCCGTCCACAGCAAACCCTCACTGACAGAGCGAAGTTGACCCATGACCGGCCGCGCGGAGGGCACGGCGCGGCGCGGGTGGGGCGCGTGGGCAGGCAACGGGTCCGGCCACCGGGTGTTGTGACGCGGGGTCCGTCGCCGCACCGACCCCTGGAACGCTACGGAGCGCCGCGCGGCCGGACCGGCAGCTTGCCCGGAACCAAGCAGGCAGCATCAGGCGGGCCGTGGCCCGGGTGCGGCCACCGGTCCGGCACCGGCGGGAGGGCGGGTACGCGGACCGGGTGAGACCGCGTGCGGCGGGCGGGTCCCGCCGGCCGCACGCGGCCTGCTGGCGTCGAGCTGGCCGGGGTGGGCTTCCCGCCGCCCGTTACCGGCTGGTGCGGGGCGTGTCAGGCCGCCGCCGCGCCCATCGGCAGCGGACGGGCGGCGGAGGCCGGTGCGGGCGTCCTGGCCGGTACCGGTACCCGCACGGTGGGCTGTTCGCGGCGCAGCGCGCGTACCAGGTGCGCGAGCCGGTACCGCGCCTCGCCCTCACCTTCGCCCCCGGTGACGAGCAGGAGCCCGTGGGTGGCCAGGCCGTGCAGCGCCGGGAGGCACTCCTCCACCGGGCGGCCGCTCATCCGGGCCACCTCCTCCAGCCCCGCCAGTTCGGCGGTGGTGGCCAGCAGGTCGAGCAACGCCCGTTGCGGCGGCGGCAGCAGGGCGATCGTCGCGGTCAGCGCCTCGCGCAGGGACTCCCCCGCGGGCGAGGCGGTGAGCGGCATCGAAAGGGGGAAACGGCCGCGTCTGAGGCGCTCGGCGAGCTGGGCGGGCGACTGCACCAGGGTCCAGCCGGCCGCGAGTTCCAGGGCGCCCGGTACTCCGTCCAGGCCCCGGCAGAGCGCCGCGACGGCGGGCGCCTGGGCGGCGGTGAGGGCGAACCCCGGCCGCGCCTCGCGCATGCGGGTCACCAGCAGGGCGACCGCGGGGTGGCGGCCGAGCGCCTCCGGGTCGCGTTCCGCGCCGGGTTCGGGCACGGGCAGCGGGGCGAGCGGGACCGTCCGCGCGCCCGCCAGCGGCAGCGGTGTGCGGGAGGTGGCGACCACCCGCAGGCCGCGGTGGCGGCGCAGCAGCCCGTCGAGTTCCTCGCAGAGCGCGGCTGCGGCCGTGGCGGGGCCGGATCCCGTCTCGGGACCGGGACCGGGACCGGGCCCGGGACCGCGACCGGCACCGGACAGCGGGCCGGGCGTGGTGCCCGCGGCGCCGGTGCTGGCCGTCCCGGGCGCGGGCGCGGTGCCGCGTCCGGCGTCGTCGAGGACCAGCAGCACGGCCCGGCCCTGCGGTTCGGCGGGCTGTGCGGCCAGCCAGCCGCGCAGCGCACCGGCCGTGCCGCAGGACTCCCGGGGCGCCCAGCGGACCGACCAGTCGCCCAGGAGGTGCAGCCGCCAGGCGGCCTCCTGCACCAGTCTGCTCTTGCCGACTCCGGCCAGCCCGACCACCGAGACCAGGCGGTCACCGTGCACCGTCAGCGCCTCGGTGAGTACCTCCACCTCGCGTTCGCGGCCGAGCAGCACGCCGCGGCGCGGCGCGGGAGCGGCCGGTTCGGCGTACGCGGGCTGCCGGCGCGCGGCGGCCTCGAACGTCTCCCGGCCCCGTCCGTCCAGGCGCAGCGCGTCGGCGAGCAAGCGGACGGTCTCCTGTCGCGGTCTCAGTACCCGGCCCGCCTCCATCTCCCGGATGGTCCGCACGCTCAGGGTCGCCTGGTCGGCCAGACACTGCTGGGTCTGGCCCAGCTGCTTGCGCCGCTGATTGAGCAGTTCGCCGAACGAGCCGGGAGACGGGGGGCGGATATCCATGACTGTCCCTTTCGTTGTTGACGGCAATCTCTGGAACGCCCCGCGGACGGCACCGGACGAGGGGTGGTGGCCGGTGCGGCCGGGGGTGCGGGCCGGGTGGGCTCCGGGCGGTGGTGCGGAACTGCCGGGAGGGGGGATCAGAGCGCCAGCAGGGCGCAGTCGGTACAGACGTAGCCGGGGGTCTGGTGTTCCACCGCCCCGGCGAGCGCGAGACCGGCGGCGAGCGCCTCGACCGGACGCGGCAGCAGCAGGTACGCCACGACGGTCACCGAGCCGTGCCGCACCTGCCCGGCCCACAGGTGCTCCAGCGGCAGGCCGTCGGCGGCGCAGACGCGGCGGACCGCCGCGACCAGGCCGTCGCGGAACATGACGGCGTCGGACGCCGTGGTGAACGTCATCCTGACCCCGAGCACGGCGCCGCTCAGCAGGCCGGGGGGCGGCGTCGGAGGGCCGTGCCGGGAGAAGGGCAGCGGGCGGAACGATCGGAGAAGGCGGAAAGAGAGGCGAAGGGCGGTGAATTCGGCCCGTGCCGAGCGTTCCGCTCATGCGGCGGTGGCCCGGAATCCGGGGCGGGCTGGACGACTGGGTGAAGCGTTTCACGCGGCCGGGATGCGCAGCGGTGCGGAACTGACGGCACGATGAAGCCTTTCTCTTCCGCCGGGGAGGGGAACGAATGCGAACCGTGAGCGGGGACGGTGATCCGGCCGGTATCGGTGAGAGGGGGAATCCGCCGGCCCGTCCAGCAGTAGAGCAGCCCGCCGGGAGACTGTCAGTCGTCGCGGCGGCTCAGTACCTGCCACGGCAGGTAACTGCCAGCCGCCAGACGGCGGCAAAGGCCGGGAAGACGCCCAGTGACCCGGGCCGGTGCGCGCGGCACCGGCACCGCGTACCCGCTGCGGGCCCGGAAGGGAGGCGGGGGCGCCGTCCACAGCCGGGCCGCGGGGCATCGCAGCGGGCCTGGACGGCGGGGCTCCGTGCCGCGGCGGGACGCAGCGCGGGCCGCACTCGCGGGAGCCACGAACCCACCTCAAGCCCGCGGGCAGAGGGTTACGCTTGGGTCGAACTCGTGTACACAGGGGAGCCGGGCCGGATCTGGAGCGTGCGCGAATGACGGATGCGCTGGGTGTGAACAAGTGGACGATTCTGGTTTACCGCGCCATGGCACTGCACCGCGACTGGGGCGTGGAAAAGGTCGCGGAGGACCTGGGAATCACCGCTCACCAGGTACGCGAATGCCTCGACGAACTCGCCGAAGCCTCCCTCATCCGCCCGTCCGGGGATTCCTTCGACGGCATGCTGCTCATCAATCCCTCGGTGGCGCTGGCACCTCAGCTCGCCGAACAGGAGACGGCGCTTGAGGAATTCCGGAAGAGCATCGCGCGCAACCGGCATCTCGTCGCCGAACTCACCTCCGTCTGGCAGTCCGCGCAGGAGACCCAGGGCATCGGCGTCCTGCTGAAGGGGCTGGACGCGGTGCGGGCGCGGCTGGCGGAGCTGTGCGAACAGGCCGAGACCGAACTGCTGTCGTTCATACCGGGCGGCGCGCAGAGCCGGCAGTCCCTGGAGTCCAGCCGCCCGCTCGACGAGCGGCACCTGGCGCGCGGCGTGCGGATGCGCACCGTCTACCTGACCAGCGTGCGCAGTGACCGGCCGACCCGCGAGTACGCCAGCTGGCTCCAGCGGGCGGGCGGCGAGGTACGGATCGCCCCGGTCCTGCCGCTGCGGATGCTGATCGTGGACCGCAGCACCGCCGTGGTGCCGCTCTCCCCCGACGACAGCCGGGAGGGGGCGCTGGTGCTGACCGCCCGCGGGGTGATCGCGGGGCTCACCGCGCTCTTCGACCGGGTGTGGGAGGACGCCGAGCGGCTGAGCGCGGAACCCGCCCACGAGCCGGGCCGGCTCACCGCGCAGGAAAGGGAACTGCTCCGGCTGCTGGCGGCCGGTCACACCGACGAGGTGGCCGCGCGCCACCTGGGCACCTCGGTGCGCACCGCGCGCCGGATGGTGGCCCGGCTGATGGAGCTCCTCAACGCCCACAGCCGGTTCGAGGCGGGGTACAAGGCCGCCCAGCGGCAGTGGCTCTGAGCCGTCCGGGGCCGGATGGCCACTTCGTGCAGTGGACGGGTGTTGCCACCCGTGACCACTGGGCAACCACCCGTACCCAAGGCAAGCTCGAAGAGCGGGCGAAGCCGCCCGTCCGGCCACCGGACACATGCGAGAACCGAGGAGTACCCGGAATGATCCCCCAGACCGTGATGCCGCGCCTGACCGCCCTGCTGCTGGCCGGGTCGGCCGCCCTCGGTGTGCATCTGGCAGCGAGTGGTCAGGGACCCGCCGGCGCTCCGGGCACCGTGACGGTGGTCGACAGCGCCGCCCCGGACGACAGCTGGGGCTGGGACTGACCGTCGCCCGCCCACGGACCGCCCGCCCCGCCGCCGCCCGGGAACGGAGCCGGGCGGGGCGGGGCGGACGGGGGGGCGGGGCGGCGTCCGGTGTCAGTCCTCGGGCAGCTCGACCGGGGCGATCGCGTCGTAGACGTCGCCGGGACCGGGGTTGGCGGCGTCCGTGGAGCCGCCGAGCTGGTGCATGACGCCCCAGACCGCGTTCAGCGCCGTCTGCACCGCGCCCTCGGCCCACCCGGCCGTCCAGGAGATGTCGTCGCCCGCGAGGAACAGGCCGCGCTTGTCACCGGGCAGCCGGTCCTGCACGAAGTGGGTGAACAGGCGGCGCTGGTAGCGGTAGTGGCCGGGCAGGTTCGCCTTGAACGCGCCCATGAAGTACGGCTCGTTCTCCCAGGAGACCGTCACCGGGCTGCCGGTGATGTGCCGCCGCACGTCCACCTTCGGGTAGATCTCCCTGAGCGACTTCAGCATGACCTCCATGCGCTCGTTCGCGTCCAGCGGCAGCCACTTGAGGCTGTCGTCGCACCAGGTGTAGGAGAGGCAGATGACGGCGGGCCGGTCCGGTCCGTTGTCGAGCAGGTAGGTGCCGCGCGTCATGCGGTCGGTGAGCGTCATGCTCATCACGTCGCGGCCCGTCTCCTCGTCGGTGTCCAGCCAGAACGGCCGGTCCACGGGCACGAAGAGCTTGGAGGACTCCATGTAGTGCGTGCGCTCGACGGCCGTCCAGTGGTCGATGGGCAGCAGCGAGTCGTCGCAGTCGATCTTCGACAGCAGCATCCAGGACTGGGCGGTGAAGACGGCCGCCCGGTAGGTGCGGATGTCCCCCGTCGCGTCCGTGACGGTGATGCGGTTGCCCGCCGTGCGGTGCAGCCGGGTGACGGCGGGCCGGTGCGCGCCGCCGTGCAGGGACTTCAGCGAGGTGCCCTGCGGCCAGTGGACCAGCTTCTCGGGCTGCCGCTCCCACAGCCGCAGCGGGAGCTGCTGGCTGCCGCCCACGATGCCGCGGTGGTCGTCGTCGGCACCGGTGTAGACGACGCGCAGGATCTCCAGGATGGAGTTGGGGAAGTCGGTGTCCCAGCCGCCGGTGCCGAAGCCGACCTGGCCGAAGATCTCCCGGTGCCGGAAGCTGCGGAACGCCTCCGAGTCGCACAGGAAGCCGTAGAAGGTCTGGTTGTCCAGCTTCTCGACGAGGTGCGACCAGATCTCCCGGATGCGCGGCACGTCGCGCTCGCGGATGGCGCGCTGCATGCCGGAGAACTCGGCGCCCTCCTCCAGGCAGGCGTTCCAGGCGTTCATCACCTGGTGGTACACCTCGGGGAGGTCGTCCAGGGTGCGCGCGTAGTGGCTCTGGCCCTTCAGGTCCACGACGGTGGACGGCGTGTCGGGCGCCAGCGGGTTCGGGAACGGCTTCGTGGACAGGCCGACGAGGTCCACGTAGTGCTGGAACGCGGTGGACGACGGCGGGAAGCGCATGGCGCCCATCTCGGCGGTGAGCGGCGCGCCGGTGCCGTCGTCGGAGCCCTCGAAGGCCGCGGTGCGCAGCCGCCCGCCGATCCGGTCGGCCTCGTAGACGACGGGCTTGAGCCCCATCTTCATCAGCTCGTAGGCCGTGACGAGGCCGGACAGGCCGCCGCCGATGACGGCCACCTCGGTGCCGTGCTCGGTCGCGGGCACCTGGCCGAGCCCGGCCGGATGGGCCAGGAAGTCGTCGTAGGCGAAGGGGAAGTCCGGGCCGAACATCGTGATGGGCGGCGTGGACTGGGCCTCGGCGTGCTGTTCGTCGTGGACGGCGGCGGGCACGGTGGAGGTCATCGGCGCGGGGCTCCTTGCGGGGACAGGGACGGGTACAGCTCGGGGCGGCGGTCGGCGAGGTAGGTGTTCTCGGCGCGGGAGGCGGCCAGGAGGCCCGGGTCCACATCCGCGACGACGAGGTCCTCGCCGGTGCCCGCGCGGGCGCGGACGGTGCCGTCGGGAGCGGCCAGGCAGCTCAGCCCGGCGAAGGTGAACGCGCCCTCGGTGCCGTGACGGTTGGCGTAGGCGATGTAGAGCTGGTTCTCCCAGGCCCGCACCGGCAGCACGGACTGCGGGACGAACTCGTAGGGGCGCATCAGCGCGGTCGGCGCGAGCAGCAGCTCGGTGCCCGCGAGGGCGTGCGCCCGCACGGGCTCGGGGAACTCGACGTCGTAGCAGATCAGCAGGCCCAGCCGGACGCCGTCGAGGTCGGCCTGCACGACGGGCTCCTCGCCGGGCGTGAAGCACGTCCTCTCGTAGGCGCCGAAGAGGTGCGTCTTGCGGTAGTCGGCCAGTGGCGCCCCGTCGGGGCCGGCCAGCCGCACGGCGTTGTACACCGCGTCGCCGTCGCGTTCGGGGTAACCGTAGAGGACGGCGAGGCCGTGCTCGGCGGCGATCTGCGAGACGGCCTCGGCGAAGGGCCCGTCGGCGGGTTCGGCCACCTCGCGGACGGCCGCTCCCAGCGCGTAGCCGGTCAGCGACAGCTCCGGGGTGACCAGGAGCCGCGCCCCGGCGTCCGCCGCGCGGCGGGCGGCCCGCGCGAGCGCGGCGACCCCGTCCCCGGGGGCGGCGGGGATGCCGCCGGGGCCTTGGTACAGCGCGGTGCGCAGCGTCATGGGACCTCGTGGACTCGTCAAGGGCGTGCGGGGGCCCGGTGGCGGCCGACCGGGACACATCGACGGTACGTGCGCCCGCGCACGGCGGACAAGACGCCTTCCTTGCGCAGGTGAGAGCGTTTCGTTGCGTGGTGACGGACCTCGGCGGCGATTCGTTGCACGTCCCCGCTCTCCGGCACGCGGGGGCCGTACCGCGGGGCGGCGCCCCCGGTGTCCGCAGCGACCCGGCGGTGCCCGGGCCGTGAGCCGGCGGTGCCCCCGCGGGCGGACCGGCAGCGCCCGGGCAGGCTCGCTCGGGCCCGCGGACCGGCAGCGCCTAGGCCGGTGAACCGGCAGCGCCTAGGCCGGTGAACCGGCCGAGTAGCGACGCACCAGCGGCGACAGCACCAGCACCGACTTCGTCCGCTCCACGAACGGCTCCCCCGCGATGCGCTCCAGCACGCGTTCGAAGTGGCGCATGTCGGAGGCGAAGACCTGCACGACGGCGTCCGCGTCACCGGTGACCGTCGACGCGGAGGCCACCTCGGGGTAGCGGGACAGGCCCCGGCGGATGTCCTCGGGAGAGGTGTTGTGCCGGCAGTACATCTCGATGAACCCCTCCGTCTCCCAGCCGAGCGCCGCCGGGTCCACCCGCACGGTGAATCCGGTGATGGCCCCGGCGGCGCGCAGCCGGTCGACACGGCGCTTGACGGCCGGGGCGGAGAGTCCCACCTCGGCGCCGATGTCGGCGTACGAGCGGCGGGCGTCGGCGGCGAGGGCGTGGACGATGCGTTCGTCGAGTTCGTTCAGTCGCACTGCGGGTCGTTCACTTCTTCGCGGTCTCGGTGGCCAGGCGGGAGCGGCGCTGCCCGTAGAGGAAGTAGAACACGAGCCCCGCGGCCATCCAGAGCCCGAAGACCAGCCAGGTGACGCCCGGCAGGTTCAGCATGTTGTAGACGCAGAAGCCGAGGCCGAGCAGCGGCAGGAGGGGCGAGAGGGGGACGCGGAAGCCGCGCGGCATGTCGGGACGGGTGCGGCGCAGCACGACGACCGCGACGTTGACCAGGCCGAAGGCGAACAGCGTGCCGATGCTGGTGGCGTCGGCGAGCTGCCCCAGCGGCACGGCGGCCGCCAGCACCCCGCAGAAGGCGGCGACGATCACGGTGTTGGCGCGCGGCGTGCCGGTGCGCGGGTGCACCGTGGAGAACACCCGGGGCACCAGGCCGTCGCGGGACATGGCGAACAGGATGCGGGTCTGGCCGTAGAGCACGGCCAGGATGACGCTGGCGATGGCGACCACGGCCCCGGCGGCGAGGAGCACCGCCCAGACGTCCTGGCCGGTGACGTCGCGCAGGACGCCGGCGAGCGCCGCCTCGGAGCCCTCGAACCGCCGCCAGTCCACCGCGCCGACGGCGACGGCGGCCACCAGCACGTACAGGGCGGTCACGACGAGCAGGGACAGCATGATGGCGCGCGGCAGGTCGCGCTGCGGGTTCTTCGCCTCCTCGCCCGCGGTGGAGGCGGCGTCGAAGCCGATGTAGGAGAAGAACAGCGAGGCCCCGGCCGCGCTCACGCCCGCCAGGCCCAGCGGCATGAAGGGCGTGTAGTTGCCCGCGCGGACACCGGTGAGGGCGACGGCGCAGAACAGGAGCAGGGCGCCGATCTTCACGGCGACCATGACGGTGTTGGCCCGGGCGCTCTCCCTCGCGCCGCCGAGCAGGAACGCCATGGCCGACAGCACGACGAGCAGGGCGGGCAAGTTGAAGACGCCGCCGTGGCCGGGCGGGGCGGAGAGGGCGTCGGGGAGGGTGGCGCCGACCGTACCGTCCAGCAGTTCGTTCAGGTACTCGCCCCAGCCGACGGCGACGGCCGCGACGGAGACGCCGTACTCCAGGATCAGGCACAGCCCGCACACCCAGGCGACGAGTTCGCCGAGCGTGGCGTAGGTGTAGGTGTAGGAGGAGCCGGAGGCCGGGATGGTGCCCGCCAGCTCCGCGTAGGACAGGGCGGAGAACAGGGCGGTGAGCCCCGCGATCACGAACGAGAGCGTGACGGCTGGACCGGCTTCCGGAACGGCCTCGCCGAGGACGACGAAGATGCCCGTACCCAGCGTGGCGCCGACGCTGATCATGGTGAGCTGCCCCATGGACAGCGTCCGGCGCAGGCTCCCGCCGCCGCCGTGGCCGCTTTCGGCGAGCAGCCGCTCCACGGGCTTGCGCCGCAGGAACCGGGGACCGGCCGGGGCGGCCGGCGCCGGGGTCGCGGGGTCCGGGTCCGGCACGGGGTGACTCCTTCGCCCTTGCTGAGGTCCGCCGGTGCGTGCGCGCCCCCTCAGCAGATTCTTGGGGCGGCGGCGCGGGGAGGCAAATCCGCGGGGCCCGGCGCCGCCCGCGCGTCCCGCACCACGGCGCCGGACCGCGCACACCGGCGCGCCCGGCGCCCGGTGTGCACGGCCCGACGGCGGGCGGGCGGGCGGTTCAGGTCCAGCTCGCGTGCAGCGCCTTGCCCTCGGCGTACCCGGCGGCGCTCTGCACACCGACGACGGCCCGCTCGGCGAACTCCTCCAGCGACGCCGCGCCCGCGTACGTGCACGAGGAGCGGACCCCGGCGATGATCGAGTCGATGAGGTCCTCCACGCCCGGCCGGGCCGGGTCCAGGAACATCCGCGAGTGCGAGATGCCCTCCTCGAACAGGCCCTTGCGCGCCCGGTCGTAGGCGGACTCCTCGGACGTCCGGTTGCGCACGGCGCGGGCCGATGCCATGCCGAACGACTCCTTGTACAGCCGCCCGTCGGCCGACTGCTGGAGATCACCCGGCGACTCGTACGTACCGGCGAACCAGGAGCCGATCATGACGTTGGACGCCCCCGCGGCCAGCGCCATGGCGACGTCGCGCGGGTGCCGCACGCCGCCGTCGGCCCACACGTGCTTGCCCAGTTCGCGGGCGGCCGCGGCGCACTCCAGCACGGCGGAGAACTGCGGCCGGCCGACGCCCGTCATCATCCGGGTGGTGCACATGGCGCCGGGACCGACGCCGACCTTGACGATGTCGGCGCCCGCCGCGATCAGGTCGCGCACGCCGTCGGCGGCGACGACGTTGCCCGCGACGACCGGCACCTGCGGGTTCAGCGCGCGGACGGCCCGCAGCGCGTCCAGCATGCCCTCCTGGTGACCGTGGGCGGTGTCCACGACGAGGGTGTCCACCCCGGCCGCCAGCAGCGTCTCCGCGCGGCCGGCCACGTCGCCGTTGATGCCGACGGCGGCGGCGACGCGCAGCCGTCCCGCGGCGTCGGTCGCCGGGGTGTAGAGGGTGGCGCGCAGGGCGCCCTTGCGGGTCACGATGCCCACGAGCCGCCCGTCGGCGTCCACGGCGGGGGCGAGCCTGCGGTGGGCCGCGTCGAGCCGGTTGAACGCCTCGCGCGGGTCGGTGGCGGCGTCCAGGAGCAGCAGGTCGCGCGACATGACCTGGCTCAGCTGCGTGAAGCGGTCCACGCCAGTGAGGTCGGACTCGGTGACCACGCCCACCGGCCGCCCGTCCCGCACCACGACGCCCGCGCCGTGCGCCCGCTTGGGGAGCAGCGACAGGGCGTCGGCGACGGTGGCGTTCGGGGCGAGCACGATCGGGGTGTCCAGCACGAGGTGCCGCTGCTTGACCCAGGCGGTCACCTCGGTCACCACGTCGAGCGGGATGTCCTGCGGGATCACGACGAGCCCGCCCCGGCGGGCGACGGTCTCGGCCATCCGGCGGCCCGCGATGGCCGTCATGTTGGCGACGACGAGCGGGATGGTGGTGCCCGTGCCGTCCGGGCTGCTCAGGTCCACGCCCTGCCGGGAGCCGACCGCCGAACGGCTCGGCACCATGAAGACGTCGTCGTACGTCAGGTCGTACGGGGGCCGCTGGTCGTTGAGGAATCGCACGTGCAGATCATCCAGTCGTTCGGAGGAGGCCCCGGGCCCGCTTCGGCCGGGGGAAGACGCACGTACTTCAGTCTCCCACGGGCCGCGGGCGGCGCGCCCACGGACGATCCTCCACAGCCGCCGCCCGCGCCTGGTGGGAAGCTACGAGTGCCGCGTCGCCCAGGTGGCCGGGCCGGTGTCGGCGGGAGGCGGCGGCGCGGGGCCGTCCCCCGGGGCGGACCGGCGCCGCAGGTCCAGCAGCCGCCGCACCGCGGGCTCCGTCCAGCGCGCGGCGAGCGGGCCCACGATGACCAGGAGCAGCACGTAGGCGGTCGCCACCGGACGCAGCCCCGGCTGGGCCCCGGCGGCGAGCCCGGCGATGACGATGGAGAACTCCCCGCGCGCCACGAGCGCGCCGCCCGCCCGTAGTCGTCCCTTCGTGCCGATGCCGGCCCGCCGGGCCGCGTACCAGCCGGTGACGATCTTCGTGACCAGGGAGGCGGCGGCCAGCAGCAGCGCGGGCACGAGGACCGGCGGGATGTCGGCGGGCACGGTCGACAGGCCGAAGAAGACGAAGAAGACGGCGGCGAACAGGTCCCGCAGCGGTGTCAGGAGCGCGCGGGCGCTGTGCGCGACCTCCCCGGAGATCGCGATGCCGACGAGGAAGGCGCCGACCGCCGCGGACACCTGGAGCCGCTGGGCGACCCCGGCGACGAGCAGGGTCAGCCCGAGCACCACGAGCAGCAGCAGCTCCGGGTTGTCCGAGGACACCGCGCGGCTGATGATCCGGCCGTGCCGCAGCGCGACGTACAGCACGACCCCGGCCGTGCCCAGCGCGATGGCCAGCGTCACCCCGGCGCCCGCCAGGCCGACGCCCGCCAGCAGCGCCGTCAGCAGCGGCAGGTAGACGGCCATGGCGAGGTCCTCCATGACCAGCACGCCCAGGATCACCGGCGTCTCCCGGTTGCCCAGGCGGCCCAGTTCGGTCAGGACCTTGGCGATGACGCCGGAGGACGAGATCCAGGTGATGCCCGCCAGCGCGATGATGCCGACGGGGCCCCAGCCCAGCGCCCATCCGGCGAGCGCGCCCGGGGTGGCGTTGAGCACGAAGTCCACGATGCCGGAGGGGTACTGGGTGCGCAGGTTGGTGACCAGCTCGGAGGCGCTGTACTCCAGCCCGAGCATGAGCAGCAGGAGGATGACGCCGATCTCGGCGCCGACCTCGATGAAGTCCTCGCTGGTGCTGAGCGGGATCAGCCCGCCGTGCCCGAAGGCCAGGCCGCACAGCAGGTACAGCGGGATGGGGGACATACCGACGCGCCCGGCCAGGCGGCCGACCAGGCCGAGCCCGAGGATGACGGCACCCAGCTCGATCAGCAGGACGGTGGTGTGGTGCACGCTCAGCCCCCGGCGACGAGCTCGTCGAGGGCGGTGACACCCTCGCGGGTGCCGACCGCGAGGAGCACGTCACCGGCCTCCAGGCGGAAGTCGGGGCGCGGGGAGGGCACCGCGCCGGTGCGGCGCAGCACGGCCACGATGGAGGCGCCGGTGCGCCGGCGGGCCTGGGTGTCGCCGAGCAGCCGCCCCCGGTAGGGGGAGCGCGGGCCGACGGTGATCCGTTCGCTGACGAGGTCCAGTTCGAGTTCGCCGTGGTGCAGGTGGTGCGCGGGGTCGGAATCGGTCCTGATCAGCTCGGCCAGCGCGGTGGCCTCCTCCGGCTCCAGCGGGACCGTGGCCTGGCAGGCGTCGGGGTCGTCGGGCCGGTAGAAGCCGATGAAGCGCCGGCCGTCCTGGTGCACGACGACGGAGACGCGCCTCCCGGCGCGGGTGTGCATGTCGTACTGGGTGCCGACGCCGGGCAGCGGCGTGCGTCGCATGGTCATGGCTTCTCCGCTGGGACGGGCGGGCCGGGCGGCCTGGCAGCGGCCATGATAGGCCGGTCACCGCCGCACGGGGCCCCGGCGCCCCGCGGCCCGGGGCGCTACGCCTCGTCGGGGTCGGCGCGGTCCAGGGCGGGGCGCAGCACCGGACGCGGGTCCCGCAGGAGCTGGTCGGCGGCGGCGGTGTCGGTGACCAGGCTGGTGACGAGCCCCGAACGCAGCACCGCGCCGATGGCGGCGGCCTTGCGCCGCCCGCCGGCGATGGCGACCACCTCGGCCACGCGCCGCAGCCGTGCGGCCTCGACGGTGATGCAGCGTTCGCCCAGGTCCCGGCCGATGCGCCGCCCGTCCGCGTCGAAGAGGTGGGCTGACATCTCGGCGGCCACCCCGAGTGAGGCGTAGTGGGCGCGTTCCCGCTCGCCGAGCATGTCGTGCACGGTGGAGATGCCCGGCTCCCACGAACCGATGGACACGGCGGCGACGGTCACCTTGTCGAAGTACTCGAAGGCGGCGGCGATGCCCGTCTGGTGGCGCAGGGCGGCGGCCGTGGCCGGGTCGGGCAGGAGCATCGGCGCGTAGATGGGGTGCGCCTGTCCCCCGGCCACCTCGGCGGCCCGCCGCACGGCCTCGACCGATCCCCGGTCGGCGGTGCCCGCGTCGTACACGCCGGTGAGCTGCACGACGGTGCACGGCGGCAGCCCGCGCAGGGCGGTGGCCATGTGGATGGTGGAGCGGCCCCAGGCGAGCCCGAGCACGTCCCCCTCGGTGACCAGTTCACCGAGCAGGTCGGCGGCGACCTCGCCGAGGTTCTCCGGGTCGGCGGTCAGCTCGGACGCCTCGGTGACGTCGGGCGGGGACTCGGCGACGACCGCGTGCCGCAGACCGTAGCGGGCGCGCAGCGCGTCGGAGCGTTCGGCGTCCAGCTCGGCCGGCACCCGGATCTCGATGCGGACCAGGTCGTGCTCCAGCGCCGTCTCCAGCACCCGGGCCACCTTGAAGCGGCTCACGCCGAACTCGTCCGCGATCTGGATCTTGGACTTGCCCTCCAGGTAGAACCGCCGCGCCATCGCCGCGGCCTGCATCAGTTCGGCGGGCCCCATCCTCGTCGCTGCCCGACCCGTCGACACCGCAACTCACCTCACTGTCCGCCTGACTCACGCCTTCGCGCCGCGTCTTCATCCTCGCAGATCGAGCGGTCCTCCCGGCCCGTTGCATGCACGGCGCACCGACCGGCGCCCCCGCCCCCGGGCGGCGTCCCGCCGGGCGGGACGCCGCCGGGCGGGACGCCGCCCGGCTCAGTGCGCGCAGCCGCGCCCCGCGGCCTCCTGCGCCTGACGGCGCAGGGCGCGCACGGCGGCGGCCGGGTCGTCGGCCCCGTACACCGCCGAGCCCGCTACGAAGACGTCGGCACCCGCCTCGGCGCACCGTTCGATGGTGTCGGCCGAGACGCCGCCGTCGACCTGGAGCCACAGGTCCAGGCCGTGCCGGTCGATGAGCTGCCGGGTGCGGCGGATCTTGGGCAGCATGATGTCCAGGAACGCCTGGCCGCCGAAGCCGGGCTCGACGGTCATGACGAGGAGCATGTCCAGCTCCGGCAGCAGGTCCTCGTACGGCTCGATGGGCGTCGCGGGCTTGAGCGCCAACGCGGCGCGCGCGTCCTTCGCGCGGATCTCCCGGGCCAGGCGCACCGGGGCGGCGGCCGCCTCGGCGTGGAAGGTGACCGACCCGGCCCCGGCCTCCACGTACTGCGGCGCCCAGCGGTCCGGGTCCTCGATCATGAGATGGCAGTCCAGCGGGGTTCCGGTGGCCCTGCCGAGCGCCTCCACGACCGGGAGGCCGAGGGTCAGGTTCGGGACGAAGTGGCTGTCCATGACGTCCACGTGGAGCCAGTCGGCGCCCTCGACCGCCGTGGCCTCATCGGCCAGGCGCGCGAAGTCGGCGGACAGGATACTGGGGTTGATCTGCACCATGGCCCCAGTATGTCGGTGCGCGCACGGCACGTGCGCGGCCGGGTGGCTCAGGAGCCCTTGCGCAGCAGCGCCAGGTACATGGCGTCGGTGCCGTGCCGGTGCGGCCAGAGCTGGACGTCCGGGCCCTCGCCCAGTTCCGGGACTCCGGGCAGCAGCGGACGCGCGTCGATCCACTCGGCGCCTCCGCCCTCCGGGCCGCGCAGCACGTCCGCGACGACGGCCCGGGTCTCGGCCGCGTGCGGCGAGCACGTCGCGTAGCCGACGACGCCGCCGGGGCGGGCGGCGCGCAGGGCGCCCTCCAGCAGGGCGCGCTGGAGCGGCGCGAAGCCGTCCAGGTCCTCCGGGCGGCGGCGCCAGCGGGCCTCGGGGCGGCGGCGCAGGGCGCCGAGGCCGGTGCAGGGCACGTCCACCAGGACGCGGTCGAAGGTGCCGGGACGCCACGCCGGGCGGGTGCCGTCGGCGGTGACCACCTGGTACGGGCCCGGGTTGCCGGCCAGCGTGCGGGCCACGAGACGGGCCCGGTGGGGCTGCTTCTCGGCGGCCACCAGCGCGGCGCCGCGCCCGGCGGCCAGCGCGCCCAGCAGGGCCGCCTTGCCGCCGGGGCCCGCGCAGCCGTCCAGCCAGCGGGCGTCGGGGCCCTCAAGCGGCGCCGCCGCGAGGGCCAGCGCGACGAGCTGGCTGCCCTCGTCCTGCACCCCGGCCCGTCCCTCGCGCACGGCGTCCAGCGCCCCGGGCTCGCCGCCCTCGCTCAGCCGGGCGGCGTAGGGCGACCAGCGCCCGGGGACGGCCTTCTGCCCCTCCTGCTCCAGCAGTTCGGCGACGGTGGCCCGGCCCGGACGGGCGACGAGGGTGACCTCGGGGCGTTCGTTGTCGGCGGCCAGCAGCTCCTCGATGCCCGCGCGGTCGCCGCCCAGCGCGTCCCACAGGGCGGTGACGACCCAGCGCGGGTGGGCGTGCACCAGGGACAGGTGCTCGACCGGGTCGTCCTCGAAGGGCGGGGCGACGCGCGCGAGCCAGCCCTCCCAGTCCCGGGCGGCGACCTTGCGCAGCACGGCGTTGACGAACTTCGCCCGTCCGTCGCCGAGCACCGAGCGGGCCAGCTCCACGCTGGCGCTCACCGCCGCGTGCGGCGGGATGCGGGTGCCCAGCAGCTGGTGGGCGCCGAGGGAGAGCACGTCGAGCACCGGCGGGTCCACCTCGCGCAGCGGACGGTCCACGCAGGCGGCGATGACGGCGTCGTAGGTGCCCTGGCGGCGCAGCGTCCCGTAGACCAGCTCGGTGGCCAGCGCCGCGTCGCGGGCGTCGAAGCCGCCGCTGTCGCGGGCGCGCCGGATGAGCGGCGGCAGGACGAGGTTGGCGTAGGCGTCCCGTTCGTCGACCGCCCGCAGCGCCTCGAAGGCGAGGTGGCGCACCGGGTCCCTGCGGGGACGGCGGCGGGGCTGCTGGCGCGGGCGGCGGGGGGACGGGTCGGTCACGTGAAGGTGCTCCGGGACTGGGACGGGAAGTACGACGGGGGCCGGGCCTGGGGCGGCGGCGGGCGAGGTGCGGCGCGGAAGGCGGAAGCGGCCAGCTTACGCGGCGCGGGCGGCTTGGTGCGGCGGCCGGGCGCGCGGCCGGGTCCGGCTCAGGCGTCCGGGCCGGGCGCGGAGGCGCCCAGGTGCTCACCGTCGGTGATGCGCACGCCGCGGGCCCAGTCGGCGGCCTGCATCGGCTTCCTGCCCTGCGGCTGCACCCAGCGCAGCTCGACGGCGTGCGAGCCGGTGCCCACGTGCACCGCCCGCTTCCCGGCCCGCAGCGCGCCGGGCGCCAGTCCGGTGACGTCGGGGGCGGGGACCGCCTGCACCAGCTTCAGCCGCTCGCCGCGGAAGACCGTCCAGGCCCCGGGCGCGGGGGCGCAGCCGCGCACCACCCGGTCCACGCGCAGGGCGGGCGCCGACCAGTCGACGCGGGCGTCCTCCACGGTGATCTTCGGGGCGTGACTGACGCCCTCGGCGGGCTGGGCGACGGCCTGGAGGGTGCCGTCCTCGATGCCGTCCATGGTGGCCGCGAGCAGCCCGGAGCCCGCGAAGGCGAGCCGGGTGAGCAGGTCGCCGCTGGTGTCGGTGGGCCGGACCTCCTCGGTGACGACGCCGAACACCGGGCCGGTGTCGAGCCCCTCCTCGATGCGGAACGTCGAGGCGCCGGTCACCTCGTCCCCGGCGAGGACGGCGTGCTGCACCGGGGCCGCGCCGCGCCAGGCGGGCAGCAGCGAGAAGTGCAGGTTGACCCAGCCGTGCGCGGGGATGTCCAGCACCGAGACGGGCAGCAGCGCGCCGTAGGCGACGACGGGGCAGCAGTCCGGGGCGATCTCCCGCAGCCGGGCCTGGAAAGCGGCGTCGCGCGGACTGTGCGGGCGCAGGACCTCGATGCCCGCCTCCGCGGCCCGCTCGGCCACCGGGCTGGCGACCAGCCGCCGCCCGCGTCCCGCCGGCGCGTCCGGCCGGGTGACGACCGCCGCCACCTCGTGCCGGTCCGCGGCGATCAGGGCGTCCAGGGCGGGCACGGCGACCTCGGGGGTGCCGGCGAAGACGAGCTTCATCGGTGCGGTTACCACCTCTCCGGGCTGGGCCCGAGACGGGACGTGACGCTGCGGGGCGCGCCGGGCGTCGTGGCGTCGCGCCGGCGGGCGGCGCATCAGTCTACGGTCCGTCACGGGACCTCGCCGCAGGGGGCGTGCCGGGCGGCGCGCGCCGCGGCGGCCCACTCGCGCGCCCCGGGGCGTGACCACAGCACCGGTACGGCGTTGGTCAAGGCGATGTGACCGTAGGGGGCGCTGAGCGGCCGGTTGTTCAGCGGTCCTCTTCCACGCCGGTTCGAGAGGCTTGTCCATGGCCGACCATGCCACCCACGACGCCCAGGCACGTGCCAGCCTGCACCTGCTGGTGCGGGACATCGAGCGGGTCCGCCGGCAGGTGGACGCGCTGCGCACCCTCACCGCCCAGCTCGGGAACGTCTACCGGCCGCGCCGCACCGGCCCCTCGGCGGGCTTCATCGTGTACGGCAGGGCGCCGGCGCCCACCGTGCGCCTCGCCCAGGAGCTGCGCGAGAGCGTGGAGAGCCTGGTCACGGCGGCGGTGGAGTTCGACCGCTCGCTGGGCTTCTCCTGGGACGCGGTGGGCTCGGCCCTCGGGGTGACGAAGCAGGCCGTGCACCGCCGGTACGGCGGTTCCCGCCGGGCGGGGGCCGAGCTGCCGGGCGAGCCGGGCCCCGGCGAGACCGCCCCCACGGTCCCCGCGGCCCGCACCGCGCCCGTCCAGGGCGCCCCGCCGGCGCCGCGCCCGAGCGCGCTGCCCGGTCCGCGCGGCGGCTGAACACGACGGCCGGGCACGATGGCCGGCGCGGCGGGTGAGCACGGCCGCGCCCCCTCAGCCCAGGTCGGCCGGGTCGACGCGGACGCGCACCGGCGGGCCCTCGCGCCGGGCGAGCCGGGCGGCCTGCGCCGTCTTCAGGGCCGCCGCCAGTGCCGCCCCGCTGCCGGGCGGCACCCGGAGCAGGGCGCGTTCCCAGCGCTCCCCCGGCGGCGGGCCGCCGGTGCGCCGCGGGCTGCCGCGCTCGGGGACGGGAAGCGGCACCGGCCCCAGCACCTCGGCGTCCGGCGGCAGTGCGGCGGCCGCCAGGAAGGCGGCGACGGCCTCGGGCGGACCGCTGACGTCCGCCATCCGGGAGACCGGCGGATACCCCAGTTCGGCCCGGTCGGCCAGTTCCCGCGCGGCGTGACCCTCCGGGTCCCAGCGGACGAGGGCCTGCACGGGGCGCAGGGTGGGCTCGGCGACGGCGACCACGGTGCCGCCCGCCGTGTGCGGCCGCACCAGCGCGGCGGCGGCCAGCCAGCGGCGCAGCGCCTCCTCCTCGGCCCGCAGGTCGGGGCGGCCCAGCAGGGCCCAGCCGTCGAGCAGCAGCGCCGCCGCGTAGCCCGGCCCCTCGGCCACCGGCTCGGCGCCCGGCGTGCTGACGATCAGGGCGGGGCGGTCGGGGACGGTGCCGAGCACGTGGTCCCGTCCCGAGGTGCGCACGGGCACGCCCTGGAACGCCCGGCCCAGCTCCTCGGCGGTGCGCCGGGCGCCGACGACGCTGGCCCGCAGCCGCGCTCCGGCGCAGGCCGGGCACCGCCAGTGCGGGGCGGCCTGCCCGCACCAGCCGCAGCTGACCTCCCGTCCCGCTCCCGGTGCCGTGAGGGGGCCGTGGCAGCGGGCGCATCGGGCGGGCTCGCGGCAGCGCTCGCAGGCCAGCCGGGGCACGTAGCCGCGGCGCGGGACCTGGACGAGCACCGGGCCGTGCCGCAGCGCGTCGCGGGCGGCCTGCCAGGCGAGGCTGGGCAGCCGGGCGCTGCGGGCAGCGGCGTCCCTGACCTCGTCCAGGTCCCCGACGGTCCGCACGAGGGGGGCCGCCGCCCGGACGGTCTCCCGGGCGGCGGTCACCGGCCGGGCCCATTCCGTCTCCACCAGCCGGGCGCCCTCGGCCGTGCGGGTGTGCCCGCCCATCAGCAGCGCGGCCCGCTCCCGCGCGGCGCGCAGCAGCAGGACCTCCCGGGCGTGCGGCTGGGGGGCGTGGTCGTCGCGGTGGGCGGCGTCCCCGTCGTCCCACAGGGCGACGAGGCCGAGGTCGTGGACGGGGGCGAACATCGCCGCCCGGGTGCCGACCACGGCCCGGACGGTGCCGCGGCTGACGGCCAGCCAGCGGCGGTAGCGCGCCTCGGGCCCGGCGTCGGCGGTGAGCAGGACGTGGTGGCCGCCGCCCAGCAACGCGGTGAGCGCGGCGTCCACCCGGGCGGCGGACCGTCCGTCGGGCAGCACGGCCAGCGCCCCCCGCCCGGCGGCGAGGGCGGCGGCCATCGCCACGGCCAGTTCGCCGGGCCAGCCGGGGCCCGGCAGCGCCGTCCACACCGCCCGCGGCGCCGCACCGCCACCGAGCGCCCGCAGGAAGCCGGGACCCTCGGGGTACCGCGCCCACCCGCCCGGCTCCGGGGCTCCGGGGCGCGGCGGCGGCGCGGCGGCGGCCGCCTTCTCGGCCCTCGCCATTCGGGGCGGCACGGCGAGCTGGACGACGTCGGCGAGCGCGCCCGCGTAGCGGTCGGCCACGGCGCGGCACAGCTCCAGCAGCGCCGGGGTGAGGACGGGCTCGGGCGAGAGGACCTGCGCGAGCGGCGCGAGCGTGCCGGGGAAGTCGCTCTCGGCACGCCGCTCGACGACGAACCCGGTGACGAGCCGCCCGCCCTCCCGGCGGCCCTCCCGCTCCCCCGCGCCGAACCGCACCCGCACCCGCACCCCGGGCCGGGCCTCCTCGTCCATGGCGGCCGGTACGGCGTAGTCGAAGTACCGGTCGAGGTGGACGAGGCCCTTGGCGACCAGCACCCGGGCGACGGGGCGCTGTTCGGCGAGCGGCGCGCCGCGCCACGTCCGCGGCCGCGCCCGCCGCGCACCGCCCTGGCGCACGGCCTCCCGGATCAGCGCGAGCTGCTCCCCCGGCGGCCCGCCGCCGGCCGCGCCCGCACCGTCACCGTCGCCCCTGCTCACCCCCCAAGTCCTACCAGAACCCGCCGACACCCCCGTCCGAAAACCCCCTCCCGACAGCGCGCCACCCGCACCGGTTGACGCGCCGGGAGCCGGCGGAACCGTTGCTGGCCGGCCGGCGGCGGGTGAGGAGGCCGGGGCGGGCGGGGATCCGGAGGCGGGGTGAGGGGCGCCGGGGCGGGCGGGGCGGGGAAGGCCCGGCCCGCCACCGGCGGCGGGGCGGGTGCGGTCAGGCGCCCGCGGCGGCGCGGAGGGCGTCGGTGCGGTCGGTGCGCTCCCAGGTGAAGTCGGGCAGCTCGCGGCCGAAGTGGCCGTAGGCCGCCGTCTGGGCGTAGATCGGCCGCAGCAGCTCCAGGTCGCGGATGATCGCGGCCGGACGGAGGTCGAACACCTCGGTGATGGCCTGCTCGATCCGGGGCACGTCCACGGTGGCGGTGCCGAAGGTCTCCACGAACAGGCCGACGGGCTCGGCCTTGCCGATGGCGTAGGCGACCTGGACCTCGCAGCGGGCGGCGAGGCCCGCGGCGACCACGTTCTTGGCGACCCAGCGCATCGCGTAGGCGGCCGAGCGGTCGACCTTGGAGGGGTCCTTGCCGGAGAAGGCACCGCCGCCGTGGCGGGCCATGCCGCCGTAGGTGTCGATGATGATCTTCCGGCCGGTGAGCCCGGCGTCGCCCATGGGGCCGCCGATCTCGAAGCGGCCGGTGGGGTTGACCAGCAGGCGGTAGCCGTCGGTGTCCAGCTTGATGCCGTCCTCGACGAGCTGGCGCAGCACGTGGTCGACGACGAACTCGCGGATGTCCGGTGCCAGCAGGGAGTCCAGGTCGATGTCGGAGGCGTGCTGGGAGGAGACCACGATGGTGTCCAGGCGCACCGCCTTGTCCCCGTCGTACTCGATGGTGACCTGGGTCTTGCCGTCGGGGCGCAGGTAGGGGATGGTCCCGTTCTTGCGCACCTCGGTCAGCCGCCGGGAGAGCCGGTGCGCCAGCGTGATGGGCAGCGGCATCAGCTCGGGCGTCTCGTCGCAGGCGTAGCCGAACATCAGGCCCTGGTCGCCCGCGCCCTGCCGGTCGAGCTCGTCCTCGTCGCCCTCCACCCGCTGCTCGTACGCCTCGTCCACGCCCTGCGCGATGTCGGGCGACTGCGCTCCGATCGAGACGGACACGCCGCAGGAGGCTCCGTCGAAGCCCTTCTTGGAGGAGTCGTAGCCGATCTCCAGGACCTTGTCGCGCACGAGCGTGGCGATGTCGGCGTACGCCTTCGTCGTGACCTCGCCGGCGACGTGCACCTGGCCGGTGGTGATAAGCGTCTCGACCGCCACGCGGGAGGCGGGGTCCTCGCGCAGCAGGGCGTCGAGGATGGTGTCGCTGATCTGGTCGGCGATCTTGTCGGGGTGACCTTCGGTCACAGATTCCGAGGTGAACAGGCGGCGGGACACATCGCTCCCAAGGGTTGCAGCGGCTGCTGGCTGATCGTTGGCGGGCCGGTCGGAAGGCTGCGCTCCGAGCGGGTCCGGTGACAGTTTATCCGCAGGCACTCCTGTACTGGTCAAGGTGTCTCACACACCGGCGCCCGGCAGGGTGCGGACGACCAGGTCCCAGACGGTGTCGGCGAGCGCTTCCTTCGGGCCGTGCGGGACGTGGGTCTCGCTGCCGTCCGCGCCGAGCACCACGGCCTCGTTGTCCGGTGAGCCGAAGGTCCGCTGTTCGCCGACCTCGTTGACGACGAGCAGGTCGCAGCCCTTGCGGGCCAGCTTGGCGCGGCCGGCCGCCAGGACGTCGTCCGTCTCGGCGGCGAAGCCGACGACGACCTGCCCCGGCCTCGCCCGCTCGGCGGACAGCTCGGCGAGGATGTCGGGGTTGCGGACGAGGGCGACGGGGCCCGGCTCCTGCCCGTCCCGCTTCTTGATCTTGCCGGTGGCGTAGTGGGCGGGGCGGAAGTCGGCGACGGCGGCGGCCATGACGACGGCGTCCGCGTCCTTCGCCGCGGTGCGGACGGCCTCGCGCAGCTCCCGCGCGGTCCCGGCGGTGATGACGGTCACGCCCGCCGGGTCCGGCAGGGCCGTGTTCGCGGCGACGAGGGTGACGCGGGCGCCCCGGGCGGCGGCCGTGGCGGCCAGCGCGTAGCCCTGCCGGCCCGAGGAGCGGTTGCCCAGGAAGCGCACGGGGTCCAGCGGCTCGCGGGTGCCGCCCGCGCTGACGACGACGTGCCGCCCGGTCAGGTCGGGCGCCATTCCGGCGGCGCCGCGGGCGAGGGCGCGGCGGCAGGTGGCGAAGATCTCCCCCGGGTCCGGCAGGCGGCCCTTCCCGGTGTCGGCCCCGGTCAGCCTGCCGACGGCGGGTTCGATGACGACGGCGCCGCGGGCCCGCAGGGTGGCGACGTTCTCCCGGGTGGCGGGGTGCTCCCACATCTCGGTGTGCATGGCGGGCGCGAAGACCACCGGGCAGCGGGCGGTGAGGAGCGTGTTGGTGAGCAGGTCGTCGGCGAGGCCGTGGGCGGCCTTGGCGAGCAGGTCGGCGGTGGCGGGGGCCACGACGACGAGGTCGGCCTCCCGGCCGATGCGCACGTGCGGGACCTCGTGCACGCTCTCCCACACCCGCGTGGTCACCGGGCGGCCGGACAGCGCCGCCCAGGTGGCCTCGCCGACGAAGTGGAGCGCCGAGGCGGTCGGCACCACGTGCACGTCGTGGTCCGACTCGGTGAGGCGGCGCAACAGCTCGCACGCCTTGTAGGCGGCGATGCCGCCGCTCACTCCGAGGACCACCGTGGGCTTGTCCATCGCTCGCCTTCCTGCCGTGGGCCGCTCTCTGTGCCGTGGGTCGCGTGGTCCGGCGCCGGCCGGGTCCGCCGCGTCGCAGGGCGCCGCGCGACGCCCTGCCCCGGGCGCGGTCCGTGCGGACGCGCCCGGGGATATGACACACCACGGGCCCGGCAGCGCGGCTGCCGGGCCCGTGGTGCGGTGGTGTCGCCGTGCGGGGCCGCGCCTGTCGCGCGCGGCACCGTGGGGAGCCACGGCCGCGGTGCCTACTGCGGCGGGGCCTCGACGGCCTCGGAGGTCAGCAGGCCCGCGTTGATCTCGCGGAGTGCGATCGACAGCGGCTTCTCGTGGACGTGGGTGTCCACCAGCGGCCCGACGTACTCCAGGAGGCCCTCGCCGAGCTGCGAGTAGTACGCGTTGATCTGACGGGCGCGCTTGGCGGCGTAGATCACCAGGCTGTACTTCGAGTCGGTGGCCTCAAGCAGCTCATCAATCGGGGGATTGATGATGCCCTCGGGCGTAGCGATGGAAGAGGACACGCTCTGCCTTCCGGAGGGTGGAATAGACGTTCGGATGGTCGTTCGGGCAGGAAAAGGAGCCCCAGGCCATCAGAGCAAGGCTAGCAGTTCCGCCGCGACGTCCTCGACGGAGGTGTTGACGAGGGTGGTGTCGAACTCCGACTCGGCCGCCAGCTCGGTGCGGGCCGCGGCCAGCCGACGTTCGATGACCTCGGGGGCCTCGGTACCGCGCCCGGTGAGGCGGCGCACCAGCTCGTCCCAGCCCGGCGGGGCGAGGAAGACGAGCTGCGCCTCGGGCATGGAGGCGCGCACCAGCCGGGCGCCCTGGAGGTCGATCTCCAGCAGCACCGGCTCACCGGCCTCCAGCTTCTCCAGGACCGCCCGGCGCGGGGTTCCGTAGCGGTTGCCCGCGAACTCCGCCCACTCCAGCAGTTCCCCGTTGGCGACGAGCTTGTCGAACTCCTCGTCGTCGACGAAGAAGTAGTGCACGCCGTGCCGCTCCCCGGGGCGCGGTCTGCGGGTCGTGGCGGAGACGGAGAGCCAGACCTCGGGGTGGGCCTTGCGCAGATGCGCGACGACCGTGCTCTTGCCGACCCCCGAGGGGCCGGAGAGCACGGTCAGCCGCGGGTGTCTGTCCGGGAGTGCCGGGGTTGCCCCCCGGGAGACAGGAGTAGTCATGCAGTGATTATCCCGGTTTCCACAGCGCGTGCGGGCGCGGGTACCTCCACGGTGGCACCTCCGCGTCCCGCGGCGCCCGCACCGGTGGCCGCCGGATCAGCCGGCGCTGCCGAACTCGCGCTCCAGGGCCGCGATCTGGTTGGAGCCGAGACCGCGGACGCGGCGGCTCTCGGAGATGCCGAGCCGTTCCATGATCTGCCGCGCGCGGACCTTGCCCACGCCGGGGAGCGACTCCAGGAGCGCGCTGACCTTCATCTTGCCGATGACTTCGTTCTTCTGGCCCTGCTCGATCACGTCGTGGAGGGATGCGCCGGAGTGCTTGAGCCGGTTCTTGACCTCGGCGCGCTCCCGGCGAGCCGCGGCGGCCTTCTCAAGCGCGGCTGCGCGCTGTTCAGGGGTAAGGGGCGGAAGAGCCACGCCTTCGTCACCTCGGATGTCGAACTGGTCGGATAAGGAACGCTGAGGAACCTAGTAGCCCCGCCGTGTGCGGGGCAACGAGCAACGCGCCTGTTCACGCCGCTCTGCTCGGAGACTAGCGGCCCGCGCCCGCAGAGTCAGCGAGAACAGCGGAAAAGTCCTGGTCAGACTCAAGCTGAACAGGACTTTTCCGGACAATACTGAGCAGTAGTCGGTCCCGGGCGGACGGTTTCGCCCAGAGCTAACCCAGAACGGCCGCCAGCTCCTGCGCCTGGACGTGCGCCGCCTCCCGCAGCGCGCGGGGTCCGGGGCCGTGCCGCAGGATGCCGCGGCTGACGCTCGGCACCACGTCGCGCACCGCCGCGCCGAAGACCCGCGGCAGGTCCGCGGCGCTCGCCCCCTGGGCTCCGAGCCCCGGCGCGAGGAGCGGGCCGCCGATGGCCAGGTCCGCGTCCGCCTCGCCCAGCGTGGCGCCCACGACCGCGCCGAAGGAGCCGAGCGGCTCCTGCCCCGCGTTCTCCCGGGCGAGGTGGTCCAGCACCACCTGGGCCAGGGTGCGCCCGTCCGGCACGGTGGCGCGCTGCACCTCGGGGCCCTCGGGGTTGGAGGTGAGGGCGAGGACGAACACCCCCGAACCGCAGGCGCGGGCGGCGTCCAGCGCGGGCCGCAGGGAGCCGAACCCGAGGTAGGGGCTCACGGTGACGGCGTCGGAGAACAGCGGACCGGCCGGGTCCAGGTAGGCGGCGGCGTAGGCGCCCATCGTGGAGCCGATGTCACCGCGCTTGGCGTCCATGAGGACCAGCGCCCCGGCTGCGCGGGCGTCGGCCACCGCCCGCTCCAGGACGGCGACGCCGCGCGAGCCGAACCGCTCGAAGAAGGCGGACTGCGGCTTGAGGACGGCGACCCGGTCGGCGAGCGCGTCCACCACGGTGCGGGTGAAGCGTTCGAGCCCGGCCACGTCGTCGGCGAGGCCCCAGGAACCGAGCAGCGCCGCGTGCGGGTCGATGCCGACGCACAGCGGGCCGCGCGTGTCCATGGCGCGGCGCAGCCGGGCGCCGAACGGCTCGGCGGGCGGTACCGGGCCCGCGGCGGGCGGCGTGGGGGCGGGAGGCGTGCTCATGCTGCGGCGTCCGCCTTGCGGGTGTCGGCGCCGACGGCGTCGGCGAGGGTGGCGTAGGGGCTGGCGGCCAGGTGGGCGGCCAGGCCGCGGTGGACCCGGCGCGCCCACAGCGGCCCCTCGTAGACGAAGGCGCTGTAACCCTGGACGAGCGTGGCACCGGCCAGGATGCGCTCCCAGGCGTCCTCGGCGCTCTCCACGCCGCCCACGCCCACCAGTGTCAGCCGGTCGCCGACGCGGGCGTACAGGCGGCGCAGCACCTCCAGGGAGCGCTGCCGCAGGGGGGCGCCGGACAGGCCGCCGCCCTCGCCGGTGAGGGCGGCGTCCGCACGCAGGCCGAGGCCCTCGCGGGCGATGGTGGTGTTGGTGGCGATGATGCCGTCCAGGGCGAGTTCCACGGCGAGGTCGGCGACGGCGTCCACGTCGGCGTCCGCGAGGTCCGGCGCGATCTTGACCAGGAGGGGTACGTGGCGGCCGGGCACCGCCCGGTCGGCGGCCGCCCGCACGGCGGCCAGCAGCGGGCGCAGCTGCTCGGCGGCCTGGAGGTTCCGCAGCCCCGGGGTGTTGGGCGAGGAGACGTTGACGACGAGGTAGTCCGCGTGCGGAGCCAGCCGTTCCGCGGAGGTGACGTAGTCGGCGACGGCCTCCTCCTCGGGGACCGCCTTCGTCTTGCCGATGTTGACCCCGACCACCGCGCGGAAGGGCGGGCGTCCCGCGGCGCGGGCGGCGAGCCGGCCGGCGACGGCGGCCGAGCCCTCGTTGTTGAAGCCCATGCGGTTGATCAGCGCCCGGTCCGCCACCAGGCGGAACAGCCGCCGCGGCGGGTTGCCCGGCTGCGGCCGGGCCGTGACGGTGCCGATCTCCACGTGATCGAAGCCGAGCATCGTCAGGCCGTCGATGCCGACGGCGTTCTTGTCGAACCCGGCGGCGAGTCCGAACGGTCCGTGCATGCGTCGGCCGAGCGCCTCGACGCGCAGCGCGGGGTCGCGGGGCGCGAGGAGGGCGGCGGCGAAGGTGCGCAGGACGGGGACGCGGGCCAGGGCGCGGATCCAGCCGAAGGCCAGGTGGTGGGCCCTCTCCGGGTCCAGCCGCCGGAGGAGGAGGTCGAAGAGCAGGCGGTACATGCCAGGGGTCGCCTTCCGCGGGTGCCGTGGGCGGGTGGGGGCACCGGCGCCGCACGACGCCCTGGGCGCCCCGGACGGGCCGGGCAGGACGGGAGGCGCGACGGTGCGGGCGGGTGCGGGGCGCGGGGAAGGGCGCACGGCCCTGCCCCGCGCCCCGCGGTTCAGCGGGCGGCCCGGACGGCGCCCAGGTGCTCGGCGTGCTCCTGGAGGGAGCGGACGCCGACCTCGCCGCGCCCGAGGGCCTCGATGCCCTGGACGGCGGCGGCGAGCGCCTGCACGGTGGTGAGGCAGGGCACGGACCGGGCGACGGCGGCGGTGCGGATGTCGTAGCCGTCCAGCCGTCCGCCGGTGCCGTAGGGGGTGTTGACGATGAGGTCCACCTCGCCGTCGTGGATGAGCTGCACGACGGTCTTCTCGCCGTCCGGCCCCTCGCCCTCGCTCTGCTTGCGCACGACGGTGGCCTTGATGCCGTTGCGCCGCAGCACCTCGGCGGTGCCGGACGTGGCCAGCAGCTCGAACCCGAGGGCGACCAGTTCCCGCGCGGGGAAGATCATGGACCGCTTGTCCCGGTTGGCGACGGAGACGAACGCGCGCCCCTTGGTGGGCAGCGCGCCGTACGCCCCGGCCTGGGACTTGGCGTAGGCGGCGCCGAAGACGGAGTCGATGCCCATGACCTCGCCGGTGGAGCGCATCTCGGGGCCGAGCACGGTGTCCACGCCGCGCCCGTGCACGTCGCGGAAGCGGCTCCAGGGCAGGACGGCCTCCTTGACGGAGATCGGCGCGTCCAGCGGCAGGGTGCCGCCGTCGCCCTCGGCCGGGAGCAGGCCCTCGGCGCGCAGCCCGGCGACGGTCGCGCCCAGCGAGATGCGGGCGGCGGCCTTGGCGAGCGGCACGGCGGTGGCCTTGGAGGTGAAGGGCACCGTGCGGGAGGCGCGCGGGTTGGCCTCCAGCACGTAGAGGATGTCCCCGGCCAGCGCGAACTGGATGTTGATCAGGCCGCGCACCCCGACACCGCGGGCGATGGCCTCGGTGGAGGCGCGCAGCCGCTTGATGTCGTGGCCGCCGAGGGTGATGGGCGGCAGGGCGCAGGCGGAGTCGCCGGAGTGGATGCCGGCCTCCTCGATGTGCTCCATGACGCCGCCGAGGTACAGCTCGGTGCCGTCGTAGAGGGCGTCCACGTCGATCTCGATGGCGTCGTCGAGGAACCGGTCGATGAGGACGGGGTGCTCGGAGATGAGCCCGGCGTGCCGCTCCAGGTAGGCGGCCAGGGAGGGCTCGTCGTAGACGATCTCCATGCCGCGCCCGCCGAGCACGTAGGAGGGCCGGACCATGACGGGGTAGCCGATGCCCGTGGCGATGGCCCGCGCCTCCTCGAAGGAGTAGGCGGTGCCGTACTTGGGCGCGGGCAGCCCGGCCTCGGTCAGGACGCGGCCGAAGGTGCCGCGGTCCTCGGCGGCGTGGATGGCCTCGGGCGGGGTGCCGGCGATGGGCACGCCGTTGTCCTTGAGCGCCTGCGCCAGGCCCAGCGGCGTCTGCCCGCCGAGCTGGACGATGACGCCGGCCACCGGCCCGGCCTGCTGTTCGGCGTGCACGACCTCCAGGACGTCCTCCAGCGTGAGCGGCTCGAAGTAGAGCCGGTCGGAGGTGTCGTAGTCGGTGGAGACGGTCTCGGGGTTGCAGTTGACCATGACCGTCTCGTAGCCGGCGTCGCCGAGCGCGAAGGAGGCGTGGACGCAGGAGTAGTCGAACTCGATGCCCTGCCCGATGCGGTTGGGCCCGGAGCCGAGGATGATGACGGCGGGCTTCTCGCGGGGGGCGACCTCGCTCTCCTCGTCGTAGGAGGAGTAGAAGTACGGGGTGCGGGCGGCGAACTCGGCCGCGCAGGTGTCGACCGTCTTGTACACCGGCCGTACCCCGAGCGCGTGCCGCACCTCGCGCACGACGTCCTCGCGCAGGCCGCGCAGGGCGGCGATCTGGGCGTCGGAGAAGCCGTGGCGCTTGGCGTAGGCCAGCAGGTCCGGCGTCAGCAGCTCGGCGGCGGCGATCTCGTCGGCGATCTCCTTGATGAGGAAGAGCTGGTCGGTGAACCAGGGGTCGATCTTCGTCGCCTCGAAGACCTCCTCGGGGGTGGCCCCGGCGCGGATGGCGGCCATGACGGTGTTGATCCGCCCGTCGGTGGGCCGGACGGCGGCGGCCAGCAGGCGGGCCTTGTCCTCCGGGCCCCCCGGGTCGCCGGTGAAGTCGAACTGGCTGCCCTTCTTCTCCAGCGAGCGCAGCGCCTTCTGGAGCGCCTCGGCGAAGTTGCGGCCGATCGCCATGGCCTCGCCGACCGATTTCATGGTGGTGGTGAGGGTGGCGTCGGCGGCCGGGAACTTCTCGAACGCGAAGCGCGGGGCCTTGACGACGACGTAGTCGAGCGTCGGCTCGAAGGACGCCGGGGTCTGCTCGGTGATGTCGTTGGGGATCTCGTCCAGTGTGTAGCCCACGGCCAGCTTGGCGGCGATCTTGGCGATCGGGAAGCCGGTGGCCTTGGACGCCAGCGCGGAGGAGCGGGAGACGCGCGGGTTCATCTCGATGACGATGACCCGCCCGTCGGCCGGGTTGACGGCGAACTGGATGTTGCAGCCGCCGGTGTCCACGCCGACCTCGCGGATGACGGCGATGCCGATGTCGCGCAGCACCTGGTACTCGCGGTCGGTGAGCGTCATCGCGGGGGCGACGGTGATGGAGTCGCCGGTGTGGACGCCCATGGGGTCGAAGTTCTCGATGGAGCACACGACGACGACGTTGTCGTTCCGGTCGCGCATCAGCTCCAGCTCGTACTCCTTCCAGCCGAGGATCGACTCCTCCAGGAGCACCTCAGTGGTGGGCGAGAGGGACAGGCCCTGGCCCGCGATGCGGCGCAGCTCGTCCTCGTCGTGGGCGAAGCCGGACCCGGCGCCGCCCATGGTGAAGGACGGCCGCACGACGACGGGGTACCCGCCCAGCCCGTCGACGCCCGCGACGACCTCGTCCATGGAGTGGCAGATCACCGAGCGGGCGGACTCGCCGTGCCCCGTCCTCGCCCGGACGGCCGCCACGACCTCCTTGAACAGGTCGCGGTCCTCGCCCTTGTTGATCGCCTCGACGTTCGCGCCGATCAGCTCGACGCCGTAGCGCTCCAGCGTCCCCGCTCCGTGCAGCGAGATCGCGGTGTTCAGCGCGGTCTGGCCGCCCAGCGTCGGCAGCAGCGCGTCGGGGCGCTCCTTGGCGATGATCTTCTCGACGTACTCCGGGGTGATCGGCTCGACGTAGGTGGCGTCGGCGATCTCCGGGTCGGTCATGATCGTCGCCGGGTTGGAGTTGACCAGGATGACGCGCAGGCCCTCGGCCTTCAGCACCCGGCACGCCTGGGTGCCGGAGTAGTCGAACTCGGCGGCCTGGCCGATGACGATCGGGCCGGAGCCGATGACCAGGACGGACTGGATATCGGTGCGCTTAGGCACGCTGGCCCTCCATCAGGGACGTGAAGCGGTCGAACAGGTAGGCGGCGTCGTGGGGACCGGCCGCCGCCTCGGGGTGGTACTGGACGCTGAAGGCCGGCCGGTCGAGCAGCCGCAGGCCCTCCACCACGTTGTCGTTGAGGCACACGTGCGTCACCTCGGCGCGTCCGAACGGAGTCTTCGGGGTGCCCTCCAGGGGGGCGTCCACGGCGAAGCCGTGGTTGTGCGCGGTGATCTCGACCTTGCCGGTGGTGCGGTCCTGCACCGGCTGGTTGATGCCGCGGTGCCCGTACTTCAGCTTGAACGTGCCGAAGCCCAGTGCCCGCCCGAGCACCTGGTTGCCGAAGCAGATGCCGAACAGCGGCGTGCCCCGTTCCAGGACGCCGCGCATGAGCGACACGGGGTGGTCGGCGGCGGCCGGGTCGCCGGGGCCGTTGGAGAAGAAGACCCCGTCGGGCCGCACGGCGTAGACGTCCTCCACGGTCGCCGTCGCCGGGAGCACGTGCACCTCTATGCCGCGCTCGGCCATGCGCTGCGGCGTCATGCCCTTGATGCCGAGGTCGACGGCGGCGACGGTGAACCGCCTGGTGCCGAGCGCGGGGACGACGTACGGCTCGGTGGTGGCGACCTCCCCGCACAGGTCGGCGCCCGCCATGCCGGGGGCGCTGCGCACCCTGGCCAGCAGAGCGGCGTCGGCCTCCAGCGCGTCGCCGGAGAAGACGCCGACCCGCATGGCGCCGCGTTCGCGCAGGTGCCGGGTCAGGGCGCGGGTGTCCACGCCGCTGATGCCGACGACGCCCTGGGCGGCGAGCTCCTCGTCCAGCGAGCGCACCGAGCGCCAGTTCGACGGCCGGCGGGCCGGGTCCCGGACGACGTAGCCGGCGACCCAGATGCGCCGGGACTCCGCGTCCTCGTCGTTGACCCCGGTGTTGCCCACGTGCGGGGCCGTCATGACGACGACCTGGCGGTGGTAGGACGGATCGGTCAGCGTCTCCTGGTAGCCGGTCATGCCGGTGGAGAAGACGGCCTCGCCGAAGGTCTCGCCCACGGCGCCGTAGGTCCGGCCGCGGAAGACGCGTCCGTCCTCCAGGACGAGTGCGGCGGGTGCGGGGGTGCGGGTGGAGGTCGTCATGCTGCGCCTTCCCGGTCGTGCCGTCCGGCGACGGCGCTGTCGCCGGTGTGTGCGGTGGTGTGTGCGGCGGCCGGGCCGGCCGCGGCGGCCTGCGTGACGGCCGTGACCCAGCGCGGGTGCTCCGCCGGGTGGTCGGCGCGGAAGCCGGAGTCCAGGGTCCGGTCGCCGAGCTGCCAGGTGATCACGAGCATGCCGCCCTCGGTGACCACCTTGCCGGCGATGCCCTTGTCGAGCCGGGCGCCGCGCAGTGCCTCGCGGGGAATGGCGAAGTCCCGCGCGCCGGGCCGCAGCACGGTCAGGCCCCGCGCGGTCAGGCTCAGCTCGACGCGGCTGCGGGTGCCGAGCCCGTGCGCGACGATGCGCTCCAGCCACTGCCCGGCGGCGGTGGAGCCGTGGTAGCGGCCGGTCAGGGTCAGCTCGGGGGTGTCCGCCGTGGCGGGGACGGGCGCGGGCTCGGGCAGGTCGCCCTGGAGGGTGGCGCGCCACTTCCAGCCCTGCCGCATCAGCCAGTAGACGAGGGCGATGACCAGGATCATGCCCACGACCCAGCCGATCCGCTCGGCCCAGTGCGTCACCTCCTGTGACTTGCGCTCGACCGCGCCGTCCGCGAGGAGTGTCAGTACGTCTGTGTTCACGCCAGCTTCCCGTCCGTCACCGTGGCCCGGCCCCGCAGGAAGGTGTGTGTGACGCGGCCCGGCAGCTCGCGGCCCCGGTAGGGGGTGTTGCGGCTGCGGGAGGCGAAGCCCGCGGGGTCCACCTCTCCACGGTAAGCCGGATCGACCAGCGTCAGGTTGGCGGGCTCACCGGGCGAGACGGGGCGGCCGTGCCCGGCGAGCCGTCCGATGCGGGCGGGCCGGAAGGACATCCGGTCGGCGACGTCCGCCCAGGTGAGCAGCCCGGTGTCGACCATGGTGTGCTGCACGACGGACAGGGCCGTCTCCAGGCCCACCATGCCCATCGCGGCCGCGCCCCACTCGCAGTCCTTGTCCTCGTGCGGGTGCGGGGCGTGGTCGGTGGCCACGCAGTCGATCGTCCCGTCGGCCAGCGCGTCGCGCAGGGCCAGCACGTCGGCCTCGGTGCGCAGCGGCGGGTTGACCTTGTAGACGGGGTCGTAGGAGCGCACCAGCTCGTCGGTGAGCAGCAGGTGGTGCGGGGTGACCTCGGCCGTGACGTTCCAGCCCTTGGCCTTGGCCCAGCGCACGATCTCCACCGAACCGGCCGTGGACAGGTGGCACACGTGCACCCGGGAGCCGACGTGGGCGGCGAGCAGCACGTCGCGCGAGACGATGGACTCCTCGGCGACGGCGGGCCAGCCGCCGAGGCCCAGCTCGGCGGAGACGACGCCCTCGTTCATCTCGGCGCCCTCGGTCAGCCGGGGTTCCTGGGCGTGCTGCGCGATGACGCCGTCGAAGGCTTTGACGTACTCCAGGGCGCGGCGCATGATCACCGCGTCGTCCACGCACTTGCCGTCGTCGGAGAAGACGGTGACACCGGCCGCGGAGTCGTGCATGGCGCCCAGCTCCGCGAGCTGCTGGCCGGCCAGCCCCACGGTGACGGCGCCCACGGGCTGCACGTCGCAGTAGCCGGACTCGCGGCCCAGCCGCCACACCTGCTCCACGACGCCGGCGGTGTCGGCCACGGGGAAGGTGTTGGCCATGGCGTGCACGGCGGTGAAGCCGCCGCTGGCCGCGGCGCGGGTGCCGGTGAGCACCGTCTCGGAGTCCTCGCGGCCCGGTTCGCGCAGGTGGGTGTGGAGGTCCACCAGGCCGGGGAGCAGGACCAGCCCGGCGGCGTCGACGACGGTGGCACCCGCGGCGTCGAGGCCGGTGCCGACCTCGGCGATGGTCCCGCCGTCGATCAGGACGTCCCGCGCCCCGCCGCCGAGGACGTCCGCGCCGCGGATCAGGGTCTTGGCTGTGCTCACTTGCTCTCCTCGGTGGGGCGTGCGGTCGGTTCCCCGGCGGCCAGGGCGGCGCCGCCGAGCAGGAGGTACAGGACGGCCATGCGGATGCTCACGCCGTTGGTGACCTGCTCGACGGCGGTGCAGCGCGGCGAGTCGGCCACGTCGGCGGTGATCTCCATGCCGCGGTTCATCGGCCCCGGGTGCATGACGAGCGCGTGGTCCGGCATCCGGGCCATGCGGGAGCCGTCGAGGCCGTAGCGGCGGGCGTACTCGCGCTCGGTCGGGAAGAAGGCGGCGTTCATCCGCTCGCGCTGGACGCGGAGCATCATGACGGCGTCGGACGTGGCCAGGACGGCGTCGAGGTCGTAGGAGACCTCGCACGGCCAGCTCCCGACGCCGACCGGCACCAGGGTGGGCGGCGCGACGAGGGTGACGTGGGCACCGAGCGTGCTCAGCAGGTACACGTTGGAGCGGGCGACGCGGCTGTGCAGGATGTCGCCGACGACGGTGACCCGGCGCCCGGCGAGGTCCGCGCCGGCCCCGCCGCCGAAGCGGCGGCGCATGGTGAACGCGTCCAGCAGCGCCTGGGTGGGGTGCTCGTGGGTGCCGTCGCCGGCGTTGACGACCGATCCGCCGATCCACCCGGAGGTGGCCAGCCGGTGCGGGGCGCCGGAGTCGTGGTGCCGGATGACGACGGCGTCGGCGCCCATGGCCTCCAGGGTGAGGGCGGTGTCCTTCAGCGACTCGCCCTTGGAGACGGACGAGCCCTTGGCGGAGAAGTTGATGACGTCGGCGGACAGGCGCTTGGCGGCGGCCTCGAAGGAGATCCGGGTGCGCGTGGAGTCCTCGAAGAACAGGTTGACGACGGTGCGTCCGCGCAGCGTCGGCAGTTTCTTGACCGGCCGGTCGGCGAGGCGGGCCAGCTCTTCCGCGGTGTCGAGGATGAGGACGGCGTCGTCGCGGGCGAGGTCGGCGGCCGAGATGAGGTGGCGCTTCATCTGTGTGCCTTCCGTGGGTGCGGGGCGGGGCGTGCGGGCGAGGGGTCCGGCGGGCGGCGGTGGCCGGCCGGCGGGGCAGGCGGGCGTGCGGCAGGGCCGCACCGCGCGGGGCGGGGCGGGGCGGACGCCGGGCGGTGCGGGACTACCTGCCGTCGTCGGGGGTGGCGCGCACGCCGAGCAGCACGCCGTCGCGGCCGTCCTCCTCGGTGAGCTGGACGCGGACCGTCTCGCGCAGCGAGGTGGGCAGGTTCTTGCCGACGTAGTCGGCCCGGATCGGCAGCTCGCGGTGGCCGCGGTCCACCAGGACCGCGAGCTGCACGGCGCGGGGGCGGCCGATGTCGCCGAGCGCGTCGAGGGCGGCGCGGATGGTGCGGCCGGAGAACAGGACGTCGTCGACGAGGACGACGAGCGCGCCCTCGGTCCCCTCGCCGGGGATCTCGGTGCGGGCGAGCGCGCGGGCGGGGCGCAGCCGCAGGTCGTCGCGGTACATGGTGATGTCCAGCGAGCCGACCGGGACGGGGCGGGAGGTGATCTCCTCCAGCTTGGCGGCGAGCCGCCGGGCGAGGTGCACGCCGCGGGTCGGGATGCCGAGGAGGACCACGTCCTCGGCGCCCTTGGCGCGTTCGACGATCTCGTGGGCGATGCGGGTGAGCACCCGCGCGATGTCGGGGGCTTCGAGCACGGGCCGCGCCGGAGCGGGGGCGCCGTCCGCGGGGCCGCCGTTGGTGGTGTCCATGGGTAACGGACCTCCTTCCCCGCCTCACGGGACGGGCCTTAAAGGACGCCTGGATGGTTCACCCTCACGGTATCAGGGCACCCGGCACCGCGGCGCACGGGGTACCTGGGCCGGTCGCCGCGACGCGCTGGTCACGGCGGCCGGCGCGGGGCCGCGGGGACCCGGGTGGCCCAGGAGGTTCCCGGCCCCGGCTTGACGCCGCACATTACGCTGCGTAACCTCACAGTGAGTTACCAACGCCTCTTCCGGGGAGCCTTAATGTCCAGCGAATACGCCAAGCAGCTCGGGGCCAAGCTCCGGGCCATCCGCACCCAGCAGGGCCTCTCCCTCCACGGCGTGGAGGAGAAGTCCCAGGGCCGCTGGAAGGCGGTCGTGGTGGGCTCCTACGAGCGCGGGGACCGGGCGGTGACCGTCCAGCGCCTCGCCGAGCTGGCGGACTTCTACGGTGTGCCGGTCCAGGAGCTGCTGCCGGGCAGCACGCCGGGCGGCGCCGCCGAGCCGCCGCCGAAGCTCGTGCTCGACCTGGAGCGCCTCGCCCACGTCCCGGCCGACAAGGCGGGGCCGCTCCAGCGCTACGCGGCGACGATCCAGAGCCAGCGCGGCGACTACAACGGCAAGGTGCTGTCGATCCGGCAGGACGACCTGCGCACGCTGGCCGTCATCTACGACCAGTCGCCCTCGGTCCTCACCGAGCAGCTGATCAGCTGGGGCGTCCTGGACGCGGACGCCCGCCGGGCCGTGGCCCACGAGGACGCCTGACCGCCCTGCCCGCCCGCCAGGGCCGCCGCGTCCGCCTCCCCGCCGGGGCGGACGCGGCGGAGCCGCCGTCCGGCGGCGGCGTGCGGGCGGGCCCGCGACGACGGCCCAGGGGCCCGGAACGGCTGTTCCGGGCCCCTGGGCCGTTCCTCTCGGCGGCGCGGGCCGCCTCGCCTCACGCGGCGGGGCCCTTTGGCCCGCGCAGGCCCGGCGCCAGCTCCTTGAGCTTGCCGAGCAGGCCGTTGACGAAGGCGGGCGACTCGTCCGTGGAGAACTCCCTGGCGAGCTGGATGCACTCGTCCAGCACGACGGCGTCCGGCGTGCCGTCCTCCCACAGGAGTTCGTAGGCGCCCAGCCGCAGCAGGTTGCGGTCCACCGCGGGCATCCGGTCCAGCGTCCAGCCCACGGAGTGCGTGGCGATCAGCTCGTCGATGCGGGCGGCGTGCCGCGCGTAGCCCTCGACGAGCTGCATCGTGTACTCGCTGACCGGCGGCTGCCGGCTGTCGGTGCGGGCGTGCCGCACCCAGTCGGCCAGCACGTCGGTCACGCCGCTGCCGCGCTGGTCGGATTCGAAGAGGATCTGGAAGGCGCGCTTGCGTGCTTTGGTGCGAGCAGCCACGGTTAGCTGTTCACCCGGCCGAGGTACTCGCCGGAGCGGGTGTCGACCTTGATCTTCTCACCCGTGGTGATGAACAGCGGCACGCCGATCTCGTAGCCGGTCTCCAGGCGGGCGGGCTTGGTGCCGCCGGTGGAGCGGTCGCCCTGCACACCGGGCTCGGTGTGCTCGATGACCAGCTCGACGGCGGCCGGCAGCTCGACGGAGAGCGGGTTGCCCTCGTACATCGCCACGGTCGCCTCGAAGCCCTCGATGAGGTAGTTCGCGGCGTCCCCGACCGTCTTGCGGTCGACGTGGAGCTGGTCGTAGGTGTCCAGGTCCATGAAGACGAAGTACTCGCCGTCCATGTACGAGAACTGCATGCTGCGCCGGTCGACGGTGGCGGTCTCGACCTTCGTGCCGGCGTTGAACGTCTTGTCCACGGTCTTGCCGGACAGCACGTTCTTCAGCTTGGTGCGCACGAAGGCAGGGCCCTTGCCGGGCTTGACGTGCTGGAACTCGACGACGGACCAGAGCTGGCCCGCGTCGAGCTTGAGCACCATGCCGTTCTTGAGGTCGTTCGTGGTGGCCACGGTCGCGGAATCTCCTACAGACGCTGCTTCGGGAACCAAGGGCACCGGCCCCGCGGGCCCGCCCGGGGCTCAGAGAGCGAGGAGCTCCTTGGTCGTGATGGTGAGTAGCTCCGGCCCGCCGTCCGACAACGAGCGGACGACGAGTGTGTCATCGATCCGGACGCCGCCCCGGCCCGGGAGGTGGACCCCTGGTTCGACGGTGACCGGCACACAAGCGTCCAGTTTACCCACGGCCGCGGGCGACAGCGCAGGGTCCTCCCCGATTTCCAGCCCGACCCCCGCTCCGACGGCCGGCCCCAGGGCCCCACCGTACCCGGCGGCCTCCAGAAGCTGCCGGGCGGCCCGGTCCACCGCCCGGTACTCGGTGCCGGGCGCCAGCGCCTCGCGGGCGGCGCGCTGGGCGGTGAAGACCAGGTCGTAGAGGCGGATCTGCCAGTCGGCGGGAGCGGTGCCGATGACGAAGGTCCGGCCGATGCGGCACCGGTAGCCCCGGTAGCTGGCGCCGAGCCGGACGGTGAGGAAGTCGCCCTCCTCCACCCGCAGGTCGCTGGGGACGTGGCCGGCCAGCCCCGAGTGGCGCCCGGTGGCGACGGAGGTCGGGAAGGCGGGCCGTTCGGCGCCGTGGTCGATGAGGCGGCGCTCCAGCTCCAGCGCGAGGTGGCGTTCGGTGCGGCCGACGAGGATGGACTCCAGCAGCTCCCCGAGCGCCTGGTCGGTGATCTCGGCGGCGATGCGCAGCGCCGCGATCTCCTCGTCGTCCTTGACGAGCCGCTGCCGCTCCACCGCGCAGCCGAGGTCGGCCAGGCGCAGCCGGGGCGCGGCGGCGGCCAGCACCCGGTGCCGGGCCACCGTCAGGTGGTGCTCCTCGACGGCGAGGACGGCGGCCCGCGCGGCGGCGGCCAGTCCGGCGGCGACGGCCACCGGTTCCGCGTCCGGCCCGGGCAGCGCGTGGACGCGCAGTGCGTCACCGAGATCGGGCGGGAGCGACGGGCCGGGCCGGCCGTCCTGCCGGGTCACCAGCGTGTCGCGGCCGTCCGGGGCGAGCAGCAGGGCGGCGCCCGGCGGGGCGCACCCGGTGAGGTAACGCAGGTTGGCCGGCGCGGAGACCAGCACGGCCGTGGCCTCGTCCGCCGCGGGCCGGTCGCGCAGCCGGGAGCGACGGGCCATGTGCACCTCGGACATGCCCTGAGCGTACGGCGCAGGGAGCGGCCCGGCCCCTCCAGCGCACCCGGACGGGGGTCCGCCCCGCCGCAGGCCGCAGGGCGGGGCGGACCCCCGTGTCACCAGGAGGGCGGGCTGGCCAGGCTGCGTGCCACGGCGTCGTCCAGCAGCCGGGCGGTGCTCTCCACGTCCTGCCGTGAGTTGTCGATGATGGGCAGCCCCGAGCCGTACCAGCCGGCCATCCGGCCGTGGATGCGGGCCACCTCCTCGTCGGTGAGGCGGCGGTTGCCGCGGCGCTCGGCGTTGCGTTCCAGGACGACGTCCAGGCCGGGCAGCAGCACGACGGGGATCAGTCCCGGGCCGACGTGCCGCTTCCACCCGCCGAGGCCCACCACCGGCCAGTCGGGGAAGACGGCGTCGTCCAGGACGCAGGAGATGCCGTTGGCCAGGAAGTTGCGGGCGGCGAAGCCGCAGGTCCTGCGGGCGAGCCGGTACTGCGCCTCGGAGCCGTCGTGCCAGCCCTGCTGCGGGTCGGCGAAGCCGGACCTGACCCATTCGCGGACGTCGTCGAGGCTGATGTGCGCGGTGGGCACCCGGCGGTGGTCGGCCCAGTACCGGGCGACGGTGGTCTTGCCCGCGCCGGCCGGGCCGATGAGCAGGACGGCGACGGCCGCGTGGGCGGCGTCCGGCGCGGCCGTGCCGCCGGCCGCGGCGTGCACCGGCTCGCCGGGGCGCGGCGGGGTGCGGACCGGCCCCGCGGGCGGCAGCCGTACCTGCCCGGTCGCCTCACCGGAAGCGGGCGGTGCGGCGGGCGGCGCGCCCGGGGCCGGGGGCTGCGGGTGGTGCTGCGGCGGGGGAACGGCGTGCGGGGGCTGCGGCGGCGGTCCGCCGGGCGCGGGCGGGCCGCCCCAGCCGGGGCCGCCCCCGCGCTCGGCGGGCGGGCGCGCGGGCTGCGGCGGGTGGCCCGGGGGGACGGGGTGGTGCGCGCCCTGGCCCGCGTAGTGCTGCATCCGGTCCCACTCCGTCGTCCGGCGCGCCGTCACGGCGCGCATGCCCCTTCGTCCACCGCACGGTACCGCTCCCCCGCGGCACCGCGGCCGCGCCCCTGCGCGCACCGCTACCCGCCGGCCGGTTCCCGTCAGCCCGCGCCGCCGCCCGCGTCCGTCTGCTCGGCGAGGGCGCGCAGGGCCAGCCGGTAGGAGCCGATCCCGAACCCGGCGACGGTGCCGCTGGCGACGGTGGCCACGACGGAGGTGTGGCGGAACTCCTCGCGGGCGTAGGGGTTGGAGATGTGCACCTCGATCAGGGGCGCGGTGCGCTGCGCGGCGGCGTCGCGCATGGCGTACGAGTAGTGCGTGAACGCCCCCGGGTTGAGGACGACGGGCACCCGGCCGTCGGCCGCCTCGTGGAGCCAGCGCACCAGCTCGCCCTCGTCGTTGGTCTCCCGCACCTGCACCTCGAACCCCAGCTCGGCACCGAGGGCGGTGCACTCCTCGACGAGCCCGGCGTAGGTGGTGGAGCCGTAGACGTCCGGCTCGCGGGAGCCGAGGCGGCCGAGGTTGGGCCCGTTGAGCACCAGGACGGGACGCGGGGAAGGGTGCGCGGAGGGGCTCACTCGGCGATCTCCGCGTGGGCGGCCAGCAGCATGGCCGGGTCGGGGCCCTCCAGCACGGCGGGGCGGGCGAGCCCGTCGAGAACGATGAAGCGCAGCCGGTCGCCGCGCGTCTTCTTGTCCACCTTCATGGTCTCCAGCAGCTTGGGCCATTGGTCACCGCGGTAGGTGACGGGCAGGCCGACCGCCTTGAGGACGGTGCGGTGCCGGTCGGCGGTGGCGTCGTCCAGGCGCCCGGCGATGCGGCCGAGTTCGGCGGCGAAGACCAGGCCGACCGCGACAGCGGCGCCGTGCCGCCAGTTGTAGCGCTCGTTCTTCTCGATGGCGTGCGCGAGGGTGTGGCCGTAGTTGAGGATCTCCCGCAGCCCGGCCTCCTTGAGGTCGGCCGAGACGACGTCCGCCTTGACGCGCACGGAGCGCTCGATGAGTTCGGCGGTGTGCGGCCCGCCCGGCACGCGGGCTCCTTCGGGGTCCGCCTCGATCAGGTCGAGGATCGCCGGATCGGCGATGAAGCCCGCCTTGATGACCTCCGCGAGGCCGGAGACGTAGTCGTGGACGGGCAGGGAGTCCAGGGCGGCCAGGTCGCACAGCACCCCGGCGGGCGGGTGGAAGGCGCCGACGAGGTTCTTGCCCTCGGCGGTGTTGATGCCCGTCTTGCCGCCGACGGCGGCGTCCACCATGCCGAGCACGGTGGTGGGCACCGCGATCCAGCGCACCCCGCGCAGCCAGGTGGCGGCGACGAAACCGGCCACGTCGGTGGTGGCCCCGCCACCGACACCGACGATGACGTCGGTGCGGGTGAAACCCGTCTGGCCGAGCGCCTTCCAGCAGTAGGCGGCGACCTCGGCCGTCTTGGACTCCTCGGCGTTCGGCAGTTGCACGGCGACGGCCTCGTACCCCTGCTCCGCGAGGTCGCGGCGCAGCACCTCGCCGGTCTCGGCCAGTGCCTCGGGGTGCAGGACGGCCACCCGGGCCGCCTGCTCGCCGATGAGCCCGCGCAGCTCGCCCAGGAGCTGCCGCCCGATGAGGACGTCGTACGCCTCACTGCCCGCGCTCGCGCCGACGGTGATCCGGATGGGGGTCTTGGGGCTCATGCCTTCCTCAGGTCCAGGACGTCGAGGACGTCGTCGGCTACGTCGTGGGGTGTGCGGCCCTCGGTGCTGACCACCGCACGGGCCACCTCGGTGTACAGCGGGCGGCGCTCCTCCATCAGGGCCCGCCAGCGCTGCCGGGGGTTGACGGCCAGGAGCGGCCGGGGGGCGTCCAGGCCCACACGGCGGACCGCCTCGGCGACGCCCGTCTCCAGGAAGACCACCGGGCGCCCGGCGAGCAGGGCGCGGCTCTCCCCGGCCAGCACCGCGCCGCCGCCGAGGGCGAGCACGCCGTCGTGTCCGGTGACGGCGGCACGCACCGCCGCGCGTTCCAGGTCCCGGAAGTGCTCCTCGCCCTCGTCGATGAAGAGGTCGGAGACGGGCTTGCCCGCCTCCGTCTCGATGTCGGTGTCGGTGTCCCGGAAGGTGACGCCGAGGCGCTCGGCCAGCAGGCGCCCGACGGTCGTCTTGCCCGCGCCCATGGGGCCGACCAGGATGACGGCCGGGCCGCTCACCGCACGGCCAGGTGGTCGAGGAAGCCGGTGACGTTGCGGCGGGTCTCGGCGACGCTGTCGCCGCCGAACTTCTCCGCGACGGCGTCCGCGAGCACGAGGGCGACCATGGCCTCGGCCACGATCCCGGCGGCGGGCACCGCGCACACGTCGGAGCGCTGGTGGTGCGCCCTGGCCGCCTCCCCGGTGGCCACGTCCACCGTGGACAGCGCGCGGGGCACGGTGGCGATGGGCTTCATCGCGGCCCGCACCCGCAGCAGTTCGCCGGTGCTCAGCCCGCCCTCGGTGCCGCCCGAGCGCCCGGAGGCGCGGCGGATGCCGTCGGCGGTGCCGACGATCTCGTCGTGGGCCTGGGAGCCGGGGACGCGGGCGAGGTCGAACCCGTCGCCCAGCTCGACGCCCTTGATGGCCTGGATGCCCATGAGGGCCGCGGCCAGCCGCGCGTCCAGCCGCCGGTCCCAGTGGACGTGGCTGCCCAGGCCCACCGGCACGCCGTGGGCGAGGACCTCGACGACGCCGCCGAGCGTGTCACCGTCCTTGTGGGCCTGGTCGATCTCGGCGACCATCGCCTCGCTCGCGGCCTGGTCCAGGCAGCGCACCGGGTCCGCGTCCAGCCGTCCGACGTCGCCGGGCACGGGCAGCGTGCCCGCGGGCGCCCGGGCGGCGCCCAGCTCCACGACGTGCGAGACGATCTCGATGCCGGCCGTCTCCTTGAGGTAGGAGCGGGCCACCGTGCCCAGGGCCACCCGGGCCGCGGTCTCCCGCGCCGAGGCCCGCTCCAGGATGGGCCGTGCCTCGTCGAAGCCGTACTTCTGCATGCCCGCCAGGTCGGCGTGGCCGGGGCGGGGCCGGGTGAGCGGCGCGTTGCGGGCGAGGGCGGCCAGCTCCTGCGGATCGACCGGGTCAGCGGCCATCACCTGCTCCCACTTGGGCCACTCGGTGTTGCCGACCATGACCGCCACCGGGGAGCCCAGGGTGCGGCCGTGCCGCACGCCGCCGAGGAAGGTGACCTCGTCGCGCTCGAACTTCATGCGGGCGCCGCGGCCGTAGCCGAGCCGCCGCCGCGCCAGGGCGTCCGCCACCATCTCCGTGGTGACCGGGACGCCGGAGGGCAGCCCCTCCAGCGTCGCCACCAGTGCGGGTCCGTGGGACTCCCCCGCGGTCAGCCAGCGCAACCTGCTCAACGGTGCTCCTCACTCGCCGGTGCTTGCCCCCGATCCTGCCACGTCCGCAGGACAGCACCGGACGCCGGTCCACCTCGCGGACACCCCGTCCGGCAGGCGGACCCGGCCCGGGCGGGCGCGCCGGCCCGGGCGGGCGCGCCGGGCGGGGCGCTCAGGCCGGACGGGCGGCCAGCGCCGCCTGGCCGGCGGCCCGCATGGCGGCGAGCGGGGCGGGGGCGCGGCCGGTCATCTGCTCCACCTGGAGCGCGGCCTGGTGGACGAGGAGGTCGAGGCCGCCGACGACCTGCCCGCCCGCCCGTTCCCACGCCGCCACCAGCGGGGTGGGCCAGGGGTCGTAGAGCACGTCGAAGAGGGTGCCGGGCCGCCCGGGCACGGACCCGGCGAGCACGTCGGCCGTTCCGGCCGGGGTGGTGGCGATGACCAGCGGCGCGGTGAGCGCCGCCGCCGCCCGCTCCCAGGGCTCGGTCTGCACGTGGACGCCCAGCCGCTCACCCCAGCCGCGCATCTGGACGGCCCGCGCCTCGCTGCGCACGTAGGCCGTCACCGTCCCCGGGCAGACGCGGGCGAGCGCGGCCAGCGCGGAGGAGGCCGTCGCCCCGGCGCCCAGCACGGCGGCCTCGGGCACCTGTCCGAGGCCGCGCTCCCTGAGCGCCGCCACCATGCCGGGGATGTCGGTGTTCTCGCCGTGCCGCTCGCCCTCGCCGGTGAACACCACGGTGTTGACGGCCTCCACGGCCGCCGCCGTCTCGCTCACCCGGTCCAGCAGCGGGATGACGGCCCGCTTCAGCGGCATGGTGAGCGACAGTCCCGCCCAGCCGGGGCCCAGGCCGTCCAGGAAGGCGGCGAGCCCGGCCTCCTCCACCTCGAAGCGCTCGTAGGTCCACTCGCCCAGCCCGAGTTCCGCGTAGGCCGCGCGGTGCAGCACCGGGGAGAGGGAGTGCGTGATGGGCGAGCCGAGGACGGCCGCGCGGTGCTGGACGCCGCTCACTCGTCCTCCTCCTTCTGCCGGGCCATCTCCTCGTTGAAGTCGGCCACGTGCTCCTGGTGCTCCTCGTAGGTCGCGGTGAAGCGGGTGTCCCCCGGCTTGACGGTCACGAAGAACTGCCAGTCCCCGTCGGCCGGGTTGGTCGCCGCCTCGATGGCGTGGTGGCCCGGGTTGTCGATCGGCCCCGGGGGCAGGCCCGCGTTGCGGTAGGTGTTGTAGGGCGAGTCGAGGTTGGTGTCCGCCACGGAGACCTCAAGGGTGGAGCGGCCCATCGCGTAGTTGATGGTGGAGTCGAAGTCCAGCTTGCCGTTGGTCTCCGGGTTCACCTCCAGCCGGTTGTAGATGACCCGCGAGACCTTGGCGAAGTCGTCCTTGTCCTGCGCCTCGGCCTCCAGCAGCGAGGCGATGACGAGCACCTCGTAGGGCGTGTGGCCGACCTCGCGCGCCTTGGCCACCAGGCCGACGCGGTCGAACTCGGCCTTCGCCCGCTCGACCATCTCGGTGAGGACGGCGGCCGGGTCGGTGTCCTTGGAGACGCTGTACTTGGAGGGGAAGAGGAAGCCCTCCAGCGGGTCCACCGGGTTGTTCTCGGCCCAGGACGGCAGCTCCACGTCCAGCTTCTCGGCGGCCTTCTCGGTGGTGCCCTCGGGGGAGCCGGTCTTCTCGTCGATCATCGCGTAGATCTCGCTGGCCCGCCGCCCCTCCGGGACGATCAGGCCGCTCTGGCTCGCGGGGTCGAGGATCAGCTCGAAGGCGTTCTCGGCGGACATCTCCTTGCGGAGCGTGTAGATGCCGGGCTGGACGTGCTGGCCCTCCGTCCCGCCGGCCTGGCTGACCTCCACGAAGGCGTCGTGGCTCTTGACCACACCGGCCTCCTTGAGGATGTTGGCGACCTGGGACAGCGACGCCCCCTCCGGGACCTCCACCTGCACCTCGCCGGTGCCCTCGCCCGCGTAGTCGGGGGCCGGGCCGAAGCGGCTCTGGTAGAAGCTGTAGCCCGCGTAGGTCGCGCCGCCCGCCCCGCCGAGCAGTACCAGGGCCACGACCATGCAGGCCATGCCGTTCTTCTTGCCGCTCTTCTTCCCGCCGCCGCGCTGGGTGCGGGCGGCCCGGCGCCCGGCCCGGGTGGCGGGTTCCCCGGCACGGCCGTCCTCCTCGCCGCCGTCCGCGCGCTCGCCGTCGCGTCCGGCGAAGAACGCCTGCTCGCCCTCGTCCGGTCCCGGGTCCCAGCCGGTCTCCGGGTCCGGTCCGGGCGCGGGCTCCGGTGTCCGGACCCGCCCGGTCCCGGCGGGTGGCGGCGCGCCGGGCCGGTACGCGTCCTGCTCGTCCGGCGGTCCGTACCCGTCCTGCCGCTGCGGGGGCTCCGGCTCGTGCCGCTGCCCGTACGGGTCCTGCTCGTGCGCCTGGTGCGGCTCGTGCTGCCGGTAGGGGCCCTGCTGGTGCGGGCCTTGCTCGTAGGGGCCTTGCTCGTGCGGGCCTTGCTCGTAGGGGCCTTGCGGGTCCGGGTCCTGCGGGTAGGCGCCTTGCTGGTACGGGTCCGGTGCGCGGCGCTGCCCGTAGGCGTCCTGCTGCCCGTACGGCTCCTGCTCGTGCGCCTGGTGCGGCTCGTACGGCCGGTAGGGGTCGTGCTGGGGGGCGGACTCCTGCTGCCGCGGCGGCGCCGGGTAGGCGCCGGGGGCGTCGTAGGAGCCGGGCGGTGCGCCCTGGCCGCCGTAGGGCTGGGGCGGAAGCTGCGCCCCGTACGGATCACCGGGCCCGCCGCCCCCGGGCTCCGGGGAGCCGTGCTGCCCGGGCTGCGTCTGCCAGACGGCGTAGGGGTCGTCCTGCGGAGGCGGCTGCTGCTGCGCCTCCGGGTAGGACGGCTGCTGGTGCCCGTAGCCGTCCCAGCCGTCCTGCTGCCGGACGTTGCCGTCCCAGCCCCGGTCCCCGTAGAGCGGGTCCTCGGGATGCCACGGTTGGGAGCCTGGGCCCCGGCCATACTCAGTCATCGATCCCCTATGCCGCGCTTCGGCAACGTGCCCGTACTCGGACGGCGTGCAGATTTTCGACAGGCCGCCGTGTCGCGCGGAACGTTACCGTACTGCGATCAGACAACCACTTCGACGCACTGGCCCGGCGGCCGCCCCGCCACCCGTTCGGTCTCCAGGGCGCCCTGGAGGATCACCACGGCGGCGGCCTGGTCGATGCGTGCGCGGCCCTTCTTCGCGCTCACGCCGGAGGCCCGCATCGACTGGGCGGCGGTGACGGTGCTCATCCGCTCGTCCACCAGCCGCACCGGCACCGGCGCGATCCGCCGCGCCGCCTCCCGGGCGAAGGCCCGTACCTTGGCGGCGGCCGGTCCCTCGCCCCCGTTCAGGGAGCGGGGCAGCCCGATCAGGACCTCCAGCGGCTCGTACTCCGCGACGAGTTCCGCCAGCCGCCGGTGCGCCGCCGGACGGTCGCGCCCCGGCACCGTCTCGACGGGCGTGGCGAGGAGCCCGTCGGGGTCGCACGTGGCGACCCCGATCCGGGCGTCCCCGACGTCGACGGCGAGCCGCCTGCCGCGTCGCATCAGGCGCCGACCAGCGATTCGCCGACCTGCCGCTCGACGGCGGCCAGCGCCTCCTCGACGGCGGCCGCGTCCTGGCCGCCGCCCTGGGCGATGTCCGGCTTGCCGCCACCGCCGCCGCCGAGCGTCTTCGCGGCGGTGCGCACCAGGTCGCCGGCCTTCAGGCCGCGCTCGCGGGCCGCCTCGTTGGTGGCGATGACGGTGAGCGGGCGGCCGTTGACCACGCTGAACAGCGCGACGACGGCGGGCCGGTCGGCGGGGATGCGGCCACGGACGTCCAGCACCAGCTTGCGCAGGTCGTCGGCGGTGGTCCCGTCGGGGACCCGGGCAGTGGCCAGCGCCACGCCGCGCACGTCCCGGGCGCCCTGGGCCAGCCCCGCGGCGGCCTGGAGCACCTTCTCGGCGCGGAAGCGCTCGATCTCCCGCTCGGCGTCCCTGAGCCGGGTGAGCATCCCGGAGATGCGCTCCGGCAGCTCCTCGGGCCGGCCCTTGACCAGGTCGGTGAGCTGGGAGACGACGGTGTGCTCGCGGGCGAGGAACTGGTAGGCGTCGACACCGACCAGGGCCTCCACCCGGCGCACCCCCGAGCCGATGGAGGACTCGCCGAGCAGCTTGACCAGGCCGAGCTGGGCGGTGTTGTGCACGTGGGTGCCGCCGCACAGCTCCTTGGAGAAGTCACCGATCGTCACCACGCGCACCCGGTCGCCGTACTTCTCGCCGAACTCGGCGATGGCGCCCTGTTTGCGGGCCTCGTCCATCGACATGACCTCGGCGGTGACGTCGAGTTCGCGGGCAAGGACCTCGTTGATCTGCTGCTCCACGTCACCGAGCACCGTGCCGGGCACGGCGGTGGGCGAGCCGAAGTCGAAGCGGAACCGCCCGGGGGCGTTCTCCGAACCGGCCTGGGCGGCGGTCGGGCCCAGCGCGTCGCGCAGCGCCTGGTGGGTGAGGTGGGTGGCGCTGTGGGCGCGGGCGATGGCACGGCGGCGCACGACGTCGATCACGCAGTAGCCCGCGGCCCCGACGGTGACCTCGCCGACCTGGACGACGCCCTTGTGCACGCTGACGCCCGGCACCGGCTGCTGCACGTCGCGCACCTCGACGACGGCCCCGCTGGCCAGCTTGACGCGTCCGGTGTCGGCGAGCTGGCCGCCGCCCTCGGCGTAGAAGGGGGTGCGGTCGAGCACGACCTCCACCTCGTCGCCCTCGTGGGCGGCCGGGGAGGGAACGCCGTTCACCAGGAGGCCGACAACGGTGGTCTCGCCCTCGGTGTGGTGGTAGCCGGTGAACTCGGTGGCGCCGGCGGCGTCGGCGACCTGCCGGTAGGCGGACAGGTCGGCGTGGCCGGTCTTCTTGGCCTGGGCGTCGGCCTTGGCCCGCTCCCGCTGCTCCTTCATCAGGCGCCTGAAGCCCTGCTCGTCCACGCTCAGGCCCTGTTCGGCGGCCATCTCCAGCGTGAGGTCGATCGGGAAGCCCCAGGTGTCGTGGAGCAGGAACGCCTGGTCGCCGGAGAGGACGGAGCCGCCGGCGGACTTGGTCTCGGTGACGGCGGTGTCCAGGATGTTGGTGCCCGCCCGCAGCGTCTTGAGGAAGGCGGCCTCCTCGGCGAGGGCGACGGCCCTGACGCGGCCCCGGTCGGTGACGAGTTCGGGGTACTGCTGCCCCATCGTGTCGATGACCGTGTCGACCAGGGTGCCCACCACCGGGTCCTGGGAGCCGAGCAGCCGCATGTTGCGGATGGCGCGGCGCATGATGCGGCGCAGGACGTAGCCGCGGCCCTCGTTGCCGGGGGTGACGCCGTCGGCGATGAGCATGACGGAGGTGCGCAGGTGGTCGGCGATGACGCGCAGGGAGACGTCGGTGCCGGGGGCCGCGCCGTACCGGACGCCGGTCAGCTCGGTAGCCCGGTCGATGACGACCCGCAGGGTGTCCGTCTCGTACATGTTGTGGACGCCCTGGAGGATCATCGCCAGGCGTTCCAGGCCGAGGCCGGTGTCGATGTTCTGCGCGGGCAGGTCACCGAGGATCTCGAAGTCCTCCTTGCCGGTGCCCGCGCCGCGCTCGTACTGCATGAAGACCAGGTTCCAGATCTCCACGTAGCGCTCGTCGTTGACGGCCGGGCCGCCCTCTTCGCCGAACTCCGGACCCCGGTCGTAGTTGATCTCCGAGCAGGGGCCGCACGGCCCCGGCACGCCCATGGACCAGAAGTTGGGGCCCATGCCCAGGCGCTGGATGCGTTCGGCGGGCACTCCGACGACGTCGCGCCAGATGCGCTCGGCCTCCTCGTCCCGCTCGTAGACGGTGATCCACAGCCGCTCGGGGTCCAGCCCGTAGCCGCCGTCGGCCTGGGCGGTGGTCAGCAGCTCCCAGGCGAGCCTGATGGCCCCTTCCTTGAAGTAGTCCCCGAAGGAGAAGTTGCCGCACATCTGGAAGAAGGTGCCGTGCCGGGTGGTCCTGCCGACCTCCTCGATGTCCGGCGTGCGCACGCACTTCTGCACGCTGACGGCCCGGTCGTAGGGCGGCTTGGCCTCGCCGAGGAAGTACGGCTTGAAGGGCACCATGCCCGCGTTGACCAGCAGGAGCGTCGGGTCGTCCGCGATCAGCGACGCCGACGGCACGACCGTGTGCCCACGCTCCTGGAAGAAGCTCAGCCAGCGGCGGCGGATTTCAGCCGACTCCATCAGTGGTCCTCATTTCCGTGACTGCGGTGGGGCGGGCCGCTCGTGGCCCGCGGGTCCCGTCCGGGAAGCGTCGGGGGGCGCTGCCGCGCGGACAGCTCGCGCGCGCGGCGGGCGCCGTCGGGGTGCGGGGTGAGGCCGAGCGCCTCGTTCAGCTCGTGTTCGCGCTGGATCATCTGGGACCGCGCGTCCACGGCGATCTCCCTCAGCCGGTGCCCGGCGATGACGGCCCGGTCGGCGGCGCGGACGGCCAGCGACTCGGGCGCGAGGCTGCGCAGCTTGCGATTGACCTTGGTGGTGGCCCAGACGCCGGCGGCGGCGCCGGCGCTGAACCAGAAGGTGCGTCGGAACATGGGGCCGTTCAGTCCTTTCCGGCGCCGCGCCGGCGGCGGGCGCGGCGGGCGGAGGGCAGGCCGCCCGCCACGACGACGGTGGACTTCGGCGGCTCGGTCCCGCGGCCCAGGGCCCGGCGCACCCCGTAGCCGAACGCGGCGACCTTCACCAGCGGTCCGCCGAAGGCGGTGGAGACGGTGGAGGAGAGCGCGGAGGCGTTGGCGGTGACCTCCTGGACGTCGGCGGCGATGGCGTCCACCCGGTCGAGCTGGCTCTGCGCGGAGCGCACGGTCGCGGACGCCTCACCCAGCAGGGGCACCGCCTGCTCCGTGACGCCGGACACCAGCTTGGTGGCGGCCTTGAGCGTCTGGGCGAGCCTCACGAGCACGACGGCGAGGAACGACACCAGGATCGCCCAGAAGACCGCCACGAGGAGACCGGCCACCTCTCCACCGGACACGCTGCACCGCTTCCCTCGGGTTCATGGTCGGGGCCTGCCGCCGGACGGGCCCTGGCGGCAGGTTTCGACCTTATCGCGCGAGGGCGCCCGGCCCGTAACGCATTGGGCGTGCGGCACCGGGCGGCCGCCGGCGGACGTCGCCTGCGCCCGGGGGCGCGCCCGCGCCGCCGCCCCCGGGCGGCCGGGACGGTCCTGGCTCGGGACCGTTCCCGGCCGCCCGGGGGCGGGACGGCGGCGGGGCGTCAGCGGGCGTAGTACTCGACGACGAGCTGCTCGTCGCAGATGACCGGGATCTCCTTGCGGTTGGGGTCCCGGTCCAGCCGGAACGCCAGCGCCTGGAGGTTGACCTCCAGGTAGCGCGGGATCTCGCCGTCGGGGGCGAAGCCGCCCTCGCGCGCCACCAGGAACGGCGTCTTGGAGCGGCTGCGCTCGCGGACGGCCACCACGTCGTCGGGCCGCACGCGGAACGAGGGCTTGTCGACCTTGCGGCCGTTCACCTCGATGTGGCCGTGCACGACCATCTGACGGGCCTGGTAGATGGTGCGGGCGAAGCCCGAGCGCAGGACGAGCGCGTCGAGGCGGCGCTCCAGCTCGACGATCAGCGCCTCGCCCGTCTTGGTGTCGACCTTGCGGGCGCGGTCGTAGGCGCGGACCATCTGGCGCTCGCTGATGTCGTACTGGGCGCGCAGCCGCTGCTTCTCCAGCAGCCGGACCTTGTAGTCGCTGTTCTGCTTGCGGCCCCTGCCGTGCTCACCCGGCGGGTAGGGACGCTGCTCGAAGTACTTGACGGCCTTCGGGGTCAGCGCGATGCCGAGCGCACGCGACTTCTTGACCTTGGGACGCGACTGGTTCACGTGGAACGAACCTCCGTGTAAGTTAGGTGAGGCTTACCTTAGCGGAGGAGAACGCATGTTTCGACCTGGGAGCCCCCTGCCCGGTACCGAGAACGACACCGGGGCGGGTCAGCCGCGTCCCGTGGAAGACGCCGGGCGGCCCACAGCCGCCGAGCGCGTACGAACCCTCGTCGAATCCAGCGTATCGGTCGTGCTCGCGATTCCCGGCGCCGAGCCCGGCGGACTGGGCACCACGCTGCCCAGCGGCTGCGCCGTCGCCCCGGACGGCGACGTGTTCCTGCTGGTCAGCGGCGACTCCTGCGCCGCCAGGGCCGCCACGTACGCCCGGGGCGACGACGTGGTGGCCGTGATGGACCTCACGGACGTCGCCCCCGTCGCGGTGCCGCACCGCATCCGGGGCCGCGCGCAGATCGGCGGCTGGCTGACCGCCGTACCCGGCGCGGAGCTGCCGGGCATCCGCACGCTGCTGGCCGGCCGACTGCCGTCCGCACCGGCCCCGGACGCCCCCGGGCAGGTGCTGCTGCGCCTGGAGGTCGGCGAGGCCACCGTGGAGGACCTGTGGGGCACGGCCCAGGTGGAGCCGGAGGAGTTCGCCGCCGCGCGCCCCGACCCGCTGGCCGCCCACGAGGCCGACCTGCTCCAGCACCTCGCCGCCGCCCACGGTGAGCAGGTGCACGGGCTGTGCGCGCTGCTGGGCGAGCGGGCGGAGACCTGCGCCACCGGACTGCGGGCGGTGCCGCTGGCGCTGGACCGCCACGGGCTGCGGGTGCGCTACTGCCCGCCGGCCGGGGGCGAGGGCGAGACGTTCGACGTGCACTTCCCCTTCCCCGACCCGGCCGAGGACGTGGTCCGGCTGCGCCAGGCGATGCACCGGCTGTTCGACGCCGCCGACGCCCCGGACCCGGCCTGAGCGCCCCCGGCGCCCCGCACTCCTCCTACCGGGGCGGCTCCTCGTCGCGCAGCCGGGCCCGCACCCGCTCGGCGACGTCCGCGTACCGGGCCTCGGTGCCGTACCGGGTCGGGGCGTAGTACCGCTTGCCGTGGACGGCGTCGGGCGCGTACTGCTGGGCGGCGACGCCCCCGGGCGCGTCGTGCGGATACCGGTAGCCCTCGCCGTGGCCCAGCTTCTGCGCACCCCGGTAGTGGCTGTCCTTCAGGTGCGCCGGAACGGGCCCCGCGTGCCCGGCGCGCACGTCCGCCAGCGCGGCGTCGATCGCCAGGTAGGCGGCGTTGGACTTCGGCGCGAGCGCCAGGGCGATCGTCGCCTGGCTGAGCGTGATCCGGGCCTCCGGGAAGCCGATCATGGCGACCGCCTGCGCGGCGGCGACGGCCGTCTGGAGCGCGGTCGGGTCGGCGAGCCCGATGTCCTCGCTGGCGGAGATCATCAGCCGCCGGGCGATGAAGCGCGGGTCCTCCCCCGCCTCGACCATGCGGGCCAGGTAGTGCAGGGCCGCGTCCACGTCGGAGCCCCGGATGGACTTGATCAGCGCGCTGGCGACGTCGTAGTGCTGGTCGCCGTCGCGGTCGTAGGCGACCGCCGCGCGGTCCACGGCCTCCTCCAGGGTGGCCAGCGTGATCGCCTCCTCCCCCTTGGCCAGGGCCGCGCCCGCGCCCGCCTCCAGCGCGGTCAGCGCGCGCCGGGCGTCCCCGCCCGCGATGCGCAGCAGGTGCGCCTCCGCGTCCTGCGGCAGCGTGACGGAGGCGGCCAGGCCCCGTTCGTCCGCCACGGCCCGGCGCAGCAGGCCGCGCAGGTCGTCCTCGGTGAGCGGTTCCAGGGTGAGCAGCAGCGAGCGGGAGAGCAGCGGGGAGATCACCGAGAAGTACGGGTTCTCCGTGGTGGCGGCGATCAGGGTGACCCAGCGGTTCTCCACGGCGGGCAGCAGCGAGTCCTGCTGGGCCTTGGAGAAGCGGTGGATCTCGTCGAGGAACAGGACGGTGTCCTTGCCGTACGCCCCCGAGGAGCGCCGGGCGCCGTCGATGACGGCCCTGACCTCCTTGACGCCCGCGGTGATGGCCGACAGCTCCGTGAACCGCTTGTCGGTGGCCCGGCTCACCACGTGGGCGAGCGTCGTCTTGCCCGTCCCCGGCGGGCCCCACAGGATCACGGACGACGCCCCGGCCGGGCCGCCCGCCCCCTCCCCCACCAGGCGGCGCAGCGGGGAGCCGGGGCGCAGCAGGTGGCGCTGGCCCACGACCTCGTCCAAAGTGCGCGGCCGCATGCGGGCGGCGAGCGGGCTGGCGGACGGCTCCTTGGCCTGGCGGTCCTCGGCTGCGGCGGTGAACAGATCGGGCTCCACGCCGGAAACCCTAAGTCACGCCGCCGACAGTGCCCGGGTCAGCTCGTCCAGAAGCTCCACCAGCGGGTGAGGATGAGCATGCCGATGATGCCGATGTGCAGGGTCGGCAGCAGCCAGTGGAACTCCAGCACCGTGCGCCGCAGCCCCCCGGGGGCCGGGAGGATGCGGTGCCGCAGGTTGTGCACGGTGGTGTACCAGAACATGACGATCGTCGCGACCCAGGCCAGGCAGCACCACAGGCACAGGGCGACGATGTTGTACAGCGACTGGTACATGAGCCAGGTGCAGAAGGCGACGCCGAACAGCGTGCCGCCCTGCAGCCCGAGCCAGAACCAGCGGCGGTAGCGGGCGCCGGCCAGCGCGGCCGCCCCGATCGTGATGACGGCCGCGTACGTGGCGAGGCCCAGCAGCGGGTTCGGGAAGCCGAACACCGACGCCTGGTCGCTCTCCATGATGTCCTTGCAGGAGACGATCGGGTTCAGGCTGCACCCGGGGACGAAGTGCGTCCCGTCGATCTCCGCCTGCATCAGCTTGAACTTGTCCCAGGTGATGACGAAGGCGGCCAGCAGCCCCGCGGCACCGCTGACGATCAGCGTCCACGCGAAGGCGCGGCTGGCCGCGACGGCGCCCTCCGGGCGCTGCTCAGGTTCGGTGCCGTCCGTTGCGGAGGGTGCCGTCTCGGTCATCATCGCGGTCGTCCCGTCGTCCGTCTGCCTCGGCGTGCTGCTCATTGTGCCCCAACGAGCGGGAGGTCAGCTCAGTTTCGCCCGGACCCGCTCCACCGCGGACGCCAGCGGCACGGCCTCCTGCTCACCGCTGGCCAGGTCCTTGACCTGCACCACGCCTTCGGCGAGGTCGCGCTCGCCCAGCACCAGGGCGAGCCGGGCACCGGAGCGGTTCGCGGACTTCATGCCGTTCTTCATGCCCTTGCCGCCGTACGCGAAGTCCGCGGCCACCCCCGACCTGCGCAACACGGTGAGCAGGCCGAACAGCGTGCGCCTGGCCTCCTCGCCGGCCGGCACCGCGAACACCTCGGTGTGCGCGGGCAGCTCGGGCGTGACGCCCTCGGCGCGCAGCGCCAGCACCGTGCGGTCCACGCCGAGCGCCCAGCCCACCGAGGGCAGCGCGGGCCCGCCGATCATCTCCGAGAGCCCGTCGTAGCGCCCGCCGCCGCCGACGGCGGACTGCGCGCCCAGGCCGTCGTGGACGAACTCGAAGGTGGTGCGGGTGTAGTAGTCCAGCCCGCGCACCAGCCTGGGGTCGTCCTCGAAGGCCACGTCCGCCGCCGTCAGCAGGTCGCGGACCTGCTCGTGGTAGCCCTTGCACGCCTCGCACAGGTGGTCGCGCATGAGCGGCGCGCCGGCGAGCTGGCGCTGCACGGCCTCCCGCTTGTCGTCCAGCACCCGCAGCGGGTTGATCTCCACCCGGGCGCGGGTCTCCTCGTCCAGGTCGAGGCCGCGCAGGAACTCCTGGAGCGCGGCGCGGTAGACGGGGCGGCACTCCGCGTCGCCGAGCGAGTTCAGCAGCAGCCGCACGTCGCGCAGGCCCAGCGAGCGGTAGGCGTCGGCGGCCAGGATGACCAGCTCGGCGTCGAGCGCCGGGTCCTCCGCGCCCAGGGCCTCGGCCCCGACCTGCGAGAAGTGCCGGTAGCGGCCCGCCTGCGGGCGCTCGTAGCGGTAGTAGGAGCCCGAGTACCACAGCTTCACCGGCAGGGCGCCGCGGTGCAGGTTGGCCTGGAGCGCCGCGCGCAGCACGGAGGCGGTGCCCTCCGGGCGCAGCGCCAGCTCGTCGCCGCCCTTGGTGGTGAGGGTGTACATCTCCTTGGTGACGATGTCGGTGGAGGCGCCCACACCGCGGGCGAACAGCTCCACCTGCTCGAAGCCGGGCGTCTCGACGTAGCCGTACCCCGCGCGCCGCAGCGGCGCGGAGATGGCCTCGCGCACGGCGAGGAAGTCGGCGGAGCCGGGGGGGATCAGGTCGTACGTGCCCTTGGGGGCGGAGAAGGTGCTCACGTCAGGTCGTCGTCACATTCCTCGTCCGGGAGCCGGCGGTGCGCCCGCTCCGCGGCCGGCGGCCACCTCCCGCAGGTACGGGTTGGTGGCGCGCTCACGGCCGATGGTGGTCTGGGGACCGTGCCCGGACAGGACCACGGTCGCGTCGTCGAGCGGCAGGCACACACGGGCCAGGGACCGCAGGATCTCGGCGTGGTCACCGCCGGGCAGGTCGGTGCGTCCGATGGAGCCGGCGAAGAGCAGATCACCCGAGAACAGGACCGGCGGCACGTCGGCCCGCTCGGGCATCGCGAAGGTCACCGACCCCTCGGTATGGCCGGGCGCGTGCGCGACGGTCAGCTCCAGGCCGGCCAGGGACAGCACGGAGCCGTCGGCCAGCTCGCGGACGTCGTCGGGTTCGCCGATCGTCAGGTCGCCCATGAGCTGCCGCCCGATGGACCGCCCGAGCGCCTTCTCCGGGTCGCTCATCATGTAGCGGTCGTCCGGGTGGATCCAGGCGGGCACGTCGTGCGCGCCGCACACGGGGACCACCGAGGCGACGTGGTCGAGGTGGCCGTGGGTGAGGACGACGGCGACCGGCTTCAGCCGGTGCTTGGCGACGGTCTCCGCGACGCCTTCGGCGGCCTGGTGGCCGGGGTCGATGATCACGCACTCCTCACCGGCGGCGGGGGCGACCAGATAACAATTGGTCCCCCAGGCCCCGGCGGGGAACCCGGCAACGAGCACGATCGTCCTTCAGTCGTCCGACAGCGGATGGCGTCCGGACCGAAGCCTACCGGCGGCGGTGCACCGGCCGCGAACCCGTATACCGTACGGGCAAGCCGCGGCGGCCAGGCAGCCGCGGCCGGAGTCCGTCGAGTCGTGCCCGAAGGAGAAGCGCGTGGTCAGCAAGGAGCAGCGGCGCAAGCAGCTCGCACGGCAGCGGTACGAACGCCGGCTGCGGCGGCAGGCCGCCGCCCGCCGCCGCGCCCGGGTGCGCAACGTGGTGATCGCCGCCGTCCTCGTGGTCGGCCTCGGCACGGGCGGCGCCCTCGCGGCGGCGGGGGCGTTCTCCGGCGACGGCGACGCCGAGCCGAAGGCCCAGCCCTCCCCCAGCACCCCCGCCGACCCCTGCGAGGAGCCGGCGCCGGGCGAGCCGAACGGCAAGCAGTGGGACCAGGAGCCGAAGATGTCGGTCGACGCGTCGGCCTCCTACACGATGACGCTGGAGACCACCTGCGGCGACATCACCATCGCCATGGACGCGGAGAAGGCGCCGCACACGGTGAACTCCTTCGCCTTCCTCGCCGGTGAGGGGTACTTCGACCACACCCGCTGCCACCGCCTCACCGACCAGGGCATCTTCGTGCTCCAGTGCGGCGACCCGCAGGGCAACGGGCAGGGCGGCCCCGGCTACACCATCCCGGACGAGAACCTGGACGACCCGAAGGTCGCGGACGGCACCTACCCGGCGGGCACGGTCGCCATGGCCAACACCTACCGGGCCCAGACCGACGAGGGCCGCGACAGCGGCGGCAGCCAGTTCTTCCTGGTGTACGAGGACAGCCCGCTGCCGCCCGACTACACGCCGTTCGGGCAGATCACCGGCGGCATGGACGTGCTGCGGAAGATCGCGGACGCGGGTACCGAGACGGACCAGCAGCTCCAGGTGACGACCCCGGTGGCCACCGTGGTGATCGACAAGGCGACGGTACGCGAGGGCTGAGCCCGCGCTCCGCCTCCGGGCGGCGTCTTCGTACGCGCCGGGTGCGGACAGCGCGCCCGCATCTCGCCTATGTTGGCGTGGTGCGCGAATCCCTGCTCCGGCCAGGTGATCCGCACGGTGAACATCGGATGCCGGACGAACTGTGGACGACGCCGGGGGCGCGCGCTGCCCTGCCGGTGTCAGGTGGAGGAGGCGCTGTGAGCAGCGACCCGTGGGGCCGCGTCGACGAGACGGGGACCGTGTACGTGCGTACGGCCGAGGGCGAGAAGGTCGCCGGTTCGTGGCAGGCAGGCTCCCCGGAGGAGGCACTCGCCTACTTCCAGCGCAAGTACGAGGGGCTGGTCGTCGAGATCGGGCTCCTGGAGCGCCGGGTGAGGAGCACCGACCTGGCCGCCAAGGACGCGGAGGCCGCCATCGGGCACCTGCGCGAGCAGGTGGACGCCCACCACGCCGTCGGCGACCTCGACGCGCTGCGGGTGCGGCTCGACGCGCTGACGCAGCGGGTGGAGGCGCGCCGCGAGGAGCGCAAGGCCCAGAAGGCCCGGCAGGCCGAGGAGGCCCGCAAGGCCAAGGAGGAACTGGTCGCCGAGGCCGAGGAGCTGGCCCGCAGCGACCAGTGGCGGTCCGCGGGCGAGCGGCTGCGCACCCTGGTGGACACCTGGAAGGGGCTGCCGCGGCTGGACCGGAAGTCCGACGACGAGCTGTGGCACCGCTTCTCGCACGCCCGCTCGGCCTTCTCCAAGCGCCGCAAGGCGCACTTCGCGGCGCTGGACGCGCAGCGGGAGGAGGCCAGGCGCCGCAAGGAGAAGCTGGTGGCTGAGGCGCAGGCGCTGTCCTCCTCGACGGACTGGGGCACAACGGCGGCCCGTTACCGGGACCTGATGCAGGACTGGAAGGCGGCGGGACGCGCCCAGCGGGAGCACGAGGAGGAACTGTGGCAGCGCTTCCGCGCCGCCCAGGACGTCTTCTTCCAGGCCCGCGGCGAGGTGTTCGCCGAGCGGGACGCCGAGCAGCGGGAGAACCTGGCCCGCAAGGAGGAGCTGGCCGCCGAGGCGGAGAAGCTGCTCCCGGTCACCGACCTGAAGGCGGCCCGTGCGGCGTTCCGGGCCGTCAACGAGCGCTGGGACGCCGTCGGGCACGTGCCCAGGGACGCGCGGGCCCGCGTCGAGGGCCGGATGCGCGCGGTGGAGCAGGCCATCGCGGAGGCCGAGGAAGCGGAGTGGCGGCGCACCAACCCCGAGGCGCGGGCGCGCGCCGCGGGGCTGACCGGGCAGCTCCAGGACGCCGTGGACAAGCTGCGCGCGGACGCCGAGGCGGCGCGGGCGGCGGGCAACACGGCGAAGGCCGGGAAGCTGGAGCAGGAGCTGGCGGGCCGGCAGGCCCTGCTGGACCAGGCGCTCAAGGGCTTGCAGGAGTTCGGCGGCTGAGCCGCGCCGCGGCATGACGCGCGCGGAGGCGGTCCGGCGGGAACACCGGGCCGCCTCCGTCTGCGGGGCGCGGGGCTTCGGGGGCCTACGAGGGCCTGCGGGCCGAGGTGACGCGGTAGACGTCGTACACGCCCTCCACGCCGCGTACCGCCTTCAGGACGTGGCCCAGGTGCTTGGGGTCGCCCATCTCGAAGGTGAACCGGGAGGTGGCCACCCGGTCCCGCGAAGTCTGCACGGCGGCCGACAGGATGTTGACGTGCTGGTCGGACAGGACCCGCGTCACGTCGGACAGCAGCCGGGAGCGGTCCAGCGCCTCGACCTGGATGGCGACGAGGAACACCGAGGACTGGGTGGGCGCCCACTCCACGTCCAGCATGCGCTCCGGCTCCCGCGCCAGCGCGTCCACGTTGACGCAGTCCGCCCGGTGCACGGACACGCCGCTGCCCCGGGTGACGAACCCGATGATCGGGTCGCCCGGCACCGGCGTGCAGCAGCGGGCCAGCTTGACCCACACGTCCTCCGTGCCCTTGACGATGACGCCCGGGTCGGCGCTGGAGCGCCGGCTGGCCCGGCGGCGCAGCGGGGCCGTCTCGGCGATGTCCTCGTTGGCGGCCTCCTCGCCGCCGAGGGCCTGCACGAGCTTCTGCACGACGTTCTGCGCGGTGACGTGGCCCTCACCGATCGCGGCGTAGAGCGAGGAGATGTCGGGGTAGCGCATCTCGTGGGCGAGGGTCACCAGCGAGTCGCCGGTCAGGATGCGCTGGATCGGCAGGTTCTGCTTGCGCATCGCGCGGACGATGGCGTCCTTGCCCTGCTCGATGGCCTCGTCGCGGCGCTCCTTGGAGAACCAGGCCCGGATCTTGTTGCGGGCCCGCGGTGACTTGACGAAGTTCAGCCAGTCCCGGGACGGGCCCGCGCCCGGCGCCTTGGAGGTGAAGATCTCCACCGTGTCACCGTGGTCGAGGGTGGACTCCAGCGGCACCAGGCGCCCGTTGACGCGGGCGCCGATCGTGCGGTGGCCGATCTCGGTGTGCACCGCGTAGGCGAAGTCGACCGGGGTGGCGCCGGCCGGAAGCGCTATGACGTCGCCCTTGGGCGTGAAGACGAAGACCTCGTTGCGGGAGAGGTCGAAGCGCAGGGACTCCAGGAACTCGCCCGGGTCCTCCGTCTCCTTCTGCCAGTCCAGGAGCTGCCGCAGCCAGGCCATGTCGTTGACGGTGTCCTTGCCGCCGCCCCGGCCGGTGCGCCCGGGGACGTCGGTACGGACCTTGGAGGCCCCGGCCACGGCCTCCTGCTTGTACTTCCAGTGCGCGGCGATGCCGTACTCGGCGCGGCGGTGCATGTCGAAGGTGCGGATCTGCAGCTCGACCGGCTTGCCGCCGGGCCCGATGACCGTCGTGTGCAGCGACTGGTACATGTTGAACTTGGGCATCGCGATGTAGTCCTTGAAGCGCCCGGGCACCGGGTTCCACCGCGCGTGCACGGTGCCGAGCGCCGCGTAGCAGTCGCGGACGGTGTCCACCAGGACGCGGATGCCCACCAGGTCGTAGATCTCGGCGAAGTCCCGGCCCCGCACGATCATCTTCTGGTAGACGCTGTAGTAGTGCTTGGGGCGTCCGGTGACGGTGGCCTTGATGCGGGCGCCGCGCAGGTCGCTCTGGACCTCGTCGATGACGGTGGCCAGGTACTCGTCCCGCTTGGGGGCGCGTTCGGCGACCAGCCGCACGATCTCGTCGTACATCTTGGGGTAGAGGATCGCGAACGCGAGGTCCTCCAGCTCCCACTTGATGGTGTTCATGCCCAGGCGGTGCGCGAGGGGGGCGTAGATCTCCAGCGTCTCGCGGGCCTTCTGCTCCTGCTTCTCCCTCCGCAGGAACCGCATGGTGCGCATGTTGTGGAGGCGGTCGGCGAGCTTGATGACCAGCACCCGGGGGTCCTTGGCCATGGCGACGACCATCTTGCGCACGGTCTCGGCCTGCGCCGCCTCGCCGAACTTGACCTTGTCCAGCTTGGTGACGCCGTCCACCAGCAGCGCCACCTGGTCGCCGAAGTCGCGGCGCAGCGTGTCCAGGCCGTACTCGGTGTCCTCGACGGTGTCGTGCAGCAGCCCCGCCATCAGGGTCGCCGGGTCCATGCCCAGTTCGGCCAGGATGGTCGTCACCGCGAGCGGATGGGTGATGTAGGGGTCGCCGCTCTTGCGCTTCTGGCCCCGGTGCCAGCGCTCGGCGACCTGGTAGGCCCGCTCGATCTGGCGCAGCGTCGTGGTGTCGGCCTTGGGGTCGTTCGCCCGCACGATGCGCAGCAGCGGCTCCAGCACCGGGTTGTACGGGCTGGAGCGCTGGACGCCGAGCCGGGCCAGGCGGGCCCTGACCCGGTTGGAGGAGCCGGAGCGCCCGGAGACTCCGGAGATGGCCTTCGCGGGCGCCGGCGTGCGGGCGGCGGACGGCTCGGGCTGCGGGTTGCCGGACGCGGCGGGCGGCGGTCCGTCCTGCGGGGCCGCGGGGGGCTGCTGCGCCGACGGGGCCTTGCGGGCCGCCGTGGCGCCGCCCCGGGCCCCGACCTCACGGGCGGCCTGCGCACCGGCGGGCGCGGCACCGCGGCGCCGCGGCCCGGCGGCCGTGTCCGGCTGCCGGGCGGCGTCCGCTTCCCGTCGCTCGGCGGCGCTGAGTCGCTGGGCCTCGTCTGGCAAGAGCACTCCTCGAACGGTTCCGGCCACGTGGCGGTCGGACTGCCATGGTATCGACCCGGCCCGCCACGCGGCCGTCCGCCGGGGACGCCGTCCGGCCGCGCCCCGACGCGCAGGGGCCCGGACCAGTGGTCCGGGCCCCTGCGCCGGGCCGCCCGCACACCGGGCGGGCGGCCGCGTCAGACGGAGATCAGCGCCCGCAGCGGCGCTCCGCCCAGGGCCGCCTCCACCCGGCCGCGCCCCGCGAGGAAGCCCAGCTCCATGAGGACGGCGACGCCCGCGATGTGGGCGCCGGAGCGCCGGAGCAGGTGGACCGACGCCTCGGCGGTGCCGCCGGTGGCGAGCACGTCGTCGATGACCAGGACGCGGTCGTCGGCGCCGAGGTCCTCGGCGTGGATCTCGATCTCGGCGCTGCCGTACTCCAGGTCGTACCCCTGCGCCAGCGTCGCGCCGGGCAGCTTGCCCGCCTTGCGGACCGGCACGAAGCCGACGCCCGCCCGGACGGCGACGGGTGCGGCCAGGATGAAGCCGCGCGCCTCCAGGCCGACGACCTTCGTGGCGCCCAGCTCCGCGCAGAGACCGGCGAGGGCGTCGGTGAGCGCGGCGAAGGCCGCCGGGTCGGCCAGGAGCGGGGTGATGTCCTTGAACACCACGCCCGGCTTCGGGTGGTCGGGCACGTCGCGGATGCGGCTGAGCAGCAGTCCGGTCAGCTCGCCGGAGGGCGGGGCCGGTGACGTTCCCGCGCTCACCGGCGCTTCCCCGGTGCGTCCTTGCGCCCGAGGCCGTCGGCCGGGCCGCGTCCGGCGCCCGGCCGGGGGCCGGCCACACCGGCGCCGGCCGGGGCCGCGTCGACGGACTCGTCCGTCCCGTCCTCCCGGGCTCCGCCGGCTGCGGAGGCGGCGGCGTCCCGTTCGCCGTCCGCGCCCTCGGCGTCGTCGTCCTCCGGGGTGCCCTTGGCACGCCGGGAGAGCACCCGGCGGTCGTGGGCCCTGACGTCGGCCTCGTTCTTCTTGAGGTCCACGACGACGGGGGTGGCGATCATGATCGAGGAGTAGGTACCCGCCGTCAGGCCGACGAACAGCGACAGCGCGATGTCCTTGAGCATGCCGCCGCCGAGCAGTCCGGCGCCGATGAGCAGCAGGCCGGCGACCGGGAGCAGCGCCACGATGGAGGTGTTGACGGACCGCACCAGCGTCGCGTTGAGGCCCAGGTTCGCCAGCTCCGGGTAGGTGTGGCGGTTCTGCTTCCCGAGCGTGCCGGTGTTCTCGTTCACCTTGTCGAACACCACGACCGTGTCGTACAGCGAGTAGCCGAGGATCGTCAGGACACCGACGACCGTGCCGGGGGTGACCTCGAAGCCCACGAGCGCGTAGACGCCCACGGTGATGACGAGGTCGTGCAGGAGGGCGACGAGGGCCGCCAGCGCCATCCGCCACTCGAAGGCGATCGCCAGGTAGACGCTGACGAGCACCAGGAAGATGATCATGCCCGTGAGGGCCTTGCTGGTCATCTGCTCGCCCCAGCTCGGCCCGACCAGCTCGGCGCCCAGCTCCTGGGCGGGCACGCCGAACTCCTCGGCCAGCTCGTCGCGGGCCGCGTTGGAGGTCTCGGTGTCCAGGCCGGTGATCGTGATGCGCAGGGCGTCGTTGCCCAGCCGCTGGACCCGGGCGTCGTTATCCGTCGCGTCCTGCGCCATCTGGCGCGCCTCTTCGACGGTCACCTGGGTGGGCGGCGTCGTGAACACCGCGCCGCCCTGGAACTCCACGCCCATGAAGAGGCCCTTGCCGAAGAGCCCGCCGAGGGAGATGGCGATGAGGAGCACGGAGATGGCGTACCAGAGCTTGCGGCGGCCGACGAAGTCGAACGCCGCCTCGCCCCGGTACAGCTTGGCACCGAGTGCGCCGATGCGGGACATCTCAGGCCTCCTTCGGCGTGACGGTGGCAGCGGTGGCGCGGCGGCCCCGGATGGGGGGCCTGGCGCCGAGCCGCTTGGGGTCCAGGCCCGACATGGGGTGCCCGTTCGAGAAGAACGAGCGGCGGGCCAGCAGCGTGGTGAGCGGCTTGGTCAGCAGGAAGACGATCAGGACGTCGAGCAGCGTCGTGAGGCCCAGGACGAAGGCGAAGCCCTGCACCGAGCCGACGGCGGCGAAGAAGAGGACCACCGCGGCGAGGAAGGACACCACGTCGGAGATGAGGATGGTGTGCCGTGCGCGCGGCCAGGCCCGCTCGATCGCCGGGCGGATCGAGCGGCCCTCGCGGACCTCGTCCCTGATCCGCTCGAAGTAGACGATGAAGGAGTCGGCCGTGATGCCGATGGCGACGATCGCGCCGCACACCGCCGGAAGGCTCAGGGCGAACCCGATGCCCGGTCCGAGCAGCGACATCACGACGTAGGTCAGCCCGCCCATCAGCAGCAGGCTGCCGATGGCGACGAGGGCGAGGGCGCGGTAGTAGAACAGCAGGTAGACCACGACCAGCAGCAGGCCGATGCCGCCGGCGATGAGCCCGGCCTTCAGCTGCTCCCCGCCCAGCGACGGGGAGATGGTGAGGACGTTGGCCTCTTCGAAGGTGATGGGCAGCGCGCCGAACTTGAGCACGTTGGCCAGGTCGGCCGCGGACTCCTGGGTGAAGCTGCCGCTGATCTCCGCCTGGCCGCCGCCGATGCGCGTGGAGACCGAGGGCGCGGAGACGACCTGGCCGTCCAGCGTGATGGCGAACTGGTTCTGCGGCTGGGGCAGCGTGGAGATGCGCTGGGTGACGTCGGCGAACTGCTGGGCGCCCTTGCTGTCGAAGTCCATCGTCACCAGCCAGATGCCGCGCTGCTGGTCGAAGACGGCGTCCGCGCCCTCGACGTTCGTGCCCGGGACCTCCACGGGACCGAGCGCGTACTTGAAGGCGCCCTCCCGGTCACAGGCCACGACCTGCTCGGTGGGCTTGGCCGCCGCGACCTGCTGGCTGGCGTCGGAGCGCGCCTCGGGCGTCGAGCAGTCGAGCTGCTGGAGAGCGGCGGCGAGCTGGGCCGGGTCGCCCTGCTCCCCGGGGGGCGGGGACTGCTCCTGCTCCGCGGGCGGCGGGGACTGCTCGCCGCTCTCGCCCTCCTGCGACGCGGACGCGCCGGGCCCGGGCGACTCCGTCTCGTCCCGGGTGACCACGCCTGCGCGGGCGCCCTGCGGTGAGGCGCCGTCGGCGGGACCGGCCGACTCCTGCGGCTGCTCCGTCTCGTCTTCCGGCGCGACGGCCTCCTCGTCGTCCTGCGGCGCCTCGCCGGAGGGCGAGGGGCTCGCGGCCGGGGCGGACGGCTCCGCCCCGGGCTCCTCGCCCGGCTGGGGCTGGCCGGGGGGCGTGACCGGTGCGGCGTTCAGGACGGGCCTGAAGCCCAGCTCGGCGGTGGTGCCGACCTGTTCGCGGGCCTGCTTCTCGTCCGTGCCGCGCGGGATGTTGACGATGATGTTGCGGTCGCCCTGGGTCTTCACCTCCGCCTCGGAGACGCCGAGCCCGTTCACACGCCGCTCGATGATGGAGACGGCGGTGTTCATGTTGGCCTCGTTGACCGCGCTGGGCCGGCCGGGCTGGTCCTTGGCCGTGAGCGTGATGCTGGTGCCGCCCGCGAGGTCGATGCCCAGGCGCGGCGTGGTCGCTCCGGAGAGGAACATGCCGCCGGTGAGCAGCGCGGTGAGCACGATGACCAGCGTGAGGGCGCGCCATGGTCTGCCCTGGGCCGCCGGTGACCTCCGGCGCTTCTGCGGTGTTGCCACCTTCTGTCTCTCCCTGTCCAGCCGCCCGCGCGCGGGTCTCGCCGCGCGGTGCGCGAAGTGGTGTGCGGAACGTGCGGCGCCGCCGGACCCGCCAGGTCCGGCGGCGTGTGGGGCTACTTCGTGCCGCTGTCGCCGTCGCGCTTGTCCTTCGACTCCACGTCCTCGGCGGCGGGCTCGTCCGGTCCGCTGCCGTCCTTGCCCAGGTCGATCGTCTCATCCGAGGTGGCGCCCGTGGTAGCGGTCAGCGCGGAGGCGTCGTCCGGCACCTCGGGGGCGTCCCCGTCCACGACGGGCGTGCCGTGCACGATGCGGTCGTACTCCTCGTCCTCCAGGACGGCGCCGACGGCGTTCTTGGCGTAGTGCGCGTGCACGCCGGGGGCCACCTCCAGCAGGACGGTGTCCTCACCGACCTCCTTCACCCGCGCGTACATGCCGCCGATCGTGCGGACGCCGGTGCCCGGTTCCATCTGGTCACGCATCTGCGCGGCCTGCTGCTGCTTCTTCTTGGCCGACCGCGTCATCAGGAACATGGCGCCGATGAGCACGACGAAGGGGAGGAGAAATGCGATATCCACGGCGGATGAGTGTCCTTTGCAAGGCCGCGGGGGCGCGGCCTGGGGGGTATGGATGATTCCGCCCGTCCCAGGGAGGGCGTCGGCGGAGTCTAAGCGAGGCCCTGCCGCTGGAACAACGCCCCACAGGGGGCCGAGGTTCCGGCAGGGACGAATGTCGGCCGGTCATCCGCCGAAGAGTCCGGGTTGGGCGGACTGCTCCGGAGGGGTGAGGCCCAGGTGCGCCCAGGCCGCCGCGGTGGCGACGCGGCCGCGCGGGGTGCGCGCGAGCAGGCCCTCGCGGACGAGGAACGGCTCGGCCACCTCCTCCACCGTCTCGCGCTCCTCCCCCACCGCGACGGCGAGGGTGGACAGGCCGACGGGACCGCCGCCGAACAGCTTGAGCAGCGCCTCCAGCACCGAGCGGTCCAGCCGGTCCAGGCCCCGCTCGTCCACCTCGTAGACGGCGAGCGCCCGTACCGCGATGTCCCGGGTGACGACGCCGTCGGCCTTGACCTGGGCGAAGTCGCGGACGCGGCGCAGCAGACGGTTGGCGATGCGCGGGGTGCCCCGGGAGCGGCCGGCGATCTCGGCGGCGCCCGCGGCGTCCGTCTCGACCTCCAGCAGCCGGGCCGAGCGGTTGACGACGCGTTCCAGTTCGGCCGGATCGTAGAACTCCATGTGGGCGGTGAACCCGAAGCGGTCCCGCAGCGGCGGCGGCAGCAGCCCCGCCCGCGTCGTGGCCCCGACCAGGGTGAAAGGCGGCAGCTCCAGCGGGATGGCGGTGGCCCCGGGCCCCTTGCCGACGACGACGTCGACGCGGAAGTCCTCCATCGCCATGTAGAGCATCTCCTCGGCGGGGCGGGACATCCGGTGGATCTCGTCCAGGAAGAGCACCTCGCCCTCCTGGAGCGAGGAGAGGATCGCGGCGAGGTCACCGGCGTGCTGGATCGCGGGGCCGGAGGTGATGCGGAGCGGGGCGCCCATCTCCGCGGCGATGATCATGGACAGGGTCGTCTTGCCGAGCCCGGGCGCGCCGGAGAGCAGCACGTGGTCGGCGGTGGTGCCGCGCTGCCGGGCGGCCCTGAGCACCAGGTCGAGCTGTTCCCTGACCTTGGGCTGGCCGACGAACTCGGCCAGCGACCTGGGCCGCAGCGCCGCCTCGACGGCGGTGTCCTCGCTGTCGGCGCCGGCGCCGACCAGCCGTTCGGCGGGCGGCCCGGCCGGGTGGGCGCCCTCGGGGGCGTCCGCGTCGGCGGCGTCGGCCAGGTGGTCGTCCCAGGTCATGCTTCGGCTTCCTCCTCTGGCCTCGGCGGAGGCCTCAGCGGGTGCGGTTCAGGGTTTGCAGGGCGGCCCGCAGCAGGCGGCTGACCTGCGGCTGGGCCCCGTCGCCCGCGGCCTCGGCCTGGGGGGCGACGGCTTCGACGGCCTCGTCGGCCTCGCGCTGGGCGTAGCCGAGGCCGAGCAGCGCGGCCTGGAGCTGCTCGCGCCAGGCAGCGGGCGCCCCGCCGGCCCCGGGCCGGGCGGCGGCCGGGCCGCCGGCCGGGGCGCCGAGCCGGTCCTTCAGCTCCAGCAGCAGCTTCTGCGCGCCCTTCTTGCCGATGCCGGGCACGGCGGTGAGCGCCTTCTCGTCACCGCCGGCGACGGCGCGGCGCAGCGCGTCGGGACGGTGGACGGCGAGCATGGCCTGGGCCAGGCGCGGTCCGACGCCGCTGGCCGTCTGGAGCAGTTCGAAGACCTGCCGCTCGTCGTCGTCGGCGAAGCCGTAGAGGGTGAGGCTGTCCTCCCGGACGACCAGGGAGGTGGCCAGGCGCGCGGGCTCGCCGGGGCGCAGCGCGGCGAGCGTGGCGGGCGTGCAGTGGACCGCCATGCCGATCCCGCCCACCTCGATGACGGCGGTGTCCGGGGCGAGGGCCGCCACCGGGCCGGAGACGAACGCGATCATCGGGTGGGGCCTTTCGGGACGCGGGGGGCACGGGTCTGGGCCGGGCGTGCGGCGGCCTGCGCGCGGCGGACGCGGGCCGCCTCCCGGCTCAGCGCCTGGGCCTGCCGCTGCGCCTGGGCCCTGACCTGAGCCTGCGCCTGGCGGGCCTGTGCGGCGTGCTGGGCGTGCTGGAGGCGGCCCTGTGCGGGGGCGCGCCAGATGTGGCAGATGGCGAGGGCCAGGGCGTCGGCCGCGTCGGCGGGCCGGGGCGGGGCCTCCAGCCGCAGCAGCCGGGTGACCATGGCGCCGACCTGGGCCTTGTCCGCCCGCCCGGTGCCGGTGACGGCGGCCTTGACCTCGCTCGGGGTGTGCAGCGCGACCGGCAGTCCGCGCCGGGCCGCGCACAGCATGGCCACCGCGCTGGCCTGCGCCGTGCCCATGACGGTGCGCACGTTGTGCTGGCTGAACACCCGCTCCACGGCGACCGCTTCGGGCCGGTGGGCGTCGAGCCACTCCTCGATGCCCCGCTCGATCTCCACGAGCCGTTCGGCGACGGGGGCGTCGGCCGGGGTGCGCACGACGCCGACGCCGGCCATGCGCAGCGGGCGCCCCGCCACCCCGTCCACCACACCGACGCCGCAGCGGGTGAGCCCCGGGTCCACGCCGAGCACGCGCACCGCGCCCTCCCCTCCTGCGATCGCTCCCGTGGCCGCCGAGCCGCCACGCCGCCCTCCGGGCACCTGTTCCGGCAGGTTATCGGGCGGCACCGACAAGACGACGGGCCGCCCGGGGTGTGTTCCCGTGCGGCCCGTCGGCGCGGTGTCCGGGCGGCGTGCGGCCAGGCGGCGCGGTCAGGCGTCGACCTTGGCCATGACCTCGTCGGAGACGTCGAAGTTGGCGAAGACGTTCTGCACGTCGTCGCTGTCCTCCAGCGCGTCGATCAGCTTGAAGATCCGGCGGGCGCCCTCCTCGTCCAGCTCCACCTGCATGGTGGGGACGAAGTTGGCATCGGCGGAGTCGTAGTCGATGCCGGCCTCCTGGAGCGCGGTGCGCACCGCGACGAGGTCGGTGGCCTCGCTGAGCACCTCGAAGGACTCGCCGAGGTCGTTGACCTCCTCGACGCCCGCGTCCAGGACCGCGCCGAGGACGTCGTCCTCGCTCAGCTCGCCCTTGGGGACGATCACGACGCCCTTGCGGTTGAAGAGGTAGGCGACCGAGCCGGGGTCGGCCATGGAGCCGCCGTTGCGCGTCATGGCGACGCGCACGTCGGAGGCGGCGCGGTTGCGGTTGTCGGTGAGGCACTCGACGAGCACGGCGACGCCGTTGGGGCCGTAGCCCTCGTACATGATCGTCTCGTAGTCGGCACCGCCCGCCTCGATGCCCGCACCGCGCTTGACCGCGCTGTCGATGTTCTTGTTCGGGACCGAACTCTTCTTGGCCTTCTGGATGGCGTCGTAGAGCGTGGGATTGCCGTCCGGGTCGGCACCGCCGGTGCGCGCCGCGACCTCGATGTTCTTGATCAGCTTGGCGAAGAGCTTGCCGCGCTTGGCATCGATCACGGCCTTCTTGTGCTTGGTGGTTGCCCACTTAGAGTGGCCGGACACAGCCTCGCTCCTTCAAAGTCACCGGTGAAAGTCCAACGCGGGCGATCCTACCGCCAGCCGGTCAGCCGCTCGTGCGCACCAGGTTCACGAAGAGTTCGTGCACCCGGTGGTCGCCGGTGAGCTCGGGGTGGAAGGAGGTGGCCAGGAGGTGGTCCTGGCGTACCGCGACGGTGTGCCCCTCGTGCACGGCCAGGACCTCCGCCCGGGCCCCGGTGGACTCGACCCACGGCGCCCGGATGAAGACGCCCTCCACCGGACCGCCGTCGACCCCGGCGACCTCGACGGCCGCCTCGAAGGACTCGTTCTGCCGCCCGAAGGCGTTGCGGCGCACGATCATGTCGATGCCGCCGACCGTCTCCTGACCCGAGCGGGGATCGAGGATCTTGTCCGCGAGCATGATCATGCCCGCGCAGGAGCCGTAGACGGGCAGGCCCGCCCGCACCCGGTCGCGCAGCGGCTCCAGCAGCCCGAAGGCCGTGGCGAGCTTGGAGATGGTGGTGGACTCGCCCCCGGGTATGACCAGGCCGTCCACCGCGGCCAGTTCCTCCGGGCGGCGGATCTCGCTCACCGCGGCGCCCGCCGCGGTGAGCGCGGCGAGGTGTTCCCTGACGTCGCCCTGGAGGGCCAGGACACCGATGACGGGGTTGCTCACGAATGCCTCTCTGACGTGCGGTGGACGCCGCGGGGGCGCCCGCGGGCCGCGGCGGCGCGCCGCGCCGGGAGGGCGTCCCCGGGCCGGGCGCGCGGCCCGGGGACGCGGGGGTTCACCAGCCGCGGCCGGCGTAGCGCTCGGCCTCGGGCAGGGTGTCGCAGTTGATGCCGACCATGGCCTCGCCCAGATTGCGGGAGGCGTCGGCGACGACCTTCGGGTCGTCGTGGAAGGTGGTGGCCTTCACGATGGCGGCGGCGCGCTTGGCCGGGTCGCCGGACTTGAAGATGCCGGAGCCCACGAAGACGCCCTCGGCGCCGAGCTGCCGCATGAGCGCCGCGTCGGCCGGGGTGGCCACGCCGCCGGCGGAGAACAGCACCACGGGCAGCTTGCCCAGCTCGGCGACCTCCCTGACCAGCTCGTAGGGGGCGCGCAGCTCCTTGGCGGCGGCGTACAGCTCGTGGTTGTCCAGCCCCTTGAGCCGGGCGATGTCGCCCTTGATCTGGCGCATGTGGCGCACGGCCTCCACCACGTTGCCGGTACCGGCCTCGCCCTTGGAGCGGATCATCGCCGCGCCCTCGGCGATGCGGCGCAGGGCCTCGCCGAGGTTGGTGGCGCCGCAGACGAAGGGCGTGGTGAAGGCGAACTTGTCGCTGTGGTTGACCTCGTCGGCCGGGGTCAGGACCTCGGACTCGTCGATGTAGTCCACACCGAGCGCCTGGAGGACCTGCGCCTCGACGAAGTGGCCGATGCGGGACTTGGCCATGACCGGGATGGAGACGGCCTCGATGATGCCCTCGATCATGTCCGGGTCGGACATGCGGGCCACCCCGCCGTCCTTGCGGATGTCGGCGGGAACGCGCTCCAGGGCCATGACCGCCACGGCACCGGCGTCCTCGGCGATCTTCGCCTGCTCCGGCGTGACGACATCCATGATCACACCGCCCTTGAGCTGCTCGGCCATGCCGCGCTTGACGCGCGCCGTGCCGGTCGCGGGGGCCTGGGCGGCGGTGCTGGGGGATGTGCTGGACACGGTGACCTCACTCGGCGATAAGACGACAAAGACGGCGAAGGGCCGAAGCAACCATCGTAGGCCCGTTCGGTTCCTCACCCGGACCGGCCACCTGGTCCACTTCCCGACCCCTCACGCTCCCTCACGCATGGAAACGCGCCGGGCGGCCCGGCACCAAGGGCCAATTCGGGGTCAGTGGCCCGCTCCGCCGCCGTTCGCCCGGTCCGCGAGGACCGGTGGCGGCTCGTCGTCCATCTCGAAGGCGAGCGGGAAGGGCGCGTGCCCGGCGAGCCGGAACCAGCGCACCGTGCGGTGCCGCCGCAGCGCCCGCGCCGCGCGCACGGCGTCGTTGTGGAAGCGCCGGGCCATGGGCACCCGGCGCACCGCGGCGGTCAGCTCGGCCGCCGACTCCTCCCCGCCGGGCACCGCCCGCACGGCGTCCACCTGCCCGGCCTCGGCGAACACGGCCCGCAGCGCCTGGCTGAGGTCGCTCTCGGCGACCTCGCGCTGATCCTCGGGGGCCTGCCGGGCGTCGTGCGCGGTCTGGTAGAGCACCATCGAGGCGGCCGGGTCGAAGACCTCGGCGGTGGCCAGCTCCTGGGCGACGGAGGCCCGGCGCAGGAGCTGGGCGTCCAGCGCGGCCCGTGCCGCGTCGATGCGCGCGTGCAGCCGGTCGAGCCGGCCCGCGGTCCAGCTGAGGTAGAGGCCGGCCAGCACCAGCGCGACGGTGATCCAGATGAGCCAGGAGAGCGGGGTCACGGCAGGCCACAGTACTGGAGCGGCGCCGCCCCTCAGACCCCGGTCGGGCTGGACCTCCCGCGCAGCCGGGCGAACGGCCGGAACGGGCGCTCGTCGGCCGCGACGGCGCCTGCGCCCTCGGCGACGGTCTCGTAGACGGCGAGGATGTCCGCACCGACCGTGGACCAGTCGAACCGGCGCACGTGCCGGACGGCCCGCTCCCGCAGGTCCGCGCGGCGGCCGGGATCGCCGAGCAGCGCCGCGGCGGACTCCGCGAGGGCGGCGGCGTCCTCGTTGCCGAACATCTGCCCCGCCGCGCCGCCGTCCAGGACCTGCGCGAACGCGTCGAGGTCGCTGGCGAGCACCGGGGCGCCCGCGGACATGGCCTCGACGAGGATGATGCCGAAGCTCTCCCCGCCGGTGTTGGGGGCGACGTACACGTCCACGCTGCGCAGCAGCCGCGCCTTGTCCTCGTCGCTGACCATGCCGAGGAACTCCACGCGGTCGCGCAGCGCGGCCGGCAGCGGGGCGACGGCCTCCTTCTCGTCCCCGCGCCCCGCCACGAGCAGCCGGGTCTGCGGGCGGCGCTCCAGGATCGCGGGGAGCGCCCGCATCAGCACGGGCAGCCCCTTGCGCGGCTCGTCGATGCGGCCGACGAAGCCGATGGTGCCGCCCTGCCACTCGGCCCGGGGCTCCGCGTCCGCGAAGAAGCCGACGTCCACGCCGTTGGGGATGACCACCGCGTCGCCTCCCAGGTGCTCCACCAGGGTGCGCCGCGCGTACTCGCTCACCGCGATCCGGGCACTGATCTTCTCCAGCGCGGGCTGGAGGATCGGGTAGGCGGCCACCATGGCCCGCGAACGCGGGTTGGAGGTGTGGAACGTCGCCACGATGGGGCCGCGCGCCGACCAGCACGCCAGGAGGGCCAGGGAGGGCGCGGCGGGCTCGTGGACGTGCAGCACGTCGAAGTCGCCGTCGTTCACCCAGCGGCGCACGCGGGTGGCGGAGAGCACGCCGAAGCTCAGCCGCGCCACCGAGCCGTTGTACGGCACCGGCAGGGCCCGCCCGGCGGAGACGACGTAGGGGGGCAGGGGCGTGTCGTCGTCGGAGGGTGCCAGCACGGACACCTCGTGCCCGAGCCGGATCAGGTGCTCGGCCAGGTCCCTGATGTGGAACTGCACGCCTCCGGGCACGTCCCAGGAGTACGGGCAGACGATGCCGATCCTCATGCCCGGCCCACCTCCGCGCGCCCGCCGGCGGGGCGCGGCGCGAGGTCGGCCGTCCACAGCCGTTGCAGCATGTGCCAGTCCTCGGGGTGGGCGGCGATGCCCTCGGCGAACGCGTCCGCGACGGCCTGGGTCATGACGGCGGACTTCTCCGCCCTGGTGCCGGTCTCCGGCACCTCCACGGGCGCGTGCACCCGCCCCTTGAGCACCGGGGTGTCGTCGAACCACAGGCTGGCGGGCAGCAGCAGGGCACCCGTCTGCTGGGCCAGCAGGGCCGGTCCCTGCGGCATGCGGGCGCTCTCGCCGAAGAACCTCACCTCCACGCCGGAGGCGGACAGGTCCCGGTCGGCGACCAGCGCGACGAGCCCGCCCGCGCGCAGCCGCCGGGCGAGCTTCCCGAAGGCGGCCCCGCCGTCGTGCGGCAGCACCTCCATGCCGAGCGACTCCCGGTAGGCGACGAACCGGTCGTAGAGGCTCTCCGGCTTCAGCCGTTCGGCGACGGTGGTGAGCGGCAGGCCCAGGTGGGTGGTGGCCCAGGCCCCCGCCAGGTCCCAGTTGGCCATGTGCGGCAGGGCGAGGACCACACCGCGTCCGCCGGCGAGGGTGCCGGTCAGCCGGTCGATGTCGGTCACCTCGACGCTGTCCGCGATGCGCTCCCGGCTCCACGCGGGCAGCCGGAAGGACTCCATCCAGTAGCGCAGGTAGGAGCGCATGCCCGCGCGGGACAGCTCCGCGAGGCGCTGCGGCGAGGCGTCGGGCACGACGCGCGCGAGGTTGGCCTCCAGCCGCCGCACCCCGGCGCCGCGCCGCTTCCACGCGGTGTCCGCGACGCGCCGTCCCAGCGCGGCGGCGGCGGGGTCGGGCAGCCGCTTCACGGCGGCCCAGCCCAGTCCGTACAGCCCGTCGGCGATCCGTTCCCTCACGCGCCCCTCCCCTGTTCGGCCCCGTTGCCGGCCGCCTCGTGCCGGGCGGGTCCGCCGGCGCCGGGCGCCTGCCCCGGCCGTCCGGCGCCCGCCCCGTCCGCTTCCCCGGCCTCCCTGCGCACGGTGACCACGCGCTGGACGAGGGTGACGAGGCTGCCCACCGCCACCACCCACAGCGCGACCGGCAGCAGCACGCCGACGTGCGGCACCCCGAACGTCTCGAAACCGGCGATTCCGGTGAGGACGAGGGTGATCACCAGCCGCTCGGCCCGCTCGACGAGCCCGTTGACGTCCACCGGCAGCCCGATGCTCTCCCCGCGCGCCTTGGTGTACGAGACGACCTGGCCGCTGGCGAGGCAGAAGACGGCCAGCGCGCACAGCAGGACGCTGTCCCCCGCACCGGCGTACCACAGCGCGAGGCCGCCGAAGACGGCCGCGTCCGCGACCCGGTCGAGCGTGGAGTCCAGGAAGGCGCCCCAGCGGCTGGAGCGGCCGGCCTGGCGGGCCATGTTGCCGTCCACCAGGTCGGAGAAGACGAACAGCGCGATGGTGACCGTGCCCCAGAAGAACTCGCCGAGGGGGAAGAAGACGAGCGCCCCGGCCACGACGCCGGCCGTCCCGACCAGGGTGACGGCGTCCGGACTCACCCCCAGGCGCAGCAGCAGCGCGGCGAACGGGGTGAGGACACGCGTGAAGAACGCACGCGCGTACTTGTTCAGCATGGCCGTCCCGGGGAGTCGATGCGGGCCAGGCGGCGCCTGATGCCACCGGCGGGCCCCATCGTAGCCACGTACCGCCGCCGCCCTCGCGCGCAGGCGCCCCGGCCGGGCGGATGCGGGAAGCTGCCGGGGTCCGGCGCCGATCCCCGCTACCCTGACGGGGCGGCAGATGTTTCGCCGCCCGCCGGAGCCGGGAACGGACCCCGGCGGGGTCGTGGACGCGAGTGGGGGTGGGCCCAGACGATGGCAGGGTTCGACGACCGACGGCAGTCCCTCGAGGTGGACTTCAGCTCCGGTGCGCAGATACCGCTGGCCGGGGGCTCGGGCCAGACGGCCGCCACCCAGGCGCTGGCCTCCGCCGCCTACCGGGACGGGCCGGTCTCCGACCTCGTCGCCATCAACGACGAGACGAAGGTCAAGAGCCCCAAGCTGTCCCTGTTCGAGCCGAACCTCGGCGAGGCGTTCGCCCGAGCCGTGCAGGTGCGCATGCTCGGCGGCGGCCGCAAGCCGCTGATCCAGTCCTTCGGCGCGGACCCGCTCACCGTCGCGGACCACTGCCTGGCGGCCTCCCGCATCCGCAAGGCGCGGGACGTGCAGCTCACCATCGTCATGGTGCTGTTCGGCATCCTGTTCCTGCCGGGTGTCCTGCTGTGGCTGGCCGGGTTCCAGCTGCGCCGCACGCTGGCCGGGGTGCAGAGCCGGCTGACCTCCGGCGGAGCCGTGGCGAACGTGGCCAAGGTGGTGGGCTTCGCCAAGCTGGCCAAGCTGACCGGTGCGGCGAGCATGGTGGGCCTGCTCGCGCTCCTCGGGCTGGCCGCGCTCGTCTTCGCGGGCGCCGTCCTGCTGCCCGCGGGCGGGCTGCTCCTGCTCTACCTGCTGGCCATGCCGGTCGCGCCGATCATCGGCTGGCTGTGGGCCAAGCGCATCTGCGAGCGCTACGCCAAGGACCTGCGGGGGTTCTGGTCGGCGCTGCTGGGCGGCGGCGGGGTCGGCGCGCGCATCCCCGAGGCCGTCCCGCAGGACCCGAACGACGAGGGCGCCAGGAAGCTGCGGGAGGCGCTGATCCAGGTCGCCGCCGAGCAGAACAGCAACGTCGTCTTCTACGCGGGCCCCAAGGGCATACTCGGGATGGGCACCCGCTGGGGGAGCTGGCACCTCGCCGAGGAGCTGACGCCCGCCAAGGGCGTGGACGACATCAACCCGTTCCGCAGCTGGGACGTCGTGCGCGCCATCGAGGACCGGCTGCGGATGCTGGAGCGCACCCCGCTGCACACCGGCGGGTTCCCGAAGCCGTCGATACGGCACTGGATCGTCGCACCGGTCGGCGAGGGCGCCAAGGACGTCTCCCGGCCCGGCGGGCAGGTGGTGGACTCCTACACGGTCAAGGACTTCGAGGTCCAGCGCATCTGCAACGAGCAGCAGTTCGGCAGCGGGAACCGGCACTACCTGGGTGTGCAGTTCGTGCTGTGGGACGGGCAGCTCGTCCTCACCATGATGATCACCGTGACGGTGCTGCACCACACGCTGCGCATCGAGGTGACCGGGCACGCGCTCGGCCCGGTGCACGGGCTGTTCACGACGAAGCCCTCGCCGAAGGAGAAGGAGGTCGCCCGGCACATCAAGTTCTGGGAGACCAAGAAGGTGCCGCTGCCCCTGGTGGAGGCCAAGGAGGTGGTGCGGCTGACCGCCCGCGCGCCGCTGACCTGGTTCCCGCCGGTGCTGGACTTCTTCGGCGGCAAGGTCTCGCTGCCCGAGCCGTTCGGACTGCGGCACACCTGGGCCGCGCCCCCCTGGCGGCACCGCTTCATGGCCGACGACGCCCTGCGGGCGGCCACCCCGGTGCTGCGCGTCGTGCACGCCGCGGCCCTCAAGGTGCTGGAGGACAACGGCGTGGACACCGAACGGTTCGGCAACCGCTCGCAGTTCCTCAGCGGGCAGGTGCAGGCGCACGTCCCCAACAAGGCCGACGAGTACCTGTAGCCGGACCCGCTAGCCGGACCGCGGACGCCGGCGGGGCGTCAGCCGCGGCTCGCCGGGGGCCAGACCTCGGCGAGCATGCGGCGGGTGTCGGCGAGCAGCTGCGGCAGCACGCGGGTGTGCCCGACGACGGGCATGAAGTTGGTGTCGCCGCCCCAGCGCGGTACGACGTGCTGGTGCAGGTGCGCCGCGATGCCCGCGCCGGCCGCCGTCCCCTGGTTGAGGCCGATGTTGAAGCCGTGCGCGCCGGAGGCGGCCCGCAGCGCGGTCATGGCCTGCTTGGTGAACTCGGCCAGCTCGGCCGTCTCCTCGTCGGTGAGGCCGGTGTAGTCGGCGACGTGCCGGTAGGGCACCGACATGAGGTGGCCGCCGGTGTAGGGGTAGAGGTTGAGCACGGCGTAGACGTGGCGCCCGCGGGCCAGGATGAGCCCGTCCTCGTCGCTCTTGTCCGGGATGCGGCAGAACGGGCAGCCGTCCTCGGCCCGCGGGCCGGACGGCTTGTTCTCCCCCTGGATGTACGCCATCCGGTGCGGCGTCCACAGACGCTGGAAGGCGTCCGGCGCTCCGACCCCGATCTGCTGCTCCGGCTCGCTGCTCATGCGGATCAGCATATGGCGTGGCCCGCCGCCCGTGCGTCGCCGGGGCGGCCGGGGCACGCCGGAGGGAGCCGGGCCCCGGGAGGGGCGGCACCGCCCGGGTGCGGTCCGTGCGGCGGTCCGCACCCGGGCGGTGCCGTCAGACCTGGACGCGGCGCTCGACGGCGTCGGCGATCTCCGCGAGCGCCTGCTCGCGCGGGATGCCGTTCTTCTGCGAACCGTCGCGGTAGCGGAAGCTCACCGCCCCGGCCGCGATGTCCTCGTCCCCGGCGATGACCATGAAGGGCACCTTGGCGCGCTGAGCGTTCCTGATCTTCTTCTGCATCCGGTCGGAGGAGGCGTCCACCTCCACGCGCAGCCCCCGCTTCCTGGCCTCGGCGGCGAACTCCCCGAGGTAGGGCACGTGGTCGTCGCCGATCGGGATGCCGACCGCCTGCACCGGGGCCAGCCAGGCCGGGAAGGCGCCCGCGTAGTGTTCGAGCAGCACCGCGAAGAACCGCTCGATCGAGCCGAACAGCGCACGGTGGATCATGACGGGACGCTGCCGCGACCCGTCGGCCGCCGTGTACTCCAGGTCGAAGCGCTCGGGCAGGTTGAAGTCGACCTGGATGGTGCTCATCTGCCAGGTGCGGCCGATGGCGTCCCGGGCCTGGACGGAGATCTTGGGGCCGTAGAACGCCGCGCCGCCCGGGTCCATGACGAGTTCCAGGCCCTGCTTCCCGGCGGCCTGGCGCAGCGCCTCGGTGGCCTCCTCCCAGTTCTCGTCCGAGCCGATGGACTTCTCGGGGTCCTTGGTGGACAGCTCCAGGTAGAAGTCCGTGAGGCCGTAGTCGCGCAGGAGGTTCAGCACGAAGGTGAGCAGCGAGTCCAGCTCGCCGGCCATCTGGTCGCGGGTGCAGTAGATGTGCGCGTCGTCCTGGGTGAAGCCGCGGGCGCGGGTCAGGCCGTGCACGACCCCCGATTTCTCGTACCGGTAGACGGTGCCGAACTCGAACATGCGCAGCGGCAGCTCGCGGTAGGACCGCCCGCGGGCGTCGAAGATCAGGTTGTGCATGGGGCAGTTCATGGGCTTCAGGTAGTAGTCCTGGCCCTCGTCGAGCTGCATGGGCGGGTACATGCCGTCGGCGTACCAGTCCAGGTGCCCGGACTTCTCGAAGAGCTGCCCCTTGGTGGCGTGCGGGGTGTAGACGAACTCGTAGCCCGCCTCCTCGTGCCGCCTGCGCGAGTAGTCCTCCATGGCGCGCCGGATGACGCCGCCCCGGGGGTGGAAGACGGCCAGGCCCGAACCGATGTCCTCCGGGATGGAGAAGAGGTCAAGCTCGGCGCCGAGCTTGCGGTGGTCGCGCTTCTCGGCCTCCGCGAGGAACTCCAGGTGCGCCTTCAGCTCGTCCCGGCTCGGCCACGCGGTGCCGTAGATGCGCTGGAGCTGCTTGTTCTTCTCGCTGCCGCGCCAGTAGGCGGCGGCGGTGCGCATCAGCTTGAACGCGGGGATGACGCGGGTGGTGGGCAGGTGCGGACCCCGGCAGAGGTCCTTCCAGCACAGCTCGCCGGTCTTGGCGTCGAGGTTGTCGTAGATGGTCAGCTCACCGGCGCCCACCTCGGCTCCGGCGCCCTCGGCGGCCTCGGCGGCCGAGCCCTTGAGGCCGATCAGCTCCAGCTTGTACGGCTCGCCGGCCAGTTCCTCGCGTGCGTCCTCGTCGGTGGTGACGCGGCGGGAGAAGCGCTGCCCGCGCTTGACGATCTCCTGCATCTTCTTCTCGATGCGCTTGAGGTCCTCCGGGTGGAAGGGCTCGGCGACGTCGAAGTCGTAGTAGAAGCCGTCCCTGACCGGCGGTCCGATGCCGAGCTTGGCCTCGGGGAACAGCTCCTGCACGGCCTGGGCCATGACGTGGGCGGTGGAGTGCCGCAGGATGTCCAGGCCGTCGGGGCTGGAGATGAGGACGGGCTCGACCACCTCGCCGTCGGCCGGCGCGTAGGCGAGGTCCTTGAGCTGTCCGCCCACCCGGACGGCGACGACGGCGCGCTCGCCGTCGAAGAGGGCGGCGGCCGTAGTGCCCGTGGTCACCACGCGTTCTTCCCGCTCGGAATCGCGCTGGACGGTCACACGGACATCGGACACCGGATCTCTCCTGACTCATGCCGGGATGCGCGGGGCGGGTGCCGGGCGCAGCTGGAATCGTACCGAGCCCGGCCCTGCGGGCGCGAAGCGGTCGCCCGCCCCGGGAGCCGCGGCGCCCGGCGGCCGGGGCGGCGGGCGCCGGGCCCGCCACGGCCCGTCCGCGCGGGGTGGGCCGGGTACGCGAAAGGCCGGTCCGCGGGTGCCGGACCGGCCTGCTGGGGTGGGCGATACTGGGTTCGAACCAGTGACCTCTTCGGTGTGAACGAAGCGCTCTCCCACTGAGCTAATCGCCCCCTGTGCCCTGCGGCACGGAGAGAACCATACAGCGCCGGTGGTGGTTCGCCAAAACGTGGCGGGGCCGTCCGGCGGCACCCGCGGACCCGGCCGCCCGGGGCCGGGCGAGGCGCGGGCCAGGGCCCGCAAACGCCACCGGGCCCGGAGTTCACGCCTCCGGGCCCGGTGCACGCGGTGGGCGATACTGGGTTCGAACCAGTGACCTCTTCGGTGTGAACGAAGCGCTCTCCCACTGAGCTAATCGCCCGCGGTGCGACGCCCACATTACCGCATGCCACAGCGCCCGATGACCATGGATTGCCACCCCCCCCCGGCGTCCCGGCCGCCGCACCCGGGGGCGGGACGACACGCGGGCCGCGGGTGAGCGTTCACCGGGACGGACGTATGACCGCAAGTGCCGATCCGCTGTACGAACGACTTGCGGAGGAACAAACCGGTCAGAGGGGTTTACAACCGGCCGGTAGGTGGCATGTCGATTTCGCCGACGTGCGAACCCCCGAGCGCACACTGAGCGAAAGGCCCTGGCGCTTATGAACACCACGGTCAGCTGCGAGCTGCACCTGCGCCTCGTTGTGTCGAGCGAGTCCTCCCTGCCTGTACCCGCGGGCCTCCGGTATGACACGGCCGACCCCTACGCCGTGCATGCCACCTTCCACACCGGTGCCGAGGAGACCGTCGAGTGGGTTTTCGCCCGCGATCTCCTCGCCGAGGGGCTGCACCGCCCCACGGGCACCGGAGACGTCCGTGTCTGGCCCTCCCGAAGCCACGGGCAGGGCGTCGTCTGCATCGCCCTCAGTTCCCCCGAGGGCGAAGCGCTGCTGGAGGCCCCCGCGCGGGCTCTGGAGTCGTTCCTCAAGCGGACCGACGCGGCGGTGCCCCCGGGCACCGAACACCGTCACTTCGACCTCGACACCGAGCTCTCGCACATCCTCGCCGAGAGCTGAAGACCTCCGGTTCCCCGTGCCGTCCGACTCGGGGCGACGGCACGGGGCCGGGGCCCGCGCGGTACGCCGGTGCCGCCGCCACGCGCCGTCGTGGCGGCGGCACCGGTGCGCCGGGACCGGCTAGAGTCTCCGGGCACGACGCACCGCTCCCACGCCCCGCCGATGGCGCACCATGGGAGCGGAGACGACACCGGCCTGGGGAGCGACCGACCGTGCTGATCAACCACGACACCCGGTATGCGCTCGACGCCGTGGTCGACCTGCTCAACACCAGGGCGGACGACGGGACGCCCGACACGCTCACCGACCTCGAAGCCCTGGCGGGTTACGTGCGGCGCAACGCCTTCAGCGGGGTGAGCGACCTGACCGACGGTGACCTGCTGGCCGTGCGGCGGGTGCGCGAGCAGTTCGCGCAGGTCTTCGCGGCCGCCGACCAGCGCAGCGCGGCGGACCTGGTGAACGCGCTGGTCGCCGACGCCGGCACGACGCCGCAGCTCACCGACCACGACGGCTACGACTGGCACGTGCACTACTTCGCGCCGGGCGCCTCCGTCGCCGACCACCTGGCGGCGGACGGGGGCATGGCCCTCGGCTTCCTCCTCGTCGCCGGGGAGCGGGAGCGGCTGCGCCGCTGCGCCGCGCCGGACTGCCGGCGGGCGTTCATCGACCTGTCCCGCAACCGCTCGCGCCGCTACTGCGACAGCCGCACCTGCGGCAACCGGCTGCACGTGGCGGCCTACCGGGCCCGGCAGCGGGAGTCGGCGGGCAACTGACCGCCGCCCCGGCTCACCGGGCCCCGGCTCACAGCGGGAACAGCTCACAGCAGGAACAGGTCGTGCACCGCGGTGATCAGGAGCAGGACGCCGATCACCGCGAGGAAGAGCATCAGCGGCGGCTGGGAGAGGGCGAACAGGCAGCCGCGCGGCTCGGCGTCCGGGTGCGGGGTGTCCGCGGCGGCGTGCGCGCCGGTGCGGCGGGGCGGGGCGTGCGGGGCGGGGCCCGGTGGGTCGTGCGGCATCTCGCCGCGATGATGGCGCAGTCAGCCGGCCCGCCGGGGCCAAAACGCCCGAACGGGCGCGGAGTTCATCAGATCCCGTGTTTTTTCAGGATGTCCTCGATCTCCGAGAAGTCCTCGCCCCCGCTCTCCTTCCCGGCCTGGCCCCTCGACACCGCGGGACGTCCGGCGGCGGGCGGCGGCGCCGGACGGCCCCGGCCGGCGTCCGCGGCGGCGGGACCGCCGCGCCGGGCGGTTCGGGAGGCCGCCAGCCGGCCGGCGGCGTACAGCACCACCGCCGAGGCGAGGATGCCGAAGCCCGCCCACACCTGCGGGTCGAGCACCAGGGCGCCGGCCCACGAGCCGATCGCCCGGCCGATCCGTCCGGCCAGGGCGAGCAGCCCGGACAGGGCCAGGCCCAGGGGCAGGAGGGACACGGCGGCGAGGCGGGCGGCGGCGGAGAAGCGGCGGCGCCAGGCCAGCGCGGTGGACGCGGCGAGCCCGACGGCGGTCAGTGCGGCGCAGACGGTCACGGTGAGCATGCCTCCATCCTGCACCGCTCGGCGTCGGCGGGGCCACGTCCGGCTGACAGACTGGCCCCATGACCGACACCTCCGCCTCCCCCGCCCCGGCCGTGCTGGACACGTGGTTCGACCTCCAGTGCCCCGACTGCCACACCGCGCTCACCGACGTCGACCTGCTGCGGCAGCGGTACGGGCGGGCGCTGGAGGTGCGGCTGCGGCACTTCCCGCTCGCCCGGCACCGGCACGCCTACGCGGCGGCGCAGGCGGCCGAGGAGGCGTACGCCCAGGGCCGGGGCGAGGACTACGTGCGGGCGCTGCTCGCCCGCACGGCCGAGCTGGGCGAGCGCGGCGAGCCGGTGCTGCCCGGCATCGCCCGCGACCTCGGGCTGGACGCGGACGAGGTGGAGCTGGCGCTCATCGACGGGCGGCACCTGCTGGCGGTGGACGCGGACGAGGCCGAGGGGCGGGCGCTCGGGGTCACCGGCACCCCGACGTACGTCATCGGCGGCGAGCGGCTGGACGGCGGCGCGAGCCAGGAGGGGCTGCGCGAGCGCGTGGCGGCCGTCGCGGACCGCCTGCTCGGCGCCTCCGCGCCCTGACCCGCGCAGGCGCCTCGCCAGCGCCTCGCCGGCGCCTCGCCGGGTCCGCGGCGAGGCCTGCGCGGGGCCGGGGCGGGGCCGGGGCGTGCGTCACCACAGCGGCTTGGTCAGGAAGATCCGGGCGGGGCGGTAGCCGAGCGCGTCGTACAGCCCGCGGGCGGGTGCGTTGTCGGCGAAGACGTTGAGCGCCAGCGACCGCGCCCCGGCGGCCAGGCACTCGCGCTCGGCCAGGAGCAGCAGGGTGCGCCCGTGCCCCCGCCCCCGGTGCTCCCGCGCCACCCGCACGTCGTAGACGTAGCCGCCGCCCGCGTCCCCGGCGGCGGGACGGGCGCCGGGCAGGGCCAGCCACAGGGTGCCCACGTCCGTGCCCGCGTGGGAGAGCACCTGCAGGGCGGTGCCCGGTGTGGCGGCGCCCCCGGGCAGCAGCGTGGCGTGGTCCCGCTCGGCCTTCGCCGCCGCCTCGGCGGCGGGCAGGCCGTGGCGGACCCAGGTGCGGGCGTACTCCGCGCGCACCGGGCCGAGCCAGGCGGTGAAGTCGGTGTCCGACATCGGGCGGACCGTGCTGCCCCCGGGCAGCGGGGGCGGGCCGGATGCCTCGCCACCGAGTTCCTTGACGAGGTGGCGGTTGCTCTCGGTGTAGCCGAGGGCCCCGGCGAGCCGCAGCGCGCCGCCGGCTCCGGCGGGGACCGCCACGTCGGCCCGGCGGCAGCCCCAGCCGCGCAGCACCTCCTCGGCGGCGAGCGCGGCCACCGTCGCCCGGCCCCGGCGCCGGTCGGGCTCGTGCACCGTGAGCGCGTCGATGGAGCCCGCCCCGGCCGGCGCCGGGCGGGCGGTGAGCCGCAGGGTGCCGACGGGCCGGCTGTTGTCACAGATCGCGTACGTGCGGGAGCGGCCGCCGTCGGCCTGCCGCTCCTCCGGGCCGGTGGGGCGCAGCGTGGTCGTCATCGGGGGTACCTACCCCGGGCGCGGCGCCGCCGCACGGGCGCCCGGCGGTGCTCAGGGGTCGATGTCGGCACCCGCGCGCTCCTGGAAGGTGCGCATCGCGTCGGCGGTGACCGGGCCCGGGGCGCCGGGCAGGTCCCGCCCGTCGATCCGGCGGACGGCCTGGACGTCGCGCAGCGAGGAGGTCAGGAAGACCTCCTCGGCGCGCTCCAGCACGTCGAGCGGCAGGTCGGTCTCCTTGGCTCCGGTCCACTCCAGGACGAGGGCGCGGGTGACGCCGGCCAGGCAGCCGGAGGCCAGCGGCGGGGTGTGCAGCTCGCCGTCCAGGACGACGAAGACGTTGGAGCCGGTGCCCTCGCACAGCTGACCGGTGCTGTTGCCGAACAGCGCCTCGGTGGCGGCCTGGCGGCGGGCCTGGGCCAGGGCGACGACGTTCTCGGCGTAGGAGGTGGTCTTGAGGCCGGTGACGGCGCCCCGCTCGTTGCGCGTCCAGGGGACGGTGACGACGGCGGTGGTGTCCGGGCGCCGGACGGCCTCGCCGACGGCGACCACCAGCGTGGGCCCGGCCTCGCCCCGGTCGGAGCCGAGCGGGGACGGGCCGCCGGTGTAGGTGACGCGCAGGCGGCCGAACGCGACCGGGTGGGCCTCAAGGACGGCCGCGCAGGCCCGCCGCACCTCGTCCCCGTCGGGCTCGGGCAGCCCGAGGCCGCGCGCGGAGCGGGCCAGGCGCTCCAGGTGGCGGGTGAGCGCGAAGGGGCGGCCCGCGACGGCCTTGAGCGTCTCGAAGACGCCGTCGCCGACCGTCAGTCCGTGGTCGAAGACCGACACCCGCGCGCTGTCGGCGTCGCGCAGCTTCCCGTCCAGCCAGATCAGCGTCACGTCCTGCCTCCGGTTCCCGCCTGTCGGTGCACCCCCGACGCTACCGTGAGGAGCCGGGACGCCTTCAGTTCGGTCTCCGCCCATTCCCGGTCCGGGTCCGAGCCCCAGGTGATCCCGGCACCGGTGCCGAAGCGCAGCGCGGGGCCGCCGGGGGCGGTGCGGTCGGTCCAGAAGGTGCGGATGCCGACGGCCAGCTCGCCGGTGCCCCGGTCGGCGTCCACCCAGCCGACGGCGCCGCAGTACGGGCCGCGCGGCACGGGTTCCAGGGCGCGGATGATGCCGAGCGCGCTGGCCTTGGGCGCGCCGGTCACCGAGCCGGGCGGGAAGGTGCCCGCCAGCAGTTCGGCCCAGCCCGCGCCGTCGGCCAGTTCGCCGCGGACGGTGGAGACCAGGTGGACCAGGCCCGGGTGCGGCTCGACGGCGCACAGCGCGGGCACGGTGACGCTGCCGGGGGCGCACACCCGTCCCAGGTCGTTGCGGACCAGGTCGACGATCATGACGTTCTCGGCGTGGTCCTTCTCCAGCAGGTCGGCCGCGGTGCGTCCGGTGCCCTTGATCGGACCGGAGGTCACCGTGCGCCCGGACCGGCGCAGGTACAGCTCGGGTGAGGCGGTGGCGACCTCGACGCCGTGCGCGGGCAGCCGCACGGTGCCGGCGTAGGGCGCGGGGTTGCCGCGGGCCAGCAGCGCGGCGAGGCCGTCGATGTCGGCGGTGTCCGGGGCGGGCAGCGGTGCGGTCAGCACGCGGCAGAGGTTGGCCTGGTAGACCTCGCCCGCCGCGATGTGCGCGCGGATGCGCCGCACCCCCGCGACGTAGCCGTCCCGGTCCAGCGAGGACGTCCAGGCGCCGGGGGCGGGACCGTGCCACTGGGCGGCGGCGCGGGCGCGCGGCGGGGCGGGGCGGACGTCACCGAACCGGGCGCACAGGGGCCGTCCCTCGAAGTCGGCGACGACCGCCCACCAGCCGCTGGAGTCCAGCGCCCGAGGGTCGTGGGTCACGTCGCGCAGGTCGGAGGCGACGAGGCCTCCGAAGCGGGCGAGAGGGGCGGAATCGAGCACAGGAGCGAGTCTAGGACGGGCACGCTGGGTGAACGGAATTTGAGCTGGCCCGGGAATCAGCTAAAGTTCAACACGTCGCCGGACCGCTTGAGCGGGCCGGAGGGCAGTGCGGACGTGGCTCAGTTGGTAGAGCATCACCTTGCCAAGGTGAGGGTCGCGAGTTCGAATCTCGTCGTCCGCTCGGAACAGTGGGGGCCCAGCCGGTCCCGCACTCACTCCTGGTGGAGTGGCCGAGAGGCGAGGCAACGGCCTGCAAAGCCGTCTACACGGGTTCAAATCCCGTCTCCACCTCCATGGACGATTAGCTCAGCGGGAGAGCGCTTCCCTGACACGGAAGAGGTCACTGGTTCAATCCCAGTATCGTCCACTGGTCCGCTTCGGACCTTCCCGCGCGATTAGCTCAGCGGGAGAGCGCTTCCCTGACACGGAAGAGGTCACTGGTTCAATCCCAGTATCGCGCACGCGGTTCCCGGCGGCGCCGGGCTCCCATGGACGATTAGCTCAGCGGGAGAGCGCTTCCCTGACACGGAAGAGGTCACTGGTTCAATCCCAGTATCGTCCACCACAGGCAAGGCCCCGACCCACGTGGTCGGGGCCTTGTCCGCGTCCGGGCCCGGTCCGTGTCTCCTGCCCGCCCCCCGGCGGGAGGCGGGCAGCGCGAAGCCCGGGCAGCTCGATGGCTGCCCGGGCTTACGTGCCGTCCGTCGCACCCCCGTCCCCACGGGGTTGTACGGCCAGGAAACCCCAGCCCCGGGCCGCTCTCCCGGGCCTGGCTCGCGCCTCAGCGCTCCAGCATTCCCGCCACGGACGACGCATGGTCCAGCACGGCGTCCACGCCGCCGAAGACGACGGCGAGGAGCACGGCCAGCGGCAGGACCATGGCGGCGGCCACCAGAGGGTGCCGCGTCCCCGGCGTACGGCCGCCCGCGCCGGCCGGCCGTACGGCGAAGCCGCCGGGCCGCGTCCGCGCGGTCGTCCGTGCTGCCGGGTACGCCATGGTTCCTGCTCCTGTCGTGTGTGTCCGAAGGCGGCGGGTGGATGACCTCGGGGGACGAGTTCCTCACCCGCCGCTTGTCCACCACCGTAGGCGGGCGGGCACCCCCCGGGCGTCATGCCCGCGTACCGAGTCAGGGGCATCCCGCAGGAGGACACCGCACCCGCCCGCGTAGTCCCCAGGGTGGAGAGGGACACCGGCCGTCCCCGGGTCCTCCCGGAAGGGGCGGGGGAACACCGCAGGCCAGGCGGGTGACGTCGGTCACCCCGCACCCGGGGCCCCGCGGCCGCTCAAGGGCCGCCCACGGCCCCCGGCCGCCCGGCGCGGACGGCGCCCCGGTTCGCGGCGGCGGCCGGTCCGCACCTGCTGGTGCGTCAGGTCCCGGAAACGGCCTGGTGGTTGGCGGGCCCGGCCCCCGGCGCCGTCCCCGGCCGGGGCCGGGGACGGCGGACTCCCGGCGGGCCAGGGGCCGCTGACAAACCGTCGGCGCCGCGTGCGCGGCCTTGCGGCGCACGGCGGCACCAGTCCGTAAGCTGTCACCGTCAGCAGCGACGGGCACGCGGGGCCTCCCCACCGGAGGTCGGGGAAGGACATGACGATGATGCGGCTCCGACGTGAGGACCCGCGAGTCGTCGGGTCGTTCAGGCTCCACCGGCGGCTCGGCGCGGGCGGCATGGGCGTGGTGTACCTGGGCTCCGACCGGCGCGGGCAGCGCGTGGCGCTCAAGGTGATCCGCCCGGACCTCGCCGAGGACCAGGAGTTCCGCTCCCGCTTCGCCCGCGAGGTGTCGGCGGCCCGGCGCATCCGCGGCGGCTGCACCGCCCGCCTGGTGGCGGCCGACCTGGAGGCGGAGCGTCCCTGGTTCGCCACCCAGTACGTGCCCGGCCCCTCGCTGCACGACAAGGTGCACGAGGGCGGGCCGCTGCCGCCCGCGCAGGTGGCCGCCGTCGGCGCGGCGCTGGCCGAGGGGCTGGTGGCGGTGCACGAGGCCGGTGTGGTGCACCGCGACCTGAAGCCGTCCAACATCCTGCTGTCCCCCAAGGGGCCGCGCATCATCGACTTCGGCATCGCCTGGGCCACCGGGGCGAGCACGCTCACCCACGTGGGGACGGCGGTGGGCTCCCCCGGTTTCCTCGCGCCGGAGCAGGTGCGGGGCGCGGCTGTGACCCCGGCCACCGACGTCTTCTCGCTCGGGGCGACCCTGGCGTACGCGGCGACCGGTGATTCCCCCTTCGGGCAGGGCAGTTCCGAGGTGATGCTCTACCGCGTCGTGCACGAGGAGGCGCAGCTCCACCTGGTGCCGCCGGCGCTGGCGCCCATCGTGCATGCGTGCCTGGCCAAGTCCGCCGAGGAGCGGCCCACCACCTTGCAACTGTCGCTACGGCTCAAGGAGATCGCCGCCCGCGAGGCCCGCGGGCTGCCGGAGCCGGGAGCGCCGGTGCCGCGCCCGGCCGCGCGGCACGCCGCCGAGCCGGTGCGGCAGCGCCCCGGCGGGCCCGTGCCGCGTCCGGCGCCCCGGCAGGGCGCGGCGACGGCGCCCCGGCCCGCGGGCGCGGTGCCGACGGGCCCGGCGTCCGGTGCCGCCGCGGGGGCGGAGCCGTCCGGGCCGCCCGCTGGACGGCGCGGCCGGGCGCCGGGCACGCCGCCGCCCCGGGCAGTGCCACGGCCCGCGAACGGTGAGGGCAGGCGGTCCGCCGGTTCCGGCGCCCGGCGTCCCGCCCGCCCGGGGCCGGGCCGCGACGGCCGTCCCCCGCACCGGCCGTCGCGCCCGGCGCGCAGGCCGCGGGACGACGCCGGCCGCAGGCTGCTGCGGCAGCGGCTGGTGGTGTTCGTGACGGTCACCGTGCTCGTGGCGCTCGGTATCGCGGCGGCCCAGGGCTGCCAGGGCCCCGCGGACCGCGCGTCGGCTCCCCCCGCCGGCGGGGGCGCGGCGGCGGCTCCCGTCCGGGCCGGGTGACGCGCCGGCGCGCCGGTGACGGGGCACGGCGCGCCGCCCGCCCGGGCCCGTGCGGTGCGGCCGCGTTCCTCGCTACGGCCGCATCGCGTGGAAGGCGACGGCCGCGGCGGCGCCCACGTTGAGCGAGTCCACCCCGTGGGCCATCGGGATGCGGGTGCGGGTGTCGGCGGCCCGCAGGGCGCGGGCACTGAGCCCGTCGCCTTCGGCGCCCAGCATGACGGCCGCCCGCTTGGGGCGGCGGGCCACGACCTCGTCCAGCGGCACGGCCCCGGCGTCCGGGGTGAGCGCCAGCAGTTCGAACCCGGCGGCGCGCAGCGCGTCGAGGCCGTCCGGCCAGGCGTCGAACCGGGCGTACGGCACGGCGAAGACGGCGCCCATGGACACCTTGACCGCGCGCCGGTAGAGCGGGTCGGCGCAGTCCGGGGAGAGCAGGACGGCGTCCATGCCCAGCGCGGCGGCGCTGCGGAAGATCGCGCCGACGTTCGTGTGGTCGTTGACGGATTCGAGCACGACGACCCGGCGGGCCGCCGGGAGCAGGCCGGCCGGGGCCGGGAGGGGCAGCCGTCCCATGGAGGCCAGGGCGCCGCGGTGCACGTGGTATCCGGTGACGCGCTCGGCCAGCTCCGGGCTGACGACGTGCACGGGGGCGGCCGTCCGCGCGATGACGTCGTGCATGGTGTCCAGCCACTTGGCCGACAGCAGCATCGAGCGCATCGGGTAGCCCGCGTGCAGGGCGCGCCGGATGACCTTGTCGCCCTCGGCGATGAACAGGCCCTCGGCCGGTTCGCGGCGGCGTCGCAGCTCCACGTCGGTGAGGCCGGTGTAGTCGCGCAGCCGGGGGTCGTCCGCGTCCTCGACGGTGACGGGCTCAGCCACGGGAGCGCCCCGGCGCGAGCGGCCCGACGGCCACGACGTCGCCGACGACGACGACCGCGGGCGGACGCACGCCCTCCCGGCGCACGGTCTCCTCGACGGTGGCGAGCGTGGCGTCGACGCGGCGCTGCGCGGCGGTCGTGCCCTCCTGGACGACGGCCACCGGCGTGTGAGCGTCCCGCCCGTGGGCGACGAGGGTCCGCGCGATCGCGCCGACGCGTTCGACGGCCATGAGCAGGACGAGGGTGCCGCGCAGGGCGGCCAGCGCCTTCCAGTCCACGAGGGAACGCTCGTCGTCGGGGGCCACGTGCCCGCTGACGACGGTGAACTCGTGCGCCACACCCCGGTGGGTGACCGGGACGCCGGCGGCTCCCGGCACGCTGATGGAGCTGGAGATGCCGGGCACGACGGTCACGGGCACCCCGGCCGCCGTCAGCGCCTCGACCTCCTCCATGCCACGCCCGAAGACGTACGGATCGCCGCCCTTGAGCCGCACGACGGACTTCCCGGCCTTCGCGTGCTCCACGAGCGCGTGGTTGATGGCCTCCTGCGCCATGAACCGGCCGTAGGGGATCTTCGCGGCGTCGATGACCTCGACGTGCGGGGGCAGCTCGTCGAGCAGGTCACGGGGGCCGAGCCGGTCGGCGATGACCACGTCGGCCTCCGCCAGCAGGCGGCGGCCGCGCACGGTGATCAGGTCCGGGTCCCCCGGGCCGCCGCCGACGAGCGCCACCCCGGCGGTGCGGGCCCGGTGCTGGGGGGCGACGAGGGTGCCGTCGCGCAGCCCCGCCACCACGGCGTCCCGTACGGCGGCCGAGCGGCGCGGGTCGCGGCCGGTGAGGACGGCCACCGTGACGCCCTCGCTGCGCCCGGTGGCGGGTGTCCAGGCGGTGGCCGCCTCGGCGTCGTCGCTGCGCACGCACCACACGCGCCGGGCCTCGGCCTCGGCGGAGGCCGCCGCGTTGGCCGCCGCGTCGCTGGTGGCGATGAGCGCGTACCAGGCGCCCGCCAGGTCGCCGTCCCGGTAGGCGCGGCGCTGCCAGCGCAGCTCACCGGCCTCGGCCATGGCCTCCACCGACGGGGTGGCGGCGGGCGCGACGAGTTCGATGTCCGCCCCCGCGGCCACCAGCGCGGGCAGCCGCCGCTGGGCGACCGTGCCGCCGCCGAGCACGACCACGCGGCGTCCGGCCAGCCGCAGTCCGACGGGGTAGGCGGGGGTGTCGGGCATGGCGGTGCGGCTCCTCGGGGAAGGGTGGTGAGCCGCTGCGGCGGTGGAGCGGCGGGCGTGCTGGTCTCGCTGCATCGTAGACGGGCGCCGGGACGGCGCGCGGGGTCAGCTCTTCTCGGTGACACCTGCCGCGTCGAAGGTCGCCACCTCGTGCATCGCGCGGGCCGCGCTCTGCACGACGGGCAGCGCGAGCAGGGCTCCCGTGCCCTCGCCGAGCCGCAGGTCGAGGTCGACCAGCGGGCGCAGTCCCAGCTTGGTGAGGGCCGCGACGTGCCCGGGCTCGGCGCTGCGGTGGCCCGCGATGCACGCCGCCAGCGCCTCGGGGGCGATGGCCCGCGCGACGAGGGCCGCCGCTCCGGCGCTCACGCCGTCCAGGACCACGGGGGTGCGCAGCGAGGCGCCGCCGAGGATGAACCCGACGAGCGCGGCGTGCTCCAGGCCGCCGACGGCGGTCAGGACACCGATCGGGTCGGCCGGGTCCGGCTGGTGCAGTTCCAGGACGCGGCGGACGACGTCGACCTTGTGCGCGTGCGTCTCGTCGCTGATTCCGGTGCCCCGGCCGGTGACCTCGGCCGGGTCGGCGCCGGTGAAGACGGAGATGAGCGCGGCCGAGACGGTGGTGTTGGCGATGCCCATCTCACCGGTGAGCAGGGCCTTGTTGCCCGCCGTGACCAGGTCGCGCGCCGTCTCGATGCCGACCTCGATGGCCCGCAGCGCCTCCTCGCGCGTCATGGCGGGAGCGGTGGAGACGTCGGCGGTGCCGGGCCGCACCTTGCGCGGCAGCAGGCCGGGGGTGCCGGGCAGCTCGCACGCCACGCCGACGTCCACCACGCACACCTCCGCGCCGACCTGGTTCGCGAAGGCGTTGCAGACCGCGCCGCCGTTCAGGAAGTTGGCGACCATCTGCGCCGTCACCTCCTGCGGCCAGGCGGTGACGCCCTGGGCGTGGACGCCGTGGTCCCCGGCGAAGACGGCCACGGCGGCGGGTTCGGGGACCGGCGGCGGGCACCGCCGGGCCAGCCCGCTGAGCTGCGCGGAGATGATCTCCAGCATGCCGAGGGCGCCGGACGGCTTGGTCATGCGCTTCTGGCGCTCCCACGCCTCCCCGAGGGCCTTGGCGTCCAGCGGGCGGATGCCCGCGAGCGTCTCGCCCAGCAGGTCGCTCGGTTCGGCTCCGGGCAGCACGCGCCGTCCGTAGGACTCCTCGTGCACGACCCAGGACAGGGGACGCCGCCTGGACCAGCCGGAGCGCACGAGTTCCGGCTCGTCGGGGAAGGAGTCCACGTAGCCGACGCACAGGTAGGCGACGACCTCCAGGTGCTCGGGCAGGTCGAGTGCGCCGACCAGCTCCCGCTCGTCGAAGAAGCTGACCCAGCCGACGCCCAGGCCCTCGGCGCGGGCGGCGAGCCAGAGGTTCTCCACCGCGAGGGCCGAGGAGTACGGGGCCATCTGCGGCTGGGTGTGGCGGCCCAGGGTGTGGCGGCCGCCGCGCGTCGGGTCGGCGGTCACGACGATGTTCACCGGGGTGTCGAGGATGGCCTCGACCTTGAGCTGCCGGAACTGCTTGGCGCGGGCGCGCGGCAGGGACCGCGCGTACGCCTCGCGCTGACGGGTGGCCAGCTCGTGCATGGCGCGGCGCGTCTCCTCGGAGCGGAGGATGACGAAGTCCCAGGGCTGGGAGTGGCCGACGCTCGGTGCGGTGTGGGCCGCCTCCAGGACGCGCAGCAGCACCTCGTGCGGGATGGGGTCGGGCCGGAACCCGTTGCGGACGTCGCGCCGCTCGCGCATCGCCCGGTGCAGGGCCTCCCGCTCGGCGTCCGGGTAGCCGGGTGCCGGAGGGGTGGCCGGGACGGCGCGGGGCGCGGGCCCGGGCTCCGGATCGGCGGCCGGTTCCCCCGGAGGGAGCCCCGGGTGCGGGGCGGCGGCGTCGGCGGCCGCCGGTCCGGCGGCGGGCCGCGGTTCCGACGGGCCGGGCGCGGGGGCGTCGTCCGGACCGTCCTGCGGCTCCGGCTGGAGCCCGGGTTCCGGCCGCGGGCCGACCGGCTCCGCACCGGCCGCGGGTCCGGCCGCCGGTCCGGGCTCGGGCGCCGGTGCGGGCTCGGGCGCGGTTCCGGCGTGCGGGGGTTCCCCCACGTGCGGCAGCTCCGCGGGCCGCGGCTCCTCCACGTGCGGGGGCTGCGGCGCGACCTGCTCCGGCGCGGGCGGCGGCTCGGGGGCGGCGGCCGGTTCCGGGCCGCCCTCCGGCGCGGCGGGACCCGCCTCCGCGGCCACCGGGCCGCCCGGCTCCGCCGCCAGGGGCGCGGCCGGTTCCCCGGCCGCCTCCGGCGCACCCGGCGCGGCCGCGTCCACGGCGCCCGGCGCCACCTCCGCGAAGCCAGCCCCGGACACATCCGGAACACCCGGCTCCACAACTGGCCCGGCAACCGGTTCCGCGACCGGCACGGCAACCGGCTCCACGACCGGTTCACCACCCGGCTCCCCAGCCACTCCGGCACCCGGTTCCGTCCCACCGGGCGCGCCCGGTTCCACGACCGGCTCAGCCACCGGGGCCGTCCCGGCGGCCACCGGCTCCGCAACGCCCCCGGACACCGGCTCCGCAACGCCCTCAGCCACCGGCTCCGCGACGCCCCCGGCGTCCGGCCCAGCAGCCTCGGCGCCCGGTTCCGCGAGACCGCCGGCCACCGGCCCGGCGGGCTCCGCGACCGGTGCCTGCGGGGACCAGGCGCCCGGCTGCGGAGGCAGCGCGGCGTACTGCTCGGTGCCTGCGGCGACCGGCCCGGCCGTCTCAGCGACCGGCCCGGCGCTCCCGGGCACGGGCCCGCCGCCACCGGCGGCCTGCTCGGCGCCGACGGCGGACGGCTGCCCGGCGCCGCTGGGCCCGGCCGACTCGCCGTGGTTCCGCGACGGCGTCTCCCCGTATCCCTGGCCGTCCCCGGCAGGGTGGGCGGCGGCACCCGCGTGCCCGGCCGCGCCGACGGCCTGTCCGGTGTCCCCGGCGGCCTGCCCGGCGCCGTGACCGGCCGCCGGGACGCCGTCGGAACGGCCCGGCTCCGCCCGCCACCCGCCGCCCGCCGTCGCGGCGTCCGCCGGCTGCGCGGGGCCCGCCTGCGGGCTCGGGCCGCGGTCGGCCAGCGACCGGACGGCGTTGGACTGTTCGGGCACGGGCGGGCCGAGGTGCAGCGGGCGGCGCGGCGCGCTCCCCGGCTGGGCGGCGTTCTGCTCCGGCGCGCCGTTCGGCGCGGCGTCGCCGGGCGCACCGGCTGCGGCGCCTTCGGGGCCGTAGGCGCCGTACGCGGCGGAGCCGTGGCCGTCCGTCCCCGTCGGCGCGGGGTACTGCGCGCCGGTGGGGACGGGCCGGGCCGGGGCCGGGTGGGCGGACTCCGTCCAGGCCCCCTGCGCGGCGGGCATCAGCAGCAGGTCGTCCTCGTCGCTCGCCGCACCGCCGGTGGCCGGGTCCGCGTAGGCGTACGCGCCCGGGGCCGGCGCGTCCGGCCCTCCGGGCTGTGCGCCTGCGTTCTCCGGCTGCCCCTCGCCCGGGACCTGGCCGGTGTCAGTCATGCGTACCCCTCGCCATCGGTAGTGCTCCTTCGAGTCCCGGTGGGACTCCCCCGTAGGGAGAACGAGCACGCGCGGCGCGCGGCACGACTCCCGCGTCCGCCATCCGGACAATATCGAACAAAGCGTCAATCCCGGGTGACGGCACAACAGTCCATCAGCCTACCCGGCACCCCTGACACGACCGGCCACGGGTGCACGACTGGCCCCGGTTGATCACGGTTGTCCGCCCCAGATCACACCCGGGTCCCGCAGAGCAGGAAGACCACCGTGCGGTCCCGCTCGCGCCACTGCGACGTGTCCAGTTCGACCGTCTGCAACAGGGCGCATTCCACCCGGTATCCGGCCTCGGCGAGCACCCGGCCTGCCTCCTCCGCCTCGTCCCGGGTGGTGGCGTGCGTGACGATCCGCTCGGGCCGCCGCTCGGCACAGGCGGCGACGGTGCGCGGACCGCCGCCGCCGACGCGGACGACGTCGGGTTCGGGCAGGTCCTCCAGCACCTGCGGGGCGCCGCCGTGCACGACCTGGAGCTGTACCGCGGCGTCCCGGGCGGCCGCCGTCGCGCGGGCGCACGCCTCGGCGTTGCGGTCCACCGCGATGACGGCGGCCCCGAACCCGGCCGCCTCCACGGCGACGGTCCCGGCTCCGGTGCCGATGTCCCACACCAGGTCACCCGGGCGGGGCCCGATCCGGGCCAGCTGGGCCGCGCGCAGGTGCGCGGACTCGCCCGTCGTCAGCCGCGCGCCGGACCCCTCGCGCGGCGGGCCGCCGTCCCGCTCGCCCCGGCGGGCGCCGTCCGGCCCGGCGTCCGGCCCGGCGGGCAGGGCCCAGCCGCGCCGGCCCCCGGGGTAGCCGGGGGGCCGCCCGGCGAGCCAGCCGCTGCCCTGCACGGTGCCGGACTGGGCGCCCGCGCCGTGCCCGCCGACGACGATCACCACGTTCGGGTCCCGCCACACGTGGTCGGCGGCCTTGTCGGAGGTGAGCACGGTCATGCTCTCCCGTCCGGTGCCCAGCCCCTCGCAGATGACGAAGGTGCGGTGCACACCGGCGAGCAGCAGCGCGAGTTCGGCGGGCCCGGCGCCGGGCGCGGTGAGGACGGCGACCTTCGGGTGGGCGCGGCACACGTTGACCGCGCGGCGCAGGGTCCGGCTGTGGGCGACGACGATCTGGGCGTCGTCCCAGGGCATGCCCGCGCGGGCGAAGGCGGCGGCGACGGCCGACACGGCGGGGACGACCTCGACCTCCAGGCCGTGCTCGGGCGCGCGCAGGGCACGCACGACGCCGAAGAAGCCGGGGTCGCCGTCCGCGAGGACGACCGCGGTCCCGCGGTGCCGGGCGATGCGCTGGGCGGCGAGCGGGACGCTCCCCAGCCGCACCTGTTCGGCGCCCGGCGGCACTTCGGGCAGGGCGAGGTGGTGTGCGGCTCCGGCGACTAGGGTGGCCGCGCCGAGCGCGGCCCGTGCGGCGCCGTCCATCGGAGAGCCGTCCCAGCCGATCACGGTGACACGGTCGGCCATCGGCGGGACTCTCCTGTACTGCGGGGCGGGATGCGGCAAAGGGGTGCGGCGGAGCGAGCGGGGCCCGGGGGCGCGAGGGGGAATCGCGGCCGGGGCGCGGTCGGGGAACGGCGTGCGGTGCGTGGGTGCGCGGAACGGACGGCGGGCGCGGGCGGGCCGCGCGGGGCACCCGGGGACCGGCGTCCGGAGGGCTCACCGGCCGGGCGCGAGTGAGGTTACCCGAGCCGGCCCACGGCCTGCTCGTCGCTGTCGTCGTCGAGGTCCTCGGGCAGCAGGCTCCACACGATGAGGTCCGTGCGCATGTCCGTCCACGTGCCGTCCTCGGTGCGCATGCGCGCCGTCCACGCGTTGCGCAGGACGCCCTCACTGACGCAGCCGACCTTCTGGGCGACCTGCTGCGACGCGGTGTTCCCCGCCGCCGTGCGCAGCTCCAGCCGCTCGAACCACTGGTCGCGGAAGAGCCAGCCGGCGACGGCGAGGACCGATTCGGCGGCGTACCCCTCGCCCCGGGCCCAGGGGGCGACGACGAACCCGGCGCGGGTGGCCAGGGTGCGCCAGTCGGTGTCCTTCAGGTGGACCTGCCCGACCAGACGCTGCGTCAGCAGTTCGGTCACGGCGAGGACGACGCCGCGGCCAGCGCTGCGCTCCTCGGGTGCCGTACGGTCGATCCACCGCCTGGCGTCGGCCTCGGTGTAGGGGTGCGGGGCCGCGGTCCACGCGGTGACGAGTTCGTCGTTCATCATGTCCGTGAGCGCGGGCACGTCCGCTTCCTCGAACGGGCGCAGCACGAGCCGGTCCGTACTGATCGAGATGTCCGGGAAAGTCGAAGTCATGCGCCGCTCCATGCCACGGGGGTCGGGTGCACAGCATGCAGCATGGCCGGGGAGGGCCCCGGCGGCGGGTTCCCGGTGCCGCGGGACCCGCCGCCGGGGCCGCACGCGCGGCGCGGGCGCGGGCGCGTGCGGCGCGGCGGTGCTGCGGGCGGTCAGTCCCCGGCGGTGCCGGACGCGGGCACGACGGAGCCGCCGTACTCCTTCTCGATGTACGCCCTGACCTCGTCGGAGGTGAGGAGCTGGGCCAGCTTGACCACGCGCGGGTCGTCCTCGTTCCCCTCCTTGACCGCGAGGAAGTTGGCGTACGGGTTGCCTTCCGCCTCCTCCAGGACGAGGGCGTCCTCGGCGGGCGCGAGACCGGCTTCGAGGGCGTAGTTGCCGTTGATGACGGCGGCGTCCACCTCGCCGAGCGCCCGGGGCACCGTGGCGGCCTCCAGCTCCTTGAACTCCAGGCCCTTGCGGTCGGCGATGTCGGCCAGGGTGGCGTCCTGTCCGGCGCCCTCCGCCAGTTCGATGAGGCCGTGGGCGTCGAGGAGCTGGAGCGCGCGCCCGCCGTTGGTGGTGTCGTTGGGCAGGGCGATCGTGTGCCCGGCCTTGATGTCCTCAAGGCCGTCGGCCGTCTCCGCGTACAGGCCGAGCGGTTCGAGGTGCACGTTCACGACCGGCGTGATGTGGGTGCCGTTCTTGGCCTGGAAGTCGTCCAGGTAGGGCTTGTGCTGGAAGTAGTTGGCGTCGACGTCGCCGCTCTCGGTGGCGGTGTTCGGCAGGACGTAGTCGTTGACCACCTTGACCTTGAGGTCCAGCCCCTCCTTCTCGGCCAGGTGGTCCCGGACGTACTCCAGGATGGCGGCGTGCGGCGTCGGCGAGGCGGCCACGGTCAGCGGCCCCTCCCCCGTGGCGCCCGGGGAGTCCTGCGGGTCGGACGCGGTGCCGCAGGCGCTCAGCCCCAGGGTCAGCGCGGCGGTGGCCGCGACGGCGGCGGTGATCTTGCTGGTGGTGCGCACGAGGAGTGCTCTCTTTCGGTGGTGCCTGCCCGACAAAAAGTTCGGGCCTTGGGTGTTCCGGCTCCCCGCGGACGGCGGGGCCGGACGTTTCGCTGTGCGCCGCCGCGGGGGCGGCACACGACAGGCGCGGGCCGCGCCCGCGCGGGCGTCAGCCCGCCGTGCCCCGCCGGCGGCCCAGCAGCCGGACCGCGGTGTCGCCGGCCAGCTGGACGGCGGTGACCAGGACGACGAGCACGGCGACGGTGACGAGCATCAGCGACGTCTCGAAACGCTGGTAGCCGTAGGTGTGGGCCAGGTCGCCGAGGCCGCCGGCGCCGACGACACCGGCCATGGCGGAGTAGCCGATCAGCACGATGACGGTGGTCGTCAGCCCGGCCACCAGTGAGGGCAGGGCCTGCGGCAGCAGCACCTTGAACACGACGGTTCCGGTGCCGCCGCCCATCGCCTGCGCGGCCTCGACGAGGCCGCGGTCGACCTCGCGCACCGCGGTCTCCACCAGCCGCGCGAAGAACGGGATCGCGCCGACGGCCAGGGGGACGACGGCGGCCGTGGGACCGATGAAGGTGCCCACCACGAGACTGGTGAACGGGATGAGGGCGACCAGCAGGATGATGAAGGGCAGCGAGCGGCCGACGTTCACCACGGCGCCGGCGATCCGGTTGACCGCGGGGCTGCGCAGCATGCCGCCGCGGTCGGTCAGGACGAGCAGGACGCCGAGCGGCAGCCCGCCGAGCACGGCGAGGAGCGCGGACCAGCCGACCATGTAGAGGGTGTCGACGCATCCCTGGAGCAGCAGCGGCTGCATCTGGGCCCAGGTCATCGTGCCGCCTTCCGCTCCGGTGCCGCCGCGGCGTGCGCGGGGGTCGCGTCCGCCGGGTCTGCCGCCGTGCCGCCCCGGGGGCGCTGCGCGGACGCGCCGTGGTCCGCGCTCCCGGCCGCCGTGACGACGTCCACCGTCAGGCCCCGCTCGCGCAGGAAGCCGATGGGCACGACGTTGTCGTCGAAACCGCCGGGCAGTTCGATGCGCATGCGGCCGGTCTGCCGTCCGCCGACGGTGTCCATGGCGGCACCGAGGATCGATATGTCGATGTTGTAGGTACGGGAGAGCTGGGAGATCACCGGACGGGCGGTGGCATCGCCCTGGAAGGTGACGTCCACCACCGTGCGGCCCGGCTCCAGGGGGGCGCCGCCGACCGGGAAGAGCGTGGCGGCCAGCTCCGACCCCGGGGTGGCCAGCAGCTCGGGCACGGTGCCGGACTCCACGATCCGGCCGCCGCGCATGAGGGCGGCCGAATCGCAGACGCTCTTGACGACGTCCATCTCGTGGGTGATGAGCAGCACGGTGAGGCCGAGCTGCCGGTTCAGGTCGCGCAGGAGTTGCAGGACGGAGCGCGTGGTCTCGGGGTCGAGCGCCGAGGTGGCCTCGTCCGACAGCAGCACCTTCGGGTCGCCGGCGAGCGCCCGCGCGATGCCCACGCGCTGCTTCTGGCCCCCGGAGAGCTGGGCCGGGTGGGCGTGCGCCCGGTCGGCGAGCCCGACGACGTCGAGCAGGTCGAGTGCCTTGCGCCGCCGCGCGGCGCGGGAGACGCCCAGGATCTCCAGCGGCAGTTCCACGTTGCCCTGCACGGTGCGTGAGGACAGCAGGTTGAAGTGCTGGAAGACCATGCCGATGCGGCTGCGCGCGGCCCGCAGCGCGGCGGAGGGCCGCGGCCCCCGTCCGGCGAGGGCGGTGAGGTCCTCACCCGCCACGGTCACGGTGCCAAAGGTGGGGGTCTCCAGGAGGTTCACGCAGCGGATGAGCGAGGACTTCCCGGCGCCGCTCTGGCCGATGACGCCGTAGACCTCGCCCTCGCGGACGTGCAGGTTCACCCCGTCCAGGGCGGTGACCTCGCGGTCCTTGGTGCGGTAGACCTTCGTCAGGTCCGTGGTGGTGATCACTGGGTTTCCGTCACTGTCGAGTGCGCGGCGCCCGGGTCGCGGACGGCGCACGGCGGTGTTGCGTGGGGGCGGTGCGGGCGGGCGCCGGGCTGCGGCGCGGCGGACCGCCCGTGAGCGCCGGAGCGGCGGGACCCCGGGTGAGGGGGAGGCACGGCTCAGGTCCGGCGGGTCTCGCTTCGGGGCGCGAGACGGCTCAGGCAGGGGCCCTCAGCGGTCACACATTCGACGCGTGCAGCGGCCACCGGGCAGGGACATCGCCTCGGTGGCAGGGGTGCGGCCGCGCGTCGTGGTCATGGCGCCCAGTAAAACAGACCCCGGGCGCCGCTTCCCGGCAGGCGAGACGTTCGTCCGCATGCCGGACGGCCCGGAGCGCCCGCGCACCCCTCGGCCCCGGCGCTCAGACCTCGGCCTGCAGTTCCAGCCCATCCGCTGTGACCTGCACGGACACAGCGGAGAGGTCGGGTACGACGGCGTCGGCGGACAGCTCCGCACGCGCGTGCGTTGTGGTCAAGGCCACGGTGCGCATGCCCGCCGCCCGGGCCGCCGTGAGCCCCACGGGGGCGTCCTCGAAGACCACGCAGTGCGCCGGGTCGACGCCCAGCTTGGCCGCCGCTGCGCGGAAGGGCTCGGGATCGGGCTTGCCCCGCACGACATCGTCGGCGGCGACGACCAGCGGCGGCGCGATCCCGGCCGCACGCAGCCGGGCCTCGCCCAGCGCGCGGGTCGCCGAGGTGACCACGGCCCAGCGCTCGGGCGGCAGGACCCCGGTCAGCCGCACGGCGCCGGGCAGCGGCTCGACGCCGCCGGCCACGTCCGCGATCTCCAGGTGCTCGATGCGGGCCAGCGCCGCGGGCACCTGCCCGGCGGGCAGCAGGTCGGCGATGATGTCGGCGGCGGGGCGGCCGTGCAGCCCCGCGCGGGCGAACTCCCGCGCACCGACGCCGTACTCCTCGCACCAGCGCCGCCAGCAGCGTTCGACGGAAGCGAGCGACGAGATGAGGGTGCCGTCGTTGTCGAACAGCAGGGCCTGTGCGGAGAACCTCATGACGGCCCAGGCTACGTGCCCCGCGCCCCGCCGCCGGGCACGGGGTCCTGCTCCGCTCCCGCGCGGGGCGCGGCCGGGGGCCGCGCCGCAGACCGCGGGCAGCGCAGTAGAGTCCCTGCCATGTTCACCCCGCTGACGGTCGCGGTCGCCGTGGCCGCGCTCGCGCTGGCCGCATGGTGCGGCCTGGCGGCCTACCGGGACCAGCCCACGAAGGACTGGCACTTCGCCGGGATGGCCGTCGTCACCGTGCTGGCCCTCGCCCAGCTCGTCGTCGGCATCGTCCAGCTCTCCCGGGGGCGGGACGCGGACGGTGGCTCGGTGATCTTCGTGTCCTACCTGCTGGGCTGTGCCGCCGCGGTCCCCGGGGTCGGCTTCCTCTCCCTCGCCGAGCGCACCCGCTGGGGGTCGGCGACGGTGGCGGCGGGCGCCGTGGTGCTCGCGGTGCTCCAGGTCCGGCTGTACGACGTCTGGGGTGGCGGCGGTGCGTGAGACGCGGCAGGCGAAGGAGAGGTCCATGGCACCGGCCCCGGGTTTGGCGCGGCGGAACACGACCGGTACGGCGCGCGGCATCGGCACCGGACCGGGACGGCTCCTGGTGACGCTCTACTGCGTCTTCACCATCGGCGCCGCGTCCCGCTCGGCCTACCAGATCGCCACGCGGTTCGACGAGGCTCCGCTGCCCTACGCGCTGTCGGCGCTGGCCGCCGCCGTGTACGCGGGCATCACCGTGGCGCTGGTGCGCGGCGGTGAGCGGGCCCGCAGGACGGCGCTGGCGGGCTGCGTCACGGAGCTGGCCGGAGTGCTGGCCGTCGGCACCTGGTCCGCCCTGGACCCGGACGCCTTCCCCGACACCACCGTGTGGTCGGCCTACGGCATGGGCTACCTGTTCATTCCGCTGGTGCTGCCGGTGGTGGGCCTGCTGTGGCTGCGGAGGTCCCGCGGCGCCTGACCGGCGAGCGGGACCCCCGCGCGGGACCGCTCACGCGCTGCGCGCGTACTCCGCGGCGACGGCGGCCTTCTCCAGGGTGATGAGGCTGAGCCGGGGCGATACCCGCTCGGTGGCCGAGGCGACGTAGCCGCAGCGCCGGTACAGCCGCAGGTTGCCCTCGCTGCGGTGGCCGGTGAAGAGGCGGAAGCGCCGGGCGCCCTGCTCCTCGGCGAGACGCCTCTCCAGCGCGGTCAGCAGCCGTCCGCCGAGGCCGTGGCGCTGCAGCCGGGGGTGGACGACGAGCTTGCCGATGTGCGCGGTGCCGTCGGCGTCCACCGTGCCCCGCACCGATCCCACGACCTCGTCGCCGAGCCGGGCGACGAGCACGAGGCCGTCCGCGAGTTCGGCGCGCAGGTCCGCGAGCGTCTGGGTGAGCGGTTCGATGCTCCAGTCCCCGTACAGTTCGGCCTCGCTCTGGTAGCAGAGGTACTGGAGCTTGAGGATCTGCTCGGTGTCCGGCCCGGCCGCCGCAGAGATGGTCACGCTCATGCCCATGTGCGCACGCCTCTTTCTGGTGTGTGGGCCCGGCGCGCCAAAAGGAGGGTCGCGCGGCCGGGCTGGCTGCCCTGATGGCGCCGGTCGTCTATCGCACCCTTCCCACGTGGTCAGGGTTTCCAACCTCCGCCAGGAGCATTCTGCGCAGACATCCCAGGCAACGAGAACGCAACGGCCCCAGACTCCCCTGTGAGATTCCCAACTCGCCTGCGATTTCGCGGTAGGTCGCGTCCTCGTCCGCCAGCAGGGCGGTCAGCACCCTCGGGCAGCGGCCGGGCAGGGCCGGGATGCGGCTGCGCAGGAGCCGGCCCCTCTCCTGGGCGAGGAACCGCAGCTCGGCGCTGTGCTCGACCGGACCGGCCGGGCCGCCGCCCTCGTCGGCGGCGCCGGGGGGCGCGTCGCCGGCCTCGCTCCCGCAGTCCGCGTAGGCGCTGGCGTAGGCGACCTCGCGGCGTGCGCGCCGCCGTCCCGGACGGGCCTCGGCGCGGACGGCGGCGCGCAGCCACGCGCCGGGCCGGGCGGGCGGCCCGTGGGTGCGGTGGTGTTCGAGCCAGCGCAGCAGGACGGCCTGCTCCAGGTCCTCCGCCTCGGTGCCGGGGGCGGCGTGGGCCTCGGCGGCGCACTCGGCGGCCAGCAGCCGGCGCAGCCGCTCGGGCAGGCCGGGGCCCGCCGGTGCGGGCGGTGCCCCGAAGGCGCCGTCGGCACCGGACGCGGTACCGGCCGGCGGCGCGGTGGGCGGGGTGTGCGGCGGGTGGTCGGATACGTCCATGCCCGGCGGGACGCGCGCGTCCCGCCGGGCGGTTTCGGCGGCGGCCGGAGATCACCCGCGCGAGCGACGGAAGTCGTCCGCGGCCAGCAGGGCGGTGTCGGGCTGGTCGGCGAAGAGGCCGTCGATGCCGGTGGCGAAGTAGGCGCGCAGGGCACCGAAGGCGTCCCCGTGGGCGGCGGGGTCGGTGCCGCGCCGGAACTCGGCGGGCAGGAAGGTGTTCTCGTTGCGCATCGTGTACGGGTGCACGACGAGGTCACGGGCGTGGGCGTCGCGCACCAGGGAGGTGGGCGCGCCGAGCCGGCCGTCGCGGCCGCGCGGGACGACGAGGTCCAGGGTGGGGCCGATGCCGCGGGCGAAGGAGGCGATCCAGTCCAGCCCGGCGGGGGTGACGAGGTCGGCGACGGTGCGGGGGTCGCCGGACTGGGTGAAGTCCCACGGGCGGGAGCCCGCCGAGGACAGCAGCACCACACCGGGGGTGTCCACGAGCCGGGCCATGCGCCGGATGCTGCCCGGCTCGAAGGACTGGACGAAGACGGGGGCGGTGCGCCGGTGCAGCCGGTGGGCGCGCAGCAGCCGCGCCAGCCGCTCCTCCAGGCCGAGCCCGAGGGCGCGGAAGTAGCTGGGGTGCTTGGTCTCCACGTGCAGCCACACCGTGCGCCCGCGCTTCCTGCCCTCGGTGCGGGCCCAGCGCAGCACCTCCTCGAAGGTGGGCACGTCCCAGCGGCCGTCGTAGACGGTGTTGTGCTGGCGCTGCGCGGGAATGCGCTCGGTGGCGCGCAGGGTCTTCAGCTCCGCCAGGGTGAAGTCCTCGGTGAACCAGCCGGTGACGCGCTGCCCGTCGACCGTCTTGGTGGTCCTGCGGCCGGCGAAGCGCGGGTGGCCGGCGACGTCGGTGGTGCCGCCGATCTCGTTCTCGTGCCGGCACACCAGGTGGCCGTCCTTCGTGGGCACGAGGTCCTGCTCGATGATGTCCGCGCCCATGTCGAGCGCCAGCTCGTAGGCCCCGAAGGTGTGTTCGGGACGGTATCCGCTGGCGCCGCGGTGGGCGACGACGGCGGGCACGGGCAGCCGTCCGGGGCGGCCCCCGGCAGAGGCCGCCTGACCGGGCAGGGCGTGCGCCTGGCCCGCCGCCGCGCCGAGCGCCGTGGCTCCGGCGCCCAGCACCGTCGCTCCCAGCACGGCTCTGCGGCCGGGCCTGCTCTGCTCTCCCATGATGCTCCTCCCTGCCGGGCGGCACGCGGTGCGCGCGCAACGCCGCCCGTGTGCCTGACGGATGACGGGCCGAAGCGTAGGCGCGCGGGTCTGTCACCGGGGAGACGCGCGGCGGAACACCCCGGGAACAGCACACCGCCGCGGGCCGGACGCGAGTGGCGCGCCCAGCCGTGTGGTGTACCCCGTGCGGCGGGGTACCCGGTCCATGGGTATCGTCCTGACCTGCCGTCCGCGCGCCTGCGCGGACCTTCCCGACGGAGGCTGAATCCCGGTATGAGCCGTTTCCTGCTGATCAAAGCGGTACTCGGCACGGTACTGCGCGTGCTCTTCCGCCCGCGGGTCGAGGGTGCCGAGCGCATCCCCGCCGAGGGTCCGGTCATCCTGGCCGGCAACCACCTGACGTTCATCGACTCGATGATCCTGCCGCTGGTCGTCTCCCGGCAGGTGTTCTTCATCGGCAAGGACGAGTACGTCACGGGCACCAGCCTGAAGGGCCGGCTGATGGCCTGGTTCTTCACCGGGGTGGGCATGATCCCGGTCACCCGGGACGGCGCCCGCGGCGGTGTGGCGGCGCTGATGACGGGACGGCGCGTGCTGGAGGAGGGCAACGTCTTCGGCATCTACCCGGAGGGCACCCGCTCCCCCGACGGCCGGCTGTACCGGGGCCGTACCGGCATCGCCCGCCTGGCCCTGATGACCGGCGCGCCGGTGGTGCCGTTCGCCATGATCGGCACCGACCGGGTACAGCCGGGCGGCAAGGGCCTGCCCCGGGTCGGGCGGGACCGCCGCATCACCGTCCGCTTCGGCCAGCCGCTCGACTTCTCCCGCTACGACGGCATGGACCGCGACCGCTACGTGCTGCGCGCGGTGACGGACGAGGTCATGAGCGAGGTCATGCGGCTGTCCGGCCAGGAGTACGTCGACATGTACGCCACCAAGGCCAAGGCCGCCTGAGCCGACGCCGGGAGCCGTCCCCCGGCGGGGTGGCGGCAGAGCGTCCGCGGCTCTTGCCTGCCGCACCCGCACGGCCGGTGCCGTCCTCGCCGTACTCCGCCGACCGCCGCCCGGCCCGGTGCGGACGACGCACCGGGCCGGGCGGCGGTCGCGGGGGCGCGTCCCCGCCGCCTCAGCGCTTCGCTTCGGCCCACTCCCGCTGCCGGGCCAGGTCGGCCTTCACCTCGGCGAGCTGCACCGCCACGGCCGACGGCGCGGTGCCGCCGCGTCCGCTGCGGGCGGCGAGGGCGCCGGGCACGCTGAGCACCGCACGGACGTCGGGGGTGAGGTGCGGCGAGATCGCGGCGAACTGGGCGTCCGTCAGCTCGTCCAGCTCGATCCCGGCCCCCTCGCACTCCTTGACGCACTCCCCCGCCACCTCGTGGGCGACGCGGAACGGCACACCCCGCTTGACCAGCCACTCGGCGATGTCGGTGGCGAGCGAGAACCCGGCGGGGGCCAGTTCCTCCATGCGCTCGCGGTGGACCGTGAGGGTGGCCATCATGCCGGTGAAGGCGGGCAGCAGGACTTCGAGCTGGTCGCAGGAGTCGAAGACGGGTTCCTTGTCCTCCTGGAGGTCGCGGTTGTAGGCGAGCGGGAGGGCCTTGAGCGTGGCCAGCAGGCCGGTGAGGTTCCCGATGAGCCGTCCGGACTTGCCGCGGGCCAGTTCCGCGATGTCCGGGTTCTTCTTCTGCGGCATGATCGAGGAGCCGGTGGAGAACGCGTCGTGCAGGGTGACGAAGGAGAACTCCTTCGTGTTCCAGATGATGACCTCCTCTGCGATCCGGGAGAGGTCCACGCCGATCATCGCGGTGATGAAGGCGAACTCGGCGGCGAAGTCGCGGGCGGCGGTGCCGTCGATGGAGTTGGCGGCCGAGCCGTGCTCGAACCCGAGGTCCGCGGCGACGGCCTCTGGGTCCAGGCCGAGGGAGGACCCGGCCAGCGCGCCCGAGCCGTAGGGCGAGACGGCGGTGCGCGCGTCCCACTGGCGCAGCCGCTCGGCGTTCCGGCCGAGCGCCTGGACGTGGGCGAGCACGTGGTGGGCGAAGAGGACGGGCTGTGCGTGCTGGAGGTGGGTGCGGCCGGGCATCGCCACGTCCCCGTGGGCCTCGGCGAGGCCGGCCAGCGCCTCGCCGAGGTCGGCGAGCAGTCCGCCGATGCGGCGGGCGTGGTCGCGCAGGTACATGCGGAAGAGGGTGGCGACCTGGTCGTTGCGGGACCGGCCCGCGCGCAGTTTGCCGCCGAGGTCGGGTCCGAGCCGCTCCAGCAGGCCGCGCTCCAGGGCGGTGTGGACGTCCTCGTCGGCGATGGTGCCGGTGAGGCTGCCGTCCGCGACGTCGGCCTCCAGGCGGTCCAGGCCGGCGAGCATGCGCTCCAGTTCGCCGGCCGTGAGCAGCCCGGCCCGGTGCAGCACCCGGGCGTGGGCGCGGGACCCGGCGATGTCGTAGGGGGCGAGCCGCCAGTCGAAGTGGACGGAGGCGCTGAGGCGGGCCAGCGCCTCGGACGGTCCGTCGGCGAAACGGCCGCCCCACAGCCGCACGTCGCCACCGTCCGCCCGGGGCTCCACTCCGTTGCTCATCGCTCGTTCGCTCCTTGCCTCGCGCGGCCCGCCGGCCGCGCTGCCGTGTGTGTGACGCCGTGGGAGACCGCCGCCCCGCCCGGTGCAGGGGCGGGGCGGCGGGGTGTGGGTGCGGCCGGGGGTTACTGCGCGAGGTCCCGCTTGGCCGCGATCTTGCTGGACATCCCGAAGAGTTCGATGAAGCCCTTGGACAGCGACTGGTCGAAGGTGTCGCCGGTGTCGTAGGTGGCGAGGTTGAAGTCGTACAGCGACGCCTCGGACCGGCGGCCCGTGACGACGGCCCGTCCGCCGTGCAGCGTCATCCGGATCTCACCGCTGACGTGGGCGTTGGCCTCGTCGACGAAGCCGTCCAGCGCCCGCTTGAGCGGGGAGAACCACAGGCCGTCGTAGACCAGCTCGCCCCAGCGCTGCTCGACCTGCCGCTTGTAGCGGGCCAGCTCGCGCTCGACCGTGACGTTCTCCAGCTCCTGGTGGGCGGTGATCAGCGCGATGGCGCCGGGCGCCTCGTAGACCTCCCGGGACTTGATGCCGACGAGCCGGTCCTCGACCATGTCGATCCGGCCGACGCCCTGGGCCCCCGCCCGCTCGTTGAGCTGCTGGATGGCCTGGAGGACGGTGACGGGCTGGCCGTCGACGGCGACCGGCACGCCCTCCTTGAAGGTGATGACGACCTCGTCGGCGTCCCGCTGGTCGGCCGGGTTGCCAGTGTACTCGTAGACGTCCTCGATGGGCGCGTTCCAGATGTCCTCCAGGAACCCCGTCTCGACCGCGCGCCCGAAGACGTTCTGGTCGATGGAGTAGGGGGACTTCTTCGTCGTCGCGATCGGGAGGTTCTTCTCCTCGCAGAAGGCGATGGCCTTGTCCCGGGTCATGGCGTAGTCCCGGACGGGAGCGATGCACTTCAGGTCGGGGGCCAGGGAGGAGATCCCGGCCTCGAACCGCACCTGGTCGTTGCCCTTGCCGGTGCAGCCGTGGGCGACGGTGGTGGCGCCGTGCTTGCGCGCGGCGGCCACCAGGTGCTTGACGATGACCGGCCGGGACAGGGCGGAGACGAGCGGGTACCGGTCCATGTACAGGGCGTTGGCCTTGATCGCCGGCAGGCAGTACTCGTCGGCGAACTCGTCCCTGGCGTCGGCCACCTCGGCCTCGACGGCACCGCAGGCCAGCGCGCGCTTGCGGATCACGTCGAGGTCCTCGCCGCCCTGGCCGACGTCCACGGCGACGGCGACGACCTCGGCACCGGTCTCCTCCGCGATCCAGCCGATGCAGACGGAGGTGTCCAGGCCGCCGGAATAGGCGAGTACGACGCGCTCGGTCACGGGGAACTCCTTACGATCCATACGGCGACTGGCATAAGTATGCATCCCTCCGTATGGTTCGTCAAAGCGCCCGGGTTTCCGCAGGTCGGGGGCGGGGTAAAGCGATGCCGCCGCGCGCGGCGACGGGGTTGAATGGGGCCATGGGTAACAGACATGAACACATCACCGACCGGCTGCGGGCGTTCATCGAGGAGCAGCCCGTCTTCTTCACCGCCACCGCGCCGCTGGCGGCCGACGGCACCGTCAACCTCTCCCCCAAGGGCCTGCGCGGCTCCCTCGCCGTCCTGGACGAGCACACCGTGGCGTACCTCGACTTCGCGGGCAGCAACGCCGAGACGGTCGCCCACCTGCGGGAGAACGGCCGGATCACCCTCATGTGGTGTGCCTTCTCGGGGCCGCCGAACATCCTGCGGGTGCACGGGCGCGGCGAGCCGGTGCTGCGCGACGACCCGCGCTTCCCCGGCCTGCTGGCCCGCTTCCCCGGCATCGACCCGTCACCTCACGGGCTGCGGGCGATCATCGTCGTCACCGCCGAGCACATCCGCGACACCTGCGGCTTCGCCGTGCCGTTCATGAGCTACGACGCGGACCGTCCGCTGCACGGCTCCCGCTTCGGACGCGAGACGGACGAGAGCCTGGACGCGTACTTCCAGTCGAAGGAGCACGTGGCCACCAGCCTCGACGGCCTGCCCGGTCTGCCCCTGCCACTGCCCCCCACGCCGTGACCGGCCCCGTCCCGGCTCAGCCCGGCGCGGGTGAGCCCGGGACCGTCGCCACGGCGGTGATCTCCACGAGCTGCCCGGGATAGCCGAGCCGGGCGACCCCGAGCAGGGTGGAGGCGTGCGGACCGGCGGACAGGTCCGAGGCCCGCACCTCGTCCCACACCGCGTACAGGTCCTCGTCCCGCTCGGCCACCACGTACACCTCCGTGGAGACGACGTGCCCGAGCGCGCTGCCCGCCGCCTCCAGCGCCGCCGACAGGTTGGCCAGGACCTGCCGGGTCTGGGCCGGCCGGTCGCCGGGTCCGACGAGGTCGCCGGACGCGTCCAGCGGGACGCCGCCCGCGGTGAAGACCAGCCGCTCCCCCGCCTCCACGACGGCGGCGTGCGCGTATCCGGGCGGCGGGAAGAGACCGGGGACGGTGAGGCGGTGCGGCACGGGGCGGCTCCCGGGGACGTCGGTGACGGGGCGGACGCGCCGATCATCACCCGGCGCCCGCGCCCGCGTCACCTGCTTTCCCGCCCGGGGCCGCTGCCGGCCGCACGGCGATCCGGCTGCCGGGCCCTACCGCTTCCCCGGCCGCGGCTGCGAGGCCGCCCAGATCAGCCGCAGCTGCCCGATCTCCGCCACGTTCTTCATCAGCTCGGCGTTCAGCCAGGCGATCATGTGTCCGGTGGTGTTGTCCGGAGGGGTCTGCCACGGCAGCGTGGAGGCGGCGTCCAGATCGGCGTCGGTGAGGTCGTCGAGGACCGCCAGCCACTGGGTCCGCAGGTCCTGGAGCCAGGCGACGGTCGCCGGGCCGTCGCCGGGCCAGGTGACGTCGGTGCGTTCCCGCGGCGTACGCCCCTGTGCGTGATCGATGGCGGTACTCCACCACCAGCCGATATGCCAGCTCACCCAGCCGATGGTGGGAACGGGAACGGGGTCGGGCTCGGCGTCGGCCCAGTCCGGCAGCCAGTTCCCGGCGGCGTCCGGGCGCACCGTCCAGCTCAGGTCGGCGGGCTCCCACAGGAGGGCCTCGGGTGCGAGCCGCTCCAGGTGGTACTCGAACAGCGACCAGGTCATGTCGAACTGCCAGCGCAGTAGCCCGCAGCGGGGATTTCTCATCGTGCGATCCTCGCACGCCGCCCCGGAGGCGGTGGCGCCCGCTCCGGGCCCGGGTCAGCGGTGGCGTTCGGCGAGCTGGAGCAGGTGGGCGGCGAGCGGCTGTCCGCCGTCGGGAGCGCGGCTGATCAGCAGCAGCGTGTCGTCGCCCGCGATGGTGCCGATGATCTCGTGGACCCCGGCCTGGTCGATCGCCGAGGCGAGGAACTGGGCGGCGCCGGGCGGGGTGCGCAGCACGACGAGGTTGGCGGAGGCCTCCGCCGAGATCATCAGCTCCCCCGCCAGCCGGGCCATGCGCGCCTCGGTCGCCGACTCCCCCAGAGGGGCGCGGGGCGTGCGGTCGCCGCCCTCGCCGGGGACGGCGTAGATCAGCTCCCCGCCGGTGTTGCGGATCTTCACCGCCCCCAGCTCGTCCAGGTCGCGGGAGAGGGTGGCCTGCGTGACGGTCAGGCCGTCGTCGGCGAGGAGCCCGGCGAGCTGGCTCTGGGAACGCACGGGGTGCCGGTTCAGGATGTCCACGATCCGGCGGTGCCGGGCCGTCCGCGTCTGCGGAACGGCCTGGCCGTCGCGCTGCTCCTCGCTCATGGTCACCCTCTCAGGTCTCGGGCGGGCTCCGCCGCGACGGCGGAGCCCGCCCGTGCGGCTGCGTCGAGGACGCCGGGGAGCGCGCGGAGCAGTGCGTCCGCCTCGCCCTCCGTGATGATCAGCGGCGGGGCCAGCCGGACGACGTCCGGCGCGACCGCGTTCACCAGGAAGCCCGCGTCCTGAGCCGCCTGCTGCACCTGGGCGGCGACCGGCTCGGTGAGCACGATACCCAGCAGCAGTCCGGCGCCGCGGACCCGGTCGACCAGCGGGTGCCCCAACGCCCGTACGCCGTCCGCCAGGTGGCCGCCCACCCGCTTGACGGAGCCGAGCGTGCCCTCGGCCGCGAGGGTGTCCAGGACGGCGAGGGCCGCGGCGCAGGAGACGGGGTTGCCGCCGAAGGTGGAGCCGTGCTGCCCCGGCGTGAGCAGGTGGGCGGCCTCCCCGAACGCGAGGGTGGCGCCGAGGGGCAGGCCGCCGCCGAGCCCCTTGGCCAGGGTGACGACGTCCGGCTCGACGCCCTGGGCCTGGCAGGCGAACCAGTGCCCGAGGCGGCCGATGCCGGTCTGCACCTCGTCCACCACGAGCAGCGTCCCGGTGGCCCGGGTGATCTCCCGGGCCGCGGCGAGGTAGCCCTCGGGCGGCACGACGACGCCGTTCTCGCCCTGGACCGGCTCCACGACGAACAGCGCGGTGTCCTCGGTGACGGCGGCCCGCAGCGCCTCGGTGTCGCCGAAGGGGACGTGGGTGACGTCGCCGGGCAGCGGCAGGAACGGCTCCCGCTTCGCGGGCTGGCCGGTCAGGGCGAGGGCGCCCATGGTGCGGCCGTGGAAGCCGCCGGTGGTGGCGACCATGCCGGTGCGCCCGGTGCGCCGCCCGATCTTGAACGCGGCCTCGACGGCCTCGGCGCCGGAGTTGCAGAAGTAGACGGCGCCGGGCCGCCCGGCCAGCTCCAGCAGGCGTTCGGCCAGCGCGACCGGCGGCTCGGAGATGAACAGGTTCGAGACGTGCCCGAGCGTGGCGAGCTGGTCGTGCACGGCGCGGACGACGGCGGGGTGGCCGGTGCCGAGCGCGTTGACCGCGATGCCCCCGACGAAGTCGAGGTACTCCTTGCCGTCGGCGTCCCACAGCCGGGCGCCCTCGCCGCGGACCAGGGACAGCCGCGGGGTGCCGTAGTTGTCCATCAGCGCGCCCTGCCAGCGCTCGGCCAGGCTCCGGTTGCTCATGACCGCGTCTCCTCGTCCGGCACGACCATGGTGCCGATGCCCTCGTCGGTGAAGATCTCCAGCAGGATCGAGTGCGGCACCCGGCCGTCGATGACGCGGGCCGTCCGCACGCCGCCCCGTACCGCGTGCAGGCAGCCCTCCATCTTGGGCACCATGCCGCTGGCCAGCTCGGGCAGCAGCTTCTCCAGCTCGCTGACGGTGAGCCGGCTGATGACGTCGTCGCTGCGCGGCCAGTCGGCGTACAGGCCCTCGACGTCGGTGAGCACCATCAGCGTCTCGGCGCCGAGCGCGGCGGCCAGCGCGGCGGCGGCCGTGTCGGCGTTGACGTTGTAGACGTGCTCGTCGTCGGCGCTGCGGGCGATGGAGGAGATGACGGGGATGCGCCCGTCGTCCAGCAGCGCCCGCACGGCGCCCGTCTCGATGGCGGTGACGTCGCCGACGCGGCCGATGTCCACCCGCTCGCCGTCGATGTCGGCGAAGCGCTGGACGGCGGTCATGATGTGCGCGTCCTCGCCGGTCATGCCGACGGCCAGCGGGCCGTGCCGGTTGAGGAGGCCGACGAGTTCGCGCTGCACCTGCCCGGCCAGCACCATGCGCACGACGTCCATCGTCTCGGGCGTGGTGACGCGCAGCCCGGCCTTGAACTCCGAGGCCAGGCCGAGGCGGTCGAGCTGCGCGCTGATCTGCGGCCCGCCGCCGTGCACGACGACCGGCTTGAGCCCGGCGTGGCGCAGGAAGACGACGTCCTGCGCGAAGGCGGCCTTCAGCGCGTCGTCCACCATGGCGTTCCCGCCGAACTTGACGACGACCGTCTTGCCGTGGTGCCGGGTGAGCCAGGGCAGCGCCTCGATGAGCGTACGGGCCTTGGGCAGTGCGGTGTGCTTTCGAGTACTCATGACCCTCATCAGGAGGAGTAGGCGCTGTTCTCGTGGACGTAGTCGGCGGTGAGGTCGTTCGTCCAGATGACGGCGGAGTGCGGACCGGCGGCGAGGTCGGCGGTGACGCGCACCTCGCGGAAGCGCATGTCGACCAGTTCGCGGTCCTCACCGACGGAGCCCTGCTTGCACACCCACACGCCGTTGATGGCCACGTTCAGCTCGTCGGGCTCGAAGACGGCGCTGGTGGTGCCGATCGCGGACAGCACGCGGCCCCAGTTGGGGTCCTCGCCGTGCAGCGCGCACTTGAGCAGGTTGTTGCGGGCGATGGAGCGGCCCACGAGCACGGCGTCGTCCTCGCTGGCCGCGCCGGTGACCTCGATGCGGATGTCCTTGGAGGCGCCCTCGGCGTCCCGGATGAGCTGCTGCCCCAGGTCGTCGCAGACGGTGCGCACGGCCTCAGCGAACTCCGCGGCGTCCGGGACGGTGCCGGACGCGCCGGAGGCCAGGAGGAGCACGGTGTCGTTGGTGGACATGCAGCCGTCGGAGTCCACCCGGTCGAAGGTGGTGCGGGTGGCGGCGCGCAGGGCCCGGTCCAGCTCCCCGGCGGGGACGTCCGCGTCGGTGGTGAGGACGACGAGCATGGTGGCCAGGCCCGGGGCCAGCATGCCCGCTCCCTTGGCCATGCCGCCCACGGTGTACCCGGTGCCCTCGGCGACGGCGGTCTTGTGCACGGTGTCGGTCGTCTTGATGGCGATCGCCGCCTTCTCCCCGCCGTGCGGGGAGAGCGCGGCGGCGGCCGCCCCGATGCCGGGCAGCAGCTTGTCCATGGGCAGCCGGATGCCGATCAGGCCGGTGGAGGCGACGGCGATCTCGGCGGCGCTGTGCCCCAGCACCTCGGCGGCCCTCTCGGCGGTGGCGTGGGTGTCCCCGAAGCCCAGCGGGCCGGTGCAGGCGTTGGCGCCGCCGGAGTTGAGGACGACCGCGGAGACCTGACCGCCCGTGAGCACCTGCTGCGACCACAGGACGGGCGCGGCCTTGACGCGGTTGGCGGTGAACACCCCGGCGGCCGCCAGCCGGGGGCCGTTGTTGACGACCAGCGCCAGGTCCGCGGCGCCGCTCTCCTTGATCCCGGCGGCGACACCCGCCGCCGTGAAGCCCTTCGCAGCGGTGACACTCACAAGCCTTCTCCGTCTCTGTCGTCCCCGGCCGCGGGGTGCGTGCGGCTCACGGGGCCACTCCGGTGGTGGGAAGCCCCAGCTCCTCCGGGAGCCCGAGGGCGATGTTCATGCTCTGCACCGCGCCGCCCGCCGTGCCCTTGGTCAGGTTGTCGACGGCGCTGACGGCGACGAGCCGTCCGGCCGTCTCGTCCAGCGCGACCTGGAGGAGCGCGGTGTTGGCGCCGGTGACGTGGGCGGTGGACGGCCACTGCCCCGGGGGCAGCAGCCGCACGAACGGTTCACCGGCGAGCGCCTTGCCGTACGCCTCGCGCAGCGCGGCGCCGGTGACGCCGGGGCGCACCTTGGCGGAGCAGGTGGCGAGGATGCCCCGGGGCATGGGGGCGAGCGTCGGGGTGAAGGAGACGGTGACCCGTTCCCCGGCCGCCGCGGAGAGGTTCTGCGCCATCTCCGGGGTGTGCCGGTGGACGCCGCCGACGCCGTACGGGCTCATCGCGCCCATGACCTCGCTGCCCAGCAGGTGCGGCTTGAGCGCCTTGCCCGCGCCCGAGGTGCCGGTGGCCGCGACGACCACGGCCTCCGGCTCGGCCAGCCCGGCGGCGTAGGCGGGGAACAGGGCCAGGGAGACGGCCGTCGGATAGCAGCCGGGGACGGCGACGCGCCGGGCGCCCCGCAGCGCCTCGCGGGCCCCGGGCAGTTCGGGCAGGCCGTACGGCCAGGTCCCGGCGTGCGGGGTACCGTAGTAGCGGTCCCAGTCCGCGGCGTCGGCCAGGCGGAAGTCGGCTCCGCAGTCGACGACGAGCACGTCCGCGCCGAGCCGCTCCGCGACGGCCGCGGACTCACCGTGCGGCAGGGCCAGGAAGACGACGTCGTGCCCGGCCAGCACCTCCGCGCCGGTCGGCTCCAGCACCCGGTCGGCCAGCGCCGCGAGCTGAGGCTGGAGCTCACCGAGCGGACGCCCCGCGTTGGAGTTCCCGGTCAGCGCGCCGATGCGCACCTCGGGGTGCCCGAGCAGCAGGCGCAGGAGTTCCCCTCCCGCGTAGCCGCTCGCCCCCGCCACTGCCGCACGTACCGCCATCGTTCCTCCTTCTCGATGGCATGACTATACGAAGGGGCGAACTTTTATGCAACGCCGTTCCCGCACCCCGCCCCGGAGCCCCGGAGCCGAGCGCTTCCGTAGGCCGGCGGGCGTCGCGGCTGGCCGGTTCCGCCCGGCCGCCGGCTGATCCGCCGTGGCCGCGAGACGGCCTTGTGCCGGGCGGGCCGCCGGAATGGCTACTGTGGCCGCGGGATGCCTGCCATGCTGGAACACCGTCGCCGATGAGCCGGGGAGCGGCAGGCGGTCAGCGCGGTCCCGTCTGGGACGAGAACGGTCACGAACGGTCTTAGGGAACCGCGTGTGACGACGCGGTGGGGGCACTTCCAGGAGGTGCGGCACAGTGTCAGACGGTGCTCAGCGGGTTCGCCCCGCCATGCGGCCCGTGGTGGAGCAGACGTACGGTCCGGCCGATCTGAGCGGCGACCGGAGCTTCGCCGGGGGGTTCATCAACTTCGGGTACTGGCAAGGCGTGGATTTGGGCCTGCCGCTCGGCGAGGCGGAGCGGGTCCGCAGCCAGGAGGATCTCTACCGCCGCGTCCTGGACGCCGCCGGGCTGCCGCGGGAGCCGAAGGTCCTGGAGGTGGGCTGCGGGCTCGGCATGGGCTGCGCGGTGGCCTTGCGGGAACGCGGCCCCGCCACGGTGACCGGCATGGACATCCACCCGGAGCAGCTGCGGCGGGCGCGCAGCACGCACGCCGGCCTGCTCCGTGAGGAACCGGCCCGGCTGCGGTTCGTCCAGGGGGCCGCGGAGAGCATTCCCCTGGACGGCGGTGAGTTCGACGCCGTCATCAGCGTGGAGGCCGCTCAGCACTTCCCGGATCTCGGCGCCTTCGCGGCAGAGGCGTGGCGGGTGCTGCGGCCGGGTGGCCGGGTGGCCGTCGCCAGCTTCTTCACCGTGGACGACGCACCCGGCCGGTCCGGGGAACTCGCGCGGCTGCTGGACTCGTACGCGAGCGGCCTGGACATCGCCCGGCCGGTGCAGGCGCTCGCTGACGCGTTCGCGGAGGCCGGGTTCACGAGCGTGCGCGTCGAGTCGATCGGGGCGCACGTCTGGCCGGGCTGGGACCTCTGGCTCAGCCTGTGGTGGGCCCCGGGGACCTGGCCGCGGAACTTCCTGCGCGCCTACGAGCAGCGGACGCTTGACTACTACCTCGTCACGGCGGACCGGCCCGGGTAGGGGGCCGACGCCCGCACGGCCGCCGCGGCCCCGCTCCGCGGTCAGGGCAGGGTGAGGATGCGGGGGCCGTCCCCGGTGACGGCGATGGTGTGCTCGATGTGGGCAGCCCGGCTGCCGTCGGTCGTGCGCAGGGTCCATCCGTCGGGGTCGGTGTAGTAGTCGTTGCGTCCTCCAGCCATGAGCATGGGTTCGATGGCGAGGGTGAGGCCGCGGCGCAGGGGGAAGCCGCGGCCGGGGCGTCCGTGGTTGGGGACGTGGGGATCCTCGTGCATCTGGCGGCCGATGCCGTGGCCGCCGAAGTCGGCCGGCATGCCGCAGGCGGCCTTGCGGGCGACCGTGCTGATGGCGTGGGAGATGTCACCGATGCGGTGACCGGTGGTGGCGGCGGCGATCCCCGCGTCCAGGGCCTGCTGGGTGACGGCGATGAGTTCGAGGTCGGCGGGACGGGGGGTCCCGACGGTGAAGCTGATCGCGGCGTCGCCGGTCCAGCCGCCGAGTTCGGCTCCGCAGTCGATGCTGACCAGGTCGCCGTCGCACAGGCGGTAGGCGCCGGGGATGCCGTGCGCGACGGCGTCGTTCACGGAGGCGCAGATCACGGCGGGGAAGGGGACCGGGGCGAAGGAGGGCTGGTAGCCCAGGAACGGGGAGCGCGCTCCGGACTCGGCGAGAACGGCGCGGGCGGCTTCGTCCAGTTCGCTCAGGCGGACTCCCACGGCTGCCGCCGCGCGGGCGGCCGCCAGCGCCTTCGCCACGACGCGTCCGGCTTCCCGCATGGCCTCCAGTGCCGCGCCGGTCTTGATCTCCACCATGTGCCGTGACTCCCCGCGATGCGACGGTACCCAATACTTATACCGGTATTAGTATCACGGGCATGGTGAGAGTTCCCCTGAGCCCCCGGGAGCGGCGACGCGGAGAGCGGTTCGGAGCGCTGCTCCGGGACGCCCGCGGGGACCGCAGCATGGTCGAGGTGGCAGCGGCGGCCGGGGTGTCCGCCGAGACCCTCCGCAAGATCGAGACCGGCCGGGCCCCGACCCCGGCCTTCTTCACCGTGGCGGCCCTGGCCCACGCGCTGCACCTGTCCCTGGACGACCTGGCCGCCGCGTGCGCGGAGGAGGCCGGAGGCGGCGAGCAGGCCATCCCGGCGTGACCGCCGGGCGCGTCCCGCCCCGCCCGGCGGTGGCGCCGGCTTCCACTGGGCCCCGGACGCCGGGCGGCCTAGACTGTCAGGGACGAAAGCGTACAGACAGGGGCGAATCTGACGGAGGAGTGGTCAGGATGCGTGCAGAGGTGGGTGACGAACTCGTCACGCACGGGCGGGTCGTCGGGCGTCACGACCGCACGGCCGATGTGGTGGCGGTGCTCGGGCCGGGCGGCCAGCCGCCCTACCGCGTACGGGACGGGGACGGCCACGAGACGGTGGTCTCCCCCGGCCCGGACACCGAGGTGCGGCACACCCCCCGCGGCCGCCGCCGCTGAGCCGCCCCGGCCGGGCGCCGGGCCGGGGGCGCCGGGGCCGTCACCCGCGCGGACCGGGCAGGGCGCGCCGGTAGTGGTCGCGCACCACGCGGCTCATCGCCCCGGCCGGGTCCGCCACGACGTGCCGGGCCGAGAAGTACACGTGCCCCTTCACCCGGGGGTGGTCCCGGCAGAACGTCAGGTGCCGGGACAGCTCGGCCGGGTCCTGCCACGCCTCGGGCTGCGCGGGGTCGGCCACCTTGTACAGGGCCTCCCCGACGTACAGGTCGACGCCCGTGCCCCGGCACACCTCGTCCCACCAGGGGACGAGCTTGGCGTAGTCGGCGGCGGCGAACCCGATGTGCCAGTAGACCTGGGGGACGACGTAGTCGATGCGGCGTTCGCGCACCCAGCGGCGGGTGTCCGCGTACAGGTCGTCGTAGGTCTCCACCCCGCCCCGGGTGTCCGAGCCGGCGGGGTCGGTGGCGCGGTTGCGCCAGATGGCGAACGGGCTGACGCCGAAGCGCGCCCCGGGCCGGGTGCGGCGCAGCCGCTCCCCCGCCTCCCGCACCAGCAGGTTCACGTTGTGCCGCCGCCAGTCGCCCCGGTCCGCGAAGCCGCCGCCGTGTTCGGCCCAGGCCGCGTCGTCGTCGAACGCCTCGCCCGCCACCGGGTACGGGTAGAAGTAGTCGTCCCAGTGGAAGCCGTCGAGGTCGTAGTGCTCGACGGCGTGGAACATCGCGTCCTGCACGAAGGCGCGCACCTGCGGCAGCCCCGGGTTGTAGTACAGCTTGCCGCCGTAGGGCACGGCCCAGTCCGGGTGGCGCCGGACCGGGTGGGCGGCGCTCAGCCGCGCGGGATCGGCGTGGTTGGCCACGCGGTAGGGGTTGAACCAGCCGTGCAGAGCGAGGCCGCGTTCGTGCGCGGCGCGGACGGCGAAGTCCAGCGGGTCCCAGCCGGGGTCCTGGCCCTGCGTCCCGGTGAGCACCGCGGACCAGGGTTCGTGCGGCGAGGGCCACAGCGCGTCGGCGGCGGGCCGCACCTGGAGCATGACGGTGTTGAGCCGTCGCCGCACCGCCGTGTCCAGCAGGGCCGTCAGCTCGCGGCGCTGGGCGTCGGCCCCGAGGCCGGGCCGGCTCGGCCAGTCGATGTTCCCCACGGTGGCCACCCACATGCCCCGCATCTCGCCCTGCCGCCGCGCGCCGCCGCCGGCGGCCCGGCCGTCCGGCGCGGGACCGGGCGCGTGCTCCCGCGTCCGGGCGGCCGCGTCGCCCGCGGCCAGCGCGGACGCCCAGGCCCCCGCCGCCACCGCGGTGAACGTACGTCGCGTGATCTGACCCATGCCGCTGCCTCCTACGCCTGGTGCCCGCGCGGATACCCCTGGTGACGTTCGTCCAGGATGCACCGGCCCGGTGCCGCCGCGTGGCAGAAACGCAGAACCCGTCCCGACCGGGAGGAAGCGGCACCCGCGGCCCACGTGGGCCGCGGACGACGGTAACGTCGGACGGCGAGGCGCCGCGGCCACCAAGCCGCGGCCACCAACCTGACGGCCGTGCGCCGCGGACCGGACGATCAGCGAAAGGCACGATGTGACCGACATCGAACGCGTGGGTGTGGTGGGCTGCGGCCAGATGGGCGCCGGCATCGCCGAGGTGTGTGCGCGGGCCGGACTGGATGTGATGGTCGCCGAGACCACCGGCGAAGCGCTGGAGCTGGGCCGCACCCGGCTGGTCAACTCCCTGGAACGGGCCGCCGGCCGGGGCAAGATCACCGAGGAGGACCGGGACGCCACCCTGGGGCGCCTGACCTTCACCACGGATCTCGGCGAGTTCGCCGACCGCGACCTCGTCATCGAGGCCGTCGTGGAGAACGAGCAGATCAAGACGGAGATCTTCCAGGTGCTCGACCAGGTGGTGACCCGGCAGGACGCCATCCTGGCCTCCAACACCTCCTCCATCCCGCTGGTGAAGCTGGCCGTCGCGACCACGCGTCCGGACCACGTCATCGGCATCCACTTCTTCAACCCGGCGCCGGTGCAGCAGCTCGTGGAGCTGATTCCGGCGCTGACCACCAGCGAGGGCACCGTCTCCCGCGCCGAGGCGGTCGTCACCAAGGTGCTGGGCAAGCACGCCATCCGGGCGCAGGACCGCTCGGGCTTCGTCGTGAACGCCCTGCTGATCCCGTACCTGCTCTCGGCGATCCGGATGTTCGAGTCCGGCACGGCCAGCCGCGAGGACATCGACAACGGCATGGAGATGGGCTGTGCGCACCCGATGGGCCCGCTCAAGCTGGCGGACCTGATCGGCCTGGACACCGTCGCCTCGGTGGCGTACTCGATGTACGAGGAGTTCAAGGAGCCGCTGTACGCCGCTCCCCCGCTGCTCCAGCGCATGGTGGACGCGGGCCGGCTCGGCCGCAAGACGGGCGCGGGCTTCTACCCGTACGTGGGCTGACGCCGCCGGGCGCCACCGCGCACGGGTGGCGCCGGGGCACGACGCGAGGGGGCCCGGCCGGATCACCGGCCGGGCCCCCTCGCGTGCCGGGTGCGGCGTCAGGCGCCGCGCAGCTCCGCGCCGGTGCGCTCGACGGCGGCGGCCACGGCGGCGTCGCGGGCCGCGGACGCCTCCTCGGCGGTCAGCGTGCGGTCCGGCGCCCGGAAGCGCAGCGCGTACGCCAGCGACTTGCGTCCGGCCCCGAGCTGCTCGCCGGTGAAGACGTCGAACAGCCGCACCGACTCCAGCAGCGGGCCCGCTCCGGTACGCAGCGCGCCCTCGACCTCGGCGGCCGGTACGGCGGCGTCCACGAGCAGGGCGACGTCCTGGGTGGCCACCGGGAAGGCGGACACGTGCGGCGCCTGGACGACGCCCGTCCCGGCGCGCTCCAGCAGATCGAGGTCGATCTCCATGGCGGCGGTGCGCGCGGGCAGGTGCAGCGCCTTGGTGACCCTCGGGTGCAGTTCGCCCGCGTGGCCGACCAGCGTCCGCTCGCCGTTCACCCGCGCGTACAGCGCGGCGCAGCGGCCCGGGTGCCAGGGCGCGTGGCGGTCGGCGGTGACGGTCAGCTCCGCGCCGGCCTCACGGGCGACGCTGCGGGCGGCCTCGACGGTGTCCGCCCAGCTCGCGGGGCGTCCCGCGCCCCACCAGCCGCCCTGCTCGCGGGCTCCGGCCAGGACGACGGCGGCCCGGCGCGGCTGCCGGGGCAGCGCGGCGTCCAGTGCGGCGATCTCCTCGTCGGCGGGACGCGCGTCCACCCCGGGCGCGGCGGCGGGCCGCTCCTGGCCGGTCGGCAGGAAGACGAGCCCGGTCTCGAACAGCGCCAGCCCGGCCTGGCCGTCCTGGCTGCCCCGGCCGTCGTTGCGGCGCAGCGCGGCCAGCAGGCCCGGCAGCAGCGTGGTGCGCAGCGCGGGCTCCTCGTCCGAGAGCGGGTTGGCCAGCCGTACCGTGCGGCGCCGGGCGTCGTCCGCCGGAAGGCCGAGCTGGTCCAGGACGGCGTCGGCGACGAACGGGTAGTTCGGCGCCTCGACGTAGCCGGCGCCGGCCAGCGCCCGCCCGGCCCGGCGGTGCAGGCGCTGCCGGGCGGTCAGGCCCCGCCCGGCCGGGGGCCGGGGCAGGGTGGAGGGCAGGTTGTCGTAGCCCTCCAGCCGGATGACCTCCTCGGCCAGGTCGTTCGGGTCCGTCAGGTCGGGCCGCCAGCTCGGCACGGTGACGCTCAGCTCGTCGGTGCCGCTCACGTCGCACCCGACCTGCTGGAGGCGGCGCACGACGGTCTCGCGCCCGTAGCCGACGCCCGCTACCCGGTCGGGGTGGTCGGCGGCGAGGGTGAGGGTGCGCGGCGCGCTGGGCGCCGCGACCTCGGTCACGCCCGCCTCGGCGGTTCCGCCCGCGAGGAGGACCAGGAGGTCCACGGTGCGCTGGGCGGCCGCGGCGGCGGCCTGCGGGTCCACGCCGCGCTCGAAGCGGCGTGACGCCTCCGAGCTGAGCTTGTGGCGCCGGGCCGTGCGGGCGACGGCGACCGGGTCGAAGTGGGCGGCCTCGATGACGATCTCGCGGGTGCCCTCGACGTCTCCGGTGGCCGGGTCGGCGGCGGCGTCCGCGATCTCGGTGTGGGCGCCGCCCATCACCCCGGCCAGCCCGATGGGCCCGGAGTCGTCGGTGATGACCAGGTCCTGCGGGTCCAGCGCCCGGGTGACGCCGTCGAGGGTGACGATCTTCTCGCCCGGCTCGGCGCGGCGCACGCCGATCGTTCCCTCGATCCTGCCGCGGTCGTAGGCGTGCAGCGGCTGGCCGAGTTCGAGCATCACGTAGTTGGTGATGTCCACGGCGAGCGAGATCGGGCGCATGCCCGCCTTCTGGAGCCGCCGCTGCAGCCAGATCGGGGACCGTGCCTCGGGGCGCACGCCGGTGACCGCGCGGGCGGTGAACCGGTCGCAGCCCGCCGGGTCGGCGACGTGGACCGGCGGGCCGTAGCCGTCCGGGGCGGGGACGTCGAGCAGCGCCGGGTCGCGCAGCGGCAGCCCGTAGGCGGTGGCCGTCTCGCGGGCGATGCCGCGCATCGACAGGCAGTAGCCGCGGTCGGGGGTCACCGCGATGTCCAGGACCTCGTCGACGAGTTCCAGCAGCTCGATCGCGTCGGTGCCGGGCTCGTACTCCGGCGGGAGCACGATGATGCCGGCGTGGTCGTCGCCCATGCCCAGCTCGGCGGCGGAGCAGATCATGCCCTCGGAGACGTGGCCGTAGGTCTTGCGTGCGGAGATCGCGAAGCCGCCGGGCAGCACGGCCCCGGGCAGCACGACGACGACCTTGTCGCCGACGGCGAAGTTCCGGGCGCCGCAGACGATGTTCTGCGGTTCGCCGCTGCCGTTGGCGTCGCCCACGTCCACCTGGCAGTAGCGGATGGGCTTCTTGAACCCGGTCAGCTCCTCGATGGCCAGGACCTTGCCGACGACGAGCGGCCCGGTCAGGTCGGCGCCGAGCCGGTCGACGGTCTCGACCTCCAGACCCGCGGCGATGAGCTTGGCCGCGACGTCGCGGCCGGTGTCGGCGGCCGGCAGGTCGACGTACTCCCGCAGCCAGGAAAGCGGGGCCCGCATCAGATCTCCATCCCGAACGGCCGGGTGAAGCGCACGTCACCCTCGACCATGTCTCGCATGTCCTCGACGTTGTGGCGGAACATCAGCATCCGCTCGATGCCGAACCCGAAGGCGAAGCCGCTGTAGCGCTCCGGGTCGACGCCGCAGGCGGTGAGCACCCGCGGGTTGACCATGCCGCAGCCGCCCAGCTCGATCCAGCCCTCGGAGGAGCAGGTGCGGCAGGGCCGCTCCGGGTTCCCGACGGACGCGCCGTGGCAGACGTAGCAGACCATGTCCATCTCGGCGGACGGCTCGGTGAACGGGAAGTAGCTGGGCCGCAGCCGGGTGCTCATGCCCGGTCCGAACAGCTCCCGCACCATGTGGTCGAGGGTGCCCTTGAGGTCGCCCATGGTCAGGCCCTCGTCGATGGCCAGCAGCTCGACCTGGTGGAAGACCGGGGTGTGGGTGGCGTCCAGCTCGTCCGAGCGGTACACCCGGCCCGGGCAGATGACGTAGACGGGCAGGTCGCGCTCCAGCAGCGCCCTGGCCTGCACCGGCGAGGTGTGGGTGCGCAGGACGACGCCGGATCCCGTCCCGCCCTCGCCGCCGGCCACGAAGAACGTGTCCTGGGTGGAGCGGGCGGGGTGGTCGGGGCCGATGTTGAGCGCGTCGAAGTTGAACCACTCCGCCTCGGCCTCGGGGCCCTCGGCGACCTCGTAACCCATCGCGACGAAGACGTCCTCGATGCGCTCCATGAGCGTGGTCAGCGGGTGCCGGGCCCCGGCGGGCACGCGGTCGTAGGGCAGCGTGACGTCCACGGCCTCCTCGACCAGGACCCGTTCGTCACGCTCGGCCTCCAGTTCCTCCTGGCGGGCCTTGAGCGCCTGGTTCACCGCGCCGCGCGCCGCGCCGACGCGCTTGCCCGCGTCCGCCTTGGCCTGCGGCGGCAGGGCGCCGATCTCGCGGTTGGCCAGGGCCAGCGGCGAGCGGTCCGAGGCGTGGGCGGCCTTGACCTCGCGCAGCGCGTCGAGATCGGCCGCCGCGGCGATCGCGGCGACCGCCGCCTCCCGCGCCCGGTCGATCGCTTCCGGTTTCAGTGCCTCGACCTCGACAGGGTCGTACGACTTGTTTGGTGCCGACATCTCTTCCCGTGCTTCCGATTGGCTGACACCTGCGCGCTGTGAGCGACGTGCCCGGGCGGTGGCACCTGGGCCGACGGCGCCGGTCAGGCGTCGATGAGGTGCCAAACCACGAGTCTACGGGGGCCGGGCGGCGCGCGGGGACGCGGAGGAGCCCGCGGGCCGCGCCCCGTCCGCCCTGGCGGGTCACGCCAGGACGGCGGGGGTGCCCACGGGCAGGGTGAACTGGAACCGGGCGCCGCCGGCCGCCGAGCGGCCGACCGTGATCACGCCGCCGTGCGCCTCGACGATGCCCTTGACGATGTAGAGGCCAAGGCCGGTGCCGCCGCGCTTGCTGCCCCGCCAGAAGCGGGTGAAGACACGGCTCATCGACTCCTCGGGGATGCCGGGACCTTCGTCGCTCACGGTGACGGTCGTTCCTTCCGGGACGGTCCGGGTGGGCTCGGCGGGTGCCACCTCGATGGTGACGGTTCCCTCGCCGTGCCGCACCGCGTTTTCGAGCAGGTTGCCGAGGACCTGGTCGATCTTGTCGGGGTCCGCCCACAGCGGGGGCAGCGGGGAGGCGATGCCGCTGCGGAACCGCCCGGCGGGCTCGCCCGCCGCGACGTGCGCCTCCACGTGCCGGCGCACGGCGGCGGCGACGTCCACCGGCTGCTTGCGCAGCTCCAGGCGGCCGGAGTCGATGCGGGAGATGTCCAGCAGCTCCGCGATGAGCCGGGTGATGCGTCCGGCGTCGGCGTCCACCGTCTCCAGCATCAGCCGCTTCTGGTCGTCGGTGAAGCGTTCCCACTTGGCCAGCAGGGTGGCCGTGAAGCCCTTGACCGACGTCAGCGGGGAGCGCAGTTCGTGGGCGACGGTGGCGATCAGCTCGGCGTGCCGCCGCTCGGTGCGCCGCCGGGCCTCGGTGCCGCGCAGCGCGACCACCAGGCGGTGCAGCGGCCCGGCGGGGGCGGGGCGCACGTACCGGGCGGAGACGAGCACCTCGCGCCCGCCGGGCAGCAGCAGGTTCCGCTCGGGCTGTCCGCGCCGGGTCCTCAGTCCGCCGTAGGGGTCGGTGAGCTGCCACCACGGGCGGCCCTCGGTGTCCTGGAGGGGCAGCACCCGCTCGACGGGCCGCCCGAGCGCCTGCTGGGGGCGCTGGGCGGTGATGCGGGCGGCGGCGGCGTTGAAGCAGACGACGCGGCCCAGCTCGTCGGCGACGACGAGGCCGTCGGGCAGGTCGTCGGGGGACAGCCCCCACCACGCGGGGTCCGGTAACTCCATCCCGCTCACTCCCCTGCCCTCCGTCACGGCGCCCCACCCTATCCCCGCGCGGCCCCGGTCCCCGCCTCCCGGGGGCGGCGCCCGGGGCGCGCGGGGGCGCCCGCACGCCGTGCGTCAGCCGCCGGACGGGCCCGGGGGCGTTCCGCGCTGGGCGCGGGCGGAGGCGTACAGGCAGACCGCCGCCGCCGTGGCCAGGTTCAGCGACTCGGCCCGGCCGTGGATCGGCACCCGGACGGCCGCGTCGGCCAGCGCCCGGGTCGGCTCGGGCAGGCCCCACGCCTCGTTGCCGAACAGCCAGGCCGTGGGGCCGCCCATCGCGCCCCGGTCCAGCTCGTCGTCCAGGTCGCACTCCCCGGCGCCGTCCGCGGCCAGCACCCGCACGCCGTGGGCGCGCAGCCCGGTGACGGCGCGCTCGACGGGGACGCCGACGGCCACGGGCAGGTGGAAGAGCGATCCGGCCGAGGCCCGCACGGACTTCGGGTTGTACAGGTCCACCGAGGCGTCGGTGAGCACCACCGCGTCCGCGCCCGCCGCGTCCGCGCAGCGCAGCACCGTGCCCGCGTTCCCCGGGTCGCGGACGTGGGCCAGCACCGCGACCAGGCGCGGCCGCGCGGCGAGCACGTCCTCGAAGGGCGCGTCCAGGAAGTGGCAGACGCCGATGAGGCCCTGCGGGGTCACCGTCTGGGAAATCTCGGCCATCGTCGCGTCGGGGGCCAGCAGCACCCGGGCGCCGGCGGCGCGGGCGGCGTCCACGATGTCCGCGTGGCGGGCGGCGGCGTCCTCGGTGGCGAACAGTTCGCCGAGCGTGGGCCGCCCGGGGCCCGCGCCGTCCCCGGTGCCCCGGTGGCTGACGGCCTCGCGCACGGCCTGCGGCCCCTCGGCGAGGAACCGGCGCTCCTTGCCCCGGACGGCACGGCGGGCCAGCCGCCGGGCGAAGGCGACCCGGGGGTTGCGCGGGGAGATCAGCTCGGCGGTGCCCATCGTGCGGCGTTCTCGCTCTTCGTCGGCGGGACGGGCGGGTGCCCGGTGCGTTGGGGGGATACGCGGCGGACCCGCAGGCCGGGGCCTGCGGGTCCGGTCACGCGGCGGGGCCGCCGGGCGTCAGGCGGCCTTCGGGGCGTTGACGTCGCTCGGCAGCGCCTTCTGGGCGACCTCGACGAGCGCGGCGAACGCGTTCGGGTCGTTGACGGCGAGGTCGGCGAGGATCTTGCGGTCCACCTCGACCTCGGCGGCCTTCAGGCCCTGGATGAAGCGGTTGTAGGTCATGCCGTTGGCGCGGGCCGCGGCGTTGATCCGCTGGATCCAGAGCTGGCGGAAGTCGCCCTTGCGCTTCTTGCGGTCGTTGTAGTTGTAGACGAAGGAGTGGGTGACCTGCTCCTTGGCCTTGCGGTACAGGCGGGAGCGCTGGCCGCGGTAGCCGCTGGCCTGCTCCAGGATCGCCCGGCGCTTCTTGTGGGCGTTGACTGCCCGCTTGACGCGTGCCACGTGTTAACTCCTTGTAGCGGGGCCGCGGTCTACGCACGCGGCCCGGACATCGATGGGGTCCCGGTCGAAGGCGGGGGCCCTGCCCCGGTCGGGGGCGGGCCGCCGGCTCACTTGCCGAGAAGCTTCTTGATCTTCTTGGCGTCGGCCGGAGCCATCTCGGTCTTGCCCGCAAGACGGCGCGTCAGCGTCGACGACTTGTGCTCGAGAAGGTGGCGGCGGCCGGCGCGCTGGCGCATCACCTTGCCGGAGCCGGTGAGCTTGAAGCGCTTGCTCGCACCACTGTGCGTCTTGTTCTTCGGCATGTCGCCGTTCTCTCCTCGTGATGCCGTTCCCGTCGGCTCCACCCGGTGGGGCGGGCAGGCGGGAACGTCAGCTGTCTCGGTTGGTCGGGCCGGGGCCGGCGGCCCCGGTGAGGCTCACGCCTCGGCCGGCTCCTCTGCGGACTCCTCCGCGGCGGTGTCCCGCTGACGCTCGGCCTTGCGGTCGGCCTGCGCCTGGCGGGCCTCGGCCATGGCCTCGGTCTTCTTCTTGTGCGGACCGAGCACCATGATCATGTTGCGCCCGTCCTGCTTGGGGTTGGACTCGACGAAGCCCAGCTCCTGGACGTCGTCCGCGAGCCGCTGCAGCAGCCGGAAGCCCAGCTCGGGGCGCGACTGCTCACGACCGCGGAACATGATCGTGATCTTGACCTTGTCACCCTGCTTGAGGAACCGGACGACGTGACCCTTTTTGGTGTCGTAGTCGTGCGGATCGATCTTCGGCCGGAGCTTCATCTCCTTGATGACCGTGTGCGCCTGGTTCTTGCGCGCCTCACGGGCCTTCATGGCCGACTCGTACTTGAACTTCCCGTAGTCCATGAGCTTGCACACGGGCGGACGCGCGGTGGCGGCCACCTCGACGAGGTCGAGGTCGTACTCCTGCGCAAGCTCCAGGGCCTTGGCAAGCGGCACGATGCCGACCTGCTCGCCACTGGGACCGACGAGTCGCACCTCGGGGACGCGAATCCGGTCGTTGATGCGGGGCTCGGCGCTGATGGGGCCTCCTAGGTAGCACCACGCAGCTGCCTGGCGGACAGCCGCGTCACGTGTCTGTGGGTGGGAACCGCCCGTCCTGGGCGCGACGTGAGAAACGCCCCTGACGGGACGCAAGACGGGGCTCCTCACAGACCGGGAGCACCGCCGCGATCACCGCGGGGCGCAGCCTGACCGTTGACCCGCCGGCCGCAGAGCCGGTCAGGTGGGAGAGCGGAGCCTCCACTTGCGGGCCGGAACGCTGTGTGCGCGTGAGCGCTCAGACGTCCGGCCGGTCGCCCTCCATGGTACACGAGCCGGCCGGGTACGGCCGCCCCCGCGGGCCGGGAGCGGCTCGGCCGCGGCCGAGCCTAGGCTGGTCGCACCGTCCAGCAGAAAGCGAAGGAACGATGAGCGACGACGCCCCCCGCCCCGCCCGCCCGTCGGAGCCCGAGGGCTCCGGCTTCGACAGCATGGCGCGCGACATCGCCGACGTGCCGGCCGTCGAGGTGATCACGACCGTCGCCGTGCACCTGATGAGTGCCGCCGCCGTGAACCTGGGCCTGAGCGAGGAGGGCGAGCAGCACAAGGACCTGGACGAGGCCCGCAAGCTCGTGCACGCCCTCGCCGGGCTGGTCACGGCCTCGGCGACCGAGATCGGCTCCTACCACGCCGCGCCGCTGCGGGACGGCCTGAAGTCGCTCCAGCTCGCCTTCCGGGAGGCGTCCGTCGTCCCCGACGAGCCGGGTCAGGGTCCGGGCGAGAAGTTCACCGGCCCGGTGTACGGCTGAACAGGGGCTCCCCCGGCAGGGCGGCACCGGCCGGCAGCAGCGCCACGTCCAGACCGCGCACCAGGTGCTCGCGCAGGACGCCGTCGGCGGCCAGCGCCCCGGACACCCGGGCGGCCACCTCCCGGGCGGGCGCCGCGTCGGCGAGCCGCAGCGCGAGGGTGCCGTCCGCCCGGCCGCCGGGCGCCAGGTGCGCGCTGAGCACCGCGGGCTCGGCGGCGGCGACGGCGCGGACGGCCGCCGCGACGGCCGGGTCGGCCAGCGGGCCGCCCTCCCGCGTCCGTCCGGCGGCCAGCGCGCGCAGGGCGGCACCGGTGAGCTGGTAGGTGACCGGGCCCGCGAGGTCCACGACGAGCGTGTCGGCGCCCTCCTGCGCCGCGGCCTGGAGCGCCTGCCCCAGCGGCACCGCGACCGGCCTGCCGTCGGGACGCCAGCGGGCCAGCGCGGAGGTGGAGGTGAACACCGGCAGGGCGCGCCGTCCGCCGGGGGCGTTCAGGGTGGGCACGGCCATGTCGCTGGTCTTGTCGCGGCGCAGCCCGTCGGGGCCCGTCTCGGCCTCGCCGAGCACGGCGAGGACGGGGACCAGGAGCCGGGCGGTGGCCAGGGCGGACAGCACGCGCGGCTCGGCCGCGCGGTCGGCCGCCCAGTCGGCGAGCGCGCGGGCCAGCTCCGGATCGGCGCGGCCGTCGTCGTCCGCGAACCCGGGGTCGGGGATGTTCTTGAGCGCCACCCGGCGAGGGTACCGGCCGCCCGGGGCCCTCACGTCCTGCGGGGTGGGCGGGCGCTGAGGTAGAGGCTCACGGCGGCGCCGACGAACAGCGCGCCGAGCACGCCCGCGCCGACGGCCAGCCAGCCGGTGTCCGCGTCGTCCTTCGGCGCCGGGCCGGGACCGAAGTGCTCGGCGGTGTGGGCCCGGGGCTCGGGCACCTGGGCGCCGGGCTCGATCCGGGCCCCGGCCTCGACGGCCGCGGCGGCGTCCACCACCCCGGCGCCCAGGGCGTCGCTGCGGCCGCCCGGCGGCGTGGCGCGGGCGGTGTCCGCGAGGAGCTGCCTGATCTGGGCGGGGCTGAGGCCGGGGTGGGCGGCGCGCACGAGGGCCACGGCGCCGGAGACGACCGCGGCGGCCGCGCTGGTGCCCCAGCCGTGGTAGTACCGGCGGTCCGGGTCCGCTATGACGACGTCCTTGCCCGGCGCGCTGACGGTGGCGTACCAGCGCCGGGTGGAGAACGGGGCGCGGGCCCCGTCGCGGTCCACGGCGGTGACGGCGATGACGCCCGGGTACGCGGCCGGGTAGGACACCGGGTCGCCGTCCTCGCCGCCGTTGCCGGCGGAGGCCACCACGACGGCGCCCTCGCGCAGCGCGTACCGCACGGCGGCGTCCTCCTCGGCGTCGGGGTGGGCGGACGCGCTGTCGTCGCCGAGGGAGAGGTTGATCACGTCCGCGCCCTGGTCGACGGCCCAGCGGATGCCCTCGGCCAGGGCGCTGCCCCGGGCGTCGCGGGCCTCGTCGCGGGCCGGGTCGGCCTCTTCGAGCAGGACGCGCACGGGCAGGATCTCGGCCTCGGGCGCGATGCCGATGACGCCCTCCTGCCCGCCGGGGCCGTGCCCGCGCCCGGCGATGATCCCGGCCATGGCGGTGCCGTGGCGCGCCCACGCCTCGTCGCCCTCGTCGGCGCCGAAGCCGACCACGTCCCTGCCGGGCAGGACGGCGCCCCGCAGGTCGGGGTGGCCGGCGTCGACGCCGGTGTCGAGCACGGCGACGGTGACACCGGCGCCCCTGGTCGTCTCCCACGCCTGGTAGGCGCCGACCGTCGTCAGGGGCCACTGGCGTTCACGGATGGTGTCGGCCCGAGCCGTCCCGGCGGTGAGCTGCGGCAGCAGGACGAGGAGGACCGCGCCGAGCAGGGCGAGGACGCGGCCGCGGGCCGCTGCCCCCCTCACCGGCGCTCCCGGGCGCCGTGCGCGGCGGCCTCGCGCACCCCGCGCTCGACGCGTTCGGCGACGGCCCGGGCGGTGTGCCCGAGCCCGGCCTGGGCGGGGGCGGTGGTCTGGCCGTCGGCGGTGGCCTCGTCGGCGGGCTGCGGGTCGCTGACGGCGCGGCCGTCGGCGAAGCCGGTGACGGCGTAGGTGATCACCGGGACGTCGGTGGCGACGCGGACGGTCCAGGTGGCGCGCTGGTCGTCGCCGAACCCGGCCGCGTCGGTGCCCCGGGGCGCGTAGGGGCGGGGCATGAGGTCGGGGCGGGCGGCCAGTTCCTCGGCGGCGAAGCGCCGGTGCAGTTCGCGCATGCCCGCGGGGTCGGCCTCGGTGAAGACCAGGCCGACGGTGGTGAGGCTGGAGGACGTCTCGTCGATGTAGGTGGCGCGCACCAGGCGGTGGCAGCCCACGGGGGCCAGCACCTGGACCAGGAGTTCGTCCAGCGCCTGGGCGCAGGTGCCGGCGGGGGCGACGGCCGCGCGTATCCAGCGGCGGTCCGCGCCGCCGGGGCCCGCGCCCTCGCCGTCCAGGATGCGGGGGAAGAGGGTGTCGACGGGCAGCTCGCGCCACAGGTCGCGGGCGACGCCGTAGGTCTCGGCCGCCGTGGGCCCGCCGCTGGACGGGTCGCCCAGCCAGCTCCCGGTGGCGGCGCCGCCCACCAGGCCGACGCCCAGGACCAGGCACAGCGCGGCGGCCGCGGTGCGGGGCCGGTTGCGGCGCGGGCGGGGCGCGGCGGGCGGCCCGCCGGGCGGTTGCGGCGGCGCGCCGGTGCCGTCCGCCGGCCACCCGGCGGGCGGGGCCGGGCACGGCACGTGCGGGGCGGGGCCCTCGGACGGCGCGGCGGTCCGGGGCGGCGCCGGGGGCCGGGGCGGCGCTCCGGCGGGCGGGCGGGGCGGCAGTGAGGGCGCCGCGCCCTGCGGCGGGACGGGGGGCCGCACCGGCCCCGCCGGGTGCGCCGGGCGTGCCGGGCGTTCGGGACCGTGCGGGCTGCGGGGCAGCGGCTGGGGCCAGGTCGCCGGGTCCGCCTCCGTGCTCACCGGCACCCCTCTCGCCCTCGATGCCGCCCGCCGGAGTGCGGGACGGCCGGTCCGTCCGCGGAGCGCACGCGCCGCCGACCTTCGGTCATGGTGTGCGCGTCACTTTACGGTGCCCTCCCCCGGCGGCGGTAACGCGTTCCGCCGCCCCGCCCCGGCCCGCCCGGGGCGGGGCGGGGCCGGGGCGGCGGCCGGGACGCCGCGGGGGTGCCGCGTGCGGCACGGCTCTGGCAAGCTGCCCGGATGTCCTCCGCGTTCGTACACCCCGCCGCCGACCGGGCCCGGTACGACCGGGCCACCGCCCACCTGGACGCGCCGCTGGCCGTGTGCGACCTGGCGGCGTTCGACGCCAACGCCGCGGACCTCGTCCGCCGGGCGGGCGGGAAGCCCGTCCGGGTGGCCAGCAAGTCCCTGCGCTGCCGGGCGCTGCTGGAAAGGGCGCTGGATCACCCCGGGTTCGCGGGCGTGATGGCGTTCACGCTCGCGGAGTCACTGTGGCTGGCCCGGTGCGGCCTGCGGGACGTGCTGCTGGCCTACCCTTCCGCCGACCGCGCCGGGTACGCGGAGCTGGCGGCGGACCCGGGGCTCGCCGCGGCCGTGACCGTCATGGTGGACGACCCGGCGCAGCTCTCCCTCATCGACCGGGCGCGGGCGGGCGGTACCCAGGAGATCCGGGTCTGCCTGGAGCTGGACACCTCCCTGCGGCTCCTCGGCGGCCGGCTGCGCGTGGGGGCGCGCCGGTCCCCGCTGCACTCCCCGGCCGAGGTCGCGGAGCTGGCCCGTTCGGTGGCCCGCAGGCCCGGCTTCCGGCTGGTGGGCCTGATGGGGTACGAGGGGCACGTGGCCGGGGTGGGGGACGCGGTGCCGGGCCGGCCGCTGCGCTCGCGGGCGGTGCGGCTCATGCAGCACGTCGCGCGGCGGGAGCTGGCGGAGCGCCGGGCGGCGGTGGTGCGGGCCGTCCGGGCGGTGCAGCCGGAGCTGGAGTTCGTCAACGGCGGCGGCACCGGCAGCGTCCAGCACACGGTCGCCGAGGACGCGGTGACGGAGGTCGCCGCCGGTTCGGGGCTGCTGATGCCGCGGCTGTTCGACCACTACACCGGTTTCGCGGGCCGCCCCGCGGCGCTGTTCGCTCTGCCCGTGGTGCGCCGTCCCGGGCTCGGGGTGGTGACGGTGCTGGGCGGCGGCTACCCGGCCTCCGGCGCGCCGGGCGCCGACCGGCTGCCGGTGCCCTACCTGCCGCAGGGGCTGCGCTACGACGCGGCCGAGGGCGCGGGCGAGGTGCAGACACCGCTGCTGGGCCCTGCCGCGGACGACCTGCTCATCGGCGACAAGGTGTGGTTCCGGCACGCCAAGTCGGGCGAGCCGGCGGAGCGGTTCGACGCGCTGCACCTCGTGGAGGGCGACCGGGTGACGGCGACGGCCCCGACCTACCGGGGCGAGGGCCAAACGTTCCTGTAGCCCGCCGGCGCCCCGCCCCGGCAGGTCGCGCGGCTACAGCGGCGTCACGTAGGCCCCGGCGATGCCGCCGTCCACCAGGAACTCGGCCGCGTTGACGAAGGACGCGTCGTCGCTGGCCAGGAACGCGACGGCGGCGGCGATCTCCTCGGGTTCGGCGAACCGGCCCGCGGGCACGTGCACCAGGCGGCGCTGGGCGCGCTCGGGGTCCTGGGCGAACAGCTCCGCCAGCAGCGGGGTGTTCACCGGGCCCGGGCACAGGGCGTTGACCCGGATGCCGTCGCGGGCGAACTGCACGCCCAGCTCGCGGGACATCGCCAGGACGCCGCCCTTGGAGGCGGTGTAGCTGATCTGGGAGGTGGCCGCGCCCATCCGGGCGACGAAGGACGCCGTGTTGATGACCGACCCGCGTCCCTGGCGCCGCATGTGGGGGATGGCGTACTTGCAGCACAGGTAGACGGAGGTGAGGTTGACCTCCTGGACGCGCCGCCAGGCGTCCGGCTCCGTGGTGAGGATCGAGTCGTCGTCGGGCGGGGAGATGCCGGCGTTGTTGAAGGCGACGTCCACGGAGCCGTACGTCCGGTGGGCGGCGGCGAACAGCGCCTCGACCTGCCCGGCGTCCGTCACGTCGGTGCGGACGAAGAGGCCGCCGCACTCCTTCGCCGCCGCCTCGCCGCGTTCGGCGTCGATGTCGGCGCACACCACGTGCGCGCCCTCGGACGCCAGCCGCCGGGCGCTGGCCAGCCCGATGCCGCTGGCCGCCCCGGTGACGACGGCGGTCCGGTCCACCAGGCGGCGGCACACTGCTGCTGCGGTCACTTGCTGCTCCTTCGGTTCCGTTTCGGTCCGGCCGCCCGGTGCCGGTCTGCCGCCCTGCGCCGCGGCCGGCCCCCGGCGCCCGCGCTAGTCGGTGCTGAGGAAGACGTTCTTCGTCTCGGTGAAGGCGGCGAGCGCGTCGGGGCCCAGCTCCCGGCCGAGCCCGGAGCGCTTGTAGCCGCCGAAGGGGGTGCCGTAGCGGACGCTGGCGTGGGAGTTGACGGAGAGGTTGCCCGCGGCGACGGCCCGCGCCACGCGCAGGGCGCGGGCGGTGTCGCGGGTCCAGACGGAGCCGGACAGGCCGTAGTCGGTGGCGTTGGCCAGCCGCACGGCGTCGGCCTCGTCGGTGAAGGGCAGCACCACGGCGACGGGGCCGAAGACCTCCTCCACGGCCACCCGGTCGGACGCCTCCCGTTCGAGCACGGTGGCCGGGTACCAGTACCCCCGGCCGCGCGGTGCGGTGCCGCGGATGGCGGCGGGTTCGTCCTCGCGCACGTAGCCGCGGACCCGTTCGCGCTGCGCCGCGGAGATCAGCGGTCCCATGGCCGTGGCCGGGTCGGCCGGGTCGCCGCAGGCGAAGCCGAGCACGGCGGGCTCCAGCAGTTCCAGGAACCGGTCGTAGACCTCCGCCTGCACCAGGATGCGGCTGCGGGCGCAGCAGTCCTGGCCGGCGTTGTCCAGGAAGGACCCGGGCGCGGCGGCGGCGGCCCGTTCCAGGTCGGCGTCGGCGAAGACGATGTTGGGGCTCTTGCCGCCCAGTTCGAGCGTGACGCGTTTGACCTGTTCCGCGCAGCGGGCCATCACCTCGCGGCCCGTCGCCGTGGAGCCGGTGAAGACGACCTTGGCGACGCCCGGGTGGTCCACCAGGGCGCGCCCGGTGACGTCCCCGGCTCCGGGCAGCACCTGGAACAGGCCCTCGGGCAGTCCGGCGTCCAGCGCGAGGGCGGCGAGCCGCAGGGCGGTGAGCGGCGTCGCCTCGGCGGGTTTGAGCAGTACCGCGTTGCCCGCGGCGAGCGCGGGGGCGCTGCCCCAGGCGGCGATGGGCATGGGGAAGTTCCACGGCGCGATGACGGCGACGGTGCCCAGGGGTTCCAGGAGGGTGAGGTCGACGCCGCCGGGCACCGGGATCTGGCGGCCGCTGAGGCGTTCCACGCCCCCGGCGGCGTACTCCAGCACGTCGCGGACGTTGCCCGCCTCCCACCGCGCGCCCGTGACCGGGTGGCCGGCCTCGGCGACCTCCAGGGCGGCCAGTTCCTCCAGGTGGCCGTCGACGGCGTCGGCGAAGCGGCGCAGCAGCCGCGCCCGGTCGGCCGGCGCGGCGGCGGCCCAGCCGCGCTGGGCGGCGGCCGCGCGGCGCACGGCCGCGTCCACGTCGGCGGGGGCGGCCGCGGGAACGGTGGCGACGCGCTCCTCGGTCGCCGGGTTGGTCACGTGGTGCTCGTGTACGCGGGTCACGGGTCCGCGGCTCCTCACATGCGCTCGAAGGAGCGGTAGCGCTCCCAGTCGGTGACGGCGGCGTCGTAGGCGTCCTGTTCGACGCGGGCCATGGTGCGGTAGTGCTCGACGACCTCGTCGCCGAACGCCTCGCGGGCGAGACGGCTCGCGGCCCACAGTCCGGCGGCGTCGCGGAGGGTGGCCGGGACCCGGGGCGCGTCGCCCGCGTAGGCGTTCCCGGTACACGGCCCGGGCGGTTCCAGGGCGTGGTCGACGCCGTGCAGCCCCGCGGCGATCATCCCGGCGACGGCCAGGTAGGGGTTGACGTCTCCGCCGGGCAGGCGGTTCTCCAGCCGGTGACCGGGGCCGTGCCCGATGACGCGCAGGGCGCAGGTGCGGTTGTCCGGTCCCCAGGCGGCGGCGGTGGGCGCGAAGGAGCCGGGGCGGAAGCGCTTGTAGGAGTTGATGTTGGGGGCGTAGAGCAGCGTGAACTCGCGCAGGGCGGCGAGCTGTCCGGCCAGGAAGTGGCGCATGGTGGCGGACATGCCGTGCCGTCCGGCCGGATCGGCCAGCACCGGACGCCCGTCCGCGTCACGCAGGGAGAGGTGGATGTGGCAGGAGTTGCCCTCGCGCTCGTCGTACTTGGCCATGAAGGTGAGCGCGTAGCCCTCCTGGGCGGCGATCTCCTTGGCGGCGGTCTTGTACAGGGAGTGCTGGTCGCAGGTGGTGAGGGCGTCCGCGTAGCGGAACACGATCTCGTGCTGCCCGAGGTTGCACTCGCCCTTGGCGGACTCCACGGCGAGTCCGGCGGCGGCCAGTTCGTTGCGGATGCGGCGCAGCAGCGGTTCGACGCGTCCGGTGCCCAGGACGGAGTAGTCGGCGTTGTACTGGTTGGCCGGGGTCAGGCCGCGGTAGCCCCGGTCCCACGCCTGCTCGTAGGTGTCCTTGAAGAGGATGAACTCCAGCTCGGTGCCGACCTGGGCGCTCCAGCCGCGCTCCGCGAGCCGGTCGAGCTGGCGGCGCAGGATCTGCCGGGGCGATGCGGCCACCGGTGAGCCGTCGTGCCAGGCGAGGTCGGCGGTGACCATGGCGGTGCCCGGGTGCCAGGGGGTGCGGCGCAGCGTGGCGGGGTCGGCGTGCAGCACGAAGTCGCCGTAGCCGCTGTCCCAGGACGCCGTGGCGTAGCCGTCGACGGTGTTCATGTCGGCGTCCACGGCCAGCAGGTAGGCGCAGCCCTCGGTGCCGTGGCCGAGAACCTCGTCGAGGAAGTGGCGGGCGGCGAACCGCTTGCCCTGGAGCCTGCCCTGCATGTCGGTGAACGCCAGGACGACGGTGTCGAGGTCACCGGTGTCCACCAGCCGGCGCAGTTCTCCGACGGGGAGCGGGGGTGTGCGCTGGGCCACTGCTGGCCTCCTGTCCATGCCGTGGGAGCCATAAGGTAGTGCTGCGGACCATTGGAGGGGAAGGGGAGGCAGGTGGACGACAGCCGGACGGCGGCACGGGAGCGGTGGGCGGACGGCGACCGGCTGGCGCCGGTGCTGCGTCCGGTCCGGGCGGGCAACGGGTTCGAGGAGGCCCTGGAGCAGATACTCCAGGTGCTGCGGCTCGGGCTGGTGCCGCCCGGGGAACGGCTCCCGTCCGAGCGGGAGCTGGCCGCGCGGCTCGGCGTCAGCCGGGTCACCCTGCGCGACGTGCTGAAGGTGCTGGCCGACCAGGGTCTGGTGGCCAGCAGGCGCGGCCGGTACGGCGGCACCTTCGTGCGGCACCGGGAGGCGGACGCGCGGCGGGCCCCGCAGGAGCTGCGGCGCCGCGCGGCGGACGTGGACCTGGAGGACGTGCTGCGCTTCCGCGAGGTGCTGGAGTGCGGGGCGGCCGGGCTGTGCGCCGCCCGGGAGCTGGACGCGGCGGGGGCCGGACGGCTGCGCTCGGCGCTGGCGGCCACCGGCGACGCCCCGCCGGAGGACTACCGCCGCAAGGACACCCTCTTTCACCTCGCCCTGGCCGAGCTGGCCGGTTCCCCCTCGCTCACCGCCCAGTACGCGGCCGTCCGCGCCACCCTCAACGGCCTGCTGGACGGCATCCCGCTGCTGGTGCGCAACCTGGAGCACGCCCAGCGCCAGCACGCGGCGGTGGTGGCGGCCGTCCTGGACGGCGACGCGGAGGGAGCCCGCGCGGTGATGCGCGAGCACTGCTCGGGCACCGCCGCCCTGCTGCGGGGCTTCCTGTCCTGAGAGTGCGCCCGCGGCGGCACCCCGGGGAGGCAGGCGGTCTTGCGCCGCCCCCGGCGGCCCCGCAAAGGTGTCGCACGACACCAATGCCGTCACAGAGCGGAGATGCCCATGGGCGGGGAAACGGCGTCACCGGGCCGCGCCGGGAAGGGGCAGGGGCAGGGGCAGCCGCAGCCGGACGCCTACCTGGCCCGCCGCTCGCTGCGGCGCGGCAGCGCGGGCTGGGTGCTGCTGACCGGGCTCGGTGTCGCCTACGTCGTCTCCGGGGACTACGCGGGCTGGAACTTCGGGCTGGCCGAGGGCGGCTTCGGCGGCCTGGTCATCGCCACGGTGGCGATGGGCCTGATGTACACGTGTCTGGTGTTCTCCCTGGCCGAGCTGTCCGCGATCCTGCCCACGGCGGGCGGCGGCTACGGCTTCGCCCGCCGTGCGCTCGGCCCCTGGGGCGGCTTCCTCACCGGGACGGCCGTCCTCATCGAGTACGTGCTCGCGCCCGCCGCGATCGCGGTGTTCATCGGCGGCTACGTCGAGTCGCTCGGCCTGTTCGGGCTCACCTCCGGGTGGCCCGTCTACCTGGCCTGCTTCGTCCTCTTCACGGGGGTGCACCTGTGGGGCGTCGGGGAGGCGCTGCGGTTCAGCTTCGTGGTCACCGGCATCGCGGTCGCCGCCCTGCTGGTCTTCGCCGCCGGTGCGCTCACCCACTTCGACGCCGCCGGGCTGACCGACGTCGCCGGTGACGCGTCGGCCTTCGGGTCCGGGTCCTGGCTGCCGTACGGCCTGCTCGGGGTGTGGGCGGCCGTCCCCTTCGGCATGTGGTTCTTCCTCGGGGTGGAGGGCGTGCCGCTGGCCGCCGAGGAGACCCGCGACCCGGCCCGCACGCTGCCGCGCGCCATGAGCCTGGCCATCGGCATCCTGGTGCTGCTGGCCCTGCTCACGCTGCTGCCCGCGGCGGGCGCCGCCGGGTCGGACGCCATCAAGGACGCCGACAGCCCGCTCGTCGCCGCGCTGGAGGCGGCGGCGGGCGGTGAGCCGACGGCGCTGAGCCGCCTGGTCAACTACGCGGGGCTCGCCGGGCTGGTGGCGTCGTTCTTCTCCCTCGTCTACGCCGGGTCCCGGCAGCTCTTCGCCCTCTCCCGGGCGGGGTACCTGCCGCGCTTCCTGTCGCTGACCAGCCGCCGCCAGGCGCCGTACCTCGGACTGCTGGTGCCCGGCGCGATCGGCTTCACGCTGGCCGCCGCGACCGGGGACGGGGCGCGGATGCTCAACGTCGCGGTGTTCGGGGCCGCCGTCTCCTACGTGCTGATGTCGCTCTCCCACGTGGTCCTGCGCCGCCGGGAGCCGGGGCTGCACCGCCCCTACCGCACACCCGGCGGGCAGCTCACCTCGTCGGTGGCGCTCGTCCTGGCCTGTCTCGCGGTGGTGGCCACGTTCCTGGTCGACCCGTGGGCGGCCGGGATCGCGCTCGCCCTGTACCTGGTGGCCGCCGCCTACTTCGCCCTCCACTCCCGGCACCGGCTGGTCGCCGCGGCGCCCGAGGAGGAGTTCGCGCTGCTCGCCGAGGCCACGTCCGCACTCGACCGCGACTGACCGCGACACCCCGGGAGGCAACCGGTGCCCGCTCCGCTCATCGGCGTCAGCACCTATCTGGAGGACTCCGTGCGCTGGGGGGTGTGGCACCAGCCCGCGGCGCTGCTGCCCGCCGCCTACCACCGGCTGGTGCAGGGCGCCGGCGCCCTGGCGGCGCTGCTGCCGCCCGATCCGGCACCGGGCGCGGCGGCCGCCGTGGCCGCCCGGGTGGACGCGCTGGTCATCGCGGGCGGCCCCGACGTGGACCCGGCCCGCTACGCCGCCCGGCGCGACCCGCGCACCGGCCCGCCCGCCGGGCGGCGTGACGCGTGGGAGCTGGCGCTGATCGACGCGGCGCTGGCGTCCGGGGTGCCGCTGCTGGGCGTCTGCCGGGGCATGCAACTGCTCAACGTCGCCTTTGGCGGGACGCTGGTGCAGCACCTGGACGGGCACGGCGGGCCGCCCGGCGTCTTCGGCACGCACCGCGTGGCGCCGGTGCCGGGCACCTTGCTGGGGCGCCTGCTGGACGGGCCCGTGGACGTGCCGACCTACCACCACCAGGCCGTCGGCGCCCTCGGCGCCGGGCTGACCGCGAGCGCGCACGCCGCCGACGGCACGGTGGAGGCCGTCGAACGCGCGGGGGGTGACGGGTTCGTGCTGGGCGTGCAGTGGCACCCGGAGGCGGGCACGGACCTGCGGGTCCTGCGCGCGCTGGTCCGCGCCGCCGGCGGCTGAGGCGGCGGGCGGCGCGGACGGCGGCCGGGTGACGGCACGGCCGGGCGGCGGGACGGCGCGGGTCAACCGGGTCCGAGGGCCGCGCGCAGAGCGCGGCCGAGCACGGCGGGGGCCTCGGCCAGCGACGGCCCGTACCAGGTCAGGTGCCGCCCGCTGACCAGGGCCGCGGGCAGCGCGGGAAAGCACTCGGGGCCGTCGTCCGGCGTGAAGCGGTACGGCTCGTCGGGCAGCACCACCAGCTCCGCCCCGCTGCCGGTCAGCGCGGCGAGCGGCACGCGCGGATAGCGCTCGGCGTGGCCGGTGTACAGGTGGCGCACGCCCAGCCGGGCGAGGACGTCCCCGGCGAAGGTGTCGCGGCCCAGCACCATCCAGGGCCTGCGCCAGACGGGCACCACCGCGCGCACGGCCGGGCGCACGGCGTGGGCGGCGGCGTCCCGCCAGGCCGCCTCGGCGTCGTCCAGCCATCCCGGCCGGGCCAGGCCGCAGCCCTCCCCCAGCACCCGCTCCAGCTCGCTGAACGCCTGCGGGAGGCAGCGCACCTCGGTGACGAGGACCGCCAGCCCCGCCTGGCGCAGCGCCGCCAGGTCGGCCGGGCGGTTCTCCTCCTCGTTGGCGAGGACGACGTCGGGCGCGAGGGCGGTGATTCGCGCCGTGTCGGGGTTCTTGGTGCCGCCGACGCGCGCCACCCCGAGCCCGGCCGGGTGGCTGCACCAGTCGGTGGCACCCACCAGCAGGTCCGGGGCCGTCGCGGCCACCGCCTCCGTCAGCGAGGGCACCAGCGACACGACACGGCGCGCACCGGCCGTCACCCGGCGGCGCTCCCGGCCACCGCGACGTGCGGCTCGTACCGCACAGGGAAGCGCACGGAGCGGGCGATGAAGCACCGGCGGCCCGCCTCGGCGTGCAGGGCCCGCGCCGCGTCGGCCATGCCCGCTTCCGCCACCGTCACCCGCGGTCTCAGGACGGCCTCGGTGAACTCGCCGGTGCCGTCGGCGCCCGTCACCATCGTGCCCGTGGGGGCGTCGGTGTAGCCGGTGACCGTCACGCCGCCGGCCGCGCACAGGTGCAGATACCACAGCATGTGGCACTGGGCCAGGGCGGAGACGAGCAGTTCCTCGGGGTTCCACCGGTCGGCGTCCCCCCTGAAGCCCGGGTCGGCGGACCCGGCCAGCGGCGGCTTCCCCGGCGCCGTGACCTCGTGCGCGCGGCTGTAGGCGCGGTAGGCCGACGTGCCCGAGCCGGTGTCGCCGGTCCACTTGAGGTTCAGCTCGTATCGATGGGTGTCCGTCATGGGGCCAGGTTAGGGGAGGGCGCCGGCGTCCCCGCCCACCCGGCCCCGGGGACGCGGCAGCCCCGGGAGCCCGCGCTGTGCGGACCCCGGGGCTGCCGGGCGGCGCGCGTCCGGAGACGGACGGCCGTCAGGTCACCGCTTGCCGCTCCCGGTCCGCTCGTGGCCGGATCCGTCCGACAGGGAGCCGTTCTCCAGGCCCTCCTCGACCGCGGCGACGGCCCGGTCGATGATCCGGTCCTGTGCCTCGCGGCGTTTGGCCGCCAGGTACGCCTGGCGCTCCTGGTGGAAGGACTTCAGGGTGGCCGCGCACATGCCCAGCATGACCACGCTGAACGGCAGCGCGATGATGATCGCCGCTGTTTGCAGCGTGTCCAGGGACGCCGTCCCCGTACCGCTGGCGACCAGCAGCGCGATGGCCACCGCGCCCTCGGCGAACGCCCAGAACACCCGGCTCCACACCGGCGGGTTGGGGTTGCCGCCGGAGGTGAGCATGTCCACCACGTAGGAGCCGGAGTCGGACGACGTCACGAAGAACATCACGATCAGCAGCACCGCGACGCCCGCGACGAAGGCACCGCCCGGCAGGGTGTCCAGCAGCTGGAACAGGGCGCTGTCGGTGCCCACCGCGCCGTCCTCGCCGACGAAGCCGCCCTCGCCGAAGGTCTCCTCGTGCAGGGCCGCACCGCCGAAGACGGCGAACCAGACGAAGGTCAGCAGCGTGGGGACGAGCAGCACGCCGCAGACGAACTCGCGCACCGTGCGGCCCCGGGAGATGCGGGCGATGAAGATGCCCACGAACGGCGCCCAGGAGATCCACCAGCCCCAGTAGAAGACCGTCCACGCCTGCACCCAGGCGGAGCCCTCGTCGCCGTGCGCGGCACCGGTGTCGAAGCTGAGCGCGAGCACGTTCTGCAGGTAGCCGCCGGTGTCCTGCACGAACGTGTCGAGCAGGTACAGCGTCGGGCCGGTGATCAGCACGAACAGCAGGATGAGCGCGGCCACGCCCATGTTGGCGTTGGACAGCCACTTGATGCCCTTGCCGATGCCGGTGACCACCGAGATGACCGCGACGAGCGTGATCCCCACGATGAGGGCGACGAGCAGGCCCTTGTCGCCCGGGTCGTCCGTCCAGCCCTGGAAGTTCAGCCCGGCGGAGATCTGCATCACGCCGAGGCCCAGCGAGGTCGCCACGCCGAACAGGGTGCCGACGACGGCGACGGTGTCGATGACGTCGCCGAGCCAGCCCTTGACGCGCTGTCCGAGCACCGGTTCCAGGGCCCAGCGTATGGAGACGGGGTGGCCCTTGCGGTGCACGGCGTAGGCGACGGCGAGGCCGACGATGGCGTACACCGCCCAGGGGTGCACCCCCCAGTGCAGGAACGTCTGCACCATGGCGAACTCGGCGCGCTCCGCCTGCCCCTCGCCGGTGCCGGGGCGCGGCGCGGCGAAGTGGTTCATCGGCTCGGCCACGCCCCAGAAGACGAGCCCGATGCCCATGCCCGCGGCGAACAGCATCGCCAGCCACGAGCCCATGCCGAACTCCGGCGGCTGGCCCGTCTTGCCGAGCCGGATGTCCCCGTAGCGGCCGATGCCCACCCACAGGGCGAAGATGACGAAGAGGGAGACGATGGCCGTGTAGTACCACCCCAGGCCGCCGACGATCTCGGCCTGCACGGTGGCGATCTGCTCCTGGGCCGATTCGCGGAAGACCGTGGCGTACAGCACGAATCCCACGATGACGACCGTCGACGGCCAGAACACCCGGGGCGCGATCGACGACCGGCCGCCGGGTGTTCCGGACGGCTCTTTCTGCGGTAGGTCCTTCGGCTGTCTCGCCGTCTGCTCAGCGGCCACCAGGTATTACCTCTGTCTCGATCGTGACTCTTGACAACGGGGCACACGGGCCCCGACTTCGCACGCCTGCCCGGCTGGCCCGTGGCCACACATCACGTTCCGGTCTCAGGGGCGGCCGGGCCCGCCGCGGCCCGGAGCCGGGACGGACCGCCGGTCCGCCGGACACCGGGCGGTCCGGTCCGCGGGGCGCCGGCCGGGTGTCCGACCGCTGCGGCATCATCGTCAGGTGACCACGCGACGCCTGATGCTCCTCGACACCGCATCCCTGTACTTCCGCGCCTACTTCGGGGTGCCCGAATCCGTCACCGCGCCGGACGGCACGCCCGTCAACGCGGTGCGCGGGCTGCTGGACTTCATCGCGCGGCTGGTGCACGACCACCGGCCCGACGCGCTGGTGGCCTGCATGGACGCCGACTGGCGGCCGGCCTGGCGGGTCGAGCTGATCCCCTCCTACAAGGCGCACCGGGTCGCCGAGGAGACGCCGGAGGGCCCGGACGCCGAGGTCGTGCCGGACACGCTAGCCCCCCAGGTGCCCGTCATCGAGGAGGTCCTCGACGCGCTGGGCATCGCCCGCGCCGAGGCCGCCGGTTACGAGGCCGACGACGTCATCGGCACCCTCACCCACCGCGCGGACGGCCCGGTCGACATCGTCACCGGGGACCGGGACCTCTTCCAGCTCGTGGACGACGCCCGCGGGGTGCGTGTGCTCTACCCGGTGAAGGGCATGGGGACGCTCGCGGCCTTCGACGGCGCGGCGCTGCGCGCCAAGTACGGGGTGGACGGCGCCGGTTACGCCGACCTGGCGCTGCTGCGCGGGGACCCGAGCGACGGGCTGCCCGGCGTCGCGGGCATCGGCGAGAAGACGGCCGCCAAGCTCATCGCCGCGTACGGCGGCCTGCCGGGCATCCTGGCCGCCGTGGAGGACCCGCGCTCCGGCCTGACGCCCGCTCAGCGGCGCCGCCTGGCGGAGGCCCGCCCCTACCTGGCGGTGGCGCCCACGGTGGTGCGGGTGGCCGACGACGTCCCGCTGGCCGGGCAGGACGCCACGCTGCCCCGCGCCCCGAAGGACCCGCGGCGGCTGGCGGAGCTGGCCGGGCGCTGGGGCCTGGGCGGCTCGCTGCAACGCCTGCTGGCCGCGCTGCCCCGGTGACGCGCGGCCCGGCGGGGCCGGCGCCGCCGGGCCTCATCCCAGGGAGGAGTACGCCACGACGCCCCGCAGCATCTCGTCCACCGCCTTGCGGGCGCCGCGCCGCACGGTGCTGCCCTCCGGCGCGGCGGCGGCGAGCTGCCCGAGCACGTCCACGACCTGCTTGCACCAGCGCACGAAGTCACCGGCGGGCATCTCCGCCTCCCGGAGCACCGCGTCAAGGTTCTCCCCCTCGGCCCAGCGGTACACGGGCCAGGCGAAGCCGAGGTCCGGTTCGCGCTGGCCCACCCCCTCGCTCTGGCTGACGCCGTGGTCCTCCTCCAGGGCGTCCAGCCTGCCCCAGATGCGGACCATCTCGCCCAGCGCCGCCTTCGCCCGGCCGCCGGGGAGGTGCGGCGGCAACGCGTCGTCGGGTGTGCGCGCCTCATAGACCAGCGCCGAGGCGCAGGCCGCCAGTTCGGCCGGTTTCAGGCCCTCCCACACGCCTTCGCGCAGGCACTCGGCGGCCAGCAGGTCCAGCTCGCCGTAGAGCCGGGCCAGCCGCCTGCCGTCCTCGGTCGCCGCGTCGCCGCGCAGGTAGCCCAGGGCCGACAGCAGCGCGTAGACCCGGTCGAAGGTGCGGGCGATGGTGTTGGTACGCCCCTCGATCCGGCGTTCGAGCTGCCGGGTGTCGCGGCGCAGCCGGTGGTACCGCTCCGCCCAGCGGGCGTGGTCCTCGCGTTCGTCGCAGCCGTGGCAGGGGTGGGCCCGGATCTCGGCGCGCAGCCGGCTGATCCGCTCGTCGTCCGCGGCGGCGGCCCGCTGCCGCCTGCGGCGGTGCGGCGGTCCCTCGTACGCGGCGCCGCCCGCCTTAGTGCGCAGCGCGGAGGCCAGGTCGCGGCGGGACTGCGGGCTGCGCGCGTTGAAGGACTTCGGGATGCGCATCCGCTCCACGGGCTCGACGGGGACCGGGAAGTCCACCCCGGCCAGCCGCTTGACCTGCCGCTGCGCGGTGAGCACCAGCGGGCGCGGCCCGTCGTGGTGGTCCAGGCCCCGGTGCCCGGTGCTGCGTCCGGCGGGCAGGCCCGGGTCCAGCACGAGCGCCAGCCCCGCGAACTTGCCCGTGGGCACGTGGATGATGTCGCCCGGCCGGAGCTTCTCCAGGGCGGCGGCGGCCTGGGCACGGCGCTGGGCGACGCCCTGCTTGGCCAGCTCCGTCTCCCGCTCCCCGAGGTCGCGGCGGAGCCGGGCGTACTCCTCGAAGTCCCCGAGGTGGCAGGTCATGGCGGCCTTGAAGCCCTCCAGGCCCTCCTCGTTCTTCTGCACCTGCCGGGAGACGCCGACGACGGAGCGGTCCGCCTGGAACTGCGCGAAGGAGGTCTCCAGCAGCTCCCGGGAGCGGTGCCGTCCGAACTGCTCGACCAGGTTGACGGCCATGTTGTAGGACGGCTTGAAGGAGGAGCGCAGCGGATACGTCCGCGTTCCGGCCAGGCCCGCGAGGGCGCCCGGGTCCATGCCGCGCTGCCACAGCACCACCGCGTGGCCCTCGATGTCGATGCCGCGGCGCCCGGCGCGCCCGGTGAGCTGGGTGTACTCGCCGGGCGTGATGTCGGCGTGCTGCTCGCCGTTCCACTTGACGAGCTTCTCCAGCACCACGGAGCGGGCGGGCATGTTGATGCCGAGGGCGAGCGTCTCGGTGGCGAACACGGCCTTCACCAGGCCCTGCACGAACAGCTCCTCGACGACCTCCTTGAACCTGGGCAGCATCCCGGCGTGGTGGGCGGCGATGCCCCGCTCCAGACCCTCCAGCCACTCGAAGTACCCGAGGACGTGCAGGTCCTCGTCGGGGATCTCCGCGGTGCGCCGCTCCACGAGCTCCCGCACCCGGGTGCGGGCCGCGGCGTCGTTGAGCCGCAGCCCGGCGGCCAGGCACTGCTGGACCGCCGCCTCGCAGCCCGCGCGGCTGAAGATGAAGGTGATGGCGGGCAGCAGCCCCTCGGCGTCCAGCCGGTCGATGACCTCGGGACGGCTCGGAATCCAGATCCGGCGCCGCTCGCGGCGCTCCCGTTCCCGGTCGGCCTCCCGCTTGGGCCGCCGCCGGTCGCGCGGGCCCGTGGCGCTGTTCTCCATCCGGGCCATGCGCACCAGGTCCGGGTTGACCTCGCGCCGCCCGCCCTTCTCCTCGAACAGGTCGTACATGCGCCGCCCCGCCAGCACGTGCTGCCACAGCGGCACCGGACGGTGCTCGGAGACGATGACCCGGGTGTCGCCGCGCACGGTGTCCAGCCAGTCGCCGAACTCCTCGGCGTTGGAGACCGTCGCGGACAGCGACACCAGCGTCACCGAGTCGGGGAGGTGGATGATCACCTCCTCCCACACCGCGCCGCGGAAGCGGTCGGAGAGGTAGTGCACCTCGTCCATCACCACGTAGCCCAGGCCGCGCAGCGTCTGCGACCCGGCGTAGAGCATGTTCCGCAGGACCTCGGTGGTCATCACGACCACCGGCGCCTCGGCGTTGACGCTGTTGTCACCGGTCAGCAGGCCGACCCGCTCCGCGCCGTAGCGCTTGGCGAGATCGGCGAACTTCTGGTTCGACAGCGCCTTGATCGGGGTGGTGTAGAAGCACTTGCGGCCCTGGGTGAGAGCCAGGTGGACGGCGAACTCGCCGACGATCGTCTTGCCGGAACCCGTTGGCGCGGCGACCAGCACGCCCTTCCCGTCTTCCAGGGCGCGGCAGGCGTCGAGCTGGAAGGGGTCGAGGTCGAACTCGTACATCTCGCGGAAGGGCGCCAGGGCGGTGGCCTGCTCGGCGGCCCGGTGGCGAGCGGCGGCGTAGCGCTCAGCTGGGGACATGTCCTCGGTCATCGTGCCGTCGAGCCTACCGGCCGGGTGCGACACCGCACGATCATTTCCCCGTGCGGCCCTTCGGCCCGGCCCCGCCGCCGCCCGCCGTCCCGCCCCGCCGGGCGGCGGCTCACGTCGCGTCGTCGAACCCGCCTCGCCGCGGTGCCGGGGAGCCGTCGGACTGCTCGGGCAGCAGGGGCCCGGCGGAGACCGTCTCGGGCGTGAGGTCCAGCTCGGACGCCTCGTCGTCGTCCAGATCGGCGTCCGGGTCGCTCGCGGCCCTGCGGCGGTCGTTGATCAGCGCGAAGCCCGTCGCGCCGAAGTAGAGGACCGTGATGGGGACGGCCAGCACGAGCATGGAGAGCGGGTCGGTGGGGGTGACCATCGCGGCGAACACGGAGATGCACATCACCATGGCGCGCCACCAGCCCAGCATGCGCTTGCCGCTGAGGACTCCGCCGAGGTTGAGCAGGATGAGCACCAGTGGCAGCTGGAAGGCCAGGCCGAAGGCGAGGACCAGCTTCACCGAGATGTCGATCATGTCGTCGACGGTGACGAGGTTCGTGGAGCCGTCGAGGCTGAAGCCCAGCAGCACGGGGATGGCGTGCGGCAGCAGCCAGTGCGCCAGCGCCGCGCCGGTCAGGAAGAGCGGGGTGCCGAAGGCGACGGTGGACAGCGCGTACTTCTTCTCGCTGCGGTGCAGTCCGGGCGCGAGGAACGCCCAGAACTGGTAGAGCCACACCGGCGCGGCCGTGACCACCGCGGTGAGCAGGGCCACCTTCACGTACGTCGTGAACGGGGAGGTGAGCCCCATCTGGGAGAGCGTCGCGCAGCGTTCGCCCGCCTCCCTCGCCTCGGCCAGTTCGGCGTCCGTCCGGCAGATGGGCAGCGGTTCGGTGATGAACTCGCCGATGTCCTTGGCGTAGAACATCGCGACGATCAGCAGCGGCACGATGGCCAGCAGCGACTTGACCAGCCGGTTGCGCAGCTCACGCAGGTGTTCCACCAGGGGCATCCGCCCCTCGGGGTCCTTGGCTGCCTTGGTGCGGGCGGACTTGAGCAACCCACGTCCTCATCTCATGGGGCGGCCCGCTCAGCGCGCGGCTGCCGCTTGCCTGCGGTGAAAGCCCGGGGGTCAGCCCTGGGTGGTGCGCTTGGGCTCCTCGACGGGGCGGGAGCTGGTCACGTCACCGGGGGCGGCCTGGATGGTACGGGGAGCCGTGCTCTCGGCCGCGCCGTCCCGCTCCTCGTCCTCGGACTTGCCGTCCTTCTTCATCGCGGACGTCTCGCTCTTGAGGATGCGCAGGGACTTGCCCAGGGCGCGGGCCGTGTCGGGCAGGCGCTTGGCACCGAAGAGCAGCACGACCAGGCCGATGATGATCACGAGCTGCCAGATGCCGATGTTACCGGGCATGTGAGTGCCTACCTTCTCGCCGAGACCGCAAGGGACGTTCCGGTTGCGGGCCGTGGTGATCTGTATCCAGCGCCGCACGAGGGACCATCGTAACGCTCAGGGGTAAACGTGCGGCAATGCCTCGGAAGCGGCCTGGTAGCCGTTCGGTCCGGCGGCCCGGCGGCCGGCCCGCCCGCTCAGCCGCGTCCCGCCGATCCGGCGCGGGCCGCGAGCGGCCCGGCCGCCCGCTCCAGCTCCTCGGTGGCCCGGGTGATGCGTTCCGCGCTGTCCCCCACCGCGCGGGACAGCCGGCGGACCTCGACGGCCACCCGGACGGCGAGCACCCCCAGCACGACGGTTCCGCTGAAGGCGAGCGCGAGGAAGACCATGGGCCACAGCATGCGGGTGAGCGTAGTCCACCGCCCGCGGGCACCGGTCCACCGGCGCCGGGGCGCGCACCCGCCCGACGGCCGCCGGGCGGCGCGCGCTCAGTCTCCCGGGCGGCGCGCCCTCAGTGCCCGTACCCGGCCAGGGCCTCCCGGGCGGCCTGCCGCGCGTGCCCGGCCAGCTCGGCGGGGGCGGTGATCCGGCCGTCGGCGCCCAGCCGCAGCGCCAGACGGCGCAGGGAGGCCGGGTCGGGGGTGCGCAGCGTGATGCGCAGTCCCCCGTCGGGCAGTTCCTCGGCGCTGTCGTGCGGCCAGTACTCGGCCACCCACCGCCCGCGCGGCCCGACCTCGACGACGACCTCCGGGTCCTCGGCGGCCGGCTGCACCAGCCCCGCCGACAGGTCGCGCGGGGTGACGGGCGGCGGGTCGGCCGGTTCGTCCAGCAGCCGGATCTCGGCCACCCGGTCCAGCCGGAACGTGCGCCGGGCCTCCGAGAGCCGGCACCACGCCTCCATGTAGGTGTGGCCGAGGACGAAGAGGCGGATCGGGTCGACCTCCCGTTCGGTCAGCTCGTCGCGGGCCGGGGAGTAGTAGCGCAGCCAGATGCGGCGGCGTTCGGCCATCGCCCGGTCGACGTCGGCGAACACCCCGCCCTCGGACTCGAAGGTGACCGAGAGCCGGGAGCTGGCGCGGGCGTTCTCGCCCGCCGCCTCCTCCAGCTTGGCCGACGCCCGCAGCAGCGCGTCGCGGTCGCCCTCGCGCAGTCCCGGCAGGGTGGCGACGGCGCGCGCGGCCACCAGCAGCGCGGTGGCCTCGTCGGCGGCGAGCCGCAGCGGCTGCCCGGTGGAGTCCACCGCGTCGGCGTTGTGCCACCAGATGTGCTCGCCGTCGGTGTCGATGTCCAGCAGGTCGCCGCCGCGGAAGCTGGTGCCGCACATGGGGAGCACCTGGAGGTCGGCGGTCAGCTCGTCCGGGGTGATGCCGAAGGCGCGGGCCACCTCGTCCACCCGGGCGCCGGGGCGCTCGCGCAGGTAGGTGACCAGCGAGAGCATCCGCCGGGTCTGGTCGATGGCGTTGACTGCCATGTGTGGTGAACCCCCCTCAGCCCTTGGCCACGGCACGCAGCCGGTCGATGACGTCGGCGCGCAGCTCGGCGGGCTCCAGGACGACGACGTCGGGCCCGAACTCGGCGAGCCAGGCGTCCAGTCCGTGTCCGTACGGGATCTCCAGCTCGTCCCACCCCTCCCCCGCCGGGCGCACGTCCAGCGCGCGCGCCCGCAGCGGGTAGCCGGAGCCGCGGCGCAGCCGGATGCGGGCGCTCGCGGTGGCGTTCTCCCCGGCGAAGCGCTCGACGGTCTCGCGCACCCGGACCTGGTCGGGCACCGGCGCCGTGTAGGCACCGGCCCGGGAGCGCACCGGGCCGGTGATCCGCGAGAGGCGGAAGACCCGCTCGGCCTGCCGGTCGCGGTCCCAGCCCGCCAGGTACCAGTGGCCGCGCCAGCACTCCAGCGTCCACGGTTCGACGTGCCGCTTGACGGCCCGTGCCTCGTTGGACCTGCGGTAGTGGAAGACGACGGGACGGCGGTCGCGGCAGGCCAGCATGAGCGGCTCGAACGCGGCGTCGGTGGCCGGGATGCGCGGTTCCAGGGCGCTGAGCGGCCCGTACGCCTCCTCCTCGGCCAGCGGCATGCCCGCGGCCCGGAGCTTTTGCAGGGCGCCGCTCGCCGCCCCGGCGAGCCGGGCCTGCTGCCACACCCGTGCGGCCAGGCCCAGGGCGGCGGCCTCGGCCGGGTCCAGGGTGATGGGCGGGAGCTGGTTGAGGTCCCGGCGGGCCTGGTAGGCGGCCTCGCCGTCCACGTTCTCGGCCGTGTCGATGATCAGGCCGAGTTCCCGCAGGTCGTCCTTGTCCCGCTCGAACATGCGGTTGAAGGCGTCGTCGCTCGCGGCTTCGAGGTAGGCCTCGATGGAGGCGCGCAGCTCCCGCTTGGTGAGCGGGCGCCGCGTCCCGAGCAGGCACAGCGCCAGGTTCATGAGCCGCTCGGCCTTGGCAATGGCCATCGACGCCCTCTCTTCTTCCCCGTCCCCGAGCGCTGACCGTACCGCTGGTGACCAGCGCGGACCAAACGCGTTCGGGCCCCGCGCCACACGGCGCGGGGCCCGGCGCCGCGGGGCGGCGCGGCGGTCCGCCCGGCGGCCGCCGGTGGTGTGCCGACGGCCGCCGGGCGGCCGCTCAGACGGCGACGAGGTCGCAGACGAAGATCAGGGTCTCGTTGGGCTTGATCCGGCCGCCCGCGCCCTGCTCGCCGTAGGCGAGGTGCGGCGGGATGGTCAGCCGGCGCCGGCCGCCGACCTTCATGCCCTGCACACCGCGGTCCCAGCCGGGGATGACCTGGCCGACGCCGAGCTGGAACTGGAGCGGCTTGCCGCGGTTCCAGGAGGCGTCGAACTCCTCGCCGGTGCTGAAGGAGACACCCACGTAGTGCACGGAGACGGTGTTCCCGGCCTCGGCGACCTGGCCCTCGCCCTCCCAGATGTCCTCGATCGTCAGGTCGGCCGGCGGCTCGCCCTCGGGGAAGTCGACCTCGGGCTTGTCGATGTTCACGAAACTGCTCCTCATGGACTGTGTACGGGCGGCGTGGTGCGGACGGCGGCCCGTCTAGACAACGGCGAGGATGTCCACGCTGAACACGAGGGTCGCGCCGCCGGGGATCTCGTTCTGCCCGCTCTCACCGTAACCCAGGTCCGGAGGTACGACGATCATGACGCGACTGCCCACCTTCTTGCCCGTGAGCCCGCGCGACCAGCCCTCGACGACGCCGTCCAGACCGAACTGGGCGAGCTGGCCGCGCCCGTAGGTGGAGTCGAACTCCTTGCCGCCGTCCCACAGGACGCCCTTGTACTGGACGAGGACGGCGTCCGTCGACTCGACCTCGGCCCCGTCGCCCTCGATGACGTAGTCGGCGACCAGGTCCTTCGGCGGCTGGCCGCCGGGCAGCTCGATGGCGGGGGCCGCGCCGTCGGTGTTGGTCCCCACGGTGGGCAGGGCGTCGTCGTCCTGCGGCTTCTCCTCGCCCTGCGCCGAGCTCTTGCCGTTGAAGGTGCCGACGACGTCGATGACGAAGACGAGGGTGTCGTCGCCCTCGATGCCCGCCTGCGGCTGGCCCTGCTCGCCGTACCCGTAGGCCGGGGGCACCCCCAGCTCGATGCGGCTGCCGGCCTTCTTGCCGACGAGCACCTGGTCCCAGGCCGGGATGAGCTGCCCGATGCCGATCTGGAAGACGGACGCCTTGCCCCGCTCGAAGGAGCTGTCGAAGACCTTGGCGGTGTCCCAGATCTGGCCGAGGTAGTTGAACTGGAGGTAGTCGCCCTTGGCCACCGTGGCACCGGTACCGGCGGTGAGCACCTGGACGGCGATGTCGGAGGACGGCTCGCCCTGGCCCTTGGCGACGGTGGGCGCCTCCCCGAACGCCTTGCCCTCGGTGATCTCCGGGAGCGGCCCGTCGACGATCTTCCCGGTGGGCGCGGCCTGCGGGCTCTGCGGCGGCTGCGTGGCTTCCACGCTCTCTTCGGCGTCAGCGCCCTCTCCTTCGCCGCCGCAGGCGGCGAGGGTGAGCAGACCGGCGGGGAGAGCAAGGAGTACGGATCGTCGTCGCACGTCGTCCTCGTTCGGGTCGGGGGGTGAATGGCAGTGCGCGCCACTCTACGGGCTGCCCCGGCCGCGCACCCATGGCCTGCGCGGCCGGAGCGGCACCCGCCCCCTCACATCCCGGCGATCAGCTTCTCCACCCGCTCGTCCACCGAGCGGAACGGGTCCTTGCACAACACCGTCCGCTGCGCCTGGTCGTTGAGCTTGAGGTGGACCCAGTCGACTGTGAAGTCCCGGCGCTGCTCCTGGGCCCGGCGGATGAAGTCGCCGCGCAGCCGTGCCCGGGTGGTCTGCGGCGGCACGGACTTGCCCTGGAAGATCTTGAGGTCGTTGCAGACCCGCTTGGCGCGCCCGCTGCGCTCCAGCAGGTAGTACAGCCCGCGCCTGCGGTGGATGTCGTGGTAGGCGAGGTCTATCTGCGCGACCCTGGGGTGCGACATGGTGATGTTGTGCTTGGCCCGGTAGCGGTCGAGGAGCTGGTACTTCATCACCCAGTCGATCTCGGTGTTGACCCGGTCCAGCTCCTGGGTGCGGACGGCCTCCAGGGTGCGGCCCCACAGCTCCAGGACCTGCTCCACGACGCCGGTGCGGATGCCGCGCCGGTCGCAGAAGTCGGCCGCCTTGTCGAAGTACTCCTGCTGGACCTCCAGCGCGGACGCCTCACGGCCGCTGGCCAGGCGCACCTTGCGCTGGCCGGTGATGTCGTGGCTGACCTCGCGGATCGCCCGGATCGGGTTCTCCAGGGTGAGGTCGCGCATGACCGTGCCCGCCTCGATCATGCGCAGCACCAGGTCGGTGGCGCCGACCTTGAGCAGCATCGTCGTCTCGGACATGTTGGAGTCGCCGACGATGACGTGGAGACGGCGGTACCGCTCGGCGTCGGCGTGCGGCTCGTCCCGGGTGTTGATGATCGGCCGGGAGCGGGTGGTGGCCGAGCTGACCCCCTCCCAGATGTGCTCGGCGCGCTGGCTGACGCAGTAGACGGCGCCGCGCGGCGTCTGGAGGACCTTGCCCGCGCCGCAGATGAGCTGCCGCGTGACGAGGAAGGGGATGAGGACGTCCGCGAGCCGGGAGAACTCCCCGTGCCGGGCCACCAGGTAGTTCTCGTGGCAGCCGTAGGAGTTGCCCGCCGAGTCGGTGTTGTTCTTGAACAGGTAGACGTCGCCGGCGATGCCCTCCTCGTGCAGCCGGCGCTCGGCGTCGACCAGCAGCCCTTCCAGGATGCGTTCACCCGCCTTGTCGTGGGTGACCAGCTCGATCAGGTCGTCGCACTCGGGAGTGGCGTACTCGGGGTGCGAGCCCACGTCGAGGTAGAGGCGGGCGCCGTTGCGGAGGAAGACGTTGCTGCTGCGGCCCCATGACACGACACGGCGGAAGAGGTACCGCGCCACCTCGTCAGGGGACAGGCGCCGCTGCCCCCGAAACGTACATGTGACGCCGTACTCGTTCTCCAGCCCGAAGATTCGGCGGTCCATGAGTGAACATTACGCCTGATGCCCGGTTCTGAAACCGGGTTCGGCGGCCCCGTTCCGATCATTTTCCCCCAGCGTGACCGGCGCGGATGCCGGGTCCGGCTCCTCGCGGGGCCGTGCCATCGCGCGGCGCGTCAGCAGCAGCACGGCCAGCGCCGCGAACCCGGCGGCCCCCGGCACGGCGAATCCGCCCGCCGGGCCGCCGCCCTCGATGGCCGGGCCGACCACGGCGGTGCCCAGCGCCGCGCCGACGCCGAAGACGGTCACCAGCCAGGAGAACGCCTCGGTGACGGTGCCGCGCGGCGCGTGCCGGTCCACGACGACGAAGGCGCACGTCAGGGCCGGGGCCAGGAAGAGACCGGCGACGCAGGCGAGCACCGTCATGGCGACCGCGCCCGGCACCAGGACGAGCGGCAGGTAACCGGCGGCGAGCAGGCCGATGAGCAGCCGCAGCCGTGCCTCCGGCACGCCGGGCCAGGGGCGGGCACCGTAGGCGAGTCCGCCGACCAGCGCCCCGAACCCGATTCCGGACATGATCAGGGCGTAGACGAGGTCGGCGTGCCCCTGGGCCCGCTCGTCGGCGTAGGCGACCGCCGCCACGGTGATGGAGCCGAGCGCGATGCCCACGCACAGGAAGGAGCCGAGCAGGGCCAGCAGTCCCGGGGAGCGCAGTGCGCCGAGCCAGTGCGCCTCGCGCGGGGCGCTGCGCCAGGCGCGGGAGGGCCGGGAGACGGCGACGGACAGCGCGCCCAGCACCCCGACGGCGTTGACGGCGAGCAGTGCCCCGGCCTCGGACCACACCGCGACGGCCGCCGTGACCAGCAGCGGGCCGACCGTGAACATGACCTCCTGGGCGACCGAGTCCAGCGCGTAGGCGGTGTGGACCTGGTCCTTGCGGCCCAGCACGCTGGGCCACAGCGCCCGCAGCCCGCCCTCCAGCGGCGGGGTGGCGATCCCGGCGACGAGGACGGCGGCCGCCGCCACGGGCAGCGGCTCGATGCCCGTGGCGGCGAAGGCGGCCATGCCCAGGGCGGAGACGACGGCCGCGGGCAGCATGACCTTCGGCTGTCCGTAGAGGTCCACCGCCCGGCCCAGCAGGGGCTGCCCGAGCGCCGTGGCCAGGCCGTAGACGGTGGCCAGCACTCCGGCGAGCGTGTAGCTGGCGCCCTCGGACCGGGCGAAGAGGACGATGGCGATGTGCGCGGTGGCGTTCGGCAGCCGCCCGACGAGCGTCCCCGCCAGGAGCCGGGCCGCGTGCCGGGCGCGCAGCAGTTCGGCGTAGCCCGTTGCCATGCGACGGCTCCTTCGTCAGGCAGTTTTACGTATAACGTGGCGGATCATACGTACCATGTGCCCAGTCCGCCCGTCCATTCCGTTCCGTCCGCGCCCGGCCCGCGCCGCCCGCGTACCGGACGCCCCCGGGAGAGAGAACGCACGCCGTGACCACCGCCCGACCCCGGCCCACCAGCCGCGACGTGGCCCGCGCGGCGGGCGTCTCCCAGGCCACCGTCTCACTCGTGCTGGGCGGCAAGTGGCACGGCCGCGTCTCCCCCGGCACCGCCGAGACCGTGCGGGCCGCCGCACGGGACCTGGGCTACCGGCCCAACCTCACCGCCCGCAGCCTGCGCCTGGGCCGCACCCGCACCGCGCTGCTCGTCGTACCGGCGCTCACCAACGAGTTCTTCGCCCGCGTGTACGCCGGCGCCGCCCGCGTGGCCGCCGAGCACGACGCCGGGGTGGTGCTCTACCCCTCCCCCGAGGGCACCGGACCGGCCCGCGACCCCTTCGAGTCCGCCCGGTCCGCGCTCGACGGCGTCATCGCCTCCTCCATGGCCGCCGACGCGCTCGGCGCCCTGCACGACGGCGGGCTGCCCCTGGTCATGCTCGACAGCAACCCGAAGGCGCCGTCCGCCGCGGCGACCGTCAACCTCGACCTGGCCGACGGCATGCGGCAGACCGCCGGCCACCTGCTGGGCCTCGGTCACCGCCGGATCACCCACCTGAGCGCGGGTGTGGACAGCTGGACGTTCGACGTGCGCGCCCGCGCGCTGGACGCGGCCCTGTCCGGCGTGCCGGACGTCGCGGCGGAGCGCGTCGCGGCGGACGAGCTGAGCGTGGCCGGAGGCGTACGGGCGGCCGGGCGGGCGCTGTCCGCGGCCCCGGCGCCCACCGCCCTGGTGTGCGACGACGACCTGCTGGCCGCGGGCGCCTGCAAGGCCGCCAGACGGCTGGGCCTGCGCGTGCCCGAGGACGTCTCCGTCACCGGTTTCGACGACCTCGCGCTGGCCACCGCCGTGGAGCCCGAACTGACCACCGTGCGGCTGCCCGCCGAGGAGGTCGGCGCGGCCGGGATGCGCGCGCTGGTCTCCGTGCTCGACGGCCGGGCCGCGCGGACGACGACGCTTCCGGTGACGCTGGTCGTCCGGGGCTCCACCGCGCGCCCCGGCGGCTGAGCCGGCCGCACGGCCGGGGCCCCGGCGGGCGCACCGGCCCGCCGGGGCCCCGGCACCGCTCGCGGCACGGCCGCCCGGCCCGGGGGCCGCCGCTGTTCAGTCCTGTGCGCCGTCCTCGTCCCCGGGGCCGTCCGCCGATGCGGCCGGGCCCGCGGCGCCGTCCGGCGCGTTCTCCAGCAGCCGGGAGAGCTGGCGCCCGAGCACCCGCTTGAACTTGCGCTGCTGCGGACGCGTGCGGTCCAGGACCGCCACCTCCAGCTGGTCGGCGGTGAGCGTGCGCTCGCCGCCGTTGTTGTCCCGGGTGAGGGCCTCCACGGCCAGCCGCAGCGCCTCGCCCAGCGTCATGTCGTCCCGCTGGCGCTCGCTAAGGTAGCTGCCGATCTGGTCGGAGTTGCCGCCCACCGCGACGGAGCCGTGCTCGTCGACGATGGAGCCGTCGTGCGGGAGGCGGTAGATCTGGTCGTCCTGCGGCGCGGGACCGACCTCGGCGACGATCAGCTCGACCTCGTACGGCTTCTCGCCGGCGCTGGAGAAGATGGTGCCCAGCGTCTGCGCGTACACGTTGGCCAGGCCCCGGGCGGTGACGTCGGCCCGGTCGTAGGTGTACCCGCGCAGGTCCGCGTAGCGGACACCGCCGATGCGCAGGTTCTCGAACTCGTTGTACTTGCCGACCGCGGCGAACGCGATGCGGTCGTAGATCTCGCTCACCTTGTGCAGGGCGCGCGAGGGGTTCTCCGCGACGAACACGATGCCGTCGGCGTACTGCAGCACCACCACGCTGCGGCCGCGCGCGATGCCCTTGCGGGCGTACTCGGCGCGGTCCGCCATGGCCTGCTGGGGTGAGACATAGAACGGCGTGGACACCGGCGTTCCCGTTCCTTCCTGGGCTTAGAGAACCGGGGCCTGCGGCCCGTCGGGGTGCTGCAGGCGGCCTTCGTGGACGGCTCGGGCGATGTCGGACACCTCGTTCTCACCGAGCCTGCGGTAGCCCTCATCGGTGATGACGGTGACCACCGGGTAGATGCGCCGCACCAGGTCCGGGCCGCCGGTGGCCGAGTCGTCGTCGGCGGCGTCGTACAGCGCCTGGACCACGACCGTCCGCGCCTGCTCCTCGGTCATGCCCTCGCGGTAGAGCTTCTTCAGCGAGCCGCGCGCGAAGACCGAGCCGGAGCCGACCGCGGCGAAGCCCAGCTCCTCGGAGCGGCCACCGGTGATGTCGTAGGAGAAGACCCGGCCCTTGCCGCGCTCGCCGTCGTACCCGGCGAACAGCGGGACGACGGCCAGCCCCTGCATCGCCATGCCCAGGTTGCTGCGGATCATCGTGGAGAGCCGGTTGGCCTTGCCCTCCAGGGAGAGCTGGGCGCCCTCGACCTTCTCGAAGTGCTCCAGCTCCAGCTGGAACAGCCTGACCATCTCGACGGCCAGTCCCGCGGTGCCGGCGATGCCGACGGCCGAGTACTCGTCGGCGGGGAAGACCTTCTCGATGTCGCGCTGCGCGATCATGTTGCCCATCGTGGCCCGGCGGTCGCCGGCGAGCACCACGCCGCCGGAGAACGTCGCCGCGACGATGGTGGTGCCGTGCGGTGCCTCGACGGCGCCCTGCACCGGCGGCAGCGGACGCCTGCCCGGCAGCTGGTCCGGCGCGTGCTCGGCCAGGAAGTCCATGAAGGAGGACGAGCCGGGCGTCAGGAAGGCAGCCGGCAGACGCCCGGTGCTACGAGTGTTGGCTTCCACGCGTTTCCTTCCGGTAGGCGGTCGCCCGACGCGGGGCATCGGGACCATCTCTCAACGTGCCGAGTGCCGCGTCGCCCGTCGACGCACGGCACTCCCGGACCTTACCCGCCACATGATCGTGAACCACCTGTCCGGGTCGGGGAATGACGGCCGGCGGACGCCGCCCGCGCGGTGGCGGCGCGAGCACCGCCCCTCCGCGCGGCCGAACGGCGCTGCCGGGAGCGCTTCGCGGAGCACTCCCGGCAGCGCGCCCCGGCCCGTCCGCGACCCGGCCACGACCGGTGGATGACCGGGACGTGACCGGGACGCGGACCGTTGCGGCCGGGCGGCTCAGCTCACTGGCCGCCCTTTTGGACGAACGACCTCACGAAGTCCTCCGCGTTCTCCTCCAGGACGTCGTCGATCTCGTCCAGGACGGAGTCCACGTCGTCCGACAGTGCCTCCTGGCGCTCCTTGAGCTCCTCGGAGACCTCCGCGTCCTGCGTCTGCTCCTCGGTTTCCTCGGTCGCACGCGTGGCCTTCTGCTGCCCGCCGCCGCTGTCCTTCGTCGCCATCTGCCTCACCCCGCTCGGATTCGACGTTCAAGATCAGACCCTACAAGCAGGCGCCGACATCGGCTCTGCTCTTGCTACAACGCCCGCGGGCCACTCCGTTGATTCCCCCGGGGGCGCCGGACCTGTCAGCCGCCGGACAACGCCTTCACCAGGTCCTCCGCCGAACGGCACCGGTCCAGCAGCTCCTCGACGTGCTGCCGCGTGCCGCGCAGCGGCTCCAGGGTGGGGACGCGCTGGAGCGAGTCCCGTCCGGGCAGGTCGAAGATCACCGAGTCCCAGGAGGCGGCGGCCACGTCGTCCGCGTACTGTTCGAGGCAGCGGCCGCGGAAGTAGGCGCGGGTGTCCTCCGGCGGCTTGTGCTCCGCCCTGCGGACCTCCGTCTCGTCCAGCAGCCGGGTGATCCGGCCCCGGGCCGCCAGCCGGTTGTAGAGGCCCTTGTCGGGCCGCACGTCGGCGTACTGGAGGTCCACCAGGTGCAGCCTGGCGGCGTCCCAGTCGAGGTCGTCACGGCGCCGGTAGCCCTCCAGGATCTCCCGCTTGGCGACCCAGTCCAGCTCCCCGGACAGACTCATCGGATCGCGCTCCAGCCGGGTCAGGACGTCCTCCCAGCGGGCCAGCACGTCCCGTGTCTGGTCGTCGGCGTCGGCGCCCCAGCGCTCCTCGACGTACTTGCGGGCCAGCTCGTAGTACTCCATCTGGAGCTGCACCGCGGTGAGCGTGCGCCCGCTGCGCAGGGTGACCAGGCGCCGCAGGCCCGGGTCGTGGCTGACCTGGTGCAGGGTGCGCACCGGCTGGTCCACCGCGAGGTCCACCGCGATGAACCCGTCCTCGATCATGGACAGGACCAGCGCGGTCGTCCCCAGCTTCAGGTAGGTGGAGATCTCGGAGAGGTTCGCGTCCCCGATGATCACGTGCAGCCTGCGGTACTTCTCGGCGTCCGCGTGCGGTTCGTCGCGGGTGTTGATGATCGGGCGCTTGAGCGTGGTCTCCAGGCCCACCTCGACCTCGAAGTAGTCCGCGCGCTGGCTGAGCTGGAAACCGTGCTCGCTGCCGTCCTGCCCCAGCCCCACCCGGCCAGCGCCGGTGATCACCTGCCGGGAGACGAAGAACGGCGTCAGGTGGCGCACGATGTCCGAGAACGGCGTCTCCCGGGTCATCAGGTAGTTCTCGTGGGTGCCGTAGGAGGCGCCCTTGTTGTCGGTGTTGTTCTTGTACAGGTGGATGGGCTGGGCGCCGGGCACCTCGGCCGCCCGTTCGGCGGCCGCGGCCATGATGCGCTCCCCCGCCTTGTCCCAGAGCACCGCGTCCCGGGGGTTGGTGACCTCGGGGGCGCTGTACTCGGGATGGGCGTGGTCGACGTAGAGCCGGGCGCCGTTGGTGAGGATGACGTTGGCCAGCCCGATGTCCTCGTCCGTGAGCTGGCTGGCGTCGGCGGTCTCCCGGGCGAGGTCGAAGCCGCGCGCGTCCCGGAGCGGGTTCTCCTCCTCGAAGTCCCAGCGGGCGCGGCGCGCCCGGTGCATCGCCGCCGCGTAGGCGTTGACGACCTGGGACGAGGTGAGCATGGCATTGGCGTTGGGGTGCCCGGGCACGGAGACCCCGTACTCGGTCTCGATACCCATTACGCGCCGTACGGTCATGCGGCCCTCCTTGCCCGGCGCCGGCCCGTCCCCGGGCCGGTGCTCAAGTCCCGCTGCGCATCCGCCCCGTGTGCGGCTCCTGGTGCCGCACTGCGTCGGGCGCCAGTGGGCCCGAGCCTAGACGGGCCTGCGGCCCGGCGGGGCGATCGGTCGCGGAACCGGTCGGAAAAGGTCCGGCTGCGGCAGCCCGCACGCGGGCTGCCGCAGCCGGACGGTGTCGTCACTACAGGTACTGGCCGGTGTTGGCCACCGTGTCGATGGAGCGCCCGGTGTCCGCGCCCTGCTTCCCGGTGACCAGCGTGCGGATGAAGACGATCCGCTCGCCCTTCTTGCCGGAGATGCGGGCCCAGTCGTCGGGGTTGGTGGTGTTGGGCAGGTCCTCGTTCTCCTTGAACTCGTCGACGCAGGCGGCGAGCAGGTGGGAGACGCGCAGGCCCTTCTGGTTCTGGTCGAGGAACGCCTTGATGGCCATCTTCTTGGCCCGGTCCACGATGTTCTGGATCATGGCGCCGGAGTTGAAGTCCTTGAAGTAGAGGACCTCCTTGTCACCGTTGGCGTAGGTGACCTCCAGGAAACGGTTCTCCTCGGACTCCGCGTACATCTGCTCCACGACCGACTGGATCATCCCGGCCACGGCCGCCTTCGCGTCGCCCTGGTGCTCGGCGAGGTCGTCGGTGTGGATGGGCAGGGTCGCGGTCAGGTACTTGGAGAAGATGTCCTTGGCGGCCTCGGCGTCCGGGCGCTCGATCTTGATCTTCACGTCGAGGCGTCCGGGCCGCAGGATCGCCGGGTCGATCATGTCCTCGCGGTTGGAGGCACCGATGACGATGACGTTCTCCAGGCCCTCCACGCCGTCGATCTCGGAGAGGAGCTGCGGAACGATGGTGTTCTCCACGTCCGAGCTGACACCCGAGCCGCGGGTGCGGAACAGCGAGTCCATCTCGTCGAAGAAGACGATGACCGGCGTGCCCTCGCTGGCCTTCTCCCGGGCCCGCTGGAAGACGAGCCGGATGTGCCGCTCCGTCTCACCGACGTACTTGTTGAGCAGCTCGGGGCCCTTGATGTTGAGGAAGAAGCTCTTGCCCGCGGGCTTGCCGGTGACCTCGGCGACCTTCTTGGCCAGCGAGTTGGCGACGGCCTTGGCGATGAGCGTCTTGCCGCAGCCGGGCGGGCCGTAGAGCAGCACGCCCTTGGGCGGGCGCAGCTCGTGCTCCTTGAAGAGGTCCGGGTAGAGGTAGGGCAGCTCGACCGCGTCACGGATGAGCTCGATCTGCCCGCCCAGACCGCCGATCTTGGTGTAGTCGATGTCCGGTACCTCTTCGAGTACCAGCTCCTCGACCTCGCTCTTGGGCACGACCTCGTAGACGTAGCCGGAGCGCGTCTCCAGCAGGAGGGCGTCGCCGGCGCGGAGCGTCGTCTGGAGCAGCGGTTCGGCGAGCCGTACCACGCGCTCCTCGTCGGTGTGCCCGACGACCAGGGCCCGCTCGCCGTCCTCCAGGACCTCCTTGAGGGTGACGATGTCCCCGGCGCGCTCGAACTCCATGGCCTCGACCACGTTGAGCGCCTCGTTGAGCATGACTTCCTGGCCACGCTCAAGGGCCCCGGGTTCGACACTGGGGCTGACGTTGACCCGGAGCTTGCGGCCCCCGGTGAAGATGTCAGCCGTGCCGTCCTCGTTGGCCTGGAGGAAGACGCCGAAACCGGCGGGCGGCTGGGCGAGCCGGTCGACCTCCTCCTTGAGCGCCACGATCTGGTCGCGCGCCTCGCGCAGGGTGCCCGCGAGCCGCTCGTTCTGAGCGGACACACCGGCGAGGTTGGTCTGCAGCTCGACGATCCGCTCCTCGAGAATCCGAGTGTGCTGCGGAGAGTCGGCGAGCTTGCGGCGCAGGACGGCGATCTCCTGCTCAAGATAGGCAACCTGGCCGGCAGGGTCTTCGGAACCCCGGCCGGGCCGGGAGCCGCGGTTGATGTCGTCGTCGTGGGCTGCCACGGTCCTCACCTCCTCTGGGGGGAGCTGGACGCTTCCTGACCCTACCTGGGCCCGTGGTGGTTGAAACCCCTAGATCACAAAGACGGTCGGGGTGTGTCTGATCTTCACCCTTGCGCGCTCCCTCACCCCAGGGGGATACCCACCCGTCAAACATCGGAAAGCCGCCGCCGAGTATCGTCGGAGGGGTCAACAGCCGTCGGGGCTGGCACCGATCGGTACACGCACGCAGGGAAACGGCAGGCGACATGACCGGGCAGAACGTGGGCGACGAGGCAGACACCGGGCAGCTTGAGGTCTGGATCGACCAGGACCTCTGCACCGGGGACGGCATCTGCGCCCAGTACGCGCCGGAGGTGTTCGAGCTGGACATCGACGGGCTGGCGTACGTCAAGGGCGAGGACGACGAGCTGCGCACGGAGGCCGGTGCGACGGTCCCCGTCCCGCTGCCGCTGCTGCGGGACGTGGCCGATTCGGCCAAGGAGTGCCCGGGCGACTGCATCCACGTGCGGCGCGCGGCGGACGGCGTCGAGGTGTACGGGCCGGACGCGGCCTGACCGGCCGCCGTCCGCTCCCGCGCGCCGCAGCGCGGCCGCGGCTCAGCGCGTCGGCACGGCGGGGGACGCGCCGGCCCTGAAGGCCCCTGCCGCGGCGTCCCACTGCCAGTGCGCGTCCTGTTCCAGGTCGGGGCAGCACCGGGGCACGTGGGGCGAGGAGTAGCCGAGCAGGGCCGCGCGCACGGCGGCGCCGCGCACCGAGAAGGCGTCCACGGTCACCTCGTCGCCGGGCGTGACCAGCGTCGCGGCGACGCGCGGAGTGCCTCCCTCCGCCGCCGGGTGGGCCAGGACGAACATGCCGCTGGGCGGGGTGCCGGTGCCGGTGGAACAGCGGACGACGGCGACCGTCTCGGCGCGCCCGTCCCCGTCGAAGTCGGCGGCCGCGTGGTCGACCACGCCCAGCTCCCAGGGACCGCAGTCCACCGGGTAACGGGCCGCGGCCGGGTCCGGCCCGGGGGCAGCGGCCGACGCGGTGGCGCCTGCGCTGGGCAGGAGCGCGGTGGCGCCGAGGACAGCGGCCACGGCGACGGCGGTGAGGAGCCAGTGCGCGGTACGGGTTCGGGTGTGCGGGAGGTCCGGGCCTGCCGGGGGCTGCACGCGGGTTCTCTCCTGTGAGGGCGGTGGCGACCAGGGGTGCGAGCATCGTGCCACAGGTCACACGGCGGGGGAACGCCGGCCCCTCCGCACGGCGGCGGCCCGGGGGCCGCGCGCCGCCGGGGCACGGCGCGCCCGCTCCCCGCCCGGGGCGGGCACGCCGGTGCGTGCGCCTAGGCCCGGCCCCCGCCGCCCGCGCCGGAGCCCTGAGCGGTGTAGTCCTCGCCGTAGGCGCCCTTGGCCGGCCGGCGGCGGCGCAGCGGCGGCTCGACGCCGTCGGCCAGGCGCCGGGCGGTGAGGAGGAAGCCGGTGTGGCCGATCATGCGGTGGTCGGGCCGCACCGCGAGGCCCTCGATGTGCCAGTTGCGCACCATCGTCTCCCAGGCCGCGGGCTCGTTGAACGTGCCGTGCTCGCGGATGGCCTCGACGGTGCGGGCGAGCTGCGTGGTGGTGGCGACGTAGGCGCACAGCAGCCCGCCGGGCACCAGCGCCTTGGAGACGGCGTCCAGGCACTCCCAGGGCGCCAGCATGTCGAGGATGACCCGGTCCACGCCGGTGTCGGACAGGTGGTCCTGGAGGTCACCGACGGTGAGCCGCCAGGCGGGGTGCGGCGCGCCGAAGTACCGCTCGACGTTCTGCCGCGCGATGTCGGCGAAGTCGGCGCGGCGCTCGTAGGAGTGCAGCATCCCCTGGTCGCCGACGGCGCGCAGCAGGAAGGTGCTGAGGGAGCCGGAGCCGACGCCCGCCTCGACGACGCGCGCGCCGGGGAAGATGTCGGCCATGGCGAGGATCTGGCCGGCGTCCTTCGGGTAGACGACGGCCGCGCCGCGCGGCATGGACAGGACGTAGTCGGGGAGCAGGGGGCGCAGCGCCAGGTAGGCGACGTTCCCCGTGGTACGGACGACACTGCCTTCGGGCGCGCCGATCAGCTCGTCGTGGGGGAAGGCTCCCTTGTGGGTGTGGAAGCTCTTTCCCTCTTCGAGCGTGAACGTGTAGTGGCGACCCTTCGGATCGGTGAGCTGGACCTGGTCCCCGACCTGGAAGGGGCCGCGACGACGGGCGGCACCGGTCGGTTCGGACATGGGCGCCAGCCTAGTCGAGACGGGCGGTGCCACCGAATCGAGGGCCGGGGGCGGACCGGGCGGTCAGCCCACCGAGGAGCGGGAACCGCCCCGGGAGCGCCCGGAGGCCCCGGCCATCGCGGCGACGAAGGCGCGCTCGACGTCCCCGGTGGACAGGACGCCGTAGATCTCGCCGGTCTCCTCCACCACGAGGTACTCCGTGGCCGGGACCGCCCGCAGGTTCTCGAGCAGGTCCTCGCCGGAGAGTTCGGCCGACAGCCGCAGCTCGTCGGTGAGGTCCTGGCTGAGGGTGCTGACGGCGACCCAGGGCCTGCGGTGCTCCGGCACGGACACGATGCCCGCCTCCCGGACGAGCCCGGTGGGCGCGCCCTGCCCGTCGACGACGACCAGGGCGCGGGCTCCGGCCTCGTTCGCCCGGCGCAGGGCCTCGGACAGCGGGGTGCCGGCGGTAACGGGCACGGCCCGCCGGGTCAGGCTGCGGGCGCTCAGCTCGGGCAGCCGGGCACGCAGCCGGGCCATGCGCAGGCTGTTGCCGGCCCCGGTCCAGATGATGGCGGCCAGGATGGCGGCGAGCAGCGCGTCGGTGACGGAGTTCAGGCCGCCGGGGCTCTCGTCGCCCGCGAAGCCCTGCGCGTGGGTGGCCAGCGGCAGCCCGATGAGCACGGCGACGGCCAGGGCGCGGCCGGTCCAGGCCGCGGCGACGGTGCCCGTCATGGGGTCGCCGCTGAGCTTCCACACGACCGCCCGCAGCATGCGCCCGCCGTCCAGCGGCAGGCCGGGCAGCAGGTTGAAGACGGCCACGATGAGGTTGGAGATCATCAGCCCGGCCAGCAGGACGCCGGGGATGGTGCCCGGCTCCACGCCCTGCATGCCGAGGTAGAAGACGCCCGCGAGCACGAGGGAGAGCAGCGGTCCGACGAACGCGAGGACGAACTCGCGGCCCGCCGTCTCCGATTCCTTCTCGATCTCCGAGACGCCGCCGAAGAACTGGAGCTGGATGCGGCGCACGGGGAGCCTGAAGCGCAGCGCGGCGACGGTGTGGGCGAGTTCGTGCACGAGGACGGAGGCGTAGAAGGCGACGGCGAAGAACAGCGCGATGAGGTACCGCGCGGCGCCGAGCTGGGGCAGGACGCGGTCGAGCTGCCCGCCGAACACCCAGGTGATGAGGGCCGCGACGAGGAACCAGCTGGGCGCCACGTACACGGGCACGCCGAAGGGGCGGCCCATGAGGAGGCCGCCGCCGCGCTCCCGGGGGCGGCGCGGCTGCCCGGCGGGGCGGCGCTCCTTCGGCCGCCGTCCGGGCGTGCCGTTGTCGTCCCCCTTGCTGCCCGTGTTGGCCACTGGCTCCCCTCTGCTGCCGGTCGGCGCCGTCTCGTGCGTTCCCACGATCATGCGGGGCGCCGGGTGCCGCCGTCGATGGTATGTCCCGCATGTCAGTGCCGGGCCGTAGGGTCGTGCCCCATGGGAACCACCGCAAACCGGCCCGCCGTGCCGCCGCAGTCGCTGTCGCCCTCCCGGGCGGCGGACTTCATGCGGTGCCCGTTGCTGTACCGCTTCCGGGTCATCGACAAACTTCCCGAGAAGCCGAGCGCGGCCGCGGTGCGCGGCACGGTGGTGCACGCGGTGCTGGAACGGCTGTTCGACGTCCCGGCGGGCGACCGCAGCGTGCCCCGGGCGCGCGCGCTGGTGCCCGGCGAGTGGGAGCGGCTGCTGGAGCGGCGCCCGGAACTGGCGCAGCTGTTCACCCGCGAGGAGGACGGCGCGACGGACGGCGCGGAGCTGGCCCGCTGGCTGGAGCAGGCCGAGGCGCTGGTGGAGCGGTGGTTCTCGCTGGAGGACCCGACGCGTCTGGAGCCGGCCGAGCGGGAGCTGTTCGTCGAGGCGCGGCTCGAGTCGGGACTGCGGCTGCGCGGCATCATCGACCGGGTGGACGTGGCGCCGTCCGGCGAGGTGCGCATCGTCGACTACAAGACGGGGAAGGCGCCGCGGCCGGAGTACGCGGCCGAGGCGCTGTTCCAGATGAAGTTCTACGCGCTGGTGGTGTGGCGGCTCAAGGGCGTGGTGCCGCGCCGCCTCCAGCTCGTGTACCTGGGCAGCGGCGACGTGCTCACGTACGACCCGGACGAGACGGACCTCGCGGGCGTGGAGCGCAAGCTGCTGGCGCTGTGGGAGGCCATCGAGCGGGCCACCGAGTCGGGTGACTGGCGGCCCCGGCGCGGCCGGCTGTGCGACTGGTGCGACCACCAGGAGCGGTGCCCGGAGTTCGGCGGCACTCCCCCGCCCTACCCGCAGGTCCTGCCGCTTGCCCCGCCCGGGCCGGCGGGCGCGGCGGAGGCGGAGGCGCCTCACGCGGCGGACACCGGGTCGGCCGGGCCGCAGGCGGCGGCGTCCGGGCCGGACGCCGCCGTCACGGGTCCGCCCGCGCCGCGGCACCCGCTGGACGACGCCGTCCCGAAGGAGCCCGGCACGGCCGGTTAGGGCGTCTTCCCCGGAGCGGGCCGGTGCGGGCCGCTCCGGCCCCGGCCCGCACCGCGTGGCGCGCCCTGGGCGACAATGGGCCGACCATCGCTCGTGGCCTGTGGAGGTACCCGTGGCAATCCGCGTCCTGCTCGTCGACGACCAGCCGCTGCTGCGCACCGGCTTCCGCATGATCCTGGAGGCGGAGCAGGACATCGCCGTCGTCGGGGAGGCCGGCGACGGGCTCCAGGCACTGGAGCAGGTCCGCGCGCTCCAGCCGGACGTGGTGCTGATGGACATCCGGATGCCGCGCATGGACGGCGTCGAGTCCACCCGCCAGATCACCGGCCCGGCGAAGGACGGGCCGGCGAAGGTGCTGGTACTCACCACCTTCGACCTGGACGAGTACGTGGTGGAGGCGCTGCGCGCCGGGGCGAGCGGCTTCCTCCTCAAGGACGCCCCCGCCCCGGAGCTGGTGCAGGCCATCCGGGTGGTGGCGGCCGGGGAGGCGATGCTCGCGCCGAGCATCACCCGGCGGCTGCTGGACAAGTACGCCGGGCAGCTCCCGACGGGCGAGGAATCGGTGCCGGACACCTTGCAGACCCTCACCGACCGCGAGGTGGAGGTCCTGAAGCTGGTCGCCAAGGGGCTGTCGAACGCGGAGATCGCCGCGGACCTGTTCGTCAGCGAGACGACGGTCAAGACGCACGTGGGGCACGTGCTGACCAAGCTGGGGCTGCGCGACCGGGTGCAGGCCGCGGTCCACGCCTACGAGAGCGGCCTGGTGCGCCCCGGGGGGTGAGCCGCCCGGCCCCCGCGAGCCGCACCGCCCCGGACGCGTGGCGCGTCCGGGGCGGTGCGGCTTCGGTTCGGCTGCGGCGCGGCTCAGTCCGCCGGGTTCTTGGAGATCTCCCAGAAGCGGAAGACGGTGGAGGCGTCCAGCGTCCACTCCAGCCCGGAGATGTCGTCCTGCGCGACGGCGTACTGCTTGCCCTGCCAGACGGGCAGCAGCGGCAACTGCTCGGCGACGATGTCCTGGATCTCGCCGAAGTCCTCGACGGTCGCGGCGCGGCTGGACTCGGCCGCGGTGCGCGGCAGGAGTTCACCGGTGATCGGCCCGGCGTCGTAGTTGTTGCCCAGCACGTTGTCCTCGCCGAAGAACGGCGCGGTGAAGTTGTCGGCGTCCGGGTAGTCGGGGACCCAGCCCTTGACGTAGACGCCGTACTTGCCGGCGGCGATGTCCTTCTCGTACTGCTCCAGCTCGACGCTCTGGACGGTGGCCTTGAACAGGCCGCTGGCGTTGAGCTGTTCGGCGATGGCCTCCAGCTCCTCGTCCGTGCCGGCGCCGTAGCGCACGGGCGTGGACCACAGGGTCAGCTCGACCGGCTCGGTGATGCCCTCCTCGCGCAGGGCATCCTTGGCCTTCGTGGGCTGCGGGCGCTCGCCGTAGAGGTCGAAGAAGGCGGTGTTGTGGCCGGTGATGCCCGCCGGGACGATCGAGTAGAGCGGCTCGGCGGTGCGCTCGTACACGTCGCGCAGCAGCGTGGAGCGGTCGATGAGGTAGGCGATGGCCTGACGGACGCCGAGCTGGCCGGTGACCGGATGGTCGTGGTTGAAGACGAGGTGGTGCACCTCGGCGCTGGTGCCCTGGACGACCTGGATGTCCTGCTGGGAGCTGTTGGTGCTGGCCTCCAGCTCGGCTATGTCCCCGGTGGTCAGGTGGCGGTAGGCGAGGTCGACGTCCTGGCCCTTGACGGCGTCCTTGAGCGCGGCCGGGTCCTCGAAGAACTTCATCGTCATGCCGGAGTTCTGCACCTCGGCCGGGCCCTGGTAGTCCGCGTTGACCGAGAAGACGGCCTCCTCCTCGCTGAAGGAGTCCAGGGTGTAGACGCCGGAGCCGACGGCCTCGCCGTCGGTGCGCAGCTCGTCGGCCGGGTAGGAGCGGTGGTCGACGATGGAACCGGCGCCGGAGGCGATCTTCTGCGGGAAGGTGGCGTCGGAGGTGTTGAGGTGGAAGATGACGGTCTTCTCGTCCGGCGTCTCGATCCGGTCGATCGTGTTGAGCATGACGGCGGGGCCGTCGGGGTCGTCGATCTTCAGCGTGCGGTCGAAGGAGTGCTTGACGTCCTTGGACGTGAGGCTCTCGCCGGTGCTGAACTTCAGCCCGTCGCGCAGGGTGCAGGGGAACAGCTTGCTGGCGTTGTCCCGGAACTCGCACTTCTCGGCGGCCTCGGGCTGGGGCTGTGTGTCGCCCTTGGGGAAGCTGAGCAGCGACTGGAAGACGTTGTTGAACACCAGCCAGGAACCCGGGTCGTAGCCGGACGCCGGGTCGATGGACAGGACGTCGTCGGTCATTCCCATGACGATCGGCTCGCCCTGCCCCGCGGAGTCGCCGCCTCCCACGCCGCAGCCGCTCAGCAGGACGGCCGTCAGGGCCGCACCGGCCGGTAGCGCCACCCAGGTGGCCCGATTCCTCACACGCACGTTGTCACCTTGTCTCGAAAGCGGGGCCGGCCTGGGCTTGCGGGCACTGCCGGCCCCGGGCCGGGACGGGGAGCCGGGGAACGGCGCAGGGCGCTCCCGGCGGCCGCGGACACCGGGGACGGCGTCCTGCGGGCGCGGGCAGGCGGGCGCGCGGCGCACGCCCCGGGCTGCGGCCTGGTGCGGTTCATGTCGGTGGTCTCCCTCATCCGGCCCCGGTCCTTCTGGGGGGTCAATTGGGGCCGGAGGCAGACATTAGTAGCTGGCACCCAGGGGCTCCGACCGGGGAACCGCGCCCGGCCGGCCGACGGGGGCCGGGCCGGGTGCGCCATCCGCTATCCGGACACGAGGACGTAGCGGGCGAGCGTCGGCAAACCGGGGCACTTGGCCCCGGCCGGCCGGGGCGCGTGCGGGCCGGAACACCGCATGACAGCGATGTCGACCGCGGACCGGGTGAGAAACATCACCCGTCACGCCGGGACGGCGAGCGTCGGGATCAAGCCAAGTCCGCCTGAACCGTGCCCAGTCCGTTGCACGGTCCGCCCCGGTTCCGGCTCACGCTGGGTGGGCGGCCGTCACCAGCGAGCGCAGGAACGGCAGGTCCACGTCTTCGAGCGAGGCCACCACGGTCCGCCCGGGACCCGGCTCGATGGCGGTGACGGACGGCACGGCGACCACGGGGCAGCCCGCCGTCTCGGCCGAGGTGACGCCCGTGACGGTGTCCTCCACCACGACGCTGCGGGCGGGTTCCGCTCCCAGGCGCCGGGCCGCGGTGAGGTAGGGCTCGGGGTGCGGCTTGGTCCGGCCGACCTCGTCCCCGGCGACCGAGAAGGCGAAGTTCTCGGGGCCGAGGGAGCGCAGCACCCGGTCCATGACCCGGCGGTGTGAGGCGGACACCAGCGCGGTGGGCACGCCGTGCGCGGAGAGTTCGGTCAGGAGTCTGCGGGCGCCGGGCATGAGCGGCACGCCGCGGTCGATGCGCTCCTCGAACCTGGCGTTGAGGAGCACGGACAGCTCGGGCACGGTGATGTCCGCGCCGGTGACGTCGATGAGGTAGGCGGCGCTGCGGGTCATGGGCCCGCCGACGACCACGGTGCGGTGCTCCTCCGCCAGGACGTGTCCCAGCTCGGCGAAGACCTCGACCTCCGCGTCCCACCAGAAGTCCTCGGTGGCGACCAGGGTGCCGTCCATGTCGAGGAGTACGGCCTGAAGGGCGAAGCCGTCGCCCGTACGGGTGGCGACAGCGGGCATCGAACTGGTCATCCAGAACCTCCGTGGGACACGACAGCGGGCTGGCGCGCCCCGGGTGCGGGGCGCGCCGGCCTGCCGGTACCGGACCGGTCATTGTACGGCGGGCGGCTACCGAGCGTTGAAGTACTTCGCCTCCGGGTGGTGGAGGACGATGGCGTCGGTGGACTGCTCGGGGTGGAGCTGGAACTCCTCCGACAGCTTGACACCGATCCGCTCCGGCTGGAGCAGGTCGGCGATCTTGGCGCGGTCCTCCAGGTCGGGGCAGGCGCCGTAGCCCAGGGAGAAGCGGGCGCCGCGGTACTTGAGGGCGAACATGTCCTCGACGGCCGCGGGGTCCTCCCCCGCGAAGCCCAGCTCGGCGCGTACCCGGGCGTGCCAGTACTCGGCCAGCGCCTCGGCGAGCTGGACGGACAGGCCGTGCAGCTCCAGGTAGTCGCGGTAGGCGTCGGCGGCGAAGAGCTCGGCGGTGGCCTCCCCGATGCGGGAGCCGACGGTGACGACCTGGAGGCCGACCACGTCCGTCTCGCCGCTGTCCTTGGGGCGGAAGAAGTCCGCCAGGCACAGCCGGCGGCCCCGGCGCTGGCGGGGGAAGGTGAAGCGGGTGCGTTCGGCGCCGTCCTCGTCCAGAAGGACGAGGTCGTTGCCCTCGGAGTGGCAGGGGAAGTAGCCGTAGACGACGGCGGCCTCCAGCAGGTTCTGGGTCTGCAGCCGCTCCAGCCAGCCGCGCAGGCGGGGACGCCCCTCGCTCTCCACCAGCTCCTCGTAACCGGGGCCCTCACCGGTGCGGGACTGCTTCAGGCCCCACTGGCCCTTGAAGAGGGCGCCCTCGTCCAGCCAGGAGGCGTACTCAGCGAGCTGGACGCCCTTGACGACACGGGTGCCGCGGAAGGGCGGGACGGGCACCGGGTTGTCGGTGGCCACGTCGGAACGGGTGGTGTCCGCGAGGGAGACGCCGGGCTCGTCCGCGCCAAGGTCGCGCCGGGCGACGCGGCGCTGCTTCAGCTCGGGCAGCGCCGCGCCGGGCACGCCGCGCTTGACGGCGATGAGGGCGTCCATCAGGCGCAGCCCCTCGAAGGCGTCGCGGGCGTAGCGCACCTCGCCCTGGTACACCTCGTGCAGGTCCTGCTCGACGTAGGCGCGGGTCAGGGCGGCGCCGCCGAGGATGACGGGGTAGTCGGCGGCCAGTCCGCGGGAGTTCAGCTCCTCCAGGTTCTCCTTCATGATCACGGTGGACTTCACCAGCAGGCCGGACATGCCGATGACGTCGGCCCTGTGCTCGGTGGCGGCCTCCAGGATCGCGGAGACCGGCTGCTTGATGCCCAGGTTGACCACGGTGTAGCCGTTGTTGGACAGGATGATGTCCACGAGGTTCTTGCCGATGTCGTGCACGTCGCCGCGCACGGTGGCCAGGACGATGGTGCCCTTGCCCTCGTCGTCCGTCTTCTCCATGTGCGGTTCGAGGTGGGCGACGGCGGTCTTCATCACCTCGGCGGACTGGAGCACGAAGGGCAGCTGCATCTGCCCGGAGCCGAACAGCTCGCCGACGACCTTCATGCCGGACAGCAGCGTGTCGTTGACGATGTCCAGCGCGGGCCGCTCGGCCAGGGCGGCGTCCAGGTCCGCCTCCAGCCCGTTGCGCTCGCCGTCGATGATGCGCCGCTGGAGCCGCTCGTCCAGCGGCAGCGCGGCCAGTTCCTCGGCCTTGCCCTCCCGCATGGACCGGGTGTCGACGCCCTCGAACAGCTCCAGCAGCCGTTGCAGCGGGTCGTAGCCCTCGCGGCGGCGGTCGTGGATGAGGTCGAGGGCGGTGGTGACCTGCTCCTCCTCCAGCCGGGCGATCGGCAGGATCTTGGAGGCGTGCACGATCGCCGAGTCCAGCCCGGCCTTGACGCACTCGTCCAGGAAGACGGAGTTCAGCACCATGCGGGCGGCCGGGTTCAGGCCGAAGGAGATGTTCGACAGCCCGAGCGTGGTCTGCACGCCGGGGTGGCGGCGCTTGAGTTCGCGGATCGCCTCGATGGTCTCGATGCCGTCGCGGCGGGACTCCTCCTGCCCGGTGCAGATGGTGAACGTCAGGCAGTCGATGATGATGTCCGACTCGTGGATGCCCCAGTTGCCGGTGAGGTCGGCGATGAGCCGTTCGGCGATGGCGACCTTGTGCGCGGCGGTGCGGGCCTGGCCCTCCTCGTCGATGGTGAGGGCCATCAGGGCCGCGCCGTGCTCCCGGGCCAGCGCGGTGACCTTGGCGAACCGCGAGTCGGGGCCGTCGCCGTCCTCGTAGTTGACGGAGTTGATGACCGCCCTGCCGCCGAGCTTCTCCAGCCCGGCCCGCAGGACGTCGACCTCGGTGGAGTCGAGGACGACCGGCAGCGTGGAGGCGGTGGCGAACCGCCCGGCCAGCTCCGTCATGTCGGCCACGCCGTCCCGGCCGACGTAGTCGACGCACAGGTCGAGCATGTGCGCGCCCTCGCGGATCTGTTCGCGCACCATCTCGACGCAGTCGTCCCAGCGGCCTTCCAGCATGGCCGTCCGGAACTTCTTCGAGCCGTTGGCGTTCGTCCGCTCGCCGATGGCCAGGTAGGCGGTGTCCTGGCGGAAGGGCACCGTCTGGTAGAGGGAGGAGGCGCCGGGCTCGGGCCGCGGGTCGCGCGGCGCCGGGCTGAGGTCCCTCACCCGCTCGACGACCTGCCGCAGGTGCTCGGGCGTCGTCCCGCAGCAGCCGCCCACGAGGGAGAGGCCGTACTCGGTGACGAAGGACTCCTGCGCGTCCGCCAGCTCGGCGGCGGTGAGCGGGTAGTGGGCGCCGTCCTTGCCCAGGACCGGCAGTCCGGCGTTGGGCATGCAGGCGAGCGGCACGCGGGAGTGCCGGGACAGGTAGCGCAGGTGCTCGCTCATCTCGGCCGGACCGGTGGCGCAGTTCATGCCGATGAGGTCGATGCCCAGGGGTTCCAGGGCGGTCAGCGCCGCGCCGATCTCCGAGCCCAGCAGCATGGTGCCGGTCGTCTCGACGGTCACCGAGCAGACGACGGGCAGGTCGAGGCCGGTGGCCTCGAGGGCGCGCCGGGCGCCGAGCACGGCGGCCTTGGTCTGGAGCAGGTCCTGCGTCGTCTCGACCAGCAGCGCGTCGGCGCCGCCGGCGATGAGGCCCTCGGCGTTGCGCTGGTAGGCGTCGCGCAGCACCGGGTAGGCGGCGTGGCCGAGGGTGGGCAGTTTGGTGCCGGGGCCCATGGAGCCCAGGACCCAGCGCACGCGGCCGTCCGCACCGGTGAACTCGTCGGCCACCTCGCGGGCCAGCCGGGCGCCGGCCTCGGACAGTTCGAAGACCCGCTCGGTGATGTCGTACTCCCCGAGCGCCGCGTGGTTGGCGCCGAAGGTGTTCGTCTCCACGCAGTCCACGCCGACGGCGAAGTACTCCTCGTGCACCGAGCGCACGATGTCGGGCCGGGTGACGTTCAGGACCTCGTTGCAGCCTTCGAGCTGCTGGAAGTCCTCAAGGGAGGGCTCCTGCGCCTGGAGCATCGTGCCCATCGCCCCGTCGGCGACCACCACGCGGGAGGCCAGTGCCTCCCGGAGGGCGGCGGCGCGCTCGGCGTGCGTGCGGGAAGGGGACGGCGACGGCATGTGGTACTCCCTGGCGTGCGACGGCTGTCGGCTTTGCATCCGGATACGGCCCGGACGCACCCGGCCAGCGTATAGGGCCGGTCCGCGAGGGCGGCGGCGATTCCGCTGCGTGGACGGTCGTAGACTCGGTGCGGCTGTTCAGCCATCGGCATGATCCGATACCGTTCGGCATTGTCGACCAGCATGTGGTGATGAGGAGAGGATGTCCGATGGCCCGGAGCATCCAGTCCCTGGAGCGGGCGGCGGCCGTGCTGCGGCTGCTCGCCGGCGGTGAGCGGCGCCTCGGCCTCTCCGACATCGCCTCGACCCTCGGCCTGGCCAAGGGCACCGCGCACGGCCTGCTGCGCACGCTCCAGCAGGAGGGCTTCGTCGAACAGGACGAGACCTCGGGCCGCTACCAGCTCGGCGCCGAACTGCTGCGCCTGGGCAACAGCTACCTCGACGTGCACGAGCTGCGGGCCCGGGCCCTGGTGTGGTCGGACGACCTGGCCCGCTCCAGCGGCGAGGCGGTGTACCTGGGCGTCCTGCACCACGGCGGCGTGCTGGTGGTGCACCACGTCTTCCGCCCCGACGACAGCCGTCAGGTACTGGAGATCGGGGCCATGCAGCCGCTGCACAGCACCGCCGTGGGCAAGGTGCTGGCCGCCTACGACCCGGTGGCGCACAGCGAGCTGGCCGACGGCGCGCGCGAGGCGTTCACCGAGCGGACGGTGACCGACCTCGCCCGCGTCGAGGAGTGCCTGGCCCTGACGCGGGCGCGCGGCTGGGCCGCCGACGTGGAGGAGACGTGGGAGGGCGTCGCGTCCCTCGCCGCGCCGATCCACGACCGCAGGCGGCTGCCCGTGGGCGCGGTGGGCATCACCGGCGCGGTGGAGCGGGTCTGCCACGAGGGCGCGATCAGGCCCGAGCTGGTGGCGTCGGTGCGCGACTGCGCGCGCGCCGTCTCCCGGGACCTGGGCGCCTCGCGCTTCTGACGGCCGCACCCGCCCGCGGCGCGGGCAGCGGGGGGGGCGCCACCGGGCGGACCCCTGCCGTACCCCTTGACGACACTCGATGCGAGGATAAACACTGCCGTTCGGCGGTCGACATTGTCGAACACCGGACGGGACCGGTTCCGCCTTCCCTGTGAACAAAGGAGTCGCGGGTGTCCAACTCCGACATCTTCATCGGCGAGGTCATCGGAACCGCCGTGCTCATCCTGCTCGGCGGCGGCGTCGTCGCCGGCGTCGTCCTCAAGCGCAGCAAGGCGTATAACGCCGGGTGGCTCGCCATCACCTTCGGCTGGGGCCTCGCGGTGCTCACCGGCGCCTACATCTCCACCGGACTGTCCGGCGCCCACCTCAACCCGGCCGTCACCGTCGGAGTGGCCATCAAGGAGAGCGCCTGGGACACCGTCCCCTTCTACTTCGGCGGGCAGCTCCTGGGCGCGATGATCGGCGCTCTGCTGGTGTGGGTGGCCTACTACGGGCACTTCGCCGCGCACCTGACCGACCGCGAGGTCGTCGGAGGACCCGGGGCGCAGGCGACCGCCGCGGCCCCGGCCACGGACGCGCCCGGCCCGGTGCTCGGCGTCTTCGCCACCGGTCCCGAGATCCGCCACACGGCCCAGAACCTCGCCACCGAGATCATCGCCACGTTCGTCCTGGTGCTCGCCATCCTCGAACTGGGCATGAACGAGGGCCTCGCGCTGTCCGGCGCCGGGGTGCTGATGGTGGCGCTCGTCGTCGTGGGCATCGGCCTCTCGCTGGGCGGGCCGACGGGGTACGCGATCAACCCGGCACGCGACCTCGGCCCGCGGATCGTGCACGCGCTGCTGCCGCTGCCGAACAAGGGCGGGTCAGACTGGGGGTACGCCTGGATACCGGTCCTCGGCCCGCTCGTCGGCGGCGCCCTCGCCGGCGGGCTCCACCAGCTCGCGTTCGCCTGACCGCCCCCTCCCCCGACACCGAGGAGCTGACCCACATGACCGACAGCCACTCCACCGGACCGTTCATCGCGGCCATCGACCAGGGCACCACCTCCAGCCGCTGCATCGTCTTCGACACGGACGGCCGGATCGTCTCCGTCGACCAGAAGGAGCACGAGCAGATCTTCCCCAGGCCCGGCTGGGTCGAGCACGACGCCACCGAGATCTGGACGAACGTGCGGGAGGTCGTCGACGGGGCCGTCCGCAAGGCGGGCATCACCCGCGACGACGTGAAGGCCATCGGCATCACCAACCAGCGCGAGACGACGCTGCTGTGGGACAAGGCCACCGGCGAGCCGGTGCACCACGCGATCGTGTGGCAGGACACCCGCACCGACGCCCTCTGCCGCGAGCTGGGCCGCAACGTCGGCCAGGACCGCTTCCGCCGCGACACCGGCCTGCCGCTGGCCTCCTACTTCGCCGGGCCGAAGATCCGCTGGCTGCTCGACAACGTCGAAGGGCTGCGGGAGCGCGCCGAGCGCGGCGAGATCCTGTTCGGCACGATGGACTCCTGGGTCATCTGGAACCTCACCGGCGGCCCCCGGGGCGGCGTCCACGTCACCGACGTCACCAACGCCTCGCGCACCATGCTGATGAACCTGCACACCATGGCCTGGGACGAGCGCATCTGCAGCTCGATGGACGTGCCCATGGCCGTGCTGCCCGAGATCCGCTCCTCCGCCGAGGTGTACGGGCACGCCGCGAGCGGCGCCCTGGAGGGTGTGCCGGTGGCCTCCGCCCTGGGCGACCAGCAGGCCGCGCTCTTCGGCCAGACCTGCTTCGCCACCGGCGAGGGCAAGTCGACCTACGGCACCGGCACGTTCCTGCTGATGAACACCGGCGAGAAGCCGGTGAACTCCTACAACGGGCTGCTGACGACGGTCGGCTACCGCATCGGCGAGCAGAAGCCGGTCTTCGCCCTGGAGGGCGCCATCGCGGTCACCGGCGCCCTGGTGCAGTGGATGCGCGACCAGATGGGCCTGATCAGCACGGCCGCCGAGATCGAGACGCTGGCCAGCTCCGTCGAGGACAACGGCGGCGCCTACTTCGTCCCGGCGTTCTCCGGCCTCTTCGCCCCCTACTGGCGCTCGGACGCCCGGGGCGTCATCGCCGGGCTCACCCGCTACGTCACCAAGGCGCACATGGCGCGGGCCGTGCTGGAGGCGACGGCCTGGCAGACCCGGGAGATCGTCGACGCGATGGCCAAGGACTCGGGCGTCGACCTGACCGCGCTCAAGGTGGACGGCGGCATGACCTCCAACAACCTGCTCATGCAGAACATCGCGGACGTGCTGGACGCGCCCGTCGTCCGGCCGATGGTCGCCGAGACGACCTGTCTGGGAGCCGCCTACGCGGCCGGGCTGGCCGTCGGCTACTGGCCGGACACCGACACGCTGCGCGCCAACTGGCGGCGCGCGGCCGAATGGACCCCCCGTATGGACGCGGCCGTGCGCGACCGCGAGTACCAGAACTGGCTCAAGGCCGTGGAGCGGGCCATGGGCTGGATCGAAGAGGAGAACTGATCCCCATGAACACCACGCGAGGCGTCCCCACCCCCGGGACGCACCCGGCCGCCGGTGCCGACCCGGGGCGCGCCGAGACCAGGGACGTGCTCGCCCGCGCGACGTACGACCTGCTGGTCGTCGGCGGCGGCATCCTCGGCACCTCGGTCGCCTGGCACGCGGCGCAGTCGGGACTGCGGGTGGCGATGGTGGACGCCGGCGACTTCGCCGGCGCCACCTCGTCCGCGTCCTCCAAGCTGGTGCACGGCGGGCTGCGCTACCTCCAGACGGGCTCGGTCAAGCTGGTCGCGGAGAACCACCACGAGCGGCGGGTGCTGGCCAGGGACGTCGCCCCGCACCTGGTGAACCCGCTCACCTTCTACCTGCCCGTCTACAAGGGCGGTCCGCACGGCGCCGCGAAGCTGGGCGCGGGCGTCTTCGCGTACTCGGCGCTCTCCGCCTTCGGGGACGGCGTGGGGCGCGTCGTCTCCCCGGCGAAGGCCGCCGCCGACAACCCGGGGCTGCGCACCGAGAACCTGAAGGCCGTCGCGGTGTACGGCGACCACCAGATGAACGACGCGCGGGTGGCCGTCATGACGGTGCGGGCGGCGGTCGCGGCCGGTGCCGTGGTGCTCAACCACGCCGAGGTCACCGGGCTGCGCTTCACCGGCGGCCGGGTGACCGGCGCCGAGCTGCGGGACCGGGCGGACGGCACCGAGTTCGGCGTGGACGCGCGGCTCGTGCTCAACGCCACCGGCCCGTGGGTGGACCACCTGCGCCGCATGGAGCACGCCGGGGCCGCGCCCAGCATCCGGCTGTCCAAGGGCGCACACCTGGTGCTGCGGCGCAACGCGCCGTGGCGGGCGGCCATGGCGACGCCGATCGACAAGTACCGCATCACCTTCGCCCTGCCGTGGGAGGACCAGCTCCTGCTGGGCACCACGGACGAGCCCTACGAGGGCGACCCGGGCGAGGTGGCCGCCACCGCGGCGGACATCGACCAGATCCTCGCCGAGGCGGCCGTCTCCGTGCGGGAGGAGCACCTGTCGCGGGACCTCATCACGTACGCGTTCGCGGGACTGCGGGTGCTGCCCGGCGGGCCGGGCGGCGTCACGTCCGCCAAGCGCGAGACCGTCGTCACCGAGGGCCGCGGCGGCATGCTGTCGGTGGCCGGCGGCAAGTGGACGACGTACCGGCACATCGGGCGCACGGTGATGAACCGGCTGGCGCAGCTGCCCGGCGGCGCCCTCGCGCAGGACATGCAGCCGGTCTCCGCGCTGCCGCGCCGGGTGCCGCTGCCGGGCGTGGCGAACCCGGACGCGGTCGCGCACCGGCTGCTGGCCGACCGGGAGTCCGGCGGGCGCATCGACCCGCTGACGGCCCGCCACCTGGCCACCCACTACGGGGCGCTGGCCTTCGACATCGCCCGGCTGGTCCGCGAGGACCCGGCGCTGGGCGAGCGCGTCCACCCGGACGGGCCCGAAATCTGGGCGCAGGTCGTCCACGCCCGGGACCAGGAGTGGGCCGTCACGGCCGAGGACGTGCTGCGGCGGCGTACGACGCTCACCGTGCGGGGGCTGGACACGCCCGAAATCACTTCCCGGGTCGAGGAGTTGCTCGCCCGCCGCACCGGCTGAGCCGGACTGTGCCCCGCGGCGCCGGGCCGCAGACCGCCGCGGGCCGCCGGGAGACGCGGCGCGAGGGGGCGGGGCGTGCGGACGCCCCGCCCCGTCCGCGTGCGCCCGCCCGCCGCGGGACACCGCGCTCCCCCGCCTGCGGGCTGCGGGCGTGGTGGCGTGACGCCGTAGGCTGATCCCCGCACGGACAACGATCGTCAGCCGGGCGGAGGACGCGCCTGCCCCCGGCATGAAGGAGGCGCTGGGTGATCGAGCTGGAGGGTGTTCCCGAGCTGGTCGACCCGGTCATGGTGGCCGCGTTCGAGGGCTGGAACGACGCCGGCGACGCCGCATCCAGCGCGGTCGGGCATCTGCACCAGCAGTGGAAGGGTGAGGTCTTCGCGGCGCTGGACGCGGAGGACTACTACGACTTCCAGGTGAACCGGCCGCAGGTGTGGCTCGACGGCGGTGTGCGGAAGATCACGTGGCCGACGACACGGCTGTCCGTCGTACGGGTCTCGGGCGACCGGCCGCGGGACCTGGTGCTCGTGCGCGGCATCGAACCGAGCATGCGCTGGCGCTCGTTCTGCAACGAGCTGCTGGGCTTCGCGCACGAACTGGGCGTGGAGATGGTGGTGGTGCTGGGCGCGCTGCTGGGCGACACCCCGCACACCCGTCCGGTGCCGGTGACCGGCGTCACCTCGGACGCCGACCTCGCCCGTTCGCTTGATCTGGAGGAGTCGCGCTACGAGGGCCCGACGGGCATCGTGGGCATCCTCCAGGAGGCGTGCTCCCACGCGGGGGTGCCCGCGGTGAGCCTGTGGGCGGCCGTACCGCACTACGTCTCGCAGCCGCCGAACCCGAAGGCGACGCTCGCGCTGCTGAACCGGCTGGAGGACCTCCTCGACATCCGGGTGCCGCTCGGCGAGCTGCCGGAGGACGCGCGGGCGTGGCAGCTGGGCGTGGACCAGCTCGCCTCCGAGGACAGCGAGGTGGCCGAGTACGTCCAGTCGCTGGAGGAGGCACGGGACACGGCGGAACTGCCGGAGGCGTCGGGCGAGGCCATCGCCCGGGAGTTCGAACGCTACCTGCGGCGGCGGGACGGGCAGCCGGGGCCGCCGGGCGGCCAGGCGAGCGAGAGCGGGCTCGGCCCGGACCCGGGCGGACCGGGACCGTACCTGCGCGACCCGGGCAGCGGCCGGACCCGCCCGCCGCGCCGCGGTCCGCAGGAGGCCGGGGGCCGCGACGCCGCGGGGCCGGAGCGCCGTGAGGAGCACCGGGGCGCGGCGGAGCACGGCGGCACGGAGCCGCGGGAGGCGGACGCGGCCCGCGGCCGGACGCCCGAGGACGCGGACGCGCCGGAAGCCGGCCGGAGCGACACCGCACCGGACAGCTCGGGCCCGGACGGCTCCGGTGCGGATGAAGCGGGCCCGGACGGCTCCGGCCCGGACGGCGCGGAGCCGGACGAACGGCAGGCGGACGGCGACGACGACGCGGGCGGCACCCGGCCGTAGGGCCGGGCACCGCCCGCCGGGGCGCGCCTGTTACAGCGCCACGCCGAGGAGGGCGTCCACGGCCCGGGACACCAGGCCGGGGGCGCCCTCGTCCGTTCCGCCCGTCTCCTGCTGCGCGCGCGCCCAGCGGTCCACGGCGGCGAGCGCGGCCGGGGCGTCCAGGTCGTCGGCGAGGGCCGCCCGGATCTCCTCCACCAGCGTGTCGGCCGGCGGGCCGTCGGGCCGGGAGACGGCGGCGCGCCAGCGGCCGAGCCGGGTGACGGCCTCGTCCAGCACCGCGTCCGTGTACTCCCAGTCGGCGCGGTAGTGGTGGGCGAGCAGGGCGAGCCGGATGGCCGCCGGGTCGGTGCCGTCGCGGCGCAGGGTGGAGACGAAGACGAGGTTGCCCTTCGACTTCGACATCTTCTCGCCGTCCAGCGCCACCATCCCGGCGTGCACGTACGCCGCCGCGAACGGGTGCTCGCCGGTGAGCGCCTGGGCGTGCGAGGCGCCCATCTCGTGGTGCGGGAAGACGAGGTCGGAGCCGCCGCCCTGGACGTCGAAGCCCATGCCGAGGTGGTCGAGCGCGATGGCGACGCACTCGATGTGCCAGCCGGGGCGCCCGGGGCCGAGCGAGCCGCCGTCCCAGTGCGGCTCCCCCTCGCGTGCGGCCGTCCACAGCATCGGGTCGAGCGGGTTCTTCTTGCCGGGCCGCTCCGGGTCGCCGCCGCGCTCGGCGGACAGGGCCCGCATGGTGGCGGCGTCCAGCCCGGACACCTCCCCGAAGTGCGGGTCGGCCTCCACGGAGAAGTAGACGTCACCGTCCAGCTCGTAGGCGGCTCCGGCGTCCCGCAGCCGCTCGACCAGCGGGACGATGGCGGGTATCGACTCCACGGCGCCGACGTAGTGGCGCGGCGGCAGCATCCGCAGGGCGGTCATGTCCTCGCGGAAGAGGGCCGTCTCCCGCTCGGCCAGCGCCGACCAGTCCTCCCCCGTGGCGACGGCGCGCTCCAGCAGCGGGTCGTCGATGTCGGTGACGTTCTGCACGTAGTGCACCTGCCGCTTGGTGTCGAGCCACACGCGCTGCACGAGGTCGAACGCGTTGTAGGTCGCCGCGTGACCCAGGTGGGTCGCGTCGTACGGCGTGATGCCGCACACGTAGAGGCGGGCGACGGGGCCGGGGGCGAGGGTCACCCGTCCGCCGGTCGCGGAGTCGTGGATCGCGAGGTCGCGGCCCGTGCCGGGCAGGGCGGGGACCTCGGAAGCGGGCCAGGCATGCATGGTCAAGAGCGTAACCGGACGACGGCGCGGACGCGGCACGGGGCGGCGGGGGCGCGGGAGGGGCAGGGACAGGGCGCGGCCGCCCCGTCGTCCGTCAGCAGGGGGCGGGTTCGGCGACCGGGGCGAGCTGCACGGCCACCTCCCGGCTCTCCCGCCGGCTGAGCGTCTCCAGCGCCCGGGCCGCCTCGCGCTCCTCGCCCTGGGCCCCCCGCTCGTCGTCCAGGCCGCGCAGCGCCCGCCCGCTGAGGGTGCGCAGGTGGGCCACCGTGTACAGGTCGGTCTGCTCGTCGTCGACCTCCGCGAGGCCCCGCCGCACCCACCGGGCGGCCTCCCGGTAGGCCCGGCGGACGAGGTGGCTCTCGGCCAGTCCCGCCGCGGCGTGAATCCGGGCGTACGCCGTCTCGGCCACCTCGTGGCTCAGTGCGAAGGTCCGCACGGCCCGGTCCGGCGCACCGAGGTACAGGTGGCAGCGGGCGAGGTTGTTCAGGTTGATCCCGGCCCCGGGGACAGCCGGATGCGCGGCCCGCTGGAGCCGTTCGGCGATGGCCAGCGCCTCGGGAACACGTCCGGCGGTGGCCAGGCAGGCGACGAGGTTGACCTCCGCCCCCATCGCCAGCTCCTCGTGGCCCAGTCCCCGGTAGAGCTCCAACGCCCTCTCCAGGTGCCCGACGCCGCGGGGTGCGTCCCCGCGCTGCCCGGCCAGCTTCCCCAGCTGGGCCAGGGCCAGCGCCTGGTCGGCGGCGTCACCGCGGCGCAGCGCCCCCGCGAGGGCGAGTTCGCACAGCCGCTCCTGCTCCCGCCAGCGCAGCCGCATGCCGAAATAGCTCTCCAGGGCCCGGCACGCCTCCACCGCGAAGGCGGAGAGCGGACGGCCGGCCAGTTCCCCGCCCTCGTCGCCCTCCCCCGCGGTCTGCGCGGCCAGGGACATGACGTCCGCCAGCCCCTCGTCCGCCCAGGTGAGGGCCGACCGGGCGTCGGCGAACCCCTCGCCCTCCGGGAAGCGCGCGGCGGCCTCGGCGTACGTCCGGCCCCGCCACGGGCTCACCGCCAGCGGTCCGTTGACCCGGTACAGCGTTCCCGCGTACCACCGCGCCAGCCGCTCCAGCGACGGGCGGGCCCGGCCCCGGGGCAGCCGCGCGGCCTGCCACACCGCGACCGAGCGCACCATGTCGTGCAGGCTGTAGCGGCCCGGACGCGGGCTCATCGTGACCTGTGCGTCGGTGAGCCGCTCCAGGGCCGCTTCGGCCTCCGCCGGGCGGACCCCGGCGAGCGCGGCGACCGAACCGGCGGTGTGGGCCCGCACGGCGGCGACGCCGAGCAGGGGGAACACCCCGGCCGCCAGCCGGTCCGCCGGGTCGTCCCCTCCCGCGAGCTGGTCGACGGTGACCATCAGGCTCGCGCGCACGTCCCGCTCCCGGCCGGCCGTCAGCTCGTCGGTGCGCAGGTGCTCGTCCTCCAGCAGCGCGATCCACTCCGGCAGGCCCCAGTGCGGCCGGGACGCCATGCGCGTGGCGATGATCGACAGGGCCAGCGGGAGGTGGCCGCACAAGGCCACCAGCTTCCGCCACTGCCCGTGCGTGCCCTGGCCCGCCGAGCTGCCGGCGACCGCCTGCACCAGGCGGACGGCCTGCGCCGGGTCGACGGGGTCCACGTGCAGGTGGTGGCCGTGCGCGACGCCCGCCAGGACGGGCCGGCTGGTCACCAGCGCGGCCGTCCCCGGGCCTTCCGGGAGCAGGGGGGCGACCTGCGCGGCGCTCTCCGCGTTGTCGAGCACGAGCACGCAGCGGCGGCCGCGCAGCCGCTCCTGGTACAGCCGCGCCGCGTCGGCGGGCGCGACGGGCAGGTCCCGCCGGGGCACCCCGAGGGCGGGCAGCAGCAGGTGCAGGGCCTCGGCCGGGTCACGCGGGGCGTTGTGGGGGTCGGCTCCGCGCAGGTCGAGGTAGAGGAGGCCGTCGGGGAACCGGTCGGCGGCGAGCCGTGCCGCGCGCACGGCCAGCGTCGACTTGCCGACGCCGCCGGGGCCGGCCAGGAGGCAGGTCACCGGTTCCGTCGCGGCCACGGCGAGCCACCCCCGCAGCCGCTCCAGCTCCGGTTCGCGGCCGACGAACCCGGTGACGCGGGGCGGCGGAGCCGGCGGCGCGGCGGCCGGTTCCGGCGCGCGGGACGGCGGCCGGCCGGCCAAGGTCCCCGTCCCGCCGCGCGCCGCGGCCGGTTCCGCGCGGTGCTCCCCGCACAGCACGGCCTGTTCCGTCCGCCGCAGTTCAGCGCCCGGTTCGACCCCCAGTTCCGCCACGAGGCGGCGCCGGATGTCCCGGTAGACCACCAGGGCTTCGGCCGTCCGCCCGCAGGCGTGCAGGGCCGTCATGAGCTGGGCGGCGAAGCGCTCGCGCAGCGGGTGGGCGGCGGCGGCCTCGGCGATCTCCTCGACGACGGCCGCGTGCTGGCCGAGGGCCAGGCGCAGCACGAAGCGCTCCTCCGTGGCGGCCAGCGCGAGGTCTTCCAGGCGCGGCCGTTCGGTGTCGCGCAGGGGACTGTCGGCGACGCCCCCGAGCGGGGCGCCCTGCCACAGCTGCCGGCTGCTTTCCAGCAGGGCCAGCGCTTCGGCCGGGTCGTCGGCCGCCCGCTGCCGGGCCCGGCACAGCAGGTCGCGGAAGCGCCCGAGGTCCGTCTCGGCGGGGAGGACGGCGAGGCGGTAGCCGCCCGCTCCGGTGTGGAGCCGCTGGCCGGGCAGGATCTTGCGCAGGCGCATGACGTGGCTGCGCAGCGTGGCGCGCGCCGTGCGGGGCGGCCTGGTGCCCCACACCTGGTCGATGACGGTGTCGGCGAGGACCGTCTGGCCGGGGCGCAGCGCGAGGACGGCGAGAACCGTGCGGGGGATCGACGCGGTGAGCGGGAGGGCGGTCCCGTCGTCGGCGACGACCCCGACGGGCCCGAGCAGACGCACTTCCACTTGTCCCCCTGCGTACGCGGTGCGGCACCGGACCAACTGCGCCATTCCGGCGGCCTATTGATCATTACACCTGGCACGGCCCGCCCCGGCAAGGTGTTGCCGCCCGGCGCTCCGGCCCGCGTCCGGCCGTCGGCGGGCGGGTCAGCGGCGCAGCGCCTCGGCCGGAGGGACGCGGCTGGCCCGCCAGGCGGGGTAGAGGCCGGCGACCAGGCCGGTGAGGAGACCGGCCAGGGGCGCGGCGGCCACGACACCCGGGTCCAGCACGGGGGTCCAGGACTGGACGAGGGACACCGCGACGACGGCGACCGTGCCGATGCTGGCGCCCACTATGCCGCCGAGCGCGCCCAGCAGGCCGGATTCGGTGAGGAACTGGGCGGTGACGTGCCGGGCGCGGGCGCCCAGCGCGCGGCGCAGTCCGATCTCGCCGGTGCGCTCCAGCACCGCGACCAGGGTGGTGTTGGCGATGCCGACCGCGCCGATGAGCAGGCAGACGGCGGCGAGCAGGAGGAAGAGCTGCTCCAGGTCGGAACCGACGGAGGTGCGCAGGTTCCGGGGGTCGGGCGGGGGGACGGCCGCGAAGCGTTCCGGGCGCACCGGGTCGAGGGCGAGCGGGACGGTGCGGGCGACCTGCGCCGCCGCGCCGACCTCGGTGGAGATCAGCATCTCGACGGGTTCGGAGCCGTCGGGGTCGCCCCAGACCCGTGCGGCGGTCGCGGCGGGGATGGTGACGGAGAGCAGGAGGTCCGCCTTGCGTTCGGTGTCCCGCACGACGCCGACGACGGTGAAGGGCCGTCCGGCGATGAAGACGGCCGGTGCGGTCTCCAGGGTGGTGATGCCGAGCCGCGAGGCCAGCCCGGCCCCGACGACGGCGACGGGCTGGGCCGTCTCCTGGTGGAAGCCGTCGAACAGGCGGCCCTCCTCCAGCCGTGCCCCGGCGGCGCGCAGCATGCCCGGGGTCGCGGCGACGACCTGGGTCCGCACACCGTCGCCCCCGGCCACCGGCGCCCCGGTGACGGTGGCCTCGGCGGGGAGGCGGACGGGCCAGTACACACCGGCCGCCTCGACACCGCCCAGTGCGGAGGCGGCTCGGTCGGCGCTCTCGGAGAAGACGCCGTCCTCCCCGTCCCCGGGCGCCCCGCCGGTGGAGCGGACGGTCACCTCCGTCGCGGTCAGCGCGTCGAAGCGGGTGTCGATCTGGGAGGAGGCGGTGCTCGTCAGGCCGAGTACGGCGACGAAGGCGCCGACGCCGAGGACGGTGCCGAGCGCGGTCAGCGCCGAGCGGGCCGGACGCTGGAGCACCCCGGCGAGGGCCTCGGCGAACAGGTCGCGCGGGGACATCCGGGAGGGCCGCACAGGCGGCCGGGTTCGGCTCACCGCGCCACTTCCCCGCACGTGGCCACGCCGTCGTGCAGGGCCAGGGCACGTCCGCCCCGGCGCGCCACCTCGGGGTCGTGGGTGACGACCAGGAGCGTCTGCCCCTGCGCGGAGAGGTCGTCCAGGAGCGCCATGACCTGCCGGGCGTTGCCGCTGTCGAGGTTTCCGGTGGGCTCGTCGCACAGGAGCAGGGACGGGCGCACGGCCAGGGCCCGCGCGATGGCCACGCGTTGCCGCTCGCCGCCGGAGAGCCGGGTGGGCAGCGCGTCGGCGCGGTGCGCCAGGCCGACGCGGTGCAGCGCCTCGCGGGCCGTGGCGGCGCGCTCGCGGCGCGGCAGGCCGGCGTGCAGCAGGGCGAGGGTGACGTTGTCCTCGGCCGTGCGGTGGGGAAGCAGGTGGAACGCCTGGAAGACGAAGCCGATGCGGCCGCCGCGCAGGGCCGTCAGTCCGGCGTCACCGAGCGGTCCGGTGTCGATGCCGTCCAGGAGGTACCGCCCGGCCGTCGGGGCCTGGAGCAGTCCGACGATGTTGAGGAAGGTGGACTTGCCGGAGCCGGAAGGTCCGGTCACCGTCAGGTACTCCCCGGCGTCGAGGGTGAGGTCGAACGGGTGCAGGGCGGTCAGCGGGGGTGGTCCCGGGTAGGTGAGGCCGACGCCGTGGAAGGCGATGACGGGCGCGGGGGCGCCGGGCCCCGGGGTGCCGGGGCCGCTCACCGGTCGCCCTCCGCGCCAGCGCGCAGGCCGACGATGACGGCCTCCCGCGCGGACAGCCGTGCGGGCTTCACCGGGGCGACCTCCACGAGCCCCGCGCCGGAAGTGCCGGTACGCACCTCGACGCGGCGCCGGGTGCCGTCCTGGCCCAGCACGGTCACCGAGGTGGCGCCGTCGGCGGCGGCGGAGACGGCGGAGACCGGGACGGCGAGCACCGGACCGTCGGAGGAGGCCGCCTCGATGGTCAGCCGCACGTCCTGGCCGGCGAGCCCGGCGGGCAGTTCCTCGTCGGGGCGCACCACGAGGCCCGGCGCGCCGCTCTCCGCCGCGGCGTCCCCGGAGCCGCCCACGGCCTCCGGACCGGCTCCGGCCTCCGGACCGGGCGCGGTCTCCGGACCGGGCGCGGTCTCCGGACCGGGTCCGGCCGGGACGGCGGCGGTGCCGGGCGCGACGGCGGACACCTTCCCGGAGACGGTCAGGCCGGTGGTCTCGGAGTGGATGCGCACGGGCTGGCCCCGCCGGATCAGGCCCTGTTCGTGTGCGGTGACGGTGCCCCGCACCGTCAGCTCACCGGCCGAGAGGGTGAGCAGGTCGGCCTCCACGGGGCCGCCGACCCGGGCGTTCGTGGCCACGACCCGGGCCGGGAAGGCGGTGAGGAAGACCAGTTCGGAGGCGGGCACCATCGCGGTGCCCGTCCGCTCGTGCAGCCGGGGCCGGTAGCCCAGTTCGTCGTAGAAGCCGGTGACGGCCCGTGCCGTGGCGGGCCCGAAGAGGCCCTCGGGGTCGCCGTCGGAGGGGAAGCCCGCCTTCGCCAGCGCGCCGCGGAGCTGGGTGACGTCATCCCCCCGCGCGCCCGACCGCAGGTCGCGGTAGACGGGCAGGGCGCCGGGCAGGGCGAAGACCGGACGGCCGGAGACCTCCACCAGGACGTGTCCGGGCCGCACGGTGTCGCCGGCGTCGGCCATGGTGCGGGTGACGACGGCCGCCGAGGTGCCCTCGCCGGGCGGGGTGTCGGGGGTGAACCGCACGGTCTGGGCGGCGGCGACGGTGCCGCGGGTGACCACCGTGTCGGTGAGGACCTGCTGCCGTACGGGCGTGGTGAGGACGTCCGGCGGTGGCGGGCCGGCCTCCGCGACGACCTGCTGCGGTGACTTCACGACCGTGCCGGCGGCTACGCCCGCCACGGCCAGCACGGCGGCTCCGGCGGCGACGGCCACCACGGCCCGGCGGCGTTGGTGCAGCACGAGGAGGTCCTCCGTTCATAGGGTGCGCGGGACGGGCCGGCACGCGCGGGGCGGGACGGGAGTCTGGAACCGAAGGGAAGGGCGGGGCGGCGGCCGCTGGGCCGCCGCCCCGTGGTGCGTTCCGCCTCAGCGGCTGTGGTCGGGGTCGGGTTGCAGGGCGCGGTCGGAGCAGAACCTCCCTTCGGGGTCCGTCCCGGCCCTGCTGCCGGGCGCGATCGTCCAGGGGTTGCCGGACCGGCCGCTCGCGTCCGCCCCCTGGGCCAGGTAGTCGTTGCAGTAGCCGTACGCGGAGGGCGTCCGGTCCTGGGGGGTCAGCGCCCCCATCCGGCTGAAGGTGGAGAAGTTCCCGCTGTAGACGGGCGCGGCGCTGGTGCGGCGGCTGCCGTCCAGGTTGAGGGCCTGCCCGTTCCGGTACAGGTACTGGTCGGGCATGTGGCTGGCCCGCAGGATCGGCACGGAGCCGTTCCGCTGGATGGTGCCGTCCGCGCACACCTTGAAGCTGAGCTCCTGCCAGATCGGCGGCGCCATGCCGTACGGCGAACCGTCCATGTCCGGCCAGGGCAGCAGTCCCGGGTTGAAGAAGGCGCTGAAGACGTCACCGGCCAGTCTGGCCACTCCGGTGTGCACCGGGGCGCCCTGGAGCTGGTTCTTCCACAGCCGCGCCGCCTCCGCGGCGTCGGTGTCGAGGAGGGTCCGGTAGCCGATGGCACCGCCGGCGGTGTACTGCGCCGCGACGCACGAACCCGTGACGCGGGGGGCCACACCGATCGACTGGTACGCCTTGCCGGGCAGCACCCCCGACGCCAGCGGGTCGACCTGCTTGACGCGCCCGTCGTACTCGTTCAGGTTCGCGTACCGGTAGCGCAGGTCCGCGCCGACGCCGTAGTCCTCCTCGACCGCCTCGATCAGGTCGGTCACGAAGTCCGGGAGGTGCGTGTCGGCGGTGCGGTCCGAGTACTCCGCCCACTGGCTCCCCTCGACGATCTGGCCGTCGTCGGTCTTGACGAAGGAGACGGTGACCGTGCTGCGCATCTTGGTGGCGTCGTCCGCCCGCGCGTCGCGGAAGTGGTCCGGCATCCGGGTGGAAGCGGGCCGGTAGGAGTGGTGGTTGGCCAGGGAGAGCCAGCTCGGGGCCCCCTTGCCCGCCGGGTAGTCCTCCGGCTCGACGGCCGTCTCGTCCACCGCTGAGACGTGCGTGTACCAGTCCTGTACGGCGTCGCGCACGTTGGCGGTCACGCAGCTCGGTGTGGGTCCTTCCGCGCACACCGGGGAGTCCAGGATGGACTCGGCCGACTCGACCGCCCACTCGTAGACGTTCTTCCTGCTCTTGAGCGGTGAGTAGACGAACCAGGTGCTCTGCACGTCCGCGTCGATGTTCTGCCGCTCGTCGAAGAAGGCGACCGCGTCGACGGTCTCCTCGACGTACGTGCCGCGGATGGGCTCGACGGCGACGGCGTCGAAGATGACGTTGTCCGTCCCCTCGCCGTCCGTGGCGATGTTGTCCAGCCGCACCTCGGGCACGTTGTCGAACATGAAGGCGCCCAGCGGCACCCAGCGGTTGCTGGAGCTGTTCTGGTTCAGGCGGCGGGTCTTCGTCCCGTTCGCCGTCCTGACCTCGTACTCGGCACGTTTGGTGCGGACGCCGTGGTCCATCAGGTGCACCCAGACCCGCGCGGGCTGTTCCAGCTTGCGGTCCAGCCTCCAGGTCGCGGTGACCTTGAGCCGCTCGGCCTTGGCGCGGTCCGCCGCGTCACCGGCTCCGCGGGTGTCCGAGAAATAGAGGTGCCCGCCGAATCCCGCACCGAGCTGATGCGTGTTCACCTTGGACGGGTAGCGCCCGGTGGGCACCGACCCGTCGCGGTCCTGGGCGAAGTCCAGGTCGAACGTGCCCCGGTTGTCGAAGTTCTTCGCGCAGCCCGGCCGCGACGAGGGCACGGAGGTGGGCTGGTTGTCGATGATCAGCGCGCCCGACGGGAGACCCGAGCGGGTGCACGACGGCGGATAGGCGGTGCCGTCGGGTTCCTCGGGATAGGTGTGGTCGAAGCGGACGATCTGGTTGCCGCAGGTGGTGGCGCAGTTCTCCTTCCAGGTGACCGGTTCGTTCCACCAGCAGCGGAAGTCCTCCCTGCGGCACGGCCCGGTGGTGGCGTCGTCGTTGGAGGCGCCGTCCCGCAGGTGCGCGGGGTCGCAGTCGTTCACCGACGGCGAGCAGAAGAGCGTCTCCGGCGGCTTGACGGCCGTCCGCGCGGCGCTCGTGGTCCACCACGCGGGCCGGAAGCCGGAGACCAGTTTCCCCGGCGACTCCAGGGCCTCGATGGGGTACGCCGCCCAGCCGAGCACCTTCTCCGGGTAGGGCCAGAACTGCGGGCGGGCGGCGTCCGCGTAGCTGGTCTCCAGGAACGGCGCGCGGTTGACCTCGTAGCGGGGGTTGGCCGGGTTGTTGTGCCAGCCGACGCCCCAGGCACCGCCGTTGCTGCCCTTCTGGCTCTCCGGGTAGAAGCCGGAGTTGTACGCCCACAGCGCGAAGAACCAGTTCTCCGGCTTGTCCGGGTCATCGTTGTTGACGGTCAGTCCGGCGGCGCGGGTCTGGTTCCACTTGTCCTCCAGGATGCGCAGCCCGCCGGCGATGTTGGCGGTGTAGTCCAGGGCCGCCGCCCGCTGCTGGAGGGGGGACAGCGCCGTCTCGCCGGGCTTCGTCTTGCCTGCCAGGCGCATGCCGTCGGTGATCTGGGTCAGGCCGTAGCCGCAGTCGGCGTCCGACCAGCGGATGTCCCAGTCGTTGCCCTCGTCCGCGTCGTAGAGGTCGATGCCGTAGAAGTTGCCGATCAGCGGGTTGGCGGTCACGCCGGGGACCGCGAAGCGCGCGGCCTGCCACATGTTCGACTCCTGGGCGATGACGCCGAGCATCACCTGCGCGGGCACGTGCCCGCCGCCGTTCAGGCCCCGCCGCGGGAACAGGTCCTGCGGCGAGTAGGCGCCCATGCCCAGGTTCTTCCAGTTGGCCGGGCGGCGGATGTGGTCGTCGAGGTTGCCGAGGATCGCCTGGTCCACGGCCCACTCGACCTGCCGCGGCTTGGGCTGCGTGACCTGGTTGGCCGGGTCGTTGCGGGGGACGGCGCAGTAGCGCTCGTCCTCGCCCTCCACCCAGTCGGGCGCGCTGGTGGTCCCCAGTTGCGGACGCGGTCCGTCCCCGGCCTTCTTCTCCGGCGGCCCGGTCAGCGCGGGCGAGCGTGCTCCGCCCTGCGCCTCGTGGCCCGCGGTGCGCTCCTGCGGGCCGACGGTGAAGGCAGCCGTCCGCCCGGTCTGAAGCACCTTCAGCGACAGCGCGGCGGGGCGGGCGGCCGGGGACGGCCTGACCCGGCTGTCCTTGCCGTCGGCCCAGGCGGTGCCGGTCAGTACCGCCTCGCCCCGGGTGCTGGCGAGGCTGTGCTTGGGCAGCGCGGGCAGGTGCCGGACGGTGCGGGGCAGCCGCGTGGTCCGCGCGTCGCTCTCACCGGTGATGAACACCGCGCCGTCGGCCGAGCGCGTCAGCCCGACCGCGCTCCACGGTCCCTGGGCGAGCAGCGCGGGACGCGCCGCGTCGGCGTCGGCCTGCTTGATCTGCCCGGCGCTGACGCGGCGCACCCGCGCGAGGTGGCGGGTGGTGTCCTCCGTCCGACTCCCGGCGGCCGTGCTCCCGCCCTTGCCGCCGTCCCCGTCGGCGCTCCGTGCGGTGGCGCCGGAGCTGTCCCGGTCGAGGAAGACGACACCGCCGTCGCGGTCCGGTGCCAGCCGGAACGGGGTGCCGCCGGTGTGGGCGACGGCGGTGCGGGCGCCGTCGGCGGCCAGGGACACCAGGCGGGCCCCGTCGGCGGCGACGATGCCCTTGCCGACGGGGACGGCGGAGGTGACCTGTCCCGGAGTCTCGACCGGCTCGGCCGTCCGCCCGGTCCGGGCGTCCAGCCGCAGCAGCCGGGTGGCACCGAGCCTCTCGTCGCCCTCCTGGGTCAGCACGGCGGTCTCGTCCGCGCCGCAGCCGGGGTTGAAGTAGGCCAGCGAGGTGCGGACCGGGAGTTTGGTCACGGCGCCGGTGGACAGTTCGACGACGGCCGTGAAGCCGCCGCGCTCGGACAGGTGGGCCTCGTTGGTGAACGTCCGCGGCGCGTAGACGACCACCGCCCGCTCCCCGGAGCCCGTCACGCAGGCGTTGCCGATCCAGGAGTCGGCGTCGAAGCCCGGCTCGGTGAGGGTGGCGGCGGTGCGCCAGTGGTAGCCGTCCCGCTGGTCGGCGACGAGCACGTGGAACCCCTGCGCGTCACCGGAGGTCGTCCACGCGCGGTCGTCGGACTCCTGCCAGTCCCGGCCCAGCACCGTGCGCCGGTCGTCCGGGGGCACGGCCGCGGCCGCCGGTGCGCCGGGCGCGGCCCCGGGGCCCGCGGCGGACGGGGCGGCGCCCCGCTCCGCCGCGAGCACCTCGGGCTGGGTCAGCGCGCTGAGGACGGCCAGCCCGGCGGCGGCCGCTCCCCATCTGCGCAGGCGTGGCCTCACGAGCTGCGCTTGCTGGAGGCGTTGTCGTTGCGCAGCGCGCCCAGGAGGCCGTGGGAACCCGGGCCGTAGACCTTGTACCGCCCGTCGTATCCCGGGCTGTAGTAGACGGTGTGCGTGCGGGTGTCCTTGTTCTCGGCCCAGGCGGCGTTGTTGCGGATCGACTCCCCGACGCCCCGGGTGTCCCCCGAGCCGACCGAACCGCAGTGGGCGCCCCGGCGGAACACGTACCGCACGTTGCCGAACTGGTTGCCGCGGCCGGTGTGGCTGTACTCGCTCTTGTTCGTCGCGAAGCAGACCCCGGTCGGCCAGCCGTCGGAGAAGACGGTGTACTCCAGGATGAAGCAGTAGCGGTTGTTGCTGGAGCTGCACTCGTCGGAGGAGTAGACGGTGGACGCGGAGGCCGTGCCCGGCAGCAGTGCCGTCGCGGCGAGCGCTGCCAGACCGGAGAGGACCCCGAGGTGACGTGTCTTCATGGTGTGCTCCCTGTGGTGTGGGTGTTCCCGCGCCGGCCCGTCCGGCGCGGACGTGTGGGGCCCGGTGGCGGTGCCGCCCGGGGCCGGGTCGCGCGGCGGTCAGGACCGGGCCACGCGCTTCAGGACGCGCTCGTTGGCCTCCCGCAGCTCGTTCAGCACGGGCGCGTTCTCCTCGATGAGCTCCTGCTGGATCTCCCGCTCGACGTCGGACCAGATCCGGATCAGGTCCGTCCCGGCCTTGCAGCCGACGTCGGCGACGGCCGCGGTGATCTCCTCGGGCGGGGGCTCGTCCAGCACGGGGGGCACCAGTTCGTCGGCCTCGTACGGATGCGTGACGCGGTACCCCTTCGCGGACATGCAGTCCGACCAGGCGGCGATGGCCTCGCGCACGGCGGGGTCCTCCTCGGACCGCCGCAGGGACTCCCCGTCGAGGTCGCTGGCGAAGTGGTCGTCCAGCCGTCCCATGGCGCGGTCCACCTCCCCCGCGCAGCCGCCCTCGGGGACGTCACCGCTCGCCCGCGTCCCCGGCGGCGCCTCCTCGGTGCCGCGCAGCACCACGTACGCGGCGTCACCGCCGGGCGGTTCGTAGCTGTCGGGCTCACCGGCGACGGCGGCCGGCAGCCGGTAGCCGTAGGTCTCGGCCGCGGCGCGGTCGGAGACGCCGTAGCGGCGCTCCAGGTTCGCGCCGTTGACGGACGGCGGCGGGTACTCCCCGAAGGGCGTGGGCGCGTACTCGAACCCGTACCGGTCCATGCAGGCGTCGATCGCGGCGATGCGGGCGTTCTCCGCCGCCACGTAGTCGGGGTAGGCCACGAGGTACTCCTCCAGGGGGAGGCTCAGGCCCGCGACCAGCCCGCCCCGGTCGGTGGTCGGCCAGTTCGCGCGGTGGCGCGGATCCACCTCCCCCGGCCCCGGGCCACCGTCCGCCGTCCCGCCTCCCGCGCATCCGGCGAGCAGGACCGCAAGGACCGCCACCGCCGTCGCTCTCGCCCGCACCGGCGCACCGCCTTCCCCGTCGTCCGGCTTCACGCGGCATACGCTGGCAGCAGGGCGTGGCGGTGGCGGTGAAGGCGCGTGTCAACGCCGTGGAACGGCCGTGGACACGTTCACCACGTGCGGAAACAGGCGTCGGAGTGCGGCTGCTGACCATCCGGTGAGCAGCACGGCCCGCCCGGCGGGCATCACGGCGGCACGCGGCGCGCCCCCGGCCACGGGGCGGCGGGGGCGCGGGAGGGGCTCGGGCGCGGCATCGCGCGCGGGCCGGGTCAGATGGGCGGCCAGGGGATGGCGGGCCAGTCGCCGCCGGGCAGGGGATGGCGTCCGGCCGCCAGCAGGTTCCCGGTGCGCTTGCGCAGCGCGTCGAGGTCGGCGGCGGGCAGCAGCGCGGCCAGGCGGGCGGCGAGCGGCCGGTCCGGGGCGAGCGCGTCGGCCAGGCCCCGCAGCCGCCCGGTGGCCTCGGCGGGCAGCGGCTCGCCCGCCCAGCCCCACAGCAGGGTGCGGAGTTTGTCGTCGGAGTGGAAGGTGACGCCGTGGTCGATGGCGTGGAGGCTGCCGTCGGGCAGCGGCAGCAGGTGGCCGCCCTTGCGGTCGGCGTTGTTCAGGACGGCGTCGAGCACCGCGAGCCGGCGCAGCCGTGCGTCGTCGGCGTGCACGAGCAGCGCGGTGCGGCCCGGTCCGGTCTCGGCGAAGCCGACGGCCTTCCAGCCGGGCTCGGGCTCGGTGCCGTCGACCAGCGCGAGCAGCCCGTCGGCGGCCGTCGGCCGGGGCGACGAGCCGTCGGGGGGCGGGCCCACCCACTGCTGGCACATGCCCTCGCCGTAGGGTCCGTCCCGCAGCACGGTGGGGGGCACCATCTCCCAGCCCAGCGCCCGGCACACCTCGTAGGCGGCGACCTCGCGGCCCGCGAGCGTGCCCTCGGGGAAGTCCCACAGGGGCCGCTCCCCGGCGACCGGCTTGTAGACGCAGGGGACGGCCACCGGCTCCGTCCCGCCGTCGGGCACGGCGGTGACCGTGCCGTACAGCACGGCGTTGGAGGCGTCCGTGATGCGGCCGGTCACCGTCAGCTCGCCGCCGGCCAGCAGCGCGGCGACGCGGTCGGGGCCCCCGGCGCCCTTAGCGCCCCCGGGGGCGGGCGGCGGCGCGGGTACGGAGGGGGTCACGCTTCCCCGCGCCGGTACCCGTTCTGCCGGGGGCATACGTGTCCCTCCGGGTCGAGCGGCAGGCTGCACAGCGGGCAGGGCGGCCGCCCGGCGTTCACCACTTCCATGGCGCGCTTGGCGAAGGCCCGGGCCATGGACCCGGTGATCCGCACGCGCAGCATGGGCGGCCCGTTCTCGTCGTCGTGCAGCAGCCGCTCCTCGGCCTCGGCCAGCGACTCGTCCGTCTCGGCGTCCAGCGCGACCAGTGCCTGCGCCTCCACGACCATGCGTTCGGTGTCGCCGTCCCAGGCGAGCGCCATGGTGCCGACGCGGAACTCCTCCTCGACCGGGCTCACCAGCGGTTGGCTGTCGGCCAGTTCCGCCGGTGCGACGGCCGGCACGGCGGTGCTGCCGCCGCTGCGCCGCACGACCTCGTCGAGCAGTTCGTCGATCCGTTCGGCCAGCGCCTCGACCTGGGCCTTCTCCAGGGAGACGCTGGTGGTGCGCCCGTCTGCTGATGCCTGGAGGTAGAAGGTGCGCCGTCCGGGCAGTCCGACCGTCCCGGCGACGAATCGGTCCGGGGGGTCGTAGAGGAACACCTGACGGGACACGTCCTGCTCCAACGGTTTCGGAAACGTGGGTCAATGGCACCCTACTGCGCGCGGTGATCTACGCGCTCACGCACCGCCCCCGACGGCTGCGTCGCCGCCCCGGCCGTGGGCGTCCCCCGCGCCCCGGGCGGGTGCGGCGTCCGGCTCGCGGGGAGCGAGGGAGGCGAGGTGGCCGGTGTCGCCGAGCCGCAGCAGGAAGGGCCGCGAGGGGGTGTAGCGGATCGCGGTGACGGACGCGGGTTCGACGCTGACGCGCTGGAAGAGGTCCAGGTGCATGCCGAGGGCGTCGGCGACGACGGACTTGATGACGTCCCCGTGCGTGCACATCACGTACACCGCCTCCGGCCCGTGCTCGGCCTCCACCCGGGCGTTCCAGTCCCGTACGGCCTCCACCGCGCGCTGCTGCATGCCGCGCATCGTCTCGCCGCCGGGGAAGGCGACGGAGCTGGGGTGGTGCTGGACGACCGCCATCAGCGGCTCGTCGGACAGTTCGCCGAGCTTGCGGTTCGTCCAGTCCCCGTAGTCGCACTCGGATACGCGTTCGTCCTGCGTGACGGACAGCTCCGGGCGGCGGGCGGCCAGCGGTGCCAGCGTCTGGCGGCAGCGCAGCAGCGGGCTGCGGACGGCGGCGGCCAGCGGCAGGCCGTCGAGGCGGTCGGGCAGCGCGGCGGCCTGGGCCTCGCCGTGTTCGTCGAGACGGACGCCGGGCGCGCGTCCGGCCAGCAGCCCGGCGGTGTTGGCGGTGGAGCGGCCGTGACGGACCAGGAGCAGGGTGGGCATGCCAGCCAGGGTAAGCCAGGCGCACGCCCGGGCGGATGGCGCGGGGCACCGCGCGACGGGACCGGCCGCCGGGCGGCCCGGGACGTGACGCACCGGGGCGGACCGGCCCCGTAACTTCGGGCGGGGCCGGGCGTTGGGTGCGGTGACGGCCGTGGCGGGGTCGACCCCCGAGCCCCCGCCACGGCCGCGCCCCTCCTGCGGCCACCGCCAAAGGGGCGGCGTCAGGCCAGCCCGGCGCGCTCCATGGCCTCCACTCCGGCGCGCAGCGAGGCGAGGCGCTCGTCCAGGGTGAAACCGGCGGGCGCGAGCGAGAGGGTGCCGACCCCGGCCTCGGCGTAGGCGCGCATGCGGTCGGCGATGCGGTCCACGCTGCCGAGCAGGGTGGTGGAGTCGATGAGCTGCCGGGGCACGGCGCGCGCGGCGCCGTCCTTGTCCCCGGCCAGGTACGCGTCCTGGATCTCGGCGGCCTCCTTCTCGTAGCCCATGCGCCGCGCGAGCTTGTTGTAGAAGTTCTGCTTGCGGCTGCCCATGCCGCCGACGTACAGGGCGGTGTAGGGGCGGAAGGTGTCGGCGAGCGCGTCGATGTCGGCCTCGGAGTCCCCGCCGAGGGCCATGGGGACGGTCGGGCACAGGTCGAAGCCGTCCAGTTCCCTGCCCGCCTTGGCGCGTCCGGCGCGCAGCGGGGCCAGGGCCGTCTCCTCGGCGTGCTCGGGCGCGAAGAAGACGAGGAGGGCGCCGTCGGCGATCTCGCCGGTCTGCTCCAGGTTCTTCGGGCCGATGGCGGCGATGTACAGCGGGATGCGCTCCCGGACGGGGTGGACGGTGAGCTTGATGGGCTTGCCGGGGCCGTCGGGCAGCGGCAGCGTCCAGTGCTCGCCCTCGTGGGTGAGCCGCTCGCGGGACATGGCCTTGCGGACGATCTCGACGTACTCGCGGGTGCGGGCGAGCGGCTTGTCGAACTTCACGCCGTACCAGCCCTCGGACACCTGGGGACCCGAGACGCCGAGGCCGAGTCGGAAGCGGCCGCCGGACAGGGAGTCGAGGGTGGCGGCCGTCATGGCCGTCATGGCGGGGGTGCGGGCGGGGATCTGGAAGATGCCGGAGCCGACGTCGATGCGCTCCGTCTGCGCGGCGACCCAGGACAGCACGGTGGGCGCGTCGGAGCCGTACGCCTCGGCGGCCCAGCAGACCGCGTAGCCGAGCCGGTCGGCCTCCCGGGCGACGGCCAGGTTGTCCTGGTCCATCCCGGCACCCCAGTAGCCGAGGTTGATACCGAGCCGCATGGCGACCCCCTTACTGGTCAGTAACGTCAGTGTCCCTCGGACTGTACGCGAGCCCGGAAGTAGTCTCAACGGCCATGGAGCAACGGCAGCTGGGCCGCACCGGCCTGCGCGTGTCCCGCATCGGCCTCGGCACACTCACCTGGGCGGGGCCCGCGCACGACGGGGAGCCGGCGTCCGCGGAGAGCCGGGCGGCGGAGCAGCTCAAGACCTTCTGGGAGGCGGGCGGCACCCTCGTGGACACCGCCGACGTCTACGGGGACGGCGGCGCCGAGTACCTGCTGGGACGGCTGCTGCACGGCCTGGTCGCGCGGCGCGACCTGGTCATCGCCACGAAGGCGGGCAGCGTGGCGGACCCCGAACGGCCGGCGAACGGCTCGCGCGGCCACCTGCTGGACGCGCTCGACGCCTCCCTGGAACGGCTGGGCACCGACCACGTCGACCTGTGGCAGGTGCACGCCTTCGACCCGGTCACGCCGCTGGAGGAGACGCTGCACGCCCTGGAGCTGGCCGTGGGCAGCGGACGCGCCCGGTACGCGGGCGTGGCCGGGTTCTGCGGCTGGCAGCTCGCCAAGGCGGCGACGTGGCAGCTCGCCGCGCCCGGCGCCCGGGTGCGGCTGGCCGGTGCGCAGGTGGAGTACTCGCTGCTCCAGCGCGGCGCCGAGCGGGAGGTGCTGCCCGCCGCGCGGGACCTCGGCCTCGGGCTGCTGCCGTCGTCGCCGCTGGGCCGCGGGGTGCTGAGCGGCAAGTACCGGGGCGGAGCCCGCCCGGCGGGCTCGCGGGGCGCCTCCGAACGGCTCGCGGCCTTCGTCGAGCCGTACCTCGGCCCGGCGGCCGCGAGCGTCGTGGACGCGGTGGCCACCGCCGCCGACGGACTGGCCGTCACCCCCGCGCAGGTCGCGCTCGCCTGGGTGCGGGACCGCCCCGGCGTGGCCGCGCCCCTGGTCGGCGCGCGCACGGCGCAGCAGCTCGCGGAGGCCCTGTCGGCGGAGGCCCTTACGCTTCCTGACGAGATCAACCGGGCGCTGGACGACGTGTCGGCCCCGCTGCACCGCTACCCCGACCACGACTGGAGCGCGCTGTGACCACCCCCCAGGGCACCGCCGGCGACGACGACTCCCCCGCCGCGGGCGGGCCTGCGGACGGCGGGCCCGCTGACGGCCGTGCCACGGGCGGCGAACCTGCGGACGGCGGGCCCGCTGACGGCCGTGCCACGGGCGGCGAACCTGCGGACGGCGGGGCCGCGGGCGGCAAGGCGGCGGAACTGATGGCCGCCGTGCGGGCGGTGGAGAGCGGCGAGCGCTCGGCGGCGGAGTTCTTCCCCGCCCCCGAACCGGCGCGGCCCCCGCGCCGCGCCCCGGCCCCCGTGCCGCGCGGCGGCCCGGCCGGGGGCGGGCCGGCCGGGGGCAGGCCGGCAAACGGCCCGGTACCGGTCCCCGAGGAGCTGCGCCAGGCGCTGGCCGACGGCGGCGCACCGCAGGCCCTGGGCGAACCGGCCGCCAGGGCGCTCGGCCCGCAGGCGGCGCAGGAGCTGCGGGAGGATCCGTGGCGGCTGCTGGCCGTCGACGGCGTCCGGCCCGAGCAGGCCGACGCCTTCGCGGCGGCGCTCGGTGAGGAGGAGGGCCCCGCCGGGTCCCGCCGCGTCCAGGCACTGACCGGGTGGCTGCTGGAGCGGGCCGCCCGCGCCGGGCACACCGTGCTGGAGTCGGCCACCGTGGCCGAGGGGCTCGCCCGGCACGGCGTGCCCGAGCCTGAGGAGGCGGTGCGCGAGGCGGTGGACGCGGGGGCCGTGCTGGTCTTCCGCGCGGAACCGCAGGACGCCGGAGCCGACGGCACCGCCGGGGAGGAGGAGGCGGCGCAGCCGCAGGACGCCGTGCCGCTGCTGCTCGGCCTGGAGCGGTGGGCGCTGGCGGAGGAGAGCCTGGCCGACGGGCTGCACCGGCTGCAGAGCACGTTCGCCGTCCCGGCCGGCGCGGACGGCCGCGCCTGGACGTCGGCCGCCGACGCGGCGCCCTCGCCCTCGGCCGCCGCGCTGATCCGCGCCGCCGGGGGCAGCGCGCTGGTGGTGCACACCGGAGGCGAGGCGTCACGCGCGGAGCCCGCCGCGCTCGTCGCCGCCGCCCGCGCCGCCGGGCTGCGCGCCTGCGCCGCCGCCCACACCGAGGACGGACGGCGGCGCCTCGCGCAACTGGTCGCCGCCGCGCAGGAGGCGTACCCGGCGGCCCCCTCCCCGCCGGAGGCGGAGGACGGCGCGGAGGCGCCGACGGGGGCGGAGGCGGCCGTGACCGTCGCCGGGCTGCTGGCCGGGCGGGAGGGCCCGGGCCACGACGAGGACGGCGCGCTCGCGCTGGACGTCCTCGCCGTGCTGGACGCCCCGCTGCTGGACGCCGAGGCGGCGGCGGCGCTCGTCGAGGCGCTGCCGGACGGCGCCCGTCTCGTCCTGAGCGGGGACCCGCAGCTCCTGGGCCCCGCCGGGGCCGGGCAGGTGCTGGCCGACGTGCTGGCGGCGCGCGTCTGCCCGCACGTCGCCTCCCGCACCCCGGACCCGGGGCCGCTGGGCGAGCTGGTGTCGGGCGTCGGGGCCGGGGAGCTGCCGCAGGTGGCGGCGCCCGGCAAGGAGGTCGTCATCGTCCCCGTGCGGGAGGCCGCCGAGGCGGTGCACCGCACGGTGCAGCTCGTCGCCGACTCGGTGCCGCGGGCCCTGGGCATCGAGGCCGCGCACACGCAGGTGATCGTCCCCGGGCACGGCGGCGGGGCCGGCACCGGCACCCTGAACGCGGCGCTCAAGGCCCGGCTGAACCCGGGCCCGGGGCGCTTCGGCGGCTTCGATCCGGGCGACCGGGTGGCGTACGCGGCGGTGCCGGGCCGCACGGTCCTCGCCACGGTCTCCGGAGCGGACGAGTCGGGGCTGCGGCTGGCCACGCCGGACGGTGCGGTCACGGTGGCGCGGGACCGGGTGGCGGCGTCCGTGCGGCACGGCTGGGCGGTGACGGCCCACCAGGCGGCGGGCCACCGCTGGCCCGCCGCCGTCGTGGTACTCCCGGGCGACGCCGCCCAGGCGCTGGACCGGAGCTGGGTCTACACCGCGTTCGGGCGGGCCGAACGCCACCTCTCGGTCGTGCACGGCGTGGCGGACGCCCTGCCGCGCGCCGTGGCCGAGCGCCCCGGCCCGGTGCGCGCGACCCGGCTGCGCACGCTGCTGCGTCCGCAGCCGGAGCCGCGTACGGACCCCGCCTAGCGCAGGGCGGAGGAGGCGTCGTCGGCGTCCCGCACCGCCGTGCCGTCCGCCCCGCCCCCGTCCCCGCCGTCGGGTTCGTCGTCGGCCTCGTCGTCGTAGAGGTCGTCCTCGTCGAAGACGGAACTGATGTCGAAACGGCAGACGACCCGCTCGGGGTCGGCCGCGTCGAAGGGCTGTTCCAGCCACTCCCCCGGCTCGGCGGGCTCCTCGTCGGCCACCACCCACAGCGTCGAGTCGCCCTCTTCGAGGCCGAACTCCTTGTGCCGGGTGGCGATCTCGTCCGGTTCGAACTCGCCGAACAGCACGCCGAGCGCGGCGTGCACGCTGGTGCCCGCCGTCTCCGGGCCGCCCTGGGAGGGGTCCACGGCGTCCGGGTCCAGCTCGGTGATGCGCTGGGCCTGGGCGAGCAGCCGCAGCGGTTCGCCCACCGTGTAGTCACGGCGCATGAACACGCTCAGGGCCGCCGGATCGTCGGGACCCAGGTAGGCCGGCGGAGCGTCCCCACCGGGGATCTCGAAGGGCGTGACCTCGTCGTAGGCGTCGTAGAGGAGGGCGTCGTACGCCTCCCCCGCGGCGGCCAGCTCGTTGAACGCGGAGTTGACCTCGGCGTCGGCGTCGGCGGCCGCAGCGGTGCCGTAGGACCGGCGCTCGATGGCAGCGAGGTGACGGTCCAGCGCGGATTTCAGCGCTTCGGCGGAGGCGCGTACCTCGGCAGCGGTCGGCTGCGCAGCATCAGACATAGTGCAGACGCTATCCGTAGCGGGGCCCAGTCCGCACAATAGATGCGATGCCGGAATATGAATTTCGCGATGTGTACGTGCCGCGCGGGGTCTCCCGGAACGCTGCCGCGCGGTTGCTGACCGAGCAGGCGGAGTACGGCTACTGGGAGCTGGACCGCCTGCGGCTGTTCCCCGACGGCAGCCGCCGGGTACGGCTGCGGCGCCGCATCATCCGCCAGGTGCGGGCGACGTGGTGAGCCGGCGGGGCGGCTGAGTGCGTCCCCGCCCCGCCGCCCGCAGGCGGCCCGCGCCCCGGAACGCGGTGCGGGCCCCGCCGCGGCGGGGCCCGCACCGGTGCGCCGCGCTACGGCACGTCGCGCACCGGTGTGATGTTCTCCCGAAGCCGGGGAGAGGTCAGAGCCGTGCCGCGCGGGCCCGCCGGTAGAGCACGTAGCCGCCCAGCAGCATCCCGGCGCCGACGGGGAACGCGGTGGTCAGCGCGGGGCCGCCGGTCTCGGCGAGCTGCGGCGCGGGCCCGGTGCCGGGCTGCTTCGGCTGCCCGCCGTCGTCTCCCGTGCCAGGGGCCTCGGGAGCGGAGGGACCGGGCTTCTCCGGCTTCTCCTCCTCCGGCGCTTCCGGCTTCTCCTCGGCGGGCGCCTCGGGCTTCTCCTCCTGCGGCGGTTCCGGCTTCTCCTCGGCGGGGCCCTCGGGAGCGTGGCCGTTGACGCACTCGTTGCCCATCGCGGGGTTGAGCACGCCCACGACGTCGACCGTGTTGCCGCAGACGTTCACCGGGGCCTGGACGGGCACCTGCGCGGTGTTGCCGGAGACGACACCCGGGGAGCCCACGGCAGCGCCGTCGGCCTGAGCGCCGCCGCCCTGGTGGCCGCCATCCTGGTGGCTGCCACCCTGGTGACCGCCGCCCTCGTGCCCGTGGTGGCCGCCGCCGTCGTGCCCGTGGTGGCCGCCGTCCTTCCCGTCGTGACCCGCGTGGGCACCGCCGTTGTTGACGCACTTGTTGCCCATGGACGGGTTGAGGGCGCCGACGACGTTCACGGTGTTGCCACAGGCGTTCACCGGCACGTGCACGGGCACCTGCACGGTGTTCCCCGAGGCCACACCCGGTGACCCGTAGGAGCCGCCCTCGGCGGACGCGTCTGCGTGCGCCACACCGCCCGAGAGGGCGAGCGCACCGCCCGCCGCCACGACGGTGATCAGGCCCTTCCTGGAGACCTGTCGCATGGTTGTGTCCTGTCTTCGTTGCTTGCGTGGACGCGAGCGGCACCGTGCTGCGCCGGGACGCCTGCTCGCCGGAAGTGAGAACCCCGGAGTGCGTGGTCCGCACTCCGGGGCCAGAGTCAAACCCTCACGGGCCGAGTCACGACAGGTGTCAGTCGTTGACGCAGGTGTTGCCGAAGGTGGGGTTCAGCAGCGCGATGATGTCCACGGTGTTCCCGCAGACGTTGACCGGCACGTGGACGGGCACCTGCACCACGTTGCCGGAGATCACCCCGGGGGACCCGACGGCGGCACCCTGGGCGCCGGCGTCGGCGACGGCGACGCCCGCACCCGCGAGCACCAGTCCACCGGTGGCAGCCGCAGCAGCGACGACCTTCTTGATCATTCTTCCTCCTTGTTGGCCATGCGGCCCCAGCCACGGACCGCACCCCGTGTAACGAGGAGTGAGAGGTGGGGCTACGACTGCCGTGGCCCATTCACCCTTCCTGGCCAAACCCGCACGCCTGACCGAATCCGGCGGCGGCCGGCCGGTTCAGCACTGGTCCAGGAAGCGGTCGAGCACCCGCACGCCGAACCGCAGGCCGTCCACCGGGACCCGCTCGTCCACACCGTGGAACATCCCGGCGAAGTCCAGCTCCGGCGGCAGCTTCAGCGGGGCGAACCCGAAGCAGCGGATGCCCAGGTCGTCGAAGTGCTTGGCGTCGGTGCCGCCGGAGAGCATGTACGGCACCGCCCGTGCGGCCGGGTCCTCCGCCCGCAGGGAGGACTGCATGGCGTCCACCAGCGGCCCGTCGAACGTCGTCTCCAGCGCCTTGTCGGCGTGGTCGTCCGTGCGCCTGACCCTGGGACCGAGCACGCGGTCGAGATCGGCGAGGAACTCCTCCTCGTGGCCGGGCAGGAAGCGCCCGTCCACGTGCGCGGTGGCCTGCCCCGGGATGACGTTCACCTTGTAGCCCGCGCCGAGCTGGGTGGGAGCCGCGGTGTTCTGGAGCGTGGCACCGATGATCTTGGCGATGCCGCCCAGCTTGGCCAGCGTCTCCTGCATGTCCTCCGGGTCCAGCTCGGTGCCGAGGGCGTCGGACAGCTCGTCCAGGAAGGCGCGGACGGTCTTGGTGACGCGCACGGGGAAGCGGTGGCGTCCCAGCCGGCCCACCGCCTCGCACAGCTCGGTGATGGCGTTGTCGTCGTTCGTCATCGAGCCGTGGCCGGCGGTGCCCTCCACGGTGAGCCGCATCCAGTGCATGCCCTTCTGCGCGGTCTCGATCAGGTAGAGCCGCAGGTTCTCGTTCACGGTGAAGGAGAAGCCGCCGACCTCGCCGATCGCCTCGGTGACGCCCTCGAACAGCTCGGGCTTGCGGTCCACGAGGTAGCGGGCGCCGTGCACCCCGCCGGCCTCCTCGTCGGCCAGGAAGGCGAGCACGACGTCACGCGGCGGCCTGCGCCCGCTGCGCAGGCGGTCGCGGACGAGGGCCAGCGTCATGGCGTCCATGTCCTTCATGTCCACCGCGCCGCGGCCCCACACGCAGCCGTCGGCCACCTCGCCGGAGAACGGGTGCCGGGTCCAGTCCTCGGCGTTGGCCGGTACGACGTCGAGGTGGCCGTGGATGAGCAGCGCGGGACGCGAGGGGTCGGTCCCCGCGATGCGGGCCACGGTCGAGGCGCGGCCGGGCCGGGACTCGAAGATCTCCGGCTCCAGGCCGACGTCCGCGAGCTGCGCGGCGACGTACTCGGCCGCGGCCCGCTCCCCCGGCCCCCGGCCGTCGCCGTAGTTGCTGGTGTCGATCCTGATGAGGTCCCGGCAGATGCCGACGACCTCGTCCTCGCCGGTGACGGCACCCGCTGCCGTGGTCGGGTTCGACTCGCTCACACTGCCTCCTGGTGGTGACGGGGTCCGGCTCCCATCCTGGCGCCTCCCCCTCCCCGGGCCCAAGGCCAGGGTGATCGACGCCCCCGGTCACAGTGCTATCGTGGGCGTCGCGCCGGGCGGCCGAGGGCCGCGCGGTCCACCGGGTCCGGGTGGCGGAATGGCAGACGCGCTAGCTTGAGGTGCTAGTGCCCTTTATCGGGCGTGGGGGTTCAAGTCCCCCCTCGGACACCAGCAGAAACCCCACCACGCGTGGGGTTTTCCTGTCGCCACAGGTCCACCGTGACCAGCGGCGTGAAGGATCTCGCTCGTCAGGCGGGCCTGACCAGCCTGATCCGACCGTGGGTCGCTCCCCCTGGGACCCCTGCCCTGCGCCTCACCCACGTCTGAGGCAGGGTGCGCGCCGTGACCAGCGCGTGTCCGGTGGCACCGGGAAACAGCCGGGACGCCCGTGCCGTGCTCGTCAGCACCGGGACGCACGACCCGGGGTCGGAGCTGCCCGGCCTGTCCAAGGGCAGTTTCCCGCTCACCTCGGCCTCCCCTACGCGCTGTCCTTCGCCCCGGAGGGCGAGCGCCACACCCTGTTCGGCGGACGCCTGCTGCGCCTGCTCACCGAAGGCGATCCGGCCGGTGTGCGCGGCGGCGAGGACGACACCCGGTGGAACGCCGGGCCGCGGCGCGGGGCGCCCGTCGGAGCGCTCCGCGCCGCGGCCCGGCGGCTCAGCCGCCCGCGGGGAGGACCGGGAGCGCCAGCGCCCTGCGCTCCTCGCGGGTGAACGGGGGTTCGGGGACGGGGGCGGCGCGCGGGCCGCGCGCGGTGGCCACGAGCGCTCCCGGGGAGACCAGCGCCGTCATCGGGCCGGAGAGGGTGAAGGCGGTGTAGAGGGCCCTCGCGGCGGGAGAGCGGGTGTTGGCGGTGGCCATCAGGCGTTCGACGTAGCGCTGGAGGACGCGGGCGTGCACCGGCGGGCGGGGGCCGACCGTCTCGGGGTAGAGGACGTCCTGGCTGGTGGCCGTGGTCCAGGCGCCCTCGACGGCACCGGCGACGGCGCGCTGCGCGGCGCGGGCGGTGCCCGGGGCGAGGCCCCGCCGCCCCACCTGGTCGCCGAGCGCGCGGGCGCCGTGTGCCGCGACGGACATCCCGTGCCCGTAGACGGGGTTGTAGGTGGCCACCGCGTCGCCGAGCACGAGGAAGCCGTCGGGCCAGGCGGGGAGCCGCTCGAAGAAGCGGCGGCGGTTGACGTTGCCGCGGGAGCTGTGCACGGGCCCGGCGGGCCGGGCCCCGGCGATCAGGTCGCCGACCACGGGGTGCCGTACGGCGCGGGCGAACGCCACGAACCCCTCGGCGTCGCGCGGGGGCTCGCCGCCACGGGTGCCGGAGAGGGTGACCTGCCAGCGGTCGCCCTCGATGGGCACGAGGGTGGCGGTGCGTCCGGGGCGGGGTTCGCGCGGGTCGGCCTGGACGTTGATGACGGGCACGTCGCGCCCGGCGCCTTCGGGGGCGTGGAAGACGCGGGTGGCGTAGGCGAGTCCGGAGTCGATGACGGTCTCGGTCACCCCGGGGAGGCCGAGCGCCGTCAGCCACGCCGGGGCGCGGGAGCCGCGTCCGGTGGCGTCCACCACGAGGTCGGCCTCGACGGTGGTGGACTCGCCGGTGGCCTCGTCGCGCAGGACGACGCCGGTGACGCGGGCGGCGTCCCCGCTGAGCGCGGTGGCGCGGACGCCCTGGCGCAGGGTCACCCGGGTGTCGGCGAGCACCTGGTGGCGCACGCCCCAGTCGATGAGGTCCCGGCTGGAGATGATCAGGTGCTCCAGGCCCGGCCAGCGGCGCAGCCAGCCCTGGGCGGAGAGCGAGACGATGCCGCCGGGCATGCCGATGCGGCGGGCTCCGGCGTCGAGCCAGCGCTGGGTGGTCCCGGGCACGAGGTCCTCGATGGCCCGGGCGCCGCCGGACCACAGCAGGTGTGTGTGCCGGGCCTGCGGCACGCCCTTGCGCGGTGCGGGGGCGTCCGGCAGGACGTCGGGTTCGGCCAGGGTGACCCGGTCCAGGTGCCGGGCCAGCGCCGCGGCGGCCAGGGTGCCGGCCAGTCCGCCGCCCAGCACCACGGCGTGTGTCGGTCTGTGCGCCACTGCCTTGTCTCAGTCCTCTCTGTTCCGGGTCGGCGCCGTCAGGTCGCCGCCGTCCCGCGCCGCCTCGTCGGCCGCCGCGCGGACGACGGGTGAGGCGGCGAAGGCCCGCGAGACCCGGACGAGCCACTCCAGCTCGCCGACGCCGTCGACGCCGCCGTAGGGGCCCGCGGGCCCGGTGGCGGTGTCGTGGGGGTAGGTGCGGCCGGCGGCCTTGGCGGCCACCGCCGCGCGCAGCCGGGCCGCGTCCACGGCCGCGTGCAGTTCGGTGCCGGTGAGCCCGGCCCCGGTGGCCCGGCGCAGCGCGAGCGCCCCGGCCCGGGGGTCGGTGTGGGAGCGCAGGGCGAGGCGGCCGTCGTTGATCTCGGCCAGCCGGCGCGTGAGCCGCAGTTCGAAGTCCCACCAGGGCACCCGGACCGGGGGGACGATGGCGGGCGTCGCGCGGCGCAGCGCGTCCCACAGCGGGTACAGGTCGCGGTAGGCGCGGTGGCGGGCCAGGCGGCCGGACAGTGCGGTGAGCTGCTCGCCCCAGGCGGGCAGGGCGTAGCCGAGCGCGCTGCAGAGCAGGCCCAGGACGGCCAGGGCGGGGGCGACCTCGGTGTTGAGGGGGTCCCAGTCGCGTCCGGTCCAGCGGGCGGCGACGGCGGCGAGCTTGGCCAGGCAGAAGCCGAGGGCGCCGGCCGCGCCGGCGACGATGAAGCGCAGGCCGCGCCGCAGCCAGGGCCGTCCGGCGACGGCGGCCCAGCGGCGTCCCTCCCGGATGAGGACGGTCATGGCCACCGCCAGGGCCACCAGGTAGAGCACGATGAAGACGCACGTGTAGGGCGTCGTGGCGTAGTGGGTGTCGAAGTCGGTGCGGCGTTCCTGCGGCGTGTCGCCGAGGGCGAACAGGACGACGAGGGCGGCGATGACGGCGGCGTAGGTGCCGATCCAGCGCAGCGCGACGGGCCGGGCGCGGTCGGCGGGGTGGCGCCAGTAGGCGATGAGCACGTGGGCGGAGACGCTGAGGGCGGTGAGCAGGCTGTAGACGAGCGGGGCCGCCAGGTTGGGGATGCCGGAGAGGCGGTTGACGTGGGCGATGGTCGTGGGCGCGGCGAAGAACATGGCCGTGCCGGCCAGCAGCAGCGTCGCGCAGACCGACCAGCGCATCGCGTTGCGCGGGGCCTTCCACAGGTCGCGCACCTTGAAGGCGAGTGCCGTCCAGGCGGCGGCGGAGCACGTCCAGTACAGCGCGGAGGGGTCCTCCTTCACGTGGTCCTTCCGTCGCGGGTGCGGTCGGCCGCCGTGCCGCCGTCGGCGGTGCCGCCGTCGCCGGTGCGGCCGAGGGCGTCCTCCAGGCGGTCCACGACGGCCGCCGCGGACGCGGGGACGGTCCACGTCTGCTCCGGCAGCCAGCGGCTGACCTTGGCCATGAGGAGGGAGGCGAAGAAGTCGGCTTCCTGTTCGGCCTCGGCCGAGCAGTGGGTGCGGCGGGCGACGATCCGGCCGACGGTGCGTGCGTCGAGGGAGGGGAACAGCAGCCCGTCGTCGTGCTCGTCGCCGCCGGGGGTGGCCTGGTGGTCGGCCTCCATGTGCCAGAACTCGTGGCAGGTGATGAGAAGTTGGTGCCAGGGGCTGGTGCGTTCCTCGCACAGGATGAAGTGGGCGTCGTCGGTGGCCACCCACAGGCCGCTGACCGTGTCGGGCGGGAAGGAGACCAGACGGTGGTGCACGTCGCGGCCGAGCCGCTGTTTCATCCGGGCGCACAGCGCCGTCACGACCTGCGCGGGCTCGGCCGGCAGCGGCAGGTCGAGGTCGCCCACCAGCGCCGCGCAGCTGCGCCGCATGGCCTTGATGTTCATCGTGTCACCACGCCGCTGTCCCCCGCCCTCCCGTGCCGGACTGCTGCTGTGGGCCCCTCATGGGGCCGGGTGGTTCCGTGTTCCGCCGTCGTCCTGCACGGCCCCGGGTACGGAGCCGTCGAGCACGTGCTCGACGATCCGGGTGACCGCCGCGAGCCCTTCGGGCGTCAGCTCCAGGGCGCGCAGCGCGAGCCGGCGCACGCCGAGGTTGTGGGCGACCTGGGCCAGCGCCAGTTCGGCGTCGGTCTGGGCGGCCGTCTCGTCGTCGAGGAAGTAGGAGGCGGGCACGCCGAAGAACCGGGCGAGCGCGGTGAGCAGCTCGGTGGACGGGTTCTTCTTGGTGCCCGTGCGCAGTGCGGAGAGGTAGGCGCCGCCCACGCGGATGTGCGGGTGGGACTCCTTGACGGCGGTGGCGACTTCCTCGTTGGTGTAGACGCGTCCTCGGGGCCCGTGCGGGCGGATCGTCTCGAAGAGGCGGTTGAGTCGGCCCGCCGGTGTCGGCAGACCCTTGCTCTCGGGCATCGTCCTCACCCCTCCCGCCCGATACCGGCAGGAGGCATCCTAACCCCCCGTCAACCTGCCGGGGTCAACTGGTGGTTGACATATGGACCGGCCGCACGACTAGACTCACACAGCGCACGGGATCAACTACTGGTTGAATAAGCGGGCGTGCCCGGACGTCCGCCGGTGCGGCCGGCGACGGGGCTCCGGCACGGCGGCCGACGATCCGGCACCGCCGGGCCGCACCACCACACGGGCCGCACGGCCGCACGCGGGGCGGCGGGCACGCGGCACGGCCCGGGCCGCCGGTCCAGGCCGCACGGCTCAGCAAGCGTCACGCCGACACCCCGGCGGTCCGGCACCGCCGGACCGGGTGTCGCCGGCAGACGGGAAGAGGGGATCGATGAGGACCGCGCCAAGCATCGTCAACGGCCCGTCACCACCGGTTACGGCCGCCCCCGGGACGGCCGGGGCCGCCGGGGCGGGCGGCCACTGCGCGGCGTGCGGCCGGCACCTCACCGACGGACTGACCGGAGTGCTGGACCGGCGGTCCTGGGAGAACCGCGCGTTAGCCGAGCTGGCCGCCTCCCGCGACGCCGGACGGCCGGTGGCCCTGCTCCTGGCCGACCTGGACCGGTTCAAGAGCGTCAACGACACCTACGGGCACCTCGCGGGGGACGCGGTGCTGCGCTCGGTGGCCGCCGTGCTGAGCCGCGTCGAGGGAGCGGTCGTCGGCCGGTACGGGGGGCACACGGGCGACGAGTTCCTCGTGCTGCTGCCGCACACCGGCCCGGAACGGGCGCTGCGCCTGGCCCGGCAGGCCCAGGAGGGCGTGCGGGCGCAGACCGTCGGAGCCCGCACGAGCCGCAGCGCGACGGTGGCGCTCACCGGCCAGACGGTCTCCGTGGGCGTGGCCGGGTGCGTTCCGCGCGCCTCAGCCGAGGAGGCCCTGTTCGATCTGCTGCTGGACTGCGACGTGGCGCTGCGCGCCGCCAAGCACGCCGGCGGCGACCAGGTGAGAACCGCGCCCGGCGGCGGCGCGGAACCGCAGCACCCCGCCGGGGAGCGGGCCGCCCCCGGGCGGGGCGCCGAGCGGCCCCGCGAGGTGCGGATACCGCTGGCCGCCTTCGGCCACACCACGCAGGACGCGGGCGCGGAACTGGTGCTGTCGGCCACGTCCGCCGCCCACCTGCGCGAGGTGCTGGGCCGCCTCCTGGACGAACCGGCGGACCCGGCGCGGCCGCCCTCCTGAACACGGCGCGGCGGCGGACCTCCCCGACGGCGGGGGCCGGATGGCGGACACCCGGCCGGGCGGACGTGGGCGGCGGACGGGTGGTCCCCGCGCAGCGCGGCGGGCCCGGGGCACGTGTCAGCTCATCATCCTTACGGGAGGCCGCGCGCCGATGAGGTGCGTCGGAGCCGCGGGCGTCCCGGAAGGAGCCACCATGTCGCAGGCGAGCCGCCGCCTGGCGGGGACGTGCGCGGGGGTGGTCGCGGCGGGGCTGCTCGCGGCGGCCGGCCCCCCCGGGGAGCCGTCCGGCCCCGGCGTCCCGCCCGCCGCTTCCGCCCCGCCCGCCCCGGTGGCGTCCCCGGCGGACCCGGCGGCGCCTCCCGGGCCGCCGCCCTCCCCGGCCACTCCCCCGGCGTCCCCGGCTCCCCCGGCCCCCGCGGCTCCCGCGCTGGGCGCCTTCCTCGACTCGGGCCCTGACGGCGTGGCCCGCATCCCGGCCCTCCAGCGCTGGCTGGACGGCACCCGGCTGCGGGTGGGCCACACCTACCTGCCCGGCGACCTGTGGTCCAACATCGAGGGGCGGCCCGCCTTCCTCAACGCCTGGGCGCGCTGGCGCCGGGCCGGTCCCGACCGGCTGCTGGTGCTCAACGTCCCCCTGCTGGAGCGCAACGAGGCGGACCTGCCCGACGACGAGGTGCGGCGGCTGCTGCGGGCGGGGGCGCGCGGCGACTTCGACCGCCACTTCCGCGTCCTGGCCGAGCGCATGGTGCGCATGGGCATCCCCGACACCGTCGTCGTGCTCGGCTGGGAGATGAACGGGACCACCTACACGCACCGCTGCGCGCCCGACCCCGGGGCCTGGAAGCGGTACTGGCGGCGCGTCGTCACCACGATGCGCGCCGTCCCCGGGCAGCGGTTCCGCTTCGACTTCGCCCCGAACCGGGGCCGGGACGCGATCCCGTGGACCCGCTGCTACCCGGGGGACGACGTCGTGGACGTCATCGGCCTGGACTCCTACGACCAGCCGCCCGGTGAGGACTTCGCGGACCACGTGAGCCAGCCCTACGGGCTCCAGCACCACGTGGACTTCGCGGCCGCCCGCGGAAAGCCGGTGTCCTACCCCGAGTGGGGACTGTTCCGCAACGGCGACAACCCCGCGTACATGCGGGGCATGCTGGAGTGGTTCGCGCAGCACCGGCCGCTCTACCAGACCATCACCGACTACTGCCCGCACGGCGTGTGGCAGTGCGACGAGAACCCCGAGGCCGCCGCCGTCTACCGGGAGGCGCTCTCGGACCTGGCCGTGCCGGGCCCGCCCGCGGCGCAGGGCCCGTCCGGGGAGGCCGGGCCCCCCGCCGTCGCCGCCGCGCAGGGGCGTGAGACGGCCTGCGCCCCGCTGGAGCTGGGCGACTGGCTGGAGCGGTGGCTGGGCGGCCGACGGCTGTGCCTGCGGCTGGAGTGGGCGGCGGCCCGGCCGGACGTCCCGGCCCGCTGACGCCCGGCCCGCTGGCACCCGGCCGCGCCCCGCCGGCGTCCCGCCCCCGGGCACCGCCTGCGGGCCGGGACGCCGGCGGGGCGCGGCGGGCGGCGTCAGCGCACAGCCGGGGCCGCGTGCAGCCGGGCGGTGAGCCCGCCGTACCACCGCCGCGCGGCGGGCAGGCGCGTCCGGACCGCGTGCGCCGCCGCCGCGCGGCCCGCCGCCTGCGCGGTGAGCAGCCGCAGTGCCGGTGTGAGCCGCCGCCGGGCCAGCAGGAGCCGCTGGTTGGTGACGGTGACGGGCCGCCAGTGCTGCTTGTACGGTTCGGTGCCGCGCAGCAGGCTCAGCACCCGCCGCCCGCTCTCGGCGACCTGCCGGGCGTCGTGCCGCAGCAGCATGGCGGTGATGTCGACCTTCCGCTCGCGCAGCCCGGGGTCGGCGCCGTAGAGGTAGCCCCCGGCCAGCTCGGCGGAGAGCAGGGTCACGTCGGTGGCCACCACCCGTCCGTCGATGCGGTACTCGGTGACGGCCGCGTCGCCGGTCTCCGCCATCCGCCGGGCGGCGCGTGCGAGGTGCGCGGCGAAGCGGGGCCGCAGGTGCTCGGGCGTCACGCCCCGGCCGCGCCACTGGAGCGCGTGCAGCCGCAGCAGGGTGGCGACGGCGTCGGGGACCTCCTCGGCGGGGACGACGCGCTCCTCGACGCCCAGCGCCTCCAGTCTGCGCAGCTTGGCCCGGAAGCGGCGGGCGTTGCGGCTGGGCAGCCGTTCCAGCAGTTCGTGCACGGGGGCGCCGGGCAGCTCCAGGCACACCGAGTCGCACAGCCTGCTGCGCGGCCCGGTCCAGTCGCGGAACAGCCGCTCGGCGGCCGCGCCCGGCCGGACCTCCCGCAGGTCGATGACGGCGCCCCGGGCGGCCCGGCGCAGCCCGGCGAGCAGGGCCGGGGCGGCGCCCGGACAGGAGGCGTCGAGCAGCACGTCGGAGAAGTCGGAGATGGTGCCGCCGAGCGGCACGAGAGCGGGCAGCGGCCGGTGGACGAGCATGAGCGGCGCCGCGGCGACCAGCCGCTCCCCCTCGTGCACGAGGACGAGCCGCAGGCGGCCGGGCCGCCCGTACGACAGCCACCAGGAGTGCAGCCAGGCGTGGCTCTGGAACGGGGTCGCCTCGCGGCAGCGCCGGTGCAGGGCGTGCCACCGGGGGGCGAGCGCGGCGAACCGCTCGGGGTCGCGGCACAGGCTCACCGTCAGCTCGTCCCCGGGCCGGGTGGTGGCGCCCGCCGCGCGGACGGCGGGCGCGCGGGGCGTCGTCACGGTCATCGCGCCGCCTCCTCGCGGGCGGCCCGGGTGCGCGGGGCCTGGGTACCCGGCGGCTTCGTGCCCGCGGGCTTCGTGCCCGGCGGCTTCGTGCCCGGCGGCTTCGTGCCCGCCGGCTTCGTGCCCGCCGGCTTCGTCTCCGGGGTCCGCCGCTCCGGGGCCGTCACGGCGGCGGACGCCGGGGCGGGGGCGGACGCCGGGGCGGGGGCGGACGGGACGGCCTGGGAGGCGGACGCGGCGGGGCGGCGCTCCGCGCGGGGCCGCACGAGCAGGAGCAGGGCACCGGCCAGTCCGCCCGCGCAGCCGCCGACCGCGGCCGACAGCGGGGCGGACGGCGAGGCGGGCGCGGCGGGCGGCAGGGCCTCGGCGAACAGCACCAGCCCGACACCGGTGGACCCGGCGGCCCTGTTGCCCTCCTCCGTCAGCGCCGCGGCCACCGCGTTCGCCAGCTCGGCGGCGCGGGCGGGGCGGGTGGCCGTCCCGGTGACCTGGATCATCGGGGCGTCGGGGGAGGTCGCCGAGCGGACGTCCTCCCGCAGGGCGTCCGCCGGGACGCCGCCCGTGCGCTGCGCGCGGGCCAGGACGGTGTCGCTGGTGGCCACCCGCCCGTACGCCTGCGCGTAGCCGAGGGCGGCGGACGGGTCGGAGCCCTTGCCGGGCACCGCGACGACGTAGCCGGTCGCCGTGTACCAGGGTGTGGCCAGCAGCCCCCAGCCGCCGCCCGCCAGCAGGCCGAGCAGGGCGCAGAGCGCCACCGGCCACCAGCGGGGCAGGGTGCGGGCCGTGGGGGCCGGCCACCGGCGGCGCGGGGCGGCGGTCCGGGCGGGCGGGGCCGGGGCCGGGGCGGCCGGTCCGGGCGGAGCGGCGGATGCGGTCTCGGGCATGGCCGGGTCACCTCTCTCGGTGGGACGGGGTGGTGGCGGCGCGGCCGTGGACGGCCGCGTAGAGGGACATCAGCCGGTCGGCGCTGCGGGCGATGTCGTAGCGGGCCACGGCGGCGGGCACCGGCTGCCGCGGCAGCCGGGCGTCCCGCACCTCCCGCACCGCGCGGGCGAGGTCCGCCGCGTGCGGACCCACCCGGCGGGCTCCGGGGGCGGCGGCGGAGGGCAGTTCGTCCACGGCGGGGCACGTGACGTGCCGCACCGGCAGCCCGGCGGCGAGCGCCTCCAGGACGGCCAGCCCGAACGCCTCCTCGTCGGACGGCGACGCGAAGACGTCCATCGCCGCCAGCAGCGCGGGCAGCGACGGCTCACCGGGGGGACCGCCGTCCGCGACGGCACCGTCCCGCTCGCCGGGCAGGCAGATCCGGTCGGCGGCGCCGAGGCGCACCGCGAGCTGCCGCAGCGCCGGGCGTTCGGGCCCCTCCCCGACCAGCAGGAGCCGCGCGCCCGGCAGGGCGGCGACGGCGCGCAGCAGGACGTCGAACCGCTTGCCCGGCACCAGCCGTCCGACGCCGCCGACCACGAAGGCGTCCCCGGGCAGGCCGAGCCGGGCGCGGGCCTCGCGCCGGGCGGCCGGGTCGAAGCGGAACCGGGCGGGCTCGATGCCGTTGGGGACGAGTTCGATGCGGGGCGGCGGCACGCCCCACTCGCGCAGCCGCCGTGCCACGGTGGCCGAGACGGCGACGGTGGCCCCGCCGAGGCGTTCGGTGGCCAGGTACAGGGCGCGGGCGGAGGCGGTGAGCGGGCGGCCCTCGATCCGGGCCGCGCCGAGCGAGTGCTCGGTGGCCACCACCGCGCGGACCCCGGCCAGCCGGGCGGCCAGCCGTCCGTAGACGCAGGCCCGGTACAGGTGCGTGTGGACGAGGTCGTAGCCGCCGGTGCGGACGAGGCGGGCCAGCCGCGGCAGCGCGGTGACGTCCCGGTTCCCGGCCATGCCCAGGTGGGCCACCCGGCGGCCGTCGTCGCGGATGCCGGCGGCGACGGCGCCGGGGTTGGTGAGGGTGACCACGTCGCAGCCGATCGGCAGGTGGCGCAGGAGCAGCCGGAGCTGCTGCTCGGCGCCGCCCACCCCGAGGCCGGTGATGACGTGCAGCGCCCTCACCGGAGGGCTCCCGCGCCGGACACGGCGGCGTCGGCGTCGGCGGGGAGCGGGGCGCGGCGGACGGGGTGCAGCAGCCGTTTGGCGCGCAGCCGCCAGGCGGTGTCCCCGGCTCCGACGTGGGCCCGGGGCAGGGCGTGCGGACCGCTGAGCGGGCCCGGGTCGATGGCGCAGGCGTAGCCGTACCCGGCCGCCCGCACGGCCCGGACGGCGCGGGCGTCCACGGCGCCGTAGGGGTAACAGAAGCCTTCGGGGTCCTGCCCGGTGATCTCCCGCAGCAGGGCACGGCTGCGGACGGTCTCCTCGCGCAGGGCGGCGTCGTCGGCGGTGGTGAGGCGCTCGTGGCGCAGGCCGTGGGAGCCGATCTCCATGCCCGCCCCGGCCACCGCCCGTACCCCGTCGGCGGTGAGCAGCGGTTTGCGGGGTCCGTGCGGGTCCCACGCGTTGTCGCCGCCGAGCCGCCCGGGCAGGACGAAGACGGTGGCGGTGCAGGTGTGGCGCCGCAGCAGCGGCAGGGCGTGGGTGAGGAAGTCGGCGTATCCGTCGTCGAAGGTGAGGCCGACGAGCCCGGCGGCGCGTCCCGCCGCGCGGGCGCGCAGCAGTTCGCCCACGCCGACGCCGGTCAGCCCGCGCCGGCCGAGCCAGGCGAGCTGCCGGTCCAGGCGGTCCGGCGGGACGGTGACGGCGTAGGGGTCGTCGGCGTCGGGGTGGACGGAGTGGTACATCAGCACCCACGGGGCCGGGGCGCCGCGGCGCCGGTGCGCGGTGCGGCGGACGGCGGGGACGGTCACCGGTTCAGCGGGCATGGTCGCTCTCCTCGGTCCTTCGGTCGCGGCGGGCGGGCAGGAGACGGCCCCGGCGCAGGGCCGCGGCGGTCAGCCGGGACACCTCCGGGGCGCGCAGGCAGGTTCCGGCGGCGGCGAAGGCGGCGCAGGTGGCCGCGCCCGCCGCCACGGCGGCGCCGAGGGGGTGGGGGCAGGCCGCGGCGGCGGCCCAGCCGGCGGCGGCGGCCAGCGCGGCGGTCAGGACGAGCCGCGCCAGCCCGGCCGTCATGCGGCCCGCCGGGAAGGGGACGACGCGGGTGGCCAGGCCGTGCAGCAGCAGGGCGGCGCTCACGGTGATGCCCGCGGCGTTGGCGGCGGCGATGCCGTGCGTGCCCCAGTGCGGGGCCGCCAGCGCCCCGGCCAGGACGGTGACGAGCAGCCCGGTGCCCATGGCCACCGCCGGGTACCAGGTCGGCCGGGACGCCGAGAAGAACGGCCGCACGAGGGCGCCCACGAGGCTGTGGCCGAGCAGTCCGAGGGCGTACACGCGCATCACCGAGGCGGTGGCGGCGGTGTCCCCGGCCTCGAACGCGCCGCGCTCGAAGAGGACGCGCACGAGCTGGGGCGCGCAGGCCAGGACGTAGGCGGCGCCGAGCAGGACGACGACGGCGGCCAGGTGCAGGTCGCGTTCGACGCGGCGCCGGACGTCGCCGGCCGCGCCGTCGGCCATGGCGCGGGCGACGACGGGGAAGGTGACGGTGCAGATCATCAGGGACAGCACCATCGGCAGCTGGGCGACCTTCTGCGCGTAGTTGAGGTGCGAGATGGCGCCGGCCGGCAGCGACGAGGCGAGGTACCGCTCGATCAGCACCTGGGACTGGCGGCTGACGGCGAAGAGGATCACGGGGGCGAGCAGGCCGACGCCCAGCAGGGCGGGGCGGCCGGGCGGGCGCCGCTCCCGTCCGGCCCGGCGGCGCCCGCCGCCCCGTGCCCGGCGTGCCCGGCCCGCCCGGCACCCGGACGCGAGCCCGGCGCGGACCGGCAGGTGGCGCAGGACGGCCGGGAGCTGGACGACGGCCATGAGCCCGCCGCCCAGCGCGACGCCGAGCGCCGCGCCGCGCACCCCGAGCCAGGGGTGCGCGGCGAGCACCGTGACGATGACGGCGAGGTTGTACGCGGCGTAGATCGCCGCGGGCGGCGCGAAGCAGCGGTGTGCCCGCAGGGCGGCGCTGAAGTACCCGGCGATGCCGAAGGCCAGGACGGTGAGCGCGGTCAGCCGGGTGCACTCCACGGCCAGCCCGGGGTCGGCGAGGCCGGGGGCAAGGGCGCGCACGAGCCACGGCGCGGCGGCGGCCAGCAGCGCGGCGCTCGCGGCGAGCGTGGCGGCCAGCCGGGGGAAGGTGGCGGCGAGCAGTTCCCGCACCGGGTCCCCGGGCGCCTGCGGGTGTCCGGCCGCCGGACCGCTGAGGGCCGCGCGCCGGGCGAGGGCGAGGCTGAAGGCGGGCACGAGCAGGAGGGCCATCGCGTCCTCGATGAGGAGGGTCGCCGCCAGCTCCGGCAGGGTCCAGGCGACGAGGAACGCGTCGGTCGCGCTGCCCGCGCCGAAGAGGCGCGCGATGGTCTGGTCGCGGAGGAGTCCGAGCAGGGAGCCCGTGGCGGTCAGGACGGCGGTGAGCACGGCGGCGCGGGCCAGGACGCGCCCGAGCGGCGAGTCGGCGCCGGCCGCCGCCGCCCGCCTCCCCGCCCGCGTCCGGCCGCCGGGGCCCGTCCGGTCCGCGTGCGCCCGGTCCGGGCCCGTCCGGTCCGGTCCGGTGGTGTCCGTGCCGCTCACCGGGCGACCGCCGCCGCGCCGGTGTCCGCGCCGGTGTCCGCGCCGGGCGCCAGCGCCCACCGGGCGACCAGCCCGAGCAGCACGCCGGTCAGCACCGTGGAGGGCCCGCCGAGGTCGGCGTAGGCGAAGTCGGCCAGCTGCCACAGCAGCAGCCCGGCGGCGGCGAGGCCGCAGTCGACGCCGCCGCCCCCCGCGCGGCGCTCGGCCCGCAGGCGGCGCAGCGTGCACACCAGCAGCGCGCCCCAGGCACCGGCGAGGGCCACCAGTCCGGCCAGCCCCTGCTCGCTGAGCACGAGCAGGTACATGTTGTGCGGCGACAGCAGCGGCTCCCGGGCGAAGCCGCGTCCGGCGCCCGCGGTGTCGCTGCCGGAGGACAGGGCGAGGGAGGCGTGCGCGTCGCGGTGCTCCGGGAAGCCCCGGGGGCCGACGCCGGTCACCGGCTGCTCGCGCCAGATGGCGGCGGCCGCGGCCCACAGGGCGTAGCGGTCGGTGACCGACTGGTCGGGCGCGGCGGTGATCTGCGCGATGCTGCTCAGCCGCTCCCCGATGAGCTGCGGGCCGGTGCCGGACCCGCCGGCCAGCACCACGGCCGCACAGACCAGCGCCGCGAGGCCGCGCAGGGCCGGGCCCCGCCCGGCGAGCAGCAGCACCGCGACGACGGTCACGGCGGTGGCGATCCAGGCGCCCCGGCTGAAGGACACGGCCAGCGGCACCAGCAGGGCGGCGGCGCAGCCGAGCGCGGCGGGCCGCAGCCAGCGCGGGCTGCCGGGGGGCGGCGCGAGGCCGAGGGCGAGGGCGATGACGATCCCGTAGGAGACGACGGTGGACATGCCCATCACGTCCAGCGCCCCGAAGGTGCCCACCGCCCGGATGTCCTGCCCGCCGTAGGAGGCGCCGCCGCCGGTCGCGTACTGGTGGACGCCGACGGCGCCCTGCACGAGGGCCAGCGCGAGGACGGACCCGGCGGCGGCGCGCAGGTCCCGCGGGTGGCGCAGCAGCAGGAGGACGGCGGCGGGCACGAGGACGAAGACCTGGAGGTGGCGCACGAGTCCGGGCAGCGCGGCGGCCGGGTCCTGGGCGGTGACGGTGGCCAGCGCGCACCCGGCCGCGGGCGCGGCGAGGACGAGGGCGGCCAGCGGGGTGAGCGGCCGGGCGCGGTCCCGCAGGAGCCGCACGGCGCACCACACCACGAGCAGTCCGGAGGCGGCGTCGGCGGGGGTGACCCGGGCGTCCCCGCTGCCCTGCGGCCAGCACAGCAGGAGGACGACGCCCGCCACCGGCAGGGCCGGGGCGCACCGCGCGAGCCGGGCGCGCGGACCGGGGACGGCCGGGGGCGCGCCGCCCGTCACGGCCGCGCCGCCCGCCGCCACCGCCTCCGTGGCCGCCGCCGTCATCCTCAGCTCCCCGAGTGCCGGAACAGCGAGGTGGCGGTGCGGGCGAGGATGCGCACGTCCTGCCACAGCGACCAGCTCGCCACGTAGTGGTTGTCGAAGCGGGCGCGGTCCTCGATGGAGGTGTCACCGCGCAGCCCGTGGACCTGGGCGAGCCCGGTGATGCCCGCGGGCATCCGGTGCCGGTGCGCGTAGCCGGGGTAGGTCTCGCTGAACCGGGCGACGAAGTAGGGGCGTTCGGGCCTCGGGCCGACCAGGCTCATGTCGCCGCGCAGGACGTTCCACAGCTGCGGAAGCTCGTCCAGCGAGGTGCGCCGCAGCAGCCGTCCGACGGGGCTCATCCGCCGGTCGTGCGCGACGCTCCACCGGGTGGCCGACTCGTAGGCGTCGGCCGGGCGCAGGGTGCGGAACTTCAGCAGCGTGAAGGAGCGCCCGCCCAGCCCGACGCGCTCCTGCCGGAAGACGACGCCGGGACCGTCCAGGAGCCGGACGGCCAGCGCGCACAGCAGCAGCAGCGGGGCGGCCAGCAGCAGGGCGGGGGCGGCCAGGAGAAGGTCCAGCGCGCGCTTGGCTGCGGCGCTGCCGGGGCGGGGGCGCGGCGGTTCGACGCGGCGGCAGCCGTGGCCCCACAGGTGCGTCTCGGGCGCGGGAGTCCCCGGCGCGCCGGGACCGCCGGCCAGGCCGTCGGTGAGCCACAGGGCGCAGCCGTGCGCGGTGAGGGCCGCGACCGCCTCGGCGGCCGGGTGCGGGTCGCCGCCGGGGGCGCGGACGAGCACGGCCTCGGTGACGGCGTGCCGCGCGACGGCCCGGGCGACGTCCTCCGGTGAGGTGAGCACGGGCAGCGGCCGCTCGTCTGCCGGGACCTCGGCGCTCTCGTGCCCGGGAGCCGCCACCAGGCCCACCGGGCGCAGGCCGTACTCCGGGTGGGCGTGCAGGACGGCGGCGAGCCGCCGGGCGGACGGTCCGTCCCCGACGACGAGGGTGGCGCTCGGCCGCCGCCGGACGGCGCGGCGGTGCCGGGCGAGCACGCCGCCGCGTCCCGCCGCCGACAGCAGCGTGTGGGCGGCGACCAGGGCCAGCAGCGTCGTCAGCGCCAGGGCCTGCCCCGGGTGCAGGGCTGCCCACACGGCCGCGGGCAGCGCCCAGGCGACGGCGGCCCGGCCGCACAGGGCGGGCAGCGCGTCGGCCGCGGCGGCGCCCGGCGCGGGCGGCCGGCACAGGCCGGCGGCGCCGTTGAGGCAGGCGGTGAGGGCGCAGGCCGGGGCGAGGGTGGCGAGGGTCTGCGCGGTGGGCACGGCGGCGGTGTGGGCGACCAGGGCCGCGGCGGCGCAGGCCGCGAGGCAGTCGGCCGCCGCCAGCCACGGGACCACCGTCCGGCGTGCCGCCCCGGCCCGCCGGGGCCCCGGGCCGGGACCGCCGGACGATCGGGGCGGCGGGAAGGCGCCGGGGACCCCGTGGTCGGCGGGCGCGGCGGCCGGGGGCGCCGGGGCGGCCGGGGCGCGGGCGAGGGTGCGGCCGGTGCCCGGCGCGTCGGCGCTTTCCGTGGTCATCGCTGGGTGCGCTCCCTGTGCTCCGGGTGCGGCAGGCGCACGAGGTCGCGGTACAGGCCGAGGACCTGCGCCGCGGTGTGCCGCACGTCATGGGTGGTCCGTACGTGGTCCCGGGCGGCGCGTCCGAGCGCGGCGCGCCGTCCGGGAGCGGCCAGCAGGTCGCCGACGGCGCGGGCGAGCGCCGGGGCGTCGTCCGGCGGTACGAGGCAGGGCCCCCGCAGCGGCGCGGGCAGGCTCTCGCGGGCGCCGGTGACGTCGGTGAGCACCACGGGGCGTCCGCAGGCCATGGCCTCCAGCGGTGCGAGGGCCATGCCCTCCCAGCGGGACGGCAGGACGGCCAGGTCCGCCGCGCGGTACCAGGGCACGGGGTCGCGGGCGGCTCCGGCGAAGACCACGCCCGCGGGGGCGCGGCGCAGCAGGGCGCCGCGTTCGGGTCCGGCGCCGACCAGGGCCAGCCGGGCTCCGGGGTGCCGGGCGGCGATGGCGGGCCAGGCGCGCAGCAGCACGTCCTGTCCCTTCTGCCGGCTGAGCCGGGCGACGCAGACGACGAGCGGCGCGCCGGGCGGCAGCCCGTCCAGCGCCGGGAGCGCGGCGCGGGCCTCCCGCCGGGCCGCGGGGGCCGCGGCCGCGAACCGGTCCAGGTCCACGCCGTTGCGGACGACCGCCCAGCGGCCGGTGACGCCCGCGCGGGCGCCACGGCGCTGTTCGTCCGCGCTCACGCACACGATCCGGTCGGCCCAGCCGGCGGCGGCCCGCTCCCAGCGCAGGGCCAGGGCGGCGCCCGTGGGGCCGAGGGCGTCGAAGGACCAGGCGTGCGGCTGGAACAGCGTGGGGACCCGGCCGCGCAGGGCGAGCCGTCCGGCCAGTCCGGCCTTGGCGCTGTGCAGGTGCACGATGTCGGGGCGCAGGCGGCGCACCAGGCGGTCGGCGCGCAGGACCTCGGCGGCGAGCGCGGGGCCCGGTGCCCGCGTCGCCGGCCAGGCGTGCACCTCGGCTCCCGCCCGCCGCCCGGCCGACGTGAGCGTGCCGCCGGGCGGGCAGGCGAGGTGGACGCGCAGTCCCTCCGCGCACTGGGCGGCGGCCAGGTCGGTGACGACGGTGGCCACGCCGCCGTCGGCGGGCTGCGCGAGGTGCAGGACCGCCAGCGGACGCGGTCGGTGGTCGTGGAACGGCACGCGTGGTCCTCCCCCGGGTGCGGAAACGTCTCCCCAGGCGGCTCAGCGGTGGGCGTCGGGCGGCCCGCAGGTGCGGGGCACCGGGCCGGTCCGCGAGGGGCGCGAAGTGTGGGCGAATGCGAAGGCGACGCTGCGTTCCGTCAGCACGTCACCGGCTCCGGCGGCCGGTGATCCGGTGCTTCGGCGCCCGGCACAGCCGGGGCCACGGGGTCTCGCACGGGTCGCTCTGCGCTTTCTCTTTGCCGAAGAAGCGTCTGCACATGAACAGGCATACACCACTCCTCCGGAAGAGTCGTGGACCGCGATCAGACAAGTCACCTGAAAAGCTCAGCCGCTGTTCGACAATGGGATGGACTGGAAAATCCGCGCTGCCCCGGGGCCGACGTCCCGCGTGCGTCACAGGGCGGACCGGGGATTCACCTCCGGGTGAGTACGCGTCATCGCGCCGCACGGGTCATCCTCACGCGGCGCCCGAAGGGGAGAAGCGGCGGGGCCGACGCTTACGGCGGTCCGCCGAGGGCCCGGGGGACACCGGCGCCCCGCCGGGAGGAGCGGGGGGCCGTCAGGGGCGGGCGCGGCTGGGCTGGACGCGCTTGGGCTCCCCGGGCATCTTCGGGTGGTCGGGCGGATAGGGCAGGTCGCTGAGCCCGTGGTCGGCCGCGTCGCGCTCGGCCATCTCCAGCAGCCCTTCGAGCCCGAAGGCGTGTTCGTCCATGTCGGCGTGCACGTCACCGAGCGCGGCGAACCGGGCGGGCATGGAGGCCAGGTCGAAGTCCTCGGGAACGGCGTCCTCCAGCTCCGCCCAGCGCAGCGGGGCGGACACCTGGGCCCGCGGGTGGGGGCGCACCGAGTAGGCGGCGGCGATGGTGCGGTCGCGGGCCGTCTGGTTGTAGTCCACGAAGATCTTCGCGCCGCGCTCCTCCTTCCACCAGGCCGTGGTGACGCGGTCGGGCGCCCGCCGCTCCAGCTCCCGCGCGACGGCGATGGCCGCCCGGCGCACGTCGGTGAACTGCCAGCGCGGCGCGATGGGCACGAAGACGTGCAGGCCCCGGCCGCCGGAGGTCTTGGGCCAGCCGCGCAGCCCGAGTTCGTCCAGCAGCTCCGCCAGCCGTCCGGCGGCCCAGCGGGCGTCGGCGTAGCCGGTGCCGGGCTGCGGGTCGAGGTCGATGCGCAGCTCGTCGGGGTGGTCGGCGTCCCCCCGGCGCACGGGCCAGGGGTGGAAGCTCAGCGTGCCGAGGTTCGCGGCCCAGACGACGGCGGCGGTCTCGGTCGGGCAGATCTCGTCGGCGTGCCGCCCGCTGGGAAAGGTGATGCGTTCGACGGGAATCCATGCGGGCAGGTTCTTCGGAGCGCGTTTCTGGTAGAAGAACTCGCCGGTGACGCCGTCCGGGTGGCGCTGGAGCGTCGTCGGCCGGTTCCGCAGAGCGCGCAGGATTCCGCCGCCGACCGCGACGTAGTACTCGGCCACGTCCCGCTTGGTGAATCCCCGTTCCGGGAAGTACACCTTCTCCGGATGGGACAGCCGTACCGCCCGGCCGCCGACGTCGAGTTCCACCGCCTCGCCCATACCGCCACGCTAACGCCGTCTCGCGGCGCCCGCTCGCCCGGCGGGCGCACCGGCGTTTGCGGGCGCACAATCGCGGCATGCACCTCCCCGTCATGCCCCCCGTGAAACCGATGCTGGCGAAGCCGGCGGCGAGCATCCCGCCCGGCATGCACTACGAGGCCAAGTGGGACGGCTACCGGGCCCTCGTCTTCCGGGACGGTGACGAGGTGGAGATCGGCAGCCGCTCCGCCAACTCACTGACCCGCTACTTCCCCGAGCTGGTCGAGGCGTTCGGCGCGCACCTGCCGCGGCGCTGCGTGCTGGACGGGGAGATCGTCGTCGCGCGCGAGGGGAGGCTGGACTTCGACGCGCTCCAGCAGCGCGTCCACCCGGCCGACTCGCGGGTGCGGATGCTGGCACGGACGACACCGGCCGCCTACGTGGCGTTCGACGTGCTGGCCCTGAACGACACCCCGCTGCTGGACGTCCCGCTGACCGAGCGCCGCGAGGTGCTGGCGGCGGCCCTGCGCCACGCGGGCCCGCCGGTGCACCTGGCTCCCGCCACCCGGGACGTGGCGGTGGCCAGGGAGTGGTTCGAGCGGTTCGAGGGCGCCGGTCTGGACGGCGTCGTCGCCAAGCGGCTGAACCTGCCGTACCGCCCGGACCAGCGGCTGATGGTGAAGGTGAAGCACGAGCGGACGGCGGACTGCGTCGTGGCCGGGGTGCGCGAGCACAAGTCGGGCCCGGTCGTCGGCTCGCTGCTGCTCGGCCTGTACGACGACGCCGGGCGGCTCCAGCACGTCGGCGTGTGCGGCGCCTTCACCATGCAGCGGCGCCGCCAGCTCATGGAGGAGCTGGCGCCCCTGCGGATGGAGAGCGCCGAGGGACACCCGTGGGCCGCCTGGCGCGACGAGGAGGCGCAGGCCGCGAACCGGCTGCCGGGCGGCCCGAGCCGCTGGAGCGGGACCAAGGACCTGTCCTGGCTGCCGCTGCGCCCGCAGCGGGTGTGCGAGGTGGCCTACGACCACATGCAGGGTGCGCGCTTCCGGCACACCGCGCGGTTCCGCCGCTGGCGGCCCGACCGGCAGCCCGGGGAGTGCACGTACGCGCAGCTGGAGGAGGTCGTGCGCTACGACCTGGCCGAGGTGCTGGACGGCGGCGGCGCATGAGCGGCCCGCGGCCCGGGCGGACCCGGACGGCTCCGTCGGCGCGTCCGGCGCGTCCGGGTCAGCCGACCGCGCGGGCGGCGGCGCGGCCCGCCGCGCGGCCGGAGAACAGGCAGCCGCCGAGGAACGTCCCCTCCAGGGAGCGGTAGCCGTGCATGCCGCCTCCGCCGAAGCCGGCCGCCTCCCCGGCCGCGTACACGCCGGGCAGCGGCCCGCCCTCCTCGGTGAGCACCCGCGCCGACAGGTCGGTCTCCAGGCCGCCGAGCGTCTTGCGGGTGAGGATGTTCAGCCGCACCGCGATCAGCGGGCCCGCCTGCGGGTCGAGGAGGCGGTGCGGGGCGGCGACGCGCACCAGCCGGTCGCCGAGGTAGCCGCGGGCGCCGCGCAGGGCGGTGATCTGGAGGTCCTTGGTGAACGGGTTGCCGATCTCCCGGTCGCGGGCCAGGATCTGGCGGCGCAGGGCGGCCTCGTCGATGAGGGCGTCGCCGGTCAGCTCGTTCATCCGGCGCACCAGGGCGCCCAGGTCGCGTTCGACGACGAAGTCCCGGCCGTGCTCCATGAAGGCCCGCACGGGGCCCGGGGCGCCGGAGCGCGCCCGGCCCAGGACCTCCCGGACGCTGCGCCCGGTCAGGTCCGGGTTCTGCTCGGAGCCGGAGAGCGCGAACTCCTTCTCGATGACCTTCCGGGTGAGGACGAACCAGGTGTAGTCGTACCCGGTCCGCATGATGTGCTCCAGCGTGCCGAGGGTGTCGAAGCCGGGGAACAGCGGGACCGGCAGCCGCTGCCCGGTGGCGTCCAGCCACAGCGAGGAGGGGCCCGGCAGGATGCGGATGCCGTGCCGCGCCCAGACGGGGTCCCAGTTCTCGATGCCCTCGGTGTAGTGCCACATCCGGTCGCGGTTGATCATCCGCGCGCCGGCCTGCTCGGCGATGCCCAGCACGGCGCCGTCCACGTGGGCGGGGACGCCCGACAGCATCCGCCGGGGCGGGGCGCCCAGCCGCCGCGGCCAGTTGGCCCTGACGAGGTCGTGGTTGCCGCCGATGCCCCCGGAGGTGACGACGACGGCCTGGGCGCGCAGTTCGAAGGCCCCGGCGACCTCGCGGCTGCTCGCGGTGCCGCGCGGCGCGCCACTGGGCACCAGCACCTCGCCGGTGACGGTGTCCACGGCGCCCGCCGAGCGGCCCAGGGCGGTGACGCGGTGCCGGAACCGCAGGTCCACCAGGCCCCGGGCGGCACCGGCCCGCACCCGGCGCTCGAAGGGTTCGACGACGCCGGGGCCGGTCCCCCAGGTGATGTGGAAGCGCGGCACGGAGTTGCCGTGGCCGCTCGCGTCGTAGCCGCCGCGTTCGGCCCAGCCGACGACGGGGAAGATCCGCAGGCCCTGGGCGCGCAGCCAGGACCGCTTCTCCCCCGCCGCGAAGTCGACGTACGCCTCGGCCCACCGGCGCGGCCAGTGGTCCTCCTCGCGGTCGAACCCGGCGGTGCCGAGCCAGTCCTGCCAGGCGAGGGCGAAGCTGTCCCGGACGCGCAGCCGCCGCTGCTCGGGGGAGTCCACGAGGAAGAGGCCGCCGAAGGACCAGTGCGCCTGGCCGCCGAGCGACTGCTCGGGCTCCTGGTCGAGGAGGATGACCTTCCGCCCGGCCTCGGCCAGCTCCGCCGTGGCGGCGAGCCCGGCCAGCCCCGCCCCGATCACGATCACGTCCGCGTCGTACGCCATGCCGCAGGCTTACCCACCGGTAGTCACCGCGTCAACCGTGCGGACCGGATCGCCCGGCGCATGCCGGAGGGGCACTGGGCTGCGATGTTGTGCCCGTGTATAGGCTCGCGGACATGATCGGACGGTTCGTGGGCGCGGTGCGGACGCTGTGGACGCCGCAGCGCGTGCGCGACGAGGGCCGCACTCCGGACTACCGCTTCTCCCTGGCCAACGAGCGCACCTTCCTCGCCTGGGTCCGCACGGCGCTGGCACTGGTGGCCGGGGGGATCGCGGCGGACCAGTTCCTGACCGGGTACGCGCCGGGCGTGCGGAAGGTGTTCGCAGTGGCGCTGCTGGCCGGCGGCGCCCTGTGCGCCCTGCGGGCCGTGCACCACTGGGTGCGCTGCGAGCGGGCCATGCGGCAAGGCCGGGACCTGCCCGTCTCCCGCTTCCCCGCGCTGCTGGCCCTCGGCACGGCGCTGGCCGCGCTGCTGGTCGTCGGCGTGGTGGTGCTGGGCGGTGCGGGCCGGTGAGCCCGGCGGGCGCGGCGCCGGGGGCTGCGCGTGACGCGGGCGCGCAGCCGGAGCGCACCCGGCTGGCCTGGCGGCGCACGACGCTCGCCTACGCCGTCGCGTGCGCCCTGTTCGCGCGGCAGGTGCTGGCGCGGGAGGACGCCGGTCCCGCCGTGTCGGCGGCGGTGCTGGCGGCCGGGCTCGGGGCCGGGCTGGTGCTGGCCTGGCTGGCGCGGCGCCGGGGACACGGGCTCACCGCGCCGCGCCCGGCGCCGCTGGCCCTCCCGGGAGCCGCGCTGGCGGCAGGATGCACGGTGACACTCGCGATGGTGGGGATGGTGATGCTGGTATGACGGCGCTGGTCGTGGTCATGGGCGTGTCGGGGTCGGGGAAGACGACGGTGGGCACGCTGCTCGCCGAACGGCTCGCGGTGCCGTACGCGGACGCCGACGAGTTCCACCCGCCAGAGAACGTGGCGAAGATGGCGGCCGGGACGCCGCTGGACGACGCCGACCGGGAGCCGTGGCTGGACGCCATCGGGGCCTGGCTGGCCGGGCGCGCGGAGCACGCGGGCGGGGTGGTGACCTGTTCGGCGCTGAAGCGCGGGTACCGGGACCGGCTGCGCGCGGCGGCACCCGGCGCGTTCTTCGTGCACCTGGACGGGTCGCCCGAGCTGATCGCGGACCGGCTGTCCGGGCGGCGGGGGCACTTCATGCCGTCCAGCCTGCTGCGCTCCCAGTTCGACACGCTGGAGCCGCTGGCCGGGGACGAGCCGGGGGCCGCCGTCTCCATCGAGGGCAGCGCCGAGGACACCGTGGAGCGGGCCCTGGCCGCGGTGCCGCGCTGACGGCCGGTCCGGCGCCCCCGGGGACGGCCGTCCCCGGGCGCGGCCGGACCCTGGCCGCGGTCACCAGGCCGGGTCGAGCCCGGTCATCCAGACCGGCAGCGGCCGGTAGACGGTCAGCGTCCGCTTCTCCTTGGTCAGCAGCAGCTCCGGGGGCGCGGGCGCCGTCTCCCCGTCGTACGCGCAGACCGTGCCCGGCTCGATGCCGGTGATGCGCACCGCGGGCACTCGGGCGGCGACGTGCACCGGTGAGCGGTGCAGCAGCCCCGTCGCCGCCGCGGCGAGCAGCCGGGTGCGGGCCCAGCTCCCGCCGCGCACGAGGTGGACGTCGAGCTGTCCGTCGGAGAGGTTGTGCCGCCGGGCGGCGCCGCTGCTGAGGCTGGCGTAGGAGCAGTTGCCGACGAACAGCAGCCACACCGGCTGCCGCCGCCCGTTGACGGTCACCTCCACGGGCTGGGAGTGCCGCAGCACCCGCGTGGCGGCGACGACGGAGGCGGGCCAGGAGCCGATCCGGCCCTTCCAGCGCTCCCGTGTCTCCACCAGCTCGCCGTAGGCTCCGAGGCTGAAGGTGTTGACGAAGTGGCCGGTTCCGCCCTCCCGCTCCGGGAAGGGACCGGGGACGAAGCGGGCCAGGTCCACGGCGATGGCGTCACCGCTCTCCAGGGCGCGGCAGGCGTCCGCCGGGTGGCTGATGCCCAGGTCCAGGGCGAGGTGGTTGAAGGTGCCGCCCGGCAGCACGGCGAGGGGGACGTCGTGCCGCAGGGCCACGGGGGCGGCGGCGCTGACGGTGCCGTCGCCACCGAGCACGCCGAGCGCGCCCCCGCAGTCGGCGGCGCGCTGGGCGGCCTTCTCCAGCACCGCGTCGAGCGGTCCCGCGGATTCCTCCCAGACGGTGAACTCGGCCTCCGGCAGGGCCGTCCGCGTCGCGTGCAGCGCGTCGGACGTGCCGGAGGCGGGGTTGGCCACCACGACGAGCCCGCGCCCCGCGGGCAGCGCGGGCGCGGCCACGAGCGGCTGGGCGGGCGGCGCGGGCGGGCGCGGGGTGAGGGCGGCGCGGACGGCGAAGGCCGTGCCGGCCCCGATCACGGCGCCCACCAGCACGTCACTGGGGTAGTGCACTCCGGTGTAGACGCGGGAGAAGGCCACCGAGGCGGCCAGCGGCGCGATGGCCGCGCCCCAGCCCCGGGACTCCAGGGCGACGCCGGTGGCGAAGGCCGCGGCGGACGCGGCGTGCCCCGACGGGAAGGAGGAGCTGAGCGGCTGCCGCTTGAGCCTGCGCACCAGCGGTACGTCGTCCAGCAGCGGCCGGTGGCGGCGCACGGCCCACTTGACGACCGTGTTCACCGTGGCGGAGGTCACGGCGAGGGAGGCGACGCCGCGCACGGCGGCGCGGCGGGTCCGCACGCCGCCGGCGCCGGAGAGGGCCATTCCCGCGGCGATGCCGCACCACAGCCTGCTGTGGTTGGCGGCCTGGCTCAGCCTGGGCAGCACCCGTTCGGCCCCCGGCCAGTGACGGGCGGCCACGGTGGAGAACAGTGCCTGGTCCCAGGCGCGCAGTCGGCTCGGCATGGAGGGCCGTCTACCCAGCGGACGCCCGTGTTCACCCCGCGCGTTCCGTCCGGGTACGGTCAGCCTCTGGACGCCATACCGACTAGTCGGCATGATCGGATGCGACCGTCCGCCCGGGTGACCCCGCCGACCACTCCGCTGGAGGAGATCCGATGAGCAGCGACAACCCTCCGGGGCTCGACACCGTCCGCCTGCGCCGCCACCTGGACGAGGTGGCCCCCGGGCTGGTGCGCGCCGCGCTGCGGGCCCGGCTCATCGAGGGCGGGCGGTCGAACCTGACCTACCACATCACCGACGGCACCGGCGCGTGGGTGCTGCGCCGCCCGCCGCTGGGGCACGTGCTGGCCACCGCGCACGACATGGCCCGCGAGTACCGGGTGATCAGCGCGCTGGGCCCCACCGCCGTGCCGGTGCCCGGCACCCTCCTGCTGTGCGAGGACCCCGACGTGCTCGGGGCGCCGTTCTACGTCATGGAGTACGTGCGGGGGACGCCGTACCGCAGTGCCGGGGAGCTGGCCGCGCTGGGCCCGGAGCGCACCCGCGCGGTGGTGCTCGCCCTGCCGGACGCCCTGGTGGACCTGCACGCCGTGGACCCGGCCGAGGTGGGCCTCGGCGACTTCGGACGCCCGGACGGCTTCCTCGAACGGCAGCTGCGGCGCTGGGGCAAGCAGCTCGACGCCTCGCGCAGCCGGGACCTGCCGGGCATCGACGAACTGCACGCGGCGCTCGCCCGGGACCTGCCCGGCTCTCCCGCCCCCGCCATCGTGCACGGCGACTTCCGGCTCGACAACGTCCTGGTCACCGCCGACGACCGGATCTCGGCGGTGCTCGACTGGGAGATGTCCACCCTCGGCGACCCGCTCACCGACCTGGGGCTGCTGGTCATGTACAGCCAGCAGCGGGCGGTGCCCGGCGCGCCGATCGCCACCACGCGCGAGGCCCCGGGCCACCCCGGCCCGGCCGAGCTGATCGAGCGGTACGCCGCGGGCTCGGGCCGTGACGTCTCGCGGATCGCCTGGTACACGGCGTTCGCCTACTTCAAGCTCGCGGTCATCTGCGAGGGCATCCACTACCGGTTCACCCTGGGCCAGACGGTCGGCGGGGGCTTCGACCGGATCGGCGGCCTGGTGCCGCTGCTGACGGACAGCGGACTGGACACACTGCGGAAGGGCTGAGGAGAGCACATGGACTTCGCGTACGACGCACGCACCGAGGAACTGCGGAAGCGGCTGCTGGCCTTCATGGACGAGCACGTGTACCCGGCGGAGGCGGTGGCCGCCGGACAGCGGGCGGAGCTGGCCTCGCCGTGGCTCACACCGCCGGTGGTCAAGGAGCTGAAGGCCGAGGCGCGCCGCCAGGGCTTGTGGAACCTGTTCCTGCCGGACGCGGCCTACGGGGCCGGGCTGACGAACCTCCAGTACGCGCCGCTGGCCGAGATCACCGGACGCAGTCCGCAGCTCGCGCCCGCCGCGCTGAACTGCGGCGCGCCCGACACCGGCAACATGGAGCTGCTGGCGGAGTTCGGCAGCGCCGAACAGCGCGCGCGGTGGCTGGAGCCGCTGCTCGCCGGAGACATCCGCTCGGCGTTCGCCATGACCGAGCCCGACGTCGCCTCCTCCGACGCCACCAACGTGGAGACCCGCATCGAGCGGGACGGCGACGCGTGGGTGATCACCGGCCGCAAGTGGTACATCTCCGGCGCGATGAACCCGGACTGCGCCGTCTTCATCGTCATGGGCAAGACGGCGCCGGACGGGGAGGACGTCCGCCGGCAGCAGTCGATGGTCCTCGTGCCGCGTGACACGCCCGGCGTGGAGGTCCGGCGCGCCATGCACGTGTACGGCTACGCCGACCACTGGCACGGCGGGCACGCCGAGGTCGTCTTCGACCGGGCGCGGGTCCCGGCGGACCACCTGATCGGCGAGGAGGGCGGCGGCTTCGCCATCGCGCAGGCCCGGCTCGGCCCCGGCCGCATCCACCACTGCATGCGGCTCATCGGCATGGCGGAGCGGGCGATCGAGCTGATGTGCCGCCGGGCCGTCTCCCGCACCGCGTTCGGCAGGCCCCTGGCCCAGCAGGGTGTGGTGCACGAGTGGATCGCCGACGCCCGGGTGGCGGTGGAGCAGATGCGGCTGCTGGTGCTGAAGACGGCCTGGCTGATGGACACCGTCGGCAACCGGGGCGCGCACACCGAGATCCAGGCCATCAAGATCGCCGTGCCGCGCACGGTGGTGGGCATCCTGGACCGGGCCGTGCAGCTGCACGGCGCGGCCGGCGTCAGCCAGGACTTCCCGCTGGCGGAGCTGTGGGCCGGGGCCCGCACGCTGCAACTGGCCGACGGCCCGGACGAGGTCCACCAGCGCTCCCTGGCCCGCCGCGAGCTGAAGCCGTACCTGCGCTGAGACGCCGCCCGCCGGCGCACTCCGTGCCGGAGTGCGCCGGCGGGCGGCGCCGGTCACCGGGACCGGCGCCGTGGCGGCACCGGTCCCGGTGCGGGTTACGGCACGACGACGACGCGGCCGGTCGTCACGCCGTCGAAGACCCGCTGCACGGCGTCCGCCGCGCCGTCCAGCGCCACCCGCTCGCTGACCAGCGGACGGACGGCGCCCTCGGCGGCGAGCCGGGTCAGCTCCTCGTGGCAGGCGCGCACGGCCGCCGGGTCGTGCTGCCGGTACAGGCCCCAGTGCAGGCCGAGGATCGTGTAGTTCTTCACCAGGGCGTGGTTGAGCCCCGGGGTGGGGACGGTGCCGCTGGCGAAGCCCACCACCACGATGCGCCCCTCGAAGGCCACGCACTTGGCCGACTTCGTGTAGGCGTCGCCGCCGACCGGGTCGTAGACCACGTCGGCCCCGCGCCCGCCGGTGGCCTCCTTCACCGCGGCCACCAGGTCGTCGGTGTTCCGGTCGATGACGAGGTCGCAGCCCAGCTCCCGGGCGATCGCCGCCTTCCGGGGGCCGCCGGTCACGCCGATGACGGTGGCGCCGGCCGCCTTGCCGAGCTGGACGGCGGCGCTGCCCACCCCGCCGGCCGCCGCGTGCACGAGCAGCGTCTCCCCCGCCCGCAGCCGGGCCCGGCGGTGCAGCCCGAACCAGCCGGTCTGGTAGCCGATGTGCAGGGCGGCGGCCTCGGCGTCGTCCAGCGCGCCGGGCGCGGGCAGCACGGAGTCGGCGCTCACCACGGCGTGCTCGGCGAAGGCGCCGCCCGGCAGCGCGGCCTGGGTGATCACCCGCGTGCCCGGCTCGGCCCCCTCCCCCGCCAGCACCTCGCCGCACAGCTCGACTCCCGGGGTGAACGGGTGCGGCGGGCGGATCTGGTACTGCCCCAGGCACAGCAGGGCGTCGGGGTAGTTGACGTTCGCCGCGCGCACCCGGACCAGCAGCTCGCCGGGGCCGGGCTCGGGCTCGGGGACGTCCTCCAGCCGCATCACGTCGCGGGGTCGGCCGTTCTCGTGGACGCGCCAGGCCTTCATGCTGTTCCTCACCGGTCCTTCACGGGGTCGTCGTTCGCGTGTCGTCTTGGGGTTCCGCGTTCCGCCGGGCGCGCCGCGGCGGGGGCGCTCACGGGCGCAGGGCGCGCAGCAGCAGGTCCGCGAGGTGGTCGGCGACCTCGCGCGGGGTGAGCTTGCCCCCCGGGTGGTACCAGGCGGACAGGTGGTGCACGGAGCCGAAGTGGTAGTCCACGACGAGGTCGGCGGGGGTGGCCGCGTGGAAGACCCCGGCGCGCTGGCCCTCCTCGATCAGGGCGCGGAAGCGCTCGTGGTAGCGCCGCCGCTCGGACCTGACCTGCCGCTGCTTCTCCGGGCTCAGCTGGTGCATGGACCGGAAGAAGATGCGGGCGTCGTCCAGATTCTCGATGCTGGTGACGACGACGTCGGCCGCCGCGTCCCGCAGCCGCTGCTCCACCGGTCCGCCGCCCGAGGCGACGGCGTCCAGCCGCTCCTGCTGGAGGCGCAGCAGCCGCGCGTAGATCTCGTGGAGCAGGTCGTCCTTGGAGCCGAAGTAGTGGTACAGGGCCCCCTTGGTCACCCCCGCCCCTTCCACGATCTCCTGGACGGAGGTGCGGTCGTAGCCCTGGTCGGCGAAGAGGCGGGTGGCGGTGGCCAGCAGCCGCTGCGGCACCGGCCGCTGCTCGGTGCCCGGGGTGGGGGCGGTGGCGGTCACGGGGTTGCTCCTTGCTCCAGCTTCTGCTGGACGTGGTTCATGCCGCCCAGCCAGCGGTCCGGTTCGGCGGCGCGGGCCGCAGCGTACCGGGCCACCTCCGGGTGCGGCAGCACCAGGAACCGCCCCTCGCCGATCGCCGTGTGGAGCGCGTCGGCGACCTGCTCGGGCTCGATGGCGTCGGGGGCCAGCACCGCCTGCCCCGTCGCCCCCGCGGAGCGCAGCATGTCGGTGCGCACGCCCTGCGGGCAGATGGCGTGCACGTCGATGCCGCGGTGCCGGTAGGTGACCGAGAGCCACTCGGCGAAGGCCAGCGCCGCGTGCTTGGAGACGCTGTAGGGGGCGGAGCCGAACATGGTGAGCAGCCCCGCGGCCGACACGGTCGACACGAACCGGCCCCGGCCGCGTTCCAGCCACTGCGGGAGCAGTTCCCGGGCGGCGCGCACGTGCGCCATGACGTTGACGTCCCAGGCCGCCTCCCAGAGGTCCTCGGCCGCCTCGGGGCCGCCGTGCGGCGCGATGCCCGCGTTGGCGCAGAAGACGTCGACGGCGCCGCCGAGCGCCTCCAGGGCGGTGGGCACGACGGCGGACGCGTCCCCGGGGACGGCGACGCCGCCGATCGACTCCGCCACCTCCCCGGCCCGCGCGGCGTCGAGGTCGTTGACGGCCACCCTCGCACCGCGCTCCGCGAAGCTGCGGGCCAGTGCGGCGCCGATCCCGCCGCCCGCTCCCGTCACCACGACCGTCGTGTCACGCATGCTCGCCATCCGTCCGTCCTCCCTCGTCGCGGGCGCGTCCCGGCACGGGCCCAGCGGCAGACTAACCGGTCGGTATGCGAGGACGGAAGGGCGCCGGAGGGCTTCCCTCGCGGCGCGGAACCCGGCGGGCGAGGTGCCGGAACCGGCCGATCCGAAGCCAGGAGCACTGCGCGGCGGGTCTCCGGGTAGACGGGAGCCGATCGAGGGTGTGGCACGTCCCATCCGCAGCCACTCGGTGCATGGAGGACCCCGCAAGACGGAGGTGGGATACCTTGGCCGGCTTCAGAGCACTCGCCGCACAGGTGCGCGACCCGGGCCGCGCGCCCTGCCAGCGGCGCCAGGCGCTGCGCAAATGCCTGGAACGATTCGCCCCCTACGGCCACCGGGCCACCTGGCTCCACCTGTGCGCGCGCGCCGGGATCGCGCCCGACGACCGCTCGCCCGACCCCGGGCGGCTCGTGGCCGCCCTGGAGGAGCTGGAGGAGGCCCGGTCGGTCTGGCTGGACTACGAGGAGGAGTTCGCGCGGCGGCGCAAGGAGCAGAAGTACCTCGGCATCCGGCAGCCCACGGCGCTGGACGACTGGCACCGCCGCACGTGGGGCGGCCGGGCGCTGCTGTGCTTCGACGATCCGGCCAGGGCGCCGGGCGCCCGGCTCGCGGTGGTGCTGCGCGGCCTGATCGCCGCGATGGAGGCCAGCGTGAGCGGTGACGCACGCGTCCCGGCCCTCGTGCCCGGGTGAGCGTGCGGCCGTTGACAGCGGCCGCACGCCCGCCCATGCTGAGCGGGCGCTTAGGCCCCTCGCGGTCGGCCCGCGCCCGGCGCGGGCGGGCCCGTGCCGGGCCGCGCGCTTCGGTTCACCTCAGCGAAAGGCAGAGCACACATGGCGGAGTCCCGGGTCTTCGGGTCGGTGGAGGAACTGCGCGCGGCGGTCGGCGAGGAGCTGGGCCCGAGCGACTGGCTGGAGGTCGACCAGAAGCGGATCGACCTGTTCGCGGACGCCACGGGTGACCACCAGTGGATCCACACCGACCCCGCGCGGGCCGCCGGCGGCCCGTTCGGCACGACGATCGCGCACGGCTACCTGACGCTGTCGCTGCTGCCCGCGCTCGTGCCGCAGGTGCTGCGCGTCGAGGGCGTCCGGATGGGCGTGAACTACGGCGTGAACAAGGTGCGCTTCCCCGCCCCGGTGCCGGTCGGCTCACGGCTGCGGGCCCGGGTCCGCGTCGCGGAGGTGGCGGAGGCGGGCGGCGGCGTGCAGCTCACGGCGCAGGTGACCGTCGAGCGGGAGGGCGGCGACAAGCCCGTCTGCGTCGCGGAGAGCGTCAGCCGCTACTTCGTGTGAGCGTGTGCGCCAGGGGGGGGGCCGGGACCGGCCCCGCCGGGCGCCGCCTCACGCCGGGGCGGCCGGGGGCGCTCCCACCATGCGCAGGGCGAGACCGGCGTAGAACGCGCCGATCTCGTCCGGCGTGCGGCGCCCGCCGGGGGTGAACCAGCGGGCCACGTCCACGCACAGCGAGAGCACAGCCAGCGCGGTGCCGCGCGGGTCGGCGACGTCGAACTCGCCGGCCAGTGCCCCGTCGGCCAGCAGGTCGCGCACGACGGTCTCCGAGCGGCGGCGCAGGGCGACGATCTCGGCGTAGTGCTCCTCGCCCAGCGCGTGCAGCTCGTACTGCACCACCCGCGCGGTGGTGTGGTGCTCGGCGTGCCAGCGCACGAAGGTGCGGACGGCGGCGGCCAGCCGGTCGGCGTGGCGGCCCTCGCCGGAGGCGGCGTCGGACAGCAGCCGCACCGAGCGTTCGTGGCCCACCCGGCTGATCTGGTAGAGCAGCTCCTCCTTCGTCCGGTAGTGGATGTAGAGGGCGGCCGGGCTCATCCCGGCCCGGCCCGCGATGTCGCGCGTGGTGGTGGCGTGGAAGCCGCGCTCGGCGAACGCCTCCACGGCGGCCACCAGCAGCCGTCGCGCGGCGTCGGGCTCGACGCCGCGCCAGGAGTCGTCCGGGACGCTGCCCCGGCCCTGTGCCCCCGCCCTGGCCGCCTGTGCCATCTGTGTTCGCCCCGCTTCCCGTTGGCCGGGCGAACACCATACACGGGAAGCCCCGTCGCCCAAACCGCTGGTCAGCACGGGTGCCCGGCGGGCGCCGCGCGGCTCAGAACGCCGAGACGCCGGTCAGGGAGCGGCCGATCAGGAGCTTGTGGATCTGGCTCGTGCCCTCGTACAGCGTCATGACGCGGGCGTCCCGCAGCAGCTTGCCGACCGGGAACTCGTCGATGTAGCCGTAGCCGCCGAAGACCTGGAGCGCGTTGTTGGCGGCCCGCACCGCGGCCTCGCTGGCGTGGAGCTTGGCGACCGAGGACTCGGTGGCGAAGGGCAGCCCCCGGTCGATGAGATCGGCGACCCGCCAGGTGAGCAGCCGGGAGGCGTCCACGTCCACGGCCGTGTCGGCGATCAGCTCCTGCACGAGCTGATGGCGGGCGATGGGCTTGCCGAACTGCTCGCGCCCGCCGGCGTAGGACACGGCCGCCTCCAGGGCGGCCTGGGCGATGCCGACGCAGCCCGCCGCGACGGACATGCGGCCCTTGGCGAGGGCGGACATGGCGACCGAGAAGCCCTTGCCGACGGGGCCGAGCCGTGCGGAGTCCGGCACCCGGACGCCGTCGAACGACAGCTCCGCGGTGGCCTGGCCGCGCAGCCCGAGCTTGCCGTGGATCTCGCGGCGGTCCAGGCCCTGGGCGCCGGTGGGGACGAGGAACGCGGTGACGCCCCGGTGGCCGGGCTCCTCGCCGCTGCGCGCGAAGACGAGGGCGACGTCGGCCCAGGTGCCGTTGGTGATGAACATCTTGGCGCCGTCGATGACCCAGTCGCCGCCGTCCCGGCGGGCGCGGGTGGTGAGGCTGGCGGCGTCCGACCCGGTGCCGGGCTCGGTGAGGCCGAAGCAGCCCAGCAGCCCGCCCGAGCACAGGCCGGGCAGCCACCGCTGCTTCTGCTCCTCGCTCCCCCAGGCGGCGATCGTCTTGCCGACGAGGCCCAGGGAGACGGACAGGATGCCGCGCACCGCGGAGTCGCCGCGCCCCAGCTCCTCGGTGACCAGGCAGTACGCCAGGTGGTCGCCCTCGGAGCCGCCGTACTCCTCGGGGATGGTGAGGCCGAGGAAGCCCAGCTCCCCCAGCCGGCGCACCACGCCCCGGTCCACGGACTCCGCCCGGTCCCACGCGGCCGCGTGCGGCACGATCTCGCGGTCGGTGAAGTCCCTGGCCAGTTCGCGGACGGCCCGCTGCTCGTCGGTCAGTCCCAGATCCACGGCCCACCTCGCCCTTCGTCGCAGTCTCACACGCCGGCCGCACGGCACGGGGTGTGCCGGGCAGCCGTAACCTAGCAGCATTAATCTAGCAGTGCTAGTTTCAGGGGTGCGGCGGATACCATGGGCGCATGGCCCGTCCCCGCAAGCCCCTGCTGAGCCGAGACCGGATCGTGGCGACCGCTCTCGCCCTGGTCGACACCGAAGGGCTCCAGGCCGTGTCCACCCGCCGGCTCGCAGCCGAACTGGGCGTGAGCGGGCCCTCCCTCTACCACCACTTCCGCACCAAGGACGAGATCCTGGACGCGGTCGCCGACCACGTCTGCGCCGCCGTGGACCTGTCGATGTTCGAGGACGGGACGGGGTGGCGGGAGGCGCTGGAGACCTGGGCCCGCTCCTACCGGGCCGCACTCGCCGCGCACCCCAACATCGTCCCCTACCTGGCGCAGGGGCCCGGCAGACGGCCGAGCCAGCTCCGCATGGCCGACGCGGTCTTCGGGGCCATGACGGACGCGGGCTGGCCGCGCGCCCACGCCACGCACATCGGCGCGCTCATGCGCTACTTCGTCGCCGGGTCCGCGCTCGGCTCCTTCGCCCGCGGCTTCGTGGACGACGCGGCCCTCTACGCCCGCGACTACCCGCACCTCGACCAGGCCCACCTGCTCGCCGAGCACCAGCAGAGGGTGGACCAGGGCGCCTTCGAGACGGGGCTGCGCGCCCTGGTCGACGGGCTGGCCCTGCGGTACCCGGCCGCCACCGGCGCCCCCGCCGGGAACGCCCCGGCCGGGCGGACGGACGCGGAGACGGACCCGGCACCGGCCAGGTGAGCCGCCGGGCCCCGCGCCGCCGGGCGCGGGGCCCGGGACACGGGACCACGGGACACGGGGCCTGGGGCCCGGCGGCACCGGGCCTCAGAACACCACGAGCGCCCGGCCGCCCCGGCCGCCGCGCATCGCGTCGAACGCCTCGGGGATGTCGTCCAGGCCGATCCGCTCGGTGACCAGCATGCCCAGGTCCAGACGCCCCTCGCGGACGTGCTCCGCCAGCACCGGCACGTCCGCCGCCGGGTCGCTGTTGCCGAACACGCAGCCGGACAGCGTCCGGGCGAAGTGGAAGATCTCCAGCGCCGAGAAGGTGACCTGCTGGTCCTTGCCGCCGATGCCGACGACCGTCGTGCGGCCGCCGCGCCGGGTGGAGCTCCAGGCGGCCCGGATGGAGTCCGCCCGCCCGGCGCACTCCACCGCCACGTCCGTGCCGTACCCGCCGGTGAGCTTCCTGATGTCCTTCGCCGTCGTCTCCGAGGCGGTCAGGAAGTCGGTGGCCCCGGCAGCACGGGCCAGCTCCTCCTTGCCGGGCGCGATGTCCACGGCGACGACCTGGCCCGCCCCCGCGATGCGGGCGGCCTGGAGGACGGCCAGGCCCACCCCGCCGATGCCGAACACGGCCACCGACTCGCCGGGACGGACGCGGGCGTGGTGGTGCACGGCCCCGTAGCCGGTCAGCACGGCGCAGCCCAGCAGCGCGGCGTCCGTGAGCGGCACACCGTCGGGCAGGGACAGCACCGCGCGTTCGGGCACGACCGTCTCGGCGGCGAAGGCGGCGGTGCCCAGGCCCGCGTACAGCTCCTGCCCGTCCCCCGTCCTGGCGTAGGGCACGGCGCTGGCCGCGTTGGCGTGCTCGCACAGCCACGGCTCCCGGAGCCGGGCGCAGTAGTGGCACTCCCCGCAGGACGGCGCCCAGTTGAGGATGACGGCGTCCCCCGGGGCCACGGACGTGACCTGCTCGCCGGTGGAGACGACCGTCCCGGCCCCCTCGTGCCCGAGCACGACGGGGAACGGCTGGCGCAGGGTGCCGTTGGACAGGGACAGGTCGGAGTGGCAGACACCGGCGGCGGCGAGCCGGACGCGCACCTGCCCCGGGCCCGGCTCGGGCAGGTCGATGTCGGCGATCTCCAGCGGGGCGCCCACAGCGGGCAGGAAGGCGGCACGGACCACGGCGCGTGGCTCCTTAGGACGGGAACGGTTCGGGCATAGCGGGACGGGCGGGCTGCTCAGAGCTGGAGCGACTTCGTCTGGAGGTACTCGGCCAGGCCGTGCGTGCCCAGCTCCCGCCCGACGCCGGAGTGCTTGTAGCCGCCGAACGGCGCGAGCGGGTTGAACCGGCCCCCGTTGATGTCCACCTGGCCGGTCTCCAGGCGGCGGGCGAAGGCGACGGCCTCCTCCTCCCCGGCCGCCCACACCGCGCCCGACAGGCCGTAGACGGTGTCGTTGGCGATGCGCACGGCCTCCTCGGTGTCCTCGTACTTCAGGAGCGTGAGGACGGGGCCAAAGATCTCCTCCTGGGCGATCGTCATACCGGGGGTGACGTCGGCGAAGACGGTCGGCCGCACGTACCAGCCGCGCTCGTGCCCCTCGGGGGCGTCCGCTCCCCCGGCCACCAGCCGGGCGCCCTCGGCGACGCCCTGGTCGATGTACCCGGTGACGCGCTCGCGCTGGCGCTCGCTGACGACGGGCCCGAGCCGGGTCTTCTCGTCGGACGGGTCCCCGGGCACGTACTTGGCGGCGGCCTCGGCGGCCAGCGCGACGGCCTCGTCGTAGCGGTCGGCGTCCACGAGCATCCGCGTCCAGGCGCTGCACGTCTGGCCGGAGTTGGCCATGACGTTGGCCACGCCCACCTTGACGGCCCGCACGAGGTCGGCGCCGGGGAGGATGACGTTGGCCGACTTGCCGCCCAGCTCCAGCGCGACCGGCTTCACGGCGGCGCCGGCCAGCGCCCCGATCCGCTGCCCGACGGCCGTGGAGCCGGTGAAGGAGACCAGGTCCACGCCCGCGTGCCCGGCCAGCGCCTCACCGGCCTCCGGGCCGTACCCGGTGACGAGGTTGAACACCCCCGCGGGCAGCCCGGCCGCGTCCACGGCCTCGGCGAACAGCTGGGCCACCAGCGGGGTGTTCTCGGCGGGCTTGAGCACGACGGTGCAGCCGGCGGCCAGCGCCGGGGCGACCTTGGCGACGATCTGGTGCAGCGGGTAGTTCCACGGGGTGATGGCGCCGACGACGCCGATGGGCTCGTGGAGGACGCGGGAGTTGCCGATGCGCTCCTCGAAGGCGTACTCGGCGGCGATGGTGGCGTAGGAACCGGCGACGGCGATGGGCAGGTCGGCGTGCACGGCGCGGGAGAAGGACAGCGGCGCGCCGAGCTCCGCGCTGACCGTCGCGGCGATCTCCTCGCGCCGGGCGGCCAGCGCCTCGCCCAGGGCCGCCAGCCGGGCGGCGCGGTCGGCGGGTGCGGTGGCGGTCCAGCCGGGGAGCGCGGCGCGCGCGGCGCGCACCGCGGCGTCCACGTCCTCGGCGGTGCCCGCCGGGACACGGCCGATGACCTCCTCGGTGGCCGGGTTGGTGACCTCGATCAGGCCGGTGCCGACGGCGGGCCGCCAGGCCCCGTCACGGTAGAGAGCGTCATGTGCCTGCATGGACCCAAACTAGCGCCGCTAGTTTGACGGTGTCACCAGCCCCCGGCGTGCCGTGCCTCACCCCGCGTCCCGCCCGGCGTCCCACCCGTGCCCCGCCCCGCGCGCCCGCCCAGGCCCCGGGCGGGCGCCCGAGCGCTGCGAGCAGCGACCACCGCCGGGGCCAGGGGGCGGGCGTCGTCACCAGCCGGTGCCTCCTTGCCCACCACCAAGCCGCCGTCGCTACCGGGGCGCCCGCCGCGTCACAGCTGAGCGTGCCACTCGCGCGGCGGCGCCGGTACGCCTTCCGGCGGCACGGCGCCCCGCGGTACCAGGAATGTCCACACGCCCAGTCGTGACGGGGCCGCACGGCTCCGCCGCTCTCCAGGACGGGGGCCCCTGGCACATCAGCCCCACGCCCGCTTACAAGGTAGTGCTCCTAGGCCGCGGTGCGGGGCTGGGCGGACAGCAGGGTCTGGGTCCAGCCGCTGCTGTCCACGGTGCCGGTGCCGCGCAGGTCGGCGCCGCTGCCGTTGTACGGGAGGGTGTCGACGTAAGCGTGCAGCGAGCCTTCGGCACGGTGACCGTAGAAGGCGCCGCCGCCCGGGGCGATGAGGGCGTCCATGTTCTGCCAGGTGGACGACTTCAGCTCGTAGCGGGTCCAGTCGCCGGCGCCGTCGATCCTGTACGAGAACAGTTTCCCGGCGCTCGTGGTGCCCAGCAACCAGTCCGGGCCGGTGGAGGCGAGGGTCTTCAGGGCGAACCCGGTGTCGATGAGGGTGTTCCCGGTGATGTGCGAGGCGTTGGGTTTGGCGGCTCCGATGTTGTAGCGGCGCAGAGTGCCGTCGGCGATGCCGAAGAGGTGGCCGCTTCCGTCGTAGGTGAGCAGGTCATGGGTCCATCCCTTGCCCAGGTCGACCGGCTTGGAGAAGGACAGCGAGGTGTTGTTCGTGATGATGTCGACCCGGTACAGACGACCGGCGGTGGAGGTCACGAGGAGGGTGTTGAAGTTGAGCGTCGCCAGGGTCTTGGGAGTGAAGCCCAGTGTGGCCGTGGAGGTCACCGCGCCGTGGGTCCGCTTGCCGGTCTCCGTGTCGAGCTGGGTGTAGGTGAGGCGGCCGTCGCTCAGGGCTCCGTAGACGACGGCGCGGCCGGTGGAGTTGACGATCTCGTCGTATCGGACGCCTACGAACTTGGCGCTCGCGTAGGACGACTTGGTGTGGGTGGCGTGACGGCCGGCCTTGCCCCAGTTGTACTCCTCGTAGACCTGCATCCTGGTCTTGCTGGAGTCGGTCCACCGGTGGAACAGGGCGACGTGGCCGGCTTCCTTGCCCAGGATCGCGTCGCCCGGCTGGAGGTTGTCCAGGTTGGAGAAGGTGGTGGTGTCGCCGAAGGAGTTGAGGTTGCCCGTGACGCGGTCGTTGCCGCCGTTCTTGGGCAGCCGCCAGGCCATGGAGACGAAGCCGGAGCAGTCCGGCCGGTACTTCTCGCCGGTCACGGACGGCTTGGCGTCTGCGATGTTCTGGCTGTAGATGACGTCGTAGTTGTCGATCCACCACTTCGCGCGGTTCAGGATCTCGTTGCGGCTGACCGACCCGCCGACCGACGAGGCGTGGGCGGTGGTGGGTGCGGAGACTTCACCGACGACGGCGGTGGTGAGGGCGAGCAGGGTGACGGCGAGCGCGCAGGTCATCGCCGTCATCAAGCGCCGCAGGGTTCTGCGCATGGTGTTTCCCCCTGGGGAGTGAGCGGTCGTTGCACTGCACAGCCTCGACGCGCCCCCTTCAATCTCCCTTCAATCAATCTGCGCCGACACGCACTGGCCGCTCAGCTCGGCATGTTCGCGGGCGCCGCGGTCCGCGAAGACGCCCATGGCGTGGGTCCGGGCCGCCTGCGCGGCGGTCGTGTCACCCAGCGCGGCGTGGACGAGGGACAGGTCGTACTCGGTTCGGGCCCGCCACAACCGGACGTCCATCGTCTCCCACAGGGTCATCGCGGAGTCCAGGCAGCCCAGTGCGAGGTCGAGCCGTCCCTCGGCCAGATGCAGCTGACCCATCACCCGCAGTGTCACCGCCTGGCCGAAGCGGTCGTTCGCGCTGCCGGCCACCCCCAGCGCCCATTCCAGCCGGGGCAGCGCCCCGGCACCCCCGGCCAGCCGGAACCGCGCCTTGGCATGGGCCCGTACCGCGTAGGAGCACATCAGCTCGTCCCCGAGCCCGGCGAAGATCTCGGCGGCCTCGGCGCAGGTACGCAGTGCCTCGTCGTAGTCACCGCGGGCGCGGTGGTACAGGCCCTCGGTGCGCAGTGCCAGGGCGACACCGCGGCGGCTGCCGGCCTTGCGGTATCCCCACAGCGCTACGTCGATGTCGTCCCGCGCGCCCGGGTAGTCTCCCTGCTCCAGCCGGACCGAGCCGCGGATCCGGTGGACGTAGGCGATGCCGCGGTGGTCGTCCAGGGCCCGTAGCAGGACGCCGGCCTGGTCCAGGAAGTGCAGGGCCTCGGTCAGATGCCCCGGCTCGCGGCATGCGGTGCCCAGCCCGGCCAGTGCGGTTGCCTGGTTCCGGACATCGCACTCGACGCGGAAGCCGTCGAGTGCTTCCCCGTAGTGCGCCCGAGCCTCGGTGAACCGGTCCTGTGCATAGCGCATCTGGGCGAGTTCGGCGTGCATGACGGCCTTGCTGCGCTGGTCGCCGACGCGCCGGGCGGCCTCAAGGGCGAGGCCGGTGATCCGTTCGCGGAACTCGAAGCGGTTGTTGCCGAGCTCGACCGCCGTGTGGGCCGACAGCACCTCGCACACCAGCCGGTCGAGTCCCAGCGCGGCGGCACGCTCGACGGCAAGCGCCAGCGCGGGCTCTTCACCGGCCAGCCATCCGGCGACATCGGCGAGGACACGCCCGGTGTAGGCGCGGGGGAGGTCGGGCGGCGGGGCAGAGGTGGCGGGAGGCGGCTGCCGGACATGCTCGATGTAGTCGCCGGGCGGCTCGGGCGGCGGTACGGCAGTGCCCCGGGGAGGCACCAGGGGCGCGGGACCGTATCGGTGTGCGGCTCCGCCGCGGGGGGTGCCCGGCCACGACGGCGCCGCAGCCGAGTGACGGCCGCTGACGTCGCCGCCCGAGCAGTGACCGGGCTGCCAGACCATCTCCGCCGGCGGACGGCTGGCCGCGACCGCGTGCAGCAGCCCCAACCAGCCGCCCAGGGTCTCCGCCACGGCCGCCCGCAGGACGTCGGCCGGTTCCTTCTCCTCCGCGTACTCCCGGGCGAAGAGCCGTACCAGGTCGTGCAGGCGGTAACGGCCGGCGCCCGCCGTGTCCACGCCGGTGAACTCCACCAACTGGGTGTCGACCAGCACCTCCAGCAGCCGCTGTGCCTCGGCCTCCGCCATTCCCAGCAGCCAGCCGACGACCCAGCTGGAGAAGTCCGGCAGCCCCAGGTGGCCGAGCCGCCCCAGCGCCGTCCGGGCCTGCTCGTCCAGGAGCTGGAAGCTCAGGCTGATGGTGGTGCGTACCGCGAGGTCCCCGACGCGCAGCTCGTCGAGCCGGTGGCGTTCGTCGTCCAGCCGGTCGGCCAGCACCGCCAGCGGCAGTCTGCTGCGCACCGCCAGGCGTGCCCCGGCGATACGGATGGCCAGCGGCAGATGGCTGCACGCGGCGAGGATGCGGACCGCCGCGTCCGGTTCCGCCCGCACCCGGCCGGCACCGACGATCGTGGTGAACAGCGAGAGCGCCTCCGCCTGAGCCAGTACGTCCAGCTCGGTGAGGCGCGCCCCCGCGAGTCCGCCCAGCCGGTCCCGTGCGGTGATCAGCACGGCGCAGTCGCTGCCCGCCGGCAGCAGGGGCCGCACCTGCTGTTCGTTCGCGGCGTCGTCGAGCAGGATCAGCAGCCGACGCTCCGCGAGCAGGGTGCGGTACAGCTCCACCCTCGCCTGGGTGCTGGGCGGCAGTTGTCCGTCCGGCACACCCAGCGCCCGCAGGAAGCCGCCCAGGATCTCCTCCGTGGTGGCCGGGGAGTCGGACATGCCCCGTAGTTCCGCGAACAGCTGGCCGTCCGGGAAGTGCCCCGCCACCTGGTGTGCAGCGTGGACCGCCAGCGCCGACTTGCCGCTGCCGCCGGGCCCGGCCACCACCTGTACCACACTCGGCTCGCCCGTCAGGCCCTCACGGAGGAGGCTCAGTTCCGCGCGCCGCCCGGTGAAGTCACCTGACCGGGGCGGGAGGTGCGCCGGAGGCTGGTGGTCGGCGGGGGCGGGCGGGCTGAGCGGGCTCCCGGGCAGCCGGTCGTCCTCACCGCGCAGGATGACCGCGTGCAGACCGCTGAGTTCGGGTCCCGGCTCGATGCCGAGCTCCTCGACGAGGGCGTCGCGGCCCGCCCGGTAGCAGGCCAGGGCGTCCGCCTGCCGGCCCAGGCGGCGGAGGGTCACCATCAGCAGGCCGCGCAGCCGTTCGTCGGCCGGGTACGCCTCGACCAGAGCTGTGAGCTCCGCGAGGTGATCCAGCCGGCCCAGAGCAAGCTCGGCGGCGTAGAACTCCTCGGCGGCCGAGGTCCGCAGCTCGTCCAGGCGCCGGGCCTCCCCGCCGAGGGGCGAGTCCGCCAGCCCGGAGAGGGCGGGGCCGCGCCACAGCGCCCTGGCCTCGTACAGCAGTGTCGCGGCCCCGGCGAAGTCCCGGGCGGCGGTGCGGTCCTTGGCCTGCCTCCGCAGAGCGGTGAAACGGTGCGCGTCCACCGTGACCGACTCCGGGCGCAGTACATAGCCGGGCGCGCGGGTGACGACGACCTTGGGGTGCCCCGCTCGGGCGAAGGAGCGGCGCAGGGTGGAGACGTAGGAGTGGATGAGGGCGCGGGCGCTGGGCGGCGGGTTCTCGGACCACAGGACGTCGACGAGCCGGTCGATGGGCACCACCCGGCCGGGGTCCAGCGCCAGTGCCGCCAGCAGGGCGCGTGGTTTGGCCCCGCCGAGTTCGATCCGTCCGTCCCCGCTCCCGGCCTCGACCGGGCCGAGCAGCCTCACGTGCAGCACGCTGGCCCCCTCAACGACGCTGTGAGGCGGCAGTAGCCGGCGGGCGCGCCGTCACTCAGCGACCGACAGGGCCGTACCGCGCATGGCCGACACCCCGCTGATACGCCCAGGAACGGTCGCCGTGGGACCAATGCCACCACACCTCAGGGTAGTTACTCATCCCCGCGAAGCTCAACGCCTCACTCAGCACACTCAGGTGCTCGGCTGCGACGGGGTCGAGCGCAGAGCATGCCGTACGGGCATCCGCCCCCCTGTCCGGCCAGAACCCCACGGCTCCCGGCCAGAGCTCGGCGCCGTCGGTCATGCAGAGCGTCAGGTCGGCTGCCGCACCGGTCTCGTGCCCGGAGCATCCGGGCCGGGCCCCCGCCGGGGCGGGCCGGTACGCGTCGAGGACCAGCAGCCGCAGACCCACCGGCAGCATGGTCTGCGCGGTGACCAGGCGGTCCACGACCCCCAGCCGCAGCAGGGCTGGTGCCGACGACGCGAGCCGGCCGGTGAGCCGCAGCGCGCGCACCGCCCGCAGATCGACGAGCTTCTCACCGCACTCGCGCACCGGGACCGCGATCACTCCCCGGCCCGGCTGGGTCACCTCTTCCAGATCTCCGTCCTCCGACGGCATGGACACCGGCCGGCGGCACCTTGCCACGACAGGCTTCAGAAATCCTTCGATCCCACCGTGTGGACGGAGTTCCGCGGCGGCTGTTGCCCCGGCGCACCCCCATTCCTATGCTGAGACATAGGAATCGACGGCGGCAGGAGCACCCCATGAGCGGCGACGGGCAGACGCGCGGGACGGCGGAGGAACCGGCGTACCTCACCGGCTTCGGCAACGAGCACAGCAGCGAGGCGGTGCCGGGAGCGCTCCCGGTCGGCCGCAACTCCCCGCAGCGCGCCCCGCTGGGGCTGTACGCGGAGCAGCTCAGCGGCGCGGCGTTCACCGAACCGCGGGCGCACAACCGGCGCTCGTGGCTCTACCGCATCCGGCCCTCCGCCGCGCACCCGGCGTTCACCCGGCTGACGGACGGGCGGGCGAACCCGGCGCTGCGCACCGCGCCCTTCACCGAGATCCCCGACCCCAACCGGCTGCGCTGGGGGCCGCTGCCGGAACCGGAGGCGGGCACCGACTTCGTCGCCGGGCTGTGGACGCTGGGCGGCAACGGCGACGCCACCCAGCGCGCGGGCATGGCCGTCCACCTCTACAGCGCCAACGCCTCCATGACCGACCGCGTGTTCAGCGACGCCGACGGGGAGCTCCTGATCGTCCCGCAGCGGGGCCGTCTCGTGCTGCGCACCGAGTTCGGCGTCCTGCACGCCGGGCCCGGACACGTGGCGCTGGTACCGCGCGGGGTGCGGTTCCGGGTCGAGCTGCCGGACGGCACCGCCCGGGGCTACGTCTGCGAGAACTACGGCCGGCCGTTCGCCCTGCCCGACCTCGGCCCGGTCGGCGCGAACGGGCTGGCGAACCCGCGGGACTTCCTCGCGCCGACGGCCCGCTACGAGGACGTGGCCGGGCCGGTGGAGGTGGTGAACAAGTTCTGCGGCCACCTCTGGGCGGCCGAGTACGGCCACTCGCCGCTGGACGTCGTCGCCTGGCACGGCACCTGCGTGCCGTACGTCTACGACCTGCGCCGCTTCAACGTGCTCGGCTCCATCAGCTACGACCACCCCGACCCGTCCCTCTTCACGGTGCTCACCTCCCCCTCGGACACCCCGGGGCTGGCCGGGGTGGACTTCGTGGTGTTCGCCCCGCGCTGGCTGGTGGGCGAGGACACCTTCCGGCCGCCGTACTTCCACCGCAACGTGATGAGCGAGTACATGGGTCTCATCGAGGGCTCCTACGACGCCAAGGCGGAGGGGTTCGTCCCCGGCGGCGGCTCGCTGCACAACATGATGTCGGCGCACGGCCCCGACCGGGAGACCTTCGACCGGGCCAGCGCCGCCGAGCTGCGCCCGCAGAAGGTGGACGACGGCCTGGCCTTCATGTTCGAGACCCGCTGGCCGGTCACGGTGACCGGCCAGGCGCTCGGGGCGGCACACCGGCAGCGCTCCTACGACGATGTGTGGCAGGGTCTTGAGCGACACTTCCGCGACTGACGTACCCCACGTCACCCGGCTGGACCGGAGGCACGGTGACCCTCTTCGCTCCCGACTCGGTCGAGCTGAACCGCAAGCTGCCGCTGTGGTACCAGGTCTCGCAGTCCCTGCGGGCCTCGATACTGGGCAGGCCGCCGGAGGCCCCGCTGCGGCTGCCCACGGAGGAGTCGCTGGCCGAGCACTACGGGGTGAGCGTGCTGACCATGCGCCAGGCGCTCAAGGAGCTGGAGACGGAGGGCCTGATCAGCCGGCACCGCCGCCGGGGCACGTTCATCGAGCCCGAGGCGCGGCGGGGCCGCCCGGTGCGCGTCCTCGGGTCGGTGGACGCGATCGTGGCCCAGCAGTCGGGTGAGGACACCACACTGCTGGGCCACGGCCCCGTGCCGGTGCCGCCGGAGCTGGCGGAGTACTTCCCCGGCCTCCGCGAGGCGGTGTCCTTCCGCAGGCTGCGCCGCGACCGCACGAGCGGGGAGCCGACGAACTGGGCCGAGAACCTGATCCACCCGGAGATAGCCGGACGCGTCGCCCCGGACGCGCTCCGGCGCATGCCGATGACGAAGGTGCTGCGCGACGAGGCCGGGGTGCGGATCAGCCGGATCACCGACACCGTCGAGGCCAGACTGGCCGACCCCGAGACGGCCAGGCTGCTCGACGTGCCGCTGCTGAGCCCGATCCTGCACTACACGGGAGTGACGTTCGACGAGCGGGGGCGAGCGGTCGACGTGGCGCGCATCCACTACCGGGGGGACCGGTTCTCCTTCTCCGTCACGGTGGAGAACATTTCCGACGTGTCGGACCACTGACCGGCGCCGGTGCCGTTGCCGCAGTGGCCGCGCCCCGGGCAGCCGTCAGCCGCGGCCCCCGAACAGGGAGCGGCGCAGCCGGCGCAGGGGAGCGAACAGCGAGACCCGGGCGCCCCGGCTGGTGCGGGAACGGGTGACGTCACGCGTGGTCAGCTCACGCATCAGCGTCGTCGCCTCCTCCGCCCGGCCCGCGGGCACGGCGGGTCCGCCCAGGACGCTCAGGTGCCGGTCCAGGCGCGACGCGTTCGCGCCGGAGCGGCAGTTGACGGCAGGCACGCGCGGCCTGCTGGGCATTGCTATCTGTTCCATGACACTCCCCACCCGTACGACGGCACCCGGCCCCGGGCAGCCTTCACCCTATCGCCCGACGCGAGTCCGCGGGTATCCCGGTCATGGTAATCACCTGCCCCGCACGCGCGTTGACAAATCTCCCGGTGTCCGCAGCGCCGCACCGCGGGGCGGCTGAGAGCGGACGCCGGAAGGCGTGCGCCCCGGCTTGCCATCCCCTGCGCCCGCTGTGTTCCCGTGCGCCCGGCTCCGCCGGACACGGTGTCCGGGTGCTCTTGACGGGAGCACGGCCGGACCACGAGATTGTGGCCTGACACAACGGCGCTACGGGGGGCACAGCCGTCGATGCACATCACTGACGACCGCGGCGGGACCGGCCTGCCGGCGCCGCTGCTGGCCGGCGCCGCCGTGGGGGCGGCCGGGGCGGGCCTGGCTCTGGGCGACCTCGGGCCGCCGTTGCGGGCACCGCTGACGTTCTTCTTCCTGCTGGCCGCGCCCGGTGCGGCGCTGGCCGCGGCGCTGCCGGGTCTCGACCCGCTCAGCCGGGCCGTCGTGGCCCTGGCCGGTTCCATCGCGGTCAACGTGCTGGTGGCCCAGACGCTGCTGGCCGCCCGTGCCTGGTCGGTCCGGGGCGGGGTGGCGGCCGTCGCGGCGCTGAGCGCCCTGACGCTGCTCTCCGTCTGGCTGGGCCGCCGTTTCCCCGGCCTCCGCACCGGCTTCGAAGCCGCCCTCAGGAGACGGTGACGTGGGCATCGACATCTGCGAACCGGGCGACTTAGCCGCCGCCGACCTGGCGGCGTGGGCAGCGCTCCAGGAGCGGGCCGCACGGGAGGGGGCCGGGCAGCTCGCCAACCCGTTCCTCTCCCCGGAGTTCACGCTGGCGGTCGGCCGGGTGCGGCGCGGGGTGCGGGTGGCGGTGATCCGCGAGCAGGGCGGCCGCGAGGGGGCGTTCGAGGGGTTCTTCCCCTACCAGCGCTCGGCGTTCGGCGTGGGGCGCGCGGTGGGGCTCGGGCTGTCCGACTGCCAGGGCGTGGTGCACCGGCCCGGGTTCACCTGCGACGCGCGGGAACTGCTGCGGGCCTGCGGCCTCGCGGTGTGGGAGTTCGACCACCTGGCCGCCGGTCCGCAGCCCTTCGCCCGGTTCGCCTCCAGCGCCCACGCCTCGCCGGTGATCGACGTCGCGGGCGGCCCGCGGGCGTTCTGGGACGGGCTGCGCGAGCGGTCGCCGGGCTTCACCCGCAGGACGCTGTCCAAGGAGCGCAAGCTCGGGCGCGAGGCGGGCGAGGTGGTCTACGTCCACGACGAGCGCGATCCGCGGGTGCTGCGCACGCTGCTGGCCTGGAAGTCGGCGCAGTACCGCCGCACCGGGCGCAGCGACCGGTTCGCCCGCCCCTGGATCGTCGAACTGGTGGAGCGCCTCTTCCACACCTCCGCCGGCTCCTGCGCGGGCAGGCTGTCGGTGCTGTACGCGGGCGGGCGCCCGGTGGCCGCGCACTTCGGCCTGCGGTCGCGCACGACGCTCGCCACCTGGTTCCCGGCCTACGACCCGGCGTTCGCCCGCTACTCGCCCGGCCTCGTGCTGCACCTGCGGCTGGCCGAGGCCGCGGCGGCCGAGGGGCTGCGCCACGTGGACATGGGGCGCGGCGACAAGCGGTACAAGGACGCCCTCAAGTCGGGGGACCTCACCGTCTACGAGGGCTGGGCGGCCCGCCGCCACCCGGTCGCGCTGGGCCACCGCGCCAGGAGGGCGCCGGTCCGCGCCCTGCGCCACCTTGTCGTCTCCCGGCCGGAACTGTTCGCCCCAGCCGACCGGTTGCTCAAACGGTGGGGCGCGATGCGCTCGGGAGGTGAGCGCACGACGCGCGGATGACCCCTTCCGTCCGGACCGCCCCCGTCCCCTCCCGGACTGTGGCCGTCCGTCACGAGCCACCGGCTTCGCGCGCTGGCCCCACCCAGCGTCCGAACCGCCACACGTCAACCGCCATTCGACACACAACGCCGCCGTCCGCACCGGCGGGCGTTCCGCCTCGGGGAGGGGCCGGATACGCCAGACGCCGGGCGGGACGGGGCAGGGGGGTGCCGTCCCGCCGGTGCGCAGCCGCGCGCCGGCCGGGCCGCGACGCGGCCGGAGACCTCGCCGCTCACCTGGTCCCCCCGGGCGCGCCGCCGGCGTGCCCGGAGGTTCCGGGCGGTCCGTCGCGGGCGTGATCCCCCTTGTGCACCTGTCCACCACCGCTCGGACCGCCCCGCTGGGCGCGGTCCACCGGACGAGAGGGAATGCCCCGATGACCGCCTCCGCACACCCGCTGGCCGAACCGTCCCCCGGCCGCTACCGGCCCGTCTCCTCGCACCTGGCCATCGCACCACCGGTCAGCGTCGTCATCCCGGCCATGAACGAGGCCGAGAACCTGCCGTACGTGTTCAAGACGCTGCCGGACTGGGTCCACGAGGTGGTGCTCGTGGACGGCAACTCCACCGACGACACCGTCGCCGTGGCCCGGGACCTGCGCCCCGACGTGGTGGTGGTGCCCCAGCGGGGCAAGGGCAAGGGCGACGCGCTCATCAGCGGCTTCGCGGCCTGCACCGGCGAGATCATCGTCATGGTGGACGCGGACGGGTCGGCGGACGGCACGGAGATCGTCACCTACGTCTCCGCCCTGGTCGGCGGCGCCGACTTCGCCAAGGGCTCGCGCTTCGCCAACGGCGGCGGCACGGACGACATGACGCCCGTGCGCAAGCTCGGCAACCGGCTGCTGACCGCCGTCGTCAACGCCAAGTTCGGCGCGCGGTACACCGATCTGTGCTACGGATACAACGCGTTCTGGCGCAGATGCCTGGACGACATCGCCCTGGACTGCAACGGGTTCGAAGTGGAGACCCTGATGAACATCCGCGTCGTCAAGGCGGGGCTGCGGGTCCAGGAGATACCCAGCCACGAGTACGAGCGCATCCACGGCGTCAGCAACCTGAACGCGGTGCGGGACGGACTGCGGGTGCTGTCGGTGATCCTGCGCGAGGGCGGCAGACGCGGCCGGGGCACCGCCGCACGTCCGATGGCCCTGCGGGAGGGCCGGTGACGCACGGCACGCCGTCCGCGTTCTCGGTGGTGGTGTGCGTCTACACCGAGGACCGCTGGGAGGACATCCTCGCCGCCGTGGCCTCGGTGCGGGCGCAGTCGCTGCCCGCCCTGGAGACCCTGCTGGTCGTGGACCACAACCCGGCGCTGTTCGACCGCCTGTCCGGACACTACGCGGGCACGCCCGGGGTGCGGGTGCTCGCCAACGCCGGGCCGCGCGGGCTGTCGGCCGGCCGCAACACCGGCATCGCCGCGGCGGCCGGGGACCTGATCGCCTTCCTGGACGACGACGCGGTCGCGGAACCGGACTGGCTGCGGCACTTCGCCGACGCCTTCGCCGACCCGGCCGTCCTCGCCGTCGGCGGCCGGACCGAACCGCTGTGGGCGTCGGGCCGCCGCCCGCCGTGGTTCCCCGAGGAGTTCGACTGGGCGGTGGGCTGCACCTACCGCGGTCTGCCGCCCGGACGGGTGCGGGTGCGCAACGTCCTGGGCGGGAACGCCTCCTTCCGGCGCTCGGCGTTCACCGCGACGGGCGGGTTCGCCAGCGGGATCGGCCGGGACGGGAACCGGCTCCCGCTCGGCTGCGAGGAGACGGAGCTGTGCATCCGGCTGGCCCAGGCCCGCCCCGACGCGGTGCTGCTCATCGACGACCGCGCGGTGATCCACCACCGGGTGCCCGCCGTCCGGGAGCGCCTCGCGTACCTCGTGACCCGGGCGTACGCCGAGGGGGTGTCCAAGGCGCTGGTCGCCCGGAGCGTGGGCGCCCGGGACGGGCTGTCCAGCGAACGGCGGTACGCCACCCGGGTGCTGCCCGCCGCGCTGGGCCGGGGCGTGCGCGACTTCCTGGCCGCCCGCGCGGGCGGTGGCGGACGGGCCGTGGCCGTCCTCACCGGGACGGGCGCTGCGGTGGCGGGCTACGCGGTGGGCTCGGTGCGGGCCCGGCGCGGCGCCGGGTTCGCCGCCGGGGCCGCCGCTCCCGCGCCGAGGACGGGCCGGGAGGGCGCGGACCGGGCCGCCCGGGAGGAGGAACCACGGTGAACGGCCCGGTACCGATCCTCATGTACCACACGATCGCCCGCTTCCCGGCGCCCGCCGCCCGGCGGCTGTCCGTTTCCCCCGAGGCGTTCGCCGCCCAGATGGAACTGCTCGCCGAACGGCGCCACACCCCGTTGACGGTGTCCGAACTGGCCCGGGCGTGGCGTGGCGGCGGCCCGCTGCCCCGGCGTCCGGTCCTCGTCACGTTCGACGACGGCTACGCGGGCGTCCACCGGCACGCCCTGCCCGTCCTGACCCGGCTCGGGTTCAGCGCCACCCTGTTCGCCGCGACGGGGTGGCTGCGCGGGCCGCAGCACTGCGGCGGCGCGCCCGACGCCATGCTCGACTGGGCGCAGTTGCGCGAACTGGCCGACACGGGGGTGGAGATCGGCGGGCACAGCCACTCCCATCCGCAGCTCGACCAGCTCGGCGACGCGGCGCTGCGGCGGGAGGTGGGGCACTGCCGGGCGCTGCTGGCCGACGCGCTCGGCCGGGCGCCGCGCTCCTTCGCCTACCCGTTCGGCTACTCCAGCCGCCGGGTGCGCGACGCGGTGCGGACGGCGGGCTTCACGCAGTCGCTGGCCGTCCGCAACGCGCTGGCCGACGCGCGGCGCCAGGGACCGTACTCGCTGGCCCGGCTGACCATCCGGCGCACCACCACACCGGCCGAGTTCGCCCGGCTGGTGGACGGCGTCGGCGTCGCCCGCAGTTTCGCGGGGGACCGGGCACTCACCACGGGCTACGGCGTCTGGCGCCGGGCCCGCGCCGCGGCGGGAGTCGCGGCGGGAAGGGTTCAGCGCTTTCGTGTCTGACGCCGTGACGACGACCACCGCCGGGCCGCGGGCCCGGGACACCCCTCCCGGGCGGGCCTCCGCCGGCGGTGGCCACCTGTTCCGCAACGCCTACGCGCTGATGGTCAACACCGGCATCAGCGCGGTGCTGGGCCTGGGGTACTGGCTGGTGGCCGCCCGCTACTACTCGGACGAGGCCGTCGGCCAGGGATCGGCGGCGATCGCCGCGATGAAGTTCCTGGCCGGGCTGACGGCGGTGACCCTCATCGGGGCGCTGGCCCGCTTCATCCCGGTGGCCGGGCGCACCACCCGCACGCTCATCCTGCGGACGTACGCGGCCAGTTCGCTGCTGGTGGCGCTCGCCGCCACGGTGTTCCTGCTGACGCTCGGGCTGTGGGGGCCCTCGTACGGGTTCCTGCGCGGCTGGCTGCCGGGGCTCGGGTTCGTCGCCGCCGTGGTCGGCTGGTCGCTGCTGACCCTCCAGGACGGCGTGCTCACGGGGCTGCGCAGCGCCGCCTGGGTGCCGGCCGGCAACACCGCGTTCTCGGTGGTCAAGCTGGCGCTGCTGGTGGGGCTGGCGGCGGCGGTGCCGACGGCCGGGGTGTTCGTCTCGTGGGCGGCGGCCATCGCCGTCTCCGTGGTGCCCCTGGGATGGCTGGTGCTGCGGCGGCTGGTGCCCCGGCACGTCGCGGCCACGGCACGGGCGGCCCGGCCCGCGCCGTGGCGGGAGATGGGCCGCTTCCTGGCCGGGGACTACACCGGGGCGCTGTTCTCGCTGGCCGTGGTCTACCTGGTGCCGGTGCTGGTGGCCGCGCAGGTCAGCGCCGCGGACAACGCGTACTTCTACGTCACCGTCACCATCTCCGGGACGGTGAACCTGCTCGCGCTCAACATGGGGTCCTCGCTGACCGTGGAGGGCGCGCACAACCCGGCGCTGCTGGCCGCGCACTGCCGGGCGGCGCTGGGCCGGATGCTGCGCATCATGGTCCCCGTCTGCGCGCTGCTGTTCGTGTTCGCGCCGCAGATCCTCGGCGTCTTCGGCCCCGGCTACGCGGCGTCCGCCACCGGGCTGCTGCGCTGGTACGCCGTGGGGGCGCTGCTGCGGGTGGTCATCGAGCTGTACTTCGCGGTGCTGCGGGCGCGCAGCCGCACGGCGGGGCTGGCCTGGTTGCAGGGCGTGCTGTGCACGCTGGTGCTGACGCTGACGCTGGTGCTGCTGCCCGCCCTGGGGCTGGCCGGGGCCGGGATGGCGGAGGTCGCCAGCCTCGGCGTGGTCGCCGTGGTGGCCGCGGTGCGGCTGCGCGGCGTGCTGCGCGGACCCGGCGGCGCGGACGGTTCCGCGCGGACGGTGGACGGCCCGCGCACGGCCGGGGGCGCGGACGGCGGGACGGCCAGTGCCACGGCCGGGGGCGCGGACGGCGGCGGGACGGGCGGGGGCCCGCCGGCGGGCGGGGGCCCGGACGAGGGCCCGGACCGCCGCCCGGACCCGCAGCCGCGCCCCTCCCCCGCCGCTCGGCTGCGCGCCCGGCTCCCGGCGCGGTGGGCGGGGCCCGGACGGCCCCCGCCCGCGGCGCTCGCACGGTGGCTTGGACTCGCGGCGGCCACCGCGCTGTTCTGGGTGCCGCTGCGCGGGTTCGGCGAGGCGGAGCTGGACGCGATGGGCGGCCTCGGGCTCGTCTCCGTCCTGCCCGGTCCGACGCTGCTGGGCGCCGCGGGGCTCGCCGTGTGCTTCGGGCTCGCGCTGGCCCGGCGGGTCCCCGACCGGGCGCTGCTGGGGGCCACGCTCGTGCTGACCCTCCTCGCGCTGCACGCCGTCCCCGCGGTGGTGGAGGCCGAGCCGCGGTTCGCCACCGCCTGGCAGCACCTGGGTTTCCTCGACTACATCGACCGCACCGGCGTCACCGCGCCTGAGCTGGACGCGCGGTGGAGCTGGCCCGGTTTCTTCGCCGTCACCGCCTTCGTCGCCCAGGCGTGCGGCGTCGAGGACCTCACCGGCGTGCTGCGCTGGTGGCCGACGGCCATGCAGGTGCTGTACCTGGCCCCCTTCGCGGTGCTGCTGCGGGCCTTCCGCGTGCACTGGCGGGCCCGGTGGACGGCCGCCTGGTTCTTCGTGCTGTGCGGCTGGGTGGGCCAGGACTACTTCTCACCGCAGGGGTTCACCTACCTGCTGTACCTGGCGTTCGCCGCGGTCCTGCTGCGGTGGCTGCGCCCGCGGCCGGCGCGGCCGGGTCCGCGCACGCCGGGGGAGGCGGCCGTCCCGGAGGTGTCCCGCTCCACCCGGGCGGTGCTGCTGGGCGTCGTCCTCGCCCTGTTCGCGGCGTCGGTGACCGCGCACCAGCTCACGCCGTTCGTGATGCTGGGCCTGGCGGGCGGGCTGCTGCTCGCCCGGCGGCTCGGGCCGCGCGGGCTGCCGCTGCTCGGCACCGTCCTCGTGGCCGCCTGGGTGGGGTTCCTGGCCGAGTCGTACTGGTCGGGGCACTTCGACGAGCTGTTCGGCGGCCTCGGCGGCCTGACCGGTAACGTGTCCTCCTCGGTGGCCGGCCGCATCGAGGGCGGCAGCCAGACGCACAAGCTGGTGCTGTACACCCGCGTCGCCCTGGCGGGCGGCACGCTGGCGCTGGCGGCCTTCGGGGCGTGGCGCAGACGCCGGGCCGGGTACGGCGACCGCTGCCTGCTGCTGCTGGCCGCCGTGCCGTTCGGCGCTTTCGGGCTCCAGTCGTACGGCGGCGAGATGGCGCTGCGGGTGTTCCTGTTCACCGCCCCCGGCGCCTGCCTGCTGGCCGCCCTCGCGTTCTTCCCCCGGGAGGGGGACCGCGCCGGGGCGCCGGGCCGGGTGCGCCGGTGGGCGGCACCGGGCGCCGCCCTGCTGGCCGGGCTGGTGCTGCTGGGCGGGTTCCTCGTCGCGCGGTGGGGCAACGAGAGCTTCGAGCGGGTGCGGCCGGGGGAGGTCGCGGCGATGGAGTACGTGTACGCCCACGACCGTCCGTCGGCCGGGCTGCTGTGGCTCAGCAGCGATCCGGCGACGAACCTCACCCCCGCCCTGCCGTGGGGCGCGCGCGACATGGAGCGGGTGCGCTACCTGCCCGTGCAGGCGCCGACCGACCCCACCCGTACGGACGATCTCGTGGCCGGGCTGCGCGCCGCCGGTCCCGGGGGGCTCCTGATGGTGAACGCGGGCCAGTCCGCGTACCTGGAGCTGGACGCGGGCTACCCGGCGACGTGGGAGGCGCGGCTGCGCGAGGCCCTGGAGGCGCGGCCGGAGCTGCGGCGGGTGTTCGAGCACCGCGACGCCGCCGTGTACACGCTGCGCGATCCGCCCCCGGGCGCGGGCGCCGCCGCGGACCCGGGACCGCCGGGCCCGCGGGTGACGTGGACCGACTGGTCGGTGACCGGGGCGCTGTGCGTGCTGCTGGTGCTGCTCCTGCTCACGGGCCGCGAACTGCTGCGGGTGCTCGCGCCGCCCGGTCCGCGGCGGGACGCGTGGCTGCCCGCCACGCTGTGGTTCACCGTGCCGCTGATGCTCGTGGCGGCGGCCGCGCTGGTCCACCGGCTGATGACGCTGTCCTGACAACCCTTCTCGGCGGCGTCCGTCCGGTCAGCGGTCCAGCCAGCGCACCTCGTGTCCGGCCAGCTCGACCGGGCGGCCGTCGATCCGGGTGCGCACCGGCTCGGTACCGGGGTTGACGGCGAGGACCGTGCGGTCGTCGGCGAGGAGGTGCAGGCCCGCCGGGGGGTGCGCGGTGACGCTCTCGTAGCCGGTCCCGGGGCCGAAGGCGGTGGCGAAGCGGGTGAGCAGGTCCAGTATCGGCAGCGGTCCGCCGCCCGACGCCTCGCCGGTGCCCTCCCACAGGCAGCCGGGGCACCGGCCCTCGCGGAGCTGGGGGTTCCAGTAGAGGCCGGTGTCGGCACCGCCGCGGGCCATGGCGATGAGGCCCGCCGCCTGGACGGCCAGGCGGTGGCCCTCGGTCCAGTCGTCGCGGCGGTCGTGCGCGTCACCCGGCTCGACGTACCACTCGGCCCACCACAGCGGCAGTCCCGTCGTCCCGCGCACCCAGCGGCCGATGTCGGTGAACTTGGCGGTGGCCCCGAAGGCGTCGGGCAGCAGGCGCCTGTCCTTGGTGTAGCTGGAGGCGTCCACGACGACGAAGTCGGCGCCGATCCGGTGCGTGTTCCAGTAGCGCACCGCGTCCAGGGCCCGCTGGTCGGCGCTGCCCCAGGCGCCGCGCAGTTCGGCGGACGCGTGCGGGCTGTCCCCGGTGACGCTGTCCATGACGACGTAGGGCCCGCCGACCAGCGCGTCGGGGCGCACCCGCTTCACCTCGGCGTACACCAGGTTGTACAGCTCGGTGTAGCCCTCGTGGTCCCAGCGGCCCCGCTCGTCGTCGAAGAAGCCCTTCAGCTCGTTCCACACCAGGAAGTGCCGCACCTGCGGGTAGCGCTGGGCGGCGTGCCCGGCGAGCCGCGCGAAGTTGGCGTAGTGCTCGGGCAGCGGCGCCTTCTCCAGGTCGTCCCAGTCGGTGTGCCCGGCCCGTCCCCCCTTCATCCAGTCCGGGGCGCAGCACAGCGTGAGGACGGGCACGCCCTGCGTCTCGCGGATGAAGGCGATCCGGCTGTCGAGCGCGGCGAAGTCGTAGCGGCCCGGGGAGGGTTCGGGGTTCTCGGCGCCCCACCCCATGAGGTGCTGGTTCTGCGGCAGCCGGTGCGGGGTGAGGGTGCGCACGGCGCGGCGCCGGGCGGCGTCCGTCCCGCCGTCGGCGCTGGCCCGGGTGTGGGTGAAGCCCCAGCCGAGGTCTGCCCGGGGCGGCCCGGCGGACGGGCCCGGGGCGGACGGGCCGGCGCTGTCGTCGCGCGGGCCCGCGGCCGTTCCGGTACACAGCGCGAGCAGCAGGGCGAGCGTGAGGACAACGGCCGCCGCCCCCGCCCGCCGTCTGGGGGACGCTGCCGCCGCTGCCGCCTTCGTTGCCACTGGGTGACGTGCCATGCTCCCACCGTAGTCAGCCCGCCGGGCGGTGCCCAGGCAGCCGACAGGGCAAATGCCGTGCGCCGGGGGCGCGCGTGACGGATCATGGGCGCCATGCCCGATCAGACCGAGGACCCGCATGCCGTAGCCCCCGACGCCGCCGTGCCGCTGCGGCTCACCATGGACGACGCCGACTCGCCCTGCGACGTCATCGACGCCCTGCTGCTCACCCGCTTCGCCTCCGGCGCGCAGCCCTACGCCCGCCGCCGCTCGGTGGAGCGGGCCCGCCAGAACCTCTCCCTGCTGCCCCCGCAGGCCCGGGTGCTGCGCTCGGCGCGGGAGGACGAACACCGTTCGACGCTGGCCGAGGGCGAGGGCTGGACGGTCCTGGTGTCGCGGTGGAGCCGCCGCGCGGACGTGACGGTGACCGCCGTCAGCGCGGAACTCGCCGACGAGCGGCTGCGCCAGGCCCTTCAGGACGCGGAGGACGAGCCCGAGCCGCAGCCCACCGACGTCACGATGGGCTTCTGGTACGTCTCGCCGCTGCGCGGCCCGCACCGCACGACCCGGCAGATCTCCGCCGGGTCGTGGGAGGAGGTGCGCGGCAACTACACGGCTCCGGTGGCCGAGTCGCTGACCGGGCTGATGAAGCTCACCCCCGACGACATCGCCGGACGGCTGCTCCTGCTGCACGGCCCGCCCGGCACCGGCAAGACGTCCGCGCTGCGCACGCTCGCCCGCTCCTGGCGCGAGTGGTGCCAGGTGGACTGCGTCCTGGACCCGGAGCGGCTGTTCAACGACGTCGGCTACCTGATGGACATCGCCATCGGCGAGGACGACGGCTCGGGCGGCAAGGGCCGCTGGCGGCTGCTCCTGCTGGAGGACTGCGACGAGCTGATCCGCGGCGAGGCCAAGCACGCGGCGGGCCAGGCGCTGTCCCGGCTGCTCAACCTGACGGACGGTCTGCTGGGCCAGGGGCGGAACGTCCTCGTCGGCATCACCACCAACGAGGACCTGGAGCGGCTGCACCCGGCCGTCGTGCGCCCGGGGCGCTGCCTGGCCCGCGTCGAGGTGGGCCCGCTGACCCGCCCGGAGGCGGTGAACTGGCTGGGCACCTCCGAGGGCGTCGGCCCGGACGGCGCCACGCTCGCCGAGCTGTACGCGCTGCGCCGCGGCGTCTCCCCCGCCGGCGTCCCGGCCCAGCCCGGCCCCGTCCAGGAGGGCCTGTACCTGTGAGGGCCCGCGAGGGCGGGCACCAGGACGGTTAGGGCGCGTGCGGCCTGCTGGGTTCGGGGAACAGGTGGGGGTGGCGTAGTTCCAGTGCTTTCACCAGGGCTTCCCGGGTGGGGTCGGTGACGTCCCACGAGTGGGCGGAGGGGTGGTCGGTGAACAGGCCGCATCCGTCGTCCTGCGGGCTCAGGGCGGTGCACCAGCGCAGTTCGGTGAACGTGGCCCGTCCTTCCTTCCAGCGGACCCAGAGGGCGCCGTCGTCCTCGGCGTCCGCCCACAGCATCCGCGCGTGGGCGGCGTCGTGGCCCTCGCCGAGCTCGCACGTGACGTAGCCGGGTTCCAGGAGACGTTCCGGCGGGGTCAGGCGCCTCACCTCTTCGGGCGGGTGCAGGAGCGCGGTGGCGGTGCACTGGAGCATGAACAGGGCCTTCGTCTGGTCGGGGTTCTGGTCGGGGTGTGGGGACCCCGCCCGTGTGCCACAGGGGCAGCACACGGGCGGGAGACGTGGTGGCACCCGCAAGGGGGCCGGGGGTTACTGGTCGCCGATCGAGGCGTGCCACTTTCCGCGTGACAGGTGCACCACGCCGTCGGGGGTGATGCGGGCGTGGGCGCCGTAGAGCGGCAACGCGCCTTCGGTGTTCAGCCGGTTACGGATGCGTTCGAGGGCGTCCCACAGGCGTCGCGGGCCGCTCTGGTGCACCTCGGGCGGGTCGGTCCACTCGGCGGACGCACGCGCCCACGAACCGTCCGGGTGGAACAGCCATGCCGTGCGACGGTCGCCGAGTTCTTCGTAGTGGGTCTCCACCCCCGGGGCGGTGAGCGTGAGGTGCGTGCTCACCTCCCAGGCGTCGGAGACGTTGAGCACGGGGTAGCGACCGGTGCTGACCTCTTCCCCTTCCTGTTCCCTGGCCTGCGGGAACTGTTCGATGAGGCGGGGCGGGTAGGCGGGGCCGTGCCGGGCGTGCATGAATCCGGCCCAGTCGCGTTCGACCCGGCCGACGGCGCCTCCGTCCGGTGTCTTCTGGGCTCCGATGATGATGGTCGTCCCGGTCAGGGTGGTGACCAGCCGTCCGCCGGGCCGCAGGGCACGCAACCACGAGGCGGGTACGCGGGGCATCGCCACCATGGCCACGATCCGGTCATAGGTGCCGGGGAGTTCCTTCGTGGCGTCCACGGTCACCAGCTCGGGGCGGTGCCCGACTTCTGCGAGCCGGTCACGGGCGGCGTCGGTGAGATAGGGGTCCACGTCCACGCTGGTGACGTGCTGTGCGCCGAAGCGGTGGCACAGGAGGGCCGTGGAGTACCCGGACGCGGTGCCCACGTCGAGGATCTTCATCCCCTCAGCCGGTCGGGCATGCCGCAGCATCTGCACTACCAGCGAAGGCAGCGTGGACGACGAGGTGGGCCACCATGCGGGCCGGTTGCCGGGCTCGGCATGGTCGGCGTGCAGCGCCCCGATACGCGTGACGAGGGTGGTGTTGCTGTAGGTGGCGCGCATCCACAGCTCGGGGTCGGCCGGGCCGTCCGCCAGCAGCGCGCCGTCCTGCTCGGCCCACCACCAGCGGGGTACGAGCAGGTGGCGGGGGGTGGAGCGTACGGCGTCACGCCACCGCGACTGCGGGTGCGTCACTTCGTCCGCCAGGGCGGCGGCATGTTCGGTCCATTCCGTCATCGCGCACCGTCCGGAGAGTTCGGGAACTTCGGCAGACAAGCAGGCTGCCCCGGCTGACACGCGGAGTCATCCGGCGAGCACCGGGCACCGCTCGGTGCCGGGATCTTCGCGGCGAGTTCCGTCCATGCCTGCCCGTCGAGCAGATCGCCGAGTCGGGTCTCCCGGACGTTGCCCGCTGGGAAGTCGCGGGAGAGCACGCAGCCGGTGAGGTCACCGTCGGGAAGGATCGCGGCCCGTCCGCGCGTGCACCGGCCGCACATCTCCTCCAGCGTCGGGGACTGCCCCGGCAGGGCGGCGCGTCCGACGGCTCGTGCCCGGTCGGTGGTGATGTGCGTGACGCCCATGGATTCCAGCTCGGCGCGGGCTTCGGCGACGCGCTGCCCCGGCAGGACTTCGACCAGGCCGGCCCGGACGGTCGCACCCCTGGTGACGGCTTCCCGGATGTTGCACCGGGTGCGGGCGTAGCTCCCCGTGCGTCCGGTGATCTTGTCGTGTTCTGCCGGATCGTTGCTGTAGTAGCTCGTCGCCAGGGTCACGCCGTCGCGGGTGAGCAGGTCCCACCAGTCGGGGGCGACGTGGAACAGGTTGCTGTAGACCTCCACGTGCAGCCCGAGCGAGAGCGCCGGTTGCGCGAACTCCTGCCAGTGCGGGTGAACGGTCGGTTCGCCGCCGATGAGCTGGACGGAGCGCACGCCGAGGGCTGCCGCGTCGGTGATCGCTGTGCGCCAGTCGGCGGGGGTCATGGTGCCGTGCGTGGCTTGGGGGCTGGACTCGGACAGGCAGTGCGTGCACGTGAGCTGGCACTTTCCGGTGATCTCCAGCTCAAGCGAGGTGAGGCCGGGAGCCGGGGACGCGGGGGGCGGTTCAAGGAGCGTGGTCATGGTGGTTCCTTCCGTGGTGTGGCTGGTGGTGTGTGCGGGGCCGGTCATCAAGCGGTATGCCGAACCGGGTTGGTGCCGCCCCCGCCACAGAGCGCGTCGCGGACCCCGTGCTGTCCATGGGACGGGGACCTGTGTGGCGGGGGCGGGGTCTCGTAGCGCCGGTCGCCGTCGACGCGCGGCACCGCGGCGGCGCATCCCCACGGGGCTTCGGCGAGCACGTACGACGAGTGCGACGACTGACCGATCCGGTGGCGTATCGGCTCGGGTATCGGCTGGGCGGGTTCGTCGGCGGGCAGGTGCACCGGCCAGACGGACAGGGTGTACGTGCAGTCCTCATCCGGGAACGCGACGCACAGCGGATGCCCGGCCTTGACGTGCGCGCGCGCCATGCGTTCCCCGTCCGGCTCCGCGACCCAGGCCCGGAGCCCGGTGGGGCAGTCGGGGGCGGGGACGGACGGGCGGCGCATGAACGGCCGGACCCACGCCGAGCGCTGTGGGTCGGGGTCGAGCCGGTCCGCGATCCGCAGCGCCTGACTACGGAGCCAGCGCAGGGCGAGGACCGGGGAAATGGTCGGGAAGGTGCCCAGGACGTAGGGGACGCTCTCGCCCGTGCCGTACACGAACCCCTCGGCGCGCACGTCGCACCAGTAGCCCGACGGCTCGGGATATCCGGTCATACCCGGGCACCTCGCCACCTCGCCCGGGGAGGGGCGTCGTCCTCGCGGCCCCAGTTGTCGAACCCGAACGTGCGGCGGGCAGGCGTGGTCACAGGTACTCACCCCGGCTCCGCGCGTTGGCGCGGGCGGTCTCGGCACGCAGGCGCTCTATCGGCTCGGCGGGGCGAACGTGCTCGGGCTCCGCTTCCCACTCGGCACCGCCGCAGACCGGCCGCAGCGACCAGCAGGGGCCAGCGACCCCGCGGAACTCACCCACCCGGTTATCGCGGGTGTCCACTATCAACGTGCCCGTTTCCGGTACGGGGTCGCGTCGGTCTGTGGGAATGTTCTGCGCAGGCACGGCCGCTCCTCTCCGTAGTGACTCCACTACCAAGACGGCTCAGCGTGACCTACAGGCGCGGTGTCATCAACTTGCGTCATTTGCTCGGAGAGTTAGGAACTCGGCATGGTGAACCGAAAGGAACTGGACCCCGAAGAGTCCCCCTCGGCACGCTTCGGCCAGCGTCTACGGCAGCTTCGTGACGAACGCGGGTGGACGCAGGACGAGCTGGGAACGCGCATGGGCTGTACCGGAACGCACGTTTCCGCCGTCGAAACTGGTCGACGCCCACCAACTCAACGCTTCGCGGCAAACGCTGACAGAGTGCTAGGTACGGGGGACAGGCTCCAACGCCAGTGCCGAGCGGTTCGGCATACGGCGCTGTTGGAAGGGTTCCCGGACTACGTTGCACAAGAGGTACGCGCCGTAGAGATCCGACTCTTTGAGCTGGGCATCATCCCGGGGTTGCTCCAAACCCCGGAGTACGCCGCCGCGGTCACCAGGGGTGAAGTGCTGCGAGGAGCGAGCACGGAGCAGCAGGCAGAAGAACGTCTGTCCAAGCTCTTGGAGCGCCAGGCGTCCCTAGAGCGCACACCAACGCCCATGGTTCACGCGGTACTAGACGAGAGCTGCATCAGGCGGCCCGTGGGCGGTCCGGACGTCATGGCAGCTCAGCTAGATCGGCTGGTCGAGTTCGCTGGACTGCCCTCCACGATCCTCCAAGTGGCACCATACGCACTTGGCGAACGGCGGGCGTTCCATCTGCCCGTGACCCTGTTGACCCTTCCCGACTGGTCCTATGTCGCGTACGCCGAGTCCGCGCTACAGGGCCGCCTAGAGCGAGATACCAGATTCCTTCAACCCTTGGTGCGGGCCTACCATCAGTTGCAGGCCGAAGCCATGCCCCAAGCGGCTTCCGTGGCCATGATCGAGCAACTTCGAAAGGACACCCCGTGACGACCGAAGACCCGCAGTGGTTCACGTCCTCGTATAGCGCAAACGGCGGCCAGTGCGTCGAGGTCGCCGCCAACCTCGCCGCCACATGCGGCACCGTCCCCGTCCGCGACTCCAAGAACCCGGCCGGTCCGGTTCTGGGCATCCCGGCTGGCTCGTTCGCCGCCTTCGTGGCGGGCGTCAAGAGCGGCGAGTTCAGCGCCGTCTGACCAGACGGCCAGCCACCAGTGTCGAAGCGGCCCCACCGTGCCCCGCGCAGGGTGGGGCTTCGCTGTGTTCCAGGCGCACAGAGCGGAACGACGGCCATGCGGGAGTCGAGGGTGCGCGCGGCGCCCCTTACCCACTCCTCGGGTTGGCGAAACCCCCCTGAGGGGAGGGAACTTCACGCCCGTACTAAGGTGCGGGCCATGCGATTCCCCAAGATCCTCATAGGTGTCGTCGCGGCTGCCGCACTGACCGCCGGCTGCGGCTCCGACGACGGTTCCGGCGACGGCGACAGCCGACCGGGGGGCGCCGCCGCGGAGGAGCAGAACGAGCCGAGCGAGCAGGAGGACCTCCCGGTCGCGGTCACCGGCCCCCGCCCCGACGTCCTCGACACCGATGACGACGCCCTCCAGCCCCCGGACGAGCCGGACAGCTCGGCGGACTTCGCGCGGAAGGTGGAGCACAAGCTGCGCGCGAACGTGCTCCGCTCGGCCAAGGTCGCGGGTGAGACCACGGCCACGTGCCCGGACGGCGTCACCCGGGAGGCCGGGGCGACCAGCCGGTGCACCGTGACCTACGACGGTGTGGAGATCCCGTACGAGATCGTCATCAGCGACAGCTACCAGGAGGGTGACTTCCTCACCCAGTACAAGGCGGTCCCCAAAAAGGGCCTGCTCGTCGCCGAGGCGGTGTACGACACCTTCTGGAAGCAGAAGGGCGAGGACGACCCGTACGTCGAGGCACTGACGTGCGACGAGATCCCCGCCGCCGAGGCGGTCGACCTGAACACCGACACCGGCCACCGGTGCCAGCTGCGGGACGAGTACAGGACCACCCGCTTCACCGTGACGATGGACAGCTTCGGCCCGGCGTTCAAGCCGATCACCTGACGCGCGCGGTGCCCGCGCCGCTCCCCTCCCCCGCTCCCCCGGTCCGGATCCGCTACGCCCCGTAGCGGGCCCGGAGGGCCTCGCGGACGGCGCCGAGCGCCGCGGCCTCGTCCAGTCCGAGGCGGTGGGCGTGCCCGGCGTAGGCGCGGGCGGCCTCGGCGGCGGCCCGCGCCGCCGCGTCCCCGGCGGCGGCCACGAACGTACCGGCCCGGCCCCGGGTCTCCACGACGCCGTCGCCCTCCAGGGCGCGGTACGCCTTGGCCACGGTGTTCGCCGCGAGACCCAGCTCCGCCGCGAGCCCGCGCACGGTCGGCAGCCGGTATCCGGCCGGCAGGCGGCCGTCGCGGGCCTGTTCGGCGATCTGGGCGCGCAACTGCTCGTAGGGGGCGGTCGGCCCGGCGGGGTCGACGGCGATGTGCAGGGACAACGAATGCTCCTGGACGGCTGGGCGGGACGGGAAGAGGTCCGCGGTCACACGGACGCCGGGCGCGTTCCGTCCGGCCCTATGACGATAGGGGCAAGGGGCGGCACGCCACGGGCCGGGAACGCGTCGCGCGTTCCCGGCCCGTGGCGTCCGGCGGTGCCTCAGCGGCACCAGGGGATGGTGTCGAGGTTCCGCACGTAGCGGGCGGTCAGCCAGCCCTTGCGGTCGTCGAGCTTGTACCAGATGTCGTTGCCCAGGACGTTCTGGCCGCGCACCTTGCAGGCCAGCGCGACCTTCGCGCCGGAGCGCACGCTGCCCAGCACCCGGGAACGCGTGGTGGGCTCGGCGCGGACGTTGAGGGCGGCGCGGGAGACGACGCGGCCGTGGCGGGCCCACGCGGCTGCCTGCTCGTCCTCCGCGGCGGAGCCCGGCTGCGGCTGGGCCTCCTGGGTGTGGTCGGCGGTCTCGTTGGCGGTCGCGGTGCCCGCCTTGGGGTCCTGGTCGTCGGCGAGCGACGGCGCCGCGCCCAGTACGCCGAGGGCCAGCGCGCCGACGGTCAGCGCGACGGACGTCTTCACGGTCTTCAGCACAGTTCTCTCCTGATCGAGGTGTTCGCGGGCCGGGCCGTGGCCTGGGTGCGGGGTCCCCGCACGGGCCCGTGACGGCACCGTCCACGCACCGCCGAGCATGGGGGTCCGCGCCGGACGGGGCGGGACGCCATACCGGCGGCTCACCCGCCCGGCGCAGCCGCGCGGGGCCGGTGGAGTGTCCCCGCCGCCTGCGGTGACGTGGCGTGAAGTGCCGTGGCGCGCGGTGCCGGGCCGTGCGAACGTTTCCCGAACGGTCTCCTCCTGTTGGGACGGGGCCGACGCATGCCTTCCTAGGGTGAGGGCGCCTTGTTCACGAGCACGCGTCCGAAAGGGACCCCATGGCAGACACCTCAGCCGAGCGGCCGACCGCCTTCCCGGTGGAGCGGCGCGGCCTCCTGCGCGGCGCCGCCGGCGTCGCCGCCGCGACCGTCGCGTTCCAGTCGCTCAGCACGCGGAACGCGGTCGCGGCCCCGGCCCCGGGCAAGCCGCGTTTCGGGCCCGGGTACGGGCCGCTGCGGCCGGTGAAGGACGAGACGACCGGCCTGGAGCTGCTCGCGCTGCCGCGCGGTTTCGAGTACGTCACCTACGGCTGGACGAACGACCCCATGGACGACGGGGTCCGCACCCCGGGCGCGCACGACGGCATGGCGGCCTTCCGGCACGGCGACCGGGTCCACCTGGTCCGCAACCACGAGCGGGGGGCCGGGGACGCGTTCACCTCCCCCGCCTACAACCCGGCGGCCGGCGGCGGCACGACGACGCTGGTGTTCGACCCGGACGCCGGGCGCTGGCTGGAGTCCTACGGCAGCCTGGGCGGCACCATCCGCAACTGCGCGGGCGGGCCGACGCCGTGGGGCACCTGGCTCACCTGCGAGGAGACCTTCAGCACGACGGTCGGCAAGCGCCACGGCTACGTCTTCGAGGTGCCCTCGCAGGGGAAGGGCAACCCCGTCCCCCACACGGCCATGGGCCGGTTCAACCACGAGGCCGTGGCCGTCGACCCGGCGACGGGCCGGGTGTACGAGACCGAGGACCGCGGTGACGCCTGCCTGTACCGGTTCACGCCCACGGTGCCGGGGAACCTCGCCAGGGGCGGCCGCCTGGAGGCGCTGCGCATCGGCGGGACCTCCTACGACACGCGGCGCGACGGGGACGTGGCCTACGGCACCGTCTCCTGGGTCCCCGTGGAGGACGCCGACCCGGCGCAGGACACCGTGCGCCGTCAGGCGCAGGCGAACGGCGCTGCGGTGTTCGGCCGCCTTGAGGGCGCCTGGTACGGCAACGACCGGATCTACGTGATCTCCACCGACGGCGGCCCCGCCGGGCAGGGCCAGGTCTTCGAGCTGGACCCGGCCACCGACCGGTTCCGGGTGCTGTTCGCCTCGCCCGGCCCCGAGGTGCTGAACGCGCCGGACAACATGTGCGTGAGCCCGCGCGGCGGCCTGGTGCTGTGCGAGGACGGCGGCGGCACGGAGTACGTGCACGGGCTCACCCAGGAGGGCGAGATCTTCCGCTTCGCCGCCAACACCGTGGACCTGCGCGGCGGCACGGCGGGCAAGGACGTCCCGGCCGCCGACCACACCGGCTCGGAGTGGGCCGGTTCGGTGTTCGAGCCGAAGAACGGCAACTGGCTGTTCGTGAACATCCAGACGCCCGGCATCACCTTCGCGATCACCGGGCCGTGGCGCAAGGGCCCGCTCTAGAGGCCCTGAGCCGGGCCGCGCCGGCGCGTGCTCCCCGCGCCGGAGCGGCCGGTGCTCAGGCGGCGTCGTCGAGCGGGGGGAACGCCCCGGCGGGGTGGGCGGCACCGGCGCCGAAGCGGTGGCGGGCCCGGTCGGCGGCGGCCTCGGCCCGGCGCGCCCGCTCCTCGCCCGGATCGAGGGAGAGCTGCCGGGCGGCGAGTCCGGCGGCGGTCAGGTCCTCCGCGCGCAGCGCGAGCGAGCGCACCCGGGCCCGCTGGAGGCCGAGCGCGTCGTGCAGGGCGTAGGCCAGGGCCGTCAGCGCCGGGGTGTGCGCGGTGGGTTCGGGCAGCGTGCGGGAGCGGGTGGTGGTGGAGCGGTCGGCGTACCGGACGGTGAGGGTCAGGGCGCGGGCCACCTGGCCGTCGCGGCGCATCCGGAAGCCGAGGCCGTCGGCGAGGGTGAGCAGGGCGCGGCGGCGCAGCTCCTGGTCCAGCTCGTCCCGGCCGAAGCGGTGCTCGGCGGCGGCGGAGCGGGCCGGGGCGCTGGGCACGACGGGGGTGGGGTCGCTGCCCTGGGCGCGGGCCTGGACCCGGCGGGCGGCGGAGGCACCGAGGATGCGCTGGAGCGTGACCGGGGACGCGGCGGCCACCCGGCCCACGGTGTGCAGGCCGTAGGTGCCCAGCGCGCGGGCGGTCGCGGGGCCGACACCGTGGAGGGCGGCCACCGGCTTGTCCGCCAGGAAGGCGGCGACGTCCCCGGGGTCGTCCGGTACCGAGCGCACCCGGCCGGGCGGGCCGTCCTGGGCGGCCATGCGGGCCAGCAGCGGGTTGCCCCCGGCTCCGACGGTGCACTGGACGCCGTGGTGGGCCGCCGCCCGCAGGGCGATGACCTCGGCCAGTTCGACGGCGGTCCGCCCGAAGTAGCGCAGGGCGCCGCGGACGTCGGCGAGCGCGGCGTCGGGCGGGAGGGCCTGCACCACGGGGGTGATGTCGGCGAGCAGGCCGAGCAGTTCCGGGTAGCGCTCCTCGGCGCAGCCGCCGAAGTGGACGTACAGGACGGTGCCCACCGGCGTCACCCCGCGCTTCCCGGACTGGCGTGCCAGAGCCTGCGTCCGCCCGGGCCCGCCTTGGCGGACTCGCCGGGCGGCTGGAGGTCGGCCCACGGGTGCATCGTGTAGCCGGTGGCCATCCGGATGCCGCGCGCGGACGCCTCCGGCCCGCCGGGGCCGCCCGGCGCGTCCGGCCCTCCGGGCGGCGGTCCGGCGAGGCGGGCCGCGACGGCGTCCAGGCCGCCGGTGCGGCGGAGCCCGGCCAGTTCGGCCAGGTCCCAGGCGGCGGTGCCCATCACGGTGAAGCCGCGCTGGCCGCGTTCCTGGACGGTGCCGCGCACCAGCAGGACCCAGGAGTGGAAGACGGCGTGCGCGCAGGCGGCGTGGCTGTCCTCGAAGAACGTCAGGTCGCTGAGGCCGGTGCCGTCGTCCAGGGTGGCGAAGATGATCCGCCGTCCGGAGCGGATCGCGGGGGTCTGGGTGGCCACCTTGGCCCCGGCCAGCAGCACCGTCTCGCCGTGCCGCGCCTCGCGCAGCCGGCTGGCCGGGCGGACGCCCAGTTCGGCCAGGAACGCGTGGTGCTCGCTCATGAGGTGGCGGGAGATGTCCATTCCGAGGGAGTCGAGTTCGGCGTCCAGGCGCTCGTCGCGGTCCAGGTCGGGCAGGCCGGCGGGCGGCACCGCCGCCCGGGTGGGGGGCGGTGCCGTGCGGGCGGCGGGCCGGGCCGGTGCCCGCTCCCCGGCGGGGGCCGCCGCGTCCAGCGGGAGCTGCCCGGCACCGCCGCCCGAGCGCCGCCCGCGGTACAGCTCGGCCAGGTGCAGCAGCAGGTCGCGCCGGTTGCCGCCGAAGGCGTCCAGGGCGCCGACGCGGGTGAGCTGCTCGGCGACGGGGCGCGGGGGCCGGGCCCGTTCCAGCAGGTCGTGGGGCGACTGGTAGGGCTGCCCGGCCTCGATGCGTTCGGCGTCCGCCGCGCTGATGCCCCGCACCTCGCCGAGCGCCAGCCGCACCCCCCACCGCCCGGATTCGGACTCCAGTTCGATCCGATAGGCCGCGCCGGACCGGTTCACGTCCAGCGGGAGGACGGGCACCCCGCGCCGCCGGGCGTCCGCGAGCAGCAGCCGCTTGGGGTACATCCCCGGATCGTGGGTGAGCACGCCCGCGTAGAACGCCGCCGGGTGGTGCGCTTTGAGCCAGGCCGACTGGTAGGTGGGCACGGCGAAGGCGACGGCGTGCGCCTTGCAGAAGCCGTACGCGCCGAACGCCTCGACGATCGCCCAGGTGCGCTCGACCACCGGACGGTCGTAGCCGCGCCGCTCCCCCTCCCGTTCGAACCAGGCCCGGATGCGCGGCTGGAGCGCGGGGTCGGCCAGCGCCCTGCGGGTCTCGTCCGCGAAGGACTTCGTGCAGCCGGTGACGGTGTGCACGATCTCGATGACCTGCTCGTGGAAGACGACGACGCCGTACGTCTCGCGCAGCGCGTCCACCAGGTCCTCGTGGGGGTAGCGGGCGGGCTTGCGGCCGTGCCGGGCCTCGATGAACGGGTGCACCATGTCGGCGGCGACCGGCCCCGGGCGGAACAGGCTGATGTCCACCACCAGGTCGTGGAACGTGGACGGCCGCAGCCGCCCGATCAGGTCGCGCTGGCCCGGCGACTCGATCTGGAAGCAGCCCAGCGTCTCGGCGGAGCGGATCAGCTCGTACGTCGCCGGGTCGCCGGGGCCGGTGCCGTCGAGCCCGGGGAGCGCGTCCAGGTCGACGTGCTCCCCGGTGGTGCGCTCGACCTCCCGGACGGCGTACGCCAGCGTGGACTGCATCCGCACCCCGAGCACGTCCAGCTTGAGCAGCCCGAGCCGCTCCACGTCGTCCTTGTCGAACTGGGACATGGCGAAGCCCTCGCCGCCGGTGGGGACGACCGGCGTGCGGGCGCGCAGGGCGGCGTCGGAGAGCAGCAGCCCGCACGGGTGCATGGCGACCCCGCGCACCAGGCCGTCCAGCGCCTCGACCAGCTCCCACATCCGCGGCCCGTGCCGTTCGGCGCCGATGCCGCGCAGTTCCGGCAGCTCGGCCAGCGCGCTGCGGGCGTCGCGGGCCCGGATGTGCGGGAACGCCTTGGCCAGCCGGTCCACCTCGGCCGGGTCCAGGCCGAGCGCGGCCCCCACGTCCCGGACGGCGTGCCGGACGCGGTACGTCTCCGGCATGGCGACGGTGGCCACCCGCTCCTCGCCGAACCGTTCGAACACCGCCCGGTACACCTCCAGGCGGCGGGCGGACTCGACGTCCACGTCGATGTCCGGCAGCGCCTCGCGGTGCTCGGAGAGGAAGCGTTCCATCAGGAGGCCGTGCCCGACCGGGTCGGCGGCGGCGATGCCCAGCAGGTGGTTGACGAGCGAACCCGCGCCCGAGCCGCGCGCGCTCACCCTGATGCCCATCGCCCGCACGTCGTCCACCACCTGCCCGACGGTGAGGAAGTACGACGCGACGCCATGGTCCGCGATCATCCGCAGCTCGTCCTCCAGCCGGTCCCAGCGGCGCCGGTCACGGTCGTAGCGGCGGGCGACCATCTGGGCGGTGCAGCGCGAGCGCAGCACCCGGTCGGCGGTCCTGGCCCCGGCCCCCACCAGGTGGGCCTCGGGGAAGTGCGCACTGCCGATGCCCAGGTCGTCCCCGGAGTCCACCCGGCACCGCGCCGCGGTCTCCTCGGTGCGGGCCAGCAGCCGGTGTGCCAGGTCCCGGCGGAACCCGGCCGCCCCGGCGATCTCCTCCGCGACGGCGGCCATCCCGGCGGGGTCCTTGAGCCAGCGCTCGCCGTTGTCCAGCCCGCCGCGCGGGTCGACGGGCACCAGCCGCCGCGCGGCGTCCAGCACGTCGGCGACGGGACCGAGCCCGGGGTCGGCGTAGCGCACGGCGTTGGTCAGCACCGGGGCCACTCCCTGCTCGGCGGCCAGACCCAGCATCCGGGCGGCCTCCCGCCGGGGCACCGAGCCGACGACCTCCAGGCGCAGGTCGTCCCCGAACACCTCGCGCCACGGCCCCAGGAGCCGGGCCGCGCGGTCCGGCCGCCCGGCGGCCAGCGCACGGCCCACGTCCGACCGCGGCCCCAGCAGGGCGGTCACCCCCCGGGCGGGCAGGTCGGCCCGCTCCAGGAGCGGCCGCTCCCCGGGCCCCGCGTGGGCGGCCGTGACCAGGCGGCACAGCTCGGCCCAGCCCGCGGCGCCGTCCCGGGCGAGGAACACCACGCGCTGCGCGGGCTCGTCCCGGAAGGCCCCGCCGCGCACGGGCGCGCGGCGCCGCACGGCCGGGCCGCCCGGGGCACCGCCCTCCGCGCCGTCCGCGCCCTCCGCGACGGCCAGGTCCACGCCGTACACCGCCCGCACTCCGGCCTTCTCGCAGGCCCCGGCGAACCGCACGGCCCCGGCGAGGGTGTCCCGGTCGGTCAGCGCGAGGGCGTCCATCCCCCGCTCGGCGGCCCGCTCGGCCAGCCGCTCGGGGTGCGAGGCGCCGTACCGCACGGAGCAGCCGGAGGCGACGTGCAGGTGCGTAAAGCCGCCCATCCGCTCCTCCTCGCCACACCAGCCACCCCCTGACCACGACGTCCGTCCGTCCTTGCGCTCCCACCCTAACCCCGTATCGAATATCCGTTCGAACGGAAGCGGGCGCTCGTGTGCGAGACGGGCGTCACGCCCCGCCGCCCCCGGCCACGGGCCGGGGCCCGCCGCCTCGGGCACGGACCGGGCACCGGCGCCCTGGCTACGATGGAAGGACCCCCCGCGCCCGTCACGCGGTGTGACGGAGGTCAAAGAACCGGCACGTCATAGGATTCCCAGAGCGGGGTAGGGGCCGAGCCGGGACACCCACGCACGGAGAGAAGGAGCCCCATGAGGATCGGCATCGTCGGAGCCACGGGCCAGGTCGGCAGCGTGATGCGCGACATCCTGGCGCAGCGGGACTTCCCTGTGGAGGAGCTGCGGCTGTTCGCCTCCGCGCGCTCCGCGGGCCGCACGCTGCCCTGGAAGGACGGCCAGATCACCGTCGAGGACGCCGCCACGGCCGACTACACGGGGCTGGACATCGCCCTGTTCTCCGCCGGCGGCGCCACGTCGAGGGAGCTGGCGCCGAAGGTCGCGGCGGCCGGGGTCGTCGTCATCGACAACTCCTCCGCGTGGCGGCTGGACCCGCAGGTGCCGCTCGTGGTCTCCGAGGTCAACCCGCAGGCCGCGCTGGAGCGCCCGAAGGGCATCATCGCCAACCCGAACTGCACCACCATGGCCGCCATGCCGGTGCTGCGCCCGCTGCACGACGAGGCCGGGCTGGCCGCCATGGTCGTCTCCACGTACCAGGCGGTGTCCGGCAGCGGGCTGGCCGGCGTGGCCGAGCTGGACGGCCAGGCCCGCAAGGCGGTCGAGGCCGACGCCACGCAGCTGGCCTTCGACGGCTCGTCCGTCGACTTCCCGGCGCCGGACAAGTTCAAGCGCCCGATCGCCTTCAACGTGCTCCCGCTCGCGGGCTCGATCGTGGACGACGGCCAGGAGGAGACGGACGAGGAGCACAAGCTCCGCAACGAGAGCCGCAAGATCCTGGACATCCCGGAGCTGAAGGTCTCGGGCACCTGCGTCCGCGTGCCGGTGTTCACCGGCCACTCCCTCCAGGTGAACGCCCGCTTCGAGCGGCCCATCAGCCCGGAGCGGGCGCGCGAGCTGCTGGCCGGCGCGCCGGGCGTGGCGCTCTCGGAGATCCCCACCCCGCTCCAGGCGGCGGGCCAGGACCCCAGCTTCGTGGGCCGCATCCGCCGGGACGAGACGGTGGAGCACGGCCTCGCGCTGTTCCTGTCCAACGACAACCTGCGCAAGGGCGCCGCGCTGAACGCGGTGCAGATCGCGGAACTGGTCGCGGCCGAGCGCGGCTGACCCTCCGCGCACGGCACCGGCGGGCCCGCCGCGCGTCCGCGCCCCGCCCCGCCCACGCCGAAGCCCCCGGTGCCGCACGGCTCCCGGGGGTTTTGGGCGTCGCGGGGCCGCGCGGCGTCAGCCGGAGAGGTCCCGCTCGCCCACCGGCACGTCGAGGTCCAGGACGTTGCCCGGGGGCGGCAGCGGGCACAGGAAGTGGTCGGCGAACGCGCAGGGCGGCAGCGTCGTCCGGTTGAAGTCCACCGTGACCGAGCCGTCAGGGGCGGGCGCGCCGGTGCGCAGGAAGCGGAACCGGTAGCTGCCCCGGCCGCTGGTGCCGTCCGCGAAGACGGCCCACAGCGCACCGCTGCCCACCACCGAGACCTGGAGCGCGTGCACGCTGCCGTCCGGGGCGATGAACCGCACCTCGCCGCCCAGTTCGAGCCCGCGCTCACGGCCGTCCGCGTTCGGCACCGGCACCCGGCGCGTGCCCTCGTAGGCGTGGAAGGTGCCGGGCAGCGCCCAGCGTCCGTCGTGGGGAGCCGTCCTGATGCCCGTGAAGGCCCGGCGCGCCGGCGCCGCCGGATCGTGGACCCGCACCGCCCACCGGCCCTCGCGGCGCAGCAGCTCCAGCCGCCGCTCGCCCCAGCCGACGCGGGCGGGCTCCGCGCCCCCGCTCACCGCCTCGGTGCCCAGCGTCCGCTCACCGGCCAGCACCTCGCCGTCGACGGTGAGGGCGTCCATGACGTCGGCGCGCAGCACCACGCCCCTGCCGTCGGGCGTCTCGTGCCACCGCCCGGGAACGCCTTCGAGGCACCCCTCACCGTCCGCGTCGGCGAGCCAGTGGGTGCCGGTCACCGACAGCGGGCCGTAGGGGGCGACGACCGTCTCCAGACGGCGCTGGTGCCACTCCTGCCACTGCTGCACCGCCGACGAGCCGGGCATGACCGGGTTCGCTGGATTTGATGGTGTTTCAGCGTTCATGCGCTCAACCTGCCACACAACGGCCCGTCACCGCAGGACGCGCCGCGCGGCCGGAGGCCGCCGCCGCGCGCGGAACGGGCCGCGCACTCCCTTGCGGGGACGTTGCCATGACGCCGCGTCACCCGATGGTGGGGTCTCTCACCCGGTTGTCCGCGCACCTCACCCACGCGGCGGTTCGTGATGATCCTTCCTACTCGCACACTCGTATACCGCACATCCCCTGTTCCACGGGGCAGGTGTGTGCACCAGAACTGTCACGAATCACGTCCGCGACGTATATCCGCTTGGCGCGTCCTCCGCATGATGGACGACGATAGGCGTGCGGACGGTACGGACCGCATGCGAGAGGAGGCGTCCATGGGATCGGTGCGCAAGGCGAGTGCCTGGCTGGGCCTCGTCGACGACAGCGAGATGCGGTACTACGACGACGACTACGCCGAGGACCCGGAACCCGGCGACGCCGCACGGGATCCGTGGGTCACCGACCCGCGCATCCGGGCGACGGCGGAGACCGCTCAGGACGCGGGCACCCGCATCGCGACCATCACCCCGGACGGCTTCCGGGACGCCCGTACCATCGGCGAGCTGTTCCGGGAGGGCGTCCCGGTCATCGTCAACCTCACCACCATGGAGTCCGGCGACGCCAAGCGGGTCATCGACTTCGCCGCCGGGCTGACCTTCGGGCTGCGCGGCTCCATCGAGCGGGTCGCCACCCGCGTCTTCCTGCTGACCCCGGGCGACTACCAGGTCGTCAGCGGCGAGCGGCGCCGCCCGGGGGAGAGCGGCTTCTTCAACCAGAGCTGACCTGCCCGCCTGGAGCCCTCCGGCTCCGGGCGGGCACGGCGGCACGGCGCGGCGCGGCGGCACGGCTACACGGCGCGGCCCAGCGGCCCCGGCGGCTCAGCGGAAGGCGTCGCAGCCGGTGAGCGCCTTGCCCAGCACGAGCTGGTGCATCTCGACGGTGCCCTCGTAGGTGAGCACCGACTCCAGGTTCGTGGCGTGCCGCATCACCGGGTACTCCAGCGAGATGCCGTTGGCGCCCAGGATCGTGCGGGACGTGCGGCAGATCTCGATCGCCTCCCGCACGTTGTTCAGCTTGCCGAAGCTGACCTGCTCGGGCCGCAGCGTCCCCGCGTCCATCCGCCGTCCGAGGTGGTGGGCCAGCAGGACGCCCTTGTGCAGTTCGACGGCCATGTCGGCCAGCTTGGCCTGGGTGAGCTGGAAGCCGCCGATGGGCCGCCCGAACTGCTCCCGGGTCCGTGCGTACGCGAGCGCCGCGTCGAAGCTGGCGCGGGCGGCGCCCATGGCGCCCCACACGATGCCGTAGCGGGCGTGGCTGAGACAACTGAGCGGACCGCGCAGCCCGGTCACGCCCGGGAGCACCGCGTCGGCGGGCAACCGCACGTCGTCCAGGACGAGTTCGCTGGTGACCGAGGCGCGCAGCGACCACTTGTGCCTGATCTCCGGGGCCGAGAAACCGGGCGCGTCCGTGGGGACGGTGAAGCCGCGGACGCCCTCGTCCGTCCGCGCCCAGACGACGGCCACCCCGGCGACCGAGCCGTTGGTGATCCACATCTTGCGCCCGTTGAGCACCCAGTCGCCGCCGTCGCGACGGGCGTGCGTGCGCATGCCCGCGGGGTCCGAGCCGTGGTCGGGTTCGGTGAGCCCGAAGCAGCCGATCGTCTCGCCGGCCGCCATGCCGGGCAGCCAGCGCTGCTTCTGCTCCTCGGAGCCGAAGCGGTGGATGGCGTACATGGCGAGCGAGCCCTGCACCGAGACGAGCGAGCGGATGCCGGAGTCGGCGGCCTCCAGCTCCAGGCAGGCCAGCCCGTACTGCACGGCCGAGGCGCCCGCGCAGCCGTACCCCTCCAGGGACATGCCCAGGGCGCCGATGCGGCCCAGCTCGCGGGCCAGTTCCCGCACGACGGGCAGTTCCCCGCTCTCGTACCACCCGGCGATGTGCGGCAGCACCCGGTCGGCGGCCCAGGACCGCACGGTGTCGCGCACCGCCAGTTCCTCGGGGCCGAGCAGGTCGTCGAGCCCGATCGGATCGGCGGGGTCGAACGGCGGCAGGGTGCGGCTGGACATGCGCGGCCTCCGTGGGGTTGCGCGGCGGGGAAGGGGACGTCTCGCACGGACGTTACGGGCGGGTAACCCGGCTCGGCAAGGGCGGTCCGTCCGCCGGCGCGGACGGGGCGGGGAACCGTCCAGCGCCGTCCTGCGGCCCCTCCTCGGGCGCGCCGGGCACGGCGGGCGCACCGGAGCGGGCGGCCGGGAGGGACGGCGCGGCCGGGGGGACGCCGGAGGCGGTGCGCGGCAGCCGCAGCGCCGCCAGCGCCCCGGCGAGCAGCAGGCCCGCGCTGACGAGCAGGGTGACGTGCAGGCCCTGTACGAAGGCCAGCCGGGCGGAGTCGCGCAGCAGCTCGCCGGCCGCGCCGTCCAGCCCGGCCGCGACGGCGTACGCCTCACCGAGCGAGCGCGCCGCGGCGTCGGCGGCCCCGGGCGGCACCCCCGGCGCCGCCGTGACGGCCGAGCCGTAGGCGCGGTTCATGACGCTGCCGAGCACCGCGATGCCCAGCCCCGCCCCGAGCTGGTAGGCCGTCTCGCCGATGGCCGCGGCACCGCCCGCCCGTTCCGGCGGCGCGTCGCTCAGCATGGACTCGTAGCAGCCGAAGAGCACCGTCTCCAGGCCCAGGCCGAGCAGCACGAAGGCACCCGCGCACACGGCCGGGTCATCGCGCAGGCCCAGCGTGGTGAGGCTCAGTACCGCGAGGGCGGTGGCCACGAAGCCGCAGACCACCATCGTGCGCGGTCCCAGCGCGCGCAGCAGGCGGGGTCCGGCGAGTCCGGCGGCGATGGCGGCGACGGACAGCGGCAGCAGCCGCAGGCCCGTCTGGAGCGGTGACAGCCCGAGCACGAGCTGGAGGTACTGGGCGGCGAGCAGGGCGAGGCCGACGAGCGCGAGCACGGTGAGCACGATGCAGCCCACGGCGGTGCCGAACGCGGGCCGGGCGAAGGCCGAGAAGTCCACGAGGGGGTGCTTCCTGGCCCGCTGGCGCCGTACGAACAGGGTCAGCAGCCCCGCCCCGGCGGCCAGCAGGGCCGCGGTGGCCGGGCTCAGGAGCTGCCCGTCCCCCACCCGCTTCACGGCGAGGACGGCGCAGAACAGGCCCGCGGCGGCCAGCAGCGCCCCGGCCGCGTCCCAGGGGCCCGTCGCCCGGCCGGTGGACTCCGGCAGCAGCCAGCGGCCCAGGGGGACGGCCAGGGCCATGAGCGGGATGTTGAGGAGGAAGACGGAACCCCACCAGAAGTGCTCCAGCAGCGCCCCGCCCACCAGCGGCCCGGCGGCGGCTCCGACGGCCGCGACGGCGCTCCAGACGCCGATGGCCAGCGCCCGCTCCCGCCGGTCGGGGAAGACGTGCCGCAGCAGGGAGAGCGTGGCGGGCATGATCATCGCGCCGCCGGCGCCGAGCAGGGCGCGGGCGGCGACGAGGGTGCCCGGACCCTGGGCGAGGACGGCCAGCGCGGAGGCCAGGCCGAACACCGCGTAGCCGAGCAGCAGCACCCGGCGCCGCCCGATCCGGTCGCCGAGCGAGCCGAAGAGGATGAGGAGCGCGGCGCACGCCAGCGGGTAGGCGTCCACGATCCACAGCAGCTCGACCGGCCCGGGACGCAGGTCGGCGGTGACGGCGGGCACGGCGACGTGCAGCACGGTGGCGTCGACGGCCACGAGCAGCAGGCTGCCGCACAGGACGGCGAGGACGGTCCAGCGGGACGCGTCCTTCCGTCCGCCGCGGCGGGGACCCGGACGCTGAGCGGGAACGCCGGCCGGGACGGCTGCCGGGTCCGTGCCGGGCATGCCGGGCATGTACGCACCTCCTCCGTGCGCCCCTGCGGCCGGGGGGACGCGGACGCGGGCTGAGCCGGGACCGGCGGCGCGGGGGGCGAGTGGTCCGTAGCGTACGCGAGTCCCGCGCCCGGTCATGTGGCGTGGTTCACGCCGCGGCCCCGGCCCTTGAAGGCCGGGCGCGCGGGGCGGCGGGCCCCGCGCGGGGGCTCCGGCAGGTTAAGCACGGATGGACTACGCCGAAAGACCCGGCCAATAAGGGCCACCGCCCCCGCGAATGCCTTGGATAGGAAAACCCCCGTGCCCCATTTCCCGGTAAAACAGCCTCCCGGACCGCCGGATGAGACAGAATCCACATCACATCGGCATTACGAAGGCCGGTTCCGTGCCGTCCCGTGCCGTCACCCGCTGTAATGTCGATTGGGTGCGTACCGACCGGATCTTCGCCCGCCTGGAACAGGAGCCCGCGCGGCCGCCGAACCCGGCCCCGGGGATGAGCGTCGTCCGCAGGTCCCTCTTCGTCGCCACGCTGGCGTTCTACGTGGCCATCGTGGCGGCGGTACTGCGGACGTCGCAGCTCGTGCGGCTGGACTGGCAGCTCATGCTGTTCCGTCCCTACAAGCAGTGGCCGCAGCTGCACCCCTTCCTCGACTACTTCGTGGTGCTGGGGCAGCGCGGGCCGACCGCCGTCCTGGTGGCGGCGTGGCTGGGCTGGCGGTCCTGGCGGCAGCGCACCCTGCGCCCGCTGCTGATGCTCGGCGCGGCGCTGCTGCTGCTGAACGTGACCGTGGGCGCGGCGAAGCTGGGCATGGGCCGGGAGGGGCCGCACTACGCGACCTCACTCGGCTCGAACGAGATGTTCCTGACCGGGGACATATTCCCCTCGGGGCACACCGCCAACGCGGTCGTGACCTGGGGCATCCTCGCCTATCTGGCCAGCACCCAGCCCGCCAGGCGCCGGCTGTCGGTCGTCGCCGCCGTCTTCGCGCTCGGTGTGGGGGCCACCACCGTCTACCTGGGCACGCACTGGCTGAGCGACGTGCTCCTCGGCTGGGCCGCCGGACTGCTCATCCTCCTGGCGCTCCCCTGGTGCGAGCCGCTGGCGGCCCGGGTGGAGGAGCACGTGCTGGCCTACTGGACACGCCTGCGGGCCGCCGGACGGGTGGTGACGGGCGGTGTCGCGCCCGCGCCCGGCCCCGCCGCCGTCGCCGCGGGCGGGCCCCGCGCCTCGCACGCGGCCCCGCGGGACGCGGCGTCGACGGCCGCGGAGGGCGGCGGCCAGCCCGCGCGGGGCGCCGGGCAGCCGGTGGCGCGGCACGCCCACCCGGCGCACGCCGCGCACGCGGCCCGGCCGTACACCGTCCGCTCCGAGCGCTCACCGGTGACGCCGGCCGGGAGCCGCCGCCCGGCGTCCGACCGGACGCCGGGCCGCACCGCGCCGCTGGGACCGCGCACCTGACGGCGGGCCGGGTCCTCCCGGTACGGGTGGCGCCCCGGCCCGCCGCGGGGCTCCCCAGCCCTTCCGCTAGCCTTTCCAGCTCCGCAGGACGGTGTCGTTCTCGACGGTGAGGTTCAGCCGCCCCGCCTGGTACTCCATGGTGATGACGGCGTCGGGCGGAAGCGTCCGCACCGTGCTCCAGCCCCGGGAGCGGGCCAGCTCCCCGGCGTCCTGCACGGGCATCCCCGCGTACGCCTCGGGGTCGTCGTCGGGTTCGGCCGATCCGAGCGGTATCTGTGCCATACCGCCACCGTACGGCGCGTACGGCAGCACCGGGAAGTGCGGACCTCGTGAGGACGGTGTCACTCTTCCGTCACAGCGCTGCGTGAGCGGTTCCCGGCTCCGCTTCACTCTTCCGGGCCTTTCGGCGGAGGCGAATTACCGGGCGGTGAAGCGGGTCCAATTCACGGGCTGCTGCCCCGGATTCCAGCGGCCAAACCCCTGCCCTTACGGCGCCGAATTGACGCGGGGCCGCACTTCCCCCGGCGCCTGTCCCGCCGGTGCCGACCTTTCCGCGACACGGGAGAGCCGGTCCCGCATGGCCGTGAGGTGGCTGACGAGTGCGGCCGGTTCGCGGACCTCGAACTCGACGTCGAGCATCAGCAGGTGCACCACCATGGCCACCGGTGAGCTGGCGCCGGTGCGCAGCAGGCAGCTCCCGGCGTCCACCGCCTCCAGCGTCCCCGCGGCCGGGGACAGCCACCGCGCGGCCTCCTCGACGGGCACGTGCAGGAGCACGGTGGCGCGGGCCGGGTAGGCGCGGGTGGAGATGCCCTCGCTCACGTAGGCGGCCAGGTCCTCGGCCGGCGGGGTGCGCGGCGTGAAGCGGGGGCCGTGCGGCGGGGTGAGGGTGACGCGGTCCGCGCGGAACGTGCGCCAGTCCGCCCGGTCCGCGTCCCAGGCGACGAGGTACCACCGCCGGTAGCTGCTGACGAGCCGGTGCGGCTCCACCGTCCGGCGGGTGGCGCCGCCGTCGTGGGAGCGGTAGGTGAAGCGCAGCTCCTGGTGGTCGCGGCAGGCGTGGGCCAGTTCGGTGATGGTGTCCGGGTCCACGCCCTCCGCGCCGTCGTGCCCGCGGCGCAGCGGGACGGTGTAGGCGGTCAGGGCACCGACCCGGCGCCGCAGCCGGTGCGGCAGGACCTGCTCCAGCTTGGCCAGCGCCCGCACCGAGGACTCCTCGATGCCCTGCACTCCGGCCCCGACGGCCTCCCTGAGGCCGACCGCGACGGCGACGGCCTCCTCGTCGTCCAGCAGCAGCGGCGGCAGTTCGGCCCCGGCGCCGAGCCGGTACCCGCCCGCGGTGCCGGTCGCGGAGTCCACGGGGTAGCCGAGCCCGCGCAGCCGGTCCACGTCGCGCCGCACGGTGCGCGCGCTGATGCCCAGCCGTTCGGCGAGGTCGGCCCCCGACCACTCGCGGTGCGTCTGGAGCAGGGACAGCAGACGCAGCAGACGTGCCGAGGTCTCCACCATGGCGCCGAGTCTGCCAGCCCCCGCACCCGCCCGCCGCCGCCGGGCGGGTGCGGTCAGCCGCGGGGCGGCCCCGCCTCCAGGCGGACCGCCAGTTCGTTCGCGGACGTGTAGCAGGCCCTGACCAGGCGGGCGCCTCCGGCGAGCGGGACGGCCGGGTAGCGCAGGGAGCGCCGCTTGTCCTTGACGTCGTCCAGGATGCGGGCGACGCGGACCGGCGCCGCGGCTGCGCCCGGGCGCAGCCACACCTCCCACTGGGCGTCGCCCGCGGCGTCACGGGCGGCTCCGGCGAGCGGGAGCCGCGCCGCGAAGCCGTCCCCGTCCTCGCGGGCGGGCCCGGCCGCGACCGGTTCCCCGCCGCCCGGGGTGCGGGCCTCCAGCCGGGCCCCGCGGGCCAGCGCCGCGCCGTAGAGACGGCCGTGCAGAGTGAGGACGCCCTTGGCCAGACGCAGGTCGCCGGCCTCGGCGTGCGGCCAGCGGTGCCAGGAACGCAGCGCGAGGTGGCCCCGGCCCGTGGTGTAGGGGATGCGCACGCCGAGCCAGGTGCGGTCGGCGCGCGGGACCCGGTCCACCAGCGAGCGCAGGTCGTCGGTGCCCGGCAGCAGCCGTCCGCACGTGCCGCCGCCGGTGCTGAGGTGGGCGTCCCAGACGCCCTCGGTGAGCCGCATCGTGCTCGGAAGCACGGCGCGCAGGGCACCGGGCCCGGCGGGGACGAGCGGCAGCCGCACCTCTTCGGCGGCTCGCTCCCCCGCTGCCGGGCGGCGGCGCAGGAGCAGCGCGGCGTCCCAGCGTCCGGCGTCGGCGGCCGCGCCGGGGCCGGAGGCGGCGCCGTGCGCGATGTCGAAGGTCAGCCCTCCGGCGCTGTCGGCGGTGCAGTCGGCCCGCGGCCGCACCCGGTGCGGCGAGCGTCCCGCGGGGGCGGTCATGGCCTCGGCCTCCTTCGCGCCACGGCGGGCGGGCGGTCCGCCGTCGCCGCCGTCCGCCTGGTACTGGGTGAGACCGCCGGTGCCGCTCGCGGGTTGCGTCCGTAAGCTCACGTGTTCACCTGGTCCTCGGGAAGGGGCGTCCCGGCGGGCCGGGGCGGCGGGCCGGGCTCCCGGCGCGGGACCGCCCCGCCGGTCGGTGACCGGCGGGGCGGGTGGCCGTGGACGGGACCGGAAGGGGTCAGACCTTCAGGCGCTGTCCGGGCCGGATGACGTCCGGGTCGGCCCCGATGACGTCCGTGTTCTCCTCGTACACCGCGCGCCAGTCGGCGCCGTGCGCCCGCGCGATGAGGCTGAGGGTGTCCCCCGCCTTGACGGTGTAGTTCGCCTGCGGGTGGTCGTGCCCGGTGCGCGGCGCGGAGCGGTTGGCCGCGCTGCCGGAGTCCCGGGGCGGGGCGGCCTGGCGGGAGGGCTGGGCGGCCTCGGGCTGCTGGGCCGGCGCCTGCGCGCCGGACGACGCCGGGGGGCTGCCCTGGAGTCCCAGGCGGGCGGAGCAGGCGGGCCACGCGCCCCAGCCCTGTCCGGCCTGCACCTTGGAGGCGATCTCGATCTGCTGCGCCCGGCTCGCGCGGTCCGCGGTGGAGGCGTAGGCCGTACCGCCGAACGCGGCCCAGGTGGAGGCCGAGAACTGGAGGCCGCCGTAGTAGCCGTTGCCGGTGTTGATCTGCCAGTTGCCGCCGCTCTCGCACTGGGCGAGGCGGTCCCACACTCCTGCGTCCGCCGCCTGGGCGGGGCCGGAGGCGAGGGCGAGCAGTGCCAGCGGAGTGGCGGCGGCCAGCGAGAGCGCGCCCGCACGTACTGCTTTGCCACGACGAATGGACATGTAGTTCCTCTCCATGGACCCGGGGTCCCCCGGAACGGCACGGCCGCGTGACGCTTTCCGCGTCCCGTGCCGTGGACCGTGGGCCGTCCGCCGACGGGTGGTGTCCGGTACTGCGTGTGTGCGGCGGACTGCCCCGGGCGGTGCTCGGTGCACACAGTTGTCGAATGTAGGGAGAAGCCGTCATGAGGGACAAACAACAACGTTGCGTCGCAGGTCAGTTGCTTGTTACCTTCAGTAACATCGGCCAATTCCTGCCCGATTCGCCCGCTTAGGGCGTGAAATGGCAGTTCGTCGCCGCGCCGGGTTGTGTTTCACCTCACCGCAAGAACGTGCGGGGCTTGCACGGCATTTGACTATCCGTGACCGAATTCGACGCACTGATCACCACACGCATCCGGATGAGGGATGAAACAGGGCCGGACGCGTGACCGTCACCACAGGTCCTCCGTTGTCCAGACGAACCAGTACCGAAAGCCAGGAGCCCTCTGTGTCCTCCATGCTCGACGTCAGCGACGACGTACGCGCCGAGATCGGCGAAGCCGAAGCGGCCAAGCTGCTCACCGGCGAGTCCGTGCCCGCCAGTTACGACTGCACCTCGTGCCGCGCCCCCGGCAGCACCGGCCGGGAGCGCACCAGCACCGTCCTCTTCGTCGGCGATGAGACGGCCGTGCTGGCCTTCGCCCACGCCCACTGCATCCCCTCGCAGATCGTCCGGGTCACCGAGGAGCAGATCCAGAGCGCCGTGCGCACCATCTCCGGGGAGGCCGCCGGCGGGGCGTCCCCGGCCGCCGACACCCCCGAGGGCGCCGAAGAGGGCCAGGCCGTCCTCGGCGTGACGTGCGGTCAGGTGCTCATCGGCGAACAGCTGCACCCCGCGATCGTGGTGGAGCCCACCACGGCCATCTCCCGCCCCGGCACCACCGGCGGGGGTGACGAGTTCCTGCCACTGCTCATCGAGGCCGGGTTCATGCCCGTGACCGACGTCGGCAAGGCGCCGGACCCGCTGCGCGGCTGGTCCGTCCTCATGGCGATGGGCCGGCTGCACGCGGTGCTCCAGCCCGCCGAGGAGGGGCGGCAGCCCACCTCCTGGTGGCAGGCGCACCAGCCGCTGCCGGTGACGGACGAATGGCGGGCCACCGCCAACAAGACCAACTCCGTCGTCGTCTACGCCGCTCCGGTCGGCTCGATCGGGCAGCAGCCGCGTGAGGACCTGATGCGCGACGCGCTGGAGCAGGCCGCCGGACGCGGCGTGCTCGTGGCCGCCACCATGCCGCTGGCCGGCACCTGACGGCCGCCCGGCCCGATTCCCCCGCCCGGCCCCGCATCCAGCGGGGCCGTGCCCTCGTTGGCCCAGGCGTGCACTCCTACGAACCTTCCCGCGCCCGCCACCCGTACCCCGGATACGTCGGCCACGTGCCCGGCATCCCCGGCATGCGGCCGTCCTACGAGACGGCGCAGGAGCGGCGGGGCCACTCGGCGACGCCCATCTTCGACGCCCTGTACAACGAGTACCGGCGGCTGTTCCGGGCCCTGCCGGGCGACCGGTCCGGCGAGGAGGACCTGCGGTTCGACGGCTTCGGGACGGTACGCGGCACCGGCACCGCCCAGGGCGGCTGGTACGACGAGCGCGGACGCCGCGTCGCCGCGCTGCCCGCCGCCCTGCCGCCCGGCGACGGGCACGGCCGGTGAGCCCGCCACGGCCGGGGCGGCGCGTGCGGCCGGCCGCACGGCGCCCACGGCGACGGCCCGCACCCCCGTGTCGGGGTGCGGGCCGTCGCCGTGGGCCTCACTTGCGCTTCTTGCGCTTCTCCCGCACCCGCACGGAGATGTGGACCGGGGTACCGGGGAAACCGAACTCCTCGCGCAGCCGCCGCTCGATGAACCGCCGGTACCCGGCCTCCAGGAAGCCCGAGGCGAACAGCACGAACCGGGGCGGCCGGGTGCCGGCCTGGGTCCCGAACAGGATGCGCGGCTGCTTGCCGCCGCGCACCGGGTGCGGGTGGGAGGCCACCAGCTCGCCGAGGAAGGCGTTCAGCCGCCCGGTGGGCACCCGCGTCTCCCAGCCCTCGATCGCCGTCTCGATGGCGGGCACGAGCTTCTCGACGTGCCGCCCCGTGCGGGCCGAGATGTTGACCCGCGGCGCCCACTGGACCTGCACCAGATCCCGTTCGATCTCCCGCTCCAGGTAGAAGCGGCGCTCGTCGTCCAGGGTGTCCCACTTGTTGTAGGCGATCACCAGCGCGCGCCCGGCGTCGACCGCCATGGAGATGATGCGGAGGTCCTGCACGCTGACCGACTCGCTCACGTCCACGAGGACGACCGCGACCTCCGCCTTCTCCAGCGCGGCGGCGGTCCGCAGCGAGGCGTAGTAGTCCGCGCCCTCGGTGAGGTGGACCCGGCGGCGGATGCCGGCGGTGTCCACGAACTTCCACGTCTTGCCGCCCAGTTCGATCAGCTCGTCCACCGGGTCCCGGGTGGTGCCGGCGACCTCGTTGACGACGACCCGCTCCTCGCCCGCCGTCTTGTTCAGCAGTGAGGACTTCCCGACGTTCGGGCGGCCGATGAGCGCGACGCGGCGCGGCCCGCCCAGCGCGGTCCCGAAGGTCTGCGCCGGGGCCTTTGGCAGCGCCTTCAGGACCTCGTCCAGCATGTCGCCGGTGCCCCGGCCGTGCAGCGCGGAGACGGGGTGCGGCTCGCCCAGGCCCAGCGACCACAGCATCGCCGCGTCGGCCTCGCCGGAGGGGCCGTCCACCTTGTTGGCGCACAGCACGACGGGCTTCCCGGCGCGGCGCAGCAGCTTGACCACGGCCTCGTCGGTGTCGGTGGCCCCCACGGCGGCGTCCACGACGAACACCACCGCGTCGGCGGCCTCGATGGCGAACTCGGCCTGGGCGGCGACGGAGGCGTCGATGCCGAGCACGTCCTGCTCCCAGCCGCCGGTGTCCACCACCTTGAAGCGGCGGCCCGCCCACTCGGCCTCGTAGGTGACCCGGTCCCGGGTCACGCCCGGCCGGTCCTCCACGACGGCCTCGCGGCGGCCGATGATGCGGTTCACCAGGGTGGACTTGCCGACGTTGGGCCGGCCGACGACGGCGAGCACCGGCAGCGGGCCGTGCCCGGCCTCGTCCAGCGCGCCCGCGACGTCCTCGGCGTCGAAGCCCTCCTGCGCGGCGAGCTCCATGAACTCCGCGTACTCGGCGTCCGCCAGCTCACCGTGCTGGTGCTCGTCGCCGGAGGGGGTCTGCTCGTTCATGACGTCCTGTCCTTGCTGGGTGGGGCCGCCTGGTCGGGCGGGTGGCACGGGTCAAGTGTGGCTCAGCGGCCGGTCAGCCGCCTGGAGGCGGTCAGGTGGGCGGCCAGCCGCTCCTGGAGGCGCCCGGTCGCCTCGTCCATCACCCGCCGGGTGCGCCGTCCGCCGCCGACCCCGACCGGATCGCCGAAGACGACGTCGATCCGGCTGCGCAGCGGCGGCAGGGCCGGGACGGCGCGGCTGCGCCGTCCCGCGCTGCCCAGCACCGCGACGGGCACCACCGGCGCGCCCGACCGGACGGCGAAGTAGGCGAGCCCGGCGCGCAGCGCGGCGAAGTCGCCCGCGCCGCGGGTGCCCTCGGGGAAGATGCCGAGCGCGCCGCCGCGCTCCAGCACGCCGAGCGCGTCCGTGACGGCGGCCCGGTCGACGGTGGAGCGGTCCACCGGGAGCTGCCCGATGCCGCGCAGGAACCGGCCGAGCGGGCCGACGAACGCCTCCTGCTTGATGAGGAAGTGCACGGGGCGCGGCGCGGTGCCCATCAGCATCGGGCCGTCGAGGTTGTGCGCGTGGTTGACGGCGAAGATGACGGGCCCGGCGGACGGGACCCGCCAGGCGCCCAGCACCCGGGGCCGCCACAGGCCGTGCATGAGCCCGATGCCGATGCCCCGCCCGGCCGCGGCGCCGCGCGCGCTGGGCAGCGGTCTTCCGTGGTCGCTCACGCCGGCCGCTGCCTCTCCTGGACCAGCGTGACGACGCACTCGACGACCTGCTCCAGGGTCAGTTCCGTGGTGTCCACCTCCAGGGCGTCCGCCGCCTTGGCCAGCGGGGACGTCGTGCGGGTGGAGTCGGCCGCGTCCCGGCGCAGCAGCGCCTCACGCGTGGCCCCGAGGTCGGTGGCCTGCCCGCCGCCGCGGCCGTTCAGCTCGCCGCTGCGCCGCGCCGCGCGGGCCTCGGGCGAGGCGGTGAGGAAGATCTTCAGGTCGGCGGCCGGGAGCACGGTGGTGCCGATGTCCCGGCCCTCCACGACGATGCCCCGCGCCGCCCCGGCGGCGATGGCGCGCTGGAGCGCGGTGATCCGCTCACGCACCTCGGGGACGGCGCTGACCGCGCTCACGGCCGCCGTCACCTCCTGGCTGCGGATCGGGCCCGCGGCGTCCACGCCGTCCACGGTGATCGTGGGGGCGGCCGGGTCGGTGCCGGAGACGACGTCGGGCCGGGACGCCGCCCCGGCCACCGCGCGGGCGTCGTTCACGTCCACGCCGTGGGTGAGCATCCACCAGGTGATCGCCCGGTACTGCGCCCCGGTGTCCAGGTAGCTCAGGCCCAGTGTGGCGGCCACCGCCTTGGAGGTGCTGGACTTGCCCGTGCCGGAGGGGCCGTCGATGGCGACGACGACGGGCGCGGGGGCGCCCTGCGGACCGGGGGTCGCGCCCTGGAGGGTTGCAGCCACGGTGAAGAGGACCTCTCTGGATCACGGCGGACGGTGGTGCGGCGGGCGGGCGGACGGCGGGGCCGGTCCGCGGATACCGCCGGACGAACGGGGCGCCTTCGGCCCCGCCCCAGGCTACCGGCTGGCTACGACTGCCTGATCGCCCAGCCCCGGCCGCGCAGCACCTCCGTGAGCGCGGTCACGGACTGCGGCTCGACCATGAGCTGGACGTGGCCCGCCTGCTGCCCGGTGGCGTGCTCGATGCGGACGTCCTCGATGTTGACCCCGGCGGCCCCGGCGTCCGCGAAGATCCGGGCCAGCTCGCCGGGACGGTCGCTGATGAGGACGGCGACGGTGGCGTAGGCGGTCGGCGTCTGGCCGTGCTTGCCGGGGATGCGGGCCCGTCCGGCGTTGCCCCGGCGCAGCACGCCCGCGATGCCCTCCGCCCCCGCGCCGCGCTTGGCCTCGTCGGCGGACTCCAGGGCCCGCAGGGCGCGCACCGTCTCGTCCAGGTCGCCGGCGACCGCGGCCAGCACGTCGGCGACGGGCCCGGGGTTCGCGGAGAGGATGTCGATCCACATCCTCGGCTCGGAGGCGGCGATGCGGGTCACGTCCCGGATGCCCTGCCCGCACAGCCGCACGGCCGTCTCGTCCGCCTCCGTGAGGCGGGCGGCGACGAGGCTGGACAGGAGCTGCGGGGTGTGCGAGACGAGCGCGACGGCCCGGTCGTGCGCGTCGGCGTCCATGATCACCGGCACCGCCCGGCACAGGGCGATCAGCTCCAGCGCCAGGTTGAGCACCTCGGTGTCGGTCTCGGCGCCCGGGGTGAGCACCCAGGGCCGTCCCTCGAAGAGGTCGGCGGTGGCGGCCAGCGGCCCGGACTGCTCCCGCCCCGCCATGGGGTGCGTGCCGAGGTAGCTGCGCGGGTCGCCGCCGAGCCCGGCCAGCTCCCGGCGCGGCACGCCCTTGACGCTGCCCACGTCGAGGTAGCCCCGGGCGGTGCCGCGGCGCTGGGCGTCGGCCAGGACCTCCGCGATCCGGGCCGGGGGGACGGCGACGACGGCGAGGTCCACCGGCGCCTCGGGCGGCTGCGCGGTCCCCGCGCCGAGCGCGGCGGCGGTCCTGGCCTGTTCGGTGTCCCGGTCCGTGAGGTACACGGTGACGCCCCGGGCGGTGAGCGCGAGCGCGGCGGAGGTGCCGATCAGCCCGGTGCCGATGACGAGGGCGGTGCGCATGTCAGAGGCCGACCTCGTTCATCAGCATGCCGACCTCGGTGTTGGTGAGCCTGCGCAGCCAGCCGGACTTCTGGTCGCCCAGCGGGATCGGCCCGAACCGGGTGCGCACCAGCTTGTCGACGGGGAAGCCCGACTCGGCGAGCATGCGGCGCACGATGTGCTTGCGCCCCTCGTGCAGGGAGACCTCCACGAGGTAGTTCTTGCCGGTGTTCTCGACCACCTTGAAGTGGTCGGCGCGGGCGTACCCGTCCTCCAGCTTGACGCCGTCCTTGAGCCGCTTGCCCAGGTCGCGCGGGATGGGCCCCTGGATGGCGGCGAGGTAGTGCTTGCGCACGCCGTAGCGGGGGTGGGTGAGGCGGTGGGCCAGCTCCCCGTGGTTGGTGAGGAGGATCAGGCCCTCGGTCTCGGTGTCGAGCCGCCCCACGTGGAACAGGCGCGTCTCGCGGTTCTGGACGTAGTCGCCCAGGCACTGGCGGCCCTCGGGGTCCTCCATGGAGGAGACGACCCCGGCGGGCTTGTTCAGCGCGAAGAACAGGTAGGACTGGGTGGCCACGGTGAGGCCGTCCACCTTGATCTCGTCCTTCTCGGGGTCGACGCGCAGTCCCTGCTCCAGCACGATCTGCCCGTTGACCTCCACCCGCGCCCGGTCGATCAGCTCCTCGCAGGCGCGCCGGGAGCCCATGCCCGCGCGGGCCAGCACCTTCTGGAGGCGCTCGCCCTCGGGCTCGTCGAAGGTCTTGGGGAGCTTGAGCTGGGGCTTGTCGTGGCGGGCGCGGTTGCGCTCCTCGATCTGGGCGTCCAGTTCGCGGGAGCGCGCGGGCGCCGTCCGCTTCCTGCCCTGCGCGCCGCCGCGGGCGCCGGGCCTGCCGCCGCCCGTCCCGGGCTTGCCGCCGCCGGAGCCCGGCTTGCCGCCCGCGCCGGGCTTGCCGCCGCGGGCGCCCGGTTTACCGCCGCCCTGGCCGCCGCCGGGGCCGCCCGCGCCGGACCCGGTGTCCGGGTAGCGGCGCTCCTCGGGGCGGGGCCGCCCCGAGGACTGGCGCCTGTCGTCGCGGCCGCTGCCCGCGCCCCGGTCGTTCCGGTTGCTGTTCCTGCCGCTGCTTCGCATGAGAATCCGTCTTACGTCCGAGCGTCGCCGCTGTCGTCGTCTGCATCGAACGACGGCACGCCCTCCCGGCTCTCGCCCTCGACCGCGTCCGCCTCGGGGAGGAAGGGCGCGAGCTCCGGCAGCTCGTCCAGGCCGCGCAGGCCCATCCGCTCCAGGAAGTAGTGCGTCGTCACGTACAGGATCGCACCTGTTTCGGGTTCGGTGCCCGCCTCCTCCAGCAGGCCCCGCTGGAGGAGGGTGCGGATCACGCCGTCGCAGTTCACCCCGCGCACGGCCGAGACGCGCGAGCGGCTGACCGGCTGGCGGTAGGCCACGACCGCCAGCGTCTCCAGCGCGGCCTGCGTCAGCCGGGCCTGCTGGCCGTCCAGGACGAAGCTCTCCACGGCGTCGGCGTAGCGCGGGCGGGTGTAGTAGCGCCAGCCCCCGGCGACGTACCGCAGTTCGAAACCGCGGCCGGTGCGGGCGTAGTCGTCGGCCAGTTCGCGCAGCGCCTCGGCGACGGCGCGGCGGGGGCGCTGGAGCACGCGGGCGAGGTGCTCCTCGGTGGCGGGCTCGTCGACGACCATGAGCACCGCCTCCAGGGCGGGTCCCAGCTCCAGCTCGGCGACGCGGCTGGCCCCGGCGGGGGTGTCGGGCTGCTCGCTCATGGGTGGCTCTCCTCCTGACCGGCCGGCTGCGGTGCCCGGTCGAACTCGTCGGTGACGGTGGGCGCCGCCCGCTCGCCGCCGCTCCAGCGGACGGTGAGGGGGCCGAGCGCCTCGTCCTGGTCCAGGGTGACCGCGCGCTCCCGGTACAGCTCCAGCAGCGCCAGGAAGCGGGCCACGACGGTGAGGGTGTCCGCGGCGTCCTCGGTGAGCGCCGCGAAGCTGGCCTCGCCCAGCGCGCGCAGCCGCGCCACGACGATCCCGGCCTGCTCGCGCACGCTGACGAGCGGCGCGTGGATGTGGTCCACGTACACCTGCGGCCTGGGTCTGGGCTGCATGGCCCTGACCGCGAGCCGGGCGAAGCCCTCGGGGCCGATGCGGATGACCACGTCGGGCAGCAGCTCCGCGTGGTGCGGTTCGAGTCCGACGGTGCGCGGGTGCCGCCGGGCCTCCTCGGTGAGCCGCCCGGCGAAGACGTCGGCGACCCGCTTGTAGGCGCGGTACTGGAGCAGCCGGGCGAACAGGAGGTCACGGGCCTCCAGCAGCGCGAGGTCGGCCTCGTCCTCCACCTCGGCGGAGGGCAGCAGCCGTGCCGCCTTGAGGTCGAGCAGGGTGGCCGCGACGACCAGGAACTCCGTCGTCTGGTCCAGGTCCCAGCCCGGGCCCATGGCCCGCAGGTGGGCCATGAACTCGTCCGTGACCCGGGACAGGGCGACCTCGGTGATGTCCATCTTGTGCTTGGCGATGAGCTGGAGGAGCAGGTCGAAGGGGCCCTCGAAGTTGTCCAGCACGACGGTGAACCGCGCGTTCTCCGCCTCGCCGCCTCCGCCGTCCGCCCCTCCCCCGCCACCGTCGGGCGCCGCGCGGACGTCCCCGGGCGGAGGCGCCGCGCCGGGCGGGGGCGGCGCCGGGCCGGGCTGCCCGGCGTCGGCGGGCGGGGCGGGCGCCTCCGGGTCCCTCGGCGCCGCGGTGCTCTCCCCCGCGCCGGTCGGGGCGGGCGCGGGGTCCGGGCCGGACGCGGGGCCGGGGCCCAGGCGGCGGCGGACGGGGCGGGGGCCGGGTGGGTCGGACGTGCTCATGGCGTGGGGCACACTACCGGCCAGGGGCGGCGGAGCGGCCCGTGGCGCACGGGGGACCGCCGCCGGTCTGCCCGCCCGGTCACCTGCCCCGCAGCCGGCGCACCAGGATGCTGGCGTCGCCGCGGGACTCCAGGTCGGCCAGGACCACGGCCACCGCCTCGCGCACGATCCGGCCGCGGTCCACCGCGAGGCCGTGCTCGCCGCGCAGGACGAGCCGCGCGTGCTCCAGGTCCATCAGCTCCTCGGCGGAGACGTAGACCGTGATCTTCTCGTCGTGCCGTTCGCGCCCGCTGGGGCGGCGCGGGGCGCGGGGCCTGCGGCCCTGCCCGCCGGTGGCCTGGCGGCCGCGCGGCTGCGGGGGCTGCGGCGCGGGGGGCTGCCGGTCCGGCCGTCCCGGCGCGGCGGGGCGCGCGGAGCCGCGCTCGCGCCCGCCGTGCTCGTCCGGCTCGGCGCCCTCCGGCTCGCCCTGGCCGGGTGTGGTCCGCTCGCCGTCCGGGCCGGCGGGCGGGCCCGGCCTCCGGCGGGGCGCGTCGGGGGCGGCGGGCTGCTCGCCGCCCGTGGGGCGCCGGCCCTGCGGGGGCGGGCCCTGCTGCGGTGTCTGCTGCGGGGCCGAAGGCTGTACGCCGTTCCCCCCGGTCGTGCGGAACAGTTCGTCGGCTGCCGGGAGACTCACTCGGCGTGGCACCGGGCGAGCACCTCCCTGGCGAGCTGGCGGTAGGCGGCGGCACCGACGGAGTTGGACGCGTAGGTGGTGATGGGCTCGCCGGCGACCGTGGTCTCCGGGAAGCGGACCGTGCGCCCGATGACCGTGTGGTAGACGTTGTCGTCGAACGCCTCGACCACCCGGGCCAGCACCTCCCGGCTGTGCACGGTGCGCGAGTCGTACATGGTGGCGAGGATGCCGTCGAGTTCGAGCTGCGGGTTGAGCCGCTCCTGCACCTTCTCGATGGTCTCCGTCAGCAGGGCGACACCGCGCAGCGCGAAGAACTCGCACTCCAGCGGCACGATCACCTTGTGCGCCGCGGTCAGGGCGTTGACGGTCAGCAGGCCGAGCGAGGGCTGGCAGTCGATGACGACGAAGTCGTAGTCGGGCAGCAGCGGTTCGAGCGCGCGCTGGAGGGTGGACTCGCGGGCCACCTCGCTGACGAGCTGCACCTCGGCGGCGGACAGGTCGATGTTGCTGGGCAGCAGGTCCATCCCGGCGACGGCGGTCTTGAGCAGCACCTCGTCACTGGACATGCCCCGCTCCATGAGCAGGTTGTAGACGGTGAGGTCGAGCTCCATCGGGTTGACGCCGAGGCCGACCGAGAGCGCTCCCTGCGGGTCGAAGTCGACGAGGAGGACGCGCCGTCCGTACTCGGCGAGCGCGGCGCCGAGGTTGATGGTCGACGTGGTCTTGCCCACGCCGCCCTTCTGGTTGCACATCGCGATGATCTTCGCCGGGCCGTGCTCGCTGACCGGGCCGGGGATCGGGAAGTACGGCAGCGGCCGTCCGGTCGGGCCGATGCGCTCGCGGCGCTGGCGCGCGGCGTCGGGTGCGAGGGTGGCCGCGTACTCCGGGTCGGGTTCGAACTCGGCGTCCGGGTCGTAGAAGTGTCCCTCGGGCAGCTCGCCGGTGGGCTCGGGGAAGCCGTCCGACGGCGGGTTGCCGGCCATGGCGTTCACCTGGTGTCCGTCCGTGCGGGGGTGGCTCTGGTGGGCTGTCATGCTCGTGAGGTCCTGGTGTGCGGTGAAGGTGCGGACAGCGACGGAGCCGACAGCGCCCCGCCCTGCGGGCCCCTGCCCCGGCGCGGGCATTCCTGGATGACCACCTCCGGGAGCAAATGTCGACTCATTCACAAGTCGTCTTACCTCCTTGGCGACCAGGAAACTTCTAGACAGGTCAGCGTGGCACCATGCCGACGATTGGTGACTCTATGGCGTGTCGGTAGTCCGCAGCAACACAATCCGCCGGAGTCGGCACGATGTGTCGGGAACCGAACACCCGCTTGTCAAGGGCGTAAGAAGTCGGCACCGAGGTTTCGGGGGCGCACGAATCGGTTAAACAGTCACGTTCCCCGCGTGTTGACCCTGGGTCAGCGTGCCGGTGGCCCGCGTGTCGGCGCCACCACGACGGACGGCTCCGCCCGGGCCTCGGTCGCCGAGGCCCGGGCGGAGCCGGTGGGTTGACGGACCGGCGGGTTGACGCGCCGCCTTGACACGGCGGCACCCCCGGCCCGGCCGGTCCGGCGGGGGCGGGCCGGCCGGTCAGCCCAGCAGGTCGGCGAGTTCGACGCTGGCGAGCCCGTGGGCCTCGGCGACGGGACCGTAGACGACCTTGCCGTCGTGCGTGTTGAGCCCCTTGGCGAGTGCCGCGTCCCGGCGCAGGGCCGCGGCCCAGCCGCGGTTCGCCAGCTCCAGGATGTACGGCAGCGTGGCGTTGGTCAGCGCGTGGGTGGAGGTGTTGGGCACGGCGCCCGGCATGTTGGCGACGCAGTAGAACACCGAGTCGTGCACCCGGAAGGTGGGCTCGGCGTGCGTGGTGGGGCGGGAGTCCTCGAAGCAGCCGCCCTGGTCGATCGCGATGTCGACAAGGACACTTCCCGGCTTCATGCGGGAGACCAGTTCGTTGGTGACCAGCTTCGGCGCCTTCGCGCCGGGGACGAGCACGGCGCCGATCACGAGGTCGGCGTCGAGCACGGCCTTCTCCAGCTCGAAGGAGTTGGAGGAGATCGCCCGCACCCGGGTGCCGAAGATGCGGTCCGCCTCCCGCAGCTTGGCGATGTCCTTGTCCAGCAGCGTCACGTGGAAGCCGAGGCCCACCGCGATCTGGGTGGCGTTCCACCCCGAGACGCCGCCGCCGATGACGACGGCCCGGCCCGCGTGCACGCCGGGGACACCGCCGGGCAGGACGCCGCGGCCGCCGGCCGAGCGCATCAGGTGGTAGGCGCCGACCTGCGGGGCGATCCGGCCCGCCACCTCGGACATCGGGGCGAGCAGCGGCAGCGCGCGGCCCGCGGTCTCGACCGTCTCGTAGGCGATGGCCGTGGTCCCGGACTCCAGCAGGGCGTCGGTGCACTCGCGGGAGGCGGCCAGGTGCAGGTAGGTGAAGAGGGTCTGGTCCTTGCGGAGCCGGTGGTACTCCTCGGCGACCGGCTCCTTGACCTTCAGGAGCAGGTCGGCGGTGGCCCACACCTCGTCGGCGGTGGCCAGGATCGCGGCGCCCGCGGCGACGTACTCCTGGTCGGTGATGGAGGAGCCGAGCCCTGCGCCCTGCTCCACGTAGACCTGGTGGCCGCCTCGGGCGAGCTCCTGGACGCCGGCCGGGGTGATGGCCACGCGGAACTCGTTGTTCTTGACCTCGCGGGGGATGCCGACCTTCACGTCGATCACGGTCCTTGACTTCGGGGGTGCTGGAGACACCGCGCGTGCGGCTGCGCAGGCCCGCCCCGCCACCGGGATCGCCGGTAGGCGCCACGAACGGGCCTGTGACGGGAGCAGCCGGCTACCGACCGGGATGGCCGCGGCTCAACCAGTCTAATGAAGGATGGTGTCGTGTCCAGCCTTACAAAGGAGGAACCTTTTCCGTAATCACCGTGGGTTTCGTAGGCTCCGGGCCTCCTGTGGTTCAGGTGGAGGAACGCGGAACGGCGCCGGGCGGGACGCTGACGCCCGGCTGCGGCACGACGTTCCCGGTCACGGCCGCGGAGGCTCCTCCTCCGCCGCCGCCCGCCGTCCCGCCCCCGGCGGGCGGCGGCCCGGGGCGGGGCCGCACCAGCGGGCCGCCCGCCGGGGCGGTGCCGGGTCCGCCTCCGGCGTCCCGGTCCGTCAGCCGTCCGGCGGCGGCGCGGTGGGCGGCGGCCGCCTCGGCGTCCCCGACCCGGGCGCAGGCGTCGGCCAGCCGCAGGGTCAGTGCCGCCTCCAGGCGGGCGTCGTCCGCCTTGCGGGCCCGCTCCCGTGCCTGGTGGCAGGTGCGCAGGGCGTCGTGCAGGTGTCCCGCACCCTCCTGGGCCCTGGCCACCTCGGCGAGCGCCCGGGCGTGCGCGGCCGGGTCGCGCAGCCGCCGGTAGGCGCCGGCCGCCGCCCGCCAGGACCGCAGCGCCTCGCCCCACTGCCCGGCGCCCAGGTGGACGGCGCCGATCCGGCCGTGCAGCCGTGCCACGCCCTCCTGGTCCCCGTGGTTCTGGCACAGCGCGAGGGCCCGTCCGTACCAGTCGGCGGCCCGCTGCCAGTCCCGCAGCCCGAGGTAGGTGCCGCCGAGTGAGTCCATCGCCCGCACTCCGGCCGCCACGTCGCCGCCGCCGTCCGCCCGTACGGCGGCCAGCGCGGTCCGGTAGCGCTCCAGCGCGGCGCGCGGCCGTCCCGCCCAGGCGTCGAGGTCGCCCAGGTTCAGCAGCGCGGCGGCCCGTTCGCGGTGCAGCTCGCGCCGCTCGGCCACCGTGAGGACCAGTTCGTGGAGGCGGTACTGCTCGGGGGCCGTCCGCTCCGGGGAGCGGTGGGCGTTCAGCGCCCGGCCGAGAGCGGCGACGAACCGCCGGGCCAGGGTGTCCAGCTCCCCGTCGGCCACCGCCAGCCGCACCCCGGCCAGCAGCGCCGGCAGCCGGGAGTCCAGCCAGGCGGCGGCCTCCCGCGCGGTCTCGAACCGCAGCGGCCGCGGCTGCCCGGCCAGCTCCCGGCGCGGTGCCGATCCGGGCGGCTCGGTGACGGCCCAGCAGGCGTGCAGCTGGCGCAGGGCCCGCTCCAGCAGGCGGGCGCGGGCGAGCTGCACCTCCCCCGGGCGCTCCCTGGCCTCCAGCTCGGCGCGCAGCAGCCCGTCCAGGCAGCCGGGCACCCGGTAGGCGTCCCCGGGCAGGGTGTGCAGCAGGCCCCGGCGGACGAACTCCTGCAACGCGCCGCGGGCGGCGGGCACCGAACAGCCGGCCAGTCCGGCGGCGAGCGCCGGGTCCACGTACCCGGCCGGGGCCAGCGACAGCAGACGCAGCAGCCGGGCGGCGGGGGCGGGCAGCGACGCGAGCACCAGCCCGAACGTGCGTTCCAGCGGGGTGCCGCGGCCCGCCGTCGCGGCCAGGGCACGGGCGGCGTCCAGGACGGAGGCGTGCGGGTGGGCGGCGAGCCAGCCCCCGGCCAGGACGAGGGAGGCCGGGTGCCGTTCGCAGCCCTCGGCCAGGAGTTCGGCGGCGCGCGGGTCGACGGTGATGCGGATGTCGCTGCCCGCGCGGCGGGCGAGCAGGGCGACGGCCGACCCCGCGGCCAGCGGGCCGAGCGTGCAGGGGCGGACGCCGCAGACGCCGCTGAGCGGGCCTTCCGCGGTGGCCAGGACCAGGCAGCCGGGGGCGTCGGGCAGCAGTTCCGTGAGCTGCTCGGCGGCGGCGACGTCGTCCAGGAGCAGGACGGCCCTGCGGTCGCGCAGGGCGGTGCGCAGGGCCTCGGTCAGCTCGTCCTCGTCCGCGCCGGGCGGGGCGGGCACGGCGAGGGCGTCCAGCAGTTCGCGGGCGGCGCGCTCGATGGGCACCACCGCGCCGCCCGGATCGGTGAGGCGGGTCCGCAGGACGCCGTCCGGGTGGTCGGGCGCGACCCGGCGGGCGAACTCCTCGGCGAGCGCGGTCCGTCCCGAGCCGGGCGGTCCCGCGACGAGCAGCACCCGGGCGCGCGGCGGGGTACGCCCGGCCAGGGTGTCCAGGCCGGACCGCCCGAGGTCCTCGCGCAGCGCGGCCAGCTCCCGCGCGCGGCCGGTGAACGCCGGTGCCGCGGACGCCGCCCGCTGGGCGTCGCCGGCACCGCTGACACTGCTGTGCACCGCCTGATCCGTCACGCGGCGAGCGTAGTGCAGGGCCGGTCACGCAGCGCTACGCGACAGGCTGACGATCGGTTCGGCGGTTTGGCATATCACCGCATCGGGTCACCGCACCCCCGCCCGCACCCGGCCGGACGGGGGGGCGGCGGAGGGCCCGGCGGCCCGGCCGGGCGGCCCCGGCGCGCCCGGCCCCCGCCCTCAGGTCCGGTACGGACGGGCGGGCCAGGGTGCCTGGGCCGGGCGCAGGGCGTCCGGGCCGTCCCCCGCCAGCACCGCGCTCAGCGCCAGCACGCCGACCGCCAGGCAGGTGTTGTGCAGGTCACCGGCGAGCACCCCGCGCACCAGGTCGCCCAGCGGGACCCGGGCCAGCTCCATGTCGGCTTCCTCCTCCTCGGCCGCGTACCGCTCCCCCGCGGCCTCGGACAGGTCCCGGGCGAGGAAGACCCGCACGGCCTCGTCGGTGCCGCCGGGGCTCGGGTAGACGTCGACGAGCACCCGCCAGTCCTCGGCCTTGACGTGCGCCTCCTCGTACAGCTCCCGCTGCGCCGCGTGCAGCGGGTTCTCCCCCGGCACGTCCAGCAGCCCGGCCGGGACCTCCCACAGCTTGTGCCGCACCGGGTGCCGGTACTGCCGCAGCACGACGACGCACCCCTCCTCGTCCAGGGCCACGATGGCCACGGAGCCCGGGTGCGTCTGGTAGTCGCGGCGCACGGCGGTGCCGTCGGGCAGCTCCACCTCGTCGGTCCGCACGCCGGTCTTGGCGCCGGTGAACGGGACGGAGGTGGCGGTGACCGGCCACTCCTGCGGGATGTCGGTCAGCTTCCCGGTCATCGCTCAGACCCCCTGCTTGCGCTCGACGGCCGCCTTGACCAGGCCGGCGAACAGCGGGTGCGGCCGGGTGGGCCGGGACCGCAGCTCGGGGTGGGCCTGCGTGGCGACGAGGTAGGGGTGCACCTCGCGCGGGTACTCGACGTACTCGACGAGCTTGTTGTCCGGGGAGGTGCCGGAGAACACGAGCTGCGCCTTCTTCTCCAGCTCCCCGCGGTAGGCGTTGTTCACCTCGTAGCGGTGGCGGTGGCGCTCCTCGACGTACGGCTCACCGCCGTACACCTCCCGCACGATCGAGCCCTCGGCCAGCTTCGCCGGGTACATGCCCAGCCGCATGGTGCCGCCCATGTCGCCCTCCCCGGCGACGATGTCGAGCTGCTCGGCCATCGTGGAGATCACCGGGTGCGGCGCGCCGGAGTCGAACTCCGTCGAGCCCGCGCCCTCGATGCCCGCGAGGTTGCGGGCGGCCTCCACCACGATGCACTGGAGGCCCAGGCACAGGCCCAGCAGCGGCACCTTGTTCTCGCGCGCGTAGCGGATGGCCGCGACCTTGCCCTCCACACCGCGCTCCCCGAACCCGCCGGGGATGCAGACGGCGTCCACGTCCCCGAGCTGCCGCTCGGCACCGCCGGGCGTGCGGCAGTCGTCGGAGGTGACCCACTTGATCGTCACCCGCGTGCGGTTGGCGAACCCGCCCGCGCGGATGGCCTCGGTCACCGACAGGTAGGCGTCCGGCAGGTCGATGTACTTGCCCACCAGCGCGACGGTCACCTCGTGGTCGGGCTGGTGCACGCGCGAGAGCAGGTCGTCCCACTGCGTCCAGTCCACGTCGCGGAAGGGCAGGTCCATGCGGCGCACCACGTAGGCGTCCAGGCCCTCGGCGTGCAGCACCTTGGGGATGTCGTAGATCGACTTGGCGTCGATGGCGGCGACGACGGCGGCCTCGTCCACGTCGCACATCAGCGAGATCTTCCGCTTGATGGCCGTGGGCACCTCGCGGTCGGCCCGCAGCACGATCGCGTCGGGCTGGATGCCGATGCTGCGCAGCGCGGAGACCGAGTGCTGGGTGGGCTTGGTCTTCAGCTCGCCGGACGGCCCGATGTAGGGCAGCAGCGAGATGTGCACGACGAAGACGTTGTCCCGGCCCACCTCGTGCCGCACCTGGCGCACGGCCTCCAGGAACGGCAGCGACTCGATGTCGCCCACCGTGCCGCCGACCTCCGTGATGACGACGTCCACGTCGTCGGTGGCCATGCGGCGGATGCGGTGCTTGATCTCGTTGGTGATGTGCGGGATGACCTGGACGGTGTCGCCCAGGTACTCGCCGCGCCGCTCCTTGGCGATGACCGAGGAGTAGACCTGGCCGGTGGTGACGTTGGCGGACCCGTCCAGGTCCACGTCGAGGAACCGTTCGTAGTGGCCGATGTCCAGGTCCGTCTCGGCGCCGTCGTTGGTGACGAAGACCTCGCCGTGCTGGAACGGGTTCATCGTGCCCGGGTCGACGTTCAGGTACGGGTCGAGCTTCTGCATGGTGACCCGCAGTCCCCGCGCCTTGAGCAGCGCTCCGAGGCTGGAAGCGGTGAGGCCCTTGCCGAGGGAGGAGGCGACACCTCCGGTGACGAAGAGGTGCTTGGTCGTCATGGTTTTGGGCGGCATGGCCAAGAGGGGGCTCCCGTGGTCGCGAGGTGGGGTGCGCTGGCGGCCACCCCGGGACGGGCCGGAGTCCGGCAGGGGTGCCGCTGCTTGAGGTTCGGGGGGCATTCACCCGCCGCTCCACGGGCTACCAGGGTATCAGTCGAGTGAGAGGTGCGACGATGAACGCCAGGTGCATGCCGATGACCCGGCGATGTGACCGCGGGGATGGTTTCTGCCTATCGTGACCACGGGGCAAAAGTCCTGCCCCCGTCGTATGCTGCTCGGAATTTCGCAGGGCAGACCACTGATTCCGCACGTCCCACGGGGGGCGGCACGCCGTTCGACTGGAGATGCATGTGGCCGGGCGCATCGAGGACTACGCACTCATCGGGGACATGCAGACCGCTGCCCTGATCGGGCGGGACGGCACAGCCGACTGGCTGTGCCTGCCGCGTTTCGACTCGCACGCCGTGTTCGCCGGGCTCCTCGGCACCGAGGAGAACGGCTTCTGGCGGCTGGGCCCCACGCCCCTGGGCGGCGGGGCTCCGGCCCCGGCCACCCGGCGGCGGTACCGCGGGGACTCCCTCATCCTGGAATCCGAGTGGGACACCGAGCGCGGCACGGTCCGGGTGACGGACTTCATGCCCCCGCGCGACGGCGCCCCGCAGCTCGTGCGCATCGTGGAGGGCGTCAGCGGACGGGTGCCGATGTGCTCGGCGCTGCGCATGCGGTTCTCCTACGGCTGGGTCGTGCCGTGGGTGCACAAGGTGGACCACCGCACCGTCGCCGTCGCCGGGCCGGACTCCGTCTGGCTGGACACCGACGCCGAGACGCACGGCAAGGACCTGACGACGTACTCGGACTTCACCGTGGCCCCCGGTGACCGGGTGGCGTTCACCATCAGCTGGCAGGCGTCCCACCTGCCGCCCCCGCCGCTGCCCGAACCGGCGGTGGCGCTGGCGAACACCGAGGAGTTCTGGCGCGACTGGGTGGCCCACTGCACCTACCACGGCCCCTACCGTGAGGCGGTCGTCCGCTCCCTCATCACGCTCAAGGCCCTCACCTACGCGCCCACCGGCGGCATCGTCGCCGCGCCGACGACGTCCCTCCCCGAGGAGATCGGCGGCATGCGCAACTGGGACTACCGCTTCACCTGGCTGCGGGACGCGGCGATCACGCTGTCCTCGCTGCTGCGCACCGGGTACCGCGAGGAGGCCCGTGCCTGGCGGGAGTGGCTGCTGCGCGCGGTCGCGGGCGACCCGGAGAACCTCCAGATCATGTACGGCATCGCCGGCGAGCGGGAACTCGGCGAGACGGAGCTGACCTGGCTGCCCGGCTACGAGGGCTCCACGCCGGTGCGCGTGGGCAACGGCGCCGCCGGACAGCTCCAGCTCGACGTCTACGGCGAGGTCACCGAGGCGCTGCACCTGGCGCACATGACGGGCCTGGCCCGCAACGACTACGCGAGCCTGCTCCAGCTCAAGCTCATCCGGTACCTGGAGGACCACTGGGACGAGCCGGACGAGGGCATCTGGGAGGTGCGCGGGCCGCGCCGGCACTTCGTGCACTCCAAGGTGATGGCCTGGGTGGCCGTGGACCGCACGGTCAAGCTCATCGAGTCCGGTGAGGTGGACGGCCCGCTGGAGCGCTGGCGGGAGCTGCGCGACGAGATCCACCGCACGGTGTGCGAGAAGGGTTACGACAAGGAGCGCAACACCTTCACGCAGTCCTACGGCTCCCGGGAGCTGGACGCCTCGCTGCTGCTCATCCCGCAGATGGGCTTCCTGCCGCCGGACGACAAACGCGTCATCGGCACCATCGAGGCGATCCAGCGGGAGCTGTCCACCGAGGACGGCTTCGTGCTGCGCTACCCGACGGCCGGGGCCGCGGCGGGCGTGGACGGGCTGGAGGGCGACGAGGGCGCGTTCCTGGCCTGCTCGTTCTGGATGGCCGACGACCTGGCGATGATCGGCCGGGTGGACGAGGCGCAGCAGCTGTTCGAGAAGCTGCTCTCCCTGCGCAACGACCTCGGGCTGCTCGCCGAGGAGTGGGACCCCAAGCGCAAGCGCCAGGTGGGCAACTTCCCGCAGGCGTTCAGCCACGTGCCGATGATCGACACGGCGCTGCGGCTCACGGCCTCGGGCGCCTACGGCGGCTGACGGGGACGGACGCGCGGTCCGGCGGACGGACGGTTCCGCCGGACGGGCGGTCCGCCCGGCGGGGCGGGAGCGGCGGCTCCGGGCCGCCCTGCACAGGGCGGCACCGGGGCGGTAGCGTCAGGGGGTCGTGACAGCAAGGAGTCAGCACGTGCCCCCATCCCGTCCCACGCTCGAAGCCGTCGCCGCGCACGCCGGAGTGTCCCGGGCGACGGTCTCCCGGGTCGTCAACGGCGGTGCGGGAGTGCGCCAGGAGGTCATCGAGCGGGTCAGACACTCCGTGGCGGCGCTCGGGTACGTGCCGAACCAGGCGGCCCGTTCGCTGGTCACCCGGCGCACCGGGGCCGTCGCCGTCGTCATCGCCGAGCCGGAGACGCGGGTGTTCTCCGATCCGTTCTTCGCCCGCCAGCTGCGCGGCATCAGCCGGGAGCTGTCCCGGGAGGACCTCCAGCTCCTGCTGCTGCTCTCCGAGGGCCGCGGCGACCACGCGCGGATCGGACGGTACCTGTCCGGCGGGCACGTGGACGGCGCGCTCATGTTCTCCCTGCACGGCGGCGACCCGCTGCCCGGCATGGCCGCGGCCTCCGGCGTCCCGACCGTCTTCGGCGGGCGCCCCGGGTGGACGGGCCCCGCGGGGGACGCCGGGCTGCTGTACGTGGACACCGACAACCGCGGCGGCGCGCGGCAGGCCGTCGCGCACCTGCTGGAGCGGGGCCGCCGCCGGATCGCGCTGATCACCGGCCCGCTGGACATGACGTCGGCGCTGGACCGGCTCGCCGGCTACCGGGACGCGCTCGGCGTCACGGAGGCCGACCCGGCGCTGGTCGCCACCGGGGGCTTCACGGCCGAGGGCGGCAAGCGGGCCATGGCCGAGCTGCTGGACCGCTCGCCGGACCTGGACGCCGTCTTCGCCAGCAGCGACCTGATGGCCTCGGGGGCGCTGCACGTCCTGCGCGCGCGGGGCCGCCGGGTGCCGCAGGACGTGGCCGTCGTGGGCTACGACGACCTGGCGCCGGGCGCCTGGGCGGAGCCCCCGCTCACGACGGTGCGGCAGGACGTGGAGGAGATGGGCTCCCTGATGGCCCGGCTGCTGCTGCGCGTCCTGAACAGCGGCGCGGACGCGGACGGCGCGCGGCGGCTGGCACCGGTGGTCACGGAGGCCCGCCTCGTCGTGCGGGACTCCTCCTGAGCCTCAGCCGCGCCGGGCCAGTTCGTCGTAGACGCTGAGGACCTGCGCCACGGTCGCGTCCTCGCTCGGCCAGGCGGCGGCCTGGGCCCGTCCGGCCGCCGCGAGCCGGGCCCGCCGCGCCGGGTCGGCCAGCAGCGCGGCGACGGCGTCCGCGAGGGCCTCCGCGTCGCCGCGCGGCACCAGGACCGCGGCGTCGCCCGCCAGCTCCCGCACGCTGCCGACCCGCGCCGCCACCAGGGGCACCCCCGCCCGCAGCGTCTCCTGGACACCGAGGGGGCGGGCCGCTCCCCGGCCGCAGAGCACGGCGACGTCCGCGGCGGCGGGCAGCCGCAGCGCGGCCTCGGCGTGGTCCAGCAGCCGCACGGGCAGCCCCTCCTCGTCGATGCGCTGCCGGAGCGCCGCACGGCCCCGCCCGTCGCCGGCGATGACGACGAGGGGCTGCGGGTCCAGGTGCCGCCAGGCCCGTGCGGCCGTCAGCAGCGTGCCGTGGCCCTGGTGCGGGCCCGGCCGTCCGAGGGCGAAGACGAGCGGCCGTTCCACCGCGCCGAGGTCGGCGCGCGCCTTGTGGCGGGGGGACTGGGCCGCGCGGTCGCCGCCGCCGGTCCCGTCGGCGGCCTCCCCGTCGCACACGGCGACGGGCGCGAGCCGGGCGTCGCGGGCGCCCCGGTGGCGGGCCCGGTCCACGAGGTCGGTGCTGGCGCCGAGGACGACGTGCGCGGCCCGCACCACCCGGCGCTCCAGCATCCGCGTCAGGGACGCCCGCACCCCCTCGGCCTGGCCGCGCGCGTGCCAGGTGACCACCAGGGGCACGCGGCGCCGGGCCGGCAGGGCGAGGGACGCCAGCGCACCGGCGCGCAACCCGTGCGCGTGCACCAGGTCGGCGTCCGCGCTGACGGCGCGCAGCACGGCGAGCGCCTGCGCCCCGCCCTGTCCGGGGACGGCCGCGAAGTGGGCCCCCGCGGCGGTGAACCCGTGCCGGCGCTCGGCCTCGTGCGGCGCGCAGACGGTGACGCGGACGCCGCGGGCGGCGAGCCCGGCCGCCAGTGAGCGCACGTGGGCGCCGGTGGCGGTGCCGGCGGCGCCGAGCACCAGGACGGTGTGCAGCGGCAGCCGGCCCTGCGGGGGCGGGCCGAACGGAGCGGGCGGCGGACGGCCGGGCACGGGAGGCCGCCGCCTCAGCGGTCCGCGCGGGCGGCGGCGAGCAGTTCCTCGGCGTGCGCGCGGGCCAGTTCGGAGTCCTCCTGGCCGGCCAGCATCCGCGACAGCTCGCGCACGCGCTCCTCGCCGTCCAGGGCCTGCACGCCGCTGCGGGTCACCGAGCCCTCGCTCGTCTTGCGGACGGCGAGGTGGCGGTCGGCGAAGGCGGCCACCTGCGGCAGGTGGGTGACGACGACGACCTGCGCGGTGCGGGCCAGCCGGGCCAGCCGGCGGCCGACCTCGACGGCGGCCTTGCCGCCCACGCCCGCGTCCACCTCGTCGAACAGGTAGGTGGGCACCGGTGCCGTCCCGGCGAAGACGACCTCGACGGCGAGCATGACGCGCGAGAGTTCACCGCCGGAGGCGCCCTTGGCGATGGGACGCGGCGGGGCGCCGGGGTGCGGGGCGAGCAGCAGCTCCACCTCGTCGGTGCCGTGCGGTCCGAAGGCGACGGTGCGGCCGTCGACGTCCAGGCCGTCCGGGTCGTCGGCGCGGCGCAGCGCGAAGGAGACCCGGGCGTGCGGCATGGCCAGTTCCGCCAGCTCCCCGGTGACGGCGTCGGCGAAGCGCTTCCCGGCGTCCGCGCGGGCCTCGGTGAGGAGCTGGGCGAGTCCGGCCAGCTCGGTGCGCAGCGCGTCGCGTTCGGCGGTCAGCTCCCCGATGCGCTCGTCGTCGCCCTCCAGCTCCGCGAGCCGGGCCGTGCCCTCCTCGGCCCAGGCGAGCACGGCGGCGATGTCCTCGCCGTACTTGCGGGTCAGCTGGGTCAGCACCGCGCGGCGCTCCTCGACGGCGGCCAGCCGCAGCGGGTCGGCGTCCAGGTCGTCGGCGTATCCGGCCAGTTCGCCCGCGACGTCGGCGAGGAGGATCTGCACCTCGCCGAGCCGTTCGGCGAGCTGGCCGAGCGCCGGGTCGTGGGAGCGCACGGCGTCCAGGGCCCGGTGCGCGCCGGCGACGAGGGCGGCGGCGTCCACGGACTCGGGGTCGGCCGGGTCGCCGGCGAGCGCGCCGTGCGCGGTGGCCGCGGCGGAGGCCAGTGCCTCGGCGTGCCCGAGCCGTCCGGCCTCGGCGGCCAGCTCGGTGTCCTCCCCGGGGCGCGGCCCGGCGTCGGCGACCTCCTGGAGGCCGAACCGCAGCAGGTCCGCCTCCTGGGCGCGTTCGCGGGCCCGGGTGGTCAGTTCGTCCAGTTCGGCGGTGACGGCGCGCAGCCTGCGGTAGGTTCCGGTCCACCGGGCCAGCGGCCCGGCGACCGCGTCGCCCGCGTACCGGTCGAGCGCCTGGCGCTGCCGGGCGGGGCGCAGCAGGCCCTGCTGGTCGGTCTGGCCGTGGACGGCGACGAGGTCGTCGCTCAGCTCCGCGAGCAGTCCGACGGGCACCGAGCGTCCGCCGACGTGGGCGCGGGAGCGGCCTTCGGCGGAGACGGTCCGGGTGATGAGCAGGGCGCCGTCGTCCAGGTCGGCCCCGGCCTCCGCGGCGCGGCGGGCGGCGGGCGCGCCGGCGGGCACGGCGATGCGGCCCTCCACCACGGCGGACTTGGCGCCCACTCTGACGAGGGCGGCGTCGGCGCGTCCGCCGAGCAGCAGCCCGAGGCTGGTGACGACCATGGTCTTGCCGGCGCCCGTCTCACCGGTCACGGCGGTGAAGCCGGGGGACAGCTCGAACGCGGCGTCGTCGATCACGCCCAGGGCCTGGATCCGCATCTCCTCCAACACGGATACGACCATACGAGGTTCCGGGCCGCTTGCGGGACCGAGCCCCGCCCAGGGGGTGTCGCCGCGCGGCGCGGCGCTCGTGGCGGGCGGCACGGTCACTGCGGCGCGCCGCGCCATCCGGCCACCGGCAGCGCGAACTTGGCCACGAGACGGTCGGTGAACAGCGCGTGGTGCAGCCGGGCGAGCCGGACCGGCACCGTGCCGCGCCGCACCTCCACCCGCGCGCCGGCGGGCAGCTCGACCGTGCGCCGCCCGTCGCACCACAGCACCCCGCCCGAAGTCTGCGGCTGCACCTCGACGGCCAGGACGGAGTCGGGCGAGGTCACCAGCGGCTTGGCGAACAGGGCGTGCGCGCTGATCGGCACGACGAGCAGCGCCTCCACCTCGGGCCACACCACGGGGCCGCCGGCCGAGAAGGCGTAGGCCGTGGAGCCGGTGGGTGTGGCGCACACCACGCCGTCGCAGCCGAAGCGGGACACCGGGCGGCCGTCCACCTCGGTGACGACCTCCAGCATCCGCTCCCGGGCGGCCTTCTCCACCGACGCCTCGTTGAGCGCCCAGTCGGTGTGCGCGACGCGCCCGCCGGTGCGGACGAGCACGTCGATCGTCATGCGCTCCTCGACCTCGTAGTCGCGGGCGACGACGCGGCCGACGACGCGTTCGAGGTCGTCGCGTTCGGCTTCGGCGAGGAAGCCGACGCGGCCGAGGTTGACGCCGAGCATCGGGACGCCGGAGGCGCGGGCGAACTCGGCGCCGCGCAGCAGGGTGCCGTCGCCGCCGAGCACGACGAGGAGTTCACAGCCGGCCGCCGCGACGGGCTCCGCCTCCACCACCTCGACGGTCGCGGGCAGCGGCAGGTCGCGCGCCTCGTCGGCGAGGACCCGGACGCCGAGCCCGTGCCGCAGCAGGCCCTGGACGACGAGTTCGGCGCTGCGCACGGCGGCGGGGCGGCCCGTGTGGGCCAGCAGGAAGACGGTGCGTGCGGTGCTCGTCTGCGGTCCGGTCGTCACTGGGGCCCCTCCGTCACGGCTCGGTCGACGTCGGCCGGGTCGAGGTCGGGTGCCCCGGCGCGCAGCCACAGGAAGTATTCGACATTGCCGGACGGTCCGGGCAGCGGGCTCGCGGTGACGCCGAGGACGCCGAGCCCGTGGGCCGCGGCCTGCCGGGCGACCGTGCGCACGGCCTCGGCCCGCAGCGCCGCGCCGCGCACCACGCCGCCGCTGCCCAGCCGCTCGCGGCCGACCTCGAACTGCGGCTTGACCATCAGTACGAGGTCGGCGTCGGGAGCCGAGCAGTTGACGAGCGCGGGCAGCACCAGACCGAGCGGGATGAAGGACAGGTCCCCGACGACAAGGCCGACCGGTTCGCCGTCGAGGTGTCCGGGCGTCAGCTCCCGGACGTTGGTGCGGTCGCGGACGACGACCCGCTCGTCGCCGCGCAGGCTCCACGCGAGCTGGCCGTAGCCGACGTCCACGGCGAAGACCCGGGCGGCTCCGGCGCGCAGCAGCACGTCGGTGAAGCCGCCGGTGGAGGCGCCCGCGTCCAGGGCGCGGCGGCCCTCGACCCGCAGACCGCGCGGGGTGAACGCGGCCAGCGCACCGGCGAGTTTGTGCCCGCCGCGCGAGACGTAGTCGGGGTCGCTGTCGTCGGCGCGGACGACGAGGGCGGCGGCCGTCTCGACCTGGGTGGCCGCCTTGGCCGCCGTGGCGCCGCCGACGGTGACCCGTCCGGCGGCGATGAGCGCTCCCGCGTGCTCGCGGGAGCGCGCGAGTCCGCGGCGCACCAGCTCCGCGTCGAGACGTACGCGGCGTGGGCGTGTGGCGGCCACCTGTGGTTCAGCTCCCCGGTTCGTGCTCGTCCAGCGCGGCCAGCGTCGTGCGCAGGCCGCGGTGCACATCTTCGTACACCGACAGGTGCGCGGCGACGGCGAGGTGGTCCGCGGCCTCCAGCCGCCGCAGGCCGGCGTCCACGCCCGGGTGGCCGGTGGGCCGCACGCCGACGCCCAGCGGCCGGGACCCGGCCTCCGGCTCCGGCGGCCCGGCGGCGGCCCCGGCCGGTCCGGTCTCCGCCGCCCCGGCGGCGGGCGGGGCGGCCGGGGCGGGCGCGGGCGCTGCGGCGTCCCCGAGGTCTGCGGCGGGCGCGGGCTCCGCGGCGGCGTCGGCACCCGCGGCGTACAGGCGGTCCATGCCCCCGACGCTACACGGCGGCCCGCCTGCGGGCGGCGGGAATGACCAGCGGCGTACCGGTCTCGGGATCGTCGATGACCTGGCAGCGCAGGCCGAAGACCTCCTCCACCAGCGGCGCGGTGACCACCTCGCCGGGCGGCCCCTCGGCGACGATCCGGCCCGCGCGCATGGCGATGAGGTGGGTGGCGTACCGGGCGGCGTGGTTGAGGTCGTGCAGGACGGCCACCAGGGTGCGGCCCTGCTCCTCGTGGAGCTGGGCGCACAGGTCGAGCACGTCGACCTGGTGCTGGATGTCCAGGTACGTCGTCGGCTCGTCCAGGAGCAGCAGCGGCGTCTGCTGGGCGATGGCCATGGCGATCCACACCCGCTGCCGCTGCCCGCCGGACAGCTCGTCCACGTACCGGCCGGCCAGGTCGGCGACGCCGGTGGCCGCCATGGACTCCCCGACGATCCGCTCGTCCGCCTTCGACCACTGCCGCAGCAGGCTCTGGTGCGGGTAGCGGCCCCGGGCGACGAGGTCGGCGACGGTGATGCCGTCGGGCGCCAGGGAGGACTGCGGCAGCAGACCGAGCGTGCGCGCGACCTGGCGGGCGGACCTGCGGTGCAGGTCCTCGCCGTCCAGCAGCACGTGCCCCCGCTGCGGGCGCAGCATCCGGGACAGGGCGCGCAGCAGCGTGGACTTGCCGCAGGCGTTGGGCCCGACGATCACCGTGAAGGACCCGTCGGGGACGGCGACGTCCAGGTGTTCGGCGATGGTGCGCTGGTCGTAGGCGAGGGTGAGCCCTTCGCCGCGCAGCCGGGCGGGCGAGCCGGGGTGCCCCATGTCCGTCCTCGATTCGTCGTGCGGTGCGTCGTGGGAGCCGGGCGCGCCCTCACGCGCGCTGCCCGGCCCGTGCGGGTGGCTCATATCCGGCCCGCCCTGCGTTCGGTGGCCAGGAGCCACACCAGGTAGCCGCCGCCGAGCAGGCCGGTGACGACGCCGACGGGCAGCAGGTGCCCGGGGAAGGCCCGCTGGGCCAGCAGGTCCGCGCCGACGAGCAGGGCGGCGCCCAGGCACAGGGCGGGCACCAGGTTGGGGCCCGGGGCCCGGGTCAGGCGGCGGGCGAGCTGCGGCGCGGTGAGCGCCACGAAGGCGACCGGTCCCGCTGCCGCCGCGGCGCAGCAGACCAGCAGCACGGCGGCGGCCAGCAGGCCCAGCCGTACCCGCTCGACGGGCACGCCGAGCGCGTGGGCGGTGTCGTCGCCCATCTCCAGGACGCGCAGCGCCCGTCCGCAGCCGGCGACCAGGGGCAGCAGCGCCGCGACGACGGCCAGCAGCGGCAGGGCGCTGTCCCAGCCGCGCCCGTCCAGGCTGCCGGTCAGCCACAGGACGGCCCGTCCGGCCTCGAAGATCTGCGCCCGGGTGAGCAGGTAGCCGTTGACGCCGGTGAGCAGCGCGGCGACGCCGATGCCGACGAGGACGAGCCGGTATCCGTGCACCCCGCGCCGCCAGGCGAGCAGGTAGATCGCCGCGCCGGTGAGCAGGCCGCCGGCGGCCGCGCCCCCGGCCAGGGCGAGACTGCCGCCGCCGGTCAGCACGATGACGGCCAGCGCCCCGGTGGCGGCGCCCTGGGTGAAGCCGAGCACGTCGGGGCTGCCCAGCGGGTTGCGGGTGAGGGACTGGAACACCGCCCCGGCCACGCCGAGCGCCCCGCCGACCAGGAGCCCGGTGACGACGCGGGGCAGCCGGACCTGGCCGACGACGAAGACGTCGGCGGGATGGCCCGTCCCGGTGAGGGCGCGCAGCACCTCGGCCGGGCCCAGCGGGTACTCGCCGCTGCCGACGGCGACGACGGCGAGCGCGAGGGCCAGCAGCGCGCAGCCCGCGCCGACGGCGAGCGCCCTGGGGTGGAAGCGCCACGACCACGGTCCGCGGCGCACGACGCGGGAGGTGCTCATGCGCCCACCGCCCTGCGGCGCCGCACGAAGTACAGGAAAACCGGTCCGCCGAGGACCGCCGTCACGATGCCGACCTGGAGTTCGCCGGGCCGGGCCACGACGCGGCCGAGCACGTCGGCGCCCAGCAGCAGCACGGGTGCGAGCACCGCGCAGTAGGGCAGCAGCCAGCGCAGGTCGGGGCCGGTCAGTGCCCGCACGAGGTGCGGCACGATGAGGCCGACGAAGACGATGGGCCCGCAGGCGGCGGTCGCCGCCCCGCACAGCAGGGTCACGGCGGTGATCGCGCCGGCCCGCACCCGGGCCGGGCGGGCACCGAGCGCGCGGGCGGAGTCGTCGCCCATCGCCATGGCGTTGAGCGGCCGGGCCAGGCCCAGGGCCAGCAGGGCGCCGCCCACGGCGAACGGGGCGAGCTGGACGACGACGTCCGCGCGGGCGCTGGCCAGCGAGCCGACCGTCCAGAAGCGCATCCGCTCCAGCGAGGCGGCGTCGAGGATCATCGCGGCGTTGACGTAGGAGTAGAGCGCGGCGTTGAGGGCGGCCCCCGCGAGCGCGAGGCGGGCCGGGGTGGCGCCGCGTCCGCCGCCGACGGTGTAGACGAGGACGGAGACGGCGGCGGCGCCCAGGAAGGCGAACCAGACGTAGCCGGTGTAGGCGGTGACGCCGAGGAAGGCGATCGCGGAGACGACGGCGGCCGAGGCTCCGGCGTTGATGCCGAGCAGTCCGGGGTCGGCGAGCGGGTTGCGGGTGAGCGCCTGCATCACGCCGCCGGCCAGTCCGAGCGCGAGCCCGGCGAGCAGGCCCAGCAGCGTGCGCGGGAGGCGCATCTCGCGGATGACCGTGTGGTGGGGCGAGGCGGGGTCGGTGAGCCCGTCCCAGACCTCGCCCAGCGGTATCTGCTTGGCGCCGACCGCGATGCCGAGGGCCACCACGAGGGCCAGGAGCAGCAGCGCGCCGAGGAGTCCCGCGGCGCGCGCGGCTGCCGGGCCCCGGCGCGGCGGTGCGGGCGCCTCCGGCACCGCGGGCGGCGTTCCCCCGGCCGGCGGGGAGTGGGTGAGCGTCACGTGGGGGCTTTCTCGGTTCGGGGCCGGTGCGCCGGGGGCACCCGCCGCTGGACTACGGATTAGGTTAGGTTAACCTAACGTCGATATTCGGCCCGTTTGGCCCCTCACGTTCGTCCGGAAGTAGGCAGCACCATGCCCCGAGCCCGCACCCCCCGCCTGTCCCGCCGCTCCCTGCTCGGCGCGGGAGGCGCCCTCGGCGCCGGCGCCCTGCTCGCCGCCTGCGGCGGCGGGTCGGGCGGCACGGCGGACAGCGGCGGCGGGCAGCCGGAGCAGGGCTGGTCGTTCACCGACGACCGGGGCGAGGAGGTCAGCCTGGACGCCCGCCCGGAGCGGATCGTCGCCTTCACCGGCACGGCCGCCGCCCTGTACGACTTCGGCCTCGACCGGCAGCTCGTCGGCGTCTTCGGCGAGACCACCCGGCAGGACGGCACGCCCGACGCGCTCGCCGGGGAACTGGACGTCGACACGGTCGAGGTCATCGGCAACGCCTACGGCGAGTTCAGCATCGAGAAGTACGCCGCGCTGCGCCCCGACCTGCTGGTCACCCACCAGTACGAGCAGGGCGACCTGTGGTACGTGCCCGAGGAGAGCCGCTCCAGGATCCTGGAGCTGGCCCCCGCCCTGGTCGTCGACGTGGACGGCGGGCCGCTGCCCGAACCCATCCAGCGGTACGCGGAGCTGGCCGCGGCCCTCGGCGCCGACCTGAAGGCGACGGCGGTCACCGAGGCCAAGAAGCGCTTCGAGCAGGCCGCCGAATCCGTGCGCCAGGCGGCGAAGGCCAGCGGCGGCCTGCGGGTGCTGGCCGCCTCCGGCGCCGCCGACACCTTCTACGCGTCCAACCCGGACAAGAGCGCCGACCTCATGTACTACAAGCAGCTCGGCGTGCGGCTCATCCAGCCGGACAACCTCGACGACGGCGACTACTTCGAGAGCCTCAGCTGGGAGAACGCCGACAAGTACGCGGCCGACCTGATCATCCTGGACAGCCGCACCACGGCGCTCCAGCCCGACGCCCTGTCCTCCAAGCCCGCCTGGCGCGACCTCCCCGCCGTCCGCGCCGGGCAGGTCTCCACCTGGGACGCCGTGCCGCGCTTCAGCTGGGCGGGCAGCGCCCCGCTCCTGGAGACCCTCGCCGAAGCGCTCCGCACCGCCAAGAAGCTCGCCTGAGCCGGAGCCCGGCCCGCCGAGGCGGCCCCGGCGTCCCGGGTGCGGCCGGGTGCGGGACGCCGGGGCCGCCTCAGCGGGTGTGAAGGCCGAGACGGACGAGCGCCCCGCCCGCGGGCAGGCCGCAGCCCTCCTGCCCCGCGGCCGTCCAGGCCGCCGCGCACAGGGCGCGCAGTCCGTCCAGCGGATCGCCCGCGCCGTCCACCGTCAGCGCGTCCGAGCCCGCCCGGGCGGTCCAGCCGCCGCACACCCACCCGTCCGCTGCGGCCACCGGTGCGGGATGCGCGGTGCGCAGCCCGCGCAGGTCCGCCGCGACGTAGGCCGGACGGTGCTCGGGGCGGGCACGCAGCAACTGCGCGGCGTCGGTCACACCGGTCAGCACCAGCAGCGCGTCCACCCCGCCCGCGTGCGCGCCCTCGATGTCCGTGTCCAGCCGGTCCCCCACCACCAGGGGGCGCCGCGCCCCGGTGCGCAGGACCGTCTCCCGGTGCATCGGCGGCAGCGGCTTGCCCGCCACCTGCGGCTCGGGCGGCTCGGGCATCCACCGCGTGGCGATGCGGACGACCTCCACGGCCGCCCCGTTGCCCGGCGCTATGCCCCGCCCGCTGGGGATCGTCAGATCGGCGTTGGACGCGAACCACGCCGCGCCCCGGCCCACCGCGAGCGCCGCCTCCGTCAGGCTGGCCCAGCGCAGGCCGGGGCCACCGAAACCCTGCACGACGGCCGCCGGCTCGTCGTCCGCCGACTCCACCAGCAGGAGCCCGTGTTCTTCCAGCGCCACCCGCAGCCCCTCACCGCCCACGCACAGCACCCGCGCGCCGGGAAGCTGCTCCGCCACCAGCCGGGCGACCGCCTGCGCGGAGGTGATCACGTCGTCCGGACCGGCCGGGACGCCCAGCCGCGTGAGGTGCCCGGCCACGGTCTGCGGGGTTCGGGCGGCGTTGTTGGTGACGTACGCCAGCCGCATGCCCGCCGCACGCGCCTCCTCCAGGGCCGGGACGGCGTGCGGCACCGCCTCGCCCCCGGCGTACACCACGCCGTCCAGGTCGAGCAGCGCGGTGTCGTAGGCGGTGTCGAGCGGGTGCTCGCAGGATCGCAGCATGGGTGGCTCCTCCTCGTCGTCCGGGTGACCGATCATTCCTCACCCGGCCCCCCGCACCGGTCCCGGGCGGCTTAGCATGCAGGGATGCATGCCGACGGACTGCGCCTCGTTCCCTTCCGCGGACTGCGCTACGTGCCGGAGCGGGTCGGCAGCCTCGCCGCCGTGACGTCCCCGCCCTACGACGTCGTGGTCCGGCCCGACCAGGTCGAGCAGTTGCAGACGGCCGACCCCCACAACATCGTGCGGCTCATCCTGCCGCAGACCGCCGATCCGGCCGCCCGGCACCGCCAGGCCGCCGCCACCCTGCGGGAGTGGGAAGCCGAGGGCGTCCTCGCCCGCGACGGCCGGCCCGCGCTCTACGTCTACGAGCAGCGCCACGGCGACGTCCTCCAGCGCGGCCTCATCGGAGCGCTGCGGCTCACCCCGCCCGAGGACGGCGTGGTCCTGCCGCACGAGGACGTCATGCCGCAGGTCGTCGAGGACCGGCTCGCGCTCATGCGGGAGACCGCCGCCAACCTGGAGCCGCTGCTGCTGGCCTACCGGGGCAGCGGAGCGGCGACCGGCGCGACCGCCGTGATCGAGCGCGCCGTGCACCGCCCGCCGCTGCTGTCCACGACCACCACCGACGGCTTCGCGCACCGGCTGTGGGCCGTGACCGACCCGGCCGAACTCGCCGAGGCCCAGGCCGACCTCGCGCCCCGGCACGCCCTGATCGCCGACGGGCACCACCGCTGGGCCACCTACCTGCGGCTGCGCGCCGAGTACCCCGACCGGCCGGCCTGGGCCCACGGGCTGGTGCTGCTCGTGGACACCGCCCGCTACCCGTTGCAGGTCAACGCCATCCACCGCGTCCTGCCCCGGCTCCCCGTGGCCGCCGCACTCGACGCGCTGGACGGCGCCTTCCGCGCCAGCCCCCTGCGCGGCACCCTCACCGACGCGCTGAGCGCGCTGGAACAGGCCGAGGGCACCGCCTTCGTCCTCACCGGCGGACCGGGCTCCTTCCACCTGCTGGACCGCCCGGCGCCGGACCTGACCGAGCGCACCGTCCGCCGCGACCGCCCGGCCGCCTGGCGGGAACTGGACGCCACCGTCCTGCACTCCGCGCTCCTGGACGCCGTCTGGCGCGTCCCGGACCAGCCCCCGCATATCGCCTACCTGCACACCCCCGAGGCAGCCGTCACGAAGGCCGCCCGCACCGGCGGCAGCGCCGTCCTGATGCGGGCGGCGGCCGAGTCCACGGTGCTGGAACTGGCCCGGCAGGGCGTCACGATGCCGCGCAAGTCGACGTCGTTCGGCCCCAAGCCCGCCACCGGCCTCGTGCTGCGCCCGCTCGACGGCCAGGACTGAACCCCGCCGCTGTCCCGCACGCACCCGGGGCGGCGGTGGGGCGGGAACCGGCTCCCGCCCCACTGCCGTACGGCCGTCAGGCCCGGGGAGCCGGCTCGCCGGTACCGGTGCCGGTGCCGTCCTCGCTCTCCTCCGCCTCCGGGTCGAAGGCGTCGAGGAACTCGATGCCGTCCAGTTCGGCCAGCCGGTCCGAGGCGTCGGTCGTCCCGTTCTGGTCGGCCTCCAGCGCCTTCCCGAACCACTCGCGGGCCTCTTCCTCCCGCCCGACCGACAGCAGCGCGTCCGCGTACGCGTACCGCAGCCGCGCGGACCACGGCTGCACCGAGTTCGACGCCAGCTCCGGGCTCTGCAGCGTCACCACGGCGGCCTCCGCCTGGCCCATGTCCTGCCTGGCCCCGGCCGCGACGAGGCGCATCTCCACCTGCCCGGCCTTGTCCAGCTTCTGCACCTCCGGCTCGCCGGCCATGGCCAGCGCCTTCTCCGGCCGCCCCATGCCCCGCTCGCAGTCGGCCATCACCGGCCACAGGTGCTGCGAACCGGTCATCCGCCGGGCGGCCCGGAACTCCGCCAGGGCCTCCGCGTACTTCTCCGACGCGTAGGCGGCGAACCCCATCGCCTCCCGGACGGCGGGGACGCGGGACGCCAGCCGCAGGGCGACCTTCGCGTACCCGTACGCCCGCTCCGGGTCCTCCCCCAGCAGCCGGGCGACCATGACGAGGTTCTTCGCCACGTCCTCGGCCAGCGTCTTGGGCAGGCTCATCAGCTCCTGCCGCACGTCCTTGTCGATCTCGTGCCCGGTGACGTCCTCGTCGATCGGCAGACGGGGGACGTACTCGCGCGGACGCTCGTCCCGCCGGTCGTCACGCCCGTACCCGTCACGCCCGTACCCGTCACCGCGCGGGCCGCGCGGACCGCCGCCGCGGAAGTCACCGCGGCCCCGGTCGTCGCGGTCCCGGCCACCGCCGTACGGCCGGCGTCCGCCGCGCTCGTCATCGCGGGGCCGCTCACCGTGGCGGCCACCACCGCCGTAGGGGCGCCGCTCGCCGGGACGGTCGTCACGCCGGAAGTCCCTGCGGTCGTCACGGCGCTCGTCCCCGCGCGGACCACCGCGGGGGCGGTCGTCACGGCGGAAGCCCGGCCGGTCGTCACGGCCACCGCCGCCGTAGGGCCGCCGCTCCCCGCCACGCTCATCACGCCGCTCGCCCGGTCGGTCCCCGCCCCGGAAGTCCCTGCGGTCATCACGCCGGTCATCCCCGCGCGGACCACCGCGGGGACGGTCGTCACGCCGGAAGCCCGGCCGCTCGTCACGGCCACCGCCGCCGTAGGGCCGCCGCTCCCCGCCACGGTCGTCACGCCGGTCCGCGGGCCGGTCGTCGCGGCGGAATCCCCGTCGCTCGTCCCCGCGCGGGCCGCTCCCGGAACGGTCGTCACGGCGGAAGCCGGGCCGGTCCCCGCCCCGGAAGTCCCTGCGGTCATCACGCCGGTCATCCCCGCGCGGACCACCGCGGGAACGGTCGTCACGCCGGAAGTCCCTGCGGTCGTCACGGCGCTCGTCCGCACGCGGACCACCGCGGGGGCGGTCGTCACGGCGGAAGCCCGGCCGGTCGTCACGGCCACCGCCGCCGTAGGGGCGCCGCTCCCCGCCACGCTCATCACGGCGGTCATCCCGTCGCTCGCCGTACGGGGACGGCCGTCGCTCGTCGCGCCGGTCACCACCACGGAAATCCCGCCGGTCGTCACGGCGGTCGTCGCGCCGGAAGGAGCCCCCGCCCTCCCGCCGGTCGTCCCGTCCGCCGAACTCCCGTCGGCCCGTACCACGGTCATCCCGCCGGTCGTCCCGGTGGTCACCGCGTCCGGGGCCACGGCGGTCATCGTCGCGCCGGGGCGCGCGGTCGTCCCGGCGGAATCCGTCGCGCCCGCCGTCCCGCCGGAACGGAGGCCGTTCGCCACCGCGGCTCTCGCCGCGGTAGCCACCGCGGTCCCGGTCGTCATCGCGCCGCGGGCCACGCGGACGCTCGTCACGGTCCCGGCGGAAGGTGTCGCGGCCCCCGGCCCTGTTCCCGCCTCCGGAACCGCTGCGGTCGCCGCCCTGGCGCCGCGGCCCTTCGGACCGATCGGACCAGTCCGACCTGCGCGGCCGCTCCTCCGGTGAGTTCGACATCGACGTGACTCCTCGTCTGTGGTGCACATTCATTCTCGCGCACCAGCTCACGCCGCGCGCCTTGAGAAACGGAAACAAAAAAGCCGGTGGCCCCAGCAAGTACTTGCTGGGGCCACCGGC
>NZ_JAZDCW010000005.1:0-549744 GCF_036323765.1 Streptomyces solitudinis
AGGAACGGACGCTTCCTTCGGAAGACCCTCTCAGGCTTTCCTCCGGGCGCTTCCCTTCGGTGTCTCCGACTCTATCAGGATCATTTCCCCCGGCCTAATCGGCCGCCGGATTCACCAGAGAGATGCGGAACGCCTCTTGTGCTGTCATCAGAGTAAGCATTTCGAGGCGGGAGATTGCCACCGCTAATCCGGAGCCTAGCAGCTTCCGGACAACTGTTCAAATCTACCTCCCGCCAGCCTCCCCGTCAAGGGGTGGTGCCGGGCGGTGATGACCATAGCAGTCCGGCCGGGCGCCACGCACATCCGACGCCCGTCATGCCGCCGTGGGCACGGCGGCGGGCCGGTCGGCGGCCTCGACGTCGCCGGTCTCCCCCGCGCGGACGGCGCGGCCCCCGGCCACGGCCACGTACGCCAGAAAGGCCAGTTCCGCTGCCACGCCGATGGTGATCCGGGCCCAGGTCGGTAGGCCGGACGGCGTCACGAAGCCTTCGATCAGACCCGACACGAACAGGACGGCGGCGAGGCCGACGGCCATGCCGATCGCCGCCCGGCCCTCCTCGGCCAGCGCCTCGCGGCGGCTGCGCGGACCCGGGTCGACGATCGTCCAGCCGAGCTTCAGTCCGGTGCCCGCAGCGACGAAGACCGCCGTCAGTTCGAGGAGGCCGTGCGGCAGGACGAGGCCCAGGAACACGTCCAGGCGGCCGGCGGACGCCATGAGACCGATGCCGACGCCGAGGTTCGCCATGTTGAGGAGCAGCACCCACAGGACGGGGACGCCCAGCAGCGCGCCGAAGATCAGGCAGACGGCCACGGCCTGCGCGTTGTTCGTCCAGACCTGGGCCGCGAAGGACGCGGCCGGGTTGCTGGAGTAGTACGCCTCGTACTCACCGCCCGGACGGGTCATCTGCCGCAGCTCCTCCGGCGCCGCGACGGCCGACTGGACGTCCGGGTGCGTGCCGATCCACCAGCCGATCACCGCCGCGAGCAGCAGGGAGAGCACGGCGGTCGGGGCCCACCAGCTCAGCGTGCGGTGGACGGCGGCCGGGAAGCCGACGGCGAAGAACCGCCCGGCGTCGCGCCACGAGGAGCGGCGCGGGCTCGTCACCGCGCTGCGGGCGCGGGCGACGAGGCCGGTGAGCCGGGCGGTGAGCGCGGGGTCGGGCGCGCTGGAGCGGATCAGGGAGAGGTGGCTGGCGGTGCGCTGGTAGAGGGTGACGAGTTCGTCGGCCTCGGCACCGGTGCGTCGGCGTCGGTGGCGCAGCAGTTCCTCCAGGCGCTCCCACTCGGCCCGGTGCGCGCTGACGAAGACGTCGACATCCATGGGGAGAGCTTGGCAGAAGGCCGCCGTGGCGGTCAGCCGCTCCCGGTCGGCAGACTGTTCGCATGGGCGACGGCATGGGTGAGAAGGGGACGGGTGCGTGAGCGAACTGGTGACGGGCGACGCGGTGGTGCTCGGGCTGCGGCCCGCGCGGCTGCCGAGCCGGGCGCTGGCGGTGGCCTTGGACCTCGTGGTGCTGTGGGCGGTCTACCTGCTGCTGTCGGTGGCGCTGATGACGGCGGTGGGTGCGCTGGACGTCGCGGCGGTCGCGGCCGTGCAGGTGGGGCTGCTGGTGCTGGTGCTGATGGGGGTGCCGGTCGCGGTGGAGACGCTGAGCCACGGGCGGTCGCTGGGGAAGGTGGTGTGCGGCCTGCGCGTGGTGCGGGTGGACGGCGGCCCGGTGCGTTTCCGGCACGCGCTGGTGCGCGGACTGCTGGGGTTCGTCGAGATCCAGCTCACGCTCGGGACGGTCGCGTGCGTCGCGTCGCTGGTGTCGGCGCGCGGGCGGCGGCTCGGGGACGTCTTCGCGGGGACGCTCGTGGTGCGCGAGCGCATACCCGTGGCCCGGACGGCGGCGGTGCCGCCTGCCCCGCCGTGGCTGGCGGGGCAGCTGGGCGGGCTGGACCTGTCGCGGGTGCCGGACGGGCTGTGGCTCGCGGTGCGGCAGTTCCTGACCCGCGTCGGGCAGCTCGATCCGCAGGTCGGCGAGTCGATGGGGCGGCGCCTGGCGGAGGACGTGGCCGCGGCCACCGGCACGCCGCCTCCGCCGGGCGTCCCGGCCGTGGGGTACCTGTCCGGGGTGCTGGCCGAGCGGCAGGCGCGGGAGGCGCGGCGCGCCTTCGGGGGCGCGGCCGCCCAGGCTCCGGGGCCGTCCGGACCGCCGCAGCCGCCCGCCGCGCCGGTGTCCGGGCAGGCGCCGCCGGCGGCTCCCGCGCCGCCCACCGCACCGGCTCCCCCCGCGCCGTCCGCGGAGCCGCACGGCGCGGGGCGCAGGGGGCCGGGCGGGTTCGTGCCGCCCTCCTGAGCCGCGCCCGGCAGCGCCGGGCCGCCCCGGCTCAGGGGAAGGCGGAGGGCGGGGACTCCAGCTCCTCCAGTTCGACGCCGGGGGCGGCGAGTACGACGTCGCCGGCGAGGTGGACCGTCTGCTGCTCCCCGGTCTGGAGGTCGCTGACCTGGTACGCGTCCACGGTCAGGGGCCCGCTGTCAGTGGGGTGTGTTTCGCTGCCGAGCAGTGCCCAGCCCTGGTCGAGGGTGCGGGGTGCCAGCACGGGCGGGGCGAAGGCGACGAGGCGGGCGCGGGCCGGTGGTCCGCCGGGGGCCGGGCGGAGCAGGCGGGCCGTGGCGACGAGGAAGGCGGGTGAGGCGCCGGTGAAGGCGTGGGCGGCGGTGTTGCCCTCCTGCGCGTGGGTCCCTCCGGGGTCGCCGCGGACCCAGGTGACGCCGTCGAGTGCGGCGCCGCGGACGTGCCAGGCGGTGGTGCGCAGTTCGAGACGCAGGGGACGGCCGAGTCCGTCGAGGGTGAGGTCGACGGAGCCCGCCTCGGCTCCCGAGGCGGTGGTGGTCCGGGAGACGTAGCGCCAGCCGGAGGGGCCGGTGGCGCACTGGAAGTGTTCGTCGCCGAGGGGGGTGTGGTCGTGGGGGTCGTGGAGCGAGTAGCGGCCGCGGGGCATGGTGGGTCCTCGATACGGCGGGCCCCCGTCGCCCGGGCGGGCGGCGGGGGCCGGGTGCCTGCTGCTGCCGGGTGATCAGTACCGGTAGTGGTCGGGCTTGAACGGGCCCTCGACGGGGACGCCGATGTAGGCCGCCTGCTCCGGGCGCAGGGTGGTGAGCCTGGCGCCCAGTGCCTCCAGGTGCAGGCGGGCGACCTTCTCGTCCAGGTGCTTGGGCAGCACGTAGACGCCGGTGGGGTACTGCTCGGGCCGGGTGAACAGCTCGATCTGGGCGATCGTCTGGTTGGCGAAGGAGTTGGACATGACGAACGACGGGTGACCGGTGGCGTTGCCGAGGTTCAGCAGGCGGCCCTCGGAGAGCACGATGATCTTCTTCCCGTCCGGGAAGGTCCAGGTGTGCACCTGGGGCTTGACCTCGTCCCGCACGACGCCGGGAATCCGGGCGAGCCCGGCCATGTCGATCTCGTTGTCGAAGTGGCCGATGTTCCCGACGATCGCCTGGTGCTTCATCCGCTCCATGTCCGAGGCCAGGATGATGTCCCGGTTCCCGGTGGTGGTGATGAAGATGTCGGCCGTCTCCACCACGTCGTCCAGCGTGGCGACCTGGTAGCCGTCCATCGCGGCCTGGAGGGCGCAGATGGGGTCGATCTCGGTGACGATGACGCGGGCGCCCTGGCCGCGCAGCGACTCGGCGCAGCCCTTGCCCACGTCGCCGTAACCGCAGACCACCGCGACCTTGCCGCCGATGAGCACGTCGGTGGCCCGGTTGATGCCGTCGATCAGCGAGTGGCGGCAGCCGTACTTGTTGTCGAACTTGGACTTGGTCACCGCGTCGTTCACGTTGATCGCGGGGAAGAGGAGGGCGCCTTCCTGCTGCATCTCGTACAGCCGGTGCACGCCGGTGGTGGTCTCCTCCGTGACGCCGCGGATCTCGGAGGCGAGGTTCGTCCACTTGGCCGGGTCCGCCGCGAGGGTGCGGTGCAGGAGTTCCAGGATGACCTGGTGCTCCTCGTTCTCGGCGGTCTCGACGGCCGGGACCTCGCCGGCCTTCTCGTACTCCACGCCCTTGTGGAGGAGCAAGGTGGCGTCACCGCCGTCGTCGAGGATCATGTTGGGGCCGCCGGTGGCGGCGTCCGTCCAGGTCAGGGCCTGCTCGGTGCACCACCAGTACTCCTGGAGCGTCTCGCCCTTCCAGGCGTACACCGGGACGCCGCGGGGCGCTTCGGGGGTGCCCTCGGGGCCGACGACGACGGCGGCGGCGGCGTGGTCCTGGGTGGAGAAGATGTTGCAGGACGCCCAGCGGACGCGGGCACCGAGCGCCACCAGGGTCTCGATCAGCACGGCCGTCTGCACGGTCATGTGCAGCGAGCCGGTGATCCGCGCGCCGGCCAGCGGCTGCTGCGCGGCGAACTCCTCGCGGATCGCCATCAGGCCGGGCATCTCGTGCTCGGCCAGCGAGATCTCCTTGCGGCCGAACGCCGCCAGGGAGAGGTCGGCGACCTTGAAGTCCTGGGAGGTGTCGGGCGTCGTCATGAAAGCTGCTCCGCGGTTCGCTCGGGGTACGGGGTGCTGGTCTGCGGCAGCGGGCAGGGCGGGTACGCGAAGGCGCGCGGTGCCCGGCGGTGTGGCGTGCGCCTCCACGGGCGCGTCCGCGGACCCACCGGTCCCTGGCCGCAGCGCAGTCCGTCGGAGGCCCTCTCTCCCTCGACCGCCCCGGTGTGCGGGGCGCCCGACCGCCATCAGCAGCGACGTCTGTGCGCTGTCGACGGTACACCGTTCGCACGCGCGCACGCATCGCGCCGTCCGGCGGCCGGGCGGGACGGCGCTCGGGGCGGCACGGTGCGGCGGCCGGGGCGCAGCGGTCAGGGCGTGGCGGCGGGGCGGTAGAGGTCGGGTTCCAGGTAGATGACGCGCGCGGTGGGAACGGCGGTGCGGATGCGGGTCTCGGCCTCGTCGATGGCCCGGGCGATCTCCGCCGCCGTGTCGTCGTGCTCGACGGCGACCTTCGCGGCGACGAGCAGTTCCTCCGGGCCCAGGTGCAGGGTGCGCATGTGGATGATGCCGGTGACGGTCTCGCCGTCCACCATGGCGTCCCGGATCTTGTCCAGGTCCCCCGCGCCGGCGGACTCGCCCAGCAGCAGCGACTTCGTCTCCACCGCGAGCACGATGGCGATGACCACCAGCAGGACGCCGATGCACAGGGTGCCGACGCCGTCCCAGACGCCGTCGCCGGTCAGCAGCGCCATGCCCACGCCGCCCAGGGCCAGGACCAGGCCGACCAGCGCGCCGAGGTCCTCCAGCAGGATGACCGGCAGCTCGGGGGCCTTGGCGTGCCGCACGAACTCGGTCCACGACTGATCACCCCGGACGGCGTTGGCCTCCTGGATGGCGGTGCGGAAGGAGAAGCACTCCGCGATGATGCCGAAGACGAGGACGCCCACCGGCCAGTACCAGTGCTCCAGCGGGTGCGGGTCGGAGATCTTGTGGTACCCCTCGTAGAGGGCGAAGACGCCGCCGAGGCTGAACAGCACGATGGCGACGAGGAAGCTGTAGATGTAGCGCTCGCGCCCGTACCCGAAGGGGTGCTCCTTGCTGGCCGCGCGCTTGGCCTTCTTCCCGCCGAGCAGCAGCAGGCCCTGGTTGCTTGAGTCGGCGAGCGAGTGGACGCCTTCGGCCAGCATCGACGAGGAGCCGCTGAAGGCCCAGGCGACGAACTTGGCGACGGCGATGGCCAGGTTGGCGAACAAGGCGGCGAGGATCGCCTTGGTACCGCTGTGGGCGCTCATCCGGTTCCTTCCGGTCGGTCCGCGTGTGGCGCCGGTGGACGGCTCAACGCGGTGCCACGGCAGCCGTGGCGCGGAAGAGCGTACCGCTCCCTTCGGCGTGCACCTCGGTGCCCGCCCGCGCGTACGCCGATCCGCCCCGGGGCAGCACCAGTTCGCGCCCCGCGCCGTCCGAGAGCGTGACCTCTCCGGCGGTGCACAGCAGGATCTGGGCGCCCGCGTCGGGCAGTCGGCGCGCGGCGGCTCCGGGCGCGACGACGTGGCGGGTGAGCCGGAACTCGGTGACGGGGGCGGCGTACACCTCGTCCCCGGCGGCGTCGGCCTCCGGGCGCAGCACCGCGGGGTCGCCCGGTTCGAAGCGCACGACGCGCAGCAGTTCCGGCACGTCCACGTGCTTGGGCGTGAAGCCGCAGCGCAGGACGTTGTCGGAGTTGGCCATCAGTTCCACGCCGAGCCCGCTCAGGTAGGCGTGCGGCACGCCGGCGCCCAGGTACAGGGCCTCGCCGGGTTGCAGGCGCACGTGGTGCAGGAGGAGGGCGGCGACGAAGCCGGGGTCGCCCGGGTAGTGGTGGGCGGCTGCGGCGCAGGCGGCGTAGGCGGCGGCGTGCGGTCCGCCGTTCCCGGCCAGCCGTTCGGCGGCGGCGACGGCTTCGGTGACGGTCGTGGCGGACTCCGCCCGGTCGGCGGTCAGGACGGCGGTGAGCACCTCGCGCAGCGCCTCGGCCTCGGGGCGGGCGTGCAGCAGGTCGGCGTAGGGCTTGAGCCCGTCGACGTCGAGGGCGGCCAGCAGCGCGGCGGCCTCCTCGGCCGGGCGGAACCCGCACAGGCCCTCGAAGGGCGTGAGGGCGCAGAGCAGTTCGGGCTTGTGGTTGGCGTCCTTGTAGTTGCGGTGCGGTGCGTCGGCGGGGACGCCCGCGGCCTCCTCGGCGGCGAATCCCGTGGCGGCCTGGCCGAGGTCGGGGTGGACCTGGAGGGACAGCGGCGCGGCGGCGGCCAGGACCTTGAAGAGGAACGGCAGCCGCGGTCCGAAGGCGTCCACGGCGGCGGTACCGAGTTCGCCGGCCGGGTCGGCGGCGATGACCTCGGAGAGCGGCTGCGGGCCCGTGCCCCGGTCGACGTGCGAGGGCGCGCCGGGGTGGGCGCCCATCCACAGTTCCGCCTGCGGTGTGCCGGTGGGTTCCTGGCCGAGGAGTTCGGGGATGGCCGTGGTCGATCCCCAGGCGTAGGGGCGCACGGTGTTGACGAGGCGGTCCATGGGGCGTTTCCTTCGCAGCGTTGCGGCTCGGCGCCGTGCCGGGGTGCGGGCGGGTCGGGCCGGGTCGGGCCAGACTTACGCGCTCGCGGTGAGCGTGAGGTAAACCGCGGCGAAATCGGTGGTGGCGACGAGGTCGGCGGCGGCCTCCAGCGCGCTGCTGCCCTCGGCGGGGCGGAGTTCGCTGAGCGCGGTGCCGTGCGCGTGGGCCAGCGCGCGGACGGCGGGCGCGGCCGTCTCCCCGGTGTCGCCGCCCGTCTGCGGAGGCCGGGCGTCTTGCGGGCTCGCCTGCGGGGGTCCGGGGGCCGGGGGCGGGCTGTCCCGCAGCAGGACGAGGCGGGGACGCAGGGCCTGCGCTTCCTCCACCCGGTCGCGGAAGAAGTCGTCGGGGGCGGTGCCGGATCCGGTGCCGGAGCCGCCCGCGAAGGCACCGGTGAGCAGGGCGGCGTGGCTGGTGAGGGCTTCGGGCAGTTCCGCGGCGAGCGCGGGGCGGCCGGGCAGGGCGGCGAGGACGGTGGTGAAGTGGCGGGCCGCCGCCGAGGCGAGGGGGCCTTCGCTCCACAGCACCGGCAGCGCTTCGGCGAGTTCGACGGCGAGCGTCTTGGCGGGGTTGGCGTAGGTGGGTGTGGCGGGCCCGCAGCGCTCGGCGATGCGGTCGAGCCGGTCGGCGAGGGCCTGGACGGCGGTGCCGGGGGTTTCGCCGAGCCCGAGCCGGTCGGTGAGGACGAGCAGGGGCGTGAGCAGCGCCCACAGGGTGCCGGGCACGGTGGCGGGGCGGCCGGGCGGGGAGCCGGGGGTGCCGTCGGCGGGCGCGGCGGGCGGCGGGGCGACGGGGACGGCGAGGCCGTGCGTTCCGCTGACCGTCTCGGCGAGCGGGCCGCCCGCCGGGGTGACGGCCACGACGGTGCAGCCCCTGCGGTACGCCTGTTCCGCGAGGAAGGCCAGGCCCGGTTCGGTGCCGTCGGGTGTGACGACGAGCAGCAGGTCCACCGGGCCCGCCCAGCCGGGGAGCGTCCAGCGCAGGGCGTGGGGGGCCGCTCCGGCGCCGGTGGGGCGCAGCAGGGCGACGGGGACGGCGCCGTGGTTGACGGCGGCGAGGAGGTCGGCGGCGCAGCCCGCGGCCGGTCCGGGGCCGGCGACGAGGAGGCCGCGGGGGCGGCCGTCGGGGCGCAGGGAGGTGAGCCCGGCCTCCGTGGCCTGCCGGGCCGCCGTGCGGACCCGGGCGCCGGCTCCGGCGGTGCCGCGCAGGAGTCCGTGGTGGTCGGCGCGGGCCAGGGCCTCGGCGTCGTCGAGCAGCGACTCGTCCAGCATGGCGGGCTCCCGTCAGCCGGGGCGGCGGGCCTCGTCGACGAGCAGGACGGGGATGCCGTCGCGGACGGGGTAGGCCAGGCCGCAGGCGTCCCCGGCGCAGACCAGTTCGCCGTCGGGCGCGGTGTCCGTGCCCGTCTCCTCCGGTGCCTGCGGGGCCGCCTCCTCGCGGAGGGGGGCGTGGCACGCGGGGCAGGCGAGGATCTCCAGGAGACCGGCTTCGAGCGGCATGGTGTCCCTCCAGGTGGGTGTGCGGGCCGGCTGGTGCGCGCGGGCTGCGGTCAGCCTACCGCCGGTGACCGCCCCCGGACCGTCCGCGGGCCCGCGCGGACGGCGGGCGGGCGGACGGGTGCCGGGAGACGGTCACCGGGGACGGCCCGCGCGAGGCGGCCGCCGCAGGGGGGGGGCACGCGTGAGGTGCCACCCCGCGAGGCGTGCGCCGTGGGTGTCAGGCGCGGACGAGGGCCAGGACCTCGTCGCGGACCCTGCGCATCGTGGCGGCGTCGCGGGCCTCGACGTTGAGCCGCAGCAGCGGCTCGGTGTTGGACGCGCGGAGGTTGAACCACCAGTCGGACGCGGTGACGGTGAGGCCGTCGAGGTGGTCGAGTCCGACGCCGTCCCACTCGGCGTAGGCGGCCTCCACGGCGGCGGCGCGTCCGGCCTGGTCCTCGACGCGGCTGTTGATCTCGCCGGAGGCGGCGTAGCGGTCGTAGGAGGCCACGAGCTGCGACAGCGTGCCCTCCTGCTCCCCGAGGGCGGCCAGGACGTGCAGGGCGGCCAGCATGCCGGTGTCGGCGTTCCAGAAGTCGCGGAAGTAGTAGTGCGCGGAGTGCTCGCCGCCGAAGATGGCGCCCGTCCTGGCCATCTCCTCCTTGATGAAGGAGTGGCCCACCCGGGTGCGGACGGGGGTGCCGCCCGCCTCCTTGACCACCTCGGGCACCGACCAGGAGGTGATGCAGTTGTGGATGACCGTGCCGCCGCCGTGCTTGGCCAGCTCGCGGGAGGCGACGAGGGCGGTGATCGCGGATGGGGAGACGGGCTCGCCGCGTTCGTCCACGACGAAGCACCGGTCGGCGTCCCCGTCGAAGGCCAGGCCCAGGTCGGCGCCGGTCTCGCGCACCCGCCGCTGGAGGTCCACGATGTTGGCCGGGTCCAGCGGGTTGGCCTCGTGGTTGGGGAAGGTGCCGTCCAGCTCGAAGAAGAGCGGGTCGAGGTCGAGGGGCAGCCCGTCGAGGACGCTGGGCACGGTGTGGCCGCCCATGCCGTTGCCCGCGTCGACGACGACCTTCAGCCGACGGATTCCCGTCAGGTCGACCAGGGTGCGCAGGTACTCGGCGTAGGCGGCGAGCAGGTCCTGTTCGGTGACGGTGCCGGGCGTGGCTCCGGAGGCGGGGAGACCGGCGCGCTGCCACTTCTCCACCAGGGCGCGGATCTCGGCGAGACCGGTGTCCTGGCCGACGGGTGCGGCACCGGCCCGGCACATCTTGATGCCGTTGTACTGCGCCGGGTTGTGGCTCGCGGTGAACATGGCGCCGGGCCGGTCGAGGTGGCCGCTGGCGAAGTAGAGCTGGTCGGTGGAGCACAGGCCGATGAGGGTGACGTCCGCCCCGCGTCCGGCGGCGCCCCGGGCGAAGCTGGCGGCCAGGCCCGGTGACGAGGGCCGCATATCGTGTCCGACGACGATCGCGCCGCCTCCGGTGATCTCGGCGAAGGCGGCGCCGAACAGTTCCACCAGCTCCTCGTCGAGCTGGTCGGGCACCGTTCCGCGCACGTCGTACGCCTTGATGATCTGCGAGACGTCAGGCACAGCCCACCCCTTCGGGAGTCCGTTGCAGGGAGCACAAATCTACCGGTCGCATCCCGCCTGCCCCTGCGGCGCCGTCGGTAACCGGCCGCGTCAGTTGTCGGGTGAGCGCAGGACGCGCAGGTGGCCGCGCCGGGCGACCTCCATCGGGTCGACCTCGGGACGCCGGGGCGTGGGCTCGCCGCGTTCGCGGGTGTTCCGGGGGCCCCGGGCGGCTTCGCGCACGGCGTCGGCGAGGGCTTCCAGGTCGTCGCCGCTGGGCCGTGCCGGGCCCGGGGGTACGGCGAGCCGGACGACTTCCCAGCCACGGGGGGCGGTGAGCCGTTCGGAGTGGTCGGAGCACAGGTCGTAGCAGTGCGGTTCCGCGTAGGTCGCCAGCGGCCCGAGCACTGCGGTGGAGTCCGCGTAGACGTACGTCAGCGTCGCTACGGCGGGACGACCGCACGCGGTGCGCGAACAGCGACGTACAGGGCTCACGATGTTGGACCGTACCGTACTTGTGAGCGGGCCGCGACGACTCCTCCCCACGTCACCCGGCCGTGTCGTCCCGCTTCGCCCGGTAACGCACCACGCGCCAACGGCCGCGGGCGGCGCGGGGGTCGGCCCGGGAGCCACCGCGGACCAGCGGCGGGCCGGACGCGGGCCCGGCGCGGGGTCACGGCCCGGCGCCACGGGCCCGGACGCGGCCACCGCCGTCCCGGTCCGCCCCGGGCCCGCGGGACGGCGGTGGCGGGGCGCCCGCTGCGGCTACGCTCAAGCGTGATGAGCAGCTCCGTACCGCCGCCCCGGCCCCCGGACCGGGCGCGCCACCGAGACCGGCACGGCCGGGGCATGCGCGGCCCCGTCGCGCCGCCGCAGGTCCCGCTCGCGGTCAGCCGTGCCGCGTCCTTCGACGATCTGGTGCGCGACTCCGCCGAGCGGCTGGAGCGGCAGTGGCCGCAGCTCTCCTCGGTCGTCTTCGGAGTGCAGGAGGTGCCGGGGCCCGGCGAGGACGGGTCCGGGGACGGGGCCTTCGACGGGCCCGGCGCGCCCGTGCCGCTCGGCGGCCTCGTGCCCGCCCGGGGGGACCGCCCGGATCAGGTCGTCGTGTACCGCCGTCCGGTGGAGCTGCGCAGCAAGACCCGTGACGAGCGGGCGCTGCTCGTCCACGAGGTCGTCGTGGAGCAGGTCGCCGAGCTGCTCGGGCTGGCCCCGGAGTCCGTGGACCCCCGGTACGGGCAGGACTGACTCCGGCCCGTACCGCCGCGCCGGACTTCAGTCCGTGAGCACGGACAGGTCCTGCTCGACTTGGGGTACGGCGACCGTGCCCGCGTCGTCGGGCAGCGCCTGCACGGTGAACATGGGGACGCCGTCCTCGCTGCGGGCCAGCATGCGGGCCGGGTGCACCGGTCCCCCGGAGACGTGCTCGACCGTCAGCGCGAAGCGGCCCTTGCCGCCCTCCGGCCGCAGGTCCGTCACCGCCGTGGTCGTCCCGGGCTTCAACGCGTAGGTCTTGACGACGGGTTCGCCGCCTTCGCTGCCCGCCGACGCGGTGACCCGCACGGTGGCCGCGCTGTCCGGGGCCGTCAGGAACAGGGTGCTGTCCGCGGTGCCCGCCGCCGCGCCGCCCGCCGCCGTGGCGCGCTCGACGAGGGGGGCGGTGGCGGGGACGAAGGCCGTCTCCTGCTCGCCGTCCTCCTCGCGCAGGACCCGCACGGCCGCCATGACCGGCGCGTCCGCGCCGCCGGAAGGCGTCAGCACCAGCGAGGCGGGCTCGCCCCGGGTGAGGTCGGCGAGGTCGACGGCGGTGGTCATCCCGCTCTTGACGTGCAGCGTCTCCTGGCCCGCCGGGGTGAAGGAGCCGGACGGCCCGGCGAGGCGCACGGCCAGCTCGATGTCCGCCTCGCCCGGTGTGAAGGCCGTCAGCCGCACCTCCGTGGCGTCGCCGGGGATGCCCGGCACGACCACGGGGCCGTCGGCGGGGGCGGCCGGGGCGAGCCAGTCGGAGCCCAGCTTCTCGTCGAGTGCCTGGACCTGGGCGCCGACGCGTCCCACGCGCGCCGCCACGTGCAGGGTGGCGTTCTCGGCGGGCCGTGAGGCGAGCGTGGACAACAGCACCGGCACGCTGGAGCGCGCCGGGATGGTGATGCCCGTGCCGCTCTCGGTCTCGACCACGCCGTCGGTGTCGTAGAGCCGCAGGTCGACGGTGGCGGTGCTGTCGTCGGGGTTGACGAGGTGGACGTAGTCGTGGCGCGCGTCGGCGGTACTGACGCCGGGGAACCAGAACGCGGTGCCGGGGGCGGCGCAGTGGGCGCCGAGCATGCCCCGGCCGCTGCCGCCGGAAATGGTGGTCGTCTGCTGCACGGTCCAGCCGGGTGCCAGTCCGCCGGTCGCCGTCCCGGCGAGCGCCGGGGCGTCGGGGCGGTCCGTCTCGTGCACCACCGGGGTGCCCGGTTCCTCGACCGCCGCCGGGACACCGGCGTCCGCGTTCTCGTCGTCCTCCTCCTGGCCGCCCTTCTCCAGCGTGGAGGGCGCGGGCCGCAGGGCGGCGCTGCCGCCGTCCGGGGCGCCCTCGGCGGGAGCGGGGGTGAAGGCGGTGTAGACGGTCTCGGCCAGCTCGGAGGTGGACGGCTGCGGGCAGACCAGCGCCGAGCGCTCGACCGGGAGCCGGGCGGCGGCGGCCGGGGGTGCGCCGGCGGTCGGGGCGCCGGCGGGGAGGGTCAGGGTCGCCACGCCGGTGACGGCGGCGAGCGCGGTGACCGTCCCGAGCAGGGCGACGGCGGGGCGGTTGAGGCTCACTGCTGGCTCCGGTGGTCGTACGTCGTGCCGTCGTGGGCGCCGTTCCCGTACCCGTCGTAGGGGCCGTCGTACGGTCCGCCCGGGTGGGGCGCGGGGTGCGCGTCGGGGTGGCCGCCCGGCCCCTGGCCGTATCCGTCGTAGCGCTCGTCGTACCGGCCGCCGTAGGGGTCGTCGTGCGGCCCCGGGTACGGCTGGGGGCGGGTGTCGCCGTAGGGCTGCTGCTCCGGCACGTACGGCTGGGGCTGCCCGTCGCCGTAGGGCTCGGCGTACGGCTGCGCCTCCCACTCCGGCTGGGGCGGGGACGAGGGCGCTTCCGGCGCGCCGGGCTCCCCGGGCGCGGGTGCGCCGTCGGGCTCCGGCGTCTTCTCGGCGGCGGCGCGCAGCCGCCGTGCCCGGCGGCCGTCGCCCTCGGCGCCCTCGGCGGGGACGGGCGGCGGCTCGGCGGCCTCCGGGAGGTCGTCGTCGTGGACGCGGCGCCGCCCGGGCAGCGCGAGCACCAGCACGACCAGGGTGAGGGCGGCCTGCGTCCACACCCACGCCGTCCGGCTGAGCGGCGTGTCGTAGGTGACGGTCACCGGGCCCGCCTCCGGGCCGAGCGTGAAGCCCTGGGCCCAGCCGTCCACGGTGACGGGTTCCAGCGGCCGGCCGTTGTGCGTGGCCCGCCAGCCGTCGGCCGCCGCGTCCGCGAGCCGCAGCACCCGGCCCTCGGGCCCGGCCGGGACGTCGCCCCGGGCGTCGACCGGCCCGGCCGGTACGGCGTACGGTCCCGCGCCCTCGGTGACGACGGTGACCCGGGCGATGTCGGCGCCGGTGCCGTCGTCCACCCGCCAGAGCTGGCCCCCGGCCTGGTTGCTGAGCCGTTCGAGGCCGGGCGTCGCGTTGAGCACGTCGACGGCGCTGCGCGGGGTCCCGGCGCGGGCGAACACGTAGCGCACGCCGTACCCGCCGAGCTGTTCGCGCTGGTCGGCTCCGGACCCGGCGACGAGCCGGGCGACGATGCCGTCCAGCCGGGCGCCGGCCCCCGCGGTGCTCAGCAGGTCGCCGTCGCCCAGACGGGCGCCGGAGCCGCGCACGAGGGAGTAGCGCACGGGTGTCCCGTCGCCGCCGGTCAGCACCAGCGTGCGCGGCCGGTCGCCGGTGGCGGACTCCTCCGCCACGAAGGCGGGCACCTGGACGGGAGCGCGGCGCTCCAGCGGCCCGTCCGCGCCGGTCACCGTCCAGCTCAGCGCCGAGACGACCGGTGCCGCCGCCGCGGCGGCGGCGACGAGGACGGCGACGGGCTGCCGCCAGCCGAAGGACTCGGCCGCGACGCGTCCGCGCGCCCCCTCGGCCCCCAGCACGGCGGCGGCCAGCAGCGCGAGCCCGTAGACGAGCGTGGCGGGTCCGGCCCACGCGGAACCGGCGGCGGCCACCGCGAACAGCAGTCCGGTCAGGGCGCACGCCCAGGCGGCGGCGACGGTGGCCCGGCGCTCGCGGCGCAGCAGCGCGGCCAGCGCGGCGAGTACCAGCCCGAGCAGGAGGAGCCCGCCGTGGGTGCCGGGGCCGCCCGGGTCCAGCGCGAGCAGGTGCACGGCGGAGGGGGTGGCGGAGGCGTACGGGAGTCCGGCCTCGGTGAGGAACGCGGCCGGGTCGGTGAGCAGCGTCCACGACCAGGGCGCCAGCAGCAGCAGCGGCGTGGCGAGCAGCAGCAGCGCGCGCGGTGCGTACGTGCCCAGGCCGCCGCCCCGGCGCACGGCTAGTGCGGTAGTGAGCAGCGTCAGCACGGCGGCGACCGGCCAGATGACGGGCGTGAACGCGGTGGTGAGCGTCAGCAGCAGGACGCAGGCCCACAGCGCGCGCCGGCTGGGCCGGGCGGTGCCGGGCCCGGCGGCGGCGACTGCGGCCCGCGCCATGGGCGGCAGCAGCACGGCCAGCACGGCGGTGCCGATCCGCCCGGTGGCCAGCGCCCCGGTGACGGCGGGCAGGAAGGCGTAGGCGACGGCGCCCCAGGCGCGCAGCAGGCGGGAGCCGACCAGCGGGCGGGAGGCGAAGTAGGCGGAGAGCCCGGCCAGCGGCACCGAGCAGACCAGCAGCAGCGTCATCGTCAGCCCGGTGCTGCCGAGGAGGACCGCCGCGAGGGCGGCGAGGACGGCGAGGTAGGGCGGCGCGGAGCCGTCGGCGCCCACGCCGACGGGGTGCCACGCCTCGGCGTAGCGCGCCCACAGTTCGGCGGCGCCGCCCGGAGCGGGCAGCAGGGCGCCTCCGGCGAGGGCGCCGCCGCCGAGCAGGGCGCGGCAGGCGACGAGCGAGATGAGCAGCAGCACGGCGAACAGCACGGGTGCGGGCTTGCGGGCGATCCGCTTGAGCCGGGCGAACTGCTCGACGTCCAGGAAGTCGGCGTCGTCCGAGCCGGGGCCGGATTCGACGGCGCCGTGCCGGCTGCCGCCCGTCGTCTCGGTGTCGTCGCCGAGCGACAGGGACGCGGCGGCCTGTTCGACGGTGGCCCGGATGGTGGCGCCGGGCGGCGGGAAGTGCGGGCGGAGTTCGCCGTGGGCGACGGCGGGTCTGCCGCGGCGGCGGCGGGCGGCGGCGAGCAGTCCCGGGCGCAGCAGTGTGCGGACGAGACCGGTGATCTCCTCCAGGGCCTGGCCGGGGACCTTGCCGACGAGGTAGGCCACCGTCCGCAGCAGGGTGCCCAGGACGAGCCGGAGCAGCACCCAGGGCAGGGCGCGGGTGCGGGCGTTGGCGAGCAGCGTGTAGACGGCGCCCGCCTTGTCGACGCGGTGCGGCCCGGCGACGGCGCGGCCCGCGCAGTCGATGGGGCGGCGCTCGCGGGCCGCCGCCTCGGCGTGCCGCAGGACGGCCTGCGGGGCGACCAGGACGGTGTGCCCGGCCGCACGGGCGCGCCAGCACAGGTCGACGTCGTCGCGCATGAGCGGCAGCCGGCGGTCGAAGCCGCCCAGGCGTTCGAAGGCGTCGCGCCGGATGAGCATGCCCGCGGTGGAGACGGCGAGGACCTCGCGCACCTGGTCGTGCTGGCCCTGGTCCTGCTCGCGGCGGTCCAGGCCCGTCCAGCGCCGTCCGCTGTTGGCGATGGAGACGCCGACCTCCAGGAGCTGGCGGCTGTTGTACCAGCTCCGCAGCTTGGGTCCGACGATGGTCGCGGACGGGCTGCTGTCGGCGACGCGCAGGAGTTCGAGCAGGGCGTCGGGTTCGGGCGCGCAGTCGTCGTGGAGCAGCCACAGCCAGTGCACGGGTTCGCCGTGCGGGAACTCCGGCATGTCGTAGGTGTCCATGCGCCACCTGCGCGTCTGCGGGTCCCAGGCGTCGGGGCGCTTGAGGTAGGGCAGCTCGTCGGGGGTGAGGGCGGGCGCGGTGCGGGCCGCCTCCGCGACGGCGGTGCCGAATCCGGTGCGCCGGGCCAGGTGCAGCACCCGGTCCGGGCCGAGGGCGTCGGCGAGGAGCTGGGCGGAGGCGTCGGCGCTGCCGGTGTCGGCGGCGATGACGTCCTGGGCGGGGCGCGTCTGGCCGGTCACTCCGGCCAGCGCGTCGGGCAGCCACCGCTCGCCGTCGTGGGAAACGAGCACGGCGGTCACGACGTGCTGGGGGAACTCGGGGGCGGCCTGCTCGTACTGGGCCGCCGACTGGCTGTGCACGGACATCGAGCTGTCGGCCCCGGTCGGTGTGGGTGGTGGCGACGCGCGCTGCGTCGTGGACGGTGCCCCACCCTAGTGCGGTTCGGCGCGGGCGCGCCGGGCCGCTGCCCGGGGACGCCGTCCGCTACGCCCGCGCTGCGCCGCTTTCACCGCATTGCCGCCCAACGCGCCCGCGTGAAGCGCCTGTTGCGCGGGCGGGCGGCCCCGGACCGGGCCGGACACGGAACGGCCCCCTGGGCGCCGGGCCGGACGCGGAGGGGGCCGGGAGAGCGGGACGGGCGCGTCAGACCGCTGCCTTCTTCAGCCGGCGGCGTTCCCGCTCGGACAGGCCGCCCCAGATCCCGAAGCGTTCGTCATTGGCGAGGGCGTACTCCAGGCATTCGGACCGGACCTCGCAGGCGAGGCAGACCTTTTTGGCCTCGCGCGTGGAGCCGCCCTTCTCCGGAAAAAACGATTCCGGGTCCGTCTGAGCGCACAGCGCGCGCTCCTGCCAGCCGAGCTCCTCGTCCGCCTCCTGTACCAGCAGCTGCTGGAACTGCTCGGTCATGTGCGCGCCCCTCGTCGTCTTTGCGTCCCCGTGTGCCGTTGTTGTCGATCCCTGAACGACACGAGTGAAATTACAAGTGCGCCGATCAAGGGCAGTCAAGCCGGGTTCTGCTATTGAGCCGGTTATTCACTCTGCGGAACCAAGGCCCCGCAGAAAGTGTTCAAATCGCCACAAACTTTGCGGCGATCCCACCCCACCCGGTCTCGCTCCGCCACGGGGACGAGAACACGGCGGAGGCGGACCGCGTGGTGCCGCACGCACCGGAGCGACCAAGATCACTAAGTGACCACGGGCACGCGACGGCCTTGACCCGTGCGGTTGGCACGCCTTGTATCCGCCCTCGCGGCGCACAAACCTTTCGGCTGCGCACCTCACCGGTTGGAGTGAGGAAGTGCGGCCAAACCGGGCATCCGGTTGACAGGCGGACGGCGCTCGCGCTCTCCTGTCCCCATGCCAGCGACCACCGCGTACCGCCAGGCCCGCACCAGCGGGTCCCTTCGCGCTGCCCGGGTGCTGTGTCGCTGTTGCTGTCCGCGCTGCCGCTGAGGTCCCGCCGCCGCCTTCGGCCCGCCCCTCCGGTACGCCCGCTCCCGGGATGTCCCGCTCGGTCCTGAGCCCGTCGGCGCCTCCCCGCCGTACCCCCGTACTGCCGTAGCGCCGCACCACCGTACTGCCGTACCCCGCGCCGCCGCGCCCGCTGCCCGCTCTCCGCCCCAGGGAACCGCCACCGTGAACAGCGACGTCGAAATCGCCGGCGACCTCCTCGCCGTCACCCACCTCCTGCCGCCCGCCCCGGCACACCCCGGCACCGTCGCCGGGTTCGCCGGGCTCGCCCGCCGCCTCGCGGACGACCGCGCGGGCTGGGAGCCGCTCGTCCGCTACGACGCCACCACCCGCTGGTACCACCGGCTGCGCACCGGTCCCGGCTACGAGGTGTGGCTGCTGAGCTGGCTCCCGGGCCAGGGCAGCGGCCACCACGACCACGGCCCGTCCAGCGGCGTCCTGACCGTCCTTGCCGGGCGGCTCACCGAGCACACCGGCGGGCGCACCCGCACGCTGGCCCCGGGGACGCAGCGCGTCCTCGCGCCGGGCCGCGCGCACGAGGTCGTCAACACCGCGCTGGAGCCCGCCGTCAGCCTGCACGTCTACTTCCCCGGCCTGACGCAGATGCCGATGCGCCCGCCGCGCGACGCGGCGGGCACCGCCTCGCCCGCGCTCCGGGACGCCGCCGCCGGCTGACAGACTGTCCCGCATGCAGCGCATTGTGGTTCTGGCCGGAGGCATCGGCGGCGCCCGGTTCCTGCGCGGCCTCAAACAGGCCGCGCCCGACGCGGACATCACCGTCATCGGCAACACCGCGGACGACATCCACCTGTTCGGGCTCAAGGTGTGCCCGGACCTGGACACCGTGATGTACACGCTCGGCGGCGGCATCCACGAGGAGCAGGGCTGGGGCCGGGCCGGTGAGACGTTCGCGGTGAAGGAGGAGCTGGCCGCCTACGGGGTGGGGCCCGAGTGGTTCGGGCTCGGGGACCGGGACGTGGCCACCCACATCGTGCGGACGCAGATGCTGGGCGCCGGATACCCGCTGAGCGCCGTCACCGAGGCGCTGTGCGAGCGCTGGCAGCCCGGCGTTCGGCTGCTGCCGATGACGGACGACCGGGTGGAGACCCACGTCGTCATCGACACCGGCGAGGGCCGCAAGGCCGTCCACTTCCAGGAGTACTGGGTGCGGCTGCGCGCCGCGGTCGAGGCGCACGCCGTCGTGCCCGTGGGCGCCGACCAGGCCGCCCCCGCGCCCGGCGTGCTGGAGGCCGTGGCGGCGGCGGACGTGGTGCTCTTCCCGCCGTCCAACCCGGTCGTGAGCGTCGGCACGATCCTGGCCGTCCCCGGTGTGCGGGAGGCCATCGCGGACGCCGGGGTGCCCGTCGTCGGGCTCTCCCCCGTCATCGGCGGCGCCCCGGTGCGGGGCATGGCCGACAAGATGCTGGCCGCCATCGGCGTGGAGACGAGCGCCGCCGCCGTCGCGCGGCACTACGGCTCGGGGCTGCTGGACGGCTGGCTCGTCCACACCGACGACGCCGGTGCCGTACCGGAGGTGGAGGCCGCCGGCATCCGCTGCCGGGCGGTGCCGCTGCTGATGTCGGACGAGGCCGCCACCGCCGCGATGGCCGGCGAGGCGCTCACGCTGGCCGCGGAGGTGCGCGTATGACGGCGGCGCGCGGTCCGCGCGAGGCGTCGGACGTGCCCGCGTACCGGGTGTGGGCGCTGCCGGGCATCCCCGAGGTGGCGCCGGGCGACGATCTGGTGCGGCTCGTCGCGGAGGCCGCCACCCGGCCGGGCCTGCCCGGCCTGGCCGACGGCGACGTGGTCGTCGTGACGTCGAAGATCGTCAGCAAGGCCGAGGGCCGGGTGGTGCGCGCGGCCGACCGCGAGGCGGCGATCGACGCCGAGACCGTCCGTGTCGTCGCCCGGCGCGGCCCGGCGCGGATCGTGGAGTCCCGGCACGGCTTCGTCATGGCGGCGGCCGGGGTGGACGCCTCCAACACCCCCGCGGGCACCGTGCTGCTGCTGCCCGAGGACCCGGACGGCTCCGCCCGCCGCCTGCGCGACGGCCTGCGCGCGGCGCTGGGTGTCGAGGTCGGCGTCGTCGTCACGGACACCTTCGGGCGGCCCTGGCGCGAGGGGCAGACGGATGTGGCGATCGGCGCGGCCGGGCTGCGCGTCCTGGCGGACCTGCGCGGCGGTACCGACGCCCACGGCAACCCGCTCGGCGTCACCGTCACCGCCGTCGCCGACGAACTGGCCGGGGCGGGCGAGCTGGTGAAGGGCAAGGCGGACGGCCTGCCGGTGGCCGTCGTGCGCGGTCTGCCGCAGCACGTGCGCGAGCTGGCGCCCGACGACGGGGACGAGCCGGACACCGGGGCGCGGGCTCTGGTGCGCGCGGCCCGGAACGACATGTTCCGGCTCGGTGCCTCCGAGGCCGTGCGGGAGGCGGTGGCCCAGCGCCGCACCGTCCGCGCGTTCACCGACGCGCCGGTGGACGGCGGGGCGGTGCGCCGCGCGGTGGCCCTAGCCGTCACCGCGCCCGCCCCGCACCACACGGCGCCCTGGCGGTTCGTCCTGCTGGAGAGCGCGCACGCCCGGCTGCGGCTGCTGGACGCGATGCGGGACGCGTGGATCGCGGACCTGCGCGCGGACGGGCGCAGCGAGGAGTCCGTCGCGCGCCGGGTGCGCCGGGGCGACGTGCTGCGCCGTGCGCCCTACCTGGTGGTGCCGTGCCTGGTGACGGACGGCGCGCACGCCTACCCGGACGCGCGGCGGTCGGCCGCCGAGCGGGAGATGTTCGTCGTCGCGGCGGGCGCCGGGGTGCAGAACTTCCTCGTCGCGCTGGCCGGGGAGCGGCTGGGTTCGGCCTGGGTGTCCTCGACGATGTTCTGCCGCGACGTCGTGCGGGAGGTGCTGGAGCTGCCCGCCACCTGGGACCCGATGGGCGCCGTCGCCGTCGGTCACCCGGCGGAGCCGCCGCGCGAGCGGCCCGAGCGGCCGGCCGCGGACTTCACGGTGGTGCGCTAGCCGGCCGGCCCGCCCCCGCGGGGGCGCTCAGATCGTGGCGGTGTCGCGGACGTACATGCGCGGGGCCCGGCGGGGCAGGGCCGGGCCCCCGGCGAGGACGAGCCGGGCCGCGCGGTGGCGCTGGCCCGCGTAGGGGGCGAGGAGGGCCAGCATGCCCGCGTCGTCGGTGTCCCGGCGGCCGGTGAGCGCGTAGCCGACCTGCCGGGGCAGGTGCAGGTCGCCGACGGTGATGGCGTCCGGTTCGCCGTTGGAGCGCTGGAGCGTCTCGGCGGCCGTCCACGGTCCGATGCCGGGGACGGCCTGGAGCCGGGCCATCGCGTCCGGCAGGGCCATGGCGGCGGCCTCCTCCAGGCGGGACGCCACCCGGCAGGCGCGCAGGACCGTCGCGGACCGCTTGCCGTCCACCCCCGCCCGGTGCCACTCCCAGGACGGGACGAGCGCCCAGGTGCGCGGCGCGGGCGTGACGTACAGGCCCTCGGGGCGGCCCGCGGCGGGGCCGGGCGCCGGTTCGCCGAAGCGGCGCAGCAGCAGCCGCCAGGCCCGGTACGCCTCGTCGGCGGTGACCTTCTGCTCCAGCACCGAGGGGATCAGCGACTCCAGCACCAGCCCGGTGCGCACGAGCCGCACCCCGGGGTTGCGGCGGTGCGCCTCGCGGGTGACGCGGTGGTGGGCGGTGAACTCCTCGGGGCGGTCCTCGGCGCCGAGCAGCGCGGGCAGCCGGTCGAGCGCCCAGGCCGCGCCGGGCCCCCAGGCGTCGGCCCGGACGCCGGTGCCGTCGGCGGCGAGCCGGAGCGTGGCCGGGCCGTCCGGTGTGCGCTGCGTCCGCCACACGGCCCCGGCGGCGACGCGGTAGGCGGGGTCGTACGGGCCGCGCCGCAGCACGCCTAGGCTGCGGCGCAGGTCGTACGGGCCAGGCGGCGCCCAGCGGCGGGTGAGGGACACCGCACCAGGCTAGCCCGCCGGGGCGGCGGCTCCCGCCGGGGTGGGGCGGGGCGTCAGGTGCAGTCGGCGGAGAAGCGCACGGAGGCCGCCGGTATGCGGGCGTCGCACCAGATGCGGATGCCGTCGCGCAGTTCGTTGTCCGCCCCGACGTCGGCGCCGTCCCCGATGACCGCGCGGTCCAGCACCGTCCGCTCGCCGATGCGGGCGCCCGCGCCGACCAGCGACTCCCGCACGACGGCGCCCGGCTCCACCACCGCGCCCTCCAGGACCGTGCTGCCCTCGACCTCGGCGCCCGGCCCGATCCGCGCCCCGGCGCCGACCACGGTGCCGCCGGTCAGCTTGGCGTCGGGGGCGACGTCGGCCCCGGCCACGACGAGGTGTTCGCCGTGCCGTCCGGGGACGGCGGGCGAGGGCGCCCGGCCCAGCACGAGGTCGGCCGAGCCGCGCACGAAGGCGTGCGGGGTGCCCAGGTCCAGCCAGTAGGTCGAGTCCACCATGCCCTGGAGGTGGGCGCCCTCGGCGAGGAGCCCGGGGAAGGTCTCCCGCTCGACGGAGACGGGCCGCCCGCCCGGGATCGCGTCGATGACCGAGCGGGTGAAGACGTAGGCGCCGGCGTTGATCTGGTCGGTGACGATCTCCTCGGGCGTCTGCGGCTTCTCCAGGAAGGCGGTGACGCGACCGGAGCCGTCGGTGGGCACCAGTCCGAAGGCGCGCGGGTCGGGGACCCGGGTGAGGTGCAGGGAGACGTCGGCGCCCGAGGTGCGGTGGGTGCCGACGAGGGCCGCGATGTCGAGCCCGGTGAGGATGTCGCCGTTGAAGACGAGCACGGGGTCGCCGGGGGCCGAGTGCAGTCGGGAGGCGACGTTGCGCAGGGCGCCGCCGGTGCCCAGGGGCTCCCGCTCGGTGACGTACTCCAGCTGGAGGCCGAGGGCCGATCCGTCGCCGAAGTAGGGCTCGAACACCTCCGCGAGGTAGGAGGTGGCCAGCACGACGTGCTCCACCCCCGCGGCGCGGGCGCGGGCGAGCTGGTGGGTGAGGAACGGCACCCCCGCCGCCGGGACCATGGGCTTGGGCGTGTTGACCGTCAGCGGACGGAGCCGGGTGCCCTTGCCTCCGACGAGGAGGATCGCTTCTGTCACCGTCGTCTCTGCTTCCTGCCGGGGCCGCCCGCACGGGGTCACTGCTGGTGGGTTCGGATGGGCGGCCAGTGTATGCAGACGGGGGACGTGCCGGACCCCGGGCAAGGTTGCCCGGGGTCCGGCACGCGCATGCGGCGACGTGGGCTCATCCGGGGGAGCGTAGGGGCGCACAGGGGGCGTGCGGAGCGCCGGACGGCGTGCGTGACGCCGCGCACGCCGGGCCAGCACACGCCGTCGGCGCCGGAACCGCCCGCCGGGCGGCAGCGCCCGCGTCAGCGGCCCTGGAGGCGGGCGGCCAGCGAACGGATGCTGGGGAGCTTGCCGTAGAGGCGGGCGCCGGGGCAGGCGGTGTTGAAGCCGTCCCGGTGCCCGGCGATGGTCCGCATCGTGACCCGGGTGCCCTTCTTGTACTTGCCGCCCCCGGAGACCAGGGACGTGCTCGCCGCCGGGTTCGCCCCGTACAGCCCGAGCTTCCACGCGGTGATCTTGGCCACGGCGTCCGTCGCCGCCCTCGCCGGCTCGGCGCTGGTGAAGGTGCCGAGGACGGCGATCCCGGTGGTGTCGCTGTTGAAGCCGTAGGTGTGGGCGCCCATCACCGGCCTGGCCACGCCGCCGGCCCGGCCCTCGTAGATCTTCCCGCACTTGTCGACGAAGAAGTTGTAGCCGACGTCGCGCCAGCCCAGGCTGCCCACGTGGTACTGGTAGATGCCGCGCAGGATCGACGGCACCTGCGCGCAGGTGTAGTTGTTCGTTCCCGCCGTGTGGTGGACGAAGGCGGCCTTCACCGTGTTGGTGTAGAGGAAGCCCCCCTCGCGCAGCCGCTCGTCCGCCCCCCAGCCCCTGCGGGTGACGATGCCGGGGCGCGGACCGATGAACGGCCGCGCCTGCGCCCCGCCCGCGTCCCGCGTGGCCGGGGCGGCCCCGTCGTGGGCGGCGACGAGGTCGGCTTCCGCCTCGGCCCGGTCCAGCGCGGGGATGAGGGTGGCGCCGAGTTCGGCGAGCTGGGCGTTGGCGGCGCTGCTCGCGGCGTCCTGCGGGGTGAGGCCGGACGGCGCCGGGGCGGCGGCCCGGGTGCCGTCGGCGGGGGCGGAGCCGGTGGCGGCGAACCGGGCGGCCGGGCCGCCCGCCGGGTGCGCGGCGGTCTCCACGCCGGTCTCCGCGCCGGTCTCGGGCGGCAGGTAGCCGCCGTCGCGGTCCTCGGGCGCCTCGGCGGTGCCGCCCGCCGGGTCGCCGGGGCCGCTGCCGGGGTCGACCAGTTCCAGGCGCAGGCCGCGCGGCAGCCGCGCCGTCTGCTCGCCGGACTCCGGGAGCACCCGCACGGCCACGCCGTCCGCCGCCCCGGCCCACAGCGGCGCGGTGCTGCCCCGCACGGTCCCCTCGCGCCGCTCGGGTGAGCCCGGGTCGGGGGCGTCGTGGCTGTGGGTCTCCAGCGGCTGCCAGGGCGACCACGTGCCGGTGTCCGCGTCCCGGGTGCGCACCTGCACCCGTCCGTGCAGGTGCTCGGCTGCGTCGTCCCAGGAGACCCCGGCGAGCGAGAAGCGTTCCACCGTGCGGGGCGCGAACCCGGCGTCGGCGCCGGCCAGTCCGGCGGAGCCGCCCGCCCGGTCGCTCCCGGCTCCCGGGTCGAGGCGGGGCAGGGGCACCGAGCGGTGGGACGCGGGGCGTCCGGCCCCGTCCGGGCCGCGGTCGGCTGCGGCGCCGGTCCGCGGCCCGGCGGCGGGGGCGGCGGCCGACGCCGCAACCGGAGCCTGGGGCTGGGCCGGACGGGCGGTGACGGTGGCGGTGGCGGACGGGGCGAGGGGCACCAGCAGAGCGGCGGTACAGGCCACTCCGATCGAGGACGAGAGAAGTGCACGCATAGTCATGATGGTGTTCATAACCTGTTACGGCTGTCTATTCGGCTATTGACGCCGTTTGTCCTGGAAAATGCCCCAACCACCCGCCGCCCTAGGCCGGACTGACGAACCGCCAGAGCGCGCGGGCCGTACCCTGGCGCCCATGAACGCCACCGACCGCACCCCCGCCGACCTGCTGCGATCCGCGCTCGCCGGGGACGCAGCCCGCCCGCTGGTGACCTTCTACGACGACGCCACCGGCGAACGCGTCGAACTGTCCGTCGCGACCTTCGCCAACTGGGTGGCCAAGACGGCCAACCTCGTCCAGGACGAGCTGTCCGCCGAACCCGGCGACCGGGTGGCGCTGCTGCTGCCCGCGCACTGGCAGACGGCGGTGTGGCTGCTGGCCTGCGCGGAGACGGGCGTCGTGGCCGCACCGCAGGCCGACCCGGCGGACGCCGACCTCGTCGTCGCGGGACCGGACGCGCTGGAGGCCGCCCGCGCCTGCTCCGGGCCACGGGTGGCGCTGAGCCTGCGTCCGCTCGGCGGCCGGTTCCCCGAGGCGCCGGAGGGCTTCGCCGACTACGCGGTGGAGGTGCCGGGCCAGGGCGACCGCTTCGTCCCGTACGTGCCGCCCGCGCCCGACGCCGTCGCCCTGGCCGCCGGGGGCCGGGAGCTGACCGGCGAGGAGGTGGTCGCCCAGGCGCGGGCCGACGCCGGGGCGCTCGGCCTGGCGCCGGGCAGCCGCGTGCTGTCCGGGCGGGACTACGCCGACTGGGACGGCCTCTCCCAGGGCCTGCTGGCCCCGCTCGCGGCGGGCGCGTCGGTGGTCCTGTGCCGGAACCTGCACCTGCTGGACGACGACGCGCTCGCCGCCCGGAAGGCCAGCGAGCGCGTCACCCATTCGGTCTAGGCGGCGCCGTCGGCGTCGCTGCTCACGGCGTCCGCGACGCGGCGGCCCGGAAGCCGGGCGAGCGCGCGGGCGGGCGTCCCGGGCGGGCGCGGTCCGGCACGCGGCCGGGTGCCCCGGGCGGGCGGGGGCGGGGGCCGCCACCCGTCCGCAGTAGCCCGGCTACGGCCATGGCCTCACCATGGGTGAGGAGGACGAGCCGGAGAACCGGCCGCGACCGCCCGGATCTGACGGCGGGCACCGCAAGCCGTCGCGTCGGCGGAACCGCGTACAACCTCGCGCGGTTCCCAGGTGTCTGCTTGGGCAGCCGGAACCGTACGTGCGTACGGACCGGCACGCCGCCGAACGCGAGGGATGAACGCCGTGACCACAGCCGATTCCGAGGGCAGCCCCCAGCCGGAGCCGCAGCCGGAGACCGCGCAGGGTCAGGACGACGCGGCGGGTGCCCCCGCGTCCCGCTCCCAGCGGGGCCGCTGGCTGCGCCGGATCGCGGTGGGCATCACCTTCGTCCTCCTGGTCTCCGCCGGGGTGGGGTGGTCGCTGCTCCACAAGCTGGAGGACAACATCACCACCGACACCGGAACCGCCGAGGTGCTGGAGCGGTACGACGAGGAGCGCCCCGAGCCGGTCGTCCTGGAGGCGAAGAACATCCTGATCATCGGCTCCGACTCCCGCGACGGCGGCAACGCCGCGTACGGGGAGGACAGCGGCACGGCCCGCTCGGACACCGCGATCCTGCTGCACCTGGCGGCCGACCGGGACCGCGCCACGGCCATCTCGCTCCCCCGCGACCTCATGGTGACGGTCCCCTCCTGCCCCCGCCAGGACAGCACCGGCCAGGACGGCGGCCAAGACGGCACGGAGCCGGAGAGCACGGAGCAGGACGGCGCGGAGCGGCAGGAGGAGAGCACCGAGGAGCGGCTCGCCCAGTTCAACTGGGCGTACCAGGTGGGCGGCGCGGCCTGCACGATCCGCACCGTCGAGAAGCTGACCGGCATCCGGATCGACCACCACCTGGTGATCGACTTCCAGGGGTTCAAGGAGATAGTGAACGCGGTCGGCGGTGTGGAGGTCTGCCTGCCGGAGCCCGTCACCGACCGGGACGCGAAGCTGGACCTGCCCGCGGGGCGGCAGACACTGGAGGGCGAGGACGCGCTCGGCTACGTCCGCGCCCGGCACGCGCTCGGCAACGGCAGCGACACCCAGCGCATGACGCGGCAGCAGGAGTTCCTCGCCTCGCTGTTCCAGAAGGTGCGCAGCAACGGCGTCCTGATGAACCCGGCGAAGCTGTACCCCGTCCTGGACGCGGCCACCTCCGCCCTCACGGCCGACGAGGGCCTCAACTCGCTGACCGAGCTGTACGACGTGGTGCGCGGCGTGCGGGACGTGCCCGCGGAGCGCGTCACCTTCCTGACCGTTCCCCGTCAGCCGCACCACCTCAACCCGAACCGGGACGAGCTGGTGCAGCCCGACGCGGACCGGCTGTTCGCCATGGTGCGTGACGACGAGCCGGTGGACGTGAGCGGCAACGACCCGATGCCCGCGGGCGGCGAGGACGACGGCCGCGGCGGCGGGACGGCGGCGGACGGCGCGGACCCCTCCCCCTCCCCCACGTACCGGGGTTCGACGGCGGCGACGGACAGCTGCGACTGAACGGTCCGGCGCACCCGGCGAATTGCGGCGATGGGCCCGCTTCGACCGTTGTGCGTTTCGTCACCGGCATGGCTCCGTGCCGAGCGGGGCGGATAGTGTGAACGCTCGACCGACCACCCTGACGCCCCGAACGCTCGGGGAACGAGGCGCCGTCCGGCACAACGGAGGACACACGCGACGTGGACGCGCAAGGCCGTGGGCACGCGGGGGATATCGATCCCGCCGACCAGTGGGTGCTCAACCCCCGGACGGGCAATTACGAGTTGCGTCTGAATCCCGCCGGTGACCCGTCGGGTGGCGCGCCGGAGTCCGGCCGCGCGGCGCCGCCGCACCAACGCGGACCCGCGCCCGGCGAGAGCACGGGCCGTCGCCCCGCCCCCGGCGGCACCGGTGCCGCCACGAGCGGTACCGGCGCCGCCCGGGCTGGCACCCGCTCCGGCGAGGGCACCGGCACCCGCTCCGGCGGAGCCGGGCAGCGCCTCCCGGCGCAGCGCGGGCGCCGCGCGGGCGGTCCGCAGCGCGGCGGCGGGCCGGTCAGCCGCCGCAAGCCCAAGGCGAAGCCGCCGCGCAGGAAGAAGGTGCTGCGCATCGGCGGCGGCGCCATCGCCCTGCTGGTGCTCGCCGGGTGCACGACGGCCTCCGTCCTGTACTTCAAGCTCAACGGCAACATCGACAAGGTGGACGTCGGTATCCGCAACGACGCCACCACCGACGGCCCGGTCAACATCCTGGTGATCGGTACCGACGCGCGCACCGGCAAGGGCAACGAGAAGTACGGCGACCTCGACAGCGTGGGCCACGCGGACACCACCTTGCTGCTGCACGTGGCGAAGGACCGCTCCAACGCCACCGTGCTGAGCATCCCCCGCGACATGGTGACCGACATCCCCGCGTGCCCCACGCAGCAGCCCGACGGCTCCGAGAAGGTCATCCCCGGCGAGCAGGGCGTGCGGTTCAACGAGAGCCTGGGTCAGCACGGCCGCGACCCGGGCTGCACGTGGCGCACCGTCGAGCAGTTGACCGGCCTGAAGATCAACCACTTCATGATGGCCGACTTCAACGCCGTCAAGACGCTCTCCACCGCCGTCGGCGGCGTGGAGGTGTGCGTCGCCAAGGACATCGACGACCCCAAGTCCCACCTGAAGCTCTCCGCCGGGACGCACGTCGTCGAGGGCGAGCAGGCGCTGGCCTTCGTGCGCACCCGCAGCTCCGTCGGTCTGGGCAGCGACCTCAGCCGCATCGAGCTCCAGCAGCAGTTCCTCGGTTCGATGTTCCGGCAGATGAAGTCCGCCGAGACGCTGACCAGTCCCACGAAGCTGCTCGACCTGGCCGACGCGGCCACGAAGGCGCTGACCGTCGACACGGGCATCGGCAGGGCGACCGACCTGGCGGCGCTGGCCCGGGACCTCTCCCGGGTGCCGCCGAAGAACATCACCTTCGCCACCGTGCCGGTGCTGGACAACCCCGCCGAGACGGTGAAGACCACCGTCGTCCTGGACGAGGCCAAGGCGCGGCCGCTGTTCGAGATGGTGAAGGCGGACAAGTCCCTGACGGAGACGGGGAAGAAGAAGGCCGGTGACGCCAAGGGCGGCGCCGCCGAGCCCGCGAAGGCACCGGCGGCCGAGGTGCGGGTGGACGTCCTCAACGGCGGCGGCCCGATCGGCGCGGCCCAGCAGACCGTCTCCTGGCTGCAGAACTCCCAGGGCGTGTCGCTGTCGCGGAACGCGGGCAACGCCGAGGCCGAGCAGCCCGCGACGACGCTGAGCTACGGGCCCGACCAGGCCGGACAGGCGGCCACCCTCGCGGAGCTGATGGGCCTGCCGAAGTCCGCGCTGAAGGAGCAGGCCGCGGACGCCGGGCCCGGGGTGCCGATGACGCTGACGCTCGGCGGGGACTTCGACGCGGCCGGTACGCCGCTGGTGGCCCCGGACAAGGCGCCCGAGGGCGTCCAGAAGATCAACGGCGGGGACGACGCCGTGTGCGCGAAGTGAGCGGAGCGCCGGGGACGGCGGCGGGCGGCGGCGCCCCGCGTGCCCGGCGGGTGCTGCGGGGGGCCGCCGTGGCCCTGGCCGGGCTGGTGCTGGCCACCGCGGGCGCGGGCTACCTCTACGTCGAGCACCTGAACGGCAACCTCCGCAAGGAGGACCTGCACCTGGGCGACAACAAGCTCGACAGCAGCAAGCCGGACGCCCGGGGCCGGCGCCCGCTGAACATCCTGCTGCTGGGCTCCGACAGCCGGAACTCGGACGAGAACGTGCGCCTGGGCGGGGCCCGCGCGGACCGGGGACGGCCGCCGCTGGCGGACGTGCAGATGCTGCTGCACCTGTCCGCCGACCGCGACGACCTGTCGGTGCTGTCCATCCCGCGCGACACGCGGGTCACGATCCCCCGGTGCACCGACCCGGACGACGGCACCGTCCACGGGGAGCGCGTGGACCGCATCAACGCGAGTCTCCAGAACGGCGGTCCCGGCTGCACGGTGGCCACCTGGGAGGAGCTGACGGGCATCCCCGTCGACCACTTCATGATGGTGGACTTCGCCGGGGTGGTGGCCATGGCCGACGCGGTCGGCGGCGTCCCGGTGTGCGTGGACGCGAACGTCCACGACCGGCGTTCGGGCCTGCGCCTGCGGGAGGGCGAGACGACGGTGCGCGGCGAGCAGGCCCTCCAGTGGCTGCGCACCCGGCACGGCTTCGCCGACGGCAGTGACCTGGGCCGGGCGAAGGCCCAGCACATGTACATGTCGTCCATGGTGCGGCAGCTCAAGGAGGGGACGCGGCTCAGCGATCCGGGGAAGCTGCGGGCCCTGGCCGAGGAGGCCACCGGGGCGCTCACCGTGGACCGCGGGCTGGACAGCGTCGGCAAGCTCTACGACCTGGCCCAGGACCTGCGGCAGGTGCCGACCGAGCGCATCACGCTGGCCACGATGCCGTGGGTGTACGCCCCCGGCGGCGCGCACGTGCTGCCCAAGGAGGGCGAGGCGGAGCAGGTGTTCTCGATGATCCGCCGGGACGTCGCGCTGGACGGCCGGGGCCGCGAGGAGACCGCCGGGCCGGAGGCCGGTGCGGACGGCGGTTCGGACGGTGCCGGGGACAGCGCCGACGACGGCGCTCCGGCCCCGGGGGCGGACCGGGCGGACGTCGCCGTCCGGGTGCTCAACGGCACCGGCACCGCCGCCCGGCCCGCCGTGACCGGCCGGGCGGGCGCCGTCGCGGAGGCGCTGCGGGCGGACGGGTTCACCCGCGCCGCCGCCGAGCACACGCCGCGCTCCCAGTGGGACACCGTGCTGACCTACCCGCGCGCCGGGCAGCGCGGCGAGGCGCTCGCCGTCGCCCGGAGCCTCGGCCTGCCCGACCGGGCCGTCCGGCACTCGGCGGGCGAGCCCGGGCTGACGCTGACCGTCGGCGCCGACTGGCGCGAGGGCACCGCCTACCCGGCACCGCCCGGGGGCGCGCCGGAGCCGTCGGCGGACGAGCCGCCGGACTCCCTCGACGGCCTGAGCGGCGACGACGCCTCGGCGTGCATGGAGGTCAATCCGAACGCCACGTGGTGACCCGCGCCCCCGGCGGACGGGGGCGCGGGCAGGCGGGCGCGGGCGGGGCGGCCGGACGGGGACGGCCGTCAGACGGCGGGGGCGGGCTCGCGGCGGGAGGCGATGACCTTGCGGGCCAGCGAGCGCGGGCTGGTGAGGTAGCCCCAGCCCCAGGACATGTGCATCGTCGCCAGCGCCAGCGGTATCCGCGCCCGGGCGCCCGGCGGCAGTCCCCGGCCCGCCGGGACGGAACCGGCGGTGATCGCCGCGAGGTACCCCGCCGGGACGACCAGGCACCACGGACTGAGCACCACGCCGGTCACGAGCCCCGCGGCGATGGCCAGCACGGCGGCGGGCGGGGCGAGGTAGCGCAGGTTCACCGATCCGGCGTGGTAGCGGGCCACCACGTGCCGCCAGCGGCCGTAGTTGCGGTACTGCTTGGCCAGCGCCCGCACCGAGGGCCGGGGCCGGTAGGACACCAGCAGCTCCGGGGAGAACCAGATGCGGCCCCCGGCCGCGCGGATGCGGTAGTTCAGCTCCCAGTCCTGGGCGCGGATGAACTCCTCGTTGTACCCGCCCTGCTGTTCCAGGACCTCGCGCCGGAACACCCCGAGGTAGACGGTCTCCGCCTCGCCCGCCGCGCCGCCGGTGTGGAAGGCGGCGTTGCCGACGCCGACGCGCGACGTCATGGCGGCGGCCACCGCCTGCTCCCAGGCGTTCTCGCCCTCCGCGTGCATGATGCCGCCGACGTTGGCGGCGCCCGTCTCCTCCAGCAGGCGCACGGCGGTGGCGATGTAGCCGGGCGAGAGCATGCCGTGCCCGTCCACCCGGACGACGACGGGGTGCCGGGAGGCCGCGATGGCGGCGTTGAGCCCGGCCGGGGTCCGTCCCGTGGGGTTGGCGACGGTGCGCACCCGGGCGTCCTCGGCGACGAGCGCGGCAGCGATCTCGTCGGTGGCGTCGGTGGAGGGGCCGAGCGCGATGACGACCTCCATCTCGCCCTCGTAGCTCTGCCGCAGGATGTGCCTGACCGACTCGCGCAGATGGCGCTCCTCGTTCAGTACGGGCATGATCACGGAGACGGCGGGCAGGGGCGCGTCCGGCCGCCGGGGCGCTGCTGAGGTCACCCGGTCACGTTACCGCGTACGGGGGACGGCCCCGCACGGCAGCCGGTCGGTGCGGGCACGCCCGCCTACGGTGCCCAGTACCCCTATCGGTGCAGAGGTGTCCCACGTGTCCGCAACGCCGCGTCCCGCCCGGCGCCCTCCGGCCCGCCGCCCCCGCCGCTCCCCGAGGTGGGGCGTGTGGATCAGCGCCTGCACGGCGGGCGCCGTCCTCGCCGTCAGCGGCTCCGGCCACGTCGTCGTGACGGGGGTGGCCGCCGACATCGGCCGGGTGGATCCCTTCGAGGGCCTGCGGGACCGGCCGGAGCAGGGCGAGGGCGTCAACTTCCTCGTCGTGGGCGTGGACGGCCGCGAGAAGCTCACCGACGCGCAGAAGCGGAAGTACCACCTGGGCGGCGCGTCCTGCCGCTGCACCGACACGCTCATGCTCGTGCACCTGTCCGCCGGACGCGACCGGGCCTCGGTGGTGAGCCTGCCCCGCGACACGTACACCACCATCCCGCCGCACACCGACCCGGGCACCGGCGACGCCCACGGCGAGCACCGGCTCAAGCTGAACGCCGCCTACACGCACGGTGGTCCGGAGCTGACCGTGCGCACGGTCGAGAAGATGACCGGCGTGCGCGTCCACCACTACCTGGAGGTGGACTTCACCAGCTTCATGCGGACGGTGGACGTGCTCGGCGGCGTGCCGGTGTGCACGGTCGAGCCGCTCAAGGACAGCCGTTCCGGTCTCGACCTCCCGGCGGGCACGACGGTCCTGAACGGCGGCGAGGCGCTCCAGTACGTGCGCTCCCGGTACGTGGACGGCGAGGCGGACCTCGGACGCATGCAGCGCCAGCAGCGGTTCCTCGCCTCCGTCATCGACCAGGTGACCGCCGGCGGCGTGCTGCTGAACCCGGGGAAGCTGAAGGAGGTCGCCTCGGCCGTGCTCGGCTCGGTGCGTGCCGACACCGGCCTCGGCAGCGCGGAGCTGCTGGCGCTCGGGCAGGCCATGCGCGGCTTCGACCCGGCCTCCTCCGAGTTCACCACCGTCCCCGTGCAGGACAGCCGCCACCGGGTGCCCGGCATCGGCGAGACGGTGCTGTGGGACGAGGAGGGGGCCGCGAAGCTGTTCGCGGCGCTGCGGGAGGACCGGCCGCTGGCCCCGCGCGCGGAGGGCGAGAAGCCCAAGCCGCGGGCCGTCCCGGTGGAGGCGGACCCGCGCAACGTCCGTGTCCAGGTGGACAACGGCACCAGGACGCCCGGGCTCGGCCACCGGGTGGACCAGGCGCTGCGCGCGACGGGCTTCGACACCACGGGCATCTCCGGCAACGCCGAGCGCCGGGACATCGAGACGACGCTCATCGGCTACGACCCGCGCTGGGAGCGGGCCGCCCGGTCGCTGCTCGCCGCGCTGCCGGGCGCCGAGCTGGTGGCGGAACCGGAGCGGGGACCCGAGCTGCACGTCGTCGTCGGGGAGGACTTCGAGGAGGTCACCCCCGTCCGCCCGGCCGGTCCCGGGCCCGGTGGTGAGGACGCGCGGCGGCACGGCCACGCCACGACGACCGGGGACGAGGTCGTCTGCCCCTGAGCCGCCCGGCCCCGGGGACGTCCGGCTCCCGGGGCGGCTCCCGGGACGGCGGGCGGGTCAGTCGTCGAGCAGGCCCTCGGCGGCGCGCTTCTCGCGCAGCTCCCGGATGGCCCGGCGGCGCGCGAGGCGGTGGGTGCGGCGGATCTGCGCCTCCTGGTACCGGCGCCGGTCGCGTTCCGTCTGCGGCAGGACCGGCGGGACGGGACGCGGCCTGCCCTCGCCGTCCACGGCGGCGAACACCAGGTAGGCGGTGCCGACCTGCGTCGCGGGCGTGGACTCGTTCCAGCGCTCGGCCAGCACCCGCACCCCGACCTCCATGGACGTGCGTCCGGTCCAGTTGACCTGCGCCTTCACGTGGACGAGGTCGCCGACGCGGACGGGTTCGAGGAAGACCATCTCGTCCATCGACGCCGTCACGGCCGGACCCTCGGAGTGCCGTCCGGCCACGGCGCCCGCGGCGTCGTCCACCAGCTTCATGATCACGCCACCGTGCACGGTGCCGAGCAGGTTGGTGTCACCCTGCGTCATGATGTGGCTCAGGGTGGTGCGCGAGGCCGAGGTGGGCTTGCCCGGGAGGTCGCTCTCGCGGGCGGCGGTGGCGGGGTCGGTCATGCTCACCACCCTAAGCGGCGGCCCGGACGGCGCACGGTGTGCATCAGCTCTGCCACAGTGGCGACCCGATTCCGTACCCGGGCGTGTCGCCTCCCCGTGGGGCAGGGCACACTTCCGGCATGAACGACTGGCCCGAGCGATGGACGGACGAGCGCGGCGGCGAGCGCTACGGAAGCGGTGCGAGCAGTGAGCGCCCCGAGGCGGCGCGCGTCATGCCGACGGTGCGCCGTGGCGGGGGCCGCGTCCCGCCGCAGCCCGCCGCGCCCCCCGCCGGGCCGGGATACGGCGCCGGGCAGGTCCCGGCGCAGGGCGGCTACGACTCCGGGTACAGCGACGGCCGCGTCTACGGCGGCTCCGGCGGCCACGGAGGTCCCGGAGGCCACGGCGGCGCGGGCGGCCACGGCGGCGGCCCTCCCGGCCCGGGGCGGGCGCGGCCCAACTGGGGGCGCCGTGTCAAGGCGGGCCTGATCACCCTCGTCGTCGTCCTGCTGGTCGTCTCCGTCGGCACCTACTTCTGGGCCGACTCCAAGCTGCGCCGCGAGGTGGACCTCGCGCAGGTCGAGGACCGCCCCGAGGGCGGCAAGGGCACGAACTACCTGATCGTCGGCTCCGACAGCCGCGAAGGGCTCAGCTCCGAGGACCAGAAGCGGCTGCGCACCGGCTCCACCGAGGGCAAGCGCACCGACTCGATGATGATCCTGCACGTCGGGGACAACGGGAACAGCCTGATCAGCCTCCCGCGCGACTCCTGGGTGACGATTCCCGAGTTCACCGGCTCGGAATCCGGCCGCCGCATACCCGCGCAGCAGCAGAAGCTCAACTTCGCGTACTCCGTCGAGGGCCCCGAGCTGCTGGTCCGCACCGTCGAGTACAACACCGGCCTGCACATCGACCACTACGCCGAGATCGGCTTCGGCGGCTTCGCCAACCTGGTGGACGCGCTCGGCGGCGTGGAGATGTGCTTCGACAAGCCGGTCAAGGACAAGAACTCCGGCGCCGACTTCGCCAAGGGCTGCCACGAACTGGACGGCGCCGAATCCCTCGCCTTCGTCCGCAACCGCTACAACGCCGAGGGCGGCGACCTCGGCCGCACGAAGAACCAGCAGAAGTTCCTGGCCGCGCTCGCCAAGGAGAGCGCCACGCCCGCCACCGTCCTGAACCCGTTCGCCCTCTACCCGACGATGGGCGCCGCGCTCGACTCGCTGGTGGTCGACAAGGAGATGGGCCTGTTCGACCTGGCATCGATGTTCTGGGCGATGAAGGGGCTCAGCGGCGGGGACGGCACCCAGATGAACATGCCCGTCTCCGGGCCCTTCACCAGCCCCAGCGGGCAGAGCGCGCTGAAGTGGGACATGGAACGGGTACGGCCGCTGATGGAACAGCTCAAGAACGACGAGAAGGTCACCGTCGAAGGGAACTGACCACGGCCGGCTTCCACGCCACACCGGCCCGGAGTCGACCCCTGGGCGCCCCACCGTACGGACCCGCGCGGTGGGGGCGCCCCGCAGTCGGACGCGGGCGCCGTCAGACGAGGCCGAAGCTCCGGGCCTTCACACCCGCCACGAAGGCGGAGAACGAATCAGCGGGGACACCCAGCACCGGACCAGCCGGGTTCTTGGAGTCACGGACCGGGACGGTGCCGGTGACGGACGCGACGCGCGGAGCCCACTCAACGCAGGACCCGCCGTTGTTGCTGTAGGAGGACTTGACCCAATGCGGGGCCAGGAAATCGGTCATCACGGGGTGCCCTTTCGTAGCTGGTGGATCACGTCCACGGAGGCTGCCTGCGAGAGAGACACAGCCTGCAACTGACGGTAAGTCCTCACCAGCGGCAGCACGGAGGTCAGTTCCCGGTCCAGGTGCCCCTGCGTCTGTGACTCGACGTAGGAGATCACGGACCGGTCCTGGAGGGTGAGCAGATTTACCAGCCGATCGAAGGGGCGACGCTCGCCGAGGCTGAAGGGGGCGAGTTGCAGCATGGTGTTCGGTCGTGCGGCGAAGTCGATCAGGTGTCGCGACTGGGTGTCCATGACGGCGGGACCGCCGATGGGCCGCCGGATGCAGCTTTCATCCAACACTGCGATCACCATGGGCGGCATGGGGGCGCTCCAGCGCGGCTTGACGCTCCATGAGGAACGTGACGCGTTCCTCCGCCTGCTCGCGTGTGATGTCGCCACGCTCGACAGCGCTGTTGGCCAGCGCCAGCGCGTACTCGCGGGTCTGAAGCGGTCCGGGTATCACGCCCGTTTCAAAGAGCCGGATCTCCGACGCCCTGCCCTCATGCCCCACGTACTGCGGAAAGCCTTCCAGCAGCACACCATGCCGGATCTCGCGCCACTCGCGTTCGAACGTGTCAGCGCTGCCGTTGAGACCGAACGCACCATCGCCACTGCGCGAAAAGCGGAGGGTTGGCACCTTGCGACCAGTTTCCACGGCCGAGATGTGCGTGCTGGAGTATCCCGTGTGCGCGGCCAGGTCTTCTTGCTTCCAGCCACGTTCCTCCCGCAGCCTGCGAACGCGCGCACCGAAAGCCGCTTCCGGGCTGCTCTCCGGATCCAGCTCCTTGCGGTTTACCAACCTGGCACCAACTTTCCTTCCAAGTACCACAGGTTGAACGAGTCCCCACTCTAGTTCACGCTGAATTCCCTTGGTAGTGGAACCACTACGGAGAGGAGCCGTCGTGCCCGATGAGGATGGGCCCGCGCAGCAGGAAGCCCCGACCGTCCCGGCACCGGGCCTTGGTTCGCTCGTCATGGACGTCGTGCGGGGCCGGGTGGGGGAGCTCCGGCGTGAGCGGGGCGGGTTGTGGTCACTGCGGCCGATAGAGGGCGGACAGCACTGGACGGTGGCCCCGGCCGATACGCGGCCGGTCACTCCGGGCGAGCGGCTGCGCGCGGAGACCACGCGGCGGAACGCCCGCAGCCGGGGAGCGCTGCTGTGACCACGCCGGCCCGCCGCACGTCCGGGTTCGTCAACCGGACCCTGCGGCCGCATCTGGGCGACGACGCCCCGCCGCTCACCTACACGTGGCCGCCCCCCCGCCTGTACGTGCTCGCCGGCGCCGACATCTCGATCCCCGAGGAGACCTTCCGCCCGCGGCTCATTCACGGGCCAGGCTCTCGCGATGGGCGCGCTTTCGACTGCCGAGGCATTACGCCGTGGAATTCACCGGACTTCCGCTTCCTGCGCCTACCGGACGCGTACCGCCTGCTCGCCCGTGGCCTGCCCGCGTTCCTGACGGGCAGCCGGGTCCGGGGGGGGGACGTGCGCGGGTCAGGGGCGGGTGGCGGCGTCGCGGTCGGGGTGGAGGGGGAAGACCTGGTCGAGTCCGACGATGCGCAGGACGCGCAGCGTACGGGCGGGGACGGCGGCGAGCGCGATGTCCGCGCGGGCGGTACGGGCGTGATTGCGGGCGGCGATCAGCGCGCTGATGCCGCTGGAGTCGCAGCACTCCATCCCGGTCAGGTCCAGGACGAGGCGCTGGCCCGGCTGGAGGGTGACCGTGGTGAGCAGGTCGCGCAGCTCGGAGGCGGTGACGTAGTCGAGGTCGCCGGAGATCTCCAGAACGGGCCCGGTGCGGGCGTCCCGGACGGTCGTCTTCAGCGGACTCATACGGCGTCCCCCGTCCGGGAGCCGGGCACGGGGACGCCGAGGGCGAGCAGCGCGGTGTCGTCGTCGAGGCCGTCGCCGAAGTCGTCCAGCAGACCGGTCAGCGCCTCGATCACCGCGTGCGGGGGGCTGCCCGCATGCCCGGCCACGAAGGCGCGGAGCGCCTCGTCCCCGTACAGCAGCACCCCGCCCCCGTCCTCCTCCTCGTCCACGGGGGTGCGGGCTTCGGTGAGGCCGTCGGTGTAGAGCAGGAGGGTGTCGCCGGGGCCGAGCGTGGTGGCGGCGGTGGTGAAGGGCGCGGTGGGCAGGATGCCGATGAGGAGGCCGCCGGGCGTCGGCAGGAAGTCGGCCGTGCCGTCGGCGCGCAGGACGAGGGCCGGGGGGTGGCCGCCCGAGGCGATGCGCACCGCGACCTCGCCGGATGCGGGGTCGGTTTCGAGGAAGCCGAAGATGGCGGTGCAGTAGCGCGGATCGCCGTCCGTGTAGTGCTCGTGCAGCACCTGGTTGAGGGTCGTCAGGGCGGAGACCGGGTCGGGGTCGTGCAGCGCGGCGGTGCGCAGGGTGTAGCGGGTCAGCGAGGTGAGGGCGGCGGCCTGGGGGCCCTTGCCGCACACGTCGCCGAGGAAGAAGGCGAAGCGTTTGCCGTCGACGGGGAAGACGTCGTAGAAGTCGCCGCCGAGCCGGTCGGGGGAGGCGGTGCGGTAGTGGGCCGCCGTCTCCACTCCGGGCACCTGCGGCAGGGCGGCGGGCAGCAGCGACTGCTGGAGCACGGCGAGGGCGTCCTGGAGCCGGGCACGGTCGGCCTCCGCCTGCCTGCGCGCCTCCTCGGCCGCCTTCCGGGCCCGCAGGAGTTCCTCCTCGTAGGCGCGGCGGTCCCGGGCGTCGAAGACGGTGGTGCGGATCAGCAGCGGCTCGCCGGTGCCGCCGTGCTTGACGGCGGAGGAGACCAGGACCGGAATCCGGCCCCCGTCGGCCCGCTTCATCTCCAGGGCTATGCCGTTGATCGTGCCCTGCATCCGCAGCAGGGGCGCGAAGTGCGTCTCGTGGTACAGCTTGCCGCCCACGGTCAGCAGGTCGGTGAACCGCATCCGGCCCACCACCGCCTGGCGCTCCAGGCCGAGCCAGCCCAGCAGCGTGGCGTTGACCTTCGCCACGGTGCCGTCCATCAGCGTGGACAGGTACCCGCACGGCGCGCTCTCGTACAGCTCCTCGGCGCTGTCCTCCAGCAGCGCGGCGAACACCGCGCCCGACACCCTGCCGCCGCCGGCGTCGTGCGGATCGGGCTGCCGCCCGGTGCGGCACATCACCGCAAACCCGCCAAGAACTCGGTGATAGCCGCGTTGGTGGCCTGCGGCGCGGACAGGTGCGGGCAGTGCCCGGTCGCGTCGAGCGTGACCAGCTTCGACCCGGAGATCGACTGGTGCACGAAGGCCCCGACCTCCCGGGGGGCGATGGCGTCCTGGAGGCACTCCAGCACCAGCGTCGGCACCCCCACGCCCTTCAGGTCGTCCCGCGAGTCCGACAGGAACGTGGTGCGGGCGAAGACGCGCGCCATGTCCGGGTCGGTGGCGCAGAAGCTGTTCGTCAGCTCCTCACCCAGCTCGGGACGGTCCGCGTTCCCCATGATCACCGGCGCCATCGCCGCCGACCAGCCCAGGTAGTTCGACTCCAGGGACGTCAGCAGCTCCTCGATGTCCTCCGCGCTGAACCCGCCCCGGTAGCTGTCGTCGTCGATGTACCGCGGAGAGGGGGCGACCATCACCAGCGCTCCGATGCGCTCCGGAGCCATCCGGGCGGCCATCGCCCCGGTCATCGCGCTCACCGAGTGCCCGACGAAGACGGCGTCGCGCAGGTCGAGCGCCTCGCACACCTCCACCACGTCCCGGGCGTAGCCGTCCAGGGAGGCGTAGCGGTCCTCGGAGAAGGCCGACAGGTCCGAGCGCCCGGACCCGACGTAGTCGAACAGCACCACCCGGTAGTCCTCGGCCAGGGCGGGCACCGTCAGGCGCCACATGTTCTGGTCGCAGCCGAAGCCGTGCGCCAGCACCACCGCCCGGCCCTGCGGGTTGCCGGTGACGGTGACGTTGTTCCTGCGCGCGATGTCCATACCCACCACTCTCTCAGGCCCGCCCCCGCTCACCAATCCGGTCCGGTCCCGGGGCGCCCCGGGACCGGACCGGACGCCGCGCACGGGGGCCGCGCACGGGGGCCGGACGTCCCGCCCGCCGCCGGGGACGGGCGCCGCCCCGCGCCGGGGTCAGGTGCCCCGGGGGTCAGGTGTCCTGCGGCCGGGGGTAGCACAGGCAGAACGGGTGCCCGGCAGGATCCGCGTAGACCCGGAAGCTGCGCCTGCCGCCGTCGTCGCCCTGGAGCAGCGTCGCGCCCAGCTCCAGCACCTGCCGTTCGGCCTCCTCCCGCGCGTCCCCGGGCACGTCCAGGTCCAGGTGCGCCTGCTGCCCGTGCTCGGTACCCGGCCACTGCGGCGGCCGGTGGCCCTCGGAGCGCTGGAAGGCCAGGTTGTAGCCGCCCGGCCCCTCCAGCTCGACCCAGTCGTCGTCGCTGTCCTGGGCCGTCTCCCAGCCGAGGACGGCGGCGTAGAAGGCGGCGAGCGTACGGGGGTCGGGGCAGTCCAGGACGGTCGTGCCCATACTGGCGATGGCCATGCGCGTTCCTCCAGGCGTACGGGATCGGACGGGCGACGGGCTCCTCGGGCGCACGCGACGGGCTCCGCCGGATGTACGGATCAGGCGGTGGGGCGGCCCAGCGCGCGGAACGTCCAGCCCGCCTTGCGCCACGCGGCCGGGTCCAGCGCGTTGCGGCCGTCCAGGATGTGCCGCTCGGACACCTCCTCGGCCAGCCGCTCCGGGTCCAGCTCGCGGAACTCGCGCCACTCGGTCAGGTGCAGGACGACGTCCGCGCCGCGCACCGCCTCCTGCGCCGTCGGGGCGTAGCCGAGCGTGGGGAACAGGGCGCGGGCGTTGTCCATCCCCTTCGGATCGTAGACCGTGACCTGCGCACCCTGCAGGTGGAGCTGCCCCGCGACGTTGAGCGCCGGGGAGTCGCGCACGTCGTCCGAGTCCGGCTTGAAGGTGGCGCCCAGCACCGCGATGCGCTTGCCCAGCAGCGTCCCGCCGACCGCGTCCCGGGTCAGCTCGACCATGGCGCCGCGGCGGCGCATGTTGATGGAGTCCACCTCGCGCAGGAACATCAGCGCCTGCGAGGCACCCAGCTCACCCGCGCGGGCCATGAAGGCCCGGATGTCCTTCGGCAGGCACCCGCCGCCGAAGCCGATCCCGGCCCGCAGGAACTTCCGGCCGATCCGCTCGTCGTGCCCGATGGCCTCCGCGAGCTTCGCCACGTCGCCGTCCGCGGCCTCGCACACCTCGGCCATGGCGTTGATGAAGGAGATCTTGGTCGCCAGGAAGGAGTTCGCAGCCGTCTTGACCAGCTCGGCCGTCGGGAAGTCCGTGACCACGAACGGGGAGCCCTCGGCGACCGGGGTGGCGTACACCTCGCGCAGCAGCTCCTCCGCGCGCTCCGAGCGCACGCCCACGACGATGCGGTCCGGGCGCAGGGTGTCCTCGACGGCGAAGCCCTCCCGCAGGAACTCCGGGTTCCACGCCAGCTCGGCCTCCGCCCCCACCGGCGCCAGCTCCGCGACGCGTGCGGCCAGCCGCTCCGCGCTGCCGACGGGCACCGTCGACTTGCCGACCACCAGCACCGGCCGGGTGAGCAGCGGCGCCAGCTCCTCCACGACGGCGTCCACGTAGCTCATGTCACAGGCGTACTCGCCGTGCCGCTGCGGCGTGTTCACGCAGACGAAGTGGACGTCGCCGAACTCCGCCACCTCCGCGTAGGACGTGGTGAAGCGCAGCCGCCCCGAGGAACCCGCCACGCCCGCCACGTGCCGGGCCAGCAGCTCGTCGAGCCCCGGTTCGTACATGGCCGCCCGGCCCTGGGAGAGCAGCGCGATCTTCTCCGGCACGACGTCGAGCCCCAGCACCTCGAACCCCAGCTCGGCCATGGCCGCGGCATGGGTGGCGCCGAGGTAGCCGGTGCCGATCACGGTGATCCTGGGGGCCATGGGGGGTACTCCTGACGGCGCGGACGGGACGCTGCCCGAGCATAACCGGGTCATTGTCGCCCAGCTCACCTATCCCTGTGCGGGCGCCCACCTCTAGAATTGGGTTACTTAACGGTAGTTAGCACGCACGCATCTCCAGGGGAGTGAGCCACCGTGGCGGGAGCCGCTGATTTCGACCTGTACCGGACGTCCGAGGAGCACGAGATGCTCCGTGACTCGGTGCGCTCGCTCGCGGAAGCGAAGATCGCCCCGTACGCGGCCGAGGTGGACGAGGAGGCCCGCTTCCCCCAGGAGGCCCTGACCGCCCTCACCGCCAACGACCTGCACGCCGTGCACGTACCCGAGTCCTACGGCGGCGCGGGCGCCGACGCCCTGGCGACCTGCATCGTCATCGAGGAAGTGGCCCGCGTGTGCTGCTCGTCCTCGCTGATCCCGGCCGTCAACAAGCTGGGTTCGCTGCCGGTGATCCTCTCCGGCTCCGAGGACCTGAAGAAGAAGTACCTGGCCCCGCTCGCCAAGGGCGACGCGATGTTCTCGTACTGCCTGAGCGAGCCCGACGCGGGCTCGGACGCCGGCGGCATGAAGACGCGCGCCGTCCGCGACGGCGACTCCTACGTCCTCAACGGCGTGAAGCGCTGGATCACCAACGCCGGCGTCTCCGAGTACTACACCGTGATGGCCGTCACGGACCCGGACGCCCGCACCAAGGGCATCAGCGCCTTCGTCGTGGAGAAGGGCGACGAGGGCGTGTCCTTTGGGGCGCCGGAGAAGAAGCTCGGCATCAAGGGCTCCCCCACCCGCGAGGTCTACCTCGACAACGTGCGCGTCCCCGCCGACCGCATGATCGGCGCCGAGGGCAGCGGCTTCGCCACCGCGATGAAGACGCTCGACCACACCCGCATCACCATCGCCGCCCAGGCGCTCGGCGTCGCCCAGGGCGCCCTGGACTACGCCAAGGGCTACGTCCGCGAGCGCAAGCAGTTCGGCAAGCCCATCGGCGACTTCCAGGGCGTGCAGTTCATGCTCGCCGACATGGCGATGAAGCTGGAGGCCGCCCGCCAGCTCACCTACGCCGCCGCCGCCCGCTCCGAGCGCGTCTCCCTCGGCGCCTCCGGCGAGGACCTGACCTTCTTCGGCGCCGCCGCCAAGTGCTACGCCTCCGACGCCGCGATGGAGATCACCACCGACGCCGTCCAGCTCCTCGGCGGCTACGGCTACACCCGCGACTACCCGCTGGAGCGCATGATGCGCGACGCGAAGATCACGCAGATTTACGAAGGCACCAACCAGGTCCAGCGCATCGTCATGGCCCGCAACCTGCCGTAACACCGTCCCCCGCGGGCCCGGTGCCTGCGGTACCGGACAGCAGCCCGCGCGATACGGCCCCCGGCGCCCAGCGTGCCGGGGGCCGCATCGCGTCATGCCGGGGCATCCTGGCTGACGCCGGGCGGGAAACGGTAGCTGAGCCGCACACACGACGGCCCCCGGCACGCTGGGCTCCGGGGGCCCGGGCACGGTGTTCCGGGCCCGTGGTCGGCGTACTGGGTCCAGTTGAACCACGTGGTCTCGCCCCGGTGGTTCGTCCGGCGTCGCTGCCCCTGAGTGACGGCGTACGCGTCCCACGCCGCCCGTCCGGTCCTGGTCACGTCTCGGCCCTTCGCTTCCTGCGGTCAGCCGCCCCGCGTCGCCGTCGGCGCGCCCGGGGGTCTCAGCGGCCGACCGGGTCGCGTGGACACGACGCGGTGGAGGGGGGCCGGGGCGGGGTCAGCCGCCGAGGCCGGGGCTGTTGTCGGGGGCGCCGTCGCCGTGCGGGGGGAGGTCGCCGCGTTCGACGGGGGCGCCGCCCCCGGGCACCTCCGGCAGGAGGGCGTCCAGTTCCGCGTCGTCGGCGGGGCGCGCGGCCCCGGCGGCGGCGCGGAGGGTGTCCTGGCCGGTGCCGGGGCGGGCGCCGCTGACCCGGACGACGTGCCCCTCCCCCGCGCGGGCGTACTCGTGCCCGCCCCCGGCGCTGCGGTAGAGCAGTTCGCCCTCCTGCTCGCAGGTGATCTTCCCGGAGCCGGACGGGATGGCGGGTTCGGCGCACCCCAGTGCGGCCAGGTCGCCGCTCTCCACGCTGAGCTGGAACATGGCGCCGGTGTCCTGGGAGACGTACATGGCGCTGAACCCGTCGCCGCCGTAGACGCCGACCGACTGCTGCGCCATCTCGTAGCCGGCCGCCTCGGTGACGTAGACCAGCTCCGGGTCGGAGCCCATCCAGCGGGTGCGCTCGGCCAGTTCCTCCGCGTCGACCGCGGGTTCCTGCCCTCCGCAGGCGGTCAGGAGCAGCGGCAGTACGAGGACGGCGGAGAGGGCGGACCGGGCGGACGGGCGTTTCGCGGTGGTCATGGCTCCATGGTGTCGTACGGGTGTACGCCCCCGGGGTTGTCGTTGCCGTTCCGTAGCATGGCGTCACCACGAGGGAACGGAGCGGGAATGTCCGTGGCGGAAGGGCTCTACCGGGTGCGCAACGTCGGCAGCGGGCTGCTCCTGGAGGTGTACGAGGGGCGGGCGGGCAGCGGCGTCAACGTGCAGCAGGGCGTGCAGGAGGGGTCCGAGGGCGCTGCACGGCAGCTGTGGCGGATCATGGCCGTCCACGAGGGCAGCGCGCTGCACCACATCGAGAGCCTGGCGAGCGGCAAGCGGCTGGACGTGGCCGGGGCGTCCGTGGAGCCGGGGGCGAACGTGCAGCAGTGGGGGGCGAACAACTTCGGGGCGCAGGAGTGGCTGCTGGAGGGGCACGTGGACGCTCCCGGCCGGTATTCGCTGGTCAGTTACGTGAGCGGACTCCCGCTGGAGGTCGCCGGTGCCTCCGGTGAGCCCGGGGCCAACGTCCAGCAGGGCGAGGACACCGACACTCCGGCCCAGTGGTGGACGCTGGAGCCCGCCCGCTCCCCCGGCTGACCGGCCGGGCCGTGGGTACACGGACGTCACCGACTCCCCCCGCACGGGAAGGAAGGTGACGTTCATGCGGACGGTCCGCAGGCGGTTCGAGGAGAGCCTCGCGCTCCAGTTGGCGCTGGTGTTCCTGCTGGGGCTCGGGGCGGCGAAGCTGGTGCGCCCGCACCAGGGCGTGCTGGTCTGGCTGCTGAACGCGGTCCTCTACACGACGGTCGCCGGATGCGTCCTGTGGTACCGGGCGCGCAAGGATTCCCGGACGCTCGGCACGGACCGGAAGGGCCTGGTGGCGGCCGAACACCGGTTGCGGAAGGGGGAGGTGCCCGACGATCCGGCCGAGCGCGCGCAGCTGCGCCGCCTGGTGGCCGAGCGGGAACGGCAGATGGGGCGGACGCGCTGGATGGTGCCGGTGCTCGTCGCCATGGTGGCGCTGCCGGTGGCGCTCGCCGCCCGGGCGGGTTCCTGGACGCTGGCCTTGCTCGCGCTCGCCGGGGCGCTGGGCGTCGCCGCGGCGGTCGTGCTGATGCGCCGGAAGGCCGTCCGTACCGTGCGCCGCACGGCGCGGGCCCTCGACGCGGCCGACGCCGCGGACGCCCCGCCGCCCGCGGACGCCCGGGGCGAGGACGCGCACCGCACGGCGCGGTGACGGCGTCCGGCCGCCCGGCTCCGTAACGCCCGCCCCGCGAGGGCGCCCGCCCCGCGACGCCGCCCGGTCAGCCGTCCCCGGCCGGGCCGTCCAGCGAGGCGAGCGTGGCGTTGGACGGCCGCGTGCGGGCGCCGAGGTCGCGGGCGACGTCCTCGGCCGCGCGCAGGGTGCGCACCGCGTTCTTCCACGTCAGCTTCGCCAGGTCGGCGTCCGACCAGCGGCGGTCCAGCAGTTCGGCGACCAGGCGGGGGTAGCCGGCGACGCTGCCGAGCCCGTCGGGCAGGAAGGCGGTGCCGTCGTAGTCGCCGCCGATGCCGACGTGGTCGATGCCCGCCACCTCGCGCATGTGGTCCAGGTGGTCCGCGACGGTGGCGGCCGTGGCGCGCGGCCTGGGGTGGGCCTCCTCGAAGGCGCGCTGCACGGCCATGGCACGCGGGGTGGTGTCCAGCGGGTGCAGCCCGCCTGCGCGCATGTTGGCGTCCGCCGCGTGGGTCCAGTCCACGGCGGCGGGCAGGATGAACTTCGGGACGAACGTGGCCATGGCCAGCCCGCCGTTGGCCGGGAGCTGGGCGAGCACGTCGTCGGGGACGTTGCGCGGGTGGTCGCACACCGCGCGGGACGAGGAGTGCGAGAAGATCACCGGCGCCGTGCTCACGCGCAGGGCGTCGCGCATGGTCGTGGCCGCCACGTGGGAGAGGTCCACCAGCATGCCGAGGCGGTTCATCTCGCGGACCACCTGCTCGCCGAAGCGGGTGAGGCCGCCGTGCCGGGGCTCGTCGGTGGCGGAGTCGGCCCAGTCGGTGTTGTCGTTGTGGGTCAGCGTCAGGTAGCGGACGCCCAGCCGGTACAGGCCGCGCAGGGTGCCGAGCGAGTTGGCGATGCTGTGCCCGCCCTCGGCGCCCGTGAGGGAGGCGATGCGGCCCCGGGCGCGGGCGGCCTCCATGTCGTCGGCCGTCCGCGCCGGGGCCAGGTCGTCCGGGTAGCGGTCGGTGAGCTGCCGGACGGCGTCGATCTGCTCCAGGCAGGCGCTGACGGCGGCGTCCCCGGCCAGGTCGGTGCGCACGTACACCGACCAGAACTGGGCGCCCACTCCCCCGGCGCGCAGCCGGGGGATGTCGGTGTGCAGCACGGCGGACTGGTCGGTGCCGACGTCGCGGGCGTCGAGGTCGTAGCGGACCTGTTCGCGCAGCGCCCAGGGCAGGTCGTTGTGTCCGTCGGCGACGGGGTGGGCGGCGAGCAGTTCGCGGGCGCGGGCGAGGCTGTCGCTCACGCTCAGCCGCCGAACCCGAAGCCGCCGCCCTGGCCCGTCTTGCTGCGCAGCCGGCGGCCCTTCTCGGTGGCCTGCGCGTTCAGCTCCTCCTGGAAGGCGGCCATCCGCTCGCGCAGCCCCTCGTCGTGGGCGGCGAGCATCCGCACGGCCAGCAGTCCGGCGTTGCGGGCTCCGGCGACGGAGACGGTGGCGACGGGCACGCCCGCGGGCATCTGCACGATGGACAGCAGCGAGTCCATGCCGTCCAGGTGCTTGAGCGGCACCGGCACGCCGATGACCGGCAGGGGGGTGACGGAGGCGAGCATGCCCGGCAGGTGGGCGGCGCCGCCGGCTCCGGCGATGAGCGCCCTGAGCCCGCGCCCGGCGGCCTCCTCGCCGTAGGCGATCATCTCGCGGGGCATGCGGTGGGCGGAGACGACGTCGACCTCGTAAGGCACGTCGAACTCGTCGAGGGCCTGGGCGGCGGCCTCCATGACGGGCCAGTCGGAGTCGGAGCCCATGACGATGCCGACGGCCGGGGACGGGGAGCCGGTGCTGGACGCAGCGCTCATTCGGTGATCGTTCCTCGCAGGTAGTCGGCCGCGTGGCGGGCGCGCTCCCGCACGTCTGCCAGGTCGGGACCGTAGGTGGTGACGTGCCCGACCTTGCGGCCCGGCTTCACGTCCTTGCCGTACATGTGGATCTTCAGCTGCGGATCACGCGCCATGCAGTGCAGGTAGGCGCCGTACATGTCGGGGTAGTCGCCGCCGAGGACGTTGGCCATCACCGTCCAGGGCGCGCGCGGCCGCGGGTCGCCGAGCGGCAGGTCGAGCACGGCCCGCAGGTGGTTGGCGAACTGGGAGGTGACAGCGCCGTCCTGCGTCCAGTGCCCGGAGTTGTGGGGGCGCATGGCCAGTTCGTTGACGAGCATGCGCCCGTCGCGGGTCTCGAACAGTTCGACGGCCAGGTGCCCGGTGACGTCCAGTTCCCGGGCGATGTGCAGGGCCAGTTCCTGGGCGGCGGCCGACGCCTGCGGCGCGAGGCCGGGCGCGGGCGCGACGACGGTGTCGCACACGCCGTCGACCTGCACGGACTCCACCACCGGGTAGGCGACGGCCTGTCCGTGCGGGGAGCGGACGACGTTCGCGGCCAGCTCCCGGACGAAGTCCACCTTCTCCTCGGCCAGCACCGGCACCCCGGCCCGGAACGGGTCGGCGGCCTCCGCGGCCGAGCGCACGACCCACACGCCCTTGCCGTCGTAGCCGCCGCGCACCGTCTTCAGGACGACGGGGAAGCCGCCGCCCTCGGCCGCGAACGCGGCGACGTCGGCCGGGTCCGCGACGATGCGGTGGCGGGGGCAGGGGATGCCGAGCGCGTCGAGCCGGGCGCGCATGACGCCCTTGTCCTGCGCGTGCACCAGGGCGTCCGGGCCCGGCCGGACGGGGATGCCGTCGGCCTCCAGGGCGCGCAGGTGCCCGGTGGGCACGTGCTCGTGGTCGAAGGTGATCACGTCACAGCCGCGGGCGAAGGCGCGCAGCGTCTCCAGGTCCCGGTAGTCGCCGACGACGACTTCACCGGCGACCAGGGCCGCGGAGTCCTGCGGGGTGTCGCTGAGGAGCTTGAACTGGATGCCGAGCGGGATGCCCGCCTCGTGGGTCATACGAGCGAGCTGGCCACCGCCGACCATGCCGACTACCGGAAACGTCACGGTTCAAGGGTACGGGGGCCGGGGCACCCGGTTAGCATGAGGCCGCCGAGTGACGCAGACCGGACGGGGCGATGAAGATCACGATGAGCGGACGTCTCGCACTGTCCGTGCGGCTCCGGCGGCTCCTGCGGGAGCTGGGGAAGTTCGGGACGGTCGGCGCGTTCGGGTTCCTGGTGAACGTCTCGGTGTTCAACCTCTGCATCCACACCTTCGGGCTGGCGCCGGTGCGCTCGGGGGTGATCGCCGTGTCGGCGGCGGTCTGCACCAACTACGTGGGCAACCGGTACTGGACGTACCAGCACAGCGACAAGCGCAGGATACGCCGCGAGCTGACGCTGTTCCTGCTGTTCAGCGGGGTCGGCATGGTGATCGAGAACGGTGCGCTGGCGCTGTCGCACTACGGCTTCGGGTTCACCTCGTCGCTGGCGGACAACATCGCCAAGAACGTCGTCGGCATGGGGGTGGCGACGGCGTTCCGGTTCTGGTCCTACCGGACGTGGGTGTTCCGGAAGGCTCCGTCAGCCCGTGGCCGGGGCGGCGACGACCTCACGGCTGAGGAAGAGCGCGAACACCGGCGGGTACTGCTGTAGCAGCTCCAGCCGTCCGCCGTCCGCCTCGGCCAGGTCCCGGGCGACGGCGAGCCCGAGCCCGGTGGAGTTGCGTCCGCTCACCGTCCGCTCGAAGACCCGCGAGCCGAGTTCCGGGTCCACCCCCGGCCCCTCGTCGGTGACCTCCACGACGACCTGGTTGCCCGCCACGCGGGTGCGCAGGGCGACGGTGCCGTCGCCGTGCACGAGGGAGTTCTCCACCAGCGTCGCCAGCACGGTGGCCACCGCGCCCGGGGTGCCGACGGCGCGCAGCCCGGCCTTGCCGGAGTGGACGACGGCCCGGCCCGCGCCCCGGTAGGCGGGGCGCCACTCCTCGACCTGCTGGAGCACCACCTCGTCCAGGTCGAAGCCGACGGCCGAGGTGGAGCGCGGGTCGCGGCTGTTGGTGAGCAGCCGTTCGACGACGTCGGTCAGCCGCTCGACCTGCGCCAGCGCGATGGCGGCCTCCTCCCGCACGGAGTCCGGGTCGCTGTCGGCGGTGGCGACGATCTCCTCCAGCCGCATGGACAGCGCCGTCAGCGGGGTGCGGAGCTGGTGGGAGGCGTCCGCCGCCAGCCGCCGCTCGGCGGTGAGCATGCGCGCGATCCGCTCGGCACTGGAGTCCAGGACGTCCGCGACCCGGTCCAGCTCGGGGACCCCGTAGCGCCGGTGCCGGGGGCGGGGGTCGCCGGACCCGAGGCGTTCGGCGGTCTCGGCCAGGTCGGTGAGCGGGGCGGCGACGCGGCGGGCCTGGCGGACGGCCAGCAGGGCGGCGGCGAAGACGGTCAGCAGCGCCACCGCGATGATGAGCATGAGGATGCGGCCGACCTCGTCGCTGACCGCGCTGCGCGGCTGCCGCACGGTGACGACCTCGCCGTTGCCGCCCTTGGCCCGGCCCTCGATCGTCCCGCCCTGGGGCCGCTCCCCCAGGGCGATCGGCGGCTGCCCGGGGAGTTCGATGCTCACGTACCGGTCGGCGGGCACCGCGCTGCGCATGGTGCGCCCGGTGACCTGCTCGCCCGCGGCGATCCTGGCCTCCACGACGGCCACGAGCCGGGCGGCCTCGGACTGCGTCGTCTCGTGGACGCTCTTCTCGATGGCCTGCGTCTCCACGATGACCAGCGAGGACCCGAAGACGGCGACGACGACGAGCACCACGGCGAGCGTGGAGTTGATCAGGCGGCGGCGCATCGGACGGCGGCGCTAGTTCTTCTCGAAGCGGAAGCCGACGCCGCGCACGGTGGAGATGTAGCGCGGGTTGCCCGCGTCGTCGCCGAGCTTCTTGCGGAGCCAGGAGATGTGCATGTCGAGCGTCTTGGTGGACGACCACCAGGTGGTGTCCCAGACCTCGCGCATGAGCTGGTCGCGGGTGACGACCCGGCCGGCGTCCCGCACGAGGACCCGCAGCAGGTCGAACTCCTTGGCGGTGAGCTGGAGCTCGTCGTCCCCGATCCAGGCCCGGTGCGACTCGACGTCGATGCGCACGCCGTGGGTCGCCGCCGGGGGCTGCGCCTCGGTGGTGCCGCGCCGCAGCAGCGCCCGGACGCGGGCGAGCAGCTCGGCGAGGCGGAAGGGCTTGGTGACGTAGTCGTCGGCGCCGGCGTCGAGGCCGACGACGGTGTCGACCTCGTCGGCGCGGGCGGTGAGCACCAGGACGGGGAAGGCGTGGCCGTCGGTGCGGAGTCTGCGGCAGACCTCGAGCCCGTCCATGCCCGGCAGGCCGAGGTCGAGGACGACGAGGTCGATCTCTCCGTGGAGGCCGGCGTCGAGCGCGCCGGGGCCGTCCTGGCGCACCTCGACCTCGTACCCTTCGCGGCGCAGCGCGCGGGCGAGCGGCTCGGAGATGGACGCGTCATCCTCGGCGAGCAGTACTCGGGTCATGGCCCGATGGTAGTCCCGCCGGGCGAACGCCGGGACCGCTGTTCGGAGCGGTGGGCGAGCGCCGCGGCGCGCCATCGAACCGTCTTTGGTCTAGTCCGCAGAGCGTCGGCCGGATCGAACGATCACCTGGGAATGCCAGAGGTAAAGAGGATTTTACCTGTGTTCCACGCCTCATCCGTCTTCGATGGGCGTGTCGGCGTGGCGTAGGGTGTGCTCGCTTCCCTCCGGGGGAGCCAGGGGTCCCCGGCACACCGCGGCCCGGCGGCACGACCGCGGGCCGCCCGCCGGGCCATTCTCCGAGAACCATCCGCGCGGACCGGCGCCACCGGCCCGCGCCACCCCCCGTCCGGGCGCGCGCCCACCCCGCGTCGCGTCCCGAACCCGAAGGAACCCCCCTCATGGCGTCCAGCATGTCGAAGGGCCGCGCCCCCTCCGGCGGCAACACCTTCTTCGGCCACCCGCGCGGGATGGCCACGCTCTTCCTGACGGAGATGTGGGAGCGCTTCTCCTGGTACGGAATGCGCGCCATCCTCGTCCTCTACCTGATCGCCGGGGTCCTGGACGGGCCCCTGGAGGACCGCGAGACGCTCGCCGCCGCGATCTACGGCGTCTACAACGCCGTCGTCTACATGACCTCCATGCCCGGCGGCTGGGTGGCCGACCGGCTCTGGGGCGCCCGCAAGGCCGTCCTCGTCGGCGGCATCGTCATCGCCGCGGGCCACTACGTCCTGGCGGTCCCGAACAACGCGACGTTCTTCGTCGGGCTGGGCCTGATCGCCATCGGGACCGGCCTGCTGAAGCCGAACATCTCCGCCATGGTCGGCGGGCTCTACGAGGGCCAGTCCAGCGCGCGCAGGGACGCCGGTTTCACGCTGTTCTACATGTCGATCAACATCGGCGCCCTGGCCGCGCCGCTGATCGTCGGCTCGCTGGGCCAGAAGGTGAACTGGCACCTGGGCTTCGGCGTCGCCGGCGTCGGCATGACGCTGGCCGTCATCCAGTACGTGCTGGGCGGCAAGCACCTCGGGGACGTCGGCCGCCACCCGACGAACCCGGCCTCGGCCGAGGAGAGGCGACGGGTGCTCAACCGGGTGCTGCTGTGGAGCGGCCTCGCGGTCGCGGCCCTGCTGCTCGACCTGGCGCTCGGCACGTTCACCGTCGAGCACATCGTCAACGTGCTGGCCGTCCTCGGCATCGTGGTGCCGGTCGGCTACTTCTGGACGATGTTCCGCAGCCCGAACCTGACGGCGCGGGAGCGGCCGAAGGTCGTGGCCTTCGCCTGGTTCTTCGTCACCGCCGTGCTGTTCTGGATGATCTACGACCAGTCCGGCTCGCTGCTGACGATCTTCGCCGACCAGAAGACCGACCGCTCCATCGGCGGCTGGGAGTTCCCGGCCTCCTGGTTCCAGTCCGTGAACCCGACGTACGTGATCATCCTGGCGCCGCTCTTCGCGGCGCTGTGGGTCAGGCTCGCCCGGCGGGAGAGGGAGCCGAGCACGCCGGTGAAGTTCGGTCTGGCGATGCTGCTGATCGGCGGCTCCTTCGGGCTCATGGGCCTGGCGGGCGCGGCCGCCGCGAGCAGCGACACCGGCCAGGTGACGGTGTTCTGGCTGCTGGGCGTCTACCTCGTACAGACCCTCGGCGAGATGTGCCTGTCGCCGGTGGGCCTGTCGCTGTCCACGAAGCTGGCGCCCAAGGAGTTCGTCAGCCAGATCATGGGCCTGTGGTTCCTGGCGACGGCCACCGGCAACGCGCTCAACGGCTGGGTGACGCGGCTGAACGGGCCGCTGGGCGACACGCTGTACTACGGGATGTGGGCGGTCGTCGCGGTGGCGGCGGGCCTGGCGTTCATGGCGGGCTCCCGGAAGCTGCGCGTGCTGATGGGCGACGTGCGGTAGCGCCCGCGCCGCGCCGCCGCACGGGAGACGCCCCGGCCGGGGAACCGGCCGGGGCGTCTCCCGTGCCGGGGGCCGGGGTGAGGCTCCGGGGGCCGGGGCACCGGGGCCGGGTACGCCGGGCGCCGGGCGTACCGGGAGGGGGCCCGCGCGCGGTCAGGCGGCGGGCCGGAGAGTCCGGAGGGTGGCTCTGGGCGGGGTGTGTGGGTTCAGCGGGCGTTGGCCAGTTCGGCCCAGACGGCCTTCCCGGAGCCCTCGGGGGCGTGGGCGACGCCCCAGTCGAGGCAGAGCCGCTCCACGATGAACATGCCGTGCCCCCCGGGACGTCCCGCGCGGTGCGGGGAGCGCGGCGCCGGTTCCCCCGCGCCCGCGTCCAGGACCTCCACGCGCAGGGAGCGGGGGCCGTACGCCAGGCGCAGTTCCTGCGGTCCTCCCGCGTGCAGGCAGGCGTTGGTGACCAGCTCCGAGACGACCAGCAGGACGTCCTCGGCGGCGGCCCGCTGGTCCGCCTCGACGGCGGGGAGCCAGCCCCAGTCGTTCAGGGCCGTCCGGGTGAAGTCGCGCGAGCGCTGCACCGCGCCGCTCACTCCGACGAGCCGCAGTCGGCGAACCTGGTGCAGCTCCCGCACCTGGCCGGCCGACGCCGCGACGGGCGCTGGCGCCTCCTCCGGCTCCGGGCCGAGGCCGCCCGCCGGGGAGGGCCGGGTGGTGCTCATCAGTGCTTCACCTCACCGGTTCACGGAGTTGGTCATCTCACCGTTCGCGCCCCGCGCGGGGAACGGCCACCGACATATACAGATGGTCTCCTGCCCGTACCGGGGCTGGGAACACCCCTTGATTGTGCCGGGTCGCCGTGACGCGGGTAACGCGCTCATCGGAAGGTACACCCGCATCAGCGGCCGGACAGCTCTGCGAGGGCGTGGTCCAGGTCGTCGTGCAGGGAGAAGACGGTGCCCGCCCCGGTGATCTCGAAGACCCGGGCGACCGCGGGCCGCATCGCGGCGAGGTGCACGGCGCCGCCGGCGGCCTCCGCGCGCAGCCGGGCCGTGAGGAGGACGTTGAGACCGGTGGAGTCGCAGAAATCCAGCCCCGAGCAGTCGACGACGAGACGGTGGCAGCCCTCGTCAAGGCTTTCCTCCAGTGGGGTACGCAACAGCGGGGCGGTGTGGTGGTCAAGCTCACCTTCCGGGCTCAGCACCGCCGTCGCGCCGTCCCGGCGCACGCCGACCACCAGCCGCCCGTACCTGCTCTCCACCCCGGGCATTCCGCGGTCCATGGACACCTCTTCCGCTTTCCCCCGCCCGTGCAGCGCCGCGGGCTCGCCGCGTCCGCAGCCTAGAACCCTACGCCTTGACGCCCCTTTCCGACACCCGCACAAAGCCGCCAAGCGTGGAAAACCGGACATAGCGCACTTGCCATATCGCTGCCGCACCCGATACGCCTAAGAGGTAATCCGCAAGACACGTCGGCCATGGAGGCGCCGCACCTCGCAGTGCACGTCACGGCTCCGGCAGCCATACGCCGGTCAACAATGGAGGACACACCATGTCACCCCAACTCGACGAGGTGCGCGCCGAGCGCAGCACCCCTTACGAGGACGTCGACGCCGTCAACGACGGTGATCCCGTCACTCGGGAGGCCGCGCTGACCGCGCCGTCGACCATCCTGCCCGAAGTTTTCGCCGCCACACCTGGCGATCCGGCGCTGGAAGACCTCGACGGCCAGCTCGCCGAGTTCCCCGCGATCCCCCCCTACGGCGAGGTGGGGCCGCTGGACGCGCGTGCCCTGTCCAAGACGCTGTTCGAGCGCCTGGAGAACCTGGAAGAGGGCACGTACGAGCACGCCTACGTCCGCAACACCCTGGTGGAGCTGAACCTGGCCCTGGTCAAGTTCGCCGCCTCCCGCTTCCGCTCGCGCAGCGAGCCCATGGAGGACATCGTCCAGGTCGGCACGATCGGCCTCATCAAGGCGATCGACCGCTTCGAGATGGGCCGGGGCGTCGAGTTCCCCACCTTCGCCATGCCGACGATCATCGGCGAGGTCAAGCGCTTCTTCCGCGACACGTCCTGGTCGGTGCGGGTCCCGCGCCGCCTCCAGGAGCTGCGGCTCGACCTGGCCAAGGCCGGTGACGAGCTGGCCCAGAAGCTGGACCGCGCCCCGACCGTCGCCGAACTGGCCGACCGCCTGGACCTCTCCCGGGAGGAGGTCGTCGAGGGCATGGCGGCGAGCAACGCCTACACCGCCAGCTCCCTGGACGCCCAGCCCGAGGAGGACGAGACCGAGGGCGCCCTCGCGGACCGGCTCGGCTACGAGGACGACGGCCTGGAGGGCATCGAGTACATCGAGTCGCTCAAGCCGATGATCGCCGAGCTGCCCCAGCGGGACCGGCAGATCCTGTCGCTGCGCTTCGTGGCGAACATGACGCAGTCCGAGATCGGCGAGGAGCTGGGCATCTCCCAGATGCACGTCTCCCGGCTGCTCTCCCGCACCCTCGGCAAGCTCCGCAAGGGGCTGATGGTCGAGGAGTGAGCGTTCCAGGGCAGGCCCGCGTCTGCCCCGTAGGGGTCGTCCGGACGGATGCGTCCGGGCGGCCCCTTCGCCGTTCCCGGCGCCCGGAAGGCTCCCGGGCGCCGACGCGGCCCCGGCGGGCCCCGGCCCCCGCGTCAGGGCGCCGGACGGACGGCCGGGGCGCGGGCCGGGTCCCGGCCCAGGAAGGCCACCAGGCGGTCCCCGGGACGCGCGGACGGCGGCACCGCGACCGGCGCCGCGAACAGCGGGGCACGGGCGTCCGGCACGGGGACGAGCCGGGGCGCCACGCGCAGCAGCTCGTCCGCGAGGCCGTCGGGGACGGGGCGGTCCGGCCGCCCGGCCGCCCGGTGGACGTCCCAGCCGTGCACGGCGATCTCCAGCGCCCCGGCGCTCGTCACCACCGACGTGGTCAGCGGGCAGCCGCCCACCGCCACGGCGCGGCGGGCGCGGTCCGCCGCGCTCCAGGCGGCCAGCAGCCGGGAGGCGGCCCCCCGGAAGGCGTCCGCCGGATCAGCGGCGGTGGCGGCGTCCTCCGCGCCGGGCGCGAGCCCGACGCGTCCGGTGTCCACGCCCTCCCGCAGCGCGGCCAGGGACTCGTTGAGGTGGCGCAGCAGCGTGCGCAGATCCCAGCCCGCGCAGGGCGTCGGGCGGGCCAGCGCCCCGGGCGGCAGCTCGCCGACGGCGCCCAGGGCGTAGCCGATGGCGCGTTCCAGCAGCTCCGTCCCGTCGGGTGGCGGACTCATCTCGGCACTCCTCGCGCGGGCATGGCCACTCCTCGCGTGTGGTCGTCGCACGCCGGACGCCTCGTGCGCCGGCACCGGGACAGACACCCGCGGTGCCGGGAACTCATCGGTGCCAGGCGTGCACGCCGCGCGACCAGACGTCCCGCACCAGCGGCACCCCGGGCCGGTAGGCGAGGTGGACGTGGCTGGGGGCGTCCAGGACGGCCAGGTCGGCGCGGGCCCCCGGGGTGAGGCGGCCGATGTCGTCGCGGCGCAGCGCGGCGGCGCCGCCGGCCGTCGCGGACCACAGCGCCTCGTCGGGCGTCATGCCCATCTCGCGCACCGCCACTGCCACGCAGAACGGCATGGAGCTGGTGAAGGACGAGCCGGGATTGCAGTCCGTGGACAGGGCGACGGTGACGCCCGCGTCCAGCAGCCGCCGCGCGTCCGGGTAGGGCGAGCGGGTGGAGAACTCGCAGCCCGGCAGCAGCGTGGCGACGGTGTCCCCCTCGGCCAGCGCCGCCACGTCCGCGTCGGTGAGGTGGGTGCAGTGGTCCGCCGACGCGGCGCCCAGCTCGACGGCGAGCCGCACGCCCGGCCCGGGGCCGAGCTGGTTGGCGTGCACGCGCGGGAACAGGCCGCGCGCCATGCCCGCCGTCAGCACGGCCCGCGCCTGGTCGCCGTCGAAGGCGCCGCGCTCGCAGAAGACGTCCACCCAGCGGGCATGCGGGGCGCAGGCGTCCAGCATCGGCCCGGTGACCTGCTCGACGTACCCGGCGACGTCGTCGGCGTACTCGGGCGCCGCGACGTGGGCACCGAGATAGGTGACCTCCTCCAGGCGGGCGGCGGCGACGCGCAGCGCCCGCGCCTCGTCGTGCGGGGTCAGCCCGTAGCCGGACTTGGTCTCCAGCGTGGTGGTGCCCTGGCTCAGCGCCTCGCGCACGTACCGGTCGAGGGTGGCGGCGAGTTCGGCGTCGCTCGCCGCCCGGGTGGCGGCCACCGTGGTGCGGATGCCGCCGGCCGTGTAGGGGCGGCCCGCCATGCGGGCGTCGAACTCCTCGGTGCGGTCACCGGCGAACAGCAGGTGGGAGTGGGAGTCCACGAACCCGGGGACGACCGCGCGGCCCTGCGCGTCGTACACGGTGTCGGCGGCCGGGGCCGAGCCGTCGGTCCCGGCCCACACGACCCGCTCGCCCCACAGGACGACGGCGGCCTGCCGGATGACGCCGAGCGGGCCCTCGCCGAGCGCGGGGTCGCAGGTCACCAGGGTGCCGATGTTGCGGAGCAGCGTGGCGGGGGCCGACGGGGTGGGCTCGGTCACGGGTGGTCCTCTCCTCGGGGTGACGACGGCGGTGTGCCGCGCACCGGACGGCGGCGCACACACCGTGCCACGCGCACGCCCCGGGAAGCGGCGGATCCGGCCAGGCGCCGGCGTTCCGGCTCCCCGCCGGCGGAGGCGGGGAGCGCCGTGCCGGCGGCGGGCGCGGCGCGTCCCGTGCCGGGCGGGCTCACGCCGTGACGGCGGCGATCGCGCGGGCCAGCTCCGCCGCCGGGTCGGGCACCAGCGTGTGCGCGCCGTCCCGCACCACCGTCCGGCCGCCGACGACCGTGTGCCGCACGTCCGCCGCCGTCGCGGCGAACACGGCGGCCTCGGCGGCGAGCCCGGGCGGCGGACCGGCCGTGCGGACGGAGTCCAGGGCGACCGTCGTCAGGTCGGCGAGCGCCCCCGGGGCGATCCGGCCCGCCTCCGGCCAGCCCAGCGCGGCGTGCCCGGCCGCCGTGGCGGCGGTGAGCAGCGCGGCGGCCGTCCAGTGGCCCCGGGTGCGGGTGCGCAGCCGCTCGTCCAGCTCCAGGGCGCGGGCCTCCTCCAGCAGGTCCACGACGGCGTGGCTGTCGCTGCCCAGCGACAGCGGGCTGCCCGCGCGCTGGAGCGCCGCGGCCGGGCCGATGCCGTCGGCCAGGTCGCGTTCGGTGGTCGGGCACATGCACACGCCCGTCCCGGTGCCGCCGAGCAGCGCCACGTCCGCCTCGGTGAGGTGGGTGGCGTGCACGGCCGTCGTGCGGGGGCCGAGCACGCCGTGGTCGGCGAGCAGCCGGGCGGGGGTACGGCCGTACGCGGCGTGGCAGGCGTCGTTCTCGGCGGGCTGCTCGGAGAGGTGGACGTGCAGCGGCGCGTCCCGGTCGGCGGCCCAGCGGCGCACCGTGGGGAGCGCCCGCGCGGGGACGGCCCGCACGGAGTGCACGGCCGCGCCCACCCGGGTGGTGGCGTCCGGCCGCAGCGCGTCCGCCCGCTCGGCCCAGGCGTCGGCGTCGCCGTCGGAGAAGCGGAGCTGCGCCCGGCCCGGCGGGGCGCCGAACCCGGCGGAGAGGTAGCAGGTGTCGAGCAGGGTGAGGCGGACGCCCGCGTCGGCGGCTGCGGCGACGAGCGCCTGCCCCATGGCGTTGGGGTCGGCGTAGCGGGTGCCGCCGGGGCCGTGGTGCAGGTAGTGGAACTCGCCGACGCAGGTGATGCCCGCGAGGGCCATCTCGGCGTAGGCGGCGCGGGCGAGCGCGTGGTAGCCGTCGGGGGTGAGGCGCTCGGCGACCCCGTACATCGTCTCCCGCCAGGTCCAGAAGTCGCCGGTGCCCGCCTGGGTGGTGCCGCGCAGCGCCCGGTGGAAGGCGTGGCTGTGGGCGTTGGCCAGTCCGGGCAGGGTGAGGCCGCGCAGCACCTCGGCGCCCGGCGGCGGCGCGGGCACGTCCCGGCGGACGGCGGTGATCCGGCCGCCCGCGGTGTCGACGGCCACGCCCGGGTGCGGGCGGCCGTCGTCCAGCCAGGCGTGTTCGGCCCAGTACGTCACGGACACGCGAGGTCCTCCAGAACATCGGCGAGCGCGGCGACCCCGGCGGCACAGTCGTCCTCGGCGGCGTGTTCCGCCGGGGAGTGGGACACGCCGGTGGGGTTGCGCACGAACAGCATGGCCGTGGGCACGGCGGCGGCGAGGACGCCCGCGTCGTGCCCGGCGCCGGTGGGCAGGACGGGGACGCCGCCGAGGCGGGCCGCGACGCGGTCGCGCAGGGCGCCGGCGAACGTGACCACCGGGGTGAAGGACTCGCGGGTGACCTCCACCCGCACCCCCTCGCGCTCCCCGTGCCCGGTGGCGGCCCGCTCGACGGCGGCGACCACGGCGTCGAGCGTGCGCTCGTCGGCGGCCCGGGAGTCCAGCCAGGCCCGCACCCGCGAGGCGATGGCGTTGACGCCGTTCGGGTCCACGGCGACCTTCCCGAAGGTGGCCAGCGCCCCGGCCGCCTCCGCGCGGGCGCGGGCGTCCAGGACGGTGCGGGCGTAGGTGAGCATGGGGTCGCGGCGGTCGGCCAGACGCGTCGTCCCGGCGTGGTTGGCCTCGCCGTGGAAGTCGAACCGCCAGCGGCCGTGCGGCCAGATCGCGGAGGCGACGCCGACGGGGTGCCCGGTGGCGTCCAGCGCCCGGCCCTGCTCGACGTGCAGTTCCACGAACGCCCCGACGCGGGCGAGCCGTTCCGGATCCGGGCCGATGGCCTGCGGGTCGTGCCCGGCGGCCGCCATGGCGTCGGCCAGGGTGGTGCCGTCGGCGTCGCGCAGCTCCCGCGCGGCGCGCGGCGCGAGCGTGCCCGCGCTGAGCCGGGAGCCGGTGCAGGCCACGCCGAAGCGGGCGCCCTCCTCGTCGGCGAAGTTGACCACCGCGAGCGGCCGGAGCAGCCGCGCTCCCCGCCCGCGCAGTTCGTCCAGGGCCGCGAAGGCGGAGACGACGCCGAGCGGGCCGTCGAACGCGCCGCCGTCGGGAACGGAGTCCAGGTGGGAGCCGGTGACGACGGCGTCGCCCGCCGCCGGGTCGCCCAGCCAGGCCCACTGGTTGCCGTTGCGGTCGCTCTCGCAGGCCAGCCCCCGGGCGGCGGCCTCGGCGCGGAACCAGGCGCGGCAGTCGGCGTCGGCGGCCGTCCAGGCGTGGCGGCGGTAGCCGCCAGTGCCGCGGTGGCGGCCGATCGCGGCCAGGTCCCGCCACATCGTGTGGAAGCCGGACGGGCTCACGCGGGGCCGTCCTCGCGCATGGGGACGCGCACGCCGCGCGCGGCGGCGACGGCCTCGGCCTCCTCGTACCCGGCGTCCACGTGCCGGATGACGCCCATGCCCGGGTCGTTGGTGAGGACCCGGCGGATCTTCTCGCCCGCCAGCGGGGTGCCGTCGGCCACCGTGACCTGCCCGGCGTGCAGCGAACGGCCCATGCCGACGCCGCCGCCGTGGTGCAGCGACACCCAGGAGGCGCCGGAGGCGACGTTGACCATGGCGTTGAGCAGCGGCCAGTCCGCGATGGCGTCGGAGCCGTCGCGCATGGCCTCCGTCTCGCGGTAGGGGGAGGCGACCGAGCCGCAGTCCAGGTGGTCGCGGCCGATGACGACGGGCGCGGACAGCTCGCCGGAGGCGACCATGTCGTTGAACCGCTCCCCCGCCCGGTCCCGCTCCCCCTGGCCGAGCCAGCAGATGCGCGCGGGCAGGCCCTGGAAGCGCACCCGCTCCCCGGCCAGCCTGATCCAGCGGGCCAGCGGCTCGTTGTCGGGGAAGAGGCCGAGGACGGCGCGGTCGGTGGCGTGGATGTCCTTCGGGTCGCCGCTGAGGGCCGCCCAGCGGAAGGGGCCCTTGCCCTCGCAGAACAGCGGGCGGATGTAGGCGGGGACGAAGCCGGGGTAGTCGAAGGCCCTGCCGTAGCCGGCGAGCCTGGCCTCGCCGCGCAGGGAGTTGCCGTAGTCGAAGACCTCCGCGCCCGCTTCGTGGAAGCCGACCATCGCCTCCACGTGCCGTGCCATGGACTCGCGGGCGCGTGCGGTGAAGTCGGCGGGCTTCTCGGCGGCGTAGGCGGCCATGTCGGCGAAGTCCACGCCGAGCGGGAGGTAGGCGAGCGGGTCGTGGGCGCTGGTCTGGTCGGTGACGATGTCGACGGGCGCGCCCGAGGCCAGCAGCCTCGGCACCACCTCGGCGGCGTTGCCGAGCACGCCGACCGACAGCGCACGGCGCTCGTCGCGGGCGGCGGTGGCCAGCTCCAGGGCGTGGTCGAGGGAGTCGGCGCGCACGTCGAGGTAGCCGTGCTCGATGCGGCGGTCGATGGCGCGGGGGTCGCAGTCCACGCACAGGACGGCGCCGCCGTTCATCGTGACGGCCAGCGGCTGGGCGCCGCCCATGCCGCCGAGCCCGGCGGTGAGGGTGAGCGTTCCGGCGAGGGAGCCGCCGAAGCGTTTGGCGGCGACGGCCGCGAACGTCTCGTAGGTGCCCTGGAGGATGCCCTGGGTGCCGATGTAGATCCACGAACCGGCCGTCATCTGCCCGTACATGGTGAGGCCGAGCTGCTCCAGGCGGCGGAACTCCTCCCAGGTGGCCCAGTCCCCCACCAGGTTGGAGTTGGCGATGAGCACGCGCGGGGCCCACTCGTGGGTCGTCATGACGCCGACCGGGCGGCCGGACTGGACGAGCATCGTCTCGTCGGCCTTGAGTGTGCGCAGGGTGCGCACCATCGCCTCGAAGGACGGCCAGTCGCGGGCGGCCTTGCCGGTGCCGCCGTAGACGACGAGGCGGTCGGGGTGCTCGGCGACCTCGGGGTCCAGGTTGTTCTGGAGCATCCGCAGGGCGGCCTCCTGCGGCCAGCCCCGGGCGCTGAGCGTGCTGCCGCGCGGGGCGCGGACCGTGCGCGGCCCGGCCGCGGACCGCGCGTGGTGTGGTGGGCGTCCGGGGTGTCCTGCGTGGTCCGCCATGGTCCGTGCCTCCCGTGCCGCGTCAGTGGGAACGATCTATTCAGACACTGTACGGACTGAATAGAGCTAGTCAACAGCCTCCCGTGCGCCGGACCGCCCTCCCGTGCTTGGCTGGCCGCCATGGACGCCGACAGCCGTGAGGAACCGCCGGCGGGGAACCGCCGGGACGCCCGCCCGGAAGCCCGGCCCGGCGCGGACCCGGTCCGGGACGCCGCGCCGGAGGCCGCCGCGCCGGACGGAACCCCGCCCGGTGGGGCCGAACCCGGTGGGGCCGCGCCGCCGGACGCCGCCGCCCGGCGCGACGCGGCCGTGCGCGCCGCCGTCGCGCGCGGGCTCGTCACCGAGGAGCGGCCCGTCGCGGCCCTGCTGGACGTGGACGCCGTGCGCGGGGCCGCCGCCGCCCTGCACACCGCCTTCGCGGAGGTGACCGCCCCCGGACAGCCCGTGCTGCACGCCTTCGCGGTCAAGGCCGCCTCACTCGTGCCCGTCCTGCGGCTGCTCGCCGACGCCGGACTCGGCTGCGAGGTGGCCAGCCCCGGAGAGCTGGCGCTCGCCCGCGCCGCCGGGGTCCCGCCGGAACGGACGGTGCTGGACTCCCCCGCCAAGACGACGGCCGAACTGCGCGAGGCGCTGGCCCTCGGGGTCCCCCTCAACGCCGACAACCCGGAGGAACTGCGCCGCCTGGACGCCCTCGTCGGACCCGCCGGGCCCGGCGCGCCCGTCGGGCTCCGCGTCAACCCTCAGCTCGGCGCCGGGTCGATCGACGCGATGAGCACCGCGACGTCCACCTCCAAGTTCGGCGTGGCCCTGCGCGACGAGGGCGCCCGCGCCTGGGTGCTGCGCGCCTACGCCCAGCGCCCCTGGCTCACCCGGCTGCACGTGCACACCGGCTCGCAGGGCGTGCCGCTGGAGCTGATGGCCGACGGTGTCGCCGCCGCCCACGCCCTGGCGGAGGAGATCAACGCCGCCGCCGGACGGCGGCAGGTGGACACCGTGGACATCGGCGGCGGCCTTCCGGTCAACTTCGGCTCGGACGAGACCCGGCCGACGTTCGCCGCGTACGCGCGGCTGCTGCGCGACCGCGTCCCCGGCCTGTTCGACGGGCGGTACGGGCTCGTCACCGAGTTCGGCCGCGCCCTGCTGGCCAAGGCGGGCGCGGTGCTGGCCCGGGTGGAGTACGCCAAGGAGGCGGGCGGGCGGCGCATCGCCGTCACCCACGCCGGGGCGCAGGTGGCCGTGCGCACCGTCTTCGCCCCGCAGTCCTGGCCGCTGCGGGTGGCCGCGTACGACGGGCGGGGCCGCCCGAAGGCGGGGCGGGGCGTGCGGCAGGACGTCGCCGGGCCCTGCTGCTTCGCGGGCGACCTGGTGGCCGTCGGGCGGGAACTGCCGCCGCTGGACACCGGCGATCTGGTGGCCCTGCTGGACACCGGCGCGTACTACGCCTCCACGCCCTTCGGGTACAACAGCCTGCCCCGCCCGGGGGTGTACGGCTTCCGGGCGGGGCCGGAGGGCGTGCGCTTCACCACCGTGCGCGCGCCCCAGACGCTCGCCGGGGTCGTCGCCGAGTCCGGTGGCGGGCAGCGGGACGCGCTGACGGAACTGGGCTGACGCCGCCGGACGGCGGCGGGCACAGCGCGGGCGTGACGGCGGGCGGCGTCCGGCGGCGGTGGGCGCCGGTGGGCGGCGCGGTGGGCTCAGGTCACAGCGAGGCGATGACCCGGTCCGCGAGCACGTACACCGTCTCGTTCCCGCAGGAGAACGTCAGGGCGTAGCCGCCGGAGATCCCCGAGCCGCCGAGCAGGACCGGCGGACGCCCCCGCCGCAGCGACTCGGCCAGCCGCTCGGCGGTGTCCCGGTGGCCGGGCGAGAGGCACACCGTGGTGCCGTCGGCGAACACGTACACGTCCAGCGTGCCGAGCGGGCCCGGCCGCACGTCGGCCAGCTCCGTCCCGGCCTCGGCCACCGCCGCCAGCCGGGCCACCGTGCGCTCGCCCTCCTCCGCGCCCTCGCGCCCGGCGCGGCCCTGCCCGGGAACGACGGGCTCGCCGGTGAGCGTGTGGTGCGGGTCGGACGGGTGGCGGCGGCGGGCAGCGGCCCGTCCGGCCGCCTCCGCGGCGGCGCGGGCCGCCGCGGCGTCGTCCTGCCCGGCCCCGGTGCCGCCCCGGGGCACGTCGGCCCGCTCGCCACCGTCCTGCGGGGCGTCGCCCGGCTCCGCCCCGGCGTGCGGCGCCTCGGGGGCGGCGCCGGGCTCCCGGGGGGTCTCCCGGTCCGGCTGGCGCGGGAGAACCGGAGCGGACTCCACCGGCGCGGTCACCTCGTCCAGGAGCGCGTCCAGGAGCGCGGCGTCCACGGCGTCCACCGCGTAGTCGGAGTGCGGCGCGTACGGCGCCTGGGCGTCCCCGCCCCCGTTATGCGCCTCCTGCGCGGCCCAGAAGGCCCGCGCCTCGGCGAGTTCGCGCTCCCGCTCGGCAGCGAGGGCGTCACTCACGGCGGCCCGCAGCTCCTCCCGCGCGGGCACGGACCGGGCGCCGGGCACCACGGCGTCCGCGGCCCGGACGCCCGCCGCCAGGTCGGCGCGCAGCCCGGCGACCTCGCGGCGCAGCCCCCGCACGGCGTACAGCGCGGCCCCGCTCAGCGCCGCGACGACCACGGCGGCCAGCAGCAGGATGAGGGATATGACGATCACTGACGTACTCCCGAGTCGGCTACAGCCCCCTGAATTCCTACCTCAGCTTTACCGCCTGAGCCCCATAAGCACAGCGGATAACATCACATAACGCGCATGCCGCCCTCCTTGCGGAGCAGTGCACGAAGGCCCTGAGCTGGGAAAAGACAGCGCCCCCAGGACAAACATCACATCCTGGGGGCGCTTCGGTCTCGACGCCGCATCTACGCGCCACGACGGCACAAAACGGAACCTGTGCCACCGCCACCGGACCGGCCAACCCTCGGGGCCCTACCGCCCGCCGCGGCTCAGCTCAGCCGCACACACCCCACGCCGCGCACCGCTTCACCTCCGCTACCGGCAGGCCCGCCCTCGTTCCTCGGGGCGGCCCTACCGTCCGCTGCGGCTCAGCTCAGCCGCACACATCTCATTCCGCGCGCCGCTTCACCTCCGCTACCGGCAGGCCCGCCCTCGTTCCTCGGGACGGCCCTACCGTCCGCTGCGGCTCAGCTCAGCCGCTCGATGACCATGGCCATTCCCTGGCCGCCGCCCACGCACATCGTCTCCAGGCCGAACTGCTTGTCGTGCCACTGGAGGGAGTTGATCAGCGTCGTGGTGATGCGGGCGCCGGTCATGCCGAAGGGGTGGCCGACGGCGATGGCGCCGCCGTTGACGTTGAGCCGGTCCAGGTCGATGCCGAGGTCCTGGTAGGACGGGATCACCTGGGCGGCGAACGCCTCGTTGATCTCCACCAGGTCGATGTCCCCGACGGACAGGCCCGCGCGGGCGAGCGCCTGCTTGCTCGCCTCGACCGGGCCGTAGCCCATGATCTCCGGGGACAGCCCGGAGACGCCGGTGGAGACGACGCGGGCCAGCGGCGTGAGGCCCAGCTCCCGCGCCTTCGTGTCGGACATGATCACCAGCGCGGCGGCACCGTCGTTCAGCGCGCAGCAGTTGCCCGCCGTCACCAGGCCGTCGGGGCGGAAGACCGGCTTCAGCCCCTCGACGCCCTCCAGGGTGACGCCGGGGCGCGGGCCGTCGTCCTTGCTGACGACCGTGCCGTCGGGCGTGGTGACCGGAGTGATCTCGCGGTCCCAGAACCCGTCGGCGATGGCCTTCTCGGCGAGGTTCTGCGAGCGGACGCCGAACTCGTCCATCTCCCGGCGCGTCACCCCCTTGACCCGGGCCAGGTTCTCCGCCGTCTGGCCCATGGCGATGTAGACGTCCGGCAGCTCGCCCGCCTCGCGCGGGTCACTCCAGCCGGTGCCGCTCTGCTCGGCGCGGGCGGCGGTGCGGGCCTCCGCGTCGGCGAACAGCGGGTTGTGCGTGTCAGGGAGCCCGTCGGAGCTGCCCTTCACGCTGCGCGAGACCGTCTCGACACCCGCCGAGATGAACACGTCCCCCTCGCCCGCCTTGATGGCGTGCAGCGCCATCCGCGTGGTCTGGAGGGAGGAGGAGCAGTAGCGGGTCACGGTGCAGCCGGGCAGGTGGTCCATGCCGAGCTGCACGGCGACGACGCGGCCGAGGTTGTGGCCCTGCTCGCCACCGGGAAGGCCGCAGCCGAGCATCAGGTCGTCGATGTCGCGCGGGTCGAGCTGCGGCACCTTGGCGAGGGCCGCCCGGACGATCTCGGCCGTCAGATCGTCCGGCCGGACGTCCTTGAGCGACCCCTTGAAGGCGCGTCCGATGGGCGAGCGGGCGGCGGAAACGATGACTGCTTCAGGCATCACGGCTCCAGGAAGACGGCGCGGCAGGACTGTGAGGGAAGCTACCGGCGCGTAGGGCCAAGGTCACGGCTCACGGCGTGTGACACCGCTCGCAGCGGAACGTCAGGCGTCACCCGCGACGGCCACGCGCCGGGGCACGTACCCGGACAGCTGTACCCACAAGGTGCGCACGTCACCACCGCGACGCGCGGCCACCGTCACGGACGCGGAACAATCCCGCGTCTTTCGCGCGTTGTCACGGTGGACTAGCGTGCGGCTTTTGCCGAACCATTACTCTGGTCGAAGAGGCCGTGCCGTGCGGCCATGGAGGAGTGAGATGAGGAGCAGCAACCCGGTCTTCTCGCGACGGGGGTTCAGTCGGGACGGCAACGCCGGCTTCGCCGGTCAGCCGCAGGCCGGGAACCCGTACGCTCAGGGCGTTCCCGCGGGCAGCCCGTACGCGCAGCCCCAGGCCGGCAACCCGTACGCGCAGCCGCAGCAGGGCACGCAGGGCTTCCCGCCCGCCGCCCCGCCGCAGGCCGACCGCATGACGATGGACGACGTCGTCTCCCGCACCGCCATCACCCTGGGTACGGTCATCGCTGCGGCGACCGTCGCCTGGATCACCGACCTGCCCGTGGGCGTCGCGTTCGTCGCCATGCTCGTCGCCTTCGGCCTGGGTCTGTGGCAGTCGTTCAAGGCCAAGGCGTCCCCGCCGCTGATCATCGCCTACGCGGTGTTCGAGGGCGTCTTCCTGGGCGCGATGAGCAACTACGTCAACCAGTGGGCGCCGGGCGCCGCGATGCAGGCGGTGATCGGCACCATGGCGGTCTTCGCCGCGGTGCTGTTCCTGTACAAGTCGCGGATCATCCGCGTCAACGCCCGGTTCGCCCGGTTCGCCATCGCGGCGGGCATCGGCTACGGCCTGCTGTGCCTGGTCAACCTCGGTTTCGCGCTGTTCGGCGCCGGGGACGGCTTCGGCTTCCGCACCGGCACCATCGGCATCCTCATGGGCGTCGCCGGTGTGCTCATCGCGTCGCTGTTCCTGGCCCTGGACTTCAAGCAGGTCGAGGACGGCATCGCCTACGGCGCGCCGCGCGAGGAGTCCTGGCTCGCCGCGTTCGGCCTGACCATGACGCTGGCCTGGATCTACTTCGAGTTCCTGCGCCTGGCCTGGATCCTGAACAGCAGCGACTGAACCGCCCGGCTCCGGCTCCGGAGCCGCTGTGGCACCCGAAGGGCCCGCGAGGTACGCCTCGCGGGCCCTTCCCACGTGTCCGGGCGGCTGTCCGTCTCCGAACGGCTGTCAGAACTTGCGGGCGGCGCGCCCGCGCCGCAGATCGTACTCAAGCACTATGGCCTTGGCGTGGCCGTAGGAGAGGTGGTGCTCCCCGCACAGCCAGTTGACCCGGTCCTCGAAGCGGAAGAAGGCGGGGCCGTCATCGACGGTCCGGAGCCAGTCACCCAGCTCGCGGCCCGTGCACTCCGGGATGCGGGAGAGCAGCTTCTGATGGGTCTCCTCGGAGAAGACGTGGGACATCGGCGCCTCCGGACGCGTTCGCTGAGCCCTTCGTGACACCGTGCCGCAGCGAGCAGACGTTGGCAACAGCGCACGCGGGGGCGCATAGGCTTGCCGCGTGCTCGATGTGAATCCACTGCTGACCGCCGTCGACGCGCTGGCCGGACGGCTGCGCGCGATGCCCCAGAGCGCTCTGCGGCGCGGCGCGGCGGCCGTCGCGCTGGAACTGGCCCGGGAGCTGGCCGACCGGGCGCAGCGCCTGGAGGAGCCGGACCGTCCGCCGAGGGAGATGCCGGACGCGGGCCTCTTCGCGGCCGGGGACCAGGTGGCCGTCGCGGGCAACGACCTGGCCGAGGCCCTGCGCACGTCGGGCACCGCGCGCGAGCTGGACGAGGCGCTGGACCGCGTGGACCGGGCGGCCCGGGCGGTGCGCTGACCCCGGCGCTCCCCGCTGCGGCCGTGCCGCTGGACGGGAGGCGGTGTCCCACCGGCCCGGAACCACGGCGCCCCCACCGGCCCGGCCCCCCCCGGACCCGTCCCGCCCGGGATTGGCGGCTCAGCCGGGCAGGAACAGGCCGCGCTCGGCGGCGCGGGAGTCGAACTCCTCCAGCCGGGCCTGGGCCTCCGGCAGCTCGTCGCACATGGCCTCCAGCAGCACCCGTCCCAGCAGCATCGGCGCGCAGGCGGTGTCGAACACCAGGCCCGTGCCGACGGCGGCGGGCAGCAGGACGTCCTCGGGGCGGGCGACGGGCGTGAACGCGCTGTCGGCCACGGTGACGACGCGCAGCCCGGCCGCACGGGCGTGGTCCAGCGCCGCGACGACCTCGCGGGGGTGCCGGGGCAGCGCGAAGCACAGCAGCGCGGTGGCCCCGGCGCGGGCGGCGGCGTCGATGCGGTCCGTGAGCATCGTGCCGCCCTCGTCCAGCAGCCGCACGTCCGGGTGGACCTTCGCGGCGAAGTAGGCGAAGCCGCGCGCCTGGGCCGAAGCGGCGCGCAGCCCCAGCACCGGCAGCGGCCGGGAGGCGGCCAGCAGCGCGGCGGCCCGCAGGACGGGCCCGTGGTCGGCGAGCTGGGCGGCCAGCAGCCGCAGATTGCCGATCTCCTCCTCGACGGCCTGCTGGTAGGCGTTGGCGGTGTCCCGCGCGCCGACCGCACCACCCGGTCCGCCGGGCGCCTCGCGCAGGTGGCGGCGCAGCGCCGGGTAGCCGTCGAAGCCGAGGGCGACGGCGAAGCGGGTCACCGAGGGCTGGCTCACCCCGGCCAGCTCCGCCAGCTCCACACTGGACAAGTAGGGGGCCTCGTCCGCCCGGCGCACCAGGCACTGCGCGATGCGGCGCTGGGTGGGCGTCAGCCGGTGCCCCTCGAACAGCTTCTGCAGCCGCGCCGCCGCGCCGCCCATGGCGTCCACCTGCCCTCCGCGCTGGTCCCCGGATCGTCGCGCCCGTCCGGGTCATTCAGGGATCACCGACTCTGCATGACGTTATGCAGACAGGCAAGTCCGGGGGTTACCCCCCGTGCGCGGAGAGCCGCCCCCGCCTACCGTCAGCCGCATGAACGCCGCAGACCCCGAGCTGAAGCGGGAACTCGACGCCACCCTGCAGACCCGCAAGGAACTGGGCCCCGAATACGAGGACGAGCTGATCGACTCCTTCCTGGGGAAGATGGACCAGCGACTCGACGCGCTGGTGGAGACGCGGGTGCGCCGCCGCATCGCGGAGGAGCAGCTCAGCACGTCCCGGGAGGCGCCGTCCGGCCGCCGTCCGGAGGCGCCACCGACCAGCGCGGCCGTCCTCGGACTCGCCGTGGTCTCCCTCGTGCTGTCCGTCCCGCTGACCGCGATCGTCTCCCAGGAGACGAACGTGTTCGGCGTCCTGCTGGTGTGGCTGGGCATCGTCGGTGTGAACGCCGTCCACTCGGCGGGACGCCTCGGCTGGGGGCACCGGCGCGACTGACCGGCCGCCCCGGAGCGCTCCGGCGGGGACCGCCGCACCCCGGTGTCACCACCGGGGACGGGACGACGGCGGTCCCCGCGACGACGCGGCCGGGTCAGGACCGGCTCCGCGCCGGGCGGCCATGGAGTTCCGGGAGCCGCTCCGGAGGTCCGTGGTGCCGCCGCTGCCGGCGTCGCTGCCGGCACCCCCTACGGTGCCGCCCCGTTGTTAACCCCGCTTTGCCGCCCCATGACGTTTCCCGTCCCACGCCGCCCTCGCGCGCGACACGCGCTCCAGGCCCCAGGCGCACGACCACGCGCCGGACACCGGTGCACGCGGGCTCGCTTCGGCGCGCGCGTCGCTTACGCGACGTCGGGACGTGTCATCAGCGGTGCCCGCAGATGCAGCGCCAGACTCGGGCTGGTCAGGGGCACGACGTTCCACGTCGCCGTCGCGGTCCCCGTACCGGCGTCGACCGACAGCCGGACCCGGTGCGGTGTGGTGATGACGTAGAGGTCGGCGGTGAACGTGTCGCCCTGCCAGGCGCCGGCCGCGACGACGGGGCGGCCGAGCGGCGCGCTTTCCCGCCACGTGCCGTGACCGGCCTCGATGGTGAGGGACGGCCCGAGTCGCAGGAGCCATCCGTCGTCCACGGGATCGACCGTCACCGTGGTCCCCTCCGGCAGGGCGGAATCCGCGACGGAGGCGTCGAGCCTCGCCGTGGCGGAACGCTCCGGGGCGGCCGAACCCGGTACCGGCTCCAGCGACAGCCGCCGCAGCCGGCCGGCGAGGATCTCGTCGTCCCGGGTGCTTCCCGCCTGGTCCAGGCCCGGCAGCAGGCACTCCCACAAGGGGCCGAGCACCGCCTCCGCCTGCGGGACGGCGCCGGTCACGGCGACCACGAGCTCGTGCGACGGGACGACCACGCACAGCTGGCCGTAGGCGCCCTCGCCGCGGTAGCCGTGCTGCGACATCCAGAACTGGTAGCCGTACCCGCACAGCGCGTCGGGGTTCTTCGACCAGTCGTCGATCTGCCGGGTGCCGATGTGCCGTCTGGTCGCCAGCTCCACCCACTCGCGCGGGACGAGCCGCCGGCCGTTCCACAGACCTCCGCGCAGCAGCAGTTCGCCGAAGGCGGCGACGGCCTCGGTCGTGAGGTGCAGTCCGTGGAATCCGAAGACGGCGCCGCTCGCCACCCGGTCCCATTCGGCGTGGTCGACGCCCATCGGCGTGAAGAGGCGCTCGTCCAGCAGTTCCGCCAGGCCTCGGCCCGTGACCCGTTCCACCATCCGGGCCAGGACGAAGGTGGTCGGATTGTCGTAGGCGTGCCGTGTTCCCTCGGGCTCGGGGAACGGTACGCGCAGGAAGCCCTTCACCAGGTCGCCCGGTTCCCGCTGCCATGCCTCGGCGAGGCTGTCCGTACGGTGTCCGGCCGTCATGGACAGCAGGTGGTGCACGGTGAGGCGGCGTCCCTGTTCCGGGAGGCCGGCCGGGACGTGGTCGGGCAGCACGTCCACGACCCGGTCGTCCGGCGCGAGCAGCCCGTCGGCGACCGCGAGCCCCACGGCGACCGAGGTGAACGACTTGGTCAGCGAGTAGAGGAGGTGCGGGCGCCCGGCCGAGTACGGCGCCCACCAGCCCTCGGCGACGACGTGACCGCGGCGGACGACCATGAGGGAGTGGCACTCGACGGACCGCGCTTCGAGCCGGTCCAGCAGCGCGGCCACCGAACGGGACGAGATCCCCGAGGCGGCCGGCGCCGAGCGCGGCAGGAGGGTACGCCGGGAAGCCATCCGGGCACGGTATACGAAGGCGCTGCCGGGCCCCAGCGATTATCTGATCGGCTCAGACCTGAGTCGCGCCCGCGGTCCCGGGCCGCGTCCGGACGGACGAAGGCGAAGGCGACCGGCCCGCCCGCGCCGGGACGGGGCGGGGTTCGCCGTCGGTGCTACGCGGGAAACTACTGCGCGCTGCCGTTCTCGGACAGGAAGGCCAGGACGTCCTGGCGCGTGACGATCCCGGTGGGCTTGCCGTCCACCAGGACCACCACCGCGTCCCGTCCTTCGAGCGCGGTCACCATCTTCCCCACCGGCTCTCCGGAGCCGACGACCGGCAGCGGCGCGCTCATGTGGCTCTCCAGCCGGTCGTCCGGCCCGGCGTGATCGGCGTACAGGGCGTGCAGCAGCACGCGCTCCTCCACGGCCCCGATCACCTCACCGGCCATCACGTCGGGGTGCCCCGCGCCCGGTGCCACCACCGGCATCTGCGACACCCCGTACTCCCGCAGGATCGTGATCGCGTCGCCCACGGTCTCGGAGGGGTGCACGTGGACGAAGTGCGGGATGCCGTCCGTCTTCTGCGCCAGCACGTCACCGGCCGTGGGCTCGGCGATGGACCGGTCGCTGAACCCGTGCTGGCCCATCCAGTCGTCGCTGAAGATCTTCGACAGGTAGCCGCGCCCGCCGTCGGGGAGGACGACCACGACGACGTCCTGCGGCGTGAGCCGCTCGGCCACGCGCAGCGCGGCGACGACGGCCATGCCGCAGGAGCCGCCGACGAGCAGGCCCTCCTCCCGGGCGAGGCGGCGCGTCATCTGGAACGAGTCCTTGTCGGAGACGGCGAGGATCTCGTCCACCACCTTGGGGTCGTAGGCGGTGGGCCAGAAGTCCTCGCCGACGCCCTCGACCAGGTAGGGGCGGCCCGAGCCGCCGGAGTACACCGAGCCCTCGGGGTCCGCGCCGACGATCTGCACCCGCCCGTCGGAGACCTCCTTCAGGTACCGCCCGGTGCCGGAGATCGTGCCGCCCGTGCCGATGCCCGCGACGAAGTGGGTGATGCGGCCGCCGGTCTGCTCCCACAGCTCGGGACCGGTCGTCTCGTAGTGCGAGCGCGGGTTGGCGGCGTTGCTGTACTGGTCCGGCTTCCAGGCGTCCGGCGTCTCGCGCACGAGCCGGTCGGAGACGTTGTAGTAGGAGTCCGGGTGCTCCGGGGCCACCGCCGTCGGGCAGACGACGACCTCGGCGCCGTAGGCGCGCAGCACGTTGATCTTGTCCGTGGACACCTTGTCCGGGCAGACGAAGACGCAGCGGTACCCCTTCTGCTGGGCGACGATGGCCAGGCCCACGCCCGTGTTGCCGGAGGTCGGCTCCACGATCACGCCCCCGGGACGCAGTTCGCCGGAGCGCTCGGCCGCCTCGATCATGCGGACGGCGATCCGGTCCTTCACCGAACCGCCGGGGTTGAAGTACTCCACCTTCGCCAGGACGGTGGCCCCGGAGGAGGAGGTGACGTTGTTCAGCTTGACCAGCGGGGTGTTGCCGACAAGCTCGATCATCGACTCGTGATACTGCACTGTGGTCTCCGCATCGGCAGGGGCGACCGCGGTCGCGGTCCCGGGACAGAAGCCTATTGCGCGCCGCGCGCCCGCGCCGCAGGTCACCCGGTGTTGCAGCGCGCCCGCAGTGGGGCAGACACAACGGTAGACACGGGTACGGTCGGGCCGCAGGGGAGACGGGAAGGCGGGGGCGATGTCGAGAGCGAGGGTGGCACGGCGGATCGCGGCGGCCGCGGCGTACGGCGGGGGCGGGATCGGACTGCTGGGCGGCGCGGCGCTGGGGCTGCTCGTCACGGAAGTGCACCTGACGCGGCGGAAGGTCGGCGGTTCGGACGACGTGCCGCCGCGCGCCGAGGGACTGTACGGCGCGGTCTTCGGGCACCGGGGCGGGAAGCCGCTGCGGCTGGCCTTCCTGGGCGACTCGACGGCGGCCGGGCAGGGCGTGCACCGCGCCCGGCAGACGCCTGCCGCGCTGGTCGCCTCGGGCCTCGCGGCGGTGGCCGAACGTCCGGTGCGGCTGCGGAACGTGGCACTGCCCGGCGCGTGCTCGGACGACCTGGACCGCCAGGTGACGCTCCTGCTCGCCGACGCCGACCACGTCCCGGACGTGTGCGTGGTGATGATCGGCGCCAACGACGTCACGGAGCGGATGGCGCCGAGCCGGTCGGTGCGGTACCTGGGCGAGGCCGTCACGCGGCTGTGCGCGGCCGGGAGCGAGGTCGTCGTGGGTACCTGCCCGGACCTGGGCTCGGTGGAGCCGATGGGCCAGCCCCTGCGCTGGCTCGCCCGCCGCCTGAGCCGGCACCTGGCGGCGGCCCAGACGATCGCGGTGGTCGCCCAGGGGGGCCGCACGGTCTCCCTGGGCGACCTCCTGGGCCCGGAGTTCGCGGCCAACCCGCGTGAGCTGTTCGGCCCCGACCACTACCACCCGTCCGCCGAGGGCTACGCCACGGCGGCGATGGCCGTCCTGCCCACGGTGTGCGGCGCGCTCGGCCTGTGGCCGGAGGCGGAGGAGCGGCCGGACGCGGCGCGGCGCGAGGGGCTGCTGCCGGTGGCCTACGCCGCCGCCAGGGCGGCGTCCGAGGGCGGCACCGAGGTCACCGCCGTCCGCGGCCCCTGGGCGCTGCTGCGTCACCGCCGCCGCCGGCGCCTGCCCGCCGAGGACCCGGCCCCGGCCGGCGCCGCACGGTCCGCCTCCCCCGGCTCCGGTCACCCCGACGGCTGACCGGAACGCCGGTGCCCACCAGGGGCCCGGGCCTGGCGGCGCGGCGGCGGACGGGCGGCACGTGGCGCGAATCGTACGCGCGCGTTGACGCGCGGGGGTGGCGCGCGGTGTTCCCGCGAGCCTTCCCTCCACCCCCGCGCGCCGACGCCGGAGCATTGCCCGGGTGCGTCCGCGGCCGGAGACTTCGCCGTGTCCCACCCGATCCTCGACCTTCACGGAAGGACCTCATGGTGGCCTTACGCACCCGCTTCACCGCGATCATCGCGGCCTGCCTGTTCGCCGTCGGCTCCGGCACCGCTGCGGCCGCGCCGGACGGCGGCCCCGGCACGACCGACCGCACGTCCGAGCGCGCGACCGACCACACGTCCGAGCACACGTCCGCGTCGGCCAGCGCGGCCAACCGGATCGATGACGGGAGCTTCGAGTACCCGACCGCCCCGGCGAACTCGTTCACGACGGTCACGGCGGGTCAGTCCATCGGCCCGTGGCAGGTCACCGGCGGAGCGGTGGACCTGATCGGCGCCGGCTTCTGGGAGGCGGCCGAGGGCGGCCAGTCCGTCGACCTCAACGCGACCCGGGCCGGAGCCGTGACCCAGACGTTCAAGACCAAGCCGGACCAGACGTACACGGTCACGTACGCGCTCGCCGCCAACCCGGAGGGCGGCCCCGCCGTGAAGACGGGCCGGGTCCTGGTGGACGGTCAGAACTTCCAGGACTTCTCGTTCGACTCCACCGGGAAGACCCGCGCCGACATGGGCTACGTCAAGCGGCACCTGGTGTTCGTGGCCACCGCCGACACCACGACGCTGACGTTCGCCAGCGGCGTCCCCGGTGCCCACGGACCGGTCATCGACGACGTGGCCGTCCGCGGCTGCCACTCCTGCTGCGGCCGCTGAGCCCTGGAGCCCCGGCCACGCCGGGGCTCCCCTCCAGTCGACGCGGCGCCCCGCGCCGTCGGTGCGGGACGTCATGGTGCGGAACGCTGATGCGGGCCATGAGGGGCGGTGCGCCCACGGTGCGCCCACGAGGATGCCGCTGTCCTTGACAACGGCGCGTTTCCGCAGGTCACCGGCTGCGAGCCGGTGTGCCCGGAGCCGGATTCGAACCGGCACGGCCCACGAGGCCAACGAGGTTTAAGCTCGTCGTGTCTGCATTCCACCATCCGGGCACCGGCTTCCGGGCCCGCCGCGCGCGGCAGCGGCCCCTCCTGGGTGCGGGAAGAGCGTAACCGCATCAGTGCGCTCTGTGTCCCCGTCCTTGCATGAAGTTGTCTTATTTTATTGGGAGCTGACGATCCCTCACCCCGTGACCAGCGCATCCAGGGGCCGGTACCGGCACGCGCCGGACCGAGCGGATGTCGCAAAGTCATTCGTGACCGCCGAGTAGGGGCCAGGGCCCCCGGGTTCTGTCGGGGACACGGTCCTCCCCAGGTATGACCGCGCGGTGGTGTCCGTCCCTCCGAAGGCTCCCCCAAGACGGGCAGCGCGGCGGACGAGCAGGCCGGAACGGGCGCCGACGATGGAGGGGTACCGACGTCCGACGTCCGACAGGAGCCCGCACCCGTGACCACCAGCACCCAGCCCGGCGTCCTCGCCACCGCCCCCGCCGGCACGGCGGCCGCCCGCGCCACCGACCTGTCCAAGGTCTACGGCACGGGTGAGACCCAGGTGGTCGCGCTCGACCACGTGTCCGTGGAGTTCCTCCGGGGCGAGTTCACCGCGATCATGGGACCCTCGGGCTCCGGCAAGTCGACGCTCATGCACTGCATGGCCGGGCTCGACTCCGTCAGCAGCGGCTCTGCCTCCATAGGCGAGACCGAGCTGACCACCCTCAAGGACAAGAAGCTCACCCGGCTGCGCCGGGACAAGATCGGCTTCATCTTCCAGGCGTTCAACCTCCTGCCCACGCTCAACGCCCTGGAGAACATCACCCTCCCGCTGGACATCGCAGGCCGGAAGACGGACCGGGCCTGGCTGGACCAGGTCGTGGACACCGTCGGGCTGTCCGGGCGGCTCAAGCACCGGCCGAGCCAGCTCTCCGGCGGCCAGCAGCAGCGCGTGGCGGTCGCCCGCGCGCTGGCGTCCCGGCCGGAGATCGTCTTCGGTGACGAGCCGACGGGCAACCTGGACTCCCGGTCCGGCGCCGAGGTGCTGGGCTTCCTGCGGAACTCGGTGCGGGAGCTGAACCAGACCGTCGTCATCGTCACGCACGACCCGGTGGCCGCCTCCTACGCCGACCGCGTCGTCTTCCTCGCCGACGGCCGCATCGTGGACGACATGGCCGCGCCGACGGCGGAGAAGGTGCTGGAGCGGATGAAGGGCTTCGAGGCCAAGGGGCGGACGAGCTGAGGCAAGGCCCCTCCCACTCACCCGACCCTCCGGATCACCCAGGACTCACCCATGTTCCGTACCGCCGTGCGCAACGTGCTCGCGCACAAGGCCCGGCTGCTGATGACCGTGCTCGCCGTCCTCCTGGGCGTCGCGTTCGTCTCCGGCACGCTGGTCTTCACCTCCACCATCTCGGCCGCCTTCCAGAAGAGTTCCGAGCAGGGCTTCTCCCACATCGACGTGGCGATCCGTCCCGACTCCTCGGAGTCCGGCACGCCCGGCTCGGCGCCCGCGCTGAGCGGGGAGGTGCTGGAGCGCGCCGAGGAGCTGCCCGGCGTCGCGTCGGCCACCGGCTCGGTGTCCGGGTTCGCCGCGCTCGTCGACAAGGACGGCAAGCTCGTGGGCCAGGGCTGGTCCACGAGCGGCGCCAACTACTACGCGGGCGGCGACGGCACCGACGACCGCTACCCGATGCGCGAGGGCCGCGCCCCCGAGCGGGCGGGTGAGATCGCGCTCGACGCGCGGACCGCCGAACGCACCGGCTACGCGGTCGGCGACACCGTCCGCATGTCCGTGGACGGGCCGGTCCGCGAGGAGAAGGTCACCGGCGTCTTCACCACCGACGACGGCGGCGTCGCCGCGGGCGGCACGCTCGTGCTCTTCGACACCGCCACGGCGCAGGAGCTGTTCACCGCGCCCGGCGAGTACACCGAGATCATCCTCGCGTCCGACGACGGCACCTCGCAGGCCGAGCTGCTGCGCGCGGCCGAGGACGCCCTGCCCGAGACGGCCGAGGCCGTCACCGGCCAGACGCTCGCCGACGACCAGGCGGCGGCGATCGAGTCCGAGATGAGCGGTCTGCGCACCGGCATGCTCGTCTTCGCGGGCATCGCGCTCTTCGTCGGTGTCTTCATCATCGCCAACACGTTCACCATGCTCGTCGCCCAGCGCACCCAGGAGCTGGCGCTGCTGCGCGCGGTCGGTGCCAGCCGCCGCCAGGTGACGCGTTCGGTCCTCATCGAGGCGTTCGTCGTGGGCACGATCGCGGGCGTCACCGGTCTGCTGGCGGGCATCGGCATCGGTGCCGGGCTGCGCTCGCTGATGGGCGGCTTCGGCGCCACCGTCCCCGACGGGCCGTTGCTGGTGACCGGTCAGACGGTGCTCGCCTCCATGCTGGTGGGCGTCGTCGTGACCGTGCTGGCCGCCTGGCTGCCCGCGCGGCGCGCCGCGAAGATCCCGCCGGTGGCCGCGATGAGCAGCCTCCACGCGACGGCGACGACCCGCAGCCTGGTCGTCCGCAACAGCATCGGTTCGGTGCTGGTGGCCGCCGGTGCCGCCCTGGTGTTCACGGGCACCGGCATGAAGGCCGAGGAGGCCGCGACGCCGATGGGCGCGGGCGGCGCCCTGCTGATCGTGGGCGTCTTCGTGCTGACGCCGCTGCTGTCCCGGCCGCTGATCGCGGCGGCGGCACCGGTGCTGCGGGCCTTCGGCGTCTCGGGGAAGCTGGCCCGGCAGAACGCCGTGCGCAACCCCCGGCGTACCGCGGCCACCGCCGCCGCGCTGATGATCGGCCTGACGCTGATCACCGGCATGACGGTGATCGCCGGCAGTGTCCAGAAGGCCATCGAGCAGATGGCGACGGGCTCGCTGAAGGCGGACTACACCGTCAGCATGGCCAACTTCCTCCCGCTCTCCCCCGAGATCGAGCGCACGCTCGCCGCCGACGAGCGGGTGACGGCGATCAGCCCGCTGCGCAACTCCCCCGCCGAGATCGAGGGCGGCCGGGAGTACCTGACGGGCGTCAACGGCGAGCACATCGGCGACCTGACGGCGCTGGACTTCTCGGCCGGCTCCTTCGAGGGGCTGAGCGGAGACCGGGCGGTCGTGGACGAGCGGACGGCCGAGAGTTACGGCTGGGAGGTCGGCTCGGCCTTCGCGGTGACGTACGAGGACGGCGGGCGCGGCGAGCTGACGGTCTCCGGCGTCTACGAGGGCAACGAGATGATCCAGGGGATCATGCTCGACACCGGCACGCTGGACCCGCACCTCCAGCGGCAGCACGCCATGCAGCTGCTGGTGGGCACCGGCGGGGACGCGAGCGAGGCGATGAAGTCGGCGCTGGAGGCGGAGCTGGGGAACAACCCGGCGATCCTGGTGCAGGACGAGCAGGACGTGGCCGAGTCCATCGCCCAGATGTTCACGCTGATGCTGAACATGCTCTACGGGCTGCTGGCCATGGCGGTCCTCGTCGCGGTGCTCGGCGTCGTCAACACGCTGGCGATGTCCGTCTTCGAGCGGTCGCAGGAGATCGGGATGCTGCGCGCGATCGGTCTGGACCGGCGGGCGGTGAAGCAGATGGTGCGGCTGGAGTCCGTGGTCATCTCGCTGTTCGGCGGGGTGATGGGCGTCGGCCTGGGCCTGTTCTTCGGCTGGGCGGCGGGGGAGGCGATCGGCAGTTCGCTGTCCACCTACGAACTGGTGCTGCCGTGGGGCCGGATGGGCGTCTTCCTGCTCCTGGCCGCGGTGGTCGGCGTGCTGGCCGCGATGTGGCCCGCGCGGCGGGCGGCCCGGCTGAACATGCTGGCGGCGATCAAGACCGAGTGAGCCGGAGCCGGAGGTGCCGGAGCCGTCGGAGCGGGTGTGAGCCGCAGGTCAGCGGCCGGCCCGGGTGGGGCGCCGTGCGCGTCGCACCCCGGCCGCCGCGCGTCCGCCCCGCGCGTCCGCCCCGCCCGTCCGGGCACGCGGAGTGGAACGGGGCGGGACGGGCGGGCGGCGCGGCGGGGAACCGTGCGGGAGCGAAAGAGGATGGCGGGCTGGGAGCGTCCGGTACCAGCAACCGACGCGTTCTGAGGAGGACTCGGTGCCTACAGTGCTCGCCCGCGATGAGGCCCGGTACGACGGGCACCCTGAGCCCGGTCAGGCCCCGGAGAACTCCTGTGGATGGTCCCGTTTCCTCGCGCTGGCCGCCTGCCGGAATGCACGGTTCCGCTTCCTGTCCTCGGCGGGCGCCGAAGCCGCCACGTGCGTCGTCCTGCGGGTCAGGCGCGGCAGGCGGATGCTGCGGCACGTCGTCGCCGTGGTCCCCGTCGGCCGCACGCTCGACCTCGTGGGCGTCGCCCGGCTGTACGGCGGCAGCTCGGCCGGGTACGTCCCGGCGGAGACGGCCGAGTCGCTCACCGGGTGCGCGCCCGGAGCGATCGCCCCCCACACCGACGGCCCGGGCCTCGAACTGGTGCTGGACCAGCGGCTGCGGGACCGGGAGGAGATCGTCTTCGCCGACGTCCGCCCCGACGTCTCCATCGCCCTGAACACCGACGACTACCTCACACTCGCCCGGCCCCGGACGGCCGCGATCACGGCCTGAGCGCCCTGGTCCGGCCCGGGCCCGGGTGCGCGGGCGCCACGCGCGCCCGCCCCCGTGCCGGGGTCCGCGGTACGGCGCCCCGCCCCCGTCGCGCCGTACCGCGGGCCCCGGCTTCCGCCTGCCCGCACGCGGGAACGAAGCGGGAGCGGCACGGGAACGGGGTGCGGCACACCGGCCCGCCCGCGACGACCGCGGCACCCCGGGCGGACGCCACGGCCGGCGCGCGTCGCCACGCGCGCGGGCCCCTTGGGCGACCGCCCGGCCCTCCTCTCCCGCCCGCCGGCTCCCCCGGCCACCCCCGGCCCGTCGCGGCACCCGCCGCGCCGGGCCTCGCGCGTGCCCCGGGCGCTCCCGCGCGCGCCGGGCTGCTTCCGCGCGCACCCGGCCCCCCGCGGGCCCCTGCGGGCCCGGCGGGGGCCCGCGCGAGCCGCGCCGCGACGGCAGGGGAAGAAGGTGCCCAACGCATATGCAGAATTCCCTCCGTGTAATTCCTGGGCGAATTGTGCCGCTATCAGGCGCCGGTAATTGGGGGGTAACCTGCCAGTCTGTGGAGGGGAACGGAGCGGGAAGCCGGACTGCGAGTCTCGGTCATGTCGAAAGCACCACGACTGGCGAGAGGGCACGAGAATGCGCATCAAGCTGAGCGGCCTGGTCGGAATCCTCGCAGCGGCCGCCTTCTCCTGGGGGGTTGCCATGGACGTCACGAGCGGCACGCACTACGAGCAGCGCACCACCGTCACCGCCAGCGGCCTTGTCCTGGCCCCCCTGGACGACAAGGGAACCCCCTGACAGCACCACCGTCCCACCCCGTCGGCTCTTTTGAGAAAAGCCCAGTTCTCAAAAGAGCCGACGTGCGTTTTCCGGAACTCCCATCCGCTCGTACAGGGCGTCCGCCCGCTGCCGGTAATCCTCCGCCTTCGTGGTTTCACCGAGGGCGAGACTGGCGTCGGCCAGGGTGTCGAGGGCCTGCGCCATCTCGTACCGGAACTTGATGCTGACCGCCAGTTCATAGGCGCGACGCCCCCGGGCCAGCGCCAGTTCGGGTTCACCGACGGCCCGGTAGACGCGGCCCGCGATGCTCTCGACCGTCGCCTGCCGCACGGTGACGTCCCGCATCGCCGGGATCTGGAGCGCCCGCTCGACGTACTCCTTGGCCTGGTCGTGCTCGCCGAGCAGCACGTGGGCGGCCGAGTGCTGGGCGAGGATGAGCGCCGTCGTGGCCGGGCCGTTGAGGTCGTCGCACAGCCGCAGCGCGGCGTCCAGTTCCTTCAGCGCCTGCTGCGGCCGGCGCAGGCCGATCAGTGCGAAGGCCAGGCTGGAGCGGGCCACGATGGTGTGGCCCGGGTCCCCGATGGCCTCCCAGAGGTCGATGGCCCGTGCCGCCGTATCGGCGGCTTCCTCGAACTTGCCCAGCCGCACGGTCACGGAGCTGAGCACGTTGAGGGTCCCGGCCTGCTCCCGGGCGCTGCCGAGCTGCTGCTCCAGCAGGCTGGCGCCCTCCAGGAAGCCGAGCGCCTGGTGGAACTCGCCGAGGCTGTTGTACATCTGCCCCAGCCGTCCCATGCACCCCGCCTCGCTCTCCTGGTCGCCGAGGGACCGGGCCAGCACCAGCGCCTCCTCCAGGCAGGTCACGCCCTCGGGGAACGCACCCACCATCCAGTGCTCCACCGCGAGGGTGGTCAGCGACAGCCGCAGCATGTCGCGGTCGCCCAGGGCCCGTGCGGCGGTGACGCCGATGGTGCACGCCCTGCGGGCGTCCTGCGGGTAGTTGCGGATCGCCGAGTGGAAGGAGAGCGTGCGCGGCAGGTACGCGGCGTGCCGGTACCTGCCGTGGGAGTGGGCGAGTTCGACGGCGGCCAGCATGCTGTCGCGGTGCCGGTCGAGCCAGGCGAGGGCGGCGTCGCGCCCGGGGAACGGCGGCGGCCCCGCCGCCCGGGTGGGCAGCAGGTCCGCGTGGCGGGAACGCTCGGGGAACAGCGCGTCACACGCCCGCTCGGCGCTCAGCACGTAGTGGTCGAGCAGCCGCTCGACCGCCTGCTCCTCCTGCTGTGCGGTGCCGGAGCCGCGCAGGCCGAGCGCGAAGCTGCGGACGAGGTCGTGGAAGGAGTACAGGCCCGGCTCGTGCTCGTCCAGCAGGTGCGCGTCGAGCAGCGCCTCCAGGGCGTCCTCAGCCTCCAGCGGGGTGCGGTCGAGCAGCGCGCCCGCTTCCTCGGGGCTGAGGGTCTTGCCCGGGTGCAGGCCCAGCAGCCGCAGGTCGGCGCGCTGCCGGTCGTTCATGGCCTGGTAGGACATCCGCAGGGCGACGGCCACGCTGCGGCCGGCCGAGTTCAGCTCGTCCAGCCGGCGCGTCTCGTCGGCGAGCCGGCCTGCCAGACGCTGGATCGTCCAGTGCGAGCGGTTGCGCAGCCGGGCGGCGGCGATCCGGACGGCGAGCGGCAGCCCCCCGCACAGGCGGATCAGCTCGGCGGCGGCGGCCGGTTCCCTGGCCACGCGTTCGGCGCCGAGCGTGCCGCGCAGCAGGTCGAGGCCGTCCTCCTCGGAGAGCACGCCGAGGGAGAGCCAGTCGGCGCCGTCGAGGTCCACCAGCCGCGGGCGGCTGGTGATGAGCGTCAGGCAACTGGGCGACGACGGGATGAGGGGACGCACGTGGTCGGCGTCGGCCGCGTTGTCCAGGACGATGAGGAGCTTGCGCTGCCGGGTGATCGAGCCCCACAGGGCGGTGCGGCCGGCCGCCGCGGTGGGCACCTCGTCGCTGGGGACGCCGGCCGCCGCGAGCAGCGCCTCCTGCGCCATGAGGGTGCTGAGCGGCTCCTGACCGGGGGTGTAACCGCGCAGGTCGACGAAGAGCTGGCCATCGGGGTAGTCCTCGGCGAGCCGGTGGGCGGCGCGGACGGCCAGGGCCGTCTTGCCGCTGCCGCCCATGCCGTCGATCGCCACGATCCTGGCGCACTGCCCGCAGACCCCGGGGGCGCGGCGCACCGTCTCGCTGATCCAGCGGAGTTCGGCCTCGCGTCCGGAGAAGTCGCGCAGGTCGTACGGGAGGGCGCTGGGGACGGCACCCGCTGACGGCGGGGAGGCCGCCGGAGTGGCCGCCGTCGGCGGGGAGGCCGCCGGAGTGGACGGGGCGGGCGGTTCGCGGTCCCGCTCGGAGGGAGGGGGCAGGCCGTCGGCGGACGCGGCGTCCGCAGAAGGCGCGACGGGCGCGACCGGCACGGAGGGCGCGGCGGACGCGGCCCAGGCGGGGCCGGCGGCCGGAGCGGCGGAGGCGGGTGGGGCGCCGGGGACAGGAGGGGCTTGGGCCGAACCGGCCGAGCCGGCCGGAGCGGCGGGCGCGACGGACTCGATCGCGCACGCGTCCTGCGGGACGGAGGGCGCGTGGGGGGATTCGGCGGGGGTGGTGAGGGCGGCCAGGTCCGGGCTCTGGCGCAGGATGCGCTCGTACAGCGCGGCCAGTTCCACGCAGGGGTCGATGCCCAGCTCGTCGGCCAGCAGCGCGCGGACCCGGTTGTACTCCTCCAGCGCCTCCGCCTGCCGGCCCGTACGGTACAGGGCCAGCATGAGCTGGGCGCGCAGGGTCTCGCGGAGGGGGTAGCGGTGCACCAGCGTGCGCAGCTCGCCGACGACGTCCACCGCCCGCCCCTCGGCGAGCTTGAGCTGGAAGAGCTGCTCGGCCGCGCCGAGGTGCTGTTCCTCCAGCGCGGCGGACGCGGCGTCGATGACGGGGCCGCCGAACCCGGCCATCACGGGGCCGCGCCACAGTTCCAGGGCCGCCTGGAGTTCGTCCACGGCCCGCACCCGGTTTCCCTCGCTGACGGCCTGCCGGGCACGGCTGACGCGGGCCCGGTACTGCGAGAGGTCGAGCTGGTCCTCGGCGACGACGGCGCGGTAACCGGGGCCGGCCGTCTGGATGAATCCGGAGCCGCCGGGGATGCGCTGCCTGAGTTCCGCCACGGCCTTGCGGATCTGGTGGGAGGCGCTGCTGGGCGGGCAGCTGTCCCAGGCGGCCTCCACCAGGCGGGCGACGGGCACCACCCGGTTCGCCTCCAGGAGCAGCATGACCAGCGTGCGCTCCCTGAGCGAGCCTCCCAGCCTTAACGGGACATCGCCGTCCCATCCCTCAAGCGCACCGAGGATCCGGAAACTCGGTCGTTTTCGCGCAGCACTCAACACCATGCGCTCGCCAGCCCCCCGTCGCTGTACTTGGCCATGCGTGAGCATCAGCGATCGATTCTACGCACGCGGGACCTGGGGCAGCAATGAACGTACGGGGCCCGTGCGCTCGTCCGGCTATCACGCGTTTGAAGGTTGAACGGTAACCGAACGGCATCCAGGCGGTAATCGGTCCGTACACGCTCCCCGTGCCGGGACGCACCGCACCCGGCGGGTTTCGGTTAGGGGGAGCGATGGAGACCGGCCACGACGTGGTAGGAGACCTTTGCACCGACCTGTTCGCCTCACTGCTCCGGCGCGACCAGCGCCTGAAGGCGGAGGCCTACGTCCGGGCGCTGCTCGCGGCCCGAGGAAGGAAGACGCTGCGGAACATCGCCGGGCAGATGGGCGGCGAGTCGGCGCAGCAGAGCGTGCACCATTTCATCAGCAGTTCGTCCTGGGACTGGTCGGCCGTGCGCCGGGCCCTGACCCGGCACGCCGAGGCGCTGGTCGCGCCCCGGGCCTGGGTGGTCCGTCCGCTGGTCATTCCCAAGGCGGGGCCGCACTCGGTGGGCGTGGAGCAGCAGTTCGTCCCGCACCTGGGCCAGACGGTCAACGGCCAGCAGGCGTTCGGGGCGTGGCTGGCCTCCGGGCAGGCCAGCGTGCCCTGCAACTGGCGGCTGGTGCTGCCGGACAGTTGGCTGGAAGACCCCTTGCGACGCAGCCGCGCGTGCATCCCGGCCACCAGCCGGGCCGCGTCGCTGGAGGAGTGCGCGAGTGAGGCCGTGCGCCAGGTGCACGGCGGTCACGCGCCACGGCGCCCCGTGGTGCTGGACGCGGAAGGTCTTGACGTCCAGCGCTGTGTGCACTATATGACCCAGGGCGCGGCGGCACCGCTGCTGATGCGGGTCGGCACGGAGACCCCGCTGCGCGTGGACGGCACGGCCGTGCACGGCTACTGCGGCACACCGGTGTCCGCCGGGCGGCTCGTCGCCACGATGAAGCAGTTCCGGCAGCGCGCCGACGGCGCCCTGCCGGGCGGCGGACGGAACCGGCAGGGGGTGGTGGCGGCGATCCCCGTCGTCCTGCCCGCACCCGGGCCCCGGCTGCCGCTGCTGCTGCTGGCCGACTGGGCGGCCGGGCCGCACGGCCCGGCCCGGCTCTGGCTCACCCCGGCGACCGGCACGCCCGTGCCCGCTCTGCTCGGCCTGGCCCGGCTCGCGGACACCGTCGGGCGGGACGTCGCCCAGGTCTCCGAACGCATCGGCATCCGCGACTTCGCCGGGCGCTCGTTCCAGGGCTGGCACCGGCACATCACGCTGGTCTCGGTCGCGCACCTGGCCGCCGTCCTGGCCCAGGCGTCCCGGCACACGGCCGGCGACGCGGCCTACGCCCACGCCGCCTGACGGTCCGTTCGGGGAACCGCCGGCCCACGGCCGCCCGTCCGCGCCCGCCGCGCCGACGGGCGGCCCGCCGTGCCCCGGGACCGTCGCGCCGCGGCCGGTTCAAGCACTGCCCGAGCCGTGGTCAAGTTCCGGGCGCCACGGTGGGGCCCATGACGCCACTGCCGCCCACCGAGCTGCGGGTCGCCGCCCTGGAGCGGCTGCTCGGGGACCCGCGCGACACCGCGCAGCCGCTCTCGGACGCGGCGGTCCTGGCCGCCGGGCGGCGGGGTGAACTGCCGCTCGGCGGCGAGCCGCTGCTCGCGGCCTTCGGACTGCACGAGGAGTTCGTCCCGCGCGCCCTGGGCGGGCGGCTCACCGGCCTCGACGCCCTCGCCCGCCTGCTGCGCGCGGTCTTCCGCCGGGACGCGGCACTCGGCCGCGCCTACGGCACCGCGTCGCTGCTGCCCGCGCTCACCGTGTGGCAGTACGGCACACCGGAACAGCGGTACCGCACCGCGAAGCTGCTGCTGGACGGCGGACGGCTGGCGGCCGCCGTGCAGGAGACGTCCTACTACACCGACGCCGGCGCCCGGCTCCACACCGACCCGGACGGCGACGGGGCGCTGACGCTCACCGGCCGCACCCCGGCGCTCGTCAACGCGCCGAGGGCGGCGGCCTTCCTCGTCCTGCCGCAGCGGCGCCCGCCCGGACACGGCGACACCGCGCTTCTGCTGGACGGCGAGGAGCTGCCCGCCACCGCCGTGCGCGAGGTGGCGCCGCCCACCACCGCGGGCGGCGCGCGGCTGCCGATGGGCGAACTGCGCCTGGACGGCTGGCGGGTGCCCGAGCGCTGCGTGGTCGGCACGGCGGGCCAGGGCTCCGCCGCCGTGGTGCGCGCGCTCCAGCTCACCCGCCCCCTGCTCCCCTCGATGGCGGTCGGCTGCGCGGACTCCGCGCTGCGCTCGGTCCTGTCCGCCGTGCTCGCCGGGAGCGGTGGCGCACGGTCCCTGACCTCCCGGTACGTGCGCGAGGTCGCCGCCGCCGCGTTCGCGGACCTGCTCGTCGCCGACTGCCTGTCCCTGGTGGCGCTGCGCTCGCTGCACCTCGTGCCGGACCGCTCAAGCCTGCTGTCGGCGGCCAGCGCCTACCTCGTCCACCGGCTGCTCCAGCAGAGCACCGGCGACCTGCTGCCGGTGCTGGGCACCGACGCGCAGCGGGACACCCCGGACGGCACCGGGCACGGGACGTTCCGCAAGCAGCTCCGCGACCTGGCGGAGCTGCCGCCGGGGCAGGCCGGTGCCGTGGCGGCGCTCTCCGCGCTGGTGCCGCAGCTCGCCACCCTCGCCCGGCGCTCCTGGACGGCCGGGCCCGGCCCCCGGGACGCCGCCCCGGCCGCGCTGTTCCGCACCGAGGGCGGCCTGCCGCCCCTGGACGCGGACGGGCTCAAGGTGGCCGCCGCCGGCGACCCGCTGACGGCGCTCCTCACCCATCCGGACGCCGCCCTCGACAGCGGCCCGGACCTCGGCGCCCACGGCCCGGCGGTACGCGGCCACGCCGGGGTGCTGGCGTCCGGACTCGCGGCGCTGGCCGCGGAGTGCCGCGTCCTGCCGGAGCGCGACCCGGCGGTGCTGGCCAACCCGCGCGGTTACGCCCTCGCCGAGCGCTACGCGCTGCTGGCGGCCGGGGCGGCCTGCCTGGGCGTGTGGCGGTGCGGCCCGCGGGGCGCCGGCGCGCAGGACGGGCCCGGCGCGGCATTCCTGCGGCGGCCGGAGTGGCTGGCCGCCGCCCTCGCCCGGATCACCCTGCGGCTGGGGCTGCCCGTGCCGGACCCCCCGGCCGGCGCCCCCGACCCCACCGACGTCCTGGTGTCGGAGGCCGTGGCGCGCTGCCACGCGGGCCGCAGCCTCGACCTCTACGCCACCGCGCTGGGCGGCGGGCAGCAGCCCGACGCCGCCCCGCCGCCCGCCGCGCCGGCTGCGTCCGCCACGTCCGCCGAGTCCACCGCACCGGACATGGCCGCCCTGTCCGCCCTGTCCGCCCTGTTCGCCGCACACTGACCGCCCGCCGTGAGCCGCACACCGAACGCCGTCCGCCGTGAGCCGCACACCGGATGCCGGGCGGCGAGCGCCGGACGAAACCGACCGACACCGACATGACCGCCATGCGAAGGGAGACAGCCATGGGTTCACCCCGTGGCCTCGTGGGGCCGCCCCCGGTACGCGTACGCGCCGGGGACGGACCGTGGGAGGCGCTGGACACCGCCCTGGAGGACGGTGACTACGCGCTGGCCTACGGGTTCCTCGCGGACTGGGACCCGGACGGGAGAACCCCCGGGGAGCTGACCCGGCTGCTGGGCACCGAGGCGGACCGCTACGGACGTCTGGAGTGCCCCGAGGCGCGCCGCCGGTTCGCCGCGTCCCGGCTGCTGCTCAAGCACGTCGCCGCCGCCGTGCTGCGGGCCCGGCCTGAGGAACTGGAGCTGGCCCGGCACCCCAACGGGCGGCCCTACCTGCGCGGGTGCGGCCAGCTGGAGGTCTCGCTCAGCCACACCGGGACCGCGCTGGCCGTCGGACTGAGCCGGCGCGGCCCGATCGGCGTGGACATCGAACCGTCCGGCCGCACCGTCTACGGGACGGGCCTGGAGGAGGAGGTCTGCACCGGGCACGAGCGCTCCCAGCTCGGCTGGCTGCCCGAACCGGAGCGCAACGGCGCGGTGATCCGGCTGTGGACGCTCAAGGAGGCGTACAGCAAGGCGCTCGGGCACGGGCTGCGGCTGCCGTTCCGGTCCTTCGGCTTCACCACGCCGCTGACCGCCACCGCCGTGCCCCGGCTGCTCGCCGTGGACGGCACGCCGGCCGACGACGTGGGCTGGCAGTTCGAGACGCACCCGCTGGCCGACGGCTACACGTTGAGCACGGCCGTCAGCCCGCCCGGCACCGGACCCGGCGCCCCGCAGCCCACCGAAGCCGGGGACCTGCTGGACAAGACCATGACGTCGGCCGTGCTGGGCTGCTACCGCAAGGACGATCCGCAGCCCGCCGGGGCCCACGCGCCGGGACGGTCCGGGTGAGCGCACGCGCCGCCGCCCGGACGGCGCCCGGCGGCGGACCCGGCACGCCCCACCTGCGGGAGCTGGCCGACGGCGTCTTCGCCTACGTGCAGCCCGACGGCGGCTGGTGCCTGAACAACGCGGGCGTCCTGCACGCCGACGGGCGCACCGCGCTGGTGGACACCGCGGCGACCGAGGCGCGGGCGCTGGCGCTGCGGGACGCCGCCGCCCGCGTCGCACCGGCGCCGCCCCGGTACGTCGTCAACACCCATCCGCACGGCGACCACACCTTCGGCAACTGCGTCTTCACGCCGGAGGCGACCGTCGTCGCGCACGAGGGGACGCGCGCCGAGATGGCCGAGGCGGGGCTGCACCTGACGGGGCTGTGGCCGGACGTGTGCTGGGGCGGGCTGTCCGTCAGGCTGCCCGACGTGACGTTCCGGGACGCCGCCACGCTGCACGTGGGCGGCCTCCGCGCGGAGCTGCTGCACCTGGGGACCGCCCACACCACCAACGACACCGTCGTGTGGCTGCCCGAGCAGCGCGTGCTGTTCGCCGGTGACGTCGTCATGTCGGGCGCGACGCCGTTCTGCCTGACCGGTTCGGTGGCGGGCTCGCTGGCCGTCGTCGAGCGGCTGCGGGAGCTGCGGCCGCGCACGGTGGTGGCCGGGCACGGCCCCGTCGGCGGGCCCGAACTGCTGGACACCACCCGCGGCTACCTGCGCCGGGTGCAGGAACTGGCCGCCCAGGGCATCGCGGCGGGCCTCACCCCGCTCCAGACGGCGCGGGAAGCCGACCTCGGCCCCTACGCGGAACTCCTCGACGCCGAACGGCTGGTGCCGAACCTGCACCGCGCCTACGCGGAGGCCCGGGGCGGCGCCCCGGGCGTGCGGCTCGACATCGAGGAACTCTTCGCGGAAATGATCGCATTCCACGGGCGGCTGCCGCTGTGCCACGCGTGAACCGGACCGTGCGGAAAACGCGGTGCGCCGGTTCGCGCACGCCACGGAATCGCCGGCACCGGCGACCGCCAGGAGCAGAAAGGGTTGTGCGTGAGCGTCACACAGGACATTCCACAAACGGCTTCCGAACTGCCGCAGGGCCTTTCCGAGGAGGGCACCACCCGGGCCCGGGTGGCGGAACTGACAGCCCTGCGGCAGCGCGTCCGGTCGGGGCCGGATGAGAAAGCCACGGCCGCACAGCGGGCGAAGGGCAAACTCACCGCCCGGGAACGGCTGGATCTGCTCTTCGACCCGGGCACGTTCACCGAGACGGAGGCGCTGCGGCGGCACCGGGCCACCGGATTCGGCCTGGAGGCGAAACGGCCGCACACGGACGGTGTCATCACCGGCTGGGGCCTGGTGGACGGCCGCACGGTGTTCGCCTACGCGCACGACTTCCGCGTCTTCGGCGGAGCCCTCGGCGAGGCCCACGCGCAGAAGATCCACAAAGTGATGGACCTGGCCGAGACGGCCGGGGCCCCCATCGTCGGCCTGTGCGACGGGGCGGGCGCCCGCATCCAGGAGGGCGTCACGGCGCTGGCCGGGTACGGCGGCATCTTCCAGCGCAACGTGCGCAACTCCGGGGTGATCCCGCAGATCAGCGTCATCATGGGACCCTGCGCGGGCGGCGCGGCCTACTCGCCGGCGCTCACCGACTTCGTCTTCATGGTGCGCGGCACCTCGCAGATGTTCATCACCGGACCGGACGTCGTCCAGGCCGTCACCGGCGAGCAGATCACCCACGAGGCGCTGGGCGGCGCGGACGTGCACGCCGCGACCTCGGGGGTCGCCTCCTTCGCCTACGACGACGAGGAGAGCTGCCTGGAGGACGTGCGCCACCTGCTGTCCTTCCTGCCCTCCAACAACCGGGAACTGCCGCCCGTGCAGCCCGCCGGCGACCCGGCCGACCGGCGCACCGAGGCGCTCACCGACCTCGTCCCGGCCGAACCGGGCCAGGCGTACGACGTCACGAAGGTGATCGCCGAGATCGCCGACCACGGCGAGTGGTTCGAGGTGCACGAGCGGTGGGCGCCGAACGTCATCTGCGCGCTGGCCCGCCTGGACGGGCGCGTCGTCGGGATCGTGGCGAACCAGCCCGCGCGGCTCGCGGGGGTGCTGGACATCGACTCCTCCGAGAAGGCCGCCCGGTTCGTCGGGTTCTGCGACGCGTTCAACATCCCGCTGGTGACGCTCGTGGACGTGCCCGGGTTCCTGCCCGGCGTCGGCCAGGAGCACGGCGGCGTCATCCGGCGCGGTGCGAAACTGCTGTACGCGTACTGCAACGCGACGGTGCCGCGCGTCCAGCTCATTCTGCGCAAGGCGTACGGCGGCGCGTACATCGTCATGGACTCCCGCTCCATCGGCGCCGACCTGTCGCTGGCCTGGCCGATCAACGAGATCGCCGTGATGGGCGCGGAGGCGGCGGCGAACGTCGTCTTCCGGCGGGAGATCGCCGCCTCGCCCGATCCGGACACCACGCGCAAGGAGCGGATCGCGGAGTACCGCAGGGAGCTGATGCACCCCTACTACGCGGCCGAACGCGGGCTGGTGGACGACGTCATCGACCCGGCCGAAACCCGCTCGGTGCTCATCCGCGCGCTGGCCATGCTGGGCGACAAGCACGCGCCGCTGCCCAGCCGCAAGCACGGGAACCAGCCCCAGTGAGCGGCGTGGGGAGGCCGAAGCCCGGTCCGGCGGAGCTGATGGGCGAGGCGGGCTGGCGCATCGTGCGGGGTTCGCCCACCGCGGAGGAGGTCGCGGCCCTCGCGGTGGTGCTCGCCGCGCGGCTGCGCGCTCCCGCCCCGGCGGCCGGCGGCACAGCCGTGCGGGCGGTGGTGCGGTGGAGGCCGGACCGCACCGATCCGGCGGCCGCCCGCTCGTGGGCTGCCCAGCCCCGCCCCGGCTGGCGCAGCGCCGCCTGACCGCCAGCGCCGGAAACCGCCGCGCCGCACACCCACCGCACCCGCCGGGCCGCCCGGCGGGTGCGGTCGTCTGTGCGCGGACGTGCGGTGGCGGCGGTGGCTCAAAATCGATGTGACACTCTCGGCCAGTCCCCATAGGGGAATCACTCGTGGCGCGCTTACGGTTTGGTTGCCACCCTCTCAGAAACAGAACGCGGCATCGCATTCTTCATCTCATGAAGAGGAGCATGTGCAGTGCGATTCAACCTCATCGGCCCGTTCGAGATAGTCAGCGACAACGGCAGAACGTACATGCCGACCACCCCGAAGGTCCGCCAGACGTTGGCATTGCTGCTCACCCGGCCCAACGAGATCGTCACGTCCGACTGCCTCATCCAGGAACTGTGGGGCGAGCGTCCGCCCCGCAGTGCCATCACCACGCTGCAGACGTACATTTACCACGCACGCAGAATGTTCGAGACCGAGGGCCTGATCGCGCCCGACCGCCCGCTGCTGGTGACGCACGCGCCGGGCTACCTGATCGCGGTCGAGGACGACGAGGTGGACATCCGTGTCTTCGAGCACCTCGTGGCACGCGCCCACACCGAGCTGAGCCACGGGCAGCCGGGGGCCGCCGCCGGGCACCTGAACCGGGCGCTGGAGCTGTGGCGCGGACCGGCCCTGTCCAACATCCCGTCCGGTGACGTGCTCAGCGGGCACGTGGTGCACCTGGAGGAGGTCCGCATCCGCGCGCTGGAGCTGCGGATCGAGGCCGAGAACCAGCTCGGCAGGCAGCGGGAGTCCATCCCGCAGCTGCGCCGCCTGGTCAACGACTACCCGCTCAACGAGTGGTTCCACGGCCAGCTCATCTCCGCGCTGGGCTGCGCGGGGCGGCGCGCGGAGGCGTTGCAGGCGTACCAGAGCCTGCGCCGCATCCTCCACGACGAGCTGGGGCTCGAGCCGTCGCCCGAGTTGCAGCGGCTCCAGCTCCAGGTGCTCTCCCCGCCCGCGGACAGCGTCTCGACGCCGCCCACGGCACTCCAGCCGGGTCAGGACCTGCTCCGCATTCCCACGTTCGCCTGACGCCCGCCCGGCGCGTCTCCGCCCCGCTGGAGATCCACTCCAGCGGGGCGGAGACGCGCCGGGCGACCGGACGGAGGTCCGGCCGCCGCGGGGTCAGGAGTTCTTGACGCAGAAGTCCCGGACGGATTCGGCGAGGTAGCCGATCCGCTCGGCGTCCAGGCCCGGGTAGACCCCGACCCAGAACGTGTGCTCGGCCACCAGGTCGCTGTTCACCAGGTCGCCCACCGTGCGGTGCGGACGGTCCAGGTAGGCGGGGTGGCGGGTGAGGTTGCCGGCGAAGAACCGGCGTGTGCCGATGCCGCGCGCCTCCAGGTGCTCCACCAGCGCCTTGCGGGTGTAGCGGGCCTCGGGCGCGACGGTGAGGGCGAAGCCGAACCAGCTCGGGTCGCTGTCCGGCGTCGGCACCGGCAGGACGAGGCCCGGCGTGCCGTCCAGCTCCTCGCGCAGTCGGCGCCAGTTGGCGCGCCGCGCGTCGGTGAAGGCGGGCAGCTTGGCGAGCTGGGTGAGGCCGAGGGCGGCCTGGAGGTCGGTGGACTTCAGGTTGTAGCCGACGTGCGAGAAGATGTACTTGTGGTCGTAGCCGTGCGGCAGCGTCCCCATCTGGTAGTCGAACCGCTTGAAGCAGCGGTTGTTCTCGCCCGGTTCGCACCAGCAGTCCCGGCCCCAGTCGCGCAGGGACTCCACGATGCGGGCCAGCGCCAGGTTGTCGGTGAGGACGCAGCCTCCCTCCCCCATCGCGATGTGGTGGGCGGGGTAGAAGCTGGTCGTGGCGACGTCGCCGAAGGTGCCGGTGAGCCTGCCCCGGTAGGTGGAGCCGACGGCGTCGCAGTTGTCCTCGATGAGGAACAGGCCGCGCTCGTCCGCCAGCCGCGCCACCTCCTCGGCGGCGAAGGGGTTGCCGAGCGCGTGCGCGATCATGATGGCCTTCGTGCGCGGCCCGATCGCCTCCGCGATCCGCTCGGGGGTGGTGTTGTAGGTGCCCACCTCGACGTCGACGAAGACGGGGACGAGGCCGTTCTGGATGATCGGGTTGACCGTGGTCGGGAAGCCCGCCGCCACGGTGACCACCTCGTCTCCGGGCACCAGCCTGCGGTCCTCCAGCAGCGGGGAGGTGAAGGCGGACATCGCCAGCAGGTTGGCCGAGGAGCCGGAGTTGGCCAGGTGCGCCTTGCGCAGCTTGAAGAACCGGGCGAAGTCCCGCTCGAAGCGGCGGGAGCTGACCCCGGCCGCGACGCGCAGGTCGAGGGCGGCCTCCACCAGCGCGGCGCGGTCCTCCTCGTCGAACACCGCGCCGGAGGGCCACACCTCGGTGACGCCCGGCTCGAAGCCCTGCGGCTTCGAGCCCTCGTCGAGGGCGTGGTAGTCGCGCACCGCCTCCAGGATGCGGGCCTTGGCCGCCGCCTTGGCCTCCGCGGACTGGGTCATGTCGTTTCGCCTCCCACGGCGTCATGTGCTGATCGGTGGACTGCGGCGATGAGCCGGGCCTGCCGGACGATCGCCTCGCCGGCCGTGCCGGGGCCGGGCGGAGCCGTGCCGTGCCGCGCCGCGCCGGACGCGACGGCCGCGGCGAAGGCCGCGACCGTGCCCCGGCACTGGTCGTAGGGGGCCAGCTCGCGGTGCTCCACGCCGTCCGCCCGCTCGATCACCACCGTCGGACGGTGGTCAGCGGGCGGGGTGAACGCGTGGTCGAGCCGCAGCCGCCCCGCACTGCCGTGCAGTTCGTACCGCGACGTGTAGTGGTGCTCCATCCCGAACGTGACGTGCGCCGTCACCCCGTCGGGGCGGTGCAGCAGCGCGGAGCCCGACACGTCCACGCCCCGCGCGGCGTCCCGGTGCAGCACCGCGCCCGCGACGGCGAGCCCGTCGCCGAGCAGCACGGACGCCGTCCGCAGCGGGTGGCAGCCGACGTCCAGCAGCGCGCCGCCGCCCAGGTCCGCCCGGTAGCGGATGTCGTCGTCCGGGCGCGGCGGGATGGTGAAGGCGGCGCTGAGCGACCGGAGGCGCCCGATGGCGCCCCCGGCCACCAGATCCAGCACCGCGCGGTGCTGCGGGTGGTGCACCGACATGTAGTTCTCCGCCAGCACCAGCCCGGCGGCGCGGGCCCGCTCCACCAGGGCGGCGGTGGTGCCGGGGTCGGTGGTGAGCGGCTTCTCGGCCAGCACGTGCTTGCCCGCGTCCAGCGCGCGGCGCACCCACGTCGCGTGCAGCGCGGCGGGCAGCGGGACGTAGACGGCGTCCACGGCGTCCGGTCCACGGCGCTCCAGCAGTTCCGCGTAGCCGCCGACGGCGGTGCCGCCGAAGCGGGCGGTGACCCGCGCCGCCCGTTCGCGGCTGCGGCTGGCCACCGCCGCCAGCGTGACCCCCGGCGTCCGGGACACCGCGGGCAGCACGCGCCGCACCGCGATGTCCGCGCAGCCCAGCACCCCGAGCCGCACCGGGGCCGCCGCGCCGCTCACCGCAGGAACCGCAGGCAGGTCAGCAGGTTGCGGGCCTCCACGTTGACCTGGTTCGCGTGCTGGGCGAAGGCGGCCAGCTGGCACGGCGTCATCCACACGAACCCCTCGCCCGGGTCCAGCGGCGCGTCCTCGTCGGCGACGACGACGTAGCGGTTCTCGGCGTGGTGGAACCGCCCGCCCTCCTCGGAGTGGACGACGTCCAGCAGCGTCGCCGAGCGGGGTGCGAGCCGTACCCGGCCCAGGTAGCGGGGGCGCCGTTCGATGGGCAGGTGGCGGTAGTTGGACGGCAGGCACTGGACGGTGGGGCCCAGCTCCGCGACGTCGAAGGTGCCCGCCTCGGTGCGCAGGCGCACCAGCAGGTGCAGCCGGTCCTCGATGTGCCGGGCGAGGAAGGCGATCAGGCCGCGCCCGGCCGGGGCCAGCATCGGCTGCGACCAGCGGGAGACCTCCCGCCCCTCGGCCTCCACGTCCACGCCCATGACCGAGAAGAACCGGCCGTCCTCGTGGGTGACGGACGTGCCCGAGTGGCTCCAGCCCTTGACGTCCGCGAGCGGGACGCGGCGGCGCCGGAATACGGCGGTGGAGCGGACCTCGGTGAGCGCGCTGCGCAGGTCCGTCATCCGGTGCAGGCTGCGCTCCCCCGTCCAGTCGGCGAAGCCGTCGAGCCGTCCGACGAGAGGGGCCTCGGCCTGGCCGCGCCAGTTCCACGGCAGGCCGGACAGGACGGTGCGGGTGTCCATGTTGACGAGGTTGTCGGCGCGCAGCAGTTCGCCGATCTGCTCCAGCGTCAGCCAGCAGAACCCGGGGCGCACCGGCACGTGGCCGCGGGCCTCGACGATCATGTTGCGGTTGCGCTTGGCCAGGAACCAGGCGCCCTGCTCGGACTGGAGCGCGTCGAAGACGACGCGGCCCCGGCTCGGGCCGAGGAAGTGCTCCAGGTACGGCACCGGCCGCCCCGCGTGGACCCGGGTGTAGTTCGACCGGGTCGCCTGCACGGTCGGCGAGAGCTGGAGCAGGTTGATGTTGCCGGGCTCCATCTTCGCCTGGAGCAGGAAGTGCGGGACGCCGTCGAACTCCTGGACGACGATGCCGAGCACCCCGGCCTCGGGCTGCACGATGACGGGCTGCGACCACGCGGGCGTCTCGCGGCGGTCCGTCTCGACCTCCACGCCCTCGATGGTGAAGAACTTGCCGGTGCGGTGTCCCAGGTTGCCCGTCTCCGGGTCGAAGGACCAGCCGTCCAGCTCCTCCAGCGGCACCGGCGTCACCCGGTGGCGCTGCACGCGCTGCTGTTCGGCGAACCACTCCAGGAACTCGCTCGTCTGACGGAACACCCGGTCCTCCCCAGGTTGAGCGCGGATTCGGCGTGCGGTCCCCACCGGGAGTCCGGGAGCCGGGTGGGGGCGGCTCGGTACGCGGTGCGTCCGGCCCGCGGCGTACCGCCGGGCGCGGCGCGGGGCCGCGTCCGGCGGTACGGGGGTCAGTCGCGGGCCTGCTCCAGGGCGGCCAGGACGGCCGTCTGCCGGGTGTCGCGGGCGCGCACCAGATCCTCGTAGGAGGTGCCGTACGCCTCCTCGGCCTGCTCGATGAGCGAGGCGATGGTCTCCTCGTCCATGCGGGGGCGGCCCAGCAGCTCCCAGCCCTGTTCCAGCCCGGCGCCGAGCGTGTTGAGCCACTTGCGCAGGCCGCCGGTGCCGCCGCCGAGGTGGAAGGCGAGGAACGGGCCGACCGTCGCCCAGCGCAGCCCGATCGAGTGCGTCACGATGTCGTCCAGCTCCTCGACCGAGACGACGCCCTCGCGCACCAGGTGGATGCTCTCGCGCAGCAGCGCCGACTGGAGCCGGTTCGCCGCGAAGGCCAGGATCGGTTTGCGCAGCACGACCGGGTGGCGGCTGACGGACCGGTAGAACGCCACGGCCTCCTCGACGGCGGCCGGGTCGGTGCGCTGCCCGGCCACCACCTCCACCAGCGGCACGACGTGCGGCGGGTTGAAGGGGTGCCCGACGACGAGCCGGCCGCCGTCGGGCATCCGCTCGCCCATCGCGTCCGGGTTCAGCGTGGAGGTGGACGACAGGATCAGCGCGCCGGCCGGGGCCGCCTTGCCGATCCGCTCGAACAGCTCCTGCTTCAGCTCCAGGTTCTCCGGAGCGTTCTCCTGGACGACGTCGGCCCCGGCCACCGCCCGCTCCAGGTCGGGTTCGAAGGTCAGCCCCGCCGCCAGCTCCCCCGGGTCCCGGGGGCCGCCGGGCAGGTAGGGGGCGGACAGCTCCAGGGAGTCGCGCACGATCCGCTCGGCCTCGGGCCTGCGGCTGTTGACGACGACCCGCAGGCCGTGCGCGAGGAACAGGGCGATCCAGCCGAGGCCGATCGTGCCCGCGCCGATGACGGCGACCGTGCGCCGCGTTCCGCTCTGGCTCTCGCTCGTCTGGCTGGTCACTGCCGTACGCCCTCGCTTCCGAGCTTGGGGATGACCTCTTCGGCCATCAGCCGCATCGTGGTGGCCGCCTCGTCGAAGGACAGGTGCCCGGAGTGCACGCCGAGGCTGATGGTGATGTCGTCGCCGAACCAGGCGGCGATCTGTTCGAGCTGCGCCCGCACCTGTTCGGGGGCGCCGATCAGCAGCTTGTTGGCCGCCAGCTTGTCCCCGAAGTGCGAGCGCTTGGTGGCCTCGACGAGCTTCTCGTAGCCGGGGTAGGCGCTGGAGCGGGTGGTGCCCCAGGACTCCACGGCCGCGCTGATGGCCGCGGTGTTGCGGGCGTCGTCGTGGCGGCCCTTCTCCCGCGCCCGGTCGCCGTCGGGGTCCACGACGCAGGGGTAGCTGAAGTGGATCTGCTCGGTGCCGGGCTCGCGCCCGGAGGCGGCCCACTCCGCGCGGTACAGGCGCAGCCGCTCCTGCAGCTCCTCGGTGGACATCACGTTCGGGACGGTCTGGAGGTGGTGCCCGGCGCGGCCCGCCTCGGCGCACGACTCGGCGCTGCGGGCGGTCGTCACGAAGACCGGCGGGTGCGGCTGCTGCACGGGGCGGGGCAGCAGCGTGACCGGGCCGAACTGGTGGAACGTGCCGTCCCAGACGGCGTCCTCGCGCGTCCACAGCTCCTTGATGGCCGCGACGCCCTCGGTGAACCGGTCCTTGCTCTCGTCGATGGGGACGCCGAACGCCTTGAACTCGTCGGGCAGGAAGGCGCGGCCGAAGGCGGCGTCCACCCGGCCGCCCGAGATGGCGTCCAGCATCGCCAGCTTCCCGGCGAGCTTGACCGGGTGCTGGAAAGCGGGGATGGTCGCGCTGGTGCCCAGCCGCACCCGGCGGGTGCGGCCCGCGGCGGCGGCCAGGAAGGTCACCGGGTCGGGGCTGTAGCCGCCGTAGGAGAAGAAGTAGTGCTCGACCATCTTCACGTGGTCGAAGCCCAGTTCCTCGGCGAGGTCGACCAGGCGCAGGGCCTCGTCGAAGTACTGCGGCGCCGGTTTGTCCTCGGGGCCGACGGTGGGGAAGAAGACGATGCCGAACCTCATGCCGACTCCTCCGCGCCGCTCTCGCGGGCGGCGCCGTCGTGGGTGAGGTCGCGGTGGGCGACCCGCCAGAGGCCGTCGTCCCCGCGCACCAGGTGGTCGTGGCAGACCACGCTGGCGAAGATGTCCAGGGTGCCGCCGCGCGGTGTGCGCATGGCCAGCGCGTAGGCGCGGGTGCGCAGCGAGCCGTCCGGCTGCGGGCGCACGTCGAGCATGCCGAGCCAGTGCCGGAAGTCGATGCCCTCGGCGTCGAGCCGCTGCTGGCGGGCGCGGGAGGAGGCGCGGATCGCGTCGCGCCCGCGCAGCGGCTCGTTCAGCCGGCTGGCCTCGGCGAAGACGGCGTCCTCGGTGAACGTCGTGGTCCAGGCGTCCGGGTCGCCGTCGTCCAGCAGGCCCATCTGGCGGGCGTAGAACTGCTGGACCTGCGTGTACAGCTCGGCGGTGACGTACCCGTCCGCAGTGGTGGCCGCCGTGGGAGCGGTGGCTGCGGTGACGGTCGCTGCGGTGCTCATCCGCACTGCCTTTCCTGTCGGGGTAACGGGGCTGGTGGTTCGGGGAGCTGGAGGAGCTGGGCGCCGTAGGCCGCCCCCGCCGTGTCGAAGCGCAGGGCGACGTGGCTGGCCAGCCCGTGCACGTCCCGCCACACGCGCTGGAGCGGGTGCGGGGCGAGCTGGCCGGTGCTGCCGATCGTGCGGTACAGCCGCTCGACGACGTCGACGAGCTGCTCGACGGCGAGCGCGCAGTCGGCCGGGTTGCGGGCCGCCTCCACGCGGGTCGCCGCTTCCGCGTCGGCCACCCGGGCGGCCCGCTCCAGCAGCATCGCGGCGGCGTCGACGGCGGTGGCGGCGCGGGCGGCGGTGCGCTGGGTGTCGGCGTCGCCGCCGGCCGACAGGGCGTCGGCCAGCCGGTGGTCGGACCAGACGCGCAGCGCGCCGCGGGCCGCGCCGAGCGCGGGCGCGGCGAACAGCAGGCCGCTCAGCAGCCGCAGCGGCGCGGTGTGGCAGCGGGCGGTGGAGCCGGTGGGCCGTCCGGCGAGCATCTCCCCGCGCGGGAAGGCCCGGTGCCGGGGGACGAACACGTTGTCGGTCACCAGCGTGTTGCTGCCGGTGCCGCGCATCCCCACGGCCGTCCAGGTGTCCTCGACGCGGTAGTCCCCGCGGGGTACGGCGAAGAACCAGGGCGTCTGGTGGTCTCCGGCCGGAACGAGGGCGCACACCAGGGCCCAGCCGGAGAAGTCGACGGCGCTGGTGAAGTCCCACTCGCCGGTGATGCGCCAGCCGTCGCTGACCTCGGTGGCGCTGCCGCGGGGCACGAGGGCCCCGGCCACGGCGGTGTCGGGGCCGTCGGCCCACAGGTCCCGCTGGCCCTCCTCGGGGAGGTAGGCGCCCATGCGGGCGGCGCCGGCGATCACCGAGGCGCACCAGGCGGCGGACGTGCACCCGGTGCCGAGCGCGGCGACGGCGTGCAGCAGTTCGGTGCAGCCGCCCGCCGTGCCGCCGAACCGCTCGGGCACGAAGTGGCGGGCGAACCCGGCGCCCAGGAGCGCGGCCCGGACGTCCGGGTGCAGCGTGCGGTCGGTGTCCGCCCCGGCCGCGTGGCGGGCCGCCAGCTCCGCGGCCTCCTGCGCGGCGGGCAGAAGCAGATCCCTGCTCGTGCGTGGCTGGCTTGGTGGCATGCGGCCCACTCCTCGCCTGTCGGACAACGGCAGCGTCGTTCCGACAGTGCCGACGCCCGCTCCAGCCCGGCTGGAACACCGCTCAATCCCCCGGACGCCCGCCCGCGGCGGGACGCGGACGGCGGGCGCGCGGACGTCCCCGCGCACGGGCGGGCGTCCCCGCGTGCACGCGGGCGCGGGCGGGCGGCAGCCGGGGCCGGGCGGTCAGGGGCGGGGCGCGGCGGCGGCCTCGCCCGGCGCCGCTCCGGCGTCCCCGGCCGCCGGTTCCGGGCCGCCGTCCGCCGGGCCCCCGTCCGCCGGGCCGCCGTCCGCCGCGTCGGGCTCCGGCCGGTCCGCGGGCTGCGCCGCCTCGGGGGCCTCCCCGGGGCGGCGGGGCAGGAACAGCGCGGGGAGCAGCATGGCCGCCACGAGGGCCAGCACCCACCAGAACGTGTCGCCGTAGGCGGCCGGGTCCTCCGGCTCCCCGGGCGGGCGCGGCGAGGCGTTCAGGTGCGCGGCCAGCAGCAGGGCGACGACGGCCGTGCCGAAGGACGCGCCCACGCGCTGCACGACGGCGATCATCACCGTGCCGCGCGGGATGCGGTCGGGGGGCACGTCCCGGTACGCGGAGGTGATGATGGCGACGCCGATGACGCCGAGGCCCAGGCCGCGCGCGCACAGCGACACGCCGAGCCACAGGTCGTCCGGCGCGCTCGCCAGCTGGGTGAAGGCCACCGTGCCCGCCGCCGCGACCACGGTGCTGCCGAGGACGAGCAGCCGCGGGTCGTAGCGGTCCACCAGCCACCCGGCGAGCGAGATGCCGATGAGCATCCCGAGGCCCTGCGGGGCGAGCAGCCAGCCGATGGCGGCGTTGTCGTAGCCGAGCGAACGGGCGTAGAACAGCGGCAGGATGAACAGCGCGCCGTAGACGGCGACGCCGTGCAGGAACAGCAGCACGGCCGAGGACGAGAAGGAGCGCGAGGTGAACAGCCGCACGTCCACCAGCGGTTCGGAGGCGCGGGCCGAGTGGCGGCAGAACGCGCCGGTCAGCAGCAGCCCCGCCGCGAGCACGGCGAGCGTCACCGGGTCGGTGAGCCCGCCGGCGTCGTGGACGCGCGAGAAGCCGTAGACGAGCGCCACCATGCCCGGCGGGAGGAGCAGCAGCCCGGTGCGGTCCACCGGGGTCGCGCGCCGCTCACCGCCGGCGGGCAGCACCCTCCAGGCCAGGGCGAGCGCGACCAGGATGACCGGCACGTTGACGAAGAAGATCCAGCGCCAGCCGACGCCGTCCACGATGAAGCCGCCGACGACCGGGCCCATGATCGGGGCGAGCTGTCCCGGGATGCCGACCAGGCTCATCACCCGGCCGAAGCGCTTGGGGCCCGCCGCCTGCGCCAGGATCGCCTGCACCATCGGCAGCACCATGCCGCCGCCGACGCCCTTGACGACGCGGAAGGCGATGAGGCTCTCCACCGACCAGGCCACGCCGCACAGCACCGAGCCGCCGAGGAAGACGGTGAGCGCGAACAGCCACATCGGCTTGGCCCCGAACCGGTCCACGGCCCAGCCGACGACCGGGGTGACCAGCGCGAGGGTCAGCAGGTACGCCGTGCTCACCCACGGCAGCGCGGCCTGCGACGCGTCGAGGTCGCGGGCGATCTCGCTGAGCGCGACGCTGACGATCGTGGAGTCCAGCAGGGCGGCGATGGCGCCGATGAGCAGGGTCCCGGCGAGGACGAGCAGCCCGCGGTCGAGACGTTCCGGAGCCGGAGTCGGAGTCCGCATGCCGCCACCGTACGGAGGCGCGGTCCACCTCCGCTCGGGCCCCGCTCGAAGACGGCTGGAACCGGGCGCCGGGGACCGCCTCAGCCCCGGCGGACGCGGGTCCCGGGCGGGCCGCGGGGTCCGGCCGGTTCAGTCCCGGCGGCCGTCCGCGGCGACGCTGCGCCGCCGCACCTGCCAGCGCCCGTCGCGCGGCACGAGGTGGTCGTGGCAGAGCAGGGAGCCGCGCACGCCCAGCGGCCCGCCCCGGGGCGTCGCCACGGCCAGTGCGTAGTAGCGGGTGCGCAGCGAACCGTCCGGCTCGGCGGTGACGTCGAGCATGCCGAACCAGTGGCGGAAGTCCAGCCCCGCGGCGGCGATGCCCGCGACACCCTCGCGCACGGAGGCCCGGATGGCCTCCCGGCCGACCTGCGGCTCCGGCTGCCCGCCCGCCTCGAAGACGGCGTCCTCGGTGAAGGTCTCGGCCCAGGCGTCCGGGTCGGCGTCCGCGCCCTCGATCAGGTTCATCTGCCGGGCGTAGAACTGCTGGACGTCGGTGTAGACCTGCGCTGACACGTCGCTCACCTGGTTCCCCTGACGTCGTGTGGTGCCCGCGGCGAACGGGTGCCGCCACCGTGGCCCGCGCCGCTCGCGGACCGGACGAGGGGCGGGCGAGCGCGGCTGGAACCCGGGGGCCGTCCGCCGCCCTTCGAGCGGCCGTCGAGCACCGCACCGCACGGTCCGGGCAGAGGCTCCCGACCCGCCGCCACCCGAAACGAGGTTCCGCCATGCGCGTCCTGTTCGCCGTTTCCCCCGGGCTCGACCACCTCTACCCGGCCCTCGGCCTGGCCTCCGCGTTCCGCGTCGCCGGGCACGACGTCGTCGTGGCCACCGCCGGGGTCACGGTCGAGGCGGGCGTGCGGGCCGGTCTGACCGTGCGCGACGTGGCGCCCGGCGCCGACTTCCAGTCCATCTTCCCCAAGAAGGGCACCCCGCAGGAGCGGACCCGGGCCATGCGCGAACGCGGCCGGGAGATCACGGCCTCGGGGGTGACGCCCGACGTCATCCTGGAGAAGTTCGGCATCGTCAACGACCTCATGGCCGACGGCACCCTGCGCTTCGCGCAGGCGTGGCGCCCCGACCTCGTCGTCTACTCCCGGCTCCAGGGCGCCGCGCTGCTGACGGCCCGCGCGCTCGGCATCCCGGCCGTCGAGAACGGCTACAGCTTCCTGCGCGAGGGCGACCTGCCGTCGCGGCTGCTGCCGCACCTCGCCCCCGGTTTCGAGCGCCACGGGGTGCCGCTGGAGCTGCCGCCGGTCACCGCGCTGTACTTCGCGCCGCAGCACATGATGCGCGGCGAGGGCGAGGGCTGGCCCATGCGGTTCGTGCCCTACCACGGCGGCTGCGTGCTGCCGGACTGGCTGGCCGAGCCCCGCACGCGCAAGCGCGTCGTCGTCACGCTCGGCACGATCGTGCCCGGGGTGGCGGGCGTGGGCAGCCTGTCCAGCGTGCTCGCGGCGGCCCGGGGGGTGGACGCCGAGGTGATCCTCGCGCTGGGCGACGACCCTGACCTCGCGCCGCTGGGCCCCCTGCCGGACAACGTGCGCGTCGTCGGCTGGACGCCGCTCAGCGCCCTGCTGCCCACCCTCGACGGGATCATCCACCACGGCGGCGCCGGGACGACGCTGGCCGCCGCGCACGCGGGCGTGCCGCAGCTCGCCATGCCCTACGGCGCCGACAACTGGATCAACGCGGAGATCGCGGAGACCGCGGGCGTCGGGCTGAGCAAGGAGCCGCACGAGGTGGACGCCGGGGTGCTGGAGACGCTGCTGCACGACGAGGGCCTGCGCAAGTCCGCGGACGCCCTCGCCGGCGAACTCGCCGCGCAGCCGGGCCCCGACGCGATGGTCCCCCGCCTGGAGGCGCTGGCCCACGCCGCGTCCCAGACGGCGTCGAGCCGGAGTTGAGGGGCGCCGCACACGGTGGGGCGGATCACCGCACAGAGAAAGGAAGCGACGTGGGAGAACGCAGGGTGAGACGCCCGCACACGGCGCTGCTGGCCGCCGCGGCGGCCGCACTGGCCGTCACCGCGCTGCCCGCCACCGCGCTGCCCGCCACGGCGGCGCCCGCCACGGCCGCGCCCGGAGCGGGCGGCAGCCGGACACCGGCCGCGGCACAGGACTTCGGGGCGACGGAGCTGGGCACGCTGCCCGGCAGCGCCACCAGCCACGCCTACGGCGTCAACGACCGTGGTGTCGCCGTCGGTTCGTGCGACGCGGAGGGCGGCAGCCGCCCGGTGCTGTGGCGGCCGGACGGCACCGTCCGCGCCCTGCCCACGCTGCCGGGCGACGTGAGCGGCACCGCCTACAGCCTCAACGACCGCCACGTCCTCGTCGGCAGCACCATGGGCGGCGACGGCGTGGAGCGCCCGGTGCGCTGGCGGGGTCTCGGCGAGCCCACCGCGCTGCCGGGCCTTCCCGGCTCGCCCAGGGGCCGGGCCTACGGAATCAACGAGCGCGGCGTGACGGTCGGCTTCTCGGCCACCCCCGACCTCGTCTACCAGGCGATGCGCTGGGACGCCCACGGCAGGCCCTCGCGGCTGCGCCCGCTCCCGGGCGACCACGGCAGCTCCGCCAGCGAGATCAACAACCGGGGCGTGGCCGTGGGCTTCTCCACCTCGCCCGAGGGCAGGCAGCGGGCCGTGCGCTGGCTGCCGTCCGGACGCCCGCTGCCGGTCGGCGCGCCGCTGCCCGGCGACGACTCCACCCAGGCGAGCTGGATCAACGACCGCGGCCAGGCCGTCGGGAACTCCTTCAAGGCCGGCTTCGGGCTCAACTCGCCGTACCACGCGGTGCGCTGGAACGCGCGGGGGCAGGCCCAGCCGCTGCCGCCGCTGCCGGGCGACACGGGCAGCGGGGCGTTCGGCATCAACGACGACGGCGTCGTGGTCGGCTTCTCCTACACCCCGGGCGGCTCGTTCCGCGCGGTGCGCTGGGACGAGCACGGCCAAGTGAGCGACCTCGGGCCGGGCTGGGCGTTCCTGGTGAACGACGAGGGGGTGGCCGTCGGCCACCTGACCACCGCAGAAGGCCAGGAGCGCGCCGCGCGCTGGCGTCCGTGACACAGGAGGCGTGAGGACGAATGGCACCCGTGAACCCCGCGAGACCCGGGCAGCCCCGGACGGCCGAGCACGGCGTACCGGTCCGCGCGGCGGCGGAGCCGGTCTTCCGGCTCCTGGCCGACCTGGACGCCTGGCCGCGCGTCTTCCCGCCCTTCGTGCACCTGGAGCGGCTCGGGCAGGACGAGCGGGGCCGCGAACGCGTCGGCATGTGGGCGATGTCGGGCGAGCGGATCGACCACTGGGTGGCGCTGCGCACCGTGGACGAGGCGGGTCTGCGGGTGTCCTTCGTCCCCGAGTCCGCCCCGCCCCCGCTGGGCTCGATGCACCGCTCCTGGGTGGTCGAGCCCGAGGGGGCGGAGGCGTGCACGGTGCGGCTGCTGCACGAGTACACCGTGCGTGAGGACGCCGACGCGGGCGCCCTCGCGGCGGTGGAGCGGACCGTCGCGGAGATCGCCGCGGCCGAGCTGTCCGCGGTGCAGGCGGCGGCGGAACTGGTGGCCGCCTTCCCCAAACTGCTGCTGGAGGTCGAGGACTCGGTCACCATCGCGGCGCCCGCGCGGGCCGTCTACGCCTTCCTGCTGGACGCCGGGCGCTGGCCCGAGCGGCTGGACCACGTGGCCAGCGCGGACGTGCGCGAGGACGGGCCGGACACCCACGTGCTGGAGCTGGTCACCAACGAGCAGCGCGGCGGCACCTTCACCACGAAAACCGCCCGCGTCGGCATCGCCCCGCATAAGATCGCGTACAAGCAGTTGCTGCTCCCACCGCTCGGCAGTTCCCACCACGTCCAGTGGCTGATCGAGGAGACCGCGCACGGCACCACGGTGACCTCCCGGCAGACGGTGGTCATCAAGGAGTCCGGGGTCGCGGCCGTCCTGGGCGAGGGGACGGATCTGGCACAGGCGCGCGCCTTCGTGCGCCGCGAGCTGAGCAGCAAGGTCCTGCTCGTGCTGGAGCAGGCCAGGGACCACTTGGAATCCGTGGAGAGGACGTCATGATGAGAGCGGCGGCGCTGTCCGGCTTCGGACCGCCCGAGGTGCTGCGGGAGACGGACGTCGAGGAGCCGCACGCCGGGAGCGGCCAGGTGCGGGTGCGGGTCCGCGCGGCGGGGGTGCTGCCCTTCGACGTGCGGGTGCGCGGCGGGTGGACACCGCCGTTCATCAAGCGCGAGTTCCCGCTCGTCCTCGGCAACGAGTTCGCCGGGGTCGTCGACGAGACGGGCGAGGGTGTGACCTCCTTCACCGCCGGTGAGGAGGTGCTGGGCTACGGCGTGCTGGGCGGCTACGCGGAGTACGTCGTGGTGCCCGCCGAGCAGCTCGTGCGCAAGCCCGCCGCGATGCCCTGGGAGGTCGCCGCCGGGTTCTCCGGGAACGGGCAGGGCGCGCACATGGCGCTGTCCACGACCGGCGTGCACGAGGGCGACACCGTCCTGGTCAACGCGGCGGCCGGCGGGTTCGGCACGTTCTCGGTGCAGCTCGCCCTCGCCTGGGGCGCGGGCACCGTCATCGGCACGGCCAGCGAGCGCAACCACGACCACCTGCGCGCCCTGGGCGCCGTCCCGGTCACCTACGGCGAGGGCCTCGTCGAACGGGTGCGGGCCGTCGCCCCGGACGGCGTGGACGCGGCGCTGGACGCGGCCGGTCCCGAGGCGTTGCGCGCCTCGGTGGAGCTGGTCAAGGACCGCGACCGCGTGGTGACGATGGTCGCCACGGAGGAGGCCGCGGAGCTGGGCCTGCGGGACGTGGGCGGTGCGCGGTCCGCCGAGCGGCTGGCGGAGCTGGTGGAGCTGTACGAGCGGGGGAAGGTCACCGTCCACCTGCGGGAGGTGTACCCGCTGGAGCGGGCCGCCGACGCCCACCGGGACGTGGAGAGCGGCCACGGGCGCGGCAAGGTCGTCCTGAGCATCGCCTGACGGGTATCACCCGGCGGATGACGCCCCGCACGACGGACGCCCGAGGGGGCGGCCACGGTGGACTTCCGTGGCCGCCCCCTCGCGCTGTTCCGGCCTCGAGATCCCTTCGACCGGCAGTGGGGACGATGCCCGCAGGAGAGCGAACCCGACTACCGGAGGTGCCCAGTTGAAGGGAATCATCCTGGCCGGCGGGAACGGGACCCGGCTGCATCCGATCACCCGTGGTGTCTCCAAGCAGCTGCTCCCGGTCTACGACAAGCCGATGATCTACTACCCGCTGTCGGTGCTCATGCTGGCCGGCATCCGCGACATCCTCATCATCTCCACCCCGGACGACCTGCCCCAGTTCCAGCGGCTGCTGGGGGACGGCAGCACGCTCGGGCTGGACCTCGGTTACGCCGAGCAGGCCGAACCCCGGGGGCTGGCCGAGGCGTTCGTCATCGGCGCCCGGCACGTCGGGGACGACCCCGTCGCCCTGGTGCTCGGCGACAACATCTTCCACGGCTCCGGCTTCGCGCAGCTCCTGCGCCGGCACGTGCCGCACACCGACGGCTGCCTGCTGTTCGGCTACCCGGTCAAGGACCCCGAGCGCTACGGCGTCGGGGAGGCGGACGGGACCGGACGGCTGCTGTCCATCGAGGAGAAGCCCGCCCGGCCCCGTTCCAACCGCGCCATCACCGGGCTCTACTTCTACGACAACGACGTGGTGTCCATCGCCCGGGAGCTGCGCCCCTCCCCCCGGGGCGAGCTGGAGATCACGGACGTGAACCGGCACTACCTGGACCGGGGCAAGGCGTCGCTGGTGGACCTCGGCCGGGGCTTCGCCTGGCTGGACACCGGCACCCACGACTCGCTCCTGGACGCCTCGCACTACATCCAGACGCTGGAGAGCCGCCAGGGCCTGCGGGTGGCCTGCGTGGAGGAGGTGGCCCTGCGCATGGGGTTCATCAGCCCGGAGGCGTGCCACCGGCTCGGTGCGGCGCTCGGCAAGTCCGGCTACGGCCAGTACGTCATGGCGGTGGCCGAGTCCGTCCTGGAGTCCCGCGCCTCCCGGCCGTCCAGCCTCGCCCCGGTCTGAGCACCCGGCCAGACGCGTGCAGGGGCCCGCCCGGTGTCCTGGGAGACACCGGGCGGGCCCCTGCGGCACGGGCGGGGCCGGATCAGGGCAGGACGTCGATGCGGCCCATCTGGCCGCCAGAGGAGTGGCCGAGCTGGTGGCAGTGGAAGACGTACTGGCCGCTGTACTCGCCCCACGTCATGGCGATCTTCACGCTCTCGCCGGGACCGAGCGTCACGGTGTCCTTGAGCCCGGCGTCCGTCGGTCCGGCCGGGCCGCCGTTGCGCTCCAGCACCCGGAACATCACCAGGTGCGTGTGGAAGCTGTGCCAGACGTGGAAGTCGGGCGGCGCGACGGGGGTGTCCACGTTGCGGATCGTCCACACCTCGCTGCTGCCGACGCGCGTGACGACGTCGGCCCGCTCCGGGTCGTACGTCCGGCCGTTGATGGTCATGGCCGGGAACGTCTGGAGCGTGAAGTCCCGCTCCACGGTGCCCCGCGGCACGGGCGGCAGCTCGGCGAGCCGGTCCGGCACCCGGCTGCGGTCCGCGGTGCCCCGCACGACGTCGAACCGCATGACCTCCGGCCGCTCGCCGGGCAGCGCGCCGGTGTTCTCCAGCACCACCGAGGTGCCGACCCGGTAGCGCGCGAAGTCCACGACGACGTCGAGGCGTTCGCCGCCCAGCAGCGTCACCTCGGTGTGGCCCACCGGCTCCGCCAGCAGACCGCCGTCCGAGCCGATCTGCGTGAACTCCGCGCCGTCGGCGAACCGCAGCCGCAGGTAGCGGTTGGCGCAGGCGTTGTAGAGCCGCAGCCGGTACTTGCGCGCCGCGACCTCGAAGTACGGCCGCTCCTTGCCGTTGACGAGCATGTTCGGGCAGTCGGAGGGGCGGGTGTAGCGCAGCGTGCCGTCCGCCTCCACCCGCGCGTCGCGGATGGCCAGCGGGATGTCGTACCGGCCGGACGGCAGCGGCAGCCGCCGCTCCTCCCGGTCGCTGAGCAGGTAGGTGCCGTGCAGCCCCAGGAAGACGTTCTCGGCCTCCAGGTGGTGCGCGTGGTCGTGGTACCACAGCGACGACGCCCGCTGGGTGTTCGGGTAGCGGTAGGTGCGGCTGTCGCCGGGCTCGATGGTGTCCATGGGCAGCCCGTCGTGCTCGGAGCGCACGTGCCCGCCGTGCAGGTGGACGGCGGTCGGCACGGTCAGCCCGTTGGTCTGCCGGATGACGACCTCCCGTCCGCTGCGGGCGCGGATCGTCGGCCCGGGGAAGGTGCCCCCGTAGGTGCGCACCCGGGAGGTGAGGCCCTTGACGATCTCGGCGTCGGCCTCCTTCATCCGCATGCGGTAGAAGTCGGCGCTCCGGGTCGACCGCACCGGGCGCAGCACCCGCGGCACCGGCATGGCCTGGGCGAACGGCGCGGCGTCGGCGGTCTCGGCGAGGGCCGCCGGACCCGTCGCCGGGGAACCGGCCGCCGCCACCCGCTCCCACGGGAACAGGGCGGCGGCGCCGCCCGCGGCGGTGAGCTTGAGCAGATTCCTGCGGTTCAGCATGTTCCTCTTCCCGCTCGGGTCAGGGTCGTTGACGGGCGTGGGCGGCCCGCGCCGGGCGCCTGGACGCACAGGGCCAGGAGCACGCCCAGCGGCAGGCAGTAGCGCAGGACGGTGGCGGCCTCCGCGGCGGCGCCCGTCCACAGCGCCCCGCCGCCCGCCCCGCCCGCGAAGGCCGAGGCGAGGGCGAGGACGGGCACGGCGGCCAGCGCGCCGGCCACCGCGGCGAGCACGGCGAAGGCGAGCCGGACGGCGAGCCCGTCACCGGCGTCCGGGGGCGGGGGCGTGCCGCGCGGCGTGCCCCCCGGCAGGCCGCGCAGCAGGGCGGGCAGGCGGCGGGCGGCGGCGCCCGCCGCGGCCAGCAGCGGCAGCAGCAGGTAGACGGCCGCCGCCGCGAGGGCCAGGTACAGCCCGGCGCCGCCGCCCTGGGCGCCGTGCGTGCCGTGTGACGCGCCGCCGTGCCACCACACGTGGTCGCCGGGCTGGACGTGCGTCACCGTGCGCCCGTACGCCAGGTGGGCGATCAGCGCGGCCTGCCCGAAGGCGAGCAGGCCGAGCACGGCCGGGCGCGGGGCGAGGACTCCGCGCGGTGCGCCGTCCCGGGCGGTCCGCGCGAAGCCGGTCACCGCTCGTGGTCCGTGGTGCGGGCGAGCGCGTCCCAGCGCTCCCACTCCGCGAGCCGCTCGCGGTAGACGCGCGGCGCCAGGTCGGCGGCGTTGTTGCCGAGCAGCAGCCGCAGCGGCGGGTCCTCGGCGTCCACCAGTTTCAGCAGCGCCTCGCCCGCCTTGCGCGGGTCGCCGGGCTGGAGGTGGGCGTAGGCGCCGGACATGCCGTGCCGCCGCTTGGCCAGCACCTCGTCGTACTCGGGCATCGGCGTGGCCCGCACCATGGAACCGGCGCTCCACTCGGTGCGGAACTCGCCGGGCTCGACCAGCGTGACGCGGATGCCGAACCCGGCGACCTCCCGGGCCAGCGTCTCGCTCATCCCCTCCAGCGCCCACTTGCTGGCGTGGTACAGGCCGATGTTGGGGTAGGTGGCGATCCCGGCGATGCTGGACATCTGCAGGACGTGTCCCCCGCCCTGCCCGCGCATGACGGGCAGGACGGCCTGCGTCATCCACAGCGCGCCGAAGAAGTTGACCTCCATCTGGTCGCGGGCCTGCTGCTCGCTGACCTCCTCGACGCCGCCGGAGAGGCCGTAGCCCGCGTTGTTGAGGAGCACGTCGATGCCGCCGGTCCGTCCGGCGGCCTCGCGCACCGTGGCGAACGCGGCCTGCCGGTCGGTGACGTCGAGGGGCAGCGGCACGACCCGGTCGCCGAACCGCTCCGCCAGGTCCGCCAGCGACCGGGGGTCGCGGGCGGTGGCCACGACCGTGTCGCCCGCCTCCAGGACGACCTCGGTGACGGCCCGGCCGAGGCCCCGGGAGGCGCCGGTCACCAGCCAGGTGCGCCGCCGTTCGCGGCTCATCCGCGCGCCCCTTCCGCGTACTCCTTGGCGTGGCCGAGAGTGGCCCGGCTGTTGGTGCCGAGCGCGTTGCGGATGAAGGTGCGGGCCTCCTCGATCCCGGCGTCCGCGCCGAGGATCGCGGGAATGCTGCCGGTGTTGAGCACGACGGTGTGCTGGGAGGTGGCCGTGGTGACGCCCGCGTCGTCCTCGGTGAGCTCCCAGTAGCCGGTGTGCAGGGCCATGAGGGCGGGCAGCGTGGTCTGCTTGTAGGCGATGCGGTGGTGCGGGAAGCACACGCGCACCGACTCGGTGGTGTGCGAGGAGCCGTCCTTCGTCAGGGTGTCCATGCGCAGCACCTGGAGCCCGGGGGTGTCCTCGCGCAGGTCGACCTCGGCCACGTGCGGCAGCCGGTCCTTCCACAGCTGCGCCTCGTTGATGAAGTCGTACACGTCCTTGGCGGAGCCGTTGATCCGGACGGAGTCCTCGAAGGACAGCGTGAGGTCGGCCGAGCCCGTGGCCAGTTCCACGTTCGACTTCAGGGCGGCCAGTTCCGAGCGGCTGTTGCGGTCCACCGCGCGGTCGATCCAGGCGAGCTGCTCGGGGTCGTCGTCGACCGCCCGGTAGTCGTGCAGCAGCCGGACGGTGGCCCGGCGCTCCTCCAGCGGCTCGATGACCCAGGTGCCGCCCATGGCGGCGACGGGCGGTGCGGGAACCTCCTGGCGGAAGCTGATGCGCAGGCCCTCCGGGTCCAGGACGCGTCGGGAGGTCCAGTTCTTCGCCTCACCGTTGGCCGTCGCCCAGATCCGGATGCGCTCCTCGGTCTCGCCCCGCTCCACGTAGTCCACGTACACGGTCGGCGGGAAGATGCGGGGCCAGTTCTCCACCTCGGCGATCAGCCGGTACACCTCCGACGCCGGGGCGTCGATCGTGATGTCGTGCTCGACCTCGCGCACGGTCATGGCCTTCTCCTTGGGCTCCTTGGGATGGCGGGCAGGGCGGGTGCGGGCCGGTCAGAAGTTCCCCAGGCCGCCGCAGACGTTGAGCGCCTGCGAGGTGATGGACGCGGCGGTGTCGGTGACCAGGTAGCCGACCAGGCCGGCCACCTCCTCGGGCGTGGAGTAGCGGCCGAGCGGGATCTTGGCCTGGAACTTGGCGAGGATCTGCTCCTCGGTGGCGTCGTAGGCCGCCGCGTACCCCTGCCGGACCCGCGCCGCCATCGGCGTCTCCACGTACCCCGGGCACACCGCGTTGACGGTGATGCCGGTGGGCGCCAGCTCGTTGCCCAGCGCCTTGGTGAAGCCGACGACTCCGTGCTTGGACGCCGAGTACGGCGCGCCGAGCACCACGCCCTGCTTGCCGGCGGTCGAGGCGACGTTCACGACGCGGCCCCGGTCCTTGGCCCGCATGCCGCCCGTGGTCAGCACCTCGCGCGTCATGAGGAACACGCTGTTGAGGTTGGTGTCGATCACGTCGTACCAGAGGTCGTCGGTGATCTCGGCCGTCGGGCCGCCGCCGGAGCGGCCCGCGTTGTTCACCAGGACGTCGACGGGGCCGAAGCGGTCCACGGCGGCCCGGACGAACGCCTTGATGTCCTCGGGGGACCGGACGTCGCAGGTGGTGCCGTCCACGTCCAGGCCCTCGGCCTGGAGTTCCTTGACGGTGTCGCTCACCGCGTCCTGGGTACGGGCGCAGATGAAGACCCGGTGGTTCTGCTGGGCCAGCAGCCGCGTCACCGCGAGTCCGATGCCACTGGTCGCGCCGGTGACGACGGCGACCCGCTGTTCGTGATCCGACATGCGCTCTCCTCGTGATGGCCGGTTCGGTGGCGGGCCGTCGTCGCTGGTGCGCAGCCGCGCGTCGCACCCGGGTCGCGGCACCCGCGCCACGCAACGTCACAGAGCGCGCTGGAACCCGGCTCGAAGCGACCTGGTGGCCCGCTCCCGCCCCGGGGGACGGCGGGTGCGGCCCCGACCGGGCTTCGAACGGCGGTCGAGCGGCGGCCCGCACGGTCGGTCACGGCAACGTCAGACACGAGAGGCGACCATGATCAATCTGTTTCAGCCTCAGGTCGGCGCGGAGGAACTTGCCGCGGTCGCCGAGGTGTTCGACGACAAGTGGCTGGGCCACGGCCCACGCACCAAGGCGTTCGAGGCGGCCTTCGCCGAGCACGTCGGCGTCGGCGCCGAGCACGTCGTCTTCCTCAACTCGGGCACCTCGGGCCTGTTCCTCGCCCTGGAGTCGCTCGGGCTGGGCGAGGGCGACGAGGTCGTGCTGCCCTCCCCCAGTTTCGTCGCGGCGGCCAACGCCGTCGTGTCGTGCGGGGCCCGTCCGGTCTTCTGCGACGTGCACCCGCGCACGCTCAACCCCACCGCCGAGGACATCGAGCAGGTGGTGACGCCCCGGACCAGGGCGGTCATCGTCCTGCACTACGGCGGCTACCCCGGCGACATCCGGCGGATCGCCGAGCGCTGCCGGGAGCTGGACATCTCCCTGGTGGAGGACGCGGCCTGCTCGGTGGCGTCCCGGGTGGACGGCCAGGCCGTGGGCACCTTCGGGGACGTGGCCATGTGGAGCTTCGACGCCATGAAGGTCCTGGTCACCGGCGACGGCGGCATGCTGTACGCCAAGGACGCCGAACGCGCCGCCCGCGCCCGGCGGCTCGCCTACCACGGGCTGGCCCAGCCCAGCGGCTTCGGCTACGCCAAGGTGTCCTCCCGCTGGTGGGAGCTGGACGTCCCCGAGCCGGGGCGCCGCGTCATCGGCAACGACCTGACGGCCGCGCTGGGCACCGTCCAGCTCCGCCGGCTGCCGCAGATGGTGGACCGCCGCCGGGAGATCTGCGCCCTGTACGACCGCGAACTGGCGGGCGTGCCCGGCCTGCTGCTGCCGCCCGCCCTGCCGGACGGGCACGAGTCCACGCACTACTTCTACTGGGTGCAGATGTGCCCCGACATCCGCGACGACATCGCCGGTGACCTGTACCGGGAGGGCATCTACACCACCTTCCGCTACGCCCCGCTGCACAAGGTGCCCGCCTACGGCGCGGCGGACTCGGCGCTGCCGAGGGCGGAGTGGGCCGCCGAGCGCACCCTGTGCCTGCCGCTGCACCCGGGCCTGAGCGACACGGACGTGCGCACGGTCACCGCGGCGCTGCGCACGGCCCTCCAGGCCCGCAGGACGGCGGCCGAGGCGGTGACGGCATGAGGGTCTTCGTGACCGGGGGCGCCGGGTTCATCGGCTCGCACTACGTCCGCACCCTGCTCGCGGACGGCTACCCGGGCTGCGAAGGGGCCCGGGTCACCGTCCTGGACAAGCTGAGCTACGCGGGCAACACCGCCAACCTGCCCATGGACGACGAGCGGCTGACCTTCCTGCGCGGCGACGTCCTTGACCAGGAGCTGCTGCGGCGGGTGCTGCCCGGGCACGACGCGGTGGTGCACTTCGCCGCCGAGTCGCACGTGGACCGCTCGGTGGACGGCGCGACCGCGTTCGTGCTGAACAACGTGCTGGGCACCCAGAGCCTGCTGGACGCGTGCCTGCACACCGGCACCGGACCCGTCGTGCACGTCTCCACCGACGAGGTGTACGGCTCGATCGCCACCGGCGCCTGGAGCGAGGACGAGCCGCTGCTGCCCAACTCGCCCTACTCGGCGTCCAAGGCGGGAAGCGACCTGATGGCCCGCGCCTACCACCGCACGCACGGCCTGGACGTGCGGATCACCCGCTGCTCCAACAACTACGGGCCGCACCAGCACCCCGAGAAGCTGATCCCGAACTTCGTCACCCGGCTGCTGCGCGGCCTGACCGTCCCGCTGTACGGGGACGGGGCGAACGTGCGCGAGTGGCTGCACGTGGACGACCACTGCCGGGCGATCGCGCTGGTGCTGGCGCGCGGCCGGGCCGGGGAGGTCTACAACGTCGGCGGCGCCACCGCGCTGACCAACCGGGAGATGACCCGGCGGCTGCTGGAGCTGTGCGGCGCGGACTGGGACCGGGTGGAGCACGTCGCCGACCGCAAGGGCCACGACCTGCGGTACGCCATCGACGACGCGAAGATCCGCGCCGAGCTGGGCTACGCGCCGCGCCACACGCTGGAGGCGGGGCTGCGCGAGGCCGTCGAGTGGTACCGCGACCATCCGGGCTGGTGGAAGCCCCTGGTCGAGCGGTCCGGCAATGGGTGAGGCGGCGGCGGTCTCCTTACCGCCGGGAACCGGCGCGGCGCGGGACGTCACCGGGGGCGGGCTGCCGCTGTACTGCGTGCCCCACGCGGGCGCCGGGACCTCCGCGTTCGCCCGCTGGCCCGCGCTGCTCGGCCCCGGGATCCGCCCGGTGCCGGTGCTGCTGCCGGGCCGGGACCGCCGCAGGCGGGAGGCGCGCGTCACCACCCGGGCGGCCCTGTTCGCGGACCTGCTGCGCACCCACGGGCCGCCGCCCCCGGGCCCGTACGCGCTGTACGGACACAGCCTGGGCGGGCTGGTCGCCTACTCCGCCGCCCGCGCCCTGCGCGCCGCCGGGCACCCGGGGCCCGCGCTGGTGGTGATCGGCGCGTGCCCGCCACCGGACGCCACCGTCCCGCTGACCGAGAGCGCCACCCTGCCCGACGACGAACTCCTCGCCGTGCTCCAGGAGTTCGGCGCCGTGCCGCCGGACGCCCCCGCCGGGGGCATCTGGCGGCGGACCGCGCTCGCCGTGCTCCGGGACGACCTGCGGCTGGCCCGGTCGCTGCGGGACGCCGCCGACGGACCGCTGGACGTGCCGCTGCTGACCGTCGCCGGGGACGCAGACCCGCTGGCCGGGCCCGGCGTGATGGCCGGCTGGCGGCGCTGGGCCGCGGGCGGCCACACCGCACGCACCCTGCCCGGTGACCACTTCTTCGTCCGGGGCACCGCGCTGCCCCGGCTGCTGAGCCGCGCCTGCCGTGTCGTACTCAGGAGGACCGTTGTGAGGGATAGCCGATGAACCGACGTGTCGTGATCACGGGAATCGGGGTGGTCGCGCCGGGGGGCGTGGGCACCAAGGAGTTCTGGTCCCTGCTCACCTCGGGACGCACGGCCACCCGGGGCATCTCACTGTTCGACGCGGCGCCCTTCCGCTCCCGGATCGCCGCCGAGGCCGACTTCGACCCGCTCGACCACGGGTTCACCCCCGAGGAGGCCGGCCGTCTGGACCGGGCCGCGCAGTTCGCCGTCGTGTCCGCCCGCGAGGCGCTGGCCGACAGTGGCCTGGACGGCAGCCTCGACCCGCTGCGCACCGGCGTCACCCTGGGCAGCGCCGTCGGCGCGACGATGGGGCTGGACACCGAGTACAACACCGTCAGCGAGGGCGGCGCGAACTGGCTGGTGGACCACACGCTGGCCGTGCCGCACCTGTTCGACTACTTCGTGCCCAGCTCGATGGCGGCCGAGGTCGCCCGCCGCAGCGGCGCCCAGGGGCCGGTGTCCCTGGTCTCCACCGGCTGCACCTCCGGCCTGGACTCCATCGGGCACGCCGTCGAGCTGATCCGCGAGGGCAGCGCCGACGTCATGGTCGCGGGCGCCACCGAGGCGCCCATCTCCCCGATCACCGTCGCCTGCTTCGACGCCATCCGGGCCACCTCCCCGCGCAACGACGAACCGCAGACGGCGTCCCGCCCCTTCGACCGCACCCGCAACGGCTTCGTGCTCGGCGAGGGCTCCGCCGTCCTGGTGCTGGAGGAGCTGGGCAGCGCCCAGCGGCGCGGCGCGCACGTCTACGCCGAGATCGCCGGGTTCGCCAGCCGCTGCAACGCCTACCACATGACCGGGCTGACCAAGGACGGCCGCGAGATGGCCGAGGCCATCGGCGTCGCCCTCGCCGAGGCCCGCATCGACCCGTCCGCCGTGGACTACGTCAATGCGCACGGCTCGGGCACCAAGCAGAACGACCGGCACGAGACGGCCGCCTTCAAGCGCAGCCTGGGCGCCCACGCCTACGAGGTGCCCGTCTCCTCCATCAAGTCGATGATCGGGCACTCGCTCGGCGCGATCGGCTCCCTGGAGGTGGCGGCCAGCGCCCTGGCCATCGAGTACGACACCGTGCCGCCCACGGCCAACCTGCACGAGCCCGACCCCGAGTGCGACCTGGACTACACGCCGCTGACCGCCCGCGAGCAGCGCACCGACACCGTCCTGAGCGTCGGCAGCGGCTTCGGCGGCTTCCAGAGCGCGATGGTCCTCACCCGCCCGCGACCCGTCCAGCCCGGAGAGTCCGCATGACCGCGACGACGACCCGCACCCGCACCGGCGCCCGCGACGGGGCGCCCCCGGCCGAGGCCGTCGTCACCGGCATCGGCGTCGCCGCGCCCAACGGCCTGGGCACGCCCGCGTGGTGGCGCGCGACGCTGGCCGGGGAGAGCGGCATCCGCCCGCTCACCCGCTTCGACGCCGGCCGCTACCCCGCCCGGCTCGCCGGGGAGGTGCCCGGCTTCGACGCGGCCGAGCACGTCCCCAACCGGCTGCTGCCGCAGACCGACCACATGACCCGGCTCGCCCTGGCCGCCGCCCAGGAGGCGCTGGACGACGCGGACGTGGCCGCCGCCGAACTCCCCGACTACGCGGCGGGCGTGGTGACGGCCGCCTCCGCCGGCGGCTTCGAGTTCGGGCAGCGCGAGCTGCAAGCGCTGTGGAGCCGGGGCGGCAGCCACGTCAGCGCCTACCAGTCCTTCGCCTGGTTCTACGCCGTCAACACCGGGCAGATCTCCATCCGGCACGGCCTGCGCGGGCCCAGCGGAGTGCTGGTCACCGAGCAGGCGGGCGGGCTGGACGCCGTCGCGCAGGCCAGGCGCCAGGTCCGCAAGGGCATCCGGGTGCTGGTCACCGGCGGCGTGGACTCCTCCCTGTGCCCCTGGGGCTGGGCCGCCCACCTGGCCGGCGGGGAACTGAGCGAGTCCGGCGACCCGGCCACCGCCTACCTGCCCTTCACCGAGGACGCCCGCGGGCACGTCGCCGGGGAGGGCGGCGCGCTGCTCGTCCTGGAGGACGCCGACGCCGCGAAGGAGCGCGGCGCCCGCGTCTACGGCAGCGTCGCCGGGTACGCGGCGACCTTCGACCCGGCGCCCGGGACCGGCGCGCCCTCCCGGCTGCGGGACGCCGCCGCCCTCGCCCTGGCCGACGCCGGGGCCGGACCGGACGAGGTGGACGTGGTGTTCGCCGACGCCGCCGGACGCCGCGACGCCGACCGCGACGAGGCCGCCGCGCTCGCGGACCTGTTCGGCCCCCGGGGCGTCCCCGTCACCGCGCCCAAGACGATGACCGGCCGGCTGGCCGCCGGCGGCGCCGCGCTGGACACCGCCGCCGCGCTGCTGGCCCTGCGCGACCAGGTCGTCCCCCCGACCGCGCACGTGGCCGGACCGGCCGCGGACTGCCCGCTGGACCTCGTCACCGGTGCGCCCCGCGCCGCCGACCTGCGTACGGCGCTGGTGCTCGCCCGGGGCCGGGGAGGCTTCAACGCCGCCCTCGTCGTGCGCGCCCCCGCGCCCTGACCCACGCCCCCGACTCCGACTCCGGCCCCGGCCTCGTGCCGGCCCCCGCCCACGTATCCCCGCTCACGCTCGTCCGAGCCGCACGCCCGTCCATCCCGTTCCCCGACCAAGGAGCTGTGACCGTGCCCGAGATGAACATCACCGAGCTGACCGCCCTGCTGCGCGAGTGCGCCGGAGCGGACGAAATGGTCGACCTCGAAGGCGACGTGCTCGACGTGCCCTTCGCCGACCTGGGCTACGACTCGCTGGCCGTCCTCCAGACCACCGGCCGCATCGAGCGGGACTACGCGGTGAGCCTCGACGAGGAGGCCGTCGCCGAGGCCGAGACCCCGCGCGCCTACCTGGAGATCGTCAACAGCGAACTGTCCTCCCGCACCGGGGCCTGACCGCTCCTCCCCTCCCCGGAAGGGCCCGCGGCGTCCGGCGGCAACCGCCGGACGCCGCGGGCCTTCGCCGTTCCCGCCCTTCCCACCCTTCCCGCCAGGCGGCCGTTACCACCCCGCCGGTCCGGAACGGTCCCGGTCCGGACCTGTCGCCTTCGGCGGCGTTCCCGATCCGTTCCCGCCGTCCGGGCCGCCCCGCACCAGCCCGCCCACCCGTCACAGAACACCACCGTGCCCGGCGAATAGTGAGGAACCCTCGGTAACCGGGAGGAAACACAACGGTACGGACGCGGGATTCCGGCGCGGGAGGCTCGACCCGCTGGCGGGGTGACGCCTTCGGCCCCGCGCCCCCCTACAGGAAGGAGTGGCCAGGTGCATCCCCTGGTCGACATCCGCGAGGAGGTACGTGAGGCGCTCCGGGAGCGGCGGCCGGTCGTCGCCCTGGAATCGACCGTGATCGCGCACGGTCTGCCCTACCCGGGCAACGCCGAGACGGCGATCGCGGTCGAGAAGGCGGTGCGGGACGCCGGCGCCGTCCCCGCCACCGTGGGCATCGCGGACGGCCGCTTCACCGTCGGCCTGGACGCGGCCGGCGTCGAGCGGCTGGCGACCGCGCCCGCCGGGCGGGTGGCCAAGGTCAGCAGCCGCGACATCGGCCCCGCGCTCGCCTCGGGCGGACTGGGCGCGACCACCGTCGCCGCCACGCTCGTCGCGGCGGAACTGGCCGGTGTCCCGGTGTTCTCCACCGCCGGGATCGGCGGCGTCCACCGCGACGCCACCCGCACCTTCGACGTCTCGGCCGACCTGGTGCAGCTCGCCCGCAGCAGGGTCGCCGTCGTCTGCGCGGGTGCGAAGAGCCTCCTGTCCCCGAAGCTGACGCTGGAGTACCTGGAGACCCTCGGGGTGCCCGTCATCGGCTACCGCTGCGACGACTTCCCCGCCTTCTACTGCCGGTCGAGCGGGCTGCGCAACCCTCAGCGCATGGACGACCTGGCCACCATCGCCCGCGCACTGCACACCCACTGGGACCTGGGCCTGCCCGGCGGCGCCCTGGTCACCTCCCCCATCGACGAGGAGCACGCGCTGGACCACGACGAGACCGAGCGGGTCCTGCGCACCGCGCTCGCCGACGCCGGACGCGACGGCGTCAGCGGACCCGCGCTCACCCCCTACCTCACCACGGCGGTCTCCCGCGCCACCGGCGGCGCCAGCACCGCCGCTAACCGCGCCGTCCTCCTCAGCACCGCCCGCACGGCGGGCGGGCTGGCCGTCGCCCTGGCCGCCGCCGGCGCCCCCGGGGCCGGGCGATGACCGGCGCCGCCGTCTTCGACCTGGACGGCACCCTGGCCGACACGCCCTGCGTGATCAAGCGGCTGCTGGTCAGGGTCTGCGCCGAACACGGCCGCCGGGTCCCTCCCGAACGCGCCGCGCTGACCATCGGCATCCCGCTGGAGACGGCCTTCGGGCACCTGCTCGGCCTGCCGCCGCAGGACCCGGAGGTCTGCCGGGCCGTGCGCCGCTACCGCGTGCTGTTCGAGGAGGACGTCCTCGGAGCGGGCGCGTGGCTGGTGCACGCGGGCGTCCCCGAGGGACTGGAACGGCTGCGCGCGGCCGGTGTCCCGCTGGCCGTCGCCACCTCCAAGGTGTCCCGCAGCGCCCACGCCCTGCTGGAGGTCACGGGCCTCGCGCACCACTTCCCCGTCGTCGTCGGGCACGACATGGTCACCCGGGGCAAACCGGACCCGGAGTCGGGTCTGCTCGCGGCCCGGCTCCTGGGCGTGCCCGCGCACACCTGCGCCTACGTCGGGGACACCGCGACGGACCTGCGCATGGCCCGCGCCGCCGGCATGCGGCCGGTCGCGGTGACCTACGGCGTCGGCAGCCGCGCGGACCTGGCCGCCCTGGCCGACGGGGCGGTGTACGACGACTTCGCGGACGTCGTCGACACCCTCCTGTCGCCATACGGCCCGTACCGCCCGCCGGCCCGCGTGCGCGTCCCCGAGCGGGCCGGCGAACAGGCCCTCGCGTGACCCCGGCGGCATCCGGCCCCGCGTCCGCCGCGCGGGAACCGGCCCCGCGGGCGCGGACGGCGCCGCAGGCAGCCGCGCCGCGCGGCGCCGTCGTCCCGGCGGGCGCGCTGGCGTTCCAGCCGCGTGACGGGTGCTCCGTCGCCACGGCCGTCGGCCCGCACCTCGGCGCGCGGATCGTCCGCCTGGACGTGGTGCGGGTCCCCGCGGGCGCGCACTGGCACCCGGCGGACTCGGCCGCCGAGGAGAACGTCGTCGTCGTCTTCGGCGGTTCCGGCACGGCCGGGTCCGGTAACGCCGCGCAGCGGGTGCGCCGGGCGGACACCGTCTACGCGCCCACCGGCGACACCTACGCGCTGCGCGCCGACGCGGCCGGGCCGCTGACCGTCTACGTGTGGCGGACCGTGCTGCGGCCCGGACGCGCGCCCGGCGCCGCCCCGCGCCGCTTCTCCCGGCTGTGGAACGGCGAGACCCAGCTCAGGGGCTTCACCGGGACCGTCGAGGGCGCGGCGCGGCAGAAGACGGCGACGATGAACTTCCTCTTCTGGCCCGGCACCGGTTCGCCGCAACTGTGCCTGCACTGCGGCGTCATGGCACCCGGTGAGTACTTCAACGTGCACGTCCACCCCGAGAGCGAGGAGGCGTTCATCGCCTTCGAGGGCGAGGGCCAGCTGCACCTGGACGGGCAGTGGTACGACGCCCGCCCCGGCGACGTGCTGTACGCGCCGCCCGGAGTGCCGCACGGCACCCGCCACCCGGCCGGGGACCCCTCGGCCCCCCGTTTCGCCACCTGTGGCGGTCCCACTCCGTTCGATCCGGTGCTGTACGACCGCGCCGGCGTCCCGACAAAGGTTCGGTGATCCGACATGTGCAGGATATTCGGCCACTTCGACGCCGAGGCGACCCCGGACGAGCTGCGGGCGGTCGCCGCGGCCCAGCGGCACGGCGGACCGGACGCGCAGACCCACACCAGCGGCCGGGGCTGGGCCCTGGGCAGCAACCGGCTGGCCGTCATGGACCCGGACGGCGGGGCCCAGCCGTACACCCTGGGCCGCGGCATCACCGCCGTCTTCAACGGCGAGATCTACAACCACCGGGAACTGCGCGAGAGGCTCACCGCCCGCGGCCACACCTTCACCGGCACCTGCGACGGTTCGGTGATCCCCGCCCTGTACGCCGAGTACGGCGCCGCCTTCGCCGACCACCTCGACGGCATGTTCTCCATCGCGCTGGTGGACCTGCGCGGCGAGCCGACGCTGTGGCTGGTCACCGACGAGGTCGGCATGAAGCCGCTGTACTACCGCTGGGACGCGGCCCGGCGGCACCTGTACTTCGCCTCCGAGCTGCCCGCGCTGCTGTCCTTCCACGCCGTGGACGCCTCCCCCCGGGAGGCCGGACTCGACGCCTACCTGGCGACGAAGACGCCGTTCGGCGAGCAGACCATGTTCGAGGGCGTCCGGGTCCTGCCCCCGGCCGCCACCGTCAGGGTCACCCGGGCCGGGGGCATGAACGTCACCCGGCGCCCCGTCGCCGACGAGCGGGCGCCGCACGGCCGGGAGGCGGAGGCCGCCGCCCGCGTCCACGAGCTGCTGCGCACCGAGGTGCACCGGCTGACCGAGGCCGACGTGCCGGTGTCCGCCATCACCAGCGGCGGCCTCGACTCCGGCCTGGTGACGGTGCTGGCCGCCGAGAGGATCCCCGGCCTGCACTCGTTCAACATCGCCTACACCGGGACGTGGCCGTCGGACGAGCGCGCCTTCGCCCGCGAGGTCGCCGCGTACGCGGGGACCGAGCACCACCAGGTCGAGATCGACCCGGCCACGTTCCCGTCCCTGCTGGCCGACGTCGTCCGGCACCTGGGCCAGCCCAACGCGGACCCGATCACCCTGAGCACCCACGCGCTGTTCGCGGCGGTACGCGACGCGGGGTTCAAGGTGGCCCTCACCGGCGACGCCGCCGACGAGCTGTTCGGCGGCTACGACCGCATCCACCGGGCCGTCCACACCCCCTCGGGCACCGACTGGGTGCCCGCCTACGTGGAGGCGCTCGCGGCCGTCCCCACCTCCCTGCGCGAGCGCCTCTACACCCCCGAGTACCGGCTGTCCGTGGCGGACGGCGGCCGGGTCTCGGACGAGATCGCCGAACGGCTGCGGGCCTCCACCCGGCCCGACGTCATGTCCACGCTCACCGACTTCGAGATCGGCGAGCGGCTGCCCGCCTACCACCTGCGCCGGGTGGACCACCTGTCCATGGCGGCCTCCGTCGAGGTGCGGCTGCCGTTCTGCCAGCCGAGCGTGGTGCGCTACGCCCGTTCACTGGAGGCCGGCCTCAAGGTCTCCGGGGGGCGGCGCAAGAGGGTGCTGTACGCGGCGGCGCAGGGACGGCTGCCCGCGTCCGTCCTGAACCGGCCCAAGCAGCCGTTCACGCTGCCCGTCACGGCGATGCTCCAGCCGGGCCGGCCGCTCATGGAGTACGCCCGCGACCTGCTGTCCGCCGACCGGCTGCGCCGTCGCGGCCAGCTCGACCCGGCCCGGGTGGAGGCGCTGTTCCGCACCCAGGCGCACCGCCCCGACGACCGCGCGGCGATGGCGATCTGGTCCCTGATGGTGCACGAGCTGTGGCTGGAGCAGTTGCGCCCGGCCACCGCGCGCCGGGCGCTGGACCAGCGGGACCTGGAGGTGGCGGTGTGATCGGCTACATCGCGCGGGCCGTCGGTGCGCCGACCCCCACGCTCGTCCTCGACCAGCGGCAGCTCCCGAGGGACGAGGAGCAGCTGCGGCCCCTCCTCACCCGCATCCGCGAGTGGCTGGAGCAGAACGGGCGCAGCGACATCCTCAAGTTCGCCCTCGTCGAGCCGTCCGGACATCCCATGTTCGACCTCGACTACCGCTTCGTGCAGGGCCTGCCCGCCGGAGTGGACCGGTTCGACTTCCAGGCCAGCTGCGGTCACTCCATCCTCGCCTCGGTGGTCGCCGCCGACGGTCAGGCGTGGCTGCCGAAGCTGACCCCCGGCGGCCGGGTGCGGGTGCGCGTCGTCGACAACGGCGACCAGGTGGTGTGCGAGGTGGACGAGGCGCGGCGGCGCAGCGGCAGCTTCACCGTGCACTTCCTCCAGGGCGCGGGCGCCCGCCTCGACGACCTGCTGCTGACCGGCAACCCGGTGGACCAGCTCCTGACGCCCTCGGGCGTGCAGGCGGCCTCACTCGTCTCGATGGGCAACCCGTACGTCTTCGTGGACGCCACCGAACTGGGCCTGCGCAGTGAGGCGGAGCTGTTCGGCGCGGGCGACGGGACGTTCGCCCAGATGCTCTCCATCCGGACGGCGGCGGCCGAACTGCTCCAGTGGCCCACCGACGGCGTGCTCCCCAAGATCGCCGCGGTCGGCCACTACACCGACGGGCACCTGGCGGTACGGGCCATCTCGGTGCCCACGTGGCATCCGAGCATCGCGCTGACCGGCACCACGTGCCTGGCCGCCGCCGCGAGCATCCCCGGCACCGTGCCCGAGCGGCTGGCCCGCGCTGCGGGACTGCCGCGCGGCGTCATCGAGATCGACACACCCAGCGGCAGCACCGCGGCCGCGGCCTCCGTCGCCGGACGCGGCGACGGCGCCGGCACCCTGCACTGGGTCAGCGTCAGCCGCAAGCTCGCCGAGCTCCACGAGCCGCACTGCATCGGCTCGCTGAAGAACTACGACTACAAGGAGGAGACGGCATGGCAGCCGCTGACGGTGTGACCCGCGCCGCGGTGCCGCCCCCCGCGCCCCCGCCGCGCGCCACGCCTTCTCCGCCCGCCACGCCCTCGCGGGACGAACTGGCCGCACGGTACGCGGCGCTGTACGAGACGCTCCGGCGCTGCGCGGGCCCCGCGGACGCGGCGGGCGAGCTGCCCGGGGAGGTCCTCGCGGCGCTGCGGTCCTCCGGGATACTCGGCGCGGCCATCGCCACCGAGTACGGCGGCCACGGCGGCGACGCGGTCCTGACCAACCGGCTCGTCGAACAGGTCGCCGCCGCCGACCCGTCCGTGGCCATCATCCTGTTCCAGCACTACGCGGTGAGCGCCCGCATCAGCGAGTGGGGCACCCCCGGGCAGTGCGCCCGCTACCTGCCCGAGCTGGCCTCCGGCGCCTGGATCGCCGCGTCCGCGTGGAGCGAGTCCGGAGCCACCGCCGACAAGCGGAACCTGGCCACCACGGCCGTCCGCGCCGACGGCGGCTGGGTGCTGGACGGTGCGAAGACCTTCACCACCGCGGCGGGCCTGGCCCAGGTCTACCTGGTGCTGGCCCAGTCCGCCCGGCCGACGCGGACCGCCTCCGCCTACGGCAGCGACGGGCAGACGTTCTACCTGGTCGAGGCCGGCAACCCGGGCCTCACCGCCGACACGGGCACGGATCTCGTCGGCATGCGCGCCTCGGCCACCGGCTTCGTCGAGCTGACCGCCTGCCACGTGGCCGACTCGGCGGTGCTCGGACCCGTCGGCGACGCCGTGCGGATCATCGCCGGAGTCCGGGAGTCCGGCGCCACGCTGGGCGCCGTCTCCCTCGGTATCGCGGAGTCCGCCTACCAGCTCGCACTCGCCCACGCCCGGCGGCGCGGACTGGCCGGGGCGCAGGCCGTCCGCCACCGGCTGGTGGACCTGGGCGCGCGGGTGGCGGCCACCCGCGCGCTGGTGGACAGCGCCGGGCGCCGCGACACCTCCGCGCCCGGCGACACCACCCTGCACAGCAAGCTCGTCGCCTCGCAGCTCTCCGAAGAGGTGGTCACCGAGGCGCTGCGGCTGCTCGGCAGCGCGGGCTACCTGCGCGACCACGCGCTCAACAAGCTGGCCCGGGACGTGCGCGCGGTCGGCCTGATGGGCCCCACCAACGACCTGTGCCGGGAACTGGCCAGCGCCGCATGGACCACCTGACCCGCCGCACGGACTCCGCGACGTCACGCACCTACGGAACAGGAGAACCGGTGAGCACTACCCACGATCTCGTCATCACCAACGCGCGCGTGGTGACCCCCGACGGGGTCCACGACGGCGGGGTGGCCGTGACCGCAGGACGCGTCTCGGCGCTCTTCCCCGCCGGTGCCGCCCCGGCCGCCGAACGCACCATCGACGCCCAGGGGCGCTACCTGCTGCCCGGCCTGGTCGACTCCCACGTGCACTTCCGCACCCCCGGCCTCACCCACAAGGAGGACTGGGCGCACGGCAGCCGCGCCGCCGTCGCGGGCGGGGTGACCACCGTCATCGACATGCCCAACACCGAGCCGCCGCTCATCCAGCCGGAGCTGGCCGCCGAGAAGTCCGCCCTCGTCGAGGGCCACTCCCTCGTGGACTACCGCTTCCACCTGGGCGTCACCGTGGACAGCGTGGAGGACCTGCGGCGGCTGGAGCCCCGCCAGGCCACCTCGGTGAAGGTCTTCATGACCGGCCACCACACCGCGCCGCACGTCATCCGCGACCCGGCCGTGCTGGAGCGCGTCTTCGCCGTCGCCGCCGAGCACGGCATCCGGCTCGTGCTGCACGCCGAGGACGACGGCGTCTTCGCGCTGCTGGACGAGTCCCAGGACCCGCCGGCCGGGTACGACGCCTACGAGTCCGCGCACCCGCGCAGCGGCGGCATCGTCGCCGTGTCCCGGGTCATCGAACTCGTCCGCAGGTACGGGACGGCCGCGCACATCCTGCACGTCTCCTCCTCGGAGGAGTCGGACCTGCTCAAGGCCGCCGGCCGGATCGGCCTCAACATCACCTACGAGGTCACCCCGCACCACCTGTCCTTCTCCGCCCCCGACACCCAGCGGCTGGGCGCCCGCATCCGGCTGCGCCCCGCCATCCGCTGCGTCAGGGACCAGGGGCGGCTGTGGGAGGCGCTGATGGACGGCGGCGTCGCCACCGTCGGCAGCGACCACGCGCCGCACACGAAGGAGGAGAAGATCCTCGCGGTGGCCGACGCCCCGCCCGGCCTGCCCGGCGTGCAGGAGCTGCTGATCGCCGTGCACACCGGCATGCGGCGCCGCTACCCGGAACTCGCCCAGGACGACGTCATGGTCCGCATCGCCCGGCTGTGCGCGGAGCGCCCGGCCGAGCTGTTCGGGCTGGACGGCCGCAAGGGCCGCATCGCCCCCGGCCTGGACGCCGACTTCGTCCTGTTCGACCCGGACGCGACCTGGATCATGGCCTCCGGGCACGCCGAGTCGAAGGCCGGCTGGTCGGCCTACGAGGGGTGGACGTTCACCGGCCGGGTGGACGCCACCGTCCGGCGCGGCGAACTCGTCTACGACGGGCGGGGGGACGAGCCCCGCTTCGGCACCCCGACCGGCATCTGGCTGGACGCGCGGCCGTGCGTCCCGGGCACCGCGCCCGCCGGGAAGGAAGCGGCCAGAGTCCCAGCGCCTCCCGGCCACCCGGCCCCCGCTCCCGCCTGACCCCGGGCACCCCGGCCCACACCCCTCCCCGACCGCCGCCGCGCGGGCGGACCGTGCCGAGGACGGCGCAGGGGCCGGTCCTCCCCACGGATGGAGGACCGGCCCCTGCGGACGGGCGGGACGTCAGGAGACGCGGGCCTTCTGCTTCTCGGCGGCGGCCGGGGCCGGGGCCGGGCGGGCGGCCTCGTAGAACTCCTCGCGCGGGTTCTCCATCGCGCCGAGCGAGACGACCTCGCGCTTGAGGAACATGCCGAGGGTCCAGTCGGCGAAGACGCGGACCTTGCGGTTCCACGTGGGTACGGCCATGCCGTGGTACGCGCGGTGCATGTACCAGGCCAGGCGGCCCTTGAGCTTGATCTTCGTCTTGCCCATGACGACCATCGCCACGCCCTTGTGCAGGCCGAGTCCGGCGACCGCGCCCTTGTTGGCGTGCTTGTAGTCCGCCTGCGGGAAGCCCCGCAGCCCGGAGATGACGTTGTCGCCGAGGACCCTGGCCTGGCGCAGGGCGTGCTGCGCGTTCGGCGGGCACCAGGCGTTCTCGTTGCCGGCCGCGCGGGCGGCCAGGTCCGGGATCTGGGCGTTGTCGCCCGCGGCCCACACGTAGTCGGTGCCGGTGACCTGGAGCGTCGGCTGGGTGTCCACGTGGCCGCGCGGTCCCAGCGGGAGGCCGTAGCGGGCGAGCACCGGGTTCGGCTTGACGCCGGCCGTCCACACGATGGTGCTGGAGTCGACCTCCAGGCCGTTCTTCAGCACGACGTGGCCGTCCACGCAGGAGTCCATCGACGTGGACAGGTAGACCTCGACACCGCGCTTCTGGAGGTGCTCCAGGCCCCACCTGCCCAGCTCGGGGCCGACCTCGGGCAGGATCTTGTCGGCCGCGTCCACCAGGACGAAGCGCATGTCCTCGCGCTTGACGTTCCGGTAGTAGGCGCAGGCGTCGCGGGCCAGGTCCTCGATCTCGCCGATCGTCTCGGCACCGGCGAAGCCGCCGCCGACGAAGACGAAGGTGAGGGCCTTGCGGCGGACGTCCTCGTCCGTCGTGGAGTCGGCCTTGTCGAGCTGCTCCAGCACGTGGTTGCGCAGGCCGATGGCCTCCTCGACGCCCTTCATGCCGATGCCCTGCTCGGCGAGCCCGGGGATCGGGAAGGTGCGCGAGACGGCGCCGAGAGCGACGACGAGGTAGTCGAAGGGCAGCTCGTACGCGTCGCCGACGAGCGGCGTGACGGTGGCCACCTTGCGGTCCTGGTCGATGCCGCTGACGCGGCCGGTGAGGACCTCCGCCTTCGGGAGCACGCGGCGCAGCGGCACCACGACGTGGCGGGGGGAGATGGAGCCAGCGGCGGCTTCGGGGAGGAAGGGCTGGTACGTCATGTAGGAGCGCGGGTCGACGACGGTCACTGTCGCCTCGCCGTACCGCATCTTCTTCAGAATGCGGCGCGCTGCGTACAGACCGACGTACCCACCACCTACGACGAGGATGCGAGGACGCTCCGTGGTGCTCATGCCATCGAGTATCCAGCACCCGAACGGGGGTCGCTCGTGAGCCCCTTCACAAGCACCTGCCGCACCCCTGTTACACTTCCCCGCCCCGCGGCCGGGGCACGCGTCCCGGTGAAGGCTCCGCCGGTCTCACCACACCGGGAGACCCCGCTGTGAGCTGCACGATCGCGCAGCCGCCCGCCGGACGGGACGCGGACAGCGGGCGGCGGACGTCCGCCCGCTCCGCCCGTCGCGGCAGCGGCCGACGGCGCCTCAGCCGGCGCGCGGAGGGCGCGGAAACGGGAAAACCGCCCCTGCCGGGCGGTTTTCCTTGTGAAGAACTTCACGATGTTTCCCGCCGGGGCCCGGCGCGACCCCGGCCGCTCAGCCGAGGAAGCGGCGCAGGCCCAGCCGTCCCCACAGCAGGCTCACGCCGTACGAGAGCCCGATGACCAGCGCCAGCGTGCCCAGCAGCAGGGCGGCGGCAGCGGGCGCGCCCAGATCGGCGGAGACCAGCGGGTGCACCAGTTCCTCCACGAACAGCACGTGCACCATGTACGCGCCCATCGCCGCTCCCGAGAGCTTCGTGAGCGCCGGGCGGTACCGCTCGGGCACCCGGACACGGCTGACGAGCAGCAGCACGGACGCGGTCATGACGGCCACGATGACGTGGGCGTTGGGGATCACGTAGTGGATCTGCGTGTGGTACCAGAGGCAGGCCGCCATGGTGAGCGGCAGCAGCACGGCGAACAGCCAGCGGCGGCCCCGCAGCGCGCGGGCGGGCAGGGCCAGCAGCAGGGCGCCGCCGACCGCGTACGCCAGCGAGTACGTGTCGAAGCCCCAGCCGACGGACGGCGTCTCCCAGCCGGTGACGTCCCCCACCGTCGACAGCAGGCTCGGCGCCACGGCGACGCCGAGCAGTGCGAGGCACAGCCGCCACGGCCACCGGCCGTCCCTGAGCAGCACGGCACAGCCCAGCACCGCCACGATGGGCAGGTAGGCGTAGAGGAACCACAGGTGGTATGCGGGGCGCACGGAGCCGAACAGCGCGTCCACCGCCAGCTCCACCATGGGTTCCGCGTTGCGGTTCCGCAGCCAGGCCCACAGGAGGTAGACGCCGGTCCAGGTGAACAGCGGGACGCCGCTGCGCACGACGCGCCGCCACATCCGCGCCTCGCTGCCGGGCACCGCCCCCACCAGCACGCCCCAGCCGGCGATGGCGAAGAACACCGGCACGGCGAAGGAGTTGAGGGCCTCGACGACGTGGCCGGTCCAGTAGACGTCGCTGCCGCGCGCCTCCTCGTTGCCGACGGCGTGGAGGAACGCGGCGGCCACGTGCCCGAGGATCACGGCACAGGAGGCCACCAGGCGCAGCACGTCGATGTCGAAGCGGTGTTCCGGCGGTGGTGCGGGGTCCGCCGCGAGGGGACCGTCCGCCACGGGCCGGGCGGAGGGGTCGGAGGCGGCGGTGGCCGGGGCGGTGGAGGCGGGGGTGTGAGACGGCATGGTTCCCGGGGGGGGGCGGTGAACGGGGGGGACAACCGGGCGGAGCGTCCGGGGAACGCTAGTGGCCCGGCGGTAACGGCGGTCGTTCTGCACGTGTCCGCCACGTGAACGCCGCGCCCGCGCGGTGCGCCGCCCCCGGCCCCGCCGCCCGTACCGGCGGCGTCCACGCCTGCCGGGACGGCGCCCGGTCCGGGATCGTTGGCCGAAACAGTGGTGGCGGGGCGTGTGACTCCATACGATCACCACGCAGGCAGACGCACCTCGTTCCGGCCCAGCCAGGAGGCATCCATGCAACGCCGTAGGTCCGCGCTCCCGCTCACCGCCGCAGCAGCGCTGCTGGCCGGGGTTCCGCTGCTGACGGGGTGCGGCAGCGACGCGCACCCCGGCGCCGCCGCCGTGGTGGACGGCGAACGGATCACGGTGTCCCAGGTCCAGGCGCGGGCCGAGGCCGTCCGGGAGGCGCAGCGCGCCGACCCGGACAGCGCGCGGCTCATCAGCAGCACCGGCCCGCTGCCCCGCTACACGCTCAACGCCATGCTGCTCGAAGAGGTCGTCGAGGAGGCCGCCCGGGAGCAGGGGGTCGAGGTGACCCGGCGCGACGTGCAGGAGTGGCGCGCCGAGCAGGAGACGCGGATGGGCGGACGCGAGGGCCTGGAGGCCGCGATGCTGCGCGAGCAGGCCGTCCCGCCGCAGGAGGTGGACACGGCCCTGCGGACGGACCTGCTCGTGCGGCGTGTCGCCGAGGCGCTCGGCGTGCAGAACGACCCGGGGGCCGGGCAGGTCCTGAACCGCGCCTTCACCGAGGCGGCCAAGCGTCTGGGCATCGACGTCAGTCCCCGCTTCGGCACGTGGAACGACGAGCAGCTCTCGCTCGTCGGCCAGACGCCGCCGTGGCTCAAGCAGGCCGAGACGCCGCAGGAACCCGCCTGACCGGGCGCGTTACATTCACCGGATGACCACACCCGATTCCGCGCCCGGCGTCCCCGGCGCCCCCCGCACGGCGCCGGGCGCGCCGGACACCGGCCGCGTCGTCCTGCTCACCACCAGCCACCGGGTCGCGCCCGGTCTGCTGTCCTGGCCCGCGTGGCAGGCGCTGCGCGGCGCGGACCGGGTGGTGTGCGCGGACGCCGGGCACCCGCAGCTCCCGTATCTGCGCGAGGCGGGCGTGGCCGTGGAGATCGCCGGTCCGGAGGCCAGGGAGCTGGTGGACGCGTGCGCGGGCGGCCGCACGGTCGTGGTGGTCGCCGGGGCCGAGGGCGAGCCCCGGCTCACCGACGGGCTGGCCCGCCTGGCGGGCGGCGGCCGGGAGGCCATGCCGGATCTGGAGCTGCTGCCCGGCTCCCACGACCTGCCCGGCGCCCGCCTGCTGGATCTGGTCGAGGTCATGGACCGCATCCGCCTGGCCTGCCCGTGGAGCCGCCGGCGCACCCACGAGGACCTGGTGAAGTACGGGATCGAGGAGGCGTACGAGCTGGTCGAGGCCATCGAGACCGGTGACCGGGCGGCGCTGCGCGAGGAGCTGGGCGATGTCCTCCTCCAGGTCGTCTTCCACGCCCGCATCGCCGAGGACGACGCGGCGGACCCGTTCTCGGTGGACGACGTGGCGGCGGCGATCGTCGCCAAGCTGGTCCACCGCCACCCGCACGTCTTCGGGGACGAGACGGCCGAGACGCCCGAGGACGTCAAGGCGCACTGGCTGCGCACGAAGGCCGCCGAGAAGCGGCGCACGTCGGTGACCGAGGGGGTGCCGCTGGACCAGCCCGCGCTGGCGCTCGCCGCGAAGCTGGCGGGCCGCGCCCGCACGGCGGGCCTGGACGTCCGGCCGTCCGGCGGCGGCCCCGGCTACGAGCTGCTGGCTCTGGCCGTCCGCGCCGAGGCCGAGGGCACCGACCCGGAGACCGCGCTGCGCGCCGCCGCCCGCGCCTACCGGGACGCGATCGTGGCGGCCGAGGCGGCCGGGGACAGCCGGCCGGCGGAAGGGGACGTTCCGCTCGCGTAACCCGGACGCGACCGGGTACGCGAACGGCATGGATGAGATGTTTGCGGTGCCTGATCTGTTGGTCGGAATTGCCCCTTTCATCATCGGTCTGGGCGTGGTCGCCCTGCTGACGTGCGCCGTTCTCCTGGGCCTGCGGAAGCTGCGGCGCAGCAACGGCATGTCCGGCCCTCCCGGGCAGCACCCCGGCGGGGCGGACACGACGGGCCACGGCCCCGAGGTGTCCGGGGCCACCGGGCACGAGCGCGAACTGCGCGAGCCGGACGAGGTCCCGCGCGACGGCAGGCGGCGCCTGCCGCACGAGATGCCGGGCTTCGGGAACTCCGGCACCCGGCGCCAGCAGTCCGGCGGCCGGCGCCGCTGGGAGAGCAGCACCCGGGGCGGCGGCTCCAAGGGCGGCGGCTGACCGCACCCGGCACCCGGCACCCGGCACCCGCGAAGGCCACCGCACGGGGCCGCCCGCGGGTGCGTGTGCCCGCCCGCGCGGCCACCGCGCCGTGCGCGTTAGCGTCGCGGGGTGAACGCGCCGCACGAACCCGCCTCCCGCTGCCCCGTCCCGCACGGCCCGGCCCCCGCCCTCTTCAGCCGGGAGTTCGCCGCCGACCCCTACCCGGCCTACGCCTGGCTGCGCGAGCACGCGCCCGTGCACCGCGCCGAGCTGCCCAGCGGGGTGTCCGCCTGGCTCGTCACGCGCTACGCCGACGCCCGCGAGGCCCTCGCCGACCAGCGGCTGAGCAAGAACCCGGGGGCGCACAGCGAGCGCGCGCACGGCAAGGGCAAGGTCGGCATCCCCGGTGAGCGCAGCGCGGGGCTCATGACGCACCTGCTCAACATCGATCCGCCCGACCACACCCGGCTGCGCCGCCTGGTCTCGCGCGCCTTCACGCCCCGCCGGGTGGCCGCCTTCGCGCCGCGCGTGCAGGAGCTGGCGGACACCCTCATCGACGGTTTCGCCGAGCGCGGCTCCGCCGACCTGATCCACGAGTTCGCGTTCCCCCTGCCGATCTACGCGATCTGCGACCTGCTCGGCGTCCCCGCCGAGGACAGGGACGACTTCCGGGGCTGGGCGGGCATGATGCTCCGGCACGGCGGCGGGCCGCGCGGCGGCGTGGGCCGGGCCGTGAAGCGGATGCGCGGCTACCTGGCCGAACTGATCCACCGCAAGCGCGACGACCTCGGCGACGACCTCATCTCCGGGCTGATCCGCGCCAGCGACCACGGCGAGCACCTGAGCGAGGCGGAGGCCGCCGCGATGGCCTTCATCCTGCTGTTCGCCGGGTTCGAGACGACCGTCAACCTCATCGGCAACGGCACCTACGCGCTGCTGCGCCACCCCGCCGAGCGCCGCCGCCTGGCGGCGGCCCTGGCGGCCGGGGACGACGGGCTGCTGGAGAGCGGCGTGGAGGAACTGCTGCGCTACGACGGACCGGTGGAGCTAGCCACCTGGCGGTTCGCCACCGAGCCGCTGACGCTGGGCGGGCAGCGCGTCGCCGCGGGCGACCCGGTGCTGGTGGTGCTGGCCGCGGCGGACCGGGACCCGGAGAAGTTCGCCGCTCCCGACACCCTCGACCTGGCCCGCCAGGACAACCAGCACCTCGGCTACGGGCACGGCGTCCACTACTGCCTGGGCGCGCCGCTGGCCCGGCTGGAGGGCCAGCGGGCACTGGCGACCCTGCTGCGCCGCCTCCCGGACCTGCGGCTCGCCGCCGAGCCGGACGACCTGCGCTGGCGCGGTGGACTCATCATGCGCGGACTCCGTACGCTGCCCGTGGAGTTCACCCCGGCGCCCGCCACCGCCGGGCGGACCCCGTGACCTCCACGTGATCTGCGCGACACTGGCTTGTGACGGACACCCGTTCGCCGCTACCTTCAGCCGCTAACCGTTTCCGCCCGTCCCTCCCAGGGGCGCGCCGCTGTCGTACGAGAGGCCCTCGCATGCGTTCCGGGACCGGTCGGCACCGCCGACCCCGTCAGGCCCCTGCCGTTCTCGTCACCGCGGGGGTGACCGGAGCGGGGTTCGCCCTGCCGCTGCTCGCCACCGTCAGCGCCCAGGCCGCCGAGGGGACGGTGTGGGACCGCGTCGCCGAGTGCGAGAGCGGCGGCACGTGGAGCGCCAACGCGGGCAACGGCTACTACGGCGGTTTCCAGCTCACCCTGGACACCTGGAAGCAGCACGGCGGCACCGAGCACGCCGAGCGCCCCGACCTCGCCAGCCGGGGCCAGCAGATCGCGGTGGCCGAGGCGATGCTCGCGGCCGAGGGCCCGGACGCCTGGCCCGCCTGCGCCGTCTCCAGCGGCCTGACGGCACAGGCCAACGGCGTTCCGGACACGTCCACGACGCCGCAGGCGCGGGGGTCCGCGCAGGAGGCGGAGCAGCGCTCCGGCGGCGCCGCGGCGAGCCCGTCACCGGACGCGCGGCCCGGCACGCTGTCCGCCTCCCCCACCCCCGAGGCGGACACCGGCGCGCGCGGGGACGGCGGGCAGCGGCGCGCGGCGGGCGGCGACGCCTCCGGCCCGGACACCCGGGACCGCTCCACCCCCGGGAGCGGGACGGCCGGGAGCGCGACGGCCCAGGACAGCGCGGCCCGGGACGGTGCCGCGGCCCGGGACGGTGCCGCGGCCCGGGACGGACACACCGCGCAGGACGGCGCCACCCCCGGCCCGTCCGCACCGCGTGGCACCGGCGAGGAGGCCGCGGGCGCGCCGGAGGGGCGCGCCGAGAGCGGCGGACGGCACCGGGGCGCGCCCGACCCGCAGGAGGCGGCGGCCGGTGCCGCCGAGCGCTCGGACCGCTCCGGGGGCCGCCACGCGGCGTCCGCACGCCCCGGCGAGGCGGCCGCGCCCGGGGGGACGACCGCGTCCGGCGCCTACGAGGTGGCGCCCGGTGACTCCCTGTCGGGCATCGCCGCCCAGCACGAGCTGACCGGCGGCTGGCCCGCGCTGTACGAGGCGAACGCCTCCGTCGTCGGCGGCGACCCGGACCTGATCCTGCCCGGTCAGACGCTCGAACTGGCCGACCCGGAGGCGGAGTCGGTCCCCGGGGAGTGACGCGGCGTCACCCGTCCGCACGTAGTGTGACGATGATCACATTCACGTCCCGGCGTGTCCGGTTCGCCACACACCGTCACGTCGTGCGTCACCTGCGGCAATAGAGCCGTCTACGCGTCAAATCACCCCAAGGGCGACGCTTCAGGGGTGATTGATCCGATTATTGCGGTGTGCTTACCGTCACATCGCCCGCTTCCGCGGGCCCGGCGGCCGCCACGCCGAATCCTGCCGGCGGTTACCGGGAACGTCGTCGCGTCAGCGCCGCCGGCAGGAGCGGGGGAACCAGGTAAGCGCCGCTCCGGCGGCTAGGGGTGAAGTCCGCGGCGGGCGCGCTCGCGGCGGACCGGGCCACTCACAGCCCGAACCCGACAGCTCACCTCGCAGGCGTCCGGTGAGAAGGATCTTCCATGCTGTCTTCCCGACTGGCTTCCCGCAAGAACCGCAACCGCCAGCCCGCCGTCGTCCGCATCGCCGCCTCGCTCGCCGGGTTCGCGGGCGCCACCGTCGGCGGCTCGGTGGCCGGCGCGGGCAGCGCGCAGGCCGCCTCCGTCGACACCTGGGACCGCGTCGCCGACTGCGAGTCGAGCGGCAACTGGGCCATCAACACCGGCAACGGCTACTACGGCGGGCTCCAGTTCAAGCAGTCGAGCTGGGAGGCGGCCGGCGGGCTGCGGTACGCGCCCCGCGCCGACCTCGCCACCAAGGACCAGCAGATCGCCACCGCCGAGCGACTCCTGGCCATGCAGGGCCCCGGCGCCTGGGGCTGCGCCGACGAGGGCGGCCTCACCTCCGGCGGACCCGCCGCCTCCGTCGACACCCAGGGCGCGGCCCCACAGCCCCAGCAGCGCGCCGCCCAGCCCCAGCCGCAACCGCAGCCGCAACCCGCCCAGCCGGCCCACTCCGGCCAGGGCGTCCACGTCGTGCGGCCCGGCGACACCCTCGCCGACATCGCCGCCGCCAACGGCACGACGTGGCAGGAGCTGTACGCCGCCAACCGCGACGTCGTCGGCGCCGACCCGGACCTGATCTTCCCCGGTCAGCGGCTCACCGTGTGAGCCGGGCGCCCCGCCGTACGGGACGGCCGCCCTACCGTCCCGTACGGCGAGACGCCGCTCCTCGCCGCCCGGTTTCTTCCCCGTTTGAACAAACCCGTCGTACCGCGCCGACCTGCGGCTTCACGAGATGTTCCGTCCCCGGACCCGGCCCGCGGCCCCCGCGCGGGGCCGCGGACCGTTAGGCTCTCGCCCAGGAAGCCCGACCACATGAAGGAGAACCTCGTGCCGTCCATCGACGTCGTCGTAGCCCGCGAGATCCTCGACTCGCGAGGCAATCCCACGGTCGAGGTCGAGGTCGGCCTCGACGACAGCAGCACCGGCCGCGCGGCCGTGCCCTCCGGCGCCTCCACCGGCGCCTTCGAGGCGCTGGAACTGCGCGACGGCGACAAGAACCGCTACGGCGGCAAGGGCGTCGAGAAGGCCGTGCTGGCCGTCATCGAGCAGATCGGCCCCGAGCTGGTCGGCTACGACGCCACCGAGCAGCGCCTCATCGACCAGGCCATGCTCGACCTGGACGCCACCGCGGACAAGTCCTCGCTGGGCGCCAACGCCATCCTGGGCGTCTCCCTGGCCGTCGCGCACGCCGCCTCCGAGGCGTCCGACCTGCCGCTGTTCCGCTACCTCGGCGGCCCGAACGCGCACCTGCTGCCGGTGCCGATGATGAACATCCTCAACGGCGGCTCCCACGCGGACTCCAACGTCGACATCCAGGAGTTCATGATCGCCCCCGTCGGCGCGGAGTCCTTCTCCGAGGCGCTGCGCTGGGGCACCGAGACCTACCACGCGCTGAAGGGCGTCCTCAAGGAGCGCGGCCTGTCCACCGGCCTGGGCGACGAGGGCGGCTTCGCGCCGAACCTCGGCTCCAACCGGGAGGCGCTGGACCTCATCCTGGAGGCCATCGAGAAGGCGGGCTACGCCCCGGGCCGCGACATCGCGCTCGCCCTGGACGTCGCCGCCTCCGAGTTCTACAAGGAGGGCTCCTACGCCTTCGAGGGCCAGTCCCGCACCGCCACCCAGATGACCGCCTACTACGGCGAACTCGTCGACGCCTACCCGCTGGTCTCCATCGAGGACCCGCTGTACGAGGACGACTGGGAAGGCTGGCAGACCATCACCGAGCAGCTCGGTGAGAAGGTCCAGCTCGTCGGCGACGACCTGTTCGTCACCAACCCCGAGCGCCTCCAGCGCGGCATCGACGACAAGGCGGCCAACGCCCTCCTGGTGAAGGTCAACCAGATCGGCTCGCTCACCGAGACCCTCGACGCCGTCGAGCTGGCCCAGCGCAACGGCTTCAAGTGCATGATGTCGCACCGCTCCGGCGAGACCGAGGACGTCACCATCGCCGACCTCGCCGTCGCCACCAACTGCGGCCAGATCAAGACCGGCGCCCCGGCCCGCTCCGAGCGCGTCGCCAAGTACAACCAGCTCCTGCGCATCGAGGAGATCCTGGACGACGCCGCCGTCTACGCCGGCCGCAGCGCCTTCCCGCGCTTCAAGGGCTGATCCCCGCGGGCGCCCGCGCGGCGCCCCGGCGGCGGCCCGTCCGCCCGTCGCACCGCCGTCCCGGCCCCGCGGTCCCGTACCGTGTGGCCGGGACGACCGGCACCGCCCCGGCGCGCGGCCGTCCCGGCAGCAGACCAGGAGCGGGCGAGAGGGAGGCGACGTGGCCGCGGAACGGGAACGGTCCTCCACCGCGACCCGGCTCAGGGCGCTCGGTGAGGAGGCCGCGCAGCGCGTCTACCGCGCGCAGGACCGGCGGCTGCTCCGCGCCCCGCGCCGCGGCCGGCTCACCGGGCGGGCGGCGCTGCTGGCGCTCGTCGTCTGCTCGCTGGTCGTCGCACTGGCCTACCCGACGCGGCAGTACGTCTCGCAGCGCGCGGAGATCGCCGAGCAGCGCCGCCAGGCCGCCGAGTACCGGCAGCGCGTCGCGGAGCTGCGCGAACTGAAGGCCCGCCTCCAGGACGCCGCGTACGTCGAACAGCTCGCCCGCGAGCACCTGCACTACGTGCGGCCGGGCGAGCGCGGCTACACCGTCCGGGACGGCACCGCCGAGCCGCGCCGTCCCGCCGACCGCGACAGCAGCGACCGCGCCTGGTACCGCAACCTGTTCGACGGCCTCGACCGGGCGGACGGCGCCGGCGCCGACCGCTGAACCCCGCCGCCAGCCGGCCGCTGGACCTCACAGACGAACCGGAAGACACCTCCCCCGCATGGACACTCCGCCGCCCCCGACCGAACCCACTCCGCCCACCGACGCGGACGTCGCCGCCTTCCGGGCCCAGCTCGGACGGCCCCCGCGCGGCCTGCGGGCCATCGCGCACCGCTGCCCCTGCGGACAGCCCGACGTGGTCGAGACGGCGCCGCGCCTGGAGGACGGCACCCCGTTCCCCACCACGTACTACCTGACCTGCCCCCGGGCCGCCTCCGCGATCGGCACGCTGGAGGCGGACGGCGTGATGCGGGAGATGACCGAGCGGCTCGGGCGGGACGCGGACCTGGCCGCCGCCTACCGCGCGGCGCACGAGGACTACCTCGCCCGCCGCGACGCCATCGGCGTGCTGGAGGGCTTCCCCAGCGCGGGCGGCATGCCCGACCGGGTCAAGTGCCTGCACGTCCTGGTCGCCCACGCGCTCGCCGCCGGGCCGGGCGTCAACCCGCTGGGGGACGAGGCGCTGGCGATGCTGCCCGAGTGGTGGCGCAAGGGCTCCTGCGTGCCGGACACCGCCCCGCCCGGCTCCGGCCCGGGCCCGGCGGGCTCCGGCTCCGGCTCCGAGGAGGCCGGACGGTGACGCGCGTCGCCGCCGTGGACTGCGGCACCAACTCGATCCGGCTGCTCGTCGCCGACCTCGACCCGGCCACCGGCGCCCTCACGGAACTGGACCGCCGCATGCGGATCGTCCGCCTCGGGCAGGGCGTGGACCGCACCGGGCGCCTGGCCCCCGAGGCGCTGGAGCGGACGTTCGCCGCGTGCCGCGAGTACGCCGACGTCATCGGCTCCCTGGGCGCCGAACGCACCCGCTTCGTGGCCACCTCCGCCACCCGCGACGCCGGGAACCGCGACGTGTTCGTCCGCGGCGTCGTGGAACTGCTCGGCGTGGAGCCCGAGGTCGTCACCGGCGACCAGGAGGCCGCGTTCTCCTTCACCGGCGCGACGCGGGAACTGGCCGGTGCCGGGCTCGGCACCCCGTACCTGGTGGCCGACATCGGCGGCGGCTCCACCGAACTGGCGCTCGGCGCCGACGGCGTGCGCGCGGCGCGCTCCCTGGACATCGGCTGCGTCCGCATGACCGAGCGCCACCTCGTCCACGACGGCGCCGTGGACGACCCGCCGGACCCGGCCCGCGTCGCCGCCCTGCGCGCCGACGTGGACGCCGCCCTCACGCAGGCCGGGCGCACCGTCCCCGTCACCGAGGCCCGCACCCTCGTCGGCCTCGCCGGCAGCGTCACCACCGTCGCCGGGATCGCCCTGGACCTGCCCGCCTACGACTCCGCCGCCATCCACCACTCCCGCGTGAGCCTGGAGCAGGTCCGGGCGATCACCGACCGCCTGCTGAGCTCCACCCACGCCGAACGCGCCGCCATCCCCGTCATGCACCCGGGACGCGTGGACGTCATCGCCGCCGGTGCGCTGATCCTCCAGTCCGTCATGGAGCACTGCGGGGCCGCCGAGGTCGTCGTCAGCGAACACGACATCCTCGACGGGATCGCTCACAGCTGCGCCGCCGAGGCGCACTGAGGGGCACTGAGGGGTACTGTCAGGCGATGCCGGCACCGGGCGGGGCGTCAGAGGTTGCGGTAGACGTCCCGCCGGTCGCCCACCTTGACAACGAGGACGACGAGTTCACCATCGTTGATCTGATAGGCGACTCTGTAGCTTCCGACCCGGAGCCGGTAGAGGCCCGACGGGCCGGTGAGCTTCTTGACGTCGGCGTCCTGGCGGTACGGGTCGTCACCGAGCGCGGTCAGCGCGGTCAGGATGCGCATGGCGTCGGGGCGGCTGACGGCCCGGAGCTGCCGCTGCGCCGCCGTGGTGAACCGGAAGGCGTACTTCACGCCGCCTCGCCGTCCTGCTCGGTGAACAGGTCCGCCAGCAGTTCCGCCATGGTCACGGTGGGGCCGCCCTCGGCCAGGACCGCTTCGGCCTCGCGCGCCAGCATCACGTCGGCCGCTTCCTCCAGGGCTTCGAAGTCTGCGATCGGGACCACGGCCGCCACCGGGGCGCCGTTGCGCGTGATGACGGTCGGGACACCTTCCTCGGCCCGGTTGATGTGATCGGCGAGGTGCGCGCGGGCTTCCCGTACAGTCACGGTGTTCTCAGTCATGGAGTCAGTGTACGCACCTGCGTGTACACAACGCATGTTCGGGAGGAATCGCGTTCGTGCGCGATCCTCGACGGCATCGCCCACCACGTGGCGGCCGAGGCGCGTTGAGGACCTGCGGCCGCCGGGGCCGGGCGGGTGCCCGGCCCGTGCGGGCGGTTCAGCGGGTGACGCGCTTGACCCGGCGGGCCACGCGCAGGGCCGTCCGGCTGCCGGGGAAGCGGTTGCCGGGGGCGAGGCTGCCGGGCAGCTCCAGGCTGGTCAGGCGGCGGCGCTTGAAGTAGGGCGCCGCCTCCGGACCCCAGTGCGCGGCCAGCCAGGCGTACGCCTCACCGCGCAGCTCCGGGTAGAGCCGGGGCTGCATGCAGTAGCCCACCGTGCGGACGAGCGCGGCCAGGCCGGTGACGTCCTCCCCGGTGAACGACGCCTGCTCCGGCGGCGGCTGCTGCTCCAGGTCGGGGAGCAGGGCGTCCACGACGGTGAGCGGGACGCGGTTGCTGTTCTGGTACGGCACGATCCGGTCCAGCAGCTCCCGGGTGCCCACCCGGGCGACGGAGATCCCGTAGTAGGCGGCGGCGGTGAGCATCGCCGTCGAGAAGCAGCCGACGACCAGACGGGGGCGGCAGCGGCCGAACACCGCCTCGGCCAGCATGGACGTGCTCGGGGTGAGGAGGCTGACGCCGCAGTCGGCGGCGGCCTTCTCCAGGGCGCGGGAGTAGCTGGCGGGCGCCGTGGGGTGCGGTTTGAACAGGACGCGTTCGTGCCCGGCGGCGGCCGCGGCGCGCAGCATGCGCGCGTGCAGCTCCTCCTCCTCGTCGGCGGTGAGGATGCCGAGCGCGGCGAGGTACTGGCCCAGCAGGACGGCGGTGGGTGCCGCCTCCGGGTCCTCGGGGACGCCCGGGTCGGCGGCGGCCGCGGCGGTCAGCTCGTCCAGCACCGCGCGGAAGGCCGCGTCCGGGACGGCCTCGGCGCCGACGCCGTACTCGGTGAGCAGCAGCGGGCGCAGCCCCGGCACCAGGTCCAGGTGCAGCAGCCGCCGCACGCGGGCGGCCGTCGCGGCGGGCAGGGACTCACGGGTGGGGCCGTAGCTCATGAGCCCGTCGGCGTACACGTGCACGTCGGCGTCGGCGAAGATGCCCGCGAGCGCCGCCGCCGGGTTGACGTGCACGGACTCCACGACGAGGTCGGTGGGGCCCTCGTCCAGCGCCCAGGCCTCGCGCAGGACGCGCTGCCACAGCGGGCGGTCCTGCGCGGGCGGCGCCCAGTGGCCGGGGTGCAGCGGGCGGATGGTGTCGTTCCAGTCCACCACCAGGTCGAAGCGGGCGGCTACGCCGTCCCAGCCCGCCATGCCGGGCAGCGCCGTGGCCGTCTCGGGGACGGCGGCGTTGTTCGACACCACCAGCACCCGCCGGGCGTCCGCGGCCGGGCCGAACAGCCCGGCGTCCAGGGCGGCGGCCAGCGTCGCCGCGCCGTAGAGGGTGGAGACCTCGAAGATCTGGGGGCGCGGCCGTGCCGCGGCCGTACCGGTGCCGTCCGTCATGGTCACGCCGCCGCCTTCCCGTTGCGTCCCAGCAGTTTCCGCAGCACCTTCGCCCGCGGCCGGTCGAGCACGTCCAGCACCCCGTCCAGGACCCCGGACGGCATGCGGCGCAGCGCGGCGGCCGACTCGCGCCGCAGCGCCTTGGCGGTGGGGGCGTCGTACCGTGCCGAACCGGCCACGTGGAAGGCGATCATCGCGCAGTAGGTGCGCACGATCTTCGGCAGGAAGCGGTCGGCCTCCGCGTCGGCGGAGACGGCGGCGAGGATGCGGTCGTGCGCGGGGATGAAGTCGAGCTGGCGCTCGTCGCCGATCTGGGTGAGCGAGGTGGCGACGCCGCGCCGGTAGAAGACGCCGTGCAGTCCGGTGGTGGCGAACGTCCGTGCCTTCAGGTGCAGTTCCCAGGTGAACACGCGGTCCTCGGCCGTGCGCAGCCGCGGCACGAAGCGCAGCCCGGCGTCGTCGAAGAGGTTCCTGCGGTAGATCCCGGCCCACACGAAGGGGTAGTCGACCATCGTCTTCATCGAGGGCGGGACGATGGCGTCCCGCGGCGAGACGGCGACGTCCCGCCGGGGGGCGGGGGCGCGTTCGACGATCCGGGCCTTCCCCGTCGCCTGGACGTGGTCGGTGCGCACGAAGTCGCAGTCCAGGCGCCGGGCGGCGGCCAGCAGCGCGTCGAGGTAGCCGGGGGCGTACCAGTCGTCGCCGTCCAGGAAGGTGAGCCAGTCGCCGCGCGCCGCGTCGATGCCGGTGTTGCGGGCCTGGGAGATGCCCTGGTTGGTGTCGTGCCGGATGACGCGGGCCCGGGGGATGTCCGGTGCCGCGCGGTGCAGCAGGTCGCCCGTGGCGTCCGTGGAGCGGTCGTCGACGAGGACGAACTCCGTGTCCGGCCCGGCGTTGCGGGCGAGGCTGCGGAGGGTGTCCGGGACGAACTCCTGGACGTTGTGGCAGGGCACGATGACAGAGAGTTTGGGCACGTGGTTTCCAGTCGGAGCGGGCAGGCCGGCGAGACCGGCCAAGGCACCCGGCCCCGGACGGGGAGCGTAGTGACGTCAACCGGTGGACGGATGCCGGTCAGGGAACATCCGGGTGAACTTCGTGCGTACGTGCCGGGAAGCAGGCCACCGCCGGGCGGGCGTCACCGCCGGGTGAGGTGGTGGCGGCACAGCGCCTCGTCCTGGAGGAGCTGGGTGACGACGCTGTCGTGCGGCCCGCGTTCGGCGGCGTACTCCCGGATCAGCTCGGCGATCTCCGGCAGCGCGCGGGCGTACTGGCCGGTGTCCATGAGCGTGACCGCGTACTGCTTGCGCAGGGTCCGCACGACCGGGGACGCGGCGCCGTGCTCGGCGACGGCGGCCGGCAGGGCGCGGCCGAGCAGTTCGGCGACGTGGGCGTAGTGGCCGGCCGCGAGGAGCCCGCGCACCTCCTCCAGCGTGGCGGTGAGGCCGGTCGCCGGGGGCGGCCCGAAGCCGGTGCGGGCGGGCGCCGGGCGCGGCGGCCAGGGCGCGACGGGTTCGCGGAACGGGCGCGTGGGGTCCAGCGGCGGCGCGGGCCCGTCGCCGCTGCCCGCACGGGGCAGCAGGGGGGCCAGCGCGTCGTAGACCTCGTGGGCGTCGGCCGGGCGGGCGGCGGGCTCCCGGTGCAGCAGCCGGTGCACGAGGGCGGCCAGCGGTGCGGGCGTCTCCGGGCGCAGCCGCGACACCGGCACGGGCTCCTCGTGCAGCTTCTTGTAGAGCAGCCCCGCCGCCTCGGGGGCGTCGAAGGGGACGCGTCCGCCGAGGAGTTCGTACAGCAGGACGCCCAGCGCGTACAGGTCGGCGGCCGGGCCGACGGGCGCGCTGCCCATGGCCTGCTCGGGCGCCATGTAGACCGGTGTGCCGATGAGCGTGCCGGTGCGGGTGAGCCGGGAGGCGTCACCGACGGAGCCGACGGCCGCGATGCCGAGGTCGAGGACCACCACGCGGCCGTCGGGCCGCACGATCACGTTGCCGGGTTTGAGGTCGCGGTGGACGATGCGCACCGCGTGCACGGCGACCAGGGCGGAGCACAGCTGGGCGGCGACGGCCACCGCCCAGCGCCACGGGTAGGGGTCGTGCTCGGCGAGGTGGTCGGCCAGGTCGCTGCCCTCCAGCCGCTGCATGACGAGGAACAGTTCGTCGTCCGCCCGCCCGGCGTCGAAGACGGTGACGAGGTTGGGGTGGTCGAGCTGGGCGGTGACGCGGCACTCGCGTTCGAACCGCTCCCGCAGTTCCTCGGGGTCGGCGGTGCCGGACAGCGACGCCATCCGCCCGGAGTGCATGAGCTTGACGGCGACGGGCCGCCCGCCGAGCCCCCGGTCGTGGCCGCCCCACACCTGGCCCATCGCGCCCTTGCCGAGCGGTTCGGTCAACTCGTAGCGGCCCGCGATGACGCGGCCGATCACCGGCCCTCCCGCTTGCGCAGGAGCTGGTCGAGTTCGTCGAGTTCGGAGGCGACCTGCCGCATGCGGTCGCGCGGCTCGGGCTGCGGGGCGGGACCGGGCGGCCCGGGCGGCGGAGCGGCGGGAACGTGCGGTGCGGGACCGGCGTGCACGGTGGGGTGCTGGTGCAGGCCGGGCGGCGGGGCCGGGGGCGCGGGCGCGGCGGCCTGCGGGTACCCGTAGCCGGTGGCGGGCGGCGCGATGTGCGGGCCGGACGGCGGCCCCGGTTGCGGGTAGCCGTATCCGTAGGGCGGCGGCACGGGGACGGGGCGCGGGAAGCGGTCGGCGACGATGGCGTGCGCGGTGGCGCCGCCGATGAACGCGACCAGGTAGAGCCCGGCCATGGCGCTGGCCGTCGAGTCCGAGGACTCCTCGGGGGTGAACTCCAGGAGCAGGATCTCCAGGACGACGCCGACGGCGAACGCCCCGAACACCGTCCAGTCCAGCGGACGGCGGCGCAGGAGGGCGAAGCGCAGGGACGGCACCCAGGCCAGCAGGCCCAGTGACCACACGGGGAACGACGCGAACAGCAGCCGCACCGTCATCGCCTTGCCACCGGGACCCGTGCGGCGGGGCGGCGGCGTCGGGTATCCCCCCGTGCCGTACATCTGCATGCTCCTGTCACCAGCCTGCCAGCATCATAGGAGCCGAGGGTATCCAGCGGACGGACCTCCGCGGACCCCGGTCCGCGCATCGGGCGGGCCCGGTCCGCACATCGGGCGGGCGTCAACCGGGTTCGACGGTACCGTCGGTGAGTCCGTCGTACATGCCCTGCACCAGCCGGTCGCCCAGTTCCCCGGCCAGCCGCAGCTCCGCCTCGAAGGCGGCCAGGCGGCGGAAGTGCCCGGCGTAGCCGCGCTGCTCCGCGAGCGGGAGCCGGGGCAGCCTGAGCCGCCGCACGTCCACCCGGGAGGCACTGGAGGCGTAGCTGCTGGCCTGCCGCGTGTTGGCGGTCGAGCGCAGGAACCCGGCGACGAACCAGGGGTCCAGGACCGCCGGGTCGCAGCGCAGCAGGTACAGCGGCTTGGCGAGGACCTCCCCGGCGCCGCCGGCGTCCACGACGTGGGCGGTGCCCCCGCCCAGGACGGGCACGATGACGTCGCCCTCCCGGGTCACCGCGGGCTCGCCGTCGAAGCCGCCCGCCCGCACCTGGAGCGCGCCGGTGCGCGCCAGTTCGCCGACGGTGGTGAGCGACCAGCGCGGCGCCCGCCCGGCGGCGGGCTCGGCAGCGGGCGCGAGGTCCAGGGTGCGGCGCAAGGTGGCGTCCAGTTCGCCGCGCACCCCCGCCAGCGCACGGGCCCCGCCGTCCGCCGCGGCAGCGGGCAGGTGGCGGGCGGGGGCGAGGTCCACGTCGTCGTCCAGCAGGTCGATCACCGGCCGCGCGCCGCACACCCCCGGCTCCTCGGGCACGGACCCGTCGGCGTCGAAGGCGCGCCAGGCGGTGAGCACCGTGCCGGTCAGCGCGTCCCAGGGCAGCGGTTCGCGTCCGGCGGCCTGGTGGCGGGTGCCGGTGTCCACGAACAGCAGGTGCGACGCGGGCGCCGCGTCGGCGCGGGGCCCGCGCAGCACCCACAGGTGCAGCGGCAGGCTGTGCGGCGGCGCGGCCCCCGCGGGCAGGGCGATCACGGCCCGCAGGGCGCCCCGGCGCAGCAGCGCGGCCCGCACCCGGCGCCCGGTGCGCCGCGAGGCGGCGGCGGGCGGCATGAGGACGACGGCGGTGCCGCCGGGCCGCAGCCGGGCGAGCGCGTGCTGGACCCAGGCCAGTTCGGACTCCGTGCGGGCGGGCAGGCCGTACTCCCAGCGCGGGTCGTGGGCGAGTTCGTCGTGGCCCCAGTTGCGTTCGTTGAACGGCGGGTGGCACAGCACGGCGTCGACGGCGGGCGCGTCGCCCGGCGGGGTGCGCAGGGCGTCCTCGGTGCGGACGTGGACGGCGGGCGGGCGCGGGGAGCCGCACAGCGTCAGGCGCAGGGCGGCGAGGCGGGCGAGGGCGGGATCGGTCTCCTGCCCGTGCAGTTCGGCTGGCGCGGGCGCGGCGGGGCCGGACGCGGCCAGGCCGGGCGAGGCGGGGCCGGACGCGCGGCGCAGGGCGGCGGCCAGCAGTTCACCGGAACCGCAGGCGGGGTCGAGCACGGTGGGGGCGGGCCCGGCGAGCCGGGCCATCAGGTCGGCGGCGCGCGGCGGGGTGCGGGTGTGGGCGCGCGGGTTGGCGTCGAAGTAGCGGTCCAGGAGGAAGGCGAAGGCGGGCCCGGGCCCCAGCTCCCCGGCGAGTTCCGCGAGCTGCGGGACGGCGCCGGACGGCCCGGGCCCGCCGGCCGGGGCGGCGAGCAGGGCCTCACCGGCCCGGGTGAGCGCGGCGGCGGCCCCGCCGGGGTCGGCCTCGACGCGCTGCCAGACCCGTTCCCGCAGCGGGACCTCGGCGAGCTTGCCCTGCGCGCGCAGCCACTCCTCCACCTCCGGCAGGCGGTAGGTGGGGCTGGCCTCGGTGCCGCCGACGGGCTGCGGGAAGTGCGGGTAACGGCGGCGCCAGTTGCTGACGGCGGCCCGGCCGACCCCGGCGAGCCGGGCGATACCGGCCGCGGTCACCTCTGGCGTGTCCGGTGTGCTCTGCGACACGACGCGGGCCTTTCTGGGGGCGTGGGCTGCGGGCGTTGCTGGGGCGGCCCCGAGCATACCCGGGCCTGGCCGGGCCGACCGGTTCACTGCGTGAACATGCTCAACACCGTGAACCGTGTTGACTCGATTCACAAGCCATGCTGTCATTGACGCATCGGTTCACAACGAGCCGCGTTGACGCACACAGTCCGTCACAGATACCGAGGGGTCCCGACATGTCCGCGAACACCACCCGCGCCCGCCACCTCGCCGCCGCCGCGGCCGCCGCCGTCCTCGCCCTCGGCGGCCTCACCGCCTGCGGCATGGACGAACCGACGAAGGCCGACACCGCCGGGAACGCCCAGCAGGACACCGGAACGGACACCACCGGCGGCACCGGGGACGCCGGGGACGCCGGGGACGCTGAAGACACAGCCGGGAACAGCGGGGAAGGCGGCCCCTACGCGGGCGGCGAGACCGCCGTCTACGACAGCGGCCTCAAGGTCACCGTCTCGAAGGCCACCGCCTACACCCCCGGCGAATACGCCATCGGACACACCGCCGGCAACGACGCCCACCAGGTCACCATCACCCTGGAGAACACCGGCGACGAGAACGTCTCCGCCGACCTCCTCATCGTCACCGCACGCGCCGGCGAAGAGGGCACCAGCGCCGAGGAGATCTACGACGACACCGTCGGCGAAGGCTTCACCGGCGAACTCCTGCCCGGCAAGAAGGCCACCGCCGCCTACGCCTTCGACGCCCCCGCCGACGCCGCCGTCCTCGACCTCGAGGTCGAACTCCTCGACTTCTCCACCGCCCCCGCCCAGTGGAGCCTCACGCTCTGACCCCCACGAGGACCGCCCCGCGCACACGGCGGGCGCCGCACCGGCACACCCCCCGGCCGGACGCGCCCGCCCACCGCGTCACGAACCCAGCACCGCCACCAGGAACTCCCCCGTCCACGCCAGCAGCTCCCGGCCCACCACCGGCTTCCCCCCGATCCCGCCCGCCTTCGGACGCGGCACCAGCACCTGCCCCGCCGACGCCTTCACCTGCGACCCCGGGTACAGCCGCGTCAGCCGCAGCTCCTGCGACTCCCGCAGCTCCACCGGACCGAACCGCACCCGGTTGCCCTGCAACGTCACATCCGAGACACCGCACGAACGGGCCAGCAACCGCAGCCCCGCCACCAGCAGCAGGTTCTCCACCGGCTCCGGCAACGGCCCGTACCGGTCCACCAGCTCCTCGCGCACCGCGGCGATGTCCTCCTGCGAATCCGCCGCCGCGATCGACCGGTACGCCTGGAGCCGCAACCGCTCCCCCGGCGCGTAGTCGTGCGGCACGTGCGCGTCCACCGGCAGCTCGATCTTCACCTCCAGCGGCGCGGCCTCCTCCTCCCCGCGCCCCTCCAGCGACGCCCGGAAGTCCGCGACCGCCTCCCCCACCATCCGCACGTACAGGTCGAACCCCACCCCCGCGATGTGACCCGACTGCTCCCCGCCCAGCAGATTGCCCGCGCCCCGGATCTCCAGGTCCTTCATCGCCACGTACATCCCCGCACCCATCTCGGTGTGCTGCGCGATCGTCGCCAGCCGCTCGTGCGCCGTCTCCGTCAACGGCTTCTCCGGCGGATACAGAAAGTACGCGTAGCCCCGGTCCCGGCCCCGGCCCACCCGGCCCCGCAACTGGTGCAGCTGCGACAGCCCGAAGGTGTCGCCCCGCTCGACGATCAGCGTGTTCGCGTTCGAGATGTCGATCCCCGACTCCACGATCGTCGTCGACACCAGGACGTCGAACTTCTTCTCCCAGAAGTCCACCACCACCTGCTCCAGCGCCGCCTCCGACATCTGCCCGTGCGCCGTCGCGATCCGCGCCTCCGGCACCGCCTGCCGCAGCCGCGCCGCCGCCCGGTCGATCGACTCCACCCGGTTGTGGATGTAGAAGACCTGACCCTCCCGCAGCAGCTCCCGCCGCACCGCCGCACCGATCTGCCGCTCCTCGTACGGACCCACGAACGTCAGCACCGGATGCCGCTCCTCCGGCGGCGTCGTGATCGTCGACATCTCCCGGATGCCCGTGACCGCCATCTCCAGAGTCCGCGGAATCGGCGTCGCCGACATCGTCAGCACGTCCACGTTCGCCCGCAGCTTCTTCAGCTGCTCCTTGTGCTCCACACCGAACCGCTGCTCCTCGTCCACGATGACCAGGCCCAGGTCCTTGAACTTCGTCTCCGACGAGAACAGCCGGTGCGTGCCGATGACGATGTCCACCGACCCGTCCCGCAGACCCTCCAGCGTCGCCCGCGACTCCGCCTCGCCCTGGAACCGCGACAGCGCCCGCACCACCACCGGGAACTGCCCGTACCGCTCCGAGAACGTCCCGAAATGCTGCTGCACCAGCAGCGTCGTCGGCACCAGGACGGCCACCTGCTTGCCGTCCTGCACCGCCTTGAACGCCGCCCGCACCGCGATCTCCGTCTTGCCGTACCCCACGTCCCCGCAGATCAGCCGGTCCATCGGGACCGCCTTCTCCATGTCCTCCTTGACCTCGCCGATCGTCGTCAGCTGGTCCGGCGTCTCCACGTACGGGAACGCGTCCTCCAGCTCCCGCTGCCACGGCGTGTCCGCCCCGAACGCGTGCCCCGGCGCCGCCATCCGCGCCGAGTACAGCTTCAGCAGGTCCGCGGCGATCTCCTTGACCGCCTTCTTCGCCCGCGCCTTCGTCTTCGTCCAGTCCGCACCCCCCAGCCGGTGCAGCGACGGCGCCTCCCCGCCCACGTACTTCGTGACCTGCTCCAGCTGGTCCATCGGCACGAACAGCCGGTCCCCCGGCTGGCCCCGCTTCGCCGGGGCGTACTCCACCACCAGGTACTCGCGCGTCGCCCCCTGCACCGTGCGCTGCACCATCTCCACGTACCGGCCCACACCGTGCTGCTCGTGCACGATGAAGTCACCCGGGACCAACGTCAGCGGATCGATCGTCTTCCGGCGCCGCGCCGGCATCCGCACACCCTCACGGCCCGCCGCCCGCTGCCCCGTCAGATCCGTCTCCGTCAGCACCGCCAGCCGCAGCTCCGGCGCCACGAACCCGTACTCCAGCAGCCCGCACCCCACGTGCACCACCGACGGCGACAGCTCCTTCAGCTCACCGTCCAGCCGCGCCGCGATCCCCTCGCCGCCCAGCACCTCCACCGTGCGCGCCGCCGGACCGTGCCCCTCCGTCAGGTACACGCACCGCCAGCCGTCCGCCAGCCACCCCTTGGTGTCCGCCAGCGCCCGCGCCGTGTCCCCCCGGTAGGACTCCGCAGCCCGCAGCCCCAGCCGGACGGTGTCGTCCTCCAGCTCCGCGTCCGCCGTGAACGGACTCACCGACCACCACGGCATCCCCAGCTCACGCGCCCGCTCCCGCACGTCCGCCAGCGGCCACAACGACGCGGCCCCCACGTCCACCGGCGCCTGACCGCCCCCCGCGCTCGCCGCCCACGACGCCTGGAGGAACTCCTGGCTCGTCGCCACCAGATCCGACGCCCGCGACCGCACCCGCTCCGGATCGCACACCACCGCCATGCTCCCCGCGGGCAGCACGTCCAGCAGCAGCTCCATCTCGTCCACCAGCACCGGTGCCAGGGACTCCATCCCCTCCACCGCGATGCCCTCGGCGATCTTCCCCAGCATCTCGTCCAGCTCCGGATGCCGCTGCGCCAGCTCCGCCGCCCGCGCCCGCACCGCGTCCGTCAGCAGCAGCTCCCGGCACGGCGGCGCCCACAGCCCGTGCTCCGCCACCTCCAGCGACCGCTGGTCGGCCACCTTGAAGTAACGGATCTCCTCGACGTCGTCACCCCAGAACTCCACCCGCAGCGGATGCTCCTCCGTCGGCGGGAACACGTCCAGGATGCCGCCGCGCACCGCGAACTCACCGCGCTTCTCCACCAGCTCCACGCGCGAGTACGCCGCCGCCGCCAGCCCGTCCACCAGCGCACCCAGATCGGCGCTCTCCCCCGAACGCACGCTCACCGGCACCAGCTCGCCCAGTCCCTTGACCTGCGGCTGCAACACCGAACGCACCGGAGCCACCACCACCGACACCGGACCGGCCGACGGGTCGTCCGCCGCCGGATGCGCCAGCCGCCGCAGCACCGCCAGGCGCCGTCCCACCGTGTCGCTGCGCGGCGACAGCCGCTCGTGCGGCAGCGTCTCCCACGCCGGGAACTCCGCGACCGCGTTCTCGCTCCCCTGCGGCATCAGCGAGCGCAGCGCCGCCGCGAGGTCCTCCGCCTCCCGCCCCGTCGCCGTCACCGCCAGTACCGGGCGCCCCGCGCCCCGCGCGAGCGCCGCCACCGCGAGCGGCCGCGCGGCCGGGGGGCCGACCAGGTCCACCCGCGGGCGGTGACCGGCCGCGGCGGCCTCGACCGCCTCGCGCAGCCCCGCATCGAGAACAACAGCGTCAAGCAGACCGGACAGACTCATGGCTGGCGTATTCCGTCCCACAACGTCGAGGCTGGACAACACGAAGGGCCCGACACGCACGCGGGCCGGGGGCATTCCAGCGTACGCGCCACCGGTGCCACATCCCCCGCCCAGCGCGCCGCGGTGCGGCCACACGAGAACGGGCCCCGGCCGACAACCGACCAGGACCCGGACCAGCTCCCCCGCCAGGACTCGAACCTGAACTGGCTTATCCAAAGTAAGCAGTGCTGCCGATTACACCACGGGGGATCACAAATGCGTCACTTCGGGCATTGATCGACGCCGCCCGAATCGACGCCCTCCACTATGCCGCACCACCACCCCTCGACGCGACGGTACAGATCAGCGCTGCGGGTTGCGGCGAGGAACGCGGGGGTTCGGTTTCTGCGTGGGTGTTGTGGTGAAAAGGCGCTGGTCGTGAACGTCGGGACGCCCCCGGGAAGTGCGGGGAGCGGGGTCTTAGGGTGGGCGGTATGACCGAGTCGGGGGTGGATGTGCGCGTGGCGGGCAAGGGGCGGCGGGCGGGGCCGCTGTGGTGGGGGCGGCCGCGCAGCGCGGTGCTGGACGTGGCCCTGGCGGTGGCGTCGGCGGCGGAGTGCGCGGCGCAGGGGGTGCCGTTCGCCCGGGAGACGGGCGTGCCGGTGCTGCTGGGCGTGCTGCTCGGTGTGGTGGCGGGTTCGACGGTGGTGCTGCGGCGGCGGTATCCGATCGCCGTGGTGCTGGTGGCGATCGCGGTGACCCCGGCGCAGATGGGGTTCGTCCTGGGCACGGTGGGCCTGTACACGCTGGCGGCCTCGGACGTGCCGCGCCGGATCATCGTGCTGCTGTCGGGGATGCAGGCGGTGGGGATCTTCGTCGTCTCCTACGTGCTGTTCCGGCCGGGCGGCGTGGAGGCGGACATGCCGGGTCCGCGCTGGTTCCTGCTGCTGATGGCGGCGCTGCTGTCGCTGGTGGCGACGGTGCCGCCGGTGCTGTTCGGCCTGTACGTGGGGGCGCGGCGGCGGCTGGTGGACGCGTTGCGGGAGCGGGCCGACGGGCTGGAGCGGGAGTTGTCGCTGCTGGCGGAGCGGGCGGAGGAGCGGGCGGAGTGGGCGCGCAACGAGGAGCGCACGCGGATCGCCCGGGAGATGCACGACGTGGTGGCGCACCGGGTGAGTCTGATGGTGGTGCACGCGGCGGCTTTGCAGGCGGTGGCGTTGAAGGACCCGGCGAAGGCGTCGCGCAATGCGGCGCTGGTGGGTGACATGGGGCGGCAGGCGTTGTCGGAGTTGCGGACGATGCTGGGGGTGCTGCGGTCGCACGAGGTGTCGGCGGAGGGGTCGCGGGCGGCCTCGGGGGCGTCCGGGCCGGAGCGGGACGGGGACGGCGGGGGGCGGCCGCTGGAGAAGGTGGCGCTGTTCGCGGCGGCCGCGGCGGAGCGGGACGCGGCGTCGGGGCCGCGGCTGGGTGAGCTGGAGCAGCTGGTGGGGCAGTCGCGGGCGGCGGGCATGGTGGTGGAGCTGTCGGTGGAGGGTGTGGCGCGGCCGTATCCGGCGGCGGTGGAGCAGACGGCGTTCCGGGTGGTGCAGGAGGCGTTGACGAACGTGCACAAGCACGCGGCGGGGGCGCGGACGCGGGTGCGGCTGGCGCACCGGGGTGCCGAGGTGGCGGTGCAGGTGGAGAACGAGGCGGCGGCGGCCGGGGTGGCGGACGCGGGGCTGCCGAGCGGGGGGAACGGTTTGGTGGGGATGAGGGAGCGGGTGACGGCGCTGGGGGGCGGTTTCGTGTCGGGGCCGACGGCGGCGGGTGGTTTCCGGGTGTCGGCGGTGATTCCGGACCGGTCGGCGCGGTAGCCGGGGGGCGACGCGGGAGCCGGGGGTCAGCCCGGTGCGGGGGTGAGGCGTACGGGCTGGGTGCCGGTGACGAGGGTGGCGAGGGCGGCGTCGAGGGTGGGGCCGAGGTACCAGTCGCCGCTGTGGTCGAGGCTGTAGACGCGTCCTTCGGAGTCGATGGCGAGGAGCGCGGTGGGTTCGCCGTGGTGGCCGTGTTCCTCGCCGAGCGGGGCGATGTCGGTGGCGAGGGCGCGGCCGAGGTCGGCGAGGGTGCGGACCCAGTGGAGCCCGGCGGCGGGGTCGATGGTGAGGGGCGTGGGGGCGATGTGGCGCCCCGGTGCGGTGCCGGTGATGTGGAGGCCGCCGAATTCGGCCCAGGCTTCGACGGCGGCGGGGAAGACGGCGTGGCGGTGCCCGGTGGGTGAGGTGTGGGCGCGCAGGGTGTCGGCCCAGATCTCGGCCTGGCGCATGTCCCAGCGGCCGGGGGTCCAGCCGGCGGTGCGCAGGGCGGCGTCGACGGCGACGGGGAAGCGGGTGGTCATCGGTTCGTGGCGGCGGGGTCGACGGCGCGGACGCCGAAGTGGGCGAGGAGTTCGGTGCAGGAGCGGCAGGGGGGCGCGTAGGTGCCGTGCTGGGGGTCGCCTTGTTCGCGGATGCGACGGGTGGTGACCTTGGCGTGCTTGAGGGCGCGGCGTGCGTCGCCTCCGGTGAAGGGTTTTCTCGCCGCGCGTTTGGAGCGGCCGGCCTCGGCGGTGGTGAGGTAGCGGGACAGGAGGACGGCTTCGGGACAGCGTCCGGTGTGGCGTTCGCGCCGGTCGGTGGTGAGGGTGTCGAGGAAGTCCTGGACGAGCGGGTGGTGCTCGGGGGGCTGGAGGGCTTTGCCCGCGGCGCAGGTCAGGGTGGTGCCGCGGACGGAGAGGGCGGCTGCGGTGGTGGGCATGATGCCGTCGCGCCGGTGGTGCAGGAGGGGTGCGGTGCCGTCGGCGGGGCCGGTGGCGCCCCAGCCGATGCGCGGGTCCGAGGTGTGCTGTGCGGCGTGCATGTGGTGTTTCCTCCCCGTTGTGACCCTCGTGTGCGGGATCTGACTTTGCCAAATCTTCGCGCGGTTGCGGTAGTCGGGGGCGTGTCGGGCGCGTCTTACGGGCGGGGCCGGGACGGGGCGGCCGGGGGCGCGGGGTGTGCACATACGCTGGGGGCGACAGTCGCCGCGCAGCAGGGAGCACCGCCATGACGTCAGGTCGGCTCGGGCAGGAGGGCGCGCCGCCGAACGCGGCGTACGCGGGCCAGGTCGTGCACTTCCCCGACCCGGTGCGGGCGGCGCGCTTCCCGCGGGGGGTGCGGGTGGACGGGGAGGGGTTCCCGGTGTTCACGCCGTACGCGCGGGCCGCGGCGGAGGTCGCGGAGCCGCCGGAGGGTTTCGGTGTGGACGAGTTGCGGCTGACGGACTACGTCTCGGCGAACGCGGCGCAGCACGCGGCGGGGCACGAGTTGTGGGCGGATCTGCCGGCGGTGGCGACGCCGCACGGCTGGACGTGGCACCACGTGCCGCGCAGCCGCCGTCTGGAGCTGGTGCCGGTGGAGGTGAAGGCGCTGCTGCGGCATCACGGGGGTCTGGCGACGGCGGCGGTGGACCACGGCAAGCGGGGGACGCGTCCGCTGCAGGAGACGCGTCCGGCGCACTTCGAGGTGCCGCACGGTGTGGCGGTGTCCGAGGAGCAGGTGGTGCTCGTCGAGGAGGCGCTGGGGTACCGGCTGCCGGGCGCCTACCGGGCGTTCCTGAAGGCGGCGGGCGGGTGTGCCCCGGTGGGGGTGGCGCTGGACGCGGAGCTGGGGCTGCTGCTGGACCAGCCGTTCTTCTCGGTGCGGGACGAGGCGGCGGTGAACGATCTGGTGTACGTCAACAAGTGCCTGCGGGACCACGTGACGAAGGATTTCCTGGGGGTGGCGTTCGTGCACGGCGGGCTGCTGGCGGTGCGGGTGCGCGGCGAGGACGCCGGGTCGGTGTGGTTCTGCCCGTATGACGACGCGCGGGACGGGGACGGGCTCGACGTGCGGGAGCGGGTGGCGGATCTGCTGCTGCCGTGCGGGGAGGACTTCGACGCGTTCCTGTTGCGGCTGGCGGGCAGTCCGCCGGAGTTGGAGACGGTGGCGAACCTGATGGTCGACGGTGGCTTCGCGCGGGCCGTCGCGGTGGAGGGGTGAGCGCGGTGGTGACGTTCGCGCAGGCGCAGGAGCGGGCTGAGCGCTGGGTCAACGAGGGTGTCCCGGCGTACCAGCGGCGGCGGGTGCAGGTCCGGGAGTTCGATCTGGGTTTCGTGGCGTGGGCGGAGGACCGGGAGGACGGGCCGCGTGCGGACGGTGGCCGGACGCGGCTGGTGATCGCCCGGGACAGCGGGGAGTCGACGCTGTGGCCGGGGCTGCCGGTGGGTGAGGTGATCCGCCGGTACGAGGAGGAGTACGGGGCGCGGGCGGAGGAGCCCGCCGTGGCGGCGCCGCGCCGGGTGGATCTGGAGGCGACGTCGTTCCTGCTGACGCCGCCGGAGTGGTTGCAGGAGGCGGCGGACCGTCTGGGGCTGCCGGACGGCGGTGCGGGGCGGGGTGGGCCGGAGGGGTCCGCTGTGGCGGCTTCCGCTGGGGACGCCGCGGCTGCGGCTCCTCCGGCGGGTGCGCCGGAGGAGCCGGACGCCTCGGGGGCGGGGCAGGGGCCGCCGGTCGTGGGCGGCTGGGCCGACACCTCGGATTCGGGTCAGGGCGAGTCGCTGGCGCTGCCGGAGACGGTGCCGGCGGCGCCGCCGGGGGCCGCCGAGGAGGCGCACGGGCCGCGGCCCGCGGGTGCGGAGCCGGCGACGGAGCTGATGCCCGAGGGCAGCGCGCTGCCGCGTACCCGGTTGTCCCCGGCGGTGCCGGAGCCGCAGGGCGAGCCGTCCGCCCCGGAGCCGGGCGAGGGGGCCGCGGGGCCGGGCGAGGCCGGTCCGGAGTCCGCCGACACGGTGACGGGCCGGGCTGCTCCGGCTGCGCCGCCCAGGCCGTCCCGGGGCGGGGGTCCGGCGGTGCCGCCGCCGCCCGGCGCGCCCGGGGTGCCCGGCGTCCGACAGCCCCGGGACACCCCGGCGCCGGGCGTCCGGCCCGACGGCGCCCCGTCCGACGCCACGCCGTCCGACGCCACGCCTCCGGCGGGTGCCGCGCCGGAGGGCACGCCCGGCGGCGCGGCGGGCGGTTACGTGCCGACGCAGCTCGTCCCGGCGGACGGTCCGGGGCGGCCCGGGTCCGACGGCGGCAGCGGCACCGGCGGCTCCGGCTCCGGCGGGGTGCACCAGGCGGCGACGATGCTGTCCGGTCCCGCACCGGACGGCCAGGGCGCACCGGGCGGCCAGGGCGGGCAGCAGCCCCCGGTGCCGCCGCCCGCTCCTGCGGGCGTGCCGGGTCAGCAGGGCCGGGGCGGCGGCCCGGCCGGTCCCCCGCCGCCCCCGGGTCCGCCCGGCAGGCCGGGCCAGCCCGGCGGCGGGGTGCACCACGCGGCGACGATGCTGGCCGGTCCCGGTCAGCACGCCGGTCCGGCCGCGCCCTCCGGTCCCGGCACGCCCCCGCCGCCGCAGCCCCCGCCCGGCGTCCGGCAGCCCCCGCCCGGCGCCGCGCAGGCTCCGCCCGGGGCGCAGCAGCCCCCGCCCGCGTACGGCTATCCGCAGCAGCCGGGCGTGCCCATGGTGGGGCCCGGCTACATGGCGGTCCTGCGCTACCGGGCGCCCGACGGCTCCGAGCAGCAGCTCATCCGCCGCTCGGCGCCGGGCCTGCCGCACCCGGAGTGGCAGGTCCTCTACGAGCTGCGCGCCCTCGGCGTGCCGCCGCAGCAGGTCATCGAGCTGCACACCGAGCTGGAGCCCTGCGACCTGCCGGGCGGCTACTGCGCGCGGATGATCCGGGAGACGTGGCCGCAGGTGCGGGTCAGCCACACCGCCGCGTACGGCAGCGACCACGGCTCCCGGCAGCGGGGCATGCACCACCTGCTGGTCCACCAGGGCGAGTTGCACCAGGTCGCGGACGGTCCCGCGCGTCCGGCTCCGGTGCGGGCGCCGTTGCAGCCGGTGCCGCAGGCGCCGCCCGTCCCGCCCGAGGGGGTGGGTCACGAGCTGCTCCAGGCGTTCGGCCCGCAGGGCGTGTTCCGGTTCGACCAGCGCGCGGTCTCCCGGCAGGGCGTGCCCGACGTCGTCGCGCAGACGCTGGTGTGGGCGGGGCTGCCGCTGGACTTCGGCCCGTTCTTCTGGGCGCAGGCGCAGCCGGGCCGTCCCGTGCCGACGCTCGCGGAGCTGGCGCAGGAGCGCGGGGTGCAGCCGGGCCCCGACGCGGGTTCGTACCTCGTGATGGGCAGCGACTTCGGGCGGCAGGTGTGCGTGCAGTACGGCACGGCGCACATCGTGGCGGTGCCGCTGGAGGCGGCGCCGGACGGGCAGCCCGCGCCCGCCCAGTTCGTCAACTCGGGGCTGCCGGAGTTCGCCCGGTGCCTGGCGATGGCGGGCCGCATGTGGCGGCTGCGCTACGGGCTGACGCCGGATCAGGCGGGCCGCTGGACGGTGGACTTCCAGCAGCAGCTCGCCGCGCTCGATCCGGCGGCGCTCGCGCACCCGGAGAACTGGTGGTCGGTGCTGGTCGAGCAGATGTGGGACGGCCTGCTGTAGCGGGCGCGCCGGGGCGTGGCGCGCCCGCCGCTTGGGCGGCGGGCCGCCGATGCCGCATCCTTGGTTGCCAAAATGGCCTTGAGTGTCCGGTACGGCACCAGGTGGGACGCTTTGGGCACATCACGCCGACGTGAAGGGCTCGCTATGTCATCGACGGTGTCGCCGCACGGCTTTCCGGTCGTGCGGGGCCGCGGTTACCGACCCGCACAGGTGGACCGGCGGGTCGCCGACCTGCTGGCGGAGAGTCAGGACGCGCGGGAGCGGCTGGCCCGGCTGGAGGTGCTGGCCGGGGAGCTGGACGAGGAGGCCGGGCGGCTGCGCGCCCAGGTCGCCGCGCTGCCCCCGCCCGCGTACGACGCGCTGGGCGGCCGGGCGCTGGCCCTGCTGGCGGAGGTCGAGGCGGAGGCCGCGGACGTGCGGCGTACGGGCGAGAGCGACGCGGCCCGGCTGCTCCAGGACGCCGAGGAGGCCGCGCGGCGGCGGCGGGAGGCGGCCTCGCGGGAGGCAGCCGGGATCAGGGCGGCCGGTGAGGAGGCCGCTGACGCCGTGCTCGCCGGGGCCCGCGCCGAGGAGTCCGGTATCCGCGGGGCGGCCCGCGCGGACGCCGGGCGGCTGCGCGAGGAGGCGGCGGCGGCGCTGCGGGAGGCGGGCGAGCGGTGCTCGGCGCTGCTGGCGGGGCAGGAACGCGAGCACGCCGCGAAGCGTGAGACGGCGGAACGGGGGCTGGCCGCCCGGGAGGCGGACGCCGCCGGCCGGGAGGCGGAACTGGAGCGGCGCGGCGGGGAGCTGCTGGCCGCCGCCCAGCGGGACCACGCGCGGGCGGCCGAGGAGGCCGCGCGCGAGGAGGAGGCCGCGCGGGCGCGGGCCGGGGAGATCGTCGCGGCGGCCCGCGCGCGGGAGGAGCGCCTGGAACGGGAGACGGAGGGGCTGCTGCGGGAGCAGGGCGAGGAGGCGGACGCGCTGCGCGAGCACCTGGACCGGGTGCGGGGGGCGCTGGCCGCGCTGACCGGCCGCGCGGTCGCGCCCTCCCCCGAGTCGCCCGAACCGGAGCCGCCCTCGCCGGAGCCGCCCGGCCCGCGGTCGCCGTGACCGGGACGGCGCCCGGTGCCTCGCCGGGGCGCCGGGCGCCGGGGCACCGGCCTCCGCGCTGGCCGCCGCCGGGCCCGGAGAACCGACCGGTATCCTGCGGGTGACATCCACCCGAAGCCGAAGGGCACACCGTGAGCGCCAACCGCCCGGCAGCCGTCGTCGTTCTCGCAGCGGGTGAGGGCACCCGCATGAAGTCGGCGACGCCGAAGGTCCTGCACGAGATCTGCGGGCGGTCGCTCGTGGGTCACGTCGTCTCCGCCGCCAGGGAACTGAAACCGGAGCACCTGGTCGTGGTCGTGGGCCACGCCCGTGAACAGGTCACCGGCCACCTCGCCGCCCGGGACGCCGGGGTGCGCACCGCCGTGCAGGAGGAGCAGAACGGCACCGGCCACGCGGTCCGCATGGGGCTGGAGGCGCTGGCCGCCGAGGGCGTGCGGCTGTCCGGAACCGTGCTCGTCGCCTGCGGGGACACGCCGCTGCTGACGAGCGGGACGCTGGCCGCGCTGGCGCGGACGCACGCCGGGGACGGCAACGCCGTCACCGTGCTGACCGCGCGGGTGCCGGACGCCACCGGGTACGGGCGGATCATGCGCGCCGCGGACGGATCGGTGACGGGGATCGTCGAGCACAAGGACGCCACCGACGAGCAGCTTGCCGTGCGGGAGATCAACTCCGGGGTGTTCGCGTTCGACGGCGCGCTGCTGGCCGACGCGCTGGGCCGGGTGCGGACGGACAACAGCCAGGGCGAGGAGTACCTGACGGACGTCCTCGGCATCCTGCGCGCCGACGGGCACCGGGTGGGCGCCTGCGTGGCCGCCGACCACCGGGAGATCGCGGGCATCAACAACCGGGTGCAGCTCGCGCAGGCGCGCCGCATGCTGAACGACCGGCTGCTGGAGCGGGCGATGCTCGCCGGGGTCACCGTGGTGGACCCGGCGACCACGTGGGTGGACGCCGACGTCACGTTCGAGCCGGACGCGCTGGTGCACCCGGGCACCCAGCTCCTGGGCGCCACGCACCTGGGGGCCGGCTGCGAGGTGGGGCCGCAGGCGCGGCTCACCGACACCCGGGTGGGCGCGGAGGCGACGGTGAGCAACACCGTCGCCGTCCGGGCCGAGGTGGGCGAGGGCGCGTCGGTGGGGCCGTACGCGTACTTGCGGCCGGGCACGGTCCTGGGCCCGCGGGCCAAGGCGGGCACGTACGTGGAGATGAAGAACGCGACGGTCGGCGAGGGCAGCAAGGTGCCGCACCTGTCCTACGTGGGGGACGCCACCATCGGCGACCACACGAACATCGGTGCGGCGAGCGTCTTCGTCAACTACGACGGCGAGGCCAAGCACCACACCACGATCGGTTCGCACTGCAAGACGGGCTCGGACAACATGTTCGTGGCGCCGGTCACCGTCGGGGACGGCGCCTACACGGCCGCCGGCTCGGTCATCACGAAGGACGTGCCGCCCGGGTCGCTGGCCGTCGCCCGGGGCCAGCAGCGCAACATCGAGGGCTGGGTGGCCCGCAAGCGGCCCGGCAGCGCGGCGGCGCAGGCCGCCCAGGCGGCCGGGGAGGAGCGGGAGAGCGAGCGCGGGGGACCCGGCGCGTGAACCGGGCGTCCCCCGCACCCCGCGCGCGACCAGCGCGGACGACCGGACAGGCGGCGAACGGCGTACCCCCGCGGGGGCGTACCGTGAAAGGCGCACACCCAGCGAGGCCCAAGGAGACAGTGCAGTGACCGGGATCAAGACGTCCAGCGAGAAGAAGCTGATGCTCTTCTCCGGCCGCGCCCACCCGAAGCTGGCGGAGGAGGTGGCCAGCGAGCTCGGGGTGGACCTGGTCCCGACGAAGGCGATCGACTTCGCCAACGGTGAGATCTACGTGCGGTTCCAGGAGTCGGTGCGCGGCGCGGACTGCTTCCTGATCCAGAGCCACACCGCCCCCATCAACAAGTGGATCATGGAACAGCTCATCATGATCGACGCCCTGAAGCGGGCGTCGGCCCGCAGCATCTCCGTGGTGATCCCGTTCTACGGCTACGCCCGGCAGGACAAGAAGCACCGGGGCCGCGAGCCGATCTCCGCGCGGCTGATGGCGGACCTGCTCCAGGCGGCGGGCGCGCACCGCGTCCTGAGCGTGGACCTGCACGCCGACCAGGTGCAGGGCTACTTCGACGGCCCCGTGGACCACCTGTTCGCCCTGCCCGTGCTGACCGACTACATCGCCAGCCGGGTGGACCGCGACAAGCTCACCGTCGTCTCCCCCGACGCCGGGCGGGTGCGGGTGGCCGACCGCTGGGCGGACCGGCTGGGCGCGCCGCTGGCGATCGTCCACAAGCGCCGCGACCCGGACGTGGCCAACCAGGTCACCGTCCACGAGGTCGTCGGTGACGTGGCGGGCCGGGTGTGCGTGCTGGTGGACGACATGGTCGACACCGGCGGGACGATCTGCGCCGCCGCGGACGCGCTGTACGCCAACGGCGCGGAGGACGTCATGGTGACGGCCACCCACGGCATCCTGTCGCACCCGGCGCCCGACCGGCTGAAGAACTCCCGGGTGAGCGAGTTCGTGTTCACGAACACGCTGCCCACCCCGGAGGAGCTGGACCTGGACAAGGTGACGGTGCTGTCCATGGCGCCGACCATCGCCCGCGCGGTGCGCGAGGTGTTCGAGGACGGCTCGGTCACGAGCCTCTTCGAGGAGCAGAGCTGATCGATTTACGGTACGGCCTCCCCGCCGGGTAGCATCACCACGTTGCTCGGCGAGGGAGGCCGCACCGCGGGTGCGGCGGTCCGTAATCGACGCGCTCTTCGTAGCAGGCCGGTCGTGGCCGGGTGACGTCCGCAGACCCACCCCACAGCACGAGGAGCGATCGTCATGGCTGACGTGAAGATTTCCGGCAGCGTCCGCAAGGAGTTCGGCAAGGGCGCGGCCCGCCGGCTGCGCCGCCAGGAGAAGGTCCCCGGCGTCGTCTACGGGCACGGCGCGGCGCCGCTGCACGTCGAGCTGCCCGGCTACGACCTGATGATGGCGCTCAAGAGCTCCAACGTCCTCATCGAGCTGGACGTCGAGGGCAAGAAGGAACTGGTCATCCCGAAGGCCGTGCAGCGCGAGGCCATCCGCGGCTTCCTCGTCCACATCGACCTGCTCACCGTCCAGCAGGGCGAGACGGTCTCCGTGGACGTGCCGCTGCACACCGAGGGCGACCTGGCCCCGGGCCAGTTCATCCTGGAGCACGTCATGAACTCGCTGCCCGTCGAGGCCGAGGCCACCCACATCCCGGAGTCGGTCACCGTCTCCGTCGAGGGCCTGAGCGCCGGTGACAGCGTCCTGGCCAAGGACGTGCCGCTGCCCAAGGGCACCACGCTGCACGTGGACGGCGACGCCGTCGTCCTCCAGGTGCTCGGCGCCCAGGCGGAGGAGCCGACCGAGAACGCCGAGGGCTCCGAGTCCGCGGAGTGATCCGGGGCCGGGCCGCCGGGGAGGGCGGGCAGGTATGAGCGAGTCGTCCACGGGCCCCTGGATCGTCGCCGGTCTGGGCAACCCGGGGCCGGGGTACGCCGGGAACCGGCACAACGTCGGGTTCATGGTCGCCGATCTGCTCGCGGAGCGGATGCGGGCGCACTTCAAGGCGCACAAGGCCCGCGCGCAGGTCGTGGAGGGCCGCCTCGGCCCTGTGGGACCGGCCGGGCGCCGCGTCGTCGTCGCCAAGCCGATGACGTACATGAACCTCTCCGGCGGCCCGGTCACCGCGCTGCGCGACTTCTACAAGACGCCGGTGGAGCAGATCGTCGTCGTGCACGACGAGCTGGACCTCGACTACGGCGCGCTGCGGCTCAAGCTCGGCGGCGGGGACAACGGCCACAACGGGCTCAAGTCGCTCACGAAGTCGCTGGGGCCCGGCTACCACCGGGTCCGGTTCGGCGTGGGCCGGCCGCCGGGGCGGATGGCGGTCGCCGACTACGTCCTGAAGGACTTCCCGGCGGCCGAGCGCAAGGAGCTGGACTACTTCGTGGACCGGGCCGCCGACGCCGTCGAGAAGCTGGTCCTCGACGGTCTGGCCCCGGCCCAGAACACGTACAACTCCTGACGTGCCGCTCGCCGGACGAGGCGGCCTCGTCCGGCGAGCGGGCGCGGGCCGGGCACGGGCCCGGCGCGGCCGTCACGCCCGGCGGTGCCCCACCAGGCGGGGCTTGGCCTCCAGGCCGTCCAGCCCGTGCCACGCGAGGTTGACCAGGTGCGCGGCCACCTCCGCCTTCTTGGGCTTGCGCGCGTTCAGCCACCACTGCCCGGTGAGCGCGACCATGCCCACCAGCGCCTGCGCGTACATCGGCGCCAGCTTCGGGTCGAAGCCGCGGGCCTTGAACTCCAGGCCGAGGATGTCCTCGACCTGCGTGGCGATGTCGCTGATCAGTGACGCGAACGTGCCGGTGGTCTGGGTGACCGGCGAGTCGCGCACCAGGATGCGGAAGCCGTCGGTGAAGGTGTCGATGTAGTCGAGCAGCGCGAACGCGGCCTGCTCCAGCAGCTCACGCGGGTGGCCCGCGGTGAGCGCGCTGGTGACCATGCCGAGCAGCTGCCGCATCTCGCGGTCGACGACGACCGCGTACAGCCCTTCCTTGCCGCCGAAGTGCTCGTAGACCACGGGCTTGGAGACGCCTGCCTTGGCGGCGATCTCCTCCACCGACGTGCCTTCGAAACCGCGTTCGGCGAACAGGGTGCGGCCGATGTCGAGGAGCTGCTCGCGGCGTTCCTTGCCGGTCATGCGCCTGCGCGCGCGCCGGGAGGTGGTGGGGGGTTTGTCCTGCATGCTGCGCTCGCTGCGGTCGTCGGTCGGCACGGTGACCATCATGCCGCGTCGGCGGTGCTCCGTTCCCGGCGGGAAGCTTTCGGGTCCTCGGAGCGCTTGGCGGCGAGGCGGCTCTCCTGCGGCCAGCGGACGTCGTAGGCCCAGCCGGCCTTCTCGAACCAGCGGATGATCCGCGCACTGGAGTCGATCTGCCCGCGCTGCACGCCGTGCCGGGCGCAGGTGGGGTCGGCGTGGTGCAGGTTGTGCCAGGACTCGCCGCAGGACAGCACGGCCAGCCACCACACGTTGCCGGACCGGTCGCGGGACTTGAAGGGGCGCTTGCCGGCGGCGTGGCAGATGGAGTTGATGGACCAGGTCACGTGGTGCAGCAGCGCGACGCGCACCAGGGAGCCCCAGAAGAACGCGGTGGCCGCGCCCTGCCAGGACCAGGTGGCCAGGCCGCCGATGACGGCCGGCAGCGCCAGGGAGACGGCGGTCCACCCGATGAACTGGCGGGAGATGCGGCGGATGGCCGGGTCCTTGACCAGGTCGGGCGCGTACTTTTCCTGCGGGGTGCGCTCGCTGTCGAACATCCACGCCATGTGCGCCCACCACAGGCCCTTCATCAGGGCGGGGACCGTCTCGCCGTAGCGCCACGGGGAGTGCGGGTCGCCCTCGGCGTCGGAGAACTTGTGGTGCTTGCGGTGGTCGGCCACCCAGCGCACGACGGGTCCTTCGACCGCCAGGGAGCCCGCGATGGCGAGCGCGATGCGCAGGGGGCGCTTGGCCTTGAAGGAGCCGTGCGTGAAGTAGCGGTGGAAGCCGATGGTGACGCCGTGGCAGCCGATGTAGTACATGGCCACGAGCAGGCCGAGGTCGAGCCAGCTCACCCCCCAGCCCCAGGCCAGCGGTACCGCGGCGATGAGGGCCAGGAAGGGTACGGCGATGAAGAGGAGGAGGGTGATCTGTTCGACCGACCGGCGCCCGTCACCGCTGAGGGTGGCGGAAGCGTCCGCCGGGGTGGTTCCGGGCTGCTCCGCGGTGGTGCCGACGGTGTCGTCGACCAGGTCTGGTGTCGTCGTCATGTACGTCCTCGTCCGACGGGTACTAGGTCCGGTCCCACCTACGGGACCGTAACCTACGGTTTCGTAAGTATGGCAGTCATTTCTCCCCCGTCTACAGTCTGGCCGGTTCACGGGAGGCGAAACGGACGGAGAAGCTCCGCTGCCCGGTGCGTGGACAGGCGAGTACCCGGGTAGGGGCGCCACCTATCCTTGAGGCGTCGGACAGTGCGGTCCGTGACCCGCCAAGAGCGAAGATGTCCTGAACCCCCGAGTGACAGGGCTGCCGTCGGTCACGTGTATCAGCCGCCGGCGGCCGCCGCCCGAAAAGCCGCCAAGAGCTGCTGCCGAATGCTGCAAGGAGCCGCCTCTCATGAGCAGTGCCGACACCCCCGCCGAGGCCGTGGAGTCGCCCGAGGCCACCAGTGCCCTGCGTGCCGACATCAGACGCCTGGGTGATCTGCTGGGTGAGACCCTGGTCAGGCAGGAGGGCCAGGAACTGCTGGACCTCGTCGAACGCGTACGGGCGCTGACCCGCAGCGACGGCGAGGCCGCCGCCGCGCTGCTGGGCCGTACCGACCCGCAGACCGCCGCCAAGCTGGTGCGGGCCTTCTCCATCTACTTCCACCTCGCCAACGTCACCGAGCAGGTCCACCGCGGCCGTGAGCTGCGGGCCCGCCGGGCGGCCGACGGCGGCAGCCTGGCCCGCACGGCCGACATGCTCAAGGACGCCGACCCCGGCCACCTGCGGGAGACGGCCCGGAACCTGGGCGTGCGCCCGGTGTTCACCGCCCACCCGACGGAGGCGGCCCGGCGCTCGGTGCTGACGAAGCTGCGCAAGGTCGCCGAGCTGCTGGACGCCACCGACCGCTCCGAGCGCCGCCGCACGGACCTGCGGCTGGCCGAGAACATCGACCTCATCTGGCAGACCGACGAGCTGCGGGTGGCCCGTCCCGAACCCGCCGACGAGGCGCGCAACGCCGTCTACTACCTGGACGAGCTGCACGGCGGAGCCGTCGGGGACCTGCTGGAGGACCTGGCGGCCGAGCTGGAGCGGGCCGGTGCGCCGCTGCCCGCCGGTTCGCGCCCGCTGACGTTCGGCACCTGGATCGGCGGCGACCGCGACGGCAACCCGAACGTCACCCCGCAGGTCACCTGGGACGTGCTGCTGCTCCAGCACGAGCACGGCATCACCCAGGCGCTGGAGCACGTGGACGAGCTGCGCGGCGCGCTGTCCAGCTCCATCCGCAACTGCGGCGCGACGCGGGAGCTGCTGGACTCCCTCAGCGACGACCTGGAGCGGCTGCCGGAGATCACCCCGCGCTACAAGCGGCTCAACGCCGAGGAGCCGTACCGGCTGAAGGTGACCTGCGTCCGGCAGAAGCTGCTCAACACCCGCGAGCGGCTGGCGCAGGACGCCCCGCACGTGCCGGGCCGGGACTACCTGGGCACCGGGGAGCTGCTGGCGGACCTGGAGCTGGTGCAGACGTCGCTGCGCGAGCACCGCGGCGGGCTCGTCGCGGACGGCCGGCTGGAGCGCGTCATGCGCACGCTGGCGGCGTTCGGCCTCCAGCTCGCGACGATGGACGTGCGCGAGCACGCCGACGCCCACCACCACGCGCTGGGCCAGCTCTTCGACCGCCTCGGCGAGGAGTCCTGGCGGTACGAGGACATGCCGCGCGACTACCGGCACCGGCTGCTGGCCAAGGAGCTGCGCTCGCGCCGCCCGCTGGCCCCGACCCCGGCACCGCTGGACGAGGCGGGCGCCAAGACGCTCGGGGTGTTCCGCACGGTGCGCCGGGCGCTGGACACCTTCGGGCCCGAGGTCATCGAGTCGTACATCATCTCGATGTGCCAGGGCGCGGACGACGTGTTCGCCGCGGCCGTCCTGGCCCGCGAGGCCGGGCTGATCGACCTGCACGGCGGCTGGGCGCGCATCGGCATCGTGCCGCTGCTGGAGACGACCGACGAGCTGAAGATCGCCGACGAGCTGCTGGACGCCATGCTGTCGGACCCCTCCTACCGCAAGCTGGTCGCGCTGCGCGGCGACCTCCAGGAGGTCATGCTCGGGTACTCCGACTCCTCGAAGTTCGGCGGCATCACCACCTCGCAGTGGGAGATCCACCGGGCGCAGCGGCGGCTGCGGGACGTGGCGCACCGGCACGGGGTGCGGCTGCGGCTGTTCCACGGCCGGGGCGGCACCGTCGGCCGGGGCGGCGGCCCCACGCACGACGCGATCCTCGCCCAGCCCTACGGGACGCTGGAGGGCGAGATCAAGGTCACCGAGCAGGGCGAGGTGATCTCGGACAAGTACCTGGTGCCGTCGCTGGCCCGGGAGAACCTGGAGCTGACGGTCTCCGCGACGCTCCAGGCGTCCGCGCTGCACACCGCCCCGCGCCAGTCGCAGGAGGCGCTCGCCCGCTGGGACGCGGCGATGGACACCGTCTCGGACGCGGCGCACGGTGCCTACCGGGCGCTGGTGGAGGACCCGGACCTGCCGGCGTACTTCTTCGCCTCCACCCCGGTGGACCAGCTCGCCGACCTGCACCTGGGCTCGCGCCCCTCGCGCCGCCCGGACTCGGGCGCGGGCCTGGACGGGCTGCGGGCGATCCCGTGGGTGTTCGGCTGGACGCAGTCGCGGCAGATCGTGCCGGGGTGGTTCGGCGTCGGAACGGGCCTGAAGGCGGCCCGCGAGGCCGGGCTGGACGCGGTGCTCACGGAGGCGTACGAGCACTGGCACTTCTTCCGGAACTTCCTGTCGAACGTGGAGATGACGCTCGCCAAGACGGACCTGCGCATCGCCCGGCACTACGTGGAGACCCTGGTCCCGGCCGAGCTGCGGCACGTCTTCGACGACATCGAGGCCGAGCACGCGCTGACCGTGCAGGAGGTCCTGCGCGTCACCGGTGAGGGCGGGCTGCTGGAGTCCGACCCGGTGCTGCGGCAGACGCTGAAGATCCGCGACGCCTACCTGGACCCGATCTCCTACCTCCAGGTGGCGCTGCTGGACCGGCAGCGCCAGGCCGCCGAGCGCGGCGAGGAGCCGGACCAGCTGCTGTCGCGGGCGCTGCTGCTGACGGTCAACGGTGTGGCGGCGGGCCTGCGCAACACCGGCTGACGTCCGGCTCCGGCCGGCCCGGGACGGGCGGCGGCGCACCGGCGGTCCGCCGCGGGTGCGCCGCCGCCCGTCCGCGGCTCCGCCGCCCCCGGCGGCCCGGTCAGTGCGCCTTGCGGGCGACGGCGAAGACGCGGCGGAACGGGAAGGCGGTGCCGTGCGGGCCCGGCGGGTAGGCGGCGCGCAGCCGTTCGCGGTACTCGTCGAGGAACGCGTCCTGGGCGCGCGGATCGTCGGCGAGCGCGGTCAGGACGGGGCGCAGGGCCGTCCCGCGCACCCACTCCAGGACCGGGTCGGTGCCCTGGAGGAGCCGGACGTAGGTGGTCTCCCAGACGTCGGCCGCGCAGCCGAGGTCCGCGAGCCGCTGGAGGTACTCGTAGGGCTCCAGGATGTGCACGTAGCGTCTGCCCTGTTCGCCGAGGCGTTCCCGCCAGCGGGGGGTGTCGCACAGCTCTCCCAGCAGGGCGTGGCTGGGGGCGATGAAGTTGCCGGGGACCTGGAAGGCGAGGACGCCGCCCGGTGGCAGGGCCTCCAGCCAGGACTTGAAGGATTCCGCGTGGCCGCGCACCCACTGGAGGGCCGCGCTGGAGACGATGAGGTCGAACTCGCCCGGCGGCTCCCACTGCCCGATGTCGGCCGGGGCGAAATCCAGCCGTCCCCCGCCCGGGGTGGGGCCCGCGTGGACCGCGGCCGCGGCCAGCATCTCCGGGGAGCTGTCATAGCCGGTGATGTGCGCGTCTAACCACCGGTCGGCCAGCAGCGCCGTGACGTTGCCCGGGCCGCAGCCCAGGTCGGCGATGCGCGGCGGGCGCCCGGTGTCGGGCAGCTCGGGAATGCGCGTGAGCAGGTCGAGGAAGGGGCGGGTGCGGTGATCGGCGTGCTGGAGGTAGACCTGCGGGTCCCAGACGGGAACGGATGGCATGAAGGGCCTCCTTGCGTACGACGGACCTGCCGTGCCTGTCGGCGGTCCCGGCGCCCGGAGCCTTCCACCTGCGGAGGCCCGGCACCCCTCAGCGTGCGGGAGCTTTTGTCTTGACGTCAAGAAACTTTACGGCGAGCGAACTACTACACTGGCCGCCATGGAGGACGAGGTCGACCGACTGGTGGCAGCATGGCGCCGTGAACGCCCCGATCTCGACGTGGAGCCGCTGGAAGTACTCAGCCGGGTGAGCCGACTCGCCCGCCACCTCGACCGGGCCCGGCGCATCGCGTTCTCCGAGCACAACCTCGAACCGTGGGAGTTCGACGTGCTCACCTCGCTGCGCCGGGCTGGCGCACCCTACCAGCTCTCCCCCGGACAGCTCCTCACCCAGACGCTCGTCACCTCCGGCACCATGACGAACCGCATCGACCGGCTCGCGAAGAAGGGCCTGGTGGAACGGCTGCCCGACCCCAGCGACCGGCGCGGCGTCCTCGTCCGCCTCACCACCGAGGGCCGCAACCGCGCCGACCAGGCCCTGGCCGGACTCCTCGCGCAGGAACGCGCCATCCTGGCCGAGCTGTCCTCCGGCCAGCGCCTGGAACTGGCCGCCCTCCTGCGCCGCCTCACCGCCCCCTTCGACAACGTCCCCGCCTGACCACCCCGCTCCGCCCCGGGATCGATGCGGGCGAAGACCTTCGCTGTTTTCGCCAAGCCTCGCACCGCGAGGCCCTCATGGACCGGTTCAGGGGAGGGGGTGGGGTTCGGCGGGGGTGAGGCCGGCGCGGCGGGCCAGGGCGACGGCGGCCAGCGTCGAGTGCACGCCCAGCTTGCCCAGCACGTTCTGCATGTGGGTGCGGACGGTGTGCGGGGACAGGAACAGCCGTTCCGCCACCGCCTTGCGGCCCAGGCCCGCCACCATGCAGCGCAGCACCTCCTGCTCGCGCGGCGTCAGCGAGGCGAGGAGCCGCTCGTGCTCGCTGCGGTGCCGGGCCCCGGCCGTCAGCTCCCGCAGCACGCCGGTGAGCAGGACGGGCGGCACGTGCGTCTCCCCGCGCACGACTCCGCGCACCACCTGGAGGAGCCGGGCCAGTGACGTGTCCTTGGCCACCCACCCGGCGGCCCCGGCCTGGAGCGCGGCGGCGGCGCGGCGCGGGTCCTGGCCGCCGGCGGCCAGGACCACCGTGCGCAGCCCGGGGTGGACGCGGCGCACCCGGGTCAGCAGCGCCGCGTCCTCCCCCGGTGCGGCGAGGGGCGGGGCGGCCGGGACGGCGGGCGGGCGCGGGCCCTCGTCCGGCGCCACGTCGATCAGTTCGGCGTCGACGAGCAGCACCCCGAAGGGGCGTCCGGCCGCGGCGGCCCGGGACAGGCAGTGCAGTGCCGCCGCGCCGCTGCCCGCCGCGGCCACCTCGACGTCCGGTTCTGCTCCGAGCGCGGCCCCCAGCGACTCGGCGAAGACGCGGTGGCCGTACGCCACCAGCACCCGGATGCGCTGCACACCCACCCCGTCCCACCCCCGTCCGGCCCACGGCGTCGTCTGCCAGCGTACGGACGCCCTGCGGGAACGGAAGGCCGCTCGGGGAAAGTGGCCGGTGCCTGTCGCACCGGACGCCTCCGGTGGCCCGGTGTCCACCTTCGGCACCGCGGCCGACAGGGCCAGCCGCGTCCGGCTGCGGGACCGCGACACCCGCCGCTCCCCCGTGTCCGCCGCGCTGCGCGGGGCATCCCGGCGGGCGGGAACAGGCGCTGGAGGTCTGCGCCCGGCCGGTGGACGCCCGTCCGCCGGAGAGGGCGGGCGGGCTCACCGGCCGGCCACGTGTGCGTCAAGGAGCCGGGCTGACCCGCCGCACGCCGGCGGAGGGCACCGCCTCGAAGAGGCGGGGCGGGCGGTGGCCCGCGCGGGCGAAGGCCGCGGTGACGGCGTCCCCGACCTCGGCCGTCGCGTCCTGCTCGACGAGGACGACGGCCGAGCCGCCGAAGCCGCCGCCCGTCATGCGGGCGCCGAGCGCCCCGGCGGCGTTCGCCGCTGCCACGGCCAGGTCCAGTTCCGGGCAGGAGACGGCGTAGTCGTCGCGCAGGGAGGCGTGGCCCGCCGTCAGGACCGGGCCGACGTCCCGGGGGCGGCCCGCGTCGAGCAGGCCGACCACCTCCGCGACGCGGGCGTTCTCGGTGACGACGTGCCGCACGAGGCGGGGAAGACGCGGATCGTCCACGGCGCGGCGCAGCCGCTCCAGCGTCTCGTCCAGCCCTTCGGGTGCCACGTCGCGGAGCGCGGGCACTCCGAGCGCCCGCGCGGCGCGCTCACACCCGGCGCGCCGCTCGGCGTACGCGCCGTCGGTGAGCGCGTGCTTCACCCGGGTGTCCACGACGAGGAGGCGCAGTCCGGCGGTGGTGAGGTCGAAGGGGACCGCGCGCACCGCGAGGTCGCGGGTGTCCAGGTGCAGCGCGTGGCCGGCGGTGCAGCAGGCGCTCGCCATCTGGTCCATGACCCCGCAGGGCACGCCGACGTGGACGTTCTCCGCGGCCTGGCAGACGCGGGCCAGTTCCGGCCGGGTCAGGCCGAGGCCGTAGAGGTCGTTCAGCGCGGCGGCCGTGGCGACCTCCAGGGCGGCGGAGGAGGAGAGTCCGGCGCCGGTCGGCACGGTGGAGGTGAAGGCCAGGTCCGCGCCGCCCACCTGGTGCCCGGCCTCGCGCAGGACGGCCAGGACGCCCTCGGGGTAGGCCGTCCAGCCCTGCGTGGCGCCGTCCGAGACGAGCCGCAGGCCGGGTCCGGGCCGCCGGGTGGCGGTGACCCGGGTGGTGTGCGGGAGAGCGAGCGGCAGGACGAAGCCGTCGTTGTAGTCGGTGTGCTCGCCGATGAGGTTGACGCGGCCGGGCGCCTCCCACACCACGGCGCCGAGGTCGGCGGCGGTCACGTGGCGGCCCCGCGCCCGGCGGCCGGTTCCGCCTGCTGGGCGAACGTCCAGGCGTCGGCGATGATGTCCGCCAGTTCCGGGCGCCTGGGCCGCCAGCCCAGCCGCTGCCGTGCCCGTTCCGCCGAGGCGACGAGGACGGCCGGGTCCCCGGGGCGGCGCGGCGCCGGCCGCGCGGGGACGGGCCGGCCGGTGACCTCCCGCGCGGCCTCGACGACCTGGCGCACGGAGAAGCCGCTGCCGTTCCCCAGGTTGCACACCAGGTGCTCGCCGGGTGCCGCCGCGTCCAGGGCGAGCAGGTGGGCCTCGGCCAGGTCCGCGACGTGGATGTAGTCGCGCACGCAGGTGCCGTCGGGCGTGGGGTAGTCCTCGCCGTAGACCGCGACGGACGGGCGGCTGCCCCGCGCCGCCTCCAGCACCAGGGGGATCAGGTGCGACTCGGGGTCGTGCCGTTCCCCGTAGCGGCCGTAGGCCCCGGCCACGTTGAAGTAGCGCAGCGAGACGGCGGCCAGGCCGTGCGCCGCGCACTCCCCCGCGATCATGTGGTCGACGGCGAGTTTGGTGGCGCCGTACGGGCTGGTGGGAGCCGTGGGGGCGTCCTCGGTGAGCAGGCCGGTGCCGGGTTCGCCGTACACGGCGGCGGTGGAGGAGAACACCAGGCGCCGCACGTCCGCCTCGCGCATGGCGGCCAGCAGGTCCATGGTGCCGCCGACGTTGTTGCGCCAGTAGGCGGCCGGGTCGGCGACGGACTCGCCGACCTGGGAGCTGGCGGCGAAGTGCAGCACCGCGTCGAAGGAGCCGAGCGGCTGCCCGGCGCGTTCCAGCGCCCCGGCCGCGTCCTGCACGCGTCCCTCGGCGAACCGGGCGTCCGCCGGTACGGCGGCGCGGAAGCCGGTGGACAGGTCGTCCAGGACCGTCACCCGGTGTCCGGCCTCCAGCAGGTGCGCCGCGACGACGCTTCCCACGTACCCGGCCCCGCCGGTCACCAGGAACGTCCCCTGGTCCGTGCCCGTCATGCGCTCGCCACCTCCCGGAGCCGCCGCGCCGCCGCTTCCGGCGACACGTCGTTGATGAAGGCGCCCATGCCCGATTCCGAGCCCGCCAGGTGTTTCAGCTTCCCGCTCGCGCGGCGGATGGTGAACAGCTCCAGGTGCAGGGCGAAGTCCGCGCGGGCGGCGTCGTCCCGGCGGCCGGTGGGCGCCTGGTGCCAGCCCGCAATGTACGGGGTCGGCGGCTGGTCCGGCCCGAAGACGCGGTCGAAGCGGCGCAGCAGTTCGAGGTAGACGCCGGGGAACCCGGCGCGCGCCGCGTCGTCCAGTCCGGTGAGGTCCGCCACCCGGCGCCGGGGGTAGAGGTGCACCTCGTAGGGCCAGCGCGCGGCGTGGGGGACGAAGGCCGTCCAGTGGTCGGTCTCCAGCACGACGCGGGTGCCCTCGGCCCGTTCCCGCGCGAGGACCGTGTCGAACAGGTTCTCCCCGGTGCGTGCCCGGTGGGCGGCGAGCGCCCGCAGCGCGTCGGCGGTGTGCGGGGTGACGAAGGGGTAGGCGTAGATCTGGCCGTGCGGGTGGGCGAGCGTGACGCCGATCTCCGCGCCCCGGTTCTCGAAGCAGTACACCTGCGCGACGCCCGGGAGGCGGGACAGCTCGGCGGTGCGGTCCGTCCAGGCGGCCAGCACCAGGGCGGCCCGTTCCTCGGTGAGGGAGGCGAACGACGCCTCGTGGTCGTCGGTGAAGCAGACGACCTCGCAGCGGCCCCGCCCGCCGGCGAAGGACGGGAAGCGGTTCTCGAACACGGCCACCTCGTAGCCGTCGTCCGGGATCTCGCCGGACCGGCCGTCCCGCGTGGGGCACAGCGGGCAGGCGTCGGCGGGCGGGTGGTAGGTGCGGGACTGGCGGTGCGCGGTGACGGCGACGTGCTGGTCGCGCAGCGGGTCGTAGCGCGTCTGCGTGGTGATCTCCACGTGTGGCAGCGGGCGGCGGTCGACGGCGGTGCGCACGGCGTCGTCCCGGCTGTCGTAGTAGATCAGCTCACGGCCGTCCGCCAGCCGTGTCGGCGTCTTCTTCACCGGGCGTTCCTCATGATGCGTGGCCTCATCGTGCGTCCCTCACCGTGCGGATCTCGCCGTGCGTCACCTCAACGTGCGCCCATTTCCAACACGAACGAACACAATGAAGCACAAAGCAACAGCCGCGGTCAAGGGGTGCGCCGCTCAGCGCTCCGCGGTGCCGCGTTCGCGCGCGCGGTCCAGCAGTCCGGTGCGGGCCGCGAACGCCGCCGCCTCCAGCCGGGAGCCCACCTCCAGCTTCACCAGCACGCGCTGGACGTGGGTGCGGGCCGTGCTGGACGCGATGCCCATCCCGGCGGCGATGCGGCGGGTGTCCTCGCCGTCCGCCACCCGGGCCAGCACCTCCGCCTCGCGCGGCGTCAGCAGGGCCAGCAGCCGCGCCGCCTCGTCGCCCGGCCCCGCCGCCGGGTGCAGTAACTCGGTGAACGCCTCCGCCAGGAGGTGCGGCGCGACGGCCGCCTCCCCCGCCCGCGCCCGCACCAGCGCCCGCTCCACGCACTCCACCCGCTCGTCGCTGCGGACGTAGCCGCACGCGCCCGCCGCGAAGGCGGCGGCCAGCCCGTACGGGCTCGGGACGGGGCCCAGCACGACGACGGCGATCTGCGGACGCTCGCGCCGGATGCGGGCCACCGCCTCGAAGGCGCCGGCCTCGGCCGGGTGGCCCGTGCCCCACACGCACACCTCCGGCATGCGCCGCACCACCAGCTCGACCGTCCCGGCGGGGCGCGGGACGGCGGTTCCCGGTGCCGCGGCGGCCGGGGGCGGGGCGGCCGGTGCCGCGGCGGCCGGGGGCGGGGCCTTGGGGACGGCGGAGGCGGCAGCGGGGGCGGCCGGGGACGCCGCCGCGGCGACGACGCGGTGGCCGCGCAGCCGGAGCGCGGACGCCAGCGCCTCGGCCAGCAGCCGGTGCTCGTCCACCACCATGACCCGCATGCCCATCGACCCGCCCCCACTCAACCGGTTCCGGCAAGTTACCGGCTCCCCGCGCCCGGCGCCGCCCTTCGCGGACGTTCGGCCGGGAACAGCGCACCGCGGACACGACCGCGCCGGTCCCGCCACCCGGGGGCGGCGGGACCGGCGCGGCACGAGAGGCGGCGCGGGGGGCGGCGCGTCAGCGGAAGACGGCCAGCTCACCCTTGTTCAGGGACGTGTCCCGGTACACCGACTCCGAGACGAGGACGAGCGTGCCCTCGTGCCACAGCGACCGTCCGTCACCCTGCTGGGCGATACGGCTCAGTTCCTCCTCCTCCTTGGGGAGCTTCAGGTACTCGCTGCCCTCGCCCGTCGCCAGGTCGAGCGCGTAGAGCACGCCGCTCTCGCCGTAGCCCCCGCCCTCGTAGGTGAGCAACTGGCCCTCGTACAGGGCCAGCGGGCTCGTCCTGTTGCCGGTGGACGACTCCGAGACCCACCGGTTCTTGCCGGTCGACAGGTCGATGGCGACGATCTCGTTCACCCGGGAGTCGTCGGCTCCGGGGTGCATCTTGGTGGCCAGGAAGAGCGTGTTGCTGTCCTTGTCCACGAGCGCGTTGTAGCAGTCCGCGGGGCCGATGCCGGTGCAGGCGACGTCGAACCGCTCCTCGGTGTCCACGCTGATCTTCTGGGCGACCGAGGCTTTGCGGCCGTCCACCGTGAGCGTCATGATCTCGTTGAAGAAGATCGAGCCGCCGTTGCCCGCGCTGACGCCCAGCACCAGCGGATCGGTGGACAGCACGCGCTGGACCTCGATGCCGGCCGGCGCCTCCCACTCCCACTGGGTCTTGCCCGCCGCGTCCAGCGACTGGAGCTTGTACTCGTCGCCGAACCCGCACTCCACCAGCGACAGGAACTCCTCGCCGCCGAGGTAGGCGCGGTCACGGCAGTCGGTGTACTCCTCCTTGGCCTTCCACAGCAGCTCGCCGTCGTCCGTGGCGTAGGCGGCCGAACCGCCGTTCCAGGCGACGCCCGCCACGTCGGTGGTCAGCGCCGCGTGCGGGTAGCTGACGTCCGGGTAGTCCTCGCCGTCCTTGGCCGGGAGGTCCTTGCGCCACAGCTCCTTGCCCGCCGCCAGGTCGATCAGCATGATCTTCTCGCACTTGCCGCCCCACACGATGAACGCCTTGTCGTCCACCGCCTGGTGCGCCGCCGTGCAGTGCCGGGCGCGCGGGATCTTGATCTCCCACGCCTGGTCACCCGACTCCAGGTCGAAGGCCACGACGCGGCCCACCGAGTACTTCACCACGGTGTCACCGGCGAACCAGGTGCCGGGCGTGTCCTGGATGATCTCTTCCTTGACCACCGGGGACTCGGTGCTCCAGAGGAGTTCGGCCGAGCCGTCCCGGGCCGCCGGAACGTTGCCGCCCTCGTCGACGTCGCCGCCCTTGCCCTCGCTGGTGCCCGTGGGACCGCCCTTGGCCACGTCGTCCTCGTCGTCACCGCCCGAGGTGATGAAGAAGACGGCGCCCACGGCGATCAGGGCGACCGCCACCACCGAGGCGATGACCAGGAGCAGCTTCTTGTTCGCGCCGCCACCGGACCCGCCCGCGCCCGGGAGGGGCTGCGTGGGGAACTGCCCGTACGGGCCGGGCTGGCCGTACGGGCCCGGCTGCCCGTACGGACCCGGCTGACCCGGCTGCCCGTACGGACCGGGCTGACCCGGCTGCCCGTAGGGGCCCGGCTGACCCGGCTGGCCGTACGGACCGGGCTGGCCCGGGTAGCCGTAACCGGGCTGCGGGGAGCCGGGCGGCTGCCCCGGGGCCTGCGGGTAGCCGTAACCGGGCTGGGGGGCGCCGGGCGGCTGGTTCGGCGGTGCGCCCGGCGGCTGCTTCTGGAGGGACGGCCCTTCCGCGGGCGGCTGCCGGTACCCGTAGCCGGGCTCCGGCGGGGCACCGAAACCGCCCTCGGCCGGCGGGGCCGGCGACTGCTCGGGCTGCTGGGACCCGGGCTGCTCGGACGCGTGTCCCTCCGGCGGCTCGGACGGCCGGTCCTCCGGCTGCCGGTCCTCCGGCGGCTCGGGTGGCTGGTTCGGCGGCTGCTGGGGTGGCGGCGGCTGCGACATCATGATCCTTCTGCGCACGCGCGGACCGACTGCCCTGCCCCTCATTCCCCCGTAGGGACGAGCGAATCGGACATCTGGCCCGCCGACTTTGCGTCATTCCTCGGCTGTTGAGCGAAGCCCTTTGTACCACCGGACACCGTCACGCCCCCGGCCGGTTCCGCCCGCCGTCACTGCTCCTCGGCCAGCTCCAGCCAGCGCAGCTCCAACCCGTCCTTCTCCTCGGTGAGTTCGCGCAGCTCACCGTCGAGCCGGGCCACGCGCTCGAAGTCGGTCGCGTGCTCGGCCATCTCGGCGTGCAGCGCGGTCTCCTTCTCACCGATCCGGTCGAGCCGCCGCTCGATGCGCTGCAACTCCTTCTGCGCCGCCCGCGACGCGGCGGCCTGCTTGGCGGCGGCCTGCTTGCCCTGGCCGCCGTCGGCGGCCTTCCCCGCCGCGGCCGGGGCCGCCGACGGCGACGCGGTCGGCCCGGCGCCCTCCCTGGCCCGCGCGCGGCGCTCCAGGTACTCGTCGATGCCCCGCGGCAGCATCCGCAGGCTGCGGTCACCCAGCAGCGCGAACACCCGGTCGGTGGTGCGCTCGACGAAGAACCGGTCGTGGCTGATGACGACGAGGGAGCCGGGCCAGCCGTCGAGCAGGTCCTCGAGCTGGGTCAGCGTCTCGATGTCCAGGTCGTTGGTCGGCTCGTCCATGAACAGGACGTTGGGCTCGTCCATGAGCAGCCGCAGGAGCTGGAGACGGCGGCGCTCACCGCCGGAGAGGTCCCCGACAGGCGTCCACTGCTTCTCCTTGGTGAAGCCGAACCGCTCGCACAGCTGGGAGGCGGTCATCTCCCGCCCCCCGCCGAGGTCCACCCGGCCGCGCACCTGCTCGACGGCCTCCAGCACCCGCAGCGCCGGGTCCAGCTCGGCCACCTCCTGCGACAGGTACGCCAGCCGCACCGTCCGGCCGACCGTGACGCGCCCGGCGGCGGGCTGCCGTTCCCCGTCGCTGAACGCCGCGTCGGCCAGGGCGCGCAGCAGCGACGTCTTGCCCGCGCCGTTGACGCCGACCAGCGCCACCCGGTCCCCCGGGCCGACCTGCCAGGTGAGGTGCTCGATCAGCGTCCTGGGACCGGCCTGGACGGTGACGTCCTCCAGCTCGAACACCGTCTTGCCCAGGCGGGAGCCCGCGAACCGCATCAGTTCCGCACTGTCGCGCGGCGGCGGCTCGTTCTCGATCAGCGCGTTCGCCGCCTCGATGCGGAAGCGCGGCTTGCTGGTGCGGGCCGGGGCGCCCCGGCGCAGCCAGGCCAGCTCCTTGCGCATGAGGTTCTTCCGCTTGGCCTCCTCGGTGGCTGCGATGCGCTCCCGCTCGGCCCGCGCGAAGACGTAGTCGCTGTAGCCGCCCTCGTACTCGTGCACCACCCCGCGCTGCACGTCCCACATCCGCGTGCAGACCTGGTCGAGGAACCAGCGGTCGTGGGTGACGCACACGAGCGCGGAGCGCCGGGCCCGCAGGTGCGCGGCGAGCCAGGCGATGCCCTCGACGTCGAGGTGGTTGGTGGGCTCGTCCAGCGCGATGAGGTCCTGCTCGGCGATGAGCAGCTTGGCCAGCGCGATGCGGCGCCGCTCGCCGCCGGACAGCGGACCGATGACGGTGTCCATGCCGTCGGCGAAGCCGGGCAGGTCCAGGCCGCCGAAGAGGCCGGTGAGCACGTCGCGCACCCGGGCCACGCCCGCCCACTCGTGGTCGGCCAGCTCCCCGAGCACCTCCTGGCGCACGGTGGCGGCCGGGTCGAGCGAGTCGTGCTGCGTCAGCACGCCGAGCCGCAGCCCTCCCGCGTGGGTGACCCGCCCGGAGTCGGCCGGTTCCAGCCGGGCCAGGACGCGCACGAGCGTCGTCTTCCCGTCCCCGTTGCGGCCGACGACGCCGATCCGCTCGCCCTCGTTCACCCCGAGGGAGACGCCGTCAAGCAGGGTGCGCAACGTGTACGCCTTGCTGACGGCTTCCAGGTTGACGAGGTTGACGGCCATGAGGTCGGGCTCCTTGCGAGGTGGGGGCAACGGCCACCCTAGTCGCCCCCGGCCGTGCCCCCGCACGTCCCCGTCGCCGGGCCCGCGCACCCCGGCTCCGGCCTACCCGGCGTTGAGGATCTCCGCCACGACCGGGCCCGCGTTGGTGCCGCCGTGCCCGGACGCGGGGATCAGCGCGGCGGCGGCCAGGTCGTCGCTGAAGCCGATGAACCAGGCGTTGGGCAGCTCCTGCGCGTCGACCTCGGCCGAACCCGTCTTGCCGCCCTTGTCGCCGCCGACGGAGGCCATCGCCTCCTGCGCGGTGCCGCTGGTGGCGGTCGTCCGCATCAGCGAGCGCAGTTCCTCGGCCAGTGCCGGACTCATCGGCCGGGGCGCCGTCGCCAGGGCGCGGCCGTCCACGTCCTGCGGGACGATGACCGGCTGGTGGAAGGCGCCCGCCTTCACCGTGGCCGCCACCGACGCCATGATCAGCGGGTTCGCCCGCACGCCGCCCTGCCCGATGAGCGAGGCGGCCATCTGGGCGTCGGACTGGACCGGCACCGCGCCGTCGAACGTGCCGGTGCCGACCGACCAGGTCAGGCCGATGCCGAACAGGTCGCGGGCCTGCTGGGTGAGGTCGTCGTCCGACAGCTCCGGCGCCTGGCTGATGAAGGCGGTGTTGCAGGAGCGGGCGAAGCTCTGCCGGAACGTGCCGCCCTGGATCTCGAACTCGTCGAGGTTCTGGAACTTCCACCCGCCGTGCGTGAAGAACTTGGGGCACGGGTGCGGGGCGTCGGCGGAGGCGAGGCCCTTCTCGATCAGCATCGAGGCACTGACGACCTTGAACGTGGAGCCGGGCGCGAGCGAGCCGCGCAGGGCGGAGTTGAAGCCGCCCGCCGGGGTGCTGGCGACGGCCAGGATCTCCCCGGTGCTGGGCCTGATCGCCACGGCCGACCCCTTGGCCTTGCCCTCCAGGGCCGCCTGCGCGGCCTTCTGGAGCCCGGCGTCCAGCGTCGTGCGCACCGTGCCGGGGGTGCCTTCGGTCAGCTTCTTGAGCACCTTCTTGTCCTTGCCGTCCGCGCCCACGACGCGGGTCACGATCCCCGGCTCGCCCCCGGCGGAGTCCGTGTACCGGCGGGTGACGTCGGCCAGGACGGCGGCCAGCTCCGGGTACTCCTTGGCGGTCAGCTCCTGGCCGTCCCGGTCCACGGTGACGACCTCGGGATCGCCCGCGGCGTCGGTGACGAGGGTGTCGCCCTCGGCCAGCTCCGGGTGGAGGACGGCGGGCTCCCAGTCGACGACGGGCTCGCCGTCCGCGCCGCGCACGACGGTCAGCCCGGAGGTGTAGGCGAGGCTCGCGGTCTGCTCCTGGTGGGTGATGGAGGCGGTGACGTCGAAGGGGACCTCGGCGCCCGCCGGGGTCCCCTCGGTGAGGTCCACCGCCGTGACGCCCGCGTCCTTCGTGAAGGCGGCCAGGGCCTTGGCGGCGGCGGTCTCGTCATCGGTGAGCGCGGCGGCCTCCGCGGTGTCGCCGGACTCCCAGGCGGTCAGGAACGCCCCCGCCGCCGTGCGCACCTCGGTGGCGCTGGGCGGCCCGGTGGGTGCGGCCCCCGGCTTGCTGTCGTCCTGGCTCGTGCGGAGCACGCCCGGGTCGTTCCCGGACTGCGTGCCCTCACCACCGACGAACGCGTAGGCACCGAATCCCGCGGCCCCCACGGCGGCGGCGCAGACGGCACCGATCACCGCCATCTTCTGACCGTCTCGCATAAGTCGCTGACCCCTCCACCCCACCCCGGCAGCCACCGGGGACTCCCCAGGCACCCTAGAGCACGCCCGTCGCGCAGGGCATCGGCGGACGTGGGGCCCGCCACGGTCCGTTGCAGGGCTGTGACACGCTCGGGCTGGACTTCTCCCGCGGGCGGCCGGACGCCGTCAGATCCAGGTGCCCAGCCACATGCGGGCCCGCCACTGGTCCATGGACAGCTCGCCCGCGGTGTACAGCGGCCAGAAGTAGACGAAGCCCCCGGCCCCACGGCCCGCATGGCGTTGACCAGCCAGTTTGTTACTCAGCAAGGGGATGTTCGTCGCCCTGGGCCGTCTCTGGGCCGTGATCATGGTTTCGGGGTCGCTGGAACAGGTTGTCCACGGCCTGCCGCGTGCGGCCTTCGCTGCTCGGCATCAGATGCGTGTAGGTCCGCAGGGTGAATCCCGGGTCGCTGTGGCCAAGGTACTGACTCAAGGCCCGGACGTTCTCCCCGGCGTCCAGCAGCAGCGAGGCGTAGAAGTGCCTCAGCGCGTGCATGCCGTGCTCCCTCGCGCTCGCGTACCGCTCCCCTTCTTCCCGCGCCGGGAGTACACCGGCGTCCACGAGAGCGGGCTTCCAGACGTGATCGTTGAAGTGGCTCACCCGGACGTGCAGCCCCCGTGTCCCGCTGAGGAGGAGCTGACGGGTCACTGGGGGTCCCTCCGGGGTCCGCCACGGCAGAGTGACCTCTATGGGCGGAAACCGCTTCAGGTGGGCGCGGAGGGCGTCACTGACGGCTTCGGGCAAGGGCACATCCCGCACCTTCCCGCCCTTCGGCGGCGCGAACACGTACTTCCCCCGAATCCGCTTGAGTTGGTGCCGCACCGCGACCCAACCGCCATCATGGTCCAGCTCGTCGAGCGACAGCCCGAACACCTCCCCCTGCCGCATCCCGCACCCGGCGCCGACTGTCACGGCGACCCGGAACCGCTCGGGCAACGCGGTCCGGACGGCGTCGACCTGGTCCAGAGTCCACGGCACAACCGGGGCCGGGCTCTCCCTGGGCAACTTGACCGAGCGCGCCTTGCACGGGTTTTTGCTCAACACGCCGTCGTCCACGGCGGCGCTCAGCACAGCCGAGACCGTGCCGACGATGATCCGTCGATGCGACGCTGCCGGGACGCTCGTTTCAAGCGCCGCAATCCAGTCGCGGATGTGACTGGGCTGGAAGGAACCGAGGGGGCGGCTTCCGAAGTACGGATAGGCGTGCAGCCGCAGCCGACGTTCAGCAGCTTCACGGCTGTTGACCTCCCCCGCGTGCGCCGCCACCCAACGTCCCGCGTACTGCTGGAACGTCGTCCGGCTGGTCTTGGGGTCGGTGTACTGGCCCCGGCTCATGTCTGCTTCGACGGCGTTGAGCCAGTCCTCAGCCCGCCGTTTCTGCCGGTCGGGGAAGCTCTTGGACTTCTCCGTTCCGTCCGGGCCGATGTACCGGGCGCGGTAGCGCATGCCGGTGCCGTGGCGGTCGGTCTTGACGCGTCGGGGCTTGCCGTTGGCGTCGGGTTCGGTCTTGTACCAACGGTCTTGGACGTGTCCGGCCATTCCGGGAGCTCTCCTACTGGCTAGCGGCAAGTGCGCAGGTGGAGGCGCTTGCTGGGGGGTGTGGTGGCCCGGTACTGGCTAGTGGCAAGTTGCCCAGTGGCCAGTACCGGGAGTGGCCGTCAGGCGGCGTCTTGTGCTGCGAGCTGGGTGATCCAGGCGTGGACGGCGGCGGGGTCGTAGCGCAGGTGCTTGCCGACGCGGAAGCCGGGCGGCCCGGTGCGTTTGCGGCGCCAGGCGTAGACCGTCTCGACGGGCACGGCCAAGAGGGAGGCGAGGTCTTCGGGGGTGAGGTAGCGGTCGGGGAGGCCGCCGCACAGCGTGGCGCGGGGGTCCGGACCGGGCTTGGTGACCATGGGTTTGGTTACTCCTTGTGTCCGGATCTGGGCGTGGAGAGGGCGTGAGTTGGCGGTCCTAGAGAGTTGGGGGATCGCAGCGTCCGCAGCGTCCTAGCGTCCGCAGGCGCGTGTTTGCGCAGGTGGAGTGGGCTGTGAGGTGTGGACGCTGGTTGGACGCTGCGGACGCTGGACGGTTCGAGCGTCCGCAGCGTGGTTGGTGCTCCGGGCCGCTTCGGTGCGGCCCGGCCCGGCACGGTAGCCGGTGGGTTTGCCGTGGTCAGGCGGTTAGGGGGAGGCGTCCGGCGTGGGCTGGTCGGGCCAGAGGGGGCCTTGCCGGGGTGTGGACGCTGCGGGGTCGTTGGCGGGGGCGCGGGTGAGGATGAGCAGTCGGTGGCGGTGCCGGTCCTGGCTACGCTGCGTGTCGTCCACGGCGACGCCGATGGAGCGCAGGAGCGGGGCGAGGCGTTTGACGCGTCCGCTGGCGCGGGTGGCGTCCTTGGGCCAGTTCGGCGGACGGACCGGCCCCGGTGTGGGGAGGGCGTCCAGGAGTTGGGCGGCGGTGCCCTGCCAGGTGCCCGCCTGTTCGACCAGGTGGGAGATGGCCATGGCGAACGGGTCGCCTTCCAGGGCGTCGCTGGCGACGTTGGCTGAGGTGGCCAGGTAGTCGCCCAGGGTGTTCCAGCCCTGGGTGCGGTCCACGGCGGCCAGGACGCGGGCGAAGTCGGCCATGCGCGGCATCGACTCCAGACGCACGTGCGGGAGTTCGGCCAGCACGGCGGCCAGCACGTCGCACAGCGCGCCCAAGGCCGCGGGGCGTGCCGTCCCGAACGCGGCGTCCAGTTCCTCTTCGCTGCGCCGCTGGTGCGCCTCGATGAGGTTGAGGTCGAGCATCAGCACGCGCTCGGCCAGGTCCCCGGCCAATGCGCCGGCGTCGATGGTGGTCATGGCCAGCACCCGGCGGAAGGTGAGGACGACGACGTCGTCGTCGGTGTACAGAGCCCGGTCCACCACGCCGTCACCGGTGACGGCCTTGCACAGGGTGTCGGAGAGCCACGGCGGGATGGTGGAGACGTTGTCCAGGCACAGAGCCCAGGAGGTGAACGCCTGCCGCGACCACGCCTTCTCGTCGCGTGGCTGGCTGCGCTTGGCGGCCGGTGAGGGGTCGATGAGGTTGATGAACATCTGCGCGGCCTTGGACTTGCCCGTGCCCTGTTCTCCCTTGCAGACCAGGGCTGGGTGGGGGATGTCGGGAATCCAGGCTGCGGCCAGCCAGGCGACGAGCTGGCGGAAGGCGGGGGTGTCCATGTTCACCAGCGCGTGGAGCTGGGCCAGGCCGTCGCCGTCGCGGACGGGTTCGGGCATGGGCGCCATCGCGCCCGAGCGGCGGAAGAGGACCGGCGAGCGGTCCCGCACGGTCCAGGAGCCGGGAGAGATGACCACGGCGCGGCCGTCCGCAGTGCCCAGGTCCACCACCACGGCCCCGTCAGCGGCCCGGCCCACCCGTAGATGCACGGGGGTGGGGTCGGTGTCCTCCGCGATGCCTTCCAGGACGGTCATGGCGTCGGCCAGCGCGGACTGGGAGGCGACTTCCCCGGGGTAGGCGTCCGCGAAGGCGCGGGCGAGCCGCTGCCGCACACCGGTCCGGCCCCGCAACGGCAGGGCGATGTTCGGGCCGTCCAGCGCCACGGCGTAGGGACGGCCATCCGTCGAGATCACGAACCGGTACTGCTGGCGAGCCATGTCCACGATCCGCGCGGCAGCCGGGGCCTTCTTCCCCCCACCGTCACCGCCCCCCGAACCCGCGTTCACGCCGTCCGGCGCCGTGTTCACGGTGCCGGGTGCGGTGTTCACCGGGTTGGGCCGGGCGTTCATGGGACCGTTCACGGTGCTCACGGGCCGGACGGTGCCGTTCACCGGTCGGGGGGCGCCGTTCACGGTCGTGTTCACGGCGTTCATACGGTCACCGCCTGGTCGTCGGGACCGCCACACACGCGGCGGGGCCGGGGGGCGTGCAGGCAGCCGGACCGCACCGCCGAACGCGGCGTACGCGAGCGGACCGGGGTCGATCCGCACTGGTCAGGGGGCGACTGGTGGCCGACCCGATCGGCCACCCGGTGGGGCGACCACCGAGCGGTGAACACCGGGTGGTGGGCGTGAGCGAGTCGGGCCAGGATCAGCCAGACCGGATGAACACCTGTGGCCGACTGATCGGCGCTGACCTGCGTGACGGCACCCGTCACACCCGCCGTCACACTCGGCGTCGTGGTCGGGCCACCGGTCCCCGGACCGGACACCGCAGTGTCCGGGTCGCCGGTCATCTCGGTGACCGCACCCGTTGCCGCCGCATGAGCGCAGATGACCAGGGCCAGCAGCAGGGGAAGGCGGTCGGCCTTGCGCTCATTGCAGGCCCGGCACGCCAGCATCAGCGAAGTGACAGACCACGAGCGCCACAGCGACAGCGGCACCACGTGGTCGAGCGTCGCTTCACGCAAGCTGGTGAACGGACGACGGCAGTACCAACACCGCGCCCCGTGACGGCGGGCAAGCTGGTCCTTCCGCAACCGCCGCCGCGCGGCGCTCGGACAGCCCCGCTCCCTCATGCCGCACCCGCCAGGTGCGCAGTCGGGGCCGGGACGCCGAAGACGCGCGTAACGGCCCGCGCGGCGGCATGCAGGTACTCCAGCGGCGGCACCTGCGAGTGCCCCTTCCGTACCCGGTCCAGCAGCGCGTCAACAGCCAGCTCGGCCGCCGCGTCCAGTGCGGTCACGTCGCTGGCCAGCATCCCGAACCAGACCGCGTACCGAACCTCCCCGTCGTCGTCCAAGTCCTCGCACCGTAGACATACCCCCGGCGTCAGCGTCAGTAGCGCCAGCAGCTCACCGAACGACAGGTAGGCACGCGCCGCCACCTCGACCCGCGTCGGCTCCCGCGACTCAGCGTCGCCGAACACGTCCACTCCATCGACCAACCGACCGACCGTCGCGCTACTCTCGTCGTGCATCTGGAGACCCCAATCTCGTTGGATGCGCAGCCCTGGCGGGTGGCACCCCGCCAGGGCGTACGTGTTTCGACCATGGGCAGGCGCCAGCTTGGCTAGGTCGCGCCTGTCGTTCGGCCTTGCTCAGCTCTAGAGTGTTCTAGAGCGGCCATCTCGTCAAGAGGTGTGCTGAAGCGCTTTAGAGCGGAGGGTCTTCATGGTGGACAACGGCCAGCAGGCGATGCCCCCCTACCGGCGGATCGCTGCGAAGATCAGGCAGCGAATCGAGCGTGGGGAACTTCTGCCGGGGGACCGCATTCCTTCCGTCCGGGAGATCGAGCGGACGGAGGGGGTATCCACAGCGACCGCCACGCGTGTAGCTGCGGTTCTGCGCTCCGAGGGGTTCGCAGAGTCAATTCCGGGTGTTGGCACGATCGTGAGTGCACGGCGTCGCCAGACGACGGGGCCTGATCGGCTCACCATGCTGCGAGCGGGTGGCAGCGGCTTCCGCGATGGCGAGCGAACCGAGGTGCTGTTCTCTGAGTTGGTCCCGGCCCCTGAGTCCGTCGCGGCAGCCTTCGGGCTGTCTGAGGGGGAGGACGTAGTGCAGCGGGAACGCGTCTACAAGGACGGCCAAGGGGTCGTGAGCCTTTCGACTTCGTGGCTGCCGGGTGTGTTCGCTGAGTCGGCGCCGGAACTGCTGTCCACCGATCCGCTGCCGAAGATGACGTTCGGCCTCGTGGAAGAGCGGACCGGCCGTCGCGCCGTCCGCCGACGGGACGTTGTGGCCATCAGGCCAGTGCCCAGTGATGTGGCCGAAGTGCTGGGGGTCGAGCCTGACAGTCCAGCGCTCACGATGACTAATTGCTACTGGGACCAGCACGGCGAAATGACTGAGTACGCGATCGATTTCCTTGGGCCAGGCCGGGAGCTCTCTGCTGAGTATGAGCTCGACTGACCTCAGCGCCTGACGCTTCCGCCTAGCGGTGGGAAGGGAGCTCTGACCCGCCGTTGCAGGGACGTACGACCGGCATCCGCACAGGAGCTGCTAGAAGCTAGACAGCTGGTCAGAAGGTGCTTGCACTGCTAGGGCCGCTGCTAGACCTAGCACACATTGTCGCTAGGTCTAGCAGCGGTTCCCCGGGACTCCGGTGAAGATGCTGGACGGCCGCCGTAGTCACCATCGCTCGTCGGCACGACCCTTGGCAGCCGCAGTGCGAGCGCGTGGCGACTGTGGCGCCGTCCGGCCGCGATCGTAGGGGCAGACAAGAGGAGCACCCGGCACCCGGAGCGGTGTGCTCCTCTTGTCTGCCGGGGGCCGTGGCTACACAGCGTGCCAGGGAGGGAGACAGACCCCTTACGCGGGACGAATTCGCGGTCTCCTGCCCCGCCCGGCATAGGGCTTCTCCCGCCTCCCTGACTCCCTGAAACGGCCTACGTGCCTGTTCAGCGGGGGCGAGAGGCGGAGGGAGGCGTTCAGGGAGAACTCCCTGCCTCCCTGAACGCCTCCCTCCACTCTGTGTGACTGTAACCGGGGCCTCAGTGCGTGGCCCGGACCAGCTCTTAGCGGGGGGAGGCAAGGTGTCAGCGGGGGTGTCAGCCGCCCCGGGGCCGGGTTTCTATAGGTCAACGCGTGCGCGCACGTGAGCTGACACCCGGCTGACACCCCTCTGACACCCTGCCTGACACCCCGATACGACCACCTGACACCCCCGGATCACTGGGCTGACACCCCACCTGACACCGGCTGACACCCCCTGAGTGCCAGGTGAGGTGTCAGCCGGTGTCACTGCTGCTGGGAAGGGGTGTCAGCCCGTATGAGCGCCCAGGGGCACAGCGGAACAACAGCTCTTAAGGGAGGCGTTGCGGGGGCGCACAGTTGTGGCCCTGGCGTGGAGCGGGGAGGCTGGAACATCCCCGGGCGGGTGTGTCGTGGAGAAGGTTCGCGAGGTGCGTTGGCTTTCCTCCCCGGCCGGAAGCGTCCCGTCTCCCCACGGCCCGCATGCTGGGAACGGGTCGGCCGGCACGGCCCTGACGCCCTGCCGAAGCCAGTCGGCCGGGCATGCGAGACCGCTAGCGTCCACACACCTCCCCCTCCTAAGAGCATCTTTGACCTGGGAAAACGCGTGCCTGATCACGGGGTGTGCCCGGACGCTGCGGACACTGTTGGACACTAGACGAAACGTTTAGCGTCCACACCAAAACGGCAGCTCAGACGGGGTGCGGAAGGGGCTTCGGACGCTGCGGACGCTGTATCCCCTTAGCTCTCTCAGAAGAGTGAAAGCCAGGGGTGCCGGAGCGTGTGAAGAGGAACGCGCGGGCAGCGGGACTCCACGATGCTTTTAAAGGGGCGCCCCCTGAAAAGCCCCACCGGCCCCGTGCGGGCCGGAGATCGTGGCGGCACTGAGCGTGGCGCCCCTGTCGTGTCACCCTGTCGTCTGTCACCTGTCTGTCGTGTGTCTGTCGTCTGTCGCCCCGCAGATCAAAGGGGGGTCACAGGTGTTTCGACAGGCTTTGGGGGTCCGGCCGGGAGTGGGCGACAGGCGACAGTCTGCGGACACGCGACGGGAGAAGAAGCCACCCGCCGCACGGCTGTGGCCTCTTCCTGCCGGCACACGGCTCCTGGGCAGTGGAGGGCGCCCCCACTGCCCAGGAGTGCCAGAGCGGGAAGGACGAGGGGCATCAGGGCCTCCAAACCCGGGTTCTCGTGGTCGCCCAGGTCAGGCCACTATCCGCTAGCGGCCTGGTCAGGTGCGGTGTTGGCCGCTAGCGGGGCCGCTAACGCTAGCGAGCGGGGCCGCTAGCGTTAGCGGCCCCGAAGGGACAGCATGCGGACCACCCGCCCCGGCCGCCGCCAGTACGCCGACAACGCCCACGGCCATAGGCGCCCGGCAGTCGTCGGCCGAAGGCCGTCCTTCTCGCCCCTCCCCCGGGCCGGGCTCCGGGCCGTCTGTGGGCCGTCAAGGGGCGACCAACGACGACCGGCGACGGCCGACAACGCCCGGTGTGCGCCGGGCGTCGTCGGCCGTCGTAAGCCGCGTTTTCGCAGCTAGATCCACGTGGAGAGCCACATGCGGGCCCGCCACTGGTCCATGGACAGCTCGCCCGCGGTGTACAGCGGCCAGAAGTAGACGAAGTTCCACGCGACCAGGAGCACGACGACGCCGCAGGCCACCAGGCCGACGGCGCGGCGCCCCTCGGTGACGCCCGGTGGCCCGGCCACCGCGCCCAGCAGCATCGCCACCGCCAGGCACAGGAACGGCACGAACACGACGGCGTAGAAGAAGAAGATGGTGCGTTCCTGGTAGAGGAACCACGGCAGGTACCCGGCGGCCACCCCGCACAGCACGGCCCCGGCCCGCCAGTCGCGGCGCAGCGCCCAGCGGTAGAGGGCGTAGACGAGCGCGGCGCAGCCCACCCACCACAGCACGGGCGTGCCCAGCGCCAGCACCTCCTGGGCACAGCCGCTCGGCTCGGTGCAGCCCGGGTCGCCGTAGTCCTGCGACTCGTAGTGGTAGGAGACGGGCCGCCCGTTCACCAGCCAGCTGAACGGGTTGGAGTCGTAGGCGTGTTCGTCGGTGAGGCCGACGTGGAACTCGTAGACCTGCGCCTCGTAGTGCCACAGGCTGCGCAGCGGCCCCGGCACCCAGCTCCACGCGCTGTCCGCGCCCGCGCCGGTGTGCCAGTCGCGGTAGTAGCCGCCTCCGGTGGCGAACCAGCCCGTCCACGAGGCGAGGTAGACGACGGCGGCGACGGGCACCAGCGAGACGAACGCCGGGACGGCGTCGCGCAGCAGCGTGGTGCGGGCCGGTCGCCGGGCCCCCGCGGTGCGGCGGGCGTTGAGGTCCCAGACGACGGTGAGCAGCCCGAAGGCGGCCAGCACGTACAGGCCGCTCCACTTGGTGCCGACGGCCAGGCCCAGGCACACTCCGGCGGCCAGCCGCCACGGGCGCAGGCCGAGGTTCAGCCGGTCGGCGACGCCCCGCGCCTCCCCCGGGCCCCGGCCGCCGGGTGGCCCGGAGGGCAGGGCTGCGGCCAGCCGGGCGCGGGAGTGGTCCCGGTCGGCCAGCAGGCAGCCGAACGCGGCCAGCACGAAGAACATCAGCACCAGGTCGAGCAGCGCGGTGCGGCTCATGACGAAGTGCAGCCCGTCCACGGCCATGAGCGCCCCGGCGAGGCAGCCGAGCGCCGTGGAGCGCAGCAGCCGCCGCCCGACGCGGCACAGCATCAGCACCGACAGGGCGCCGAGCACGGCCACCATGAAGCGCCAGCCGAACGGTGTGAGCCCGAAGAACTGCTCGCCCAGCGCGATGACCCACTTGCCGACCGGCGGGTGCACCACGTAGGACGGGTCGCCGCTGAGCGGGATCACCTGCGGATCGGCCAGGATCTGCTGGTTGGCGCTCTCCGGCCAGGCACCCTCGTAGCCCAGTTCGCGCAGCGCCCAGGCGTCCTTGGCGTAGTACGTCTCGTCGAATATCACGTCGTGCGGATGGCCCAGCCGCCAGAACCGCAGCAGCCCCGCGAACAGGGCCACCAGCAGCGGTCCGCCCCAGCCGCGCCACCGCGGTTCCACCCCGAGCGCGGACCACACCCGGATGCCGGAACGGGGGAAGGACGGCACCAGCCGCTCGCGCACGTCCGGGCGGGACGGCGGCACGTACCCGTAGCGGCGCAGCCGGTCCTGCCAGGCCGTCGGGGCGTCGTGCTCGGGGGCCGCGCTCTGCTCGGCGGGCGTCGCGGTCTCACTGCTCACCGGGACATCGTAGGGAACGGCCGCGCCGGTGCCCCGCGGCCGCCCGCCCGGCGGGGCACGTGCGGGGCGCGTGCGGGCGCCGGACGGGTGCGAGGATGGGGCGGTGACCGGAACCCTCGTACTCGCAGGCACGCCCATCGGCGACGTCACCGACGCCCCGCCGCGGCTGGCCGTGGAACTGGCCGGGGCGGACATCGTCGCCGCCGAGGACACCCGGCGGCTGCGGCGGCTCACCCAGGCGCTCGGCGTCCAGCCCGGCGGGCGGGTCGTCTCGTACTTCGAGGGCAACGAGGCCGCGCGCACCCCGGAGCTGGCCGAGGCCCTGGCGGGCGGGGCGCGGGTGCTGCTGGTGACGGACGCGGGCATGCCGTCCGTCTCCGACCCCGGCTACCGGCTGGTGGCCGCCGCCGTGGACCGGGGCGTCGCGGTGACCGCCGTACCCGGTCCCTCCGCCGTCCTGACCGCCCTCGCGGTGTCCGGGCTGCCGGTGGACCGGTTCTGCTTCGAGGGCTTCCTGCCGCGCAAGGCGGGCGAGCGCCGGACCCGGCTCGCGGAGGCGGCCGGGGAGCGGCGCACCCTCGTCTACTTCGAGGCGCCGCACCGGCTCGCGGCGACGCTGGCCGCGATGGCGGAGGCGTTCGGCTCCGACCGTCCGGCGGCGGTGTGCCGGGAGCTGACGAAGACCTACGAGGAGGTCAGGCGCGGTCCGCTCTCGGAACTGGCCGCCTGGGCCGAGGGCGGCGTGCGCGGGGAGATCACCGTCGTGGTGTCCGGTGCCCCGGAGCCCGGCCCGCAGGAGCTGGACGCGGCGGAGCTGGCGCGGCGCGTGGCCGCCCGCGAGGAGGCGGGCGAACCCCGCAAGGAGGCCATCGCGGCGGTGGCCAGGCAGGCGGGCGTCCCCAAGCGCGAGGTCTTCGACGCGGTCGTCGCCGCGAAACGCGCCTGACGCCCCGGCCGACCCGCCCGACCTGCCCGGCGCCCCGGCCCTCCGCCCTGCTGCCGTGCGCGCGCACGGCAGCAGGGCGGAGGGGAACGTATCGTGAGGTAAGGGACGGAATCGGACGTGCCGCCGACGGGACGGGGGCAGGGCAGGGGAAAGGAGCGGCCATGACGGATTCCGCGGACACACCGAGGACCCCGCCGCTGCGGACGGCACGGGAGGCGTACGGGTTCGCCTGCCTGGCCTGCGGCCACGCCTGGGAGCAGACGTACGACATCGAGCACCACCTCGACAGCGACGACCGCCCGTTCTACCTCTACTACACGGCGGGACGGCGCGTCCCCTCGCCGCTCAACCGGCTCACCTGCCGCCAGTGCGGGGAGCACAACGTCCGCGTCGTCCGGGCGGGGCAGGCGTCCGCCGTCCACTCCGCCCTCGGCCGCGGCTGGCCCCCGCTGCGGGACTAGGACCACCGGATCGCGACGCAGGCCGCCCCGGGCGCGGGATGCGCCCGGGGCGGCCTGTGTGCCGGTGTCGTCCGCGTGCGTCGCCGTCAGGCGCCGGTCACGCCGGAGGACTTGCGCTTGCGGAGGAAGAGCGTGACCGCACCGCCGACGAGGATCAGGCCGAAGGCGGCACCGATCATCAGCGGCGTGTTGCTGCTGCTGCCGGTGGCGGCGAGGTCGCCGTCACCCACCGGGGTCTTCGACTCCTCCTGCGGGGTCTCGCCCTCGCCGCCGCCGGTCGTGCCGCCGGTGGTGTCGTCCTCGCCACCGGTGCTGCCGCCGGAGGTGCCGTCGCCGCCGCCGGTGCTGCCGCCGGTGGTGTCGTCCCCGCCGCCGGTGCTGCCGCCGCCGGAGGTGCCCTCGGTCTCACAGTCGAGGACGCCCTCGAAGGTCGCCTCGAAACCGTTCGTGCCGGTCACCGTGATCGCGTACTGCTGGTCCTCGCCGACCGGGACGGTGACGGTCGTTTCGCCCTGCGGCTCCACCTGGTGCGTCTCGCCGCCCACGGTGAACTCGAAGGTCTCGTCGCCCTCGTTCGTCACGGTGAGGTCGACGCCGCCCGCGACGCAGTTCTTCTCGGCGGTCACCGCCGGGATGGGACCCTCGTTGGCCCAGGTCGCGGTGGCCGTGGCGGTCACCGTCGACTCGGTGGAACCGGCGAGGATCTGCGTCTGGCTCTTGACCTCGCCGATGCTGGAGAAGACGCGGCCGATCGGCACCTGCGTGGCGGCCTGCGCGGACAGCGAGGCGCTGCCGGGCTCGGTGCCCTCCGGCACGTCGAAGTACAGCTCCCCGCCGTCGGCGGCCGTGGTGACGACGTTGCCGTCGGCGTCGACGATCCGCACGCCCTCGGCGCCCTCGGGCGCACCGATGCTGACGGAGGCCGCGTTGGTGTCCACCGTGACCGGTCCGAGGCGCTCGCCGGCCTTGCCGGAGACGGCCTCCGGGCTGAGCGACAGCGAGGCGGCGGGCTCGGCGACGTCCTGTGCGGCACCTTCGAGGTAGTCCGCGAGCTTTTCCGCCGCGGCGTTCTTGGCCACCACGTCGGCACCGTCGGAGAAGCGCCAGATGGCGACCTGCGTGCCGGCGGCGGCCGTCTTGGGCGTCAGCCGTCCGGCACGGATTCCGGCGGCCTCAGCCAGCGCGTCCAGGTCGCTCACCTGGGGGTAGCTGTTCTGGAGGATCCACAGGATGTGGCCGGCCTTCTCGTTGTCGTTGAGCGAGGACTCGCTCCACGACACCTCGCCGTAGCGGGCCTTGTCCACGGTATTGCGGCCGATGTCGATGCAGTACGTCTTGAGCGTGCCGCCGCCGTCGACGGTCATCTCGAAGAGGCCCGCGCTGATCGTGTCCTTCGTGCCGTCCGGCTGGTTGATGACCGCGTTGGCGTAGGTCTTCAGGCCGTCCAGGGTCGCGGTCGCGCCACCGGGCTGCCCGGGGTTGTCGTCCGCCGCGGCGGGAGCGGCACCGGCTATCCCCCCGGCTACGAGCAGGCAGGGCGCCAGCACAGCGGCGGCGATACGTCCTACTGCCCGTCTGTGAACAGGTTGCATGGTCTTCCCTCCAGCGCAGAGGGACGGTGGCCCGTCCGCGCCGCACGAGTGTTCAGGTGAGCCGAAGAAGTCAGGGTCGATGACAACGGGGACAACGGAAGCAACGGGGACAGCAGAGCCTCGCGGCTTCCGGGTCATGCGTCAGTTGCCCGTTCCGACCAGAGATTGTTATCAGATACCCGGGTTCCGTGGGCGGCCCTCCGTCAGATTGGGTCTGAACCGACGGTATCCGGCCCCGGACTGACGGACGCCGGTGCCCTGCCCCGCGGTTCCGCCGCGCGGGCCCTCAACGGCCGGACGCCGAGGGGACGTGGGCCTCCCGGCCGACGGCCTGCCTATGATCGCGGTATGCCGACCAGCCAGCCCGCCCCGCCGCTGCCCGTGCCCCTCGACGTGCCGGTGGCGGACTCGCACACGCACCTCGACATGCAGGACACGACCGTCGCGGAGGCGCTGGAGAAGGCCGCACGGGTCGGCGTGACGACGGTGGTGCAGATCGGCTGCGACCTGGCGCGCGCCCGCTGGGCGGCCGACGTCGCGGCCGAGCACCCGGGCGTGTGGGCCGCCGTCGCACTGCACCCGAACGAGGCGCCCCGCCTCGCGCTGGAGGAGGGGCGCGAGGCACTGGAGGCGGCGCTCGCGGGCATCGCGGAGCTGGCGGCGCTGCCGCAGGTGCTCGCGGTGGGCGAGACGGGCCTGGACTACTTCCGCACCGGACCCGAGGGCGTGGCCGCCCAGCAGGAGTCCTTCCGCCGCCACATCACGCTGGCGAAGGAGCTGGGCAAGGCGCTCGTCATCCACGACCGCGAGGCCCACCACGACGTGCTGCGGCTGCTGGACGAGGAGGGCGCCCCGGAGCGCACCGTCTTCCACTGCTTCTCCGGCGGCGCGGACATGGCGCGGGTGTGCGCGGCGAAGGGCTACTTCATGTCCTTCGCGGGGAACGTGACGTTCAAGAGCGCCCGGCCGCTGCGGGAGGCGCTGGCCGTCGCCCCGCCCGAGCTGCTGCTCGTGGAGACCGACGCGCCCTTCCTCACCCCCGAGCCGTACCGGGGACGGCCGAACGCGCCGTACCTCGTCCCGGTCACGCTGCGGGCGATGGCCGAGGTGCGGGGGACGGACGTGGACGTGCTCGCGGAGCACGTGGCGGCGAACACCGCGCGGGCCTTCGGGTACTGAGCGGGTACGGACGCCGTGCGCACGGCCCGTAAACTGCCCCGGTGAGCACAGCCCCCGACCCTTCCCCCCAGCCGCCGCCGGACGCCCTGCTCGGGCCGGGCGAGGTGCGCGAGCTGGCGGCGGCGCTGGGCGTGCGTCCCACGAAGCAGCGCGGCCAGAACTTCGTCATCGACGCCAACACCGTGCGGCGCATCGTGCGCACCGCGCGGGTGCGGCCCGACGACGTCGTGCTGGAGATCGGCCCGGGGCTCGGTTCGCTGACCCTGGCACTGCTGGAGAGCGCCCGGTGGGTGACGGCGGTGGAGATCGACGACGCCCTGGCCGCCGCCCTGCCCGCCACCGTCGGGGCGCGGCTGCCGCAGGCCGCCGACCGGTTCGCGCTGGTGCACTCGGACGCGCTGCGGGTGACGGCGCTGCCCGGCCCGGAGCCGACCGCGCTGGTGGCGAACCTGCCCTACAACGTCGCCGTGCCGGTGCTGCTGCACATGCTGGCCACGTTCCCGACGATCGACCGCACGCTGGTGATGGTGCAGTCCGAGGTCGCCGACCGGCTGGCCGCCCCGCCCGGCTCGAAGGTGTACGGGGTGCCGTCGGTGAAGGCGGCCTGGTACGCGGAGGTGCGCAGGGCCGGGGCCATCGGGCGCACCGTCTTCTGGCCCGCGCCGAACGTGGACTCGGGGCTGGTCTCGCTCGTCCGCCGGGACCCGCCGGTCACCCGGGCGAGCCGGGCCGAGGTGTTCGCGGTGGTGGACGCCGCCTTCGCGCAGCGCCGCAAGACGCTGCGGGCGGCGCTGAGCGGCTGGGCCGGTTCGGCGGCCGCCGCCGAGGCCGCGCTGACGGCGGCGGGCGTCTCGCCGCAGGCCCGCGGCGAGTCGCTGACCGTCGAGGACTTCGCCGCGATCGCCGAGCACCTGCCGCCGGGCGCGCCCGGCGGGCCGTCCCGGCCCGGCGGGCTGTCCCGGCCAGACCGTCCGTCCGGTCCGTCCGGGCCGTCCACGGAGGAAGAGACCAGGTGAGCGTCACCGTCCGCGTTCCGGCCAAGGTCAACGTGGGGCTGGCGGTGGGCCCGGCGCGGCCCGACGGCTTCCACGACCTCGCCAACGTCTTCCTCGCCGTCGGCCTCCACGACGAGGTGACCGCCGCCCCGGCGCCCGGACTGGAGCTGACGTGCTCCGGGCCCGGCGCCCGGCAGGTGCCGCTGGACGGCACCAACCTGGCCGCCCGCGCCGCCCGGCTGCTGGCCGGGCGGCACGGCCTCGCGCCGGACGTGCACCTGCACATCGCCAAGGACATCCCCGTCGCCGGCGGCATGGCCGGCGGCAGCGCGGACGCGGCGGGCGCCCTGGTGGCCTGCGACGCGCTGTGGGGCACCGGCACCTCCGAGGCCGAGCTGCTCGACCTGTGCGCCGAGCTGGGCTCCGACGTGCCGTTCTCGCTGCTCGGAGGTGCCGCGCTGGGCCGGGGCCGGGGCGAGCTGCTGACGCCGCTGCCGGTCGGCGGCACGTTCCACTGGGTGTTCGCGGTGGCCGACGGCGGCCTGTCCACCCCGGCCGTCTACCGCGAGTTCGACCGGCTGGCGCAGGACCGTACGGTGCCGCCGCCCGAGGCGTCCGCCGGGCTGCTCGCCGCGCTGCGGGACGGGGACGCCGCCGCGCTGGCCGCCGCGCTCGCCAACGACCTCCAGCCCGCCGCGCTGTCCCTGCGGCCCGCGCTCGCCGACACGCTCGCCGCGGGCCGGGCGGCGGGCGCGCTGGCGGCGCTCGTCTCCGGCTCCGGCCCGACCTGCGCGTTCCTCACCGCGGACGCCTCCGCCGCCACCGAGGTGGCCGGGGCGCTGACGGCGTCCGGCACCTGCCGCACGGCCCGGGTCACCACCGCCCCGGCCCCCGGCGCCACGCTCCTGCCCTGACGCGCGGCGCACGGCCCGCGCGCCTCCCGCACGCCACCTTTCGGCGCACCACCACCGCGCACGGGCCCGGGGCCGCCCCGGCGGCCGGGTCAGCCCGTGCGGAGGCAGCCGCGCAGGGCGCGGATCAGCGCCTGCGGGCGCGGGTCGGAGGTGAGCGACTGCTGGAGGCCCGCGGTGACGTAGCCGAAGCCGATGCCCTCCTCCGGGTCGGCGAAGGCCAGCGACCCGCCGCGTCCGGGATGGCCGAAGGACGCGGGCGTCAGCATGGGGGAGGCGGGGCCGTGCAGCATGTACCCGGAGCCGAACCGGGTCCGGACCACCAGCACCCGGTCGGGTCCGGCCGACTCCTCGGTGCGGGCCAGCGCGAGGGTGGCCGGTACGTACAGCCTCGGACCGGGCACCGGTCCGTGCACGGGGCCGGTGAGGGCGGCGTAGAAGCGGGCCAGCGCCCGCGCGGTGCCCACTCCGGCCGAGGCGGGGTGCTCGGCCGCGCGGTAGGCGGGGTCGTTCTCGTCCGGCGCCGGGTCCACGGCGGCGAAGGCGCGGCGGGTGAGGGAGTCCCGGTCGCGGTAGGCGTCGGCCACGGCGGGTTTGGGGCGCACGCGCAGTCCGGCCGAGGGCGGCGGCTCGGGGGCGGGCACGGGGGCGATGCGTCCGGCCCGGTGCTGTTCGGCGCCGGGCAGCCCGATCCACAGGTCCAGGCCCAGCGGTCCGGCGACCTCCCGGGCGAACCACGTGCCGAGCGACTGCCCGGTGGCGCGGGCCACGAGTTCGCCGAGCAGCCAGCCGTAGGTGTGCGCGTGGTAGCCGTGGGCGGTGCCCGGCTCCCACAGCGGCGCCTGCGCGGCCAGCGCGCGCGGGCCGCTGACACCGTCGCGGGCCTGCGCGGGCGTGAGCGGGGCGTCCAGCGCGGGCAGTCCGGCGCGGTGGGCCAGCAGGTGGCGCACGAGGACGCGGTCCTTGCCGTTGGCCTTGAACTCCGGCCAGTAGGTGCCGACGGGTGCGTCCAGGTCGAGCCGTCCGCGCTGGTGGAGCAGGTGCGGGACGGCGGCGGCCGGGCCCTTCGTCGCGGACCGCACGATCTGGACGGTGTCCCTGGCCCACGCCCGTGCGCCGGTGGGGTCGTCGGCCTCGGCCCGGCCGCCCCACAGGTCCACGACGGGGCGTCCGTCGCGGTAGACGGTGAGGGCCGCGCCCACGTCGCCGCGCTCGGTGAAGTTGCGGCGGAAGGCGTGCAGCACCGGTTCGTAACCGGTGGCCACCGTGCCCTGGACGTCGGTCACTGCGCTGCCGCTCCTGCCGTTCGTGCTTCTCGTTTCCGCCCCCATCGTCCTACGGGCGGCCAGGGGCCGACGACCGGGGGTCACAGCGGGCGGCCGGGCGCGGGGACGGCGGACGGCCGCCGGGAAGGGGGGACGGCGTCGGGGGCGGCGGGGTGGCCGCCGCCGGGAACGAGAAGACGGGTGGCCGCGCGCGTGGACGGCGGCGGGCGGGCGTGCACCCGGCCGTCCCGGCCTCCCGGGCGGCCCCGCGCGCCCGGCGCCCCCCGACGCCGGGCGACGAGGCGTCCGGTGTGCCCGGCCACTGGGGGCCGTGGCGTCGGCCGGCCCGGGCACCGCCCGGAGCGCCGGTCGTCCCGACAGCCCGTCGATCGCCGTGCGACCACCCGATGATAGGCACCTGTTGCGAACCGGTCGCAAGAGCGCACGGGCCGGCACACGGCGTGAGATGTGGGTCAGCTCACACCCCCGGTGCGGTGACCGAACGACTCGTTCCGGTGTCTTACGAGGTGACGGGCAAGGCCCGCGAAGGAGACAGAGGATGCCGCCCACCCCGCCCCCGACCCCCCTCACCATCGACCACACCGTGCAGGCCAGACTGATCGCCCGGCCCGGCAGCCGCCCGGTGCCGGCCACCCTGCGCTACGACAGTTCCGACCCGCTGGCGCTGCGGATCGTCTTCCCCGCCGAGGCCGCCCTCGACGGTGCCGAGGTGACGTGGCTGTTCGCCCGCGCGCTGCTGGACGAGGCGCTGCGCGGTCCCGCCGGGCTGGGCGACGTGCGGTTCTGGCCCAGCCGTCCGGGGCGCACGGTGCTGGAGCTGAAGGCCCCGGAGGGCACGGCCCTGGTGGAGCTGGCCACGGAGGACCTGCACCGGTTCCTCGCCGCCACCTACGCCTTCGTCCCCGCCGCCGAGGAGACGAACCGGCTCGACCTGGACGGCACCCTGACGGCCCTCCTCGGGCCCGTCTGACTGATTCCGCGTCCCCCGGGAGCCCGGGGCGGGCCCCGGACGCACCGGAGGGGCCCGGCGTCACCGCCGGGCCCCTCCGGGCCGAAGAGGGCCGCCCCCGTCCGGGGGCGCCGCGTCACACCGTGCTCGGCTCCCGTTCGGCCGTCCGGTCCGCTTCCGCGGCCGACGCGTTGAGGTGGCGCTGGAGCTTCTCCCCCTCGACGTCCACGTTCGGCAGCACCCGGTCCAGCCACCCCGGCAGCCACCACGCCTTGTCGCCCAGCAGGGCGAGCACGGCGGGGACGATGGCCATGCGCACGACGAACGCGTCGAAGAGGATGGCGACGGCCAGGCCGAAGCCCATCATCTTGATCATGGAGTCGCCGGCGCCGATGAAGCCCGCGAAGACGCTGATCATGATGACCGCCGCGGCCGTGACGACCCGCGCGCCGAGCTGGAAGCCGGTGACGATGGCCTGGCCGGGCCGCTCGCCGTGCACGTACGCCTCCCGCATCCGGGTGACGAGGAAGACCTCGTAGTCCATCGCCAGGCCGAAGATCACACCGATCAGGAAGATCGGCATCATCGACATGATCGGCCCGGTCTGCTCCACGCCGATGAGCCCCGCGAGCCAGCCCCACTGGAAGACGGCGACGACCGAGCCCAGCGCGGCCAGCACCGACAGCAGGAAGCCGAGCGCGGCCTTCAGCGGCACCAGCACCGAGCGGAACACCATCAGCAGCAGCACGAACGCCAGGCCGACGACGAGCGCCAGGTAGGGCACGAGCGCGTCGTTCATCACCTGCGAGAAGTCGATGGCGATGGCGGTCGCGCCGGAGACGAGCACCGCGGCGCCGGTCTCGGACTCGACGTCCCGGGTGCCCTCGCGGATGTCCTGCACCACGTCCTCGGTCTCGGGGCTGCTCGGCCGGGACTCGGGTATCGCCGACATCATCGCGGCGTCGCCCGCCTCGTTGAGCTGCGCCGGCGAGACGGTCACGACACCGTCCGTGCCGGCCACCGTCTCCCTGACCCGCTCCGCGACGGCCTGCGGGCCGCCGCCGTCCGCCGCGTCCGCGAGGTCCACCACGACCACGAGCGGCCCGTTGAACCCGGGGCCGAAGCCCTCGGCCACCAGGTCGTAGGCGCGCCGCTGCGTCGTGGACGTCGGCTGGTTGCCCTCGTCGGGCAGGCCCAGCGTCATCGAGGAGACGGGCAGGGCCAGCGCGCCGAGCCCGAGGACGGACACCAGCAGCACGGTCACCGGACGGCGCAGGGTGAACCCGGCCCAGCGGCTGCCCAGGCCCGGCTTGGTGTCGGCGGTGCGCAGCGGGACGCCGGTCCCCGGGTTGGCCTGGCGCACCTTGCGCCCGTAGATCCGCTTGCCGACCAGGCCGAGCGCGGCCGGGACGAGGGTCAGGGCCACGAGCACCGCGATGACGACCGTGGCCGCCGCCGCGAAACCCATCTTCGTCAGGATCGGGATGTTCACGACCGCCAGCCCGGCCAGGGCGATGACGACGGTGAGCCCGGCGAACACGACGGCCGAGCCCGCCGTGCCCACGGCCCGTCCGATGGCCTCCTCGCGGTCCCGGCCCTCCGCCAGTTCGGAGCGGTAGCGGGAGGCGATGAACAGGGCGTAGTCGATGCCGACGGCCAGGCCGATCATCATCGCCAGGGTGCCGGTCGTGGCCGACAGGCCGAGCGTCGCGCCGAGCGCGGTGATGCCCGCCATGCCGACGCCGACGCCGATCAGGGCGGTGATCAACGGCAGTCCGGCGGCGACGAGCGAGCCGAAGGTGAGGATGAGGACGATCGCGGCGACGCCGATGCCGATGATCTCGCCGTGGCCCATGTCGGGCTCGGTGAACAGCGCGTCACCCCCGACCTCCACGGTCAGGCCCGCGTCGCGGCCGGTCTCGGCCGCCGCCCGCAGCTCCTCGCGGCTCTCGTCGGTCAGCTCCATGGCCGGTTCCGCGTACGTGACCTGCGCGTAGCCGATCTGCTGGTCCTGGCTGACCGAGCCCGCCTCCACGGCGGGCGGCACGACCTGGGCGACCTGCGAGTCGCCGCCGGGCGCGAGTTCGCCGAGCACCTTCTCGACGGCGGCGGCGTTCTCCTCTGCGGTGATCTTCTGACCGTCCGGTGCCCGGAACACGATGCGCGCCTGCGCACCGTCGGCGGCGCCGCCGGGGAAGCGCTCCTCCATCAGGTCGAAGGCGTGCTGGGCCTCGGTGCCGGGGAGGGCGAAGTCGTCGTCGGGAGGTGTGGAGGCGGTGGACGCGGCGGCCCCGACGGCGAACAGCACCACCACCCACAGCAGGGCGACGATGCCGCGCCGCCGGAAGGCGAGCCGGCCGAGTTTGTACAGGAAGGTGGCCACGGGGGTGATTGCTCCGGTCTGTCTGATGGATCGGTGCGGATCGAGGCGGATCACGTGTGGATCAGCGCGGATCAGTACAGCGGTGAAAGTGACAGCCTCTGACAATCAAGACGCCCGGGACCCCCCGGGAGGTGTCCGCTCCCGCGCGGTGAGGCGCACATCACAGCGGGACGCGGAACGGCGCACCACCCCGCCACGTCCCCGCACGCCCCCCCGCCCCCGCGTCCGCGCCGCCGGCCGCCGGCTCCGGCCGCCACCCGCGTCAACCCCGCGGCGGCAGGACTTGCCCCCGCGACCGCGCCGACGAACCATGAGAGGGGTGAGTGACGACGCCGCGTACCTCCGCTTCCCGCACCTCCACGGTGACCTGCTGTGCTTCACCGCCGAGGACGACCTGTGGGCGGCCCCCCTCGCCCCCGGCGGCACCGAACCGGACCGCGCCCGGCGGCTGACCGTGGACCGCACCCGCGTCGGACCGCCGCGCTTCTCCCCCGACGGCCGGCACATCGCGTTCACCTCGTGGCGCAGCCTCGATCCGGAGGTGCACCTCGTCGAGGCGTCCGGCGGGCCCGCCCGGCGGCTGACGTACTGGGGTGCCACCGACACCCGCGTCTGCGGCTGGACGCCGGAGGGCGACATCCTGGCCGTCGCCTCGCACGGGCAGCCGTTCTCCTACTTCGCCTGGGCCCACCGGCTGCCGCTGGACGGCAGCCCCGGCGGGACGCTGCCGTGGGGGCCGTGCGCGGACGTCGCCGTCGCCGACCTGGGCGGCCACCCCGGCAGCGAACGGCGCACCCTGCTGCTGACGGGCAAGCCGCCGCACGAACCGGCCGCCTGGAAACGCTACCGGGGCGGGGCCACGGGGCGGCTGTGGCTGCACGGCGAACGCCTCCTGCCGGACCTGCCCGGGCACCTGGACTGCCCGATGCTCGTCCGGGACCGCGCTGCGGAACAGGCGGACGGGCGGCCCGCCTGGCGGGTCGCCTTCCTCTCCGACCACGAGGGCACGGCCAACGTCTACTCCTGCCGCCCGGACGGCTCCGGGCTGCGCCGCCACACCGACCACGCCGACTTCTACGCCCGCAACGCCTCCACCGACGGCTCCCGGATCGTCTACCAGTGCGCCGGGGAGCTGTGGCTCGTGGACGACCTGTCCCCCGCCGCCGTCCCCCGGAGGCTGCCGGTCCGGCTGTGCGGCCCGCGCACCGGGCGGCGCGGCTACCAGGCACCGGCCGCCGCGCACCTGGACGCCCTGGCCGTGGACGTCACCGGGCGGGCCAGCGCCGTGTGCGTGGGCGGCGGGCTGTACTGGCTCACCCACCGGGACGGCCCGGCGCGCGTCCTGGCCGCCACCCCCGGAGTGCGGGTGCGGCTGCCGGAGATGCTCGGCGCCACGGGCCGCGTCGCCTACGTCACCGACGCGGCGGGCGAGGACGCCGTCGAGATCGCCCACCTGCCCCGGGCCAGCGGCGGCCGGGACCCGCGACGGCTCGCGGCCGGGAAACTGGGCCGGGTCCACGAGCTGGTCGCCTCCCCCGACGGGGAGCGGCTCGCGGTCGCCACGCACGACGGGCGCCTCCTGCTGCTGGACACGGCGGCACCGGAGGAGGACGACGGGGACGGCACGGCGGACGGCGGGGGTGCCGTCCCGCAGGAGCTGATCCGCTCCGGCAACGGTCCGGTGCGGGACCTCGCCTTCTCCCCCGACTCCCAGTGGCTGGCCTGGTCCCACCCGGGCGTCGGACGCACCCTGCGCCAGATCCGCGTCGTCCGGCTCGCCGACGGCACGGTCATCGACGTCACCGACGGCCGGTTCGAGGACGAGCAGCCGGTGTTCACCCGGGACGGGCGCTACCTGGCGTTCCTGTCCTGGCGCGGCTTCGACCCCGTCTACGACGTGCACACCGGCGACCTGTCCTTCCCGCTCGGCTGCCGCCCCCACCTCGTCCCGCTGTCCTCCGCGACGCCGTCCCCCTTCGCCCTCAACCCGGAGGGCCGCCCGGCGGCGGGCGGCCTCGACCCGGAGGAGCTGCCGGACGGCCCCGACGGCGACCGCGCCGTCACCGTGGAAGCCGAGGGGCTGGCCAGCCGCGTCACCCCGTTCCCGGTGACGGCCTCGAAGTACGCGGCGCTGCACCCGGTGGCCGGCGGCGGGCTCGTCTGGCTGCGCTACCCGATCTCCGGCGCGCTCGGCGAGACGTTCGCCAACCCGGCCGACACCTCCGGCAAGCCCACCCTGGAGCACTTCGACCCGGCCCGCGCCAAGCGCACCGAGCTGAGCGCGGAGGTGGACTGGTTCGCGGTGAGCGGCGACGGCACGCGCATGGTGATCAACGACGACGGCGACCTGCGCGCCGTCCCGGCGGGCGAGAGCGCGGACAGCGACTCGACCGTCTGGATCGACCTCCGCCGCGTCCCGCACGAGGTGCACCCGCCCGCGCAGTGGCGGCAGGCGTACGCGGAGGCGGGCCGCATCGTCCGGGCCTACTTCTGGGAGCCGGGCATGTGCGGCATCGACTGGGACGCGGTGCTGGAGCAGTACCGGCCGCTGGTGGAGCGGGTGGCCTCGCCGGACGAGTTCGCCGACCTGCTGCGGGAGGTCATGGGCGAGCTGGGCACCTCCCACGCCTACGTCTCCGCGGCGCGCCGCAACGAGGGGCCGCCGCACTACCAGCGCCCCATCGGGCTGCTCGGGGCGAACCTGGCCCGCACGGCGTCCGGGGCGTGGCAGGTCACCCGCATCCTGCCCGGTGAGTCCTCCGACTCCCGGGCCCGTTCGCCGCTGGCCGGTTCCGGCATCCGGGACGGCGCGCTCCTCACCCACGTGGACGGCCGCGCCGTGGACCCGGACCGCGGCCCCTACCCGCTGCTGGCGGGGGCGGGCGGCACCACGGTCGAGCTGACCTTCCGCTCCCCCGACGGCACGGGCCCGGCCCGCCGGGTGGCGGTCGTCCCGCTCGTGGACGAGCGGCCCCTGCGGTACCAGGACTGGGTGGCCAGGCGGCGCGCGGTCGTCCGGGAGCTGAGCGGCGGCCGGTGCGGCTACCTGCACATCCCCGACATGGGCGGCTCCGGCTGGGCCCAGTTCCACCGCGACCTGCGGATGGAGGTGTCGCGCCCGGCGCTCATCGTGGACGTGCGCGGCAACGCGGGCGGCCACATCAGCGAACTCGTCGTGGAGAGCCTCACCCGCACGATCCTCGGCTGGGACCTCACCCGCCACGCGCAGCCCGTCTCCTACACCTCCAACGCGCCGCGCGGACCGGTGGTGGCCCTGGCCGACGAGGCGACGTCGTCGGACGGCGACATGATCACCGCCGCCTTCCGGCTGCTGGGGCTCGGCCCCGTGGTGGGCGCCCGCACGTGGGGCGGCGTCGTCGGCATGACCGGACGGCACCAGCTCGGCGACGGCACGGTCATCACGGTGCCGATGAACGCGGCCTGGTTCGAGGCGTACGGCTGGGACGTGGAGAACCACGGGGTGGACCCGGACATCGAGGCCCTGCGCACCCCGCTCGACTGGGCCGAGGGCCGCTACACGGTGCTGAGCCGGGCGGTGCGCACGGCGCTCGACCTGCTGGAACGCCACCCCGCCCGGACGGCCCCCGGCTACGGGGACGTCCCCGACCGCCGGCGCCCGCCGCTGCCACCCCGCACGGCCTGAGCCGCATGCCCGCGCCCGCGCGGGGTACCCGCACGGGCGACCGGACGTCGACGAGGAAAGAGGTGCGTCATGGGCGTGCGACACGACGAGGGCGATGCGAAGGACCGGGCCCGGCAGAAGGTCGACGAGGCCACCCGCAACGCCGGGAACCCCTCCGACCAGCAGCGCGGCCAGCAGGAGTCCTCGCCCGGCGACCGTCTGCGCGAGCACATGCGCGAGGACCAGGAGCGCCTGAACGACGACGAGCGCTGGGGCGCGTGAGGGCGGCGGCCCGCCCTTCGCGATGACGGCGGTGCGCGCCCCGGCCGGGGCGCGCACCGCCGCGCCGTCTCACAGCCGTTCGCGCTCGTCCGCCGCGCCGCCCGCGCCGACGAGTCCCGTGCCGCGGGTGCCCCGGGAGGCGGCCAGCTTCGGTTCCGCCTTCCGCATCTCCCCGGCCCCCACCACGCCGATCACCGACGGCAGGTAGCCGCGGACCGTCTGCATGCCCCGCAGCCACCACTGCCCGTACACGTGGTGCCCGCGCCGCTCGATGCCCGCCACAAGGCGGTCCACGGCCGGGCCCAGCGGATACGTCTTGTTGGACGGCCAGGGCAGCGCCGCGCGCAGGTCCCGCAGGACGTCGTCCCGGTCGGCACCGCGCACCATGTCCGTGTCGGTCCAGCTCAGGTAGCCGACACCGACCCGCACCCCCTTGTAGCCGACCTCGGCGCGCAGGCTGTGCGCGAACGCCTCGACACCGGACTTCGAGGCGCAGTACGCCGACATCATCGGCGCCGGGGTGATCGCCGCGAGCGAGGCCACCTGGAGGAAGTAGCCGCGCGACTCCAGCAGCAGCGGCAGGAACGCCCGCGCCGTGACGGCTCCGCCGATGAGGTTGACCTCGATGACCCGCCGCCACGCGACCGGGTCGGACTCCGTGAACGGCCCGCCGGCCGCCACCCCGGCGTTGGCCACCACGACGTCCGCCTTGCCGAACCGCTGCCGGACCTCGTCGGCCACCCGCGCCATCGCCACGTGGTCGGTGACGTCGGCGTGCCAGTACGCCGAGTCCGTCGGCAGCGCCTCGCTGACCTTCTTCAGCTCGTCCGGTTCCAGCCCGACGAGGGCGATGTTCGCGCCGCGCGCCGCGAGCTTGCGGGCGAGCAGCTCGCCCACGCCGCGGGCCCCGCCGGTCACCACGGCGACCTGGCCCTCCAGATTCCAGCGCTTCATGCCGTCTCCTCGAACTCGGTCGTCTTCGTTCCCCGCGCGCCGGAGCCCGCGTCGCCCGCCCCGCCCGGCAGGTGGTCCCGGGCCAGGGCGCGCAGCACGTCCGCGACCGTCTCCGGGTCCTCCATCGGCGTCATGTGCCCGAGACCGGGCAGTTCGTGCAGCGCGACGCAGTCCGGCAGCGCGGCGGCCAGTTCCCTGGCGTGCGCGACCGGGGTGAGCCGGTCACGGGTACCGGCCAGGACGGCGGTGGGCACGGTCAGCTCCGGGAGCTGCCGGACCACGTCCAGGGCGTGCAGCACCCCGCCCCAGGCGGACCGGACGAGCCGGGGACAGGCGTGCACGATCCGCGCGCACGCCTCGACGGCGTCCGCCGGGGCGCCGGGGCCCATCGTGGCGTAGGCCAGGGCGCGCCGGGAGAGGGCGGAGACCGGCCCGAGCGGCAAGGGCGAGCCGAGCAGCAGCTTGTGGGCCGCCGCCCGCGTGCGCTCCGAACGCAGCGGTATCACCCGCGCCTGCCCGGACAGCCGTTGCGCGCCGGTGCTGCACAGCAGCACGGCGGCGGCGTGCCGCCGCAGCGCGGGCCGCCCGGCGGCGGCCATGACCGTCATGCCGCCCATGGAGTGCCCGCCTATGACGGCCCGCTCGTCCTCGTCCAGGACGGTGTCGAGCACCGCGCACAGGTCGTCGGCGAGCCCCTGGACGCCGTAGCGGCCGGGCGTGGCCGGGGAGCGTCCGTGGCCGCGCTGGTCGTAGGCGACGACGCGGTGCCCCTCGGCGGTGAGGCGGCGTATGACCGGCGCCCAGAACACGGTGGAGCACGTCCAGCCGTGGGCCAGGACCACCGGCGGCCCGTCCTGCGGGCCGTGGGTCTCGACGTGTATGCGGGCCCCGGTCGCGGAGACGGCCGTCAGCTCGCGGACGGGGGCGGGCGGGGCGAACCGCCCGGTGGGGACGCGCGTCGGGCGGCTCATGCGGTGGCCTCCCGCACGGCGGACGCGGCCGGTGCGCCGGCCGCGCCGGGCCGGTGGGACGCGCCGCGCAGCACCTCGTACTCGTCGAGCCGCACCTCGCGGGTGACCTTGCGGAACTCGGCGGTGGTGCCGGGCCACACGGTGGTGTTGCGCCCGTTCGCGTCCAGGTACCAGCTGTCGCAGCCGCCGGTGTTCCACACGGTGCGCTTCATCCGCTCCTGCACCTGCTGGCTCCAGGCGTGCACGGCGCTGCGGCGGGCGTCCAGCGCGACCTTGCCGCCGAGGGTGTCGAGCTGCCGCAGGTAGTCGATCAGGTAGTTCAGCTGGGCCTCGATGATGAGGATCATCGAGCTGTTGCCGAGCCCGGTGTTGGGGCCGATGATCGTCAGGAAGTTGGGGAAGCCGGCCGCGCTGGCGCCGCGCAGCGCCTCCATGCCGCCGGTCCACTCCTCGGCCAGCGTCGTCCCGTTCGCCCCCTTGACCCGGTGGGCGATCGGCATGTCCGTGACGAGGAAGCCGGTGCCGAAGACGACGGCGTCCACCTCGGCCTCCGTGCCGTCGGCGGCCACGAGGGTGTTGCCCCGCACCTCCTTCAGCCCGGACGCCACGAGGTCCACGTTGTCCTGCGCGAGCGCCGGGTAGTAGGAGTTGGACAGCAGGATGCGCTTGCAGCCGATGCGGTAGTCGGGCGTGAGCTGCGCGCGGGTGTGCGGGTCCTTGACGGCCCGCCGGAGGTGCGCCGAGGCCAGCTTCTCCACCACGCCCAGCTCACCGGGCCGCTTGGTGAAGGCGCTGACCTGCAACTCCCGGATGCCCCACAGGATCTGGCGGCGCAGGTAGCGGGTGACGGGCAGCTTGCTGTGCAGCCACCGCTCGGCGCCGGTGATCCTCCGGTCCACCCGGGGCAGCACCCACGCGGGGGTGCGCTGGAAGAGGGTGAGCCGTCCGACGGTGGGCTGGATGGCGGGCACGATCTGGATCGCGGACGCGCCGGTGCCGATCATGGCGACGCGCTTGCCGCGCAGGTCGTAGTCGTGGTCCCACTGCGCGGAGTGGAAGACCTTGCCCTCGAAGCCGTCGAGCCCGGGCACGTCCGGGATCTTCGGGTCGGAGAGCGGGCCGGTCGCCGAGACGACCAGGTCGGCGGTGAGGGTGCCCTGCGAGGTCTCCACGACCCAGTGCAGTTCCTCGCTGTCCCAGGTGGCCTGCTGCACCTCGTGGCGGAAGCGGATGTGCGGGCGCAGCCCGAAGTCGTCGGCGACCTTCTCCAGGTACGCCCGGATGTGCGCCTGCCCGGAGAAGCTCCGGGGCCAGTCGGGGTTGGGGGCGAAGGAGAAGCTGTAGAGGTGGGACGGCACGTCGCACGCACACCCGGGATAGGTGTTGTCGTGCCACGTGCCGCCGACCGCCTCGCGGCGCTCCAGCACCACGAAATCCGTGATCCCCGCGCGCCGCAGCCGTACGGCGGCCCCCAGGCCACCGAATCCGCTTCCGATCACCGCCACCCGTACGTGCTCGTGCTCGCGCTCGGCCATGCCGCGCCCTCCCGGTCCGTACTCCGCTGATCGTGCCAGTAATCACTGGCACGATCGAAGCGTAGGGCAGCTCCGTACTGATGGGTAGGGGGTGAGCCGGGAAAAGTTACCGCTGGTTGCACCGAACGCCCCGCGGGCTCCGGAACCGGGAGCACAAGGCTCCCGGGACATCAGGACCTAGGCTGGCCGGGTGGGGATCTCTGACGAACAGGACGACCAGCCCGGCGCCTCCCCGGCGCCGGACGCCGCCGGAGTGCCGGACGCCGCCGCGGCGCGGGCCGCCGCCGGAGCGCCCGCGCCGCAGCGCGAGTACCGCGCGGCCGAACTGGCGGAGGCCGCCGGGATCACCACACGCACCCTGCGCTTCTACCGGGAGCGCAGGCTCCTGCCCCCGCCCCGCCGCGAAGGCCGCATCGCCTGGTACACCGAGCACCACCTCGCCCGGCTGCACACCATCGGCGGCCTGCTCGCCCGCGGTCACACCCTCGGCGGCATAGCCGACCTGCTCACCGCCTTCGAGAAGGGCCGCGACTCGCACAGCGCCGCCGAACTGCTGGGCCTGGGCCAGGCCGTCACCCCGCCGTTCTCCGAGGAGACCCCCGTCCGCCTCACCCCCGAGGAACTGGCCGGCCACTTCCCCGGGGAGGACACCCCGGAGAACCTGTCCGGCACCATCGAACTCGGTTACCTGGCCGTGGACGGCGACGAACTCGTCCACGTGAGCCGCCGGCTGCTGGACGCCTCGGCCGCCCTGGTGCGCGAGGGCATCCCGCTGGCGGCCGTGCTGGACGCCGCCCGCGAGGTGCGCAGCCACGTCGAGGCCATCGCCACCGTCTTCGCGGACGTCATCAGCACCCACCTGCTCACCGGGGAGCGGCCGGCCGGGCAGATCGCCGAGTCCGTGGACCAGCTGCGCCCCTACGCCAAGCAGGTCGTGGACGCGGAACTGGCCATGGCGCTGGACCGCCGCGTCCGCACGGAGGTCGAGGCGTGGCTCACCAGCCGCCCGGCGAACAGCCCGGACGGCAGTTCGGACAGCGGACCGGCGGACGGTCCGGCCGTCCCCGGCTGACACCGTGCGCGCCGGTGCGCCCTTGCGGGCACGGCCGCAGCACCGCAACCATCACACCCGGTGAGTCGTCTGACTCCGCGCGGCCTTCTCCGGCGACGGCCGGAACCGCGCACCAGGGAGGGGAGCACCCATGGCACCACGCACCGTACGGCGCCGCAGACTCGGAGCGGTGGTGGCCGCCGTCGCCGTCGCGGCACCCCTCGGCGTCGTCGTGACCGCCGCACCGGCGCAGGCCGCGCCGTGGTGCAACGTCAGCACCGGCCCGTACCAGAAGCAGGTCGAACGGTTCCTGAAGCGCACCGCCGACGGGAAGCAGTCGCTGAGCGACTGCCGGGCGATCCAGTCGTTCCAGACCCGGCACGGCATAGCCCCGAACGCCGGCTACGCCGGGCCCATCACCTGGGGCGTCATGTCGCTGATGAACCAGCAGAAGGCCGCGGGCAAGACGCCGAACAAGGCCGGGAAGTGCCCGGTCAACAAGGGCCGCATCGCGTGCGTCGACCTGACCCGGCAGCTCAGCTGGGTTCAGGACGGCCGGAAGCTCGTCTACGGGCCGGTACCCGTCCGCACCGGGCGCGACCGCTACGAGACGCGCACCGGCGCGAAGAAGATCTACTGGCGGAACAAGAACCACTGGTCGACGCTCTACGACGTCGCCATGCCCTACAGCCAGTTCTTCGACGGCGGCATCGCGTTCCACTCGATCAAGGGCAGCGTGTGGTCGCCGCCCGGTTCGCACGGCTGCGTGAACATGCGCGACGCCGACGCGAAGAAGTACTGGTCGCTGCTGAAGAACGGCGACGACGTGCACGTCTGGGGCCGCAAGCCCGGCACCTGAGCCACCGTCGCCGTCCCCGCCCGGTGCCACCACCGGGCGGGGTCCGGCGGCTGGCCCGGCGGGCACGCCCTGGCGGACAGCACCCGGGGGCGCCGCCGTCGTGCAGGGGACGGCCGTCACCGCGCGGGCGGCGCGGACAGCTCCTTCACCCAGACCTGCTCCCGTCCACCGCCAGGCACCTCCTCGCCCAGCCGTCCGGTGTCCACGAACCCGTGGCGGCGGTAGAGCGCGCGGGCGTGCCCGTTGCCGGGGCTGACGGCCAGCTCCAGCGTGCGCGCCCCCGCGTGCCGCGCCCACCGCTCCACCTCGCCGACGAGCGCGTCACCGACGCCCAGACCGCGCGCCCGGGGTCCGGCCCACACCGAGAGCAGCCGCACGACGCGGCCCTCCTCGTCCGGCACGCCGCTGGCCTGGCCCACCGGTTCCCCGTCCAGCACGGCGAGCAGGTCGAGGGCGCCGGGGAGCGACAGGCGGGCCCGCCAGCGCTCCTCCCGGTCGCCCGCGCCCTGCCAGTCCGCGAGACGCGAACCGAACGCGTACGGCGCCTCCGCGAGCGCGGCGAGCCGGACGGCCCGCCACAGCTCCCAGTCGTCCGCCGTCAGCACCCGCAGCCGGAGCGTCACCGGAGCGGCCATGCCATCACGCCTGCCCGAAGACGGCGGTGACGGGCGCGTGGTCGGACCAGCGTTCCGCGTGGCTGGCCGCCCGCTCCACGTACGCCTTGACGCAGCGCGCCGCCAGGCCCGGCGTCGCGGCGAGCAGGTCGATGCGCCAGCCGCTGTCGTTGTCGAAGGCCCGGCCCCGGTAGGACCACCACGAGTACGGCCCGTCCTGGTCCGGGTGCTGCTGCCGGACGACGTCCGTGAAACCGCCGTCGGCCGGGTCGAGGACGCGGTCCAGCCACGCCCGCTCCTCCGGCAGGAAGCCGGAGTTCTTGCGGTTGCCCCGCCAGTTGCGCAGGTCGGCCTCCCGGTGGGCGATGTTCCAGTCGCCGCACACCAGTGCCTCGCGGCCCTGCGCCGCCGCGCGCTCCCGCAGCTCCTTCAGGTACGGCAGGAACGCGGCCATGAACCGTTCCTTCTCCGCCTGCCGCTCGGTGCCCACCTCACCGGAGGGCAGGTAGAGGCTGCCCACCGTCACACCCGGCAGGTCCACCTCCAGGTACCGCCCGGCGGCGTCGAACTCGCTCACCCCGAAGCCGGTCCGCACGGCCTCCGGCTCCCGGCGGGTGAGAAGTGCCACACCAGACCGGCCCTTCGCCGCCGCCGGCGCCCACTGGGCGTACCAGCCCTCCGGGGCCCGCACGGCGCCGGACAGCTGCTCCGGCAAGGCACGCACCTCCTGGAGGCACACGACGTCCGCCTCGCACCCGGCCAGCCAGGGCACATAACCCTTGCCCGCGGCAGCCCGCAGGCCGTTGACGTTCACCGTCGAGACCTTCAGCATGCCCGCACCTTACATACGATGCCGCCATGCAGATCATCCCCATACCCTACGACCACCCCGACGCGGTGAAGCTCGACGCCGAGGTCCAGCAGGAGTACGCCGAGCGCTACGCGAGCGAAGGCGACGTCACGCCGCTCGCCCCGGAGATGTTCGAGCCGCCGCGCGGCCTGTACCTGCTCGCGTACGACGACGCGGAGCGGCCCGTGGCGACCGGCGGGTGGCGGGCGATGGACCGCGACGGCGAGGGCTACGCGGACGGCGACGCCGAGGTCAAGCGCATGTTCGTCGTCCGGGACGCCCGGGGCCGGGGCCTGGCCCGCACCATCCTGGCCCGGCTGGAGGACAGCGCCCGCGCGGCCGGACGCGTCCGGATGGTCCTGGAGACCGGCATCAAGCAGCCCGAGGCCATCGCCCTCTACCGCTCCTCGGGCTACGAGCCGTGCGGCAAGTTCGGCTGCTACCGCGAGGAGCCCGACAGCCGCTGCTTCGCCAAGCCCCTGCGCCCCGACGGCTCGCTCCCGGCTCACTCCAGGGTGCTCTCCTCGACGTTCTCCATGCGGGCGTAGAGCACCTGCTCGTTGACCTCCAGGTGGTTGATCAGCCGCAGGGCGGCGGCGATGCCGTTGCCGACCAGCTCCCCGGCCACCTCGCCGTACTCGACCTGCACCAGCACGTTCGGGGCCCGCTCGTCGTGGGCCTGTCCCTGCGGGTCGCGCCAGGTGCCCACGGCGCCGATCTCGGTGGCCGCCTGGAGCACGAAGGCCACCGCGTGCGCCTTGGGACGCGGCAGGGTCAGCGTGAGCAGCTCGCGCTCGACCCGTTCGAGCTGCACGCCCGTCCCGGCGTCACCGAACAGCAGCGCGTACAGGAGGTCCTTGGCCTCGCGCAGCAGCGCCTCACCGGCCGGTGAGCGGTGCTCCGCGGTGATGAGCCGCCCGCCCTTCTCCGGCGCCCCGTCCAGGTGACCCTCCGCCTCCAGCCGGGCGCGGTCCCAGGCGCGGAACCGGGTGACGCAGGCGGCCAGCCGGTCGGTGTCGAGCTTCCACGCCCTGATCCGCTCCCGCCGCGCCGCCCGTTCCTCCTCGGGCTCGGCGGGCGGGTCAGCCGCCCGTGCGGGCTCCCGCAGCACGCGGGCGAGCAGCTCCTCCACCAGCCAGTCCCGGGGCTGCGCGGACAGGGACGCGCGGACCCGCACCCGCAGCTCGTCCCGCAGTTCGGCCTGCACCCGTGCGACGACGTCATCGGCACTCACCATGCCCGGCACCCTAGGAGCGCCCCCCGCTCCCCGTGCCCCGGAACCCGTTCCAAACCCCCCACCCGGGTGAACCCGGACACCGCCTCCCGTTCGTTCTCGAGCGGGCCGGCGAAGAGCGCCGCGACCGTCCTGGCCGTCGACGCCTCCGCCGTGCCGCAGCGCGTTGCCGACCAGGTTGGCGACGATGGTGTCGAAGCGGCGCGGGTCGAGCCGGGCGCGGACACCGTCCGGCAGGTCCGCGCGGACCAGGCTGGTCCAGCGCCGGGTGCTCCAGCGAGCCGTTGGGCAGACTTGCGTACTAATCACGCCTGAAACGACGAGATCCCGATCCGACGGTGACCGTCTGATCGGGATCTCGTGAACCGTTCCTGAGCTAACCCATGAACGGCCACGTGCGGTGGACCTGAGGGGATTCGAACCCCTGACCCCCTCGTTGCGAACGAGGTGCGCTACCAACTGCGCCACAGGCCCTTGCGACGGGTGAAACTGTAGCACCCCAGGTGGGACGGGCGAAAATTCGCGGGCGTCACTCGTTGGCGGCGCGGGGGCGGTCCTCGTCGGCGTACTGGTCGAAGAGGGGCGTGCGGCCGCGGGGGCGAGCCGGGGCCGGAGCCGGGGCCGGGGCCGGAGCCGCGGCCGGGGTCGGGGGCGGGGTGGGCTCCGCGGTGGCGGAGCGGGCCGAGCTCCAGGTGTCCGGCGCGCCGAGGTCCACGCCGGAGGCGCTGCGGGGGGCGACCGGGGCGTTGACGTAGGTGGGCAGCGGGACGGGGACCGGGTCCCAGCCGTCCGTCTCGCCGGAGCTCCGGCGCTCGCGCTGCTGGTCCACCCACTCGGCGTGGTCGGTCTCCTCCACCAGGGCCCGGCGGTCGTCGCTGGGGGTCGGGGCGGGGGTGGGCGGCGGGGTGGCGGGTTCCGGGGCGGGCGTGGGGCGGGCGCCCGGATCCACGGCGGTGGGGGCGACGGCGCGGCGGCGGTCGTGGAGCTGGCGGGCGGCGGCCTCGGCGCGGTGCTGGTCCAGCCGGACGGCGTAGCGGCGGCGTTCGTGGGTGCGCAGGTAGAGGACGTAGGCCGTGAGCAGCAGGGCGGGGATGGCCGGGGCCCACAGGTAGCGCAGACCGGCCACGGCGGCGAGTACGGCGCCGAGGGTGAAGGCGAGGAAGAGGACCATCGTCGTGCGGCGGCGGCGGGCGAGGACCTGCGCGCGGGCGGCCCGTTCCTGCGGCGGAAGGGGCGCGGAGTCGGCGACGGGCCGGGGGTCGGGGTCGTGCCCGCCGTCCGGCTGCTCGTCCGCCGGGGCGTCCCCGGTGCCGCGTTCCTTGGCCTGGCGCCGCTCTGCCGCCGCTCGTCCGGTCAGCATCCGGATGGCGGTGGTGAAGCGTTCCGTCGGCCGGGCGTCGTTCAGTTCGTCCTGGCGGCGGAGCCACATCGGCACCAGGTAGGCGGCCCAGGCCCCGACGATGACTGCGTAGATGAGGCCGCTGCTGCTCACGTCTCACACGGTAGAGGGGTTTCATGCGGAGCATCGGCCAATTGAGGCGGTGTGTCGCGCGATCTGTCTGCTCTCTCAAAGATTTTCGGCGATTACCGACCAGGTCAGACCGGATATGTGTGCAATTGATCACGAGGCGGAGGGAAAAGCATCCGGGAATTCGAAAGTATGATCGAATTCCCGGTAGTTCATTTCTGGGGCTCGCTGCGGCTGGACCGGTGCCAGCGCACGAGCAGGCTTTCGGGCACCTCCTCGACGGTGAGCGCGTAGACGAGGTGGTCGCGCCAGGCGCCGTCGATGTGCAGGTAGCGCGGGCGCAGCCCCTCCTCCCGGAAGCCGAGCTTCTCCACGACCCGCCGGCTGGGGGCGTTCTCCGGGCGGATGCAGACCTCGATGCGGTGCAGCCCGACAGTGCGGAAGCAGTGGTCCACGGCGAGCGCGACCGCCGTCGGGGTGACGCCGCGTCCGGCGACCGACTGGTCGACCCAGTAGCCGATGTGGGCGGAGCACATCGAGCCCCAGGTGATCCCGGCGACGGTCAGCTGCCCGGCGAGCTGGCCGCGCAGTTCGATGACGAACGGCAGCATGCGCCCGGCCTGCGCCTCGCTGCGCAGGTGCCGGACCATCTGCCGGTACGTGGGCCGCTGCGGCGGCACGTGCCCGGGCGGCGCGGGCGGGACGGTGGCCTCCCAGGGCCGCAGCCAGGCACGGTTGCGCTGGTTCACCTCGCGCCACGCCCGCTGGTCGCGCATTCTTATGGGGCGGAGGGTCACGTCGCCGTCCGCCAGTTCCACCGGCCAGACGGCGTTCAGTGGGAGTCCTCTCTGGAGTGGTCGCCGCCGCGGAGCTGGTCGACAGCGTGCGGCAGGAGCCCGGCGAGGACGGCGAGGCCGTCCTTCACCCCGCCCCGCGAACCGGGGAGGTTGACGATCAGGGTGTGTCCGGCGACGCCGGCCAGGCCGCGCGAGAGGGCGGCGGTGGGCACCTTCGCCAGGCCCGCGGCGCGGATGGCCTCGGGGATGCCGGGCACCTCGTAGTCCAGCACCCGGCGGGTCATCTCGGGGGTGAGGTCCATGGGGGTGAGCCCGGTGCCGCCGGTGGTGAGGACGGCGTCGTAGCCGGAGGCGGCCGCCGTCCGCAGCACCTCCTCGACCGGCTCGCCGTCGGGGACGACGCGGGGCCCGTCCGTCTCGAAGCCCATCGCGCGCAGCCCCTCCACAAGCAGCGGCCCCCCGGTGTCGGCGTAGACGCCGGCGGAGGCCCGGTTGGACACGGTGACCGCCAGGGCGCGCCCCGCCCGCGCCGGGGGCGCGGTCACGACCGGCTCCAAGTGCCGGACGCGCCGCCCGTCTTCTCCTCGACGCGCACGTCGGTGATCACGGCACCCTTGTCGACGGCCTTGACCATGTCCACGACGGTCAGGGCGGCGACGGAGACGGCTGTCAGCGCCTCCATCTCCACACCGGTGCGGTCGGTGGTGCGCACCGTCGCGGCCAGCTCCACGGCGTCGTCGGCGACGTTCAGCTCGACGTCCACGCCGGAGACGGACAGCGGGTGGCACAGGGGGATCAGCTCGGGCGTCCGCTTGGCGCCCATGATCCCGGCGATGCGGGCGGTGGCCAGGGCGTCCCCCTTGGGCAGCCCCCCGTCGGCCCCGCGCAGCAACGCGACGACGCGCGGAGAGACGAGCACCCGCCCGCTGGCCCGAGCGGTGCGCGCGGTGACGTCCTTGCCCGAGACGTCGACCATCCGGGCCGCTCCGGACGCGTCGAGGTGCGTGAGGTGCTGCTGGCTGTTCATGACCAGATACCGTACCGGCAGCGGACACCGGGCGGGCGACGACCGGCACTCCCCGCGCGGCCGGCACTCCCCGCGCGGCCGGTACTCCCCGCACGGCCCGGCGCTCCCGCACGGCCCGGCGCTCAGCCCAGGAGGACGACCTCCAGCTCGTCGCCGTCCGCCGCCTCCGTGACCGTCTCCGGGATGACGGCGAGCGCGTCCGCCTGGGCCAGCGCGGCGATGAGGTGGGAACCGGCGCCGCCGACCGGACGGACGGTGCCCGTCCCGACCGGCACGCCCGCCGCACCCGCACCCGCACCCGTCTCGTCCGACGCGTCCGTCCCGTCCGGCGGGGTGTAGGCCGCGCGGAGGAACTGCCGCTTGCCCTCCGGCGACGTGAGCGGCGCCGCCGTGGCCAGCCGCGCCCGCACCCGGGGGCGGTGCACGTCCGGCGCGCCCATGAGCGTGCGGATGACGGGCCGGACGAACAGCTCGAAGGACACGTAGGCGCTGACGGGGTTGCCGGGCAGCGCGAGCAGCGGGACACGGTCGGCGCCGATGAGCCCGAAGCCCTGCGGCTTGCCCGGCTGCATGGCCAGACGGCGGAACTCCACGCCGCGCCCCCAGGCCACGAGGTCGTCGCCGGGGGCGGTGCCGATGCTGCTCAGCGCCTCCTTGACCACGTCGTAGGCGCCCACGCTGACGCCGCCGCTGGTGACGATCACGTCGGCGCGCACGAGCTGGTCCTCGATGGCGGCGCGCAGGGCGTCGGCGTCGTCGGCGACGGCACCCACGCGGTAGGGCAGGCCGCCCGCGTCCCGCGCGGCGGCGGTGAGCACGTAGCTGTTGGAGTCGTGGATCGCCCCCCGGCGCAGCTCCTCCCCCGGCGCGACGAGTTCGCTGCCGGTGGACAGGACGACGACCCGCGGCCGGGGCCGCACCGGAACCGTGCCGCGTCCGATGGCGGCGAGCAGTCCGAGCTGCGGCGGCCCGAGCACGGTGCCCGCCCGCAGGGCGACCGTGCCCGCCGCCACGTCGCTGCCGCGGGTGCGCACGTACTGCCCGGCCCGGACCGGCCGGTGGACGCGGACCTCGCCGCCGGAGCCCGAGGGGTCGGCGGCGTGGGCCGCCATGGCCTCGGCGGGGCCGCCGCCGGTCCCGCCGTCCGTCCACTCCACGGGCACGACGGCCTCCGCGCCGGGCGGCAGCGGCGCCCCGGTCATGATGCGGGCGGCCTGGCCCGGTGCGACGGTGGGCAGCTCGCCGCTGCCCGCGGCGACGTCGCCGACGACGGCCAGCACGGCCGGGTACTCGGCGCCGGCGCCTTCCACATCTGCGGTGCGGACGGCGTAACCGTCCATGGAGCTGTTGTCGAACGGCGGCAGGGCGGCGGGCACCGTCACGTCCTCGACGAGGACGCAGCCCTGGGCCTCCAGCAGTTGCAGTTCGATGGGCTCCAGCGGGCGGACGGCGTCGAGCACGTCCGCCAGGTGGTCGTCGACGGACCAGAGGCCGCTCACAGTCCCGCAGCCCCCTGCATCACCGGTTCGAGGCCGGGCCGGGAGCCGCCGGGGCCGCCACCGTCGGTGCCCGCGGTGTCGGCTCGCATCTCCTCGCGCACGAACTCCCGCAGCCAGGCGCGGAACTCCGGGCCGAGGTCCTCGCGCTCGCAGGCGAGGCGGACGATAGCGCGCAGGTAGTCGCCGCGGTCGCCGGTGTCGTAGCGGCGGCCGCGGAAGACGACGCCGTGGACGGGGCCGCCCAGCGAGCGGTCGGCGGCGAGCGTCTGGAGGGCGTCGGTGAGCTGGATCTCGCCGCCGCGTCCGGGTTCGGTGCGGGCGAGCACGTCGAAGACGGCCGGGTCGAGGAGGTAGCGGCCGATGATGGCGAGGTTGCTCGGGGCGTCGGCGGTGTCGGGCTTCTCGACGAGGTCGAGCACCTTGACGACGTCCTCGTCCCCGGCCGGGGCGACGGCGGCGCAGCCGTACAGGTGGATGCTGGCGGGCTCGACCTCCATCAGCGCGACGACGCTGCCGCCGCGCTCCTCCCGGATCTGCGTCATCCGGGTGAGCAGCGGGTCGCGCGGGTCGATCAGGTCGTCGCCGAGGAGGACGGCGAAGGGCTGGTCGCCGACATGCGGGGCGGCGCAGAGCACCGCGTGCCCGAGCCCCTTCGGGTCGCCCTGGCGGACGTAGTGGATGTTCGCCAGGGCGCTGGACTCCTGCACGCGCTCCAGGCGGTCGTCGTCGCCCTTGCGGCGCAGCGCCTGCTCCAGCTCGTGGTTGCGGTCGAAGTGGTCCTCCAGCGGGCGCTTGTTGCGTCCGGTGACCATGAGGACGTCCGAGAGGCCCGCTGCGACGGCTTCCTCGACGACGTACTGGATCGCGGGCTTGTCCACGACCGGCAGCATTTCCTTGGGGGTGGCCTTCGTGGCGGGAAGGAAGCGTGTACCGAGGCCGGCGGCCGGGATGACCGCCTTGCTGATCCGGGTACGTGTCGAAGTCATGCCGGAAACCCTATCTGCTGGTGGTACGCGTACGGGGGGAGCGAAAAGCCCCTGGGGACAGGGTCTCCCGGCACGTGGTCCGCGGGCCGGTGACACCATGCCGCCGGACGGATGATGCGACAGAGAACCGGACGGACGGTGTACGACACGTGAACCAAACCCACCACACGGGCGACGCGGCCGCCGCCTCGCCCGCCGAGGCGGTGCGTGCGGCGACGGGCGGGCCGCAGGAGGGCGTCGCGGCCGGGAAGCGGGCCCTGCGCCGGGACCTGCTCAGCCGGCGGGCCCGGCTGGCCGAGGACGCCGCGCGGGAGGCCGCCGCCGCTCTCACCCGGCGCGCCCTCGCGCTGCCGGAGCTGGCGGACGCGGGCACCGTCGCCGCGTACGTCCCGGTCGGCCGCGAGCCGGGGGCGCGCGCGCTGCTGGACGCGCTGCGCGAGCGCGGCACGCGGGTGCTGCTGCCCGTCCTGCTGCCGGACGACGACCTGGACTGGGCGCCCTACGGCGGGGCCGGGCACCTGCGCGCGGCCGGGCGCGGCCTGTGGGAGCCCGACGGGGAGCGGCTGGGGCCGGACGCGGTGACGGAGGCCGGCACCGTGCTGCTGCCCGGCCTCGCGGTGGACGTGACCGGACTGCGCCTCGGGCGCGGCGGCGGTTCCTACGACCGGGTGCTGGCGCGGCTGGCCGCCTTCGGCGCGCACCCGGCCCTCGTCGTGCTGCTGTACGACCACGAGCTGCTGACCAGCGTCCCCGCCGAGCCGCACGACCGGCCGGTGCACGCCGCCGTCACGCCATCCGGGGTGACGCGCTTCCCCGCGGGGCGGCCCGCGGGGTGACGCGGGCAGCCGTGCGGGCAGCCCCGTGCGGGCGCAAGCCAAACGGGACGGCGTCCGCACGGCGGGACGGCTACGGGGTGAGCGCCATCGTGTCCTGGGCGGCCTCGTCGACCGCCGCCCGGCTGTAGGCCCAGGGCAGCAGTTCGCCGTCCGCCCACAGGTCCATCTGGTCGGTGTAGTTCGTGTGGTAGGCGTGCCCGGAGGCGCCGGTGAGGTTGATCCAGCGGGACTTGTCGAAGTCCTCCAGGTTCACCACCATCCGCATGGACGGCACCCAGGTGACGCCGTATCCGCCCGCCGCGTTCCAGCCGGTGGCGTTGACCGCGTCCTTGCCGCCGGACAGCTCCCACGGCCCGCGGTTGAGCATGCGCTGCACCAGGCCGGGGCCCGCGGTGCCGAGGGTCTGGTTGCGCAGCAGCAGCAGGTGCAGGCGGCCCCAGCTCCAGGTGTCGATGTTCTTGCCCAGCTTGGTGGTCAGCTCCCAGCGGGCGTCCTTCATGGCGCGCGCCAGCAGCTCGTCGCGGCCCTCGGCGGCCGGGGTCTCCAGGCCGTCGGCGGGCGCCTTCCACCACGGGCTGTCGGGCTGCTCCAGCAGGCGGCGCACCACCTCGAACCAGCGGTCGCCGCCGTCGGGCTGGGCGGTGGCGGGGCTGCGCTGGCCGCACTCGCGCACGGTGCGGGCGGTGCCGTCCAGGTCCTCCAGCGGGCCGGAGTCGTCGGCCGGGCGCACCCGCAGGCACTGTCCCTCCACGCGCAGCTCCTTGGGGAGCTTGTCGCCGAAGGCCAGCATGAGGAGGTTGCGCCAGACGCCGTTGAAGTAGGCGGCGGGCGCGGAGTCCGCGTCCTGCGTGTAGTCCCAGCCCTCCAGGAGCTGCTGGGCCTCGCGGACGTAGGGGTCCGCGACGTCGATCTTGAGCAGGTACGGCACCAGGACCTTGGCGATCTCGTTGCTGCTGTCGGTCTGCATGGCCCCCATGTCGGCCATGGAGATCTTGCCGCCGTCCCTGGTCTTCGACTCGATGAGGTCGTTGATGCGCTGGCTGCGGGTGCCGTAGCTCCAGTCATCGGTCAGCAGGTACGGGTACGTGCGCTGGTCGACGACGGCCTGGTTGGCGGTGACGATGTAGCCGCGCTCGGGGTTGTACTCGTAGGGCAGCGCGGTCTGCGGGACGAAGCCGCTCCACTGGTAGGCCGGGTCCCAGCCGGGCGCGGGGTAGCGGCCGTCGTGGCCGCCGCCGTCCTCGCCGCGCACCGGGATCTGGCCGGGCGCCTGGTAGCCGATGTTGCCCGCGGTGTCGGCGTAGATCAGGTTCTGCGAGGGGACGGCGAAGTCGCGGGCGGCGGCCCGGAAGCCGGTGAAGTCGCTCGCGCTGTTGAGGGCGAAGACGGCGTCCATCGTCTTGCCGGGGGTGAGCGCCGTCCAGCGCAGCGAGACGGCGTAGCCGGTGCCGCGGTCGGGGGCGGGGCCGTCGACGGGGGCCGACTCGCCGACGCCGCCCAGTTCGGTGCTGCGGTCGGAGACCAGGGGGCCGTTGCGGGTCGTGCGGACGGTGATCTCACGGTCCGGCGCGCCGGCGACCCGGATCGTCTCCTTGCGCGTCTCGTAGGGCACCTGCTCGCCGTCGTACAGGTAGCGGCCGTCCTCGATCTTCTCCAGGTAGAGGTCGGTGACGTCGGCGCCGAGGTTCGTCAGGCCCCAGGAGATGTCCTGGTTGTGGCCGATGACGACGCCGGGCATGCCGGAGAAGGTGAAGCCGGACACGTCGTAGGGGCACTCCTGCGTCACCTGCACGCAGTGCAGGCCCATCTGGTACCAGACGGACGGCAGTTGCGGGGACAGGTGCGGGTCGTTGGCCAGCAGCGGCTTGCCGCTCGTCGTGTACCGGCCGGAGACGACCCAGGAGTTGGAGCCGATCCCGCTGCCGTTCGGGCCGAGTAGCGCGGGGAGGCCGTCGAGGGTGCGGGAGAGCCCGGCGAGCTGCGCCTGGACGCCGTCCGTCACGCCGTCCGCGGTGCCGTCACCGGCGTCCGGGGCGGGCTCGGCGCCGGGGTCGAAGGCGTCCGTGGCGGAGTCGACGGCTCCGCCCGTCACGATGGGCCGGTGGCGGTCGTAGGGGTAGTCCGGGTACAGCTCCTCGATCTGCTCCTGGCTGAGGCGCTCGGCCATCAGGGCGCGGTCGATCTCGTCCCGGACGTTGCCGCGCAGGTCCCAGGCCATCGCCTTGAGCCAGGCGACCGAGTCCACCGGCGTCCACGGCTCGGGCTCGTAGCCGCCGTTGACCAGCCCGAGCGCCGCGTACTCCACGGACAGCTCCGCCCCGCTGCGCGTCTCCAGGTAGGCGTTGACGCCCGCCGCGTACGCGTCGAGGTGGTCCTTCGTGCGCTGCGACAGCTCGGTGTCGTACTCCTCCTGGGCCACGTCGTGCCAGCCGAGCGTGCGCAGGAAGGCGTCGTTCTCCACCTGCTCCTCGCCGAACATCTCGGACAGCCGGCCCGCCGTGGTGTGGCGGCGCACGTCCATCTCCCAGAAGCGGTCCTGCGCGTGCACGAAGCCCTGCGCCATGAACAGGTCGGCGGCGCTGCGGGCGTAGACCTGCGGGATGCCGTGCGCGTCCCGCTTCACCTCCACCGTGCCGGCCAGGCCTTCGAGCTTGACCGAGCCCGTCGCCTGCGGGAAGGAGGCCCGGACGGTGCCCACCGTCCAGAAGGCCCCGCCGGCCAGCCCTGCGAGGAGCAGCAGCACCAGTGTGATCACGAGCAGGCGGGTGCGCCGGGACCGTTTCTTGACGGGCATCGCTGTCCTTACGCGGGCAGAGTGGAACTCGGGGAGCCAGGGGTTCTGGAAGAGCTGTGCTGGGGCAACTCTAGGCGGCCCCGGTGACGGCCCGTACGGGGAGTCACGCCTTGTGCGGAGTGCCCGGTTCCCGTCCGGGTGCGGCGCCGCCGACGGCCGCCGCCTGCCGGTACCTGCCAGTAGGAATTCCGGCGGGAAGCCCCCTCGTCGCCGAGCGGTGTTAAATTGTTAGGCTGGGAAACGAATATTTACGCACCCTTAGCGCCCTCGGGGTCTTGCGCACGAGCGCGACCGGTGGGAGGCGCCCCACGGAGAGGAACGGCCCCTGACTGTCGACCGCCTCAACGAACTCCTGCTCGCCTGCTCCCTCGTCCTCCTGGTGGCCGTCGCCGCCGTCCGGCTCTCCTCCCGCAGCGGACTGCCGACGCTGCTGATCTACCTCGGGATCGGCGTGGCCATGGGCGAGGAGGGCCTCGGCATGGACTTCAGCGATCCCGCGCTGATGCAGGTGCTCGGCTATGCCGCCCTGGTGATGATCCTCGCCGAGGGCGGGCTCGCGACGAAGTGGCGGGACATCAAGCCGGCCGTCCCCGGCGCGGCGGTCCTGGCGACCGCGGGCGTCGCCATCAGCGTCTTCGTCACGGCCGCGGCGGCGCACTTCCTCATCGGCCTGAGCTGGCAGCTCTCCCTCATCCTGGGCGCCGTCGTCTCCTCCACCGACGCGGCGGCCGTCTTCTCGGTGCTGCGCCGCGTCCCGCTGCCGCGCAGGCTGAGCGGCATGCTGGAGGCCGAGTCCGGGTTCAACGACGCCCCCGTGGTCATCCTCGTCCTCGCCTTCTCCCAGCTCGCCACCGACCCGATGCCCTGGTACCGGCTGATCGGGATGATCGTCTTCCAGCTCGTCGTGGGCCTCGCCGCCGGGCTGGCGGTGGGCAAGCTCGGCGAGTGGGGGATGCGGCACGTCGCGCTGCCCTCCTCCGGCCTCTACCCGATCGCGGTGCTCGCGCTGTGCGTGCTGTCGTACGCGGCCGGGGCGCTCGCCCAGGGCAGCGGTTTCCTCGCCGTCTACATCACCGGGCTCATCCTGGGCAACGCCAGACTGCCGCACCGCCCGGCGGTGCGCGGCTTCGCCGACGGGGTGGCGTGGATCGCGCAGATCGGCCTGTTCGTGCTGCTGGGCCTGCTGGTCACGCCCAGCGCGCTGCTGCGCGACTTCTGGCCCGCCATCCTCATCGGCCTGGCCCTCACCGTGGTGGCCCGACCGCTGTCGGTGCTCGCCTGCATGACGCCGCTGCGCATGCCCTGGCGGGAGCAGGTCCTGATGTCCTGGGCGGGTCTGCGCGGCGCGGTGCCCATCGTCCTGGCCACCATCCCGATGGTGGCCGGTGTCGGCCAGAGCGACCGCATCTTCAACATCGTCTTCGTGCTCGTCGTCGTCTACACCCTCATCCAGGGGCCGACGCTGCCCTGGCTCGCCCGGGTGCTGCGGCTGGGTGACGGCGACGGGGCGACGGACGTCGAGATCGAGTCGGCGCCGCTGGAGCGGCTGCGCGGCCACCTGCTGTCGGTGTCCATCCCGGCGCAGTCCCGGATGCACGGCGTGGAGGTGGGCGAGCTGCGGCTCCCGCAGGGCTCGGCGGTGACGCTCGTCGTGCGCGGCGGCAAGAGCTTCGTGCCCCTGCCGACGACGGTGCTGATGCGCGGGGACGAGTTGCTGGTGGTGGCCACCGACGCCGTGCGCGACCACGCGGAGCAGCGGCTGCTCGCCGTCGGGCGGGGCGGCAAGCTGGCCGGCTGGCTGGGACGGCACCCGAACCCCGGACCGCCGGGCGCCGCCGGGGCCCCGGGGCGCTCGGCCCCGAGCCGGTAGGGCACGCGGCGGGCGGCCGCGGCGGGGTTCCGGGGCGGCGCCCGGCGAGGCCCCGGCGGGGTGTTCCGGCGCGGCGGGTCGTTCCGGGGGGACGGCGCGGCGTTCCGGGACGGACGGGGCCCCGGCCTTGGAATGCCAGGTGCGGCGTCACCGTTAGACTGGCTACGCAGAAGTAGTCACTCCTGCGCTCTTGACCGGTTTCCGACCCTGCCTGACGCAGAGCTGGCGCCACCGGTGCGGCGCGAGGCGACGGGGGAGTCCTCGCCCGCGGTCCCGCCCGGTCCAGGCGCGAGAGGACAGCTCTCGGCGCACCGCCGCACCGGCCGGCCATGCGCTACCAGGCGGCAGAAAGGCCCGGCCGTGGCGTCCAAGCCCGGCTACCGACAGCTGTTGCGCACCCCGGGTGCCTGGTCGTTCCTGCTTCCCGGCTTCCTGGCCCGGCAGCCGTTCGCCATGCTGACCATCGGTATCGTGCTGCTCGTCCAGCACACCACCGGCTCGTTCGGCACGGCGGGCGTGGTGTCCGCCACGACGGGCGTCGCCATGGCGCTGTGCGCCCCGCAGGCGGGCAAGCTCGTCGACCGGTTCGGGCAGCGCGCCGTCCTGCTGCCCGGGGCGCTCCTGCACGCCGGCGCCGTCTCGCTCCTGACCGTGCTCGCCCTGACCGGCGCGCCGCTGTGGGCGCTGCTGCTCACCGCCGTTCCGGCCGGTGCCTCGGTGCCGCAGGTCGGCCCGATGGTGCGGGCCCGCTGGTCCCACCGGCTGGGCGGCGGTCCGCTCATGCCGACGGCGGCGGCGTTCGAGTCGGTCACCGACGAGTTCACCTTCGTCGTCGGCCCGGTCCTGGCCACCGCGCTGTGCACGGGCGTGCACCCGGCCGCCGGGCTGGCCGCCGAGGCGGCGCTGACCGTGGTCGGCGGACTCCTCTTCGCCGCGCAGACCCGCACCGCACCGCCGGCGCACCGCCGGGCGGCCGCTGCGGGACGGAAGCCGGGCTCCGCCCTCGCCGTGCCGGGCGTGCCGGTGCTGATCACCGTGTTCCTGGGCATCGGCGCCGTCTTCGGCGGCATGCAGGTCTCGCTGACCGCCTTCACCCAGGCGATCGGCCAGCCCGGCGCCAACGGCCTGCTCTACGGCGTCTTCGCGGGCGGCAACATGCTGGCGGGCGTCCTCTGCGGCGTCATCGCCTGGCGTTCCGCCCCGCACCGTCGGCTGCCGTTCGCGTACGGGACGCTGGCCCTGACGACGGTGCCGCTGTTCTTCGCGGCGTCGGCCGGGTCGGTGTGGCTGCTCGGCGCGGTCGGCCTGCTGGTGGGGCTGGCCACGGCACCGTCCATGATCACCGGCTTCACCCTGGTGGAGCGGCTCGTCCCGGCCGGGACGCGGACGGAGGCGTTCACCTGGCTGACCGGCGCCGTCGCGCTGGGGCAGGCCCTGGCGACCACCACGGCCGGGCAGTTCGCCGACGGCTTCGGAGCCGCCGCCGGCTTCACCGTCCCGCTGATCGGCACGGCCCTGGCCGCCGTCACCGTCGCCACGCTGCGCCGCAGGCTCGTCCCGCCGGCCGAGGAGGGGGCCGACGGACGCGTCGTGGCGCGTGGCGCCGGTCACCGTGTGCCCGTCCCGGTGGACTAACCCGCCGGAATGCTGCACCATGGACCGTCGTTAGCACTCCACAGTGACGAGTGCCAGGAGGAGCAAGTGCCGACCTATCAGTACCAGTGCACCGAGTGCGACGAGGGCCTCGAGGCGGTCCAGAAGTTCACCGACGACGCCCTCACCGAGTGCCCGAGCTGTTCGGGACGCCTGAAGAAGGTGTTCTCCGCGGTCGGCATCGTCTTCAAGGGCTCCGGTTTCTACCGCAACGACAGCCGCGGCTCGTCGTCCGGCAGCAGCCCCGCGTCCACCACGCCGTCCGGCTCCTCCGGTTCCTCGTCGGACTCCTCGTCGGGCAGCGGCGCCAAGAGCGACTCCGGGTCCGGCTCGTCCGGCACATCCGGTTCGGGCAGCGGCAGCGGCGCCAAGAGCGACGGCGCCAAGTCCCCCGCCGGTACCTCCGCGGCCTGACGAGCGGCTGCGGCCCTGCGGCACGGCGCCCGGCCCGTCCGGGCGCCCCGCGCCACGACGCCGCACGGTCCGCGCCGGGCCGACGCCCCGGTGGGCGTCGCCGCGTGCGGGCTAGGGTGGCCGTATGAGTGAACTGGCGGCACAGGGCGAGGCGGCGGAGGCGCGGATGGGGCTGGAAGGCCCGGCTCGGGCCGAGATCGGCGTCATCGGCGGATCGGGCTTCTACTCCTTCCTCGACGACGTGACCGAGGTGCGCCTCACCACGCCGTACGGGGAGCCCAGCGACGCCCTGTTCATCGGGGAACTCGCGGGCCGCCGCGTGGCGTTCCTGCCCCGGCACGGACGCGCGCACCACCTCCCGCCGCACCGGATCAACTACCGCGCCAACCTGTGGGCGCTGCGCGCCGCCGGGGTGCGGCAGGTCCTCGGTCCCTGCGCGGTCGGGGGCCTGCGGGAGGAGCACGGCCCCGGCACACTGCTCGTGCCCGACCAGCTCGTGGACCGCACGCGCTCACGCGCGCAGTCGTACTTCGACGGAGAGGAGCGGTCCGACGGCCGCCGCCCCAACGTGGTGCACGTAAGTTTCGCCGACCCGTACTGCCAGAGCGGCCGCGAGGCGTCGCTGGGGGCCGCGCGGGCACGCGGCTGGGAGCCGGTGGACGGCGGCACCATGGTCGTCGTCGAGGGCCCGCGCTTCTCCACCCGCGCCGAGTCGCGCTGGCACGCGTCCCAGGGCTGGTCGGTGGTGGGCATGACCGGCCACCCGGAGGCCGTGCTCGCCCGTGAACTGGGCATGTGCTACAGCTCCCTCGCCCTGGTGACGGACCTGGACGCGGGCGCGGAGACCGGCGAGGGCGTCTCCCACAGCGACGTGCTCGTCGTCTTCCGGCAGAACCTCGGGCGGCTGCGCGAGGTGCTGTTCGACGCGGTGGCGGCCCTGCCCGCCGAACCGTCCTGCCCCTGCGGTGAGGCGCTGGCCGGGGTCGACCTGGGCATCGACCTGCCGTAGGGCGGGGCGGGGCGGTCCGGGCGGGGCAGGGCGCGGCGGCCGGGGCGGGGCCTTCCCGACGGGCTGCCGCCCGGGGCTGCGGGGCGGGCCGCCGGAGCACGTCCGGTGGATGACGTTGTCCACAACCGGTGGGTTGTCCACAGGGCTGAGCGCAGTCGCGCGGAACGCGGCACGGTGGTGTCCGTCCCGTCGCCCAGCCCGAGGTGGTACCGCCGATGTCCACTCCTGCCCCCTGCGTGCCCCCGGCCCGCGCCGTGCCGCACTTCGCCCCCGTACGGCCGCGCGGCGCCGTGCGCTCCCGGCTGCGCGTCGTCCTGCGGCGCACCGGGCGCACGGTGGCCTGCGTGCTGGCCGCGTCCGCCCTGGGCGTGGCCGCCCTCGGTCCGCCGGGCGGGGCGGACCGCCCTCCGGACGGTCCGGGTGCGGCCGGGGACGCCGTGGCCGGGCGCACCGCGGCGGACGCGGCAGCCGCGGGGCCGCCGACGGTCCCGGCGGGCGCCACGGGAGCGGAGGGCCCGGCGGGCGCACCGCCCGAGCTGGTCCGGGCGCCGGTGCGGATCGCCGACGCCGCCGTCGTCCGCCTGCTGGAGCCCGGCGATCTGGTCGACGTCCTCGCCGCGCCGCCGGACATCGGCCCCGGCGGGGACGGCGGTTCCGCGGCGGACGCCCGGCTCGTCGCGCGGCGGGCGGAGGTGGCGCAGATCCCCGGGACGGCTCCCGGTGGCGCCCGTCCGCGCGGAGGGCCGGAGCAGGAGCACGCGCCGGAGCCGATTGCCGACGGCGCCCTGGTGGTGCTCTCCGTGCCGCGCGCCACCGCCGCACGCCTGGCCGGTGCCGCCGCCCGCACGCCGCTGGCGGTGACGCTGTGGTGACGTCCTGCTGACCGGGGGGGGCCGGGGCGAGGAGCCGCCCGCACACCTGCGCTGGACGCCGACCGAACGGGTCGCCCGGATTGGACAGCGCCCACCGTGCCCGTGCCAGCGTGTGCGGCAGCGTGCAGAGAAAGGCATTCCGTTGAGCGAGAAGCAGAGCGTCCTGGCCGGGTTCAAGGCGTTCCTGATGCGGGGCAACGTGGTCGAGCTGGCCGTTGCCGTCGTCATCGGGGCGGCCTTCACGAAGATCGTCAGCGCCGTCGTGGAGGGCGTCATCAACCCGGTCGTGGGGGCGATCGGTCCGAAGGACCTGGACCGCTACACCTCCTGCCTGAAGTCCCCGTGCCAGGTGGACCCGGCGACCGGCGAGGCGGTCAGCGGCATCACCCTCAAGTGGGGCACGGTGCTCAGCGCGTCGATCACCTTCGTGATCACCGCGGCCGTCGTCTACTTCCTCATGATCCTGCCGATGACGAAGTACAAGGCGCGGCTGCACGCCCGCAGGCCGGTCGAGGACGCGTCACCGGCCAAGACGGAACTGGACGTGCTCACCGAGATCAGGGACGCCCTGCTCGCCCAGCGCGACGCCTCAGCCTCCCCCGCGGACGGCGGCGACCGGCCGAGCATGGTCGGCCAGCGGAACTCCGCACCGCGCACGGACGGCTGACGCCCGTCGGCGGTGCGGCGGGCGGCCGGGCGTACGGCGGCCGCACGCCGTGGCCGGGCGCGCGGCGGCTGCGGCGCGGCTCAGAGGTGGTGGGGCGGCTTCTCGTCGAGGAAGCGGGCCAGGTCGGCCGCCGCGTCCCCGGTCGTGCCCGGCCGCTCGCCCCAGCCGCGGTCGGTGTCGTCCCCGGCGCGCCCGGCCAGCGGGTCGCCGAAGTCGAGGGCCGCCGCGGCGTCGGGCCGGGCCTGGGGTTCGGGTCGGTTCATGCCCCCAGGGTAGCCAAGGTGTCGTGCCACCACCGGTCACGGCCGGGCGTCCACGGCACCGGGCGCGCCACGTGGTGCACGACCAGCACGGAGTGGACGTGCGGCAGCCCGGCCAGCGCCTGGTCGAGCAGGCGCTTGGCGGGATACACGTGCCCGGCGTGCGAGCAGGCGTCCACCGTGACGACGACGCGTGCCCCCGACTTCCGTACGCGTTCGCGCAGGACGGCGGCGGGCTCCCCTACCGGGAGGGAGACGCGCAGGGCGTCCACCCGCCCGCAGGCCATCGTGGTCACCACCGACTCGGGTGACATCGGAAGGAGGACCGCGACCCGTTCCCCGGCGCCGACGCCCAGCCGGTCGAAGGCGAGGGCGGCACTGCGGGCCTGGTCGATGAGCCGGATGTGGACGTACTCCGCCACGGGCGCCGGAAGGGGCTGCCCGGTGGGCGCCGGGGCGTTCCCCGGTAGCTGCTGCTGATCGGCCGACATGCCGTCGAGCTTCTCCGCGGACCATGAACGTCCGATCAACGATCGCTGTACGCGGCCGGGGTGGCGACGCAGGGCTGCCCGGCCTGGTACCCATGTGCCGTGGCTGATGAGACCGAGGTGGACGAGATGACGGGCGCGGCGCGGACGGGTCACCGGGACGCGCTGACCGACGTGCCGGGCGTCCGGGTCGGGCACGCTCAGCGCACCGGCGACGGCTGGCTCACGGGCACGACCGTCGTCCTGGCCCCGCCCGGCGGCGCGGTGGCCGCCGTCGACGTGCGCGGGGGCGGCCCCGGCACCCGGGAGACGGACGCGCTCGACCCGCGCAACGTGGTGCAGCGCATCGACGCCGTCGTCCTGACCGGCGGCAGTGCGTTCGGGCTGGACGCCGCGTCCGGAGTGATGGCGTGGCTGGAGGAGCGGGGCCGCGGCGTGCGGGTGGGGGCGGAACCGGGGCACGTGGTGCCCGTCGTCCCGGCGGCCTGCCTGTTCGACCTGGGCCGCGGGGGTGACTGGCGGGCCCGGCCCGACGCCGGGTTCGGCCGGGCCGCCGCCGAGGACGCCGCCGAACGCGGCTCCCGGGTGGCGCTGGGCAACGTGGGCGCGGGCACCGGCGCGGTGGCCGACGGCCTGAAGGGGGGCGTGGGCACGGCCAGTACGGTGCTGCCGTCCGGGGTGACCGTGGGCGCGCTCGCGGTCGTCAACGCCGCCGGCTCGGTGCTCGACCCGGCCAGCGGCGCGCTGTACGGGGAACTGGCGCTCGGCCGGATCGCCGTGCCCGACGGTGTCCGGCACGCCGCCGCCCGGGAGCGGATCGCCGCCGCCCGCGCCGCACTCGGCGTCCCGCCGCTGAACACCACGCTGGCCGTGGTGGCCACGGACGCCGCCCTGTCCAAGGCCCAGGCCCAGAAGCTGGCCGGGACGGCGCACGACGGGCTCGCCCGTGCCGTGCGCCCGGTGCACCTGCTGCACGACGGCGACACCGTCTTCGCGCTGTCCGCCGGGGAGCACCGGGTGCCGGGGCTGGCGCTGAACGACGTACTGGCGGCGGGCGCGGACATGGTGACGCGGGCCGTGGTCAGCGCCGTGCTCGCCGCCGGGACGGTACCGGCCGCGGCGGGCGGGGAGTTCCCCGCCTACCGCGACCTGTACGGCCGCTGACGCCCCGCCCGGACGGAGCCGTGCGGGCGGGGCGGGGCGGACCGGCGGGCACGAGGGCCCGCGCGGAGCCGTCCCGCGACGGGAACACGGCCGCGCACGGCCGCCGGGGACGGGGCTGAACCGGTGTCAGGCACGGGTGTTCACGCTCACCGGCCGCGTGCCGGTGTAGGGCGTCCAGCCCTGGAGCGTGGCGGGCAGGCCCACGCGCGTGTCGCAGTTGATGACCTGGAAGTGCAGGTGCGGCCCGGTGGAGTTGCCCGTGTTGCCCGACCAGCCGATGATGCGCCCCTGCGGGACCCAGTCCCCGGTGTTGTAGATCGCCCGGTTCAGGTGCGCGTAGTGGGTGCACTGGCCGTTCGAGTGCCGGATGATCACCTCGATGCCGTTCCCCGCGTACTGGGACCAGTCCGAGACGAGGACGGTGCCGCCCTGCGCGGCGGACACCTCGTAGTTCGCCGGAAGTCCGAAGTCCCAGGCGTACTCGTTGTAGGGGCCGTAGTGGGAGTACGTGCCCTCCGGCCCCTGGGTGACGGTGTAGGACTCACCGGCCGGGTAGGGGAGTTCGTAGTAGTAGTCGGCCGCCACGGCCTCGGGAGCTGCGGCCAGCATGATGCCGGCCGTGGTCAGTACCGCGCTGCCCGCCGCGCCCAGCGCGCGCAGAGCTCTCGTCACTCGTCTCACGGTGCGTCTCCGTTCCAGTAGCCCAACGGGGGTCTCCCGGGTGCTCGTTCCCGGCGTCGCGGACGTACGCCCGAACGCCGGTCCGCAGCGCATGGTTCCGCTTGCACCGGCCCCCCGCAAGACTGTTCGGAAGCTGTTCCCGCATACGTCACCGCAGGCGGCTTCACCGGGCCGCGGCGACAGCGCCACCGTGGTTGCCCCGCCCTCCCGGGAGCCGGGTCCCCGTGCCGGTCCGTGCGGCGCCGGCGCGCCGCCTGCCCGAAGCCGCGGAGAAATCCCGGCCGTCCGCTCATACGCGGGCCCCGCTCCTCCCGTCCTTCGTGTGGCAGCGCTCGCCACACCGCCGATGCCGAGGGAGCCCACGATGAACGCGTCCATCACGTCCGCCACGTCCACCGCCACAAGTGCCACCGCCACCCGTTCCAGGCGGTCCGCCGGCCTGCGCCGTACGGCCATAGCTGGCGCGACGGCGCTCGGTGCCGCGCTGTCCCTGCTCGGTACGGCCCCCGCCCAGGCCGCTCCCGAGTCCACCCGCGTCTACGTGTGGGCGACGGGCGTGAACATGCGCTCGTGCAACTCCTTCCAGTGCCCTCCCTACTCCAATGTGAAGGTCAGCACGATGTACGTCACCGCCTACTGCCAGAACCGGGGCGACGTCGTCTCGGACGGCCCATACCGGAACGACTGGTGGGTCCAGGTGGATGCCGGCGGCCCGCGCGGCTGGATCAGCGCGGTCTACGTCCGCGGCGGTTCCAACATGAGCCCGATCCCCGGCGTCTCCCAGAACTTCGGAGACTGCGCCTTCTGAGCGGGCCGGCCGCGGCTGCCGTCGGCTGTCATGGCCCCCGTGGCTCAGTCACCCGAGCGCTGCACCGTTCCTCCCGGCACCAGCACGAAGAGAAGGAGTGTTCGATGTCCATCAAGCGAGTGGTGGGGCTTGCCGCTGCCGTCGGCTCCCTGGCGGTTCTCCCGTTCACCGCGGGCGCCCCGGCGGCAGCCGCGGCCCCGGTCCCCGCCAAGGCGGCCTCGGTCCCGGTTCCCGCCCAGGGCTCCGGTACCGCTGCGGACGGCCCGTACGGCGGTGCCCAGTTCCACACCGACGGGGTGCGCATCCGTTCCTGCGCCAGCACCAGCTGCGCCGTTCTCGGCCTGGGCTACCGCAGTCACCACGTGGGCTACTACTGCAACTCCTACACGAACGGCTGGGTGCACATCAAAGACTTCACCACCGGCGTCGACGGCTGGGCCTCCGCGCAGTACCTGTACTACTACTGCGACTGACGCCGGACCGGGGAGCGTCCGGCGGACCGGCCAGGGCGGCACGGGTGGGACCGTCCTGGCCGGGGCACGGAACGAGCTGCGGTGAGCGGGAGTTCCCGCCCACCGCGGCCGGTACGGCCGCTGGCTCCGCCCCGGACCGGGCGCCCCCGGCCCGGGCCTGACGTGCGCCGCTCGGGCTCGCTGACGAGGGGCTCAGACGGCGGCCGGGGTCACGCGCTCCTCCTCGGCCGGCGCCGCGTCGGGTGCCGGGGTCTGCGCTCCCGCACGGGCGACCCGCATGCTCTTGAGCACGACGACCAGCGTCGCGCTGACCGCCGTCCCCGCCGCGACGGCCACCAGGTACAGCAGCGGGTTCCCGATCAGCGGCACCACGAAGACGCCGCCGTGCGGGGCGCGCAGGGTCGCGTCGAACGCCATCGTCAGGGCACCGGTGACCGCGCCGCCCGCCATGGCCGAGGGGATCACCCGCAGCGGGTCGGCGGCGGCGAACGGGATGGCGCCCTCGGTGATGAAGGAGGCGCCCAGCACCCAGGCGGCCTTGCCGTTCTCCCGCTCGGTCTTCGTGAACAGCCGGGCCCGGACGGTGGTGGCCAGCGCCATGGCCAGCGGCGGCACCATGCCCGCCGCCATGACCGCGGCCATCACGTTCAGCGCGCCCTGACCCGGGTCGGCGACGGCGATACCGCCGGTGGCGAAGGCGTAGGCGACCTTGTTCACCGGGCCGCCCAGGTCGAAGCACATCATCAGCCCGAGGAGGCCGCCGAGCAGGACGGCGTTGGCTCCGGTCAGGCCGCCCAGCCAGTCCGTGAGCCCGGACTGGACCGTGGCGATGGGCTTGCCGATCACCACGAACATCAGGAAACCGACCACAGCCGAGGAGACCAGCGGGATGACGACCACCGGCATGATGCCGCGCAGCACCGGCGGTATCGGTACGCGCTGGACGGCCAGCACGACGGCACCGGCGAGCAGACCGGCCGCGAGACCGCCGAGGAACCCGGCGTTGACGGCCAGGGCGATCGCACCACCGACGAAGCCGGGTACGAGCCCTGGCCGGTCGGCCATCCCGTAGGCGATGTACCCGGCGAGCACGGGCACGAGGAACTGGAAGGCGGTTCCGCCGACCTGGTTGAAGAGCGCCGCCCAGCTCGCGGCCTCCGTCCAGGTGAAGTGCTCGGCGACGGACGGGGCGTCGGTGATGTCGTAACCGCCGATGGCGAAGGCCAGGGCGATCAGCAGACCGCCCGCCGCGACGAAGGGCACCATGTGGCTGACGCCGGTCATGAGCCAGACCCGTATCCGGGTGCCGAAGCCGTCTCCGGGCTCCGCGGCCGCGTCCATGGGGGCCGCCGCGGTGTCGCGGACGGTCGTCTCCCCGCGTGCGTCCTCTCCCCGTGCGGCCTTCGCTCGCGCCTCCTCGATCAGTTCGCCGCCGCGGTTGATCGCGGCCTTGACGCCCACGTCGACGGTCGGCTTCCCGGCGAACCGGGCCTTGTCCCGCACCTCGACGTCGTGGGCCAGGATCACCGCGTCGGCGGCGGCGACGGTGCCGGGGTCGAGCCGGTCGAAACCGGCCGAGCCCTGCGTCTCCACGGTCAGCAGCACACCCGCGTCACGGGCGGCGTTCTCCAGGGCCTCGGCCGCCATGTAGGTGTGGGCGATCCCGGTGGGACAAGAGGTCACGGCGACGATCCGGAACGGAGACTCCGTGTCGTCGGCCGCCGTGCCGTCTCCCCCTGCCCCGTCGGCCCGCGCCCCGTCCGCAGCCGTACCATCCGGTGCCGTCCCGCCCGCAGCCGTCCCGTCCGGGGCGGAGACGGAGGCGTCGCCGCGGATCAGGGCCGCGGCCCGCCCGGGATCGCCGGTGCCGCGCAGGGCGGCCGTGAACGCCTCGTTCGCCAGCTCGCGGGCGAGGGTGGAGAGGATCGACAGGTGGTCTCCGTCGGCGCCCGCCGGGGCGGCGATGAGGAAGACGAGGTCGGCGGGCCCGTCCGGAGCACCGAAGTCCACCGGGGTGAGGGGGCGGCCGAACGCCAGCGTCGGTTCGGTGACGTGGTCGCTGCGGCAGTGCGGGATGCCAATGCCGCCTTCGAGGCCGGTGGGCGTCTGCGCCTCGCGGGCGGCCACATCGGCCAGGAAGCCCTCCAGGTCCGTGACGCGGCCCGCGGCGGCCATCCGCCCGGCGAGCGAGCGGGCGGCCTCCTCCTTGGTGTCAGCGGCGAGTGCGAGGTCGACGAGGTCCGCGGTGATCAGTTGGCTCATGGCAGGCTCCGTTGGCGCTGGGAGTCACGGGGGGTGGGGCCGGGGTCGGGCGGGTCGGTGAGCGGCCGGTCCAGCGGCACGTCGGCGGTGACGGTCACGTCCGCCGCGGCGCGGCGGACGTCGGCGGGCTCGGGCATGGCGCTGCCCGGGAGCTGCACGGCGGCGGCCCCGTGGGCGACGGCCTGCGCGAGCGCCTGTGGGCCCGCTCCGCCGGCCGCGAGGAACCCGGCGAGCGAGGCGTCCCCGGCGCCGACGTTGCTGCGGACGACGGCCACGGGCGCGGCGGCGAAGTGCGCGGCGTCCGCTTCGACGAGGAGCTGGCCGTCGGCTCCGAGGCTGGCCAGTACCGTCCGGGCGCCCCGGCGGCGCAGTTCCCCTGCGGCGGTGAGGGCGTCCCCGACGGTGGCGAGCGGGCGGCCCACCGCCTGCGCCAGCTCCTCGGAGTTGGGCTTGACGACGTCCGGGTGCTCGCGCAGGGCAGCCGTCAGCGACGGGCCCGAGGTGTCCAGGGCGATGCGGGCACCCGCCCGGTGCGCCCGCGCGACGAGTACGGCGTACCACTGCGGGGTGAGGCCGCGCGGCAGGCTGCCGCAGCAGGCGATCCACGCGGCGCCGTCCCCGGCGGCCCGGGACCTGACCGTCTCCAGGAGGGTCTCGGCCTCGTGGGCGGAGAGTTCCGGACCGGCCGCGTTGATCTTGGTGAGGGTGCCGTCCGGTTCGGCGACGGCGACGTTGACCCGGGTCGAGCCGGAGACCGGCACCCCCGCGACGTCGATGCCGTGTGCGCTCAGCAGCGCGCCGAGCAGCGCGCCCTCGGGGCCGCCCAGCGGCAGCACGGCGACCGTGGGGTGCCCGGCGGCGGCGACGGCGCGGGAGACGTTGACGCCCTTGCCGCCCGGGTCCACCCGGTCGGCCGCCGCGCGCAGCACGGCGCCGCGCTCCAGCGCCGGAACCTCGTAGGTGCGGTCCAGGCTGGGGTTGGGCGTGACGGTGAGGAGCGTGCCGCCGGTCATACCCGCACCACCTGGGGGCCCTGGCGCTCGATCTCGCGGGCGTCCCCGGGCGTGAGCCCGGTGTCGGTGATCAGCAGGTCCACCTGCGCCAGGTCGCCGAAGCGGGCCAGGTGCTCACGGCCGTGCTTGCCGGAGTCGGCCAGCAGCACGACGCGGCGCGCGGCGGCCAGCAGCGCCCGCTTGACGGCGGCCTCGGCGAGGTCGGGGGTGGTGAGGCCGCCGCCGGGCCCGAAGCCGTTGGTGGCGAGCAGCAGGACGTCGGCCCTGATCTCGCCGTAGGTGCGCAGCGCCCAGGCGTCCACGGCGGCCCGGGTCCGGTGCCGGACCCGGCCGCCGACGAGGTGCAGGTCGATGCCGGGGTGGTCGGCCAGCCGGGCCGCCAGCGGCAGGGCGTGGGTGACGACGGTGAGGACGGAGTCGAGCGGGAACGCGGCGGCCAGCCGGCCGGTGGTCGTCCCGGCGTCGAGGATCACGCTGCCCTCGGCGGGCAGCTCCTCCAGGGCGGCACGGGCGATGCGTTCCTTCTCGTCGGCGGCCGTCGCCTCGCGGGCGCTGAGGTCGGGCTCCAGCTCGAACCGCCCGGCCGGGATCGCGCCGCCGTGCACGCGGCGGAGCAGCCCGGCACGGTCGAGCGCCTTGAGGTCGCGGCGCACGGTCTCGGCGGTCACCTGGAACTGCGCGGCCAGGGACGGCACGTCCACCCGTCCGCTCTCGCGGGCGATGCGCAGGATCTCCTGCTGCCGCTCCGGTGCGTACATCTGCTCCGTGTCCGTTTCTCTGCGTTTCTCCGCGCTTTCTGCCCGAACCTGTGGTTCGCACGGGCACGCTACGCCCCCATCGCGGCAAAGTAAACACACTCGGACATAGAACAGGCGCATACGGGCATCATGGCCCGTCCTCCACCTCCGCCCGGCGGGCGGGCCGGAACGCGCGAAGCCCCCGGCTCCGGACGGACTCCAGAGGCCGGGGGCTTCGGCGGCGGCCAGCGGCGCGACGTGGGGAGCCGGGGCTCCGCACGGTCACGCCGCCGCGTCGAAGCCGGTGTCGTGGGCCATCCGCTTCAGCTCCAGCAGGGCGTGCTTCTCGATCTGCCGGATGCGCTCCCGCGTCAGGCCGTGCTGCCTGCCGACCTCCGTCAGGGTGCGCTCGCGGCCGTCCTCGATGCCGTAGCGGGCGCGGATGATCGACGCCGTGCGGTCGTCGAGCCGGCCGATCAGCTCCTCCAGCTCCTCGCTGCGCAGGAGCGTCAGCACCGACTGCTCGGGCGACACCGCCGAGGTGTCCTCCAGCAGGTCGCCGAACTGCGTCTCGCCCTCGTCGTCGATGGACATGTTGAGGCTCACCGGGTCACGCGCCCAGTCCAGCACGTCGGCGACGCGCTCGGACTTGGAGCCCAGCTCGGCGGCGATCTCCGCGGGCTCCGGGTCGCGCCCGTGCTCGCGGTTGAACTCGCGCTGCACGCGGCGTATGCGGCCCAGCTCCTCCACGAGGTGCACGGGCAGCCGGATCGTGCGCGACTGGTCGGCTATGGAGCGGGTGATGGCCTGCCTGATCCACCAGGTGGCGTATGTCGAGAACTTGAAGCCCTTGGTGTAGTCGAACTTCTCGACGGCGCGCACCAGGCCGGCGTTGCCCTCCTGGATGAGGTCCAGCAGGGGCAGGCCGCTGCGCGGGTAGCGGCGGGCGACCGCCACGACCAGCCGCAGGTTGGACCGGATGAACACGTCCTTGGCGCGCTCGCCCGCGTCGACGAGGGCCTCCAGCTCCTCGCGGCTGGCCTCCGCCCCGGGCGTGCCCTCGGCGGGCCGCTCGCGGCCGTCGAGGATGCGCTGGGCGTAAACACCTGCTTCGATGGCCAGGGACAGATCGACCTCCTTGGCCGCGTCCAGCAGGGGCGTGCGGGCGATCTCGTCCAGGTACATGCCGACCAGATCACGGTCAGCGACGTCGCCGCCTGCACGCACACTGGTTGCCGCCTCAGCACCCTCGGTCGCGGGCTGACGACGGGCGACGGCACGGGTTGCCATGCGCTCTCCCTTGCGTGTGATCACTTACTGGTCGGTGGCGGACCCGGAAACCCTCTGCGGAGGACGAGCGGACGACCGGGCGTCGCCGTCCCCCTCCGGGTAACCGTTTCCGAACTTCTCAACGAGTCGAATCCGGACACAATTCCCAACTTGCCCGCTGGTTTTTGGATCATGCAGTACCCTGTCCCACCTCGCGAGATAGCCGGCCGACGGCGGAACACGCGGAGGCCCAGGTCAGAGCGGACGAGGCCGCAGCCCCGCCGCGTCGACCGGCCCGGCGCGCCCCCTACCCCACTGAGACGGCGATCACATCCGCCACGGTTGCCTCCCACCCCGGAAAGCGGCGCCGTCCGCCGCTCCCCTGCCTCCACGGGCGGTCCGCGCGGCCCCCTGGTCGCGCGGGAACGCCCTTCCGGTCGCGTACCCGGGCGCGGGCCCGGCAGCCTTCTTCGTCGCCGAGTCGACGGCCCGTCCCCCTGCGGGTCACCGGCCGTCCCGGACCGCAAACCACCTGGCGCGGCTCCGGCCCCCGCCCCGCCCGGCATCCGGGGCGGCGAATGGAAGTTCGACGCAGCGCGGAGGGGCTCCGGACGCGGTCCGGAGCCCCTCACCGTGCGGCGGTACGTGCCGTCAGTGCGCCAGCACCGGCACCGGCTCGGGCTCCCCGTCCTGAGGGGCGCCGGGCGAGGCGTGCGCGCGCCCCCTGCCGCGCACCAGCGTGAAGACGAGCAGCGCGGACAGCAGCAGGATGCCGACCGCCCACCAGATGGCGGTGGTGTAGCCGTGCACGACGGCCAGGGCCTCCGCACCGGCTCCGCGCTCGGCCGCGTGGGCGACGGCGTAGGAGGCCGCCGCACTGGAGGCGACGGTGTTCAGCAGCGCCGTGCCGATCGCCCCGCCCACCTGCTGCGAGGTGTTGACCAGCGCGGAGGCCACCCCCGCGTCCTGCGGGCGCACACCCTGCGTGGCCAGCGCCATCGCGGGCATGAAGGCGGTCCCCATGCCGAGCCCCAGCAGCAGCTGCGCGGGCAGGATGAGCGCCGGGTAGGAGCTGTTTGGCTCCAGCTGGGTGAGCAGCAGCATCCCGGTCGCCGCGACGAGGAAACCCGGGCCCATCAGCAGCCGCGGCGGCACCCGCGTCATCAGCCGCGCGCCGATCTGCGTCGAACCGGTGATCATGCCGACCACCATGGGCAGGAAGGCGAAACCGGTCGTCACCGGCGAATAGTCCTTCACGAGCTGGAGGTAGTAGGTCAGGAACAGGAACAGTCCGAACATGCCGATGACGGCCAGACCCAGCGCCAGGTAGATGCCGCCCCGCTCCCGGTTCAGCACGACCCGCAGGGGCATCAGCGGCGCCGACGTCCTGGCCTCCACCGCGACGAACGCCACCAGCAGCAGCACCGAGGCCGCGAACGTCCACAGCGTCCCCGCGTCCGTCCACCCGTGCACCTCGGCGCGGGTGAACCCGTAGACGAGCGCCACCAGGCCCGTCGTGGACAGCAGCACCCCGGGGATGTCCAGCGGGGCCCGGTTGCGCGCCCCCGCGGGCTCCCGGACGACGAGCAGCGCGCCCACCGCCGCCACCACCGCGAACGGGATGTTGACGTAGAACGTCCACCGCCAGTTCAGGTACTCGGTGAGCACGCCTCCGAGGATCAGCCCGATGGCGCCGCCGCCACCCGCGATGGCCCCGTAGATGCCGAACGCCTTGGCCCGCTCCTTGCCCTCGGTGAACGTCACCGCGAGCAGCGAGAGCGCGGCCGGAGCCAGCAGCGCGCCGAACACGCCCTGGAGCGCCCGCGACGCGAACAGGACGGCCTCGCTCTGCGCCGCGCCGCCCAGCGCGGAGGCCACGGCGAAACCGGCGAGCCCGGTGACGAACGTCCGCCGCCGCCCCCACAGGTCGGCGACCCGCCCGCCGAACAGCAGCAGCCCGCCGAACGCGAGCGCGTACGCGGTGATGACCCACTGCCGGTTGGCGTCGGATATCCCCAGATCGGCCTGCGCGGACGGCAGCGCGATGTTCACGATGGTGGCGTCCAGCACCACCATCAGCTGCGCGAGCGCGATGAACGCCAGCGCCTTCCACCGCGACGGATCGGGTGGCGACGCCGCTTCGGACGCACCGGTCATGTGCTCAACCCCCTGATGTGCTTTCACGTCTGTCGTAGACCTTCCAAAGTCGCCGGCGTACCCGGCAGCCGGGACGGGGCGGGCGCGCGCAGACCGTCGAGGAACAGCTGCACGTGGCGGGCGATGAACCGCTCGAACCGCGCACACCCCGCACCGGGCAGCGGACGCGTCAGCTGGCTGATGACGACGAGCAGGTCGCCGACGCCGACGTCCGCGCGCACCGCACCCGCCCGCTGCGTCCGTCCGAGGAGTTCGCCGACCAGCGCTTCGAGCCGCTCCCGCTGGCGCACCAGCTCCGCGTCCCCGCTGCCGAAGCGGGGCGAGAGCGCGGGACACAGCGCCCCGACCCGCTCGTCCATCGCCCCGGACACGAACGCCCGCAGCGCCTCGAACGGCTCGCCGCCCCCCGGCGCGTCCAGCGCGTCCAGCGCCCTCTGCGCCCGGTTGGCGACCCGCTCGGTGACGGCCAGCACCACGTCCCGCACGAGGGCGTCGCGGTCCGCGAAGTGCCGGTACACCGTGGCGTTCCCGACACCGGCACGCCTGGCGACCTCGTCCAGCGGGACCTCCCCGCCGGACTCGACGAACAGCTCCCGGGCCGCGTCCACGATCCGCTCCCGGTTCCGCACGGCATCCGCCCGCATGACCCCGCTCCCTCCTCCCCCCGTACACCGAAAACCGGGGACACGCTCCCCGATTCATCCGCCCATGCAAACGGGGAACCGCTCCCCGCTTCTTCCCCGCCGAGCCGTGACCTGCGTCACCCCCTCCTGCGTCCCCCGGACCGCAGAGCCACCCCCCGGCTCGCCTCTCCCCCGCCCTCCCCAACCGCTACACTGACCCGGGTACCAGGGCCCCACGGGCCCTCGCCTCCGTAGCTCAGGGGATAGAGCACCGCTCTCCTAAAGCGGGTGTCGCAGGTTCGAATCCTGCCGGGGGCACCAGCGCCAAGGCCCCGGACCGATCATGGTCCGGGCCTTTGGCAACCGCTTCCGACATCAACGCGAGCGGTCACTGACCACCGCGACCCCGCTTCTTCAGCAGCCGGCCCATGTGACTCGTAGCCTCCCGCCGTGTCTCCTGCACGACGCGTGTGTGGACGTCCATGAGGACCGATAGACCGTTGCGCGGTTCCACTGGCCGACCGGTCGCGTAGTGAACACGTAGTCGGACTTCCGTCCCGCTGGGTGATCTCGGGCTGCACGCTCATATCCACCACGGGAGCGCCCGGTGCTACCGCGTGACTCTCCAGCGCCGAGGGCTCGCGTCGGCAGTCCTCGGCGGGTGGATCAGCACCCACGAGGACGGGAAGCTCGTGCAGCACGCGCAGGGAAAGGTCAGTTCAGTCCGTCTGGTCCAGGACTTCCATGATCTCGTCGCAGTAGACCCCGAAGGTGCGCTGTTCCAGCGGGGTCACCACCGCCATCCGGTTGTGCACCATGGGGTTGCGGACCTTCGCCAGGAGGGAGAACCGTTCGTTCCAGTAGCCCTTGTCCTTCTTCCACAGCCGTCCGAACAGGTCCCAGTGCGACGCCATCAGGTCGTAGAGGTCCCGCGGGTAGGTGAAGTCCAGGATGCGGGTGGAACCGCGCGCGCCGAAGGACCGCAGTTCCCGGGTCCGCAGTTCCTCGCAGTGGTCGAGCATGGGGGTCAGCTTGGGACGGACCCTCCGCAGCTCGGCCGGCCAGTCGGTGCCGTACTTGCCCTCGAAGACGGACTCGACCAGATCACGGATGCGGCGTTCCACGGCCATCCAGTTGTCCCAGTGGCCCAGCTTCCGCCCGACCAGCGTGAGGTACTGCTGGAAGTCGTCGGAGAAGGCCCGGTACGCGCCCTCCCGCACCCTGACCAGCCCTTGCTGGAGCAGCACCTGGGCGTCGTCCGGCGTCACGACGAGCTGGGGGCCGAGGACCACCTCCAGCAGCGCGCGGAGCCGGCCGTCAGCGTGCAGCAGCTCTTCGAGGTCACGGTAGTAGTACTGGAACTCCGCCGGCAGGGCGTCCGCCAGCTCCTCGATCGCGTCCAGGAGGTGTAACGGGCCGCCGCGGGCGGAGCTGCACACCCGGTCCAGGAGCACGCTCGCCAGGTAGGGGTGGCCGCCGGCCAGCTCGCCCAGTCTGGTGACGGCTGGGTCCCGGCCGTCGTCGGGTGAGAAGCCCGGCACCCGGGAGGCGAGGGCGCCGAGTTCGTCGGCGTCGAAGCAGGTCAGGAACAAGGAGCGGAAGATCCCGGCGAAGGTGGACTCGTCAGGGTCGGCCATGTCGACGATCTCGCGCAGTTCCCGCCGGGAGGTGGTGACCAGGCCGATGTTCCAGTCCAGGTTGTAGGCGATCTCGCGGAGGGCCTGGAACGTGCCCGGCTGGGTCTTGAACACCTCGCGCGCCGCGTCGAACTCGTCCAGGATGAGGACGACCCGCCAGCCGCGTCGGCGCACCAGCCGGAGGAACTCCTGGGTTTCGCTCTGTGCCTGCGTCCAGGGAACGTCGGGCTCCACGGCCCTTTGGTACGCGTCCGCGACGCGCCGGTCGATGTCGGCGGACCGCTCGGTCAGCAGGTCCCAGACGTCGTCGGACAGCCTGCGGAACACGTGCTCGATGCCGGCCTGGGTCCGTACGTTCATCCAGACCGGCAGCAGCCGGGGATGTGTCTCCCGGGCCTCGGGGCGCATGAAGACGTGGTAGGCCAGGCTGGACTTGCCGATCCGCGGCGGGCCGATGATGGCGGTGGCGCCGGCGGTCGACTGGGACAGGACCCGTTCCGTCAGGATCTCCATGGGGCCTGTCCGCCCCACGTGGTCGTCGCCGTGGACGGGGTGTCCGACGGTGGCGAAGGGGTTGCGGGGAGACCCTGGTGCCGTGTTTGTCATGTGCCCCTACGCCTTCCTGTGCCAGAGCCATTCCGCGAACAGCCCCACCTTGATCCGGTAGCGGTCCTCGGACTCGCGGACGATCACGTCGCGGCGCAGCAGGTCGTCGATGACGCGGGGTCCCTCCGTCAGTTCGCGGGCCTTGCGGCCGTCCAGGTGGAGGTCGCGCCGGTGCCCCGACAGGCTGCCTTTAAGCACCCCCAGGACGGTTTCCTCGGACAGGTCGCTGACGTCTGCGTCGCCGGGAGTCAGGAGGTTGTCGAACTGCTCCTGAACCAGCGCCCGGTCCCCGCTGACCAGGGCCGCCGCGACGTTGTCCACGTCGGCGGGGCCGATGAGCGGCTGGCGTTCGGCGTTCATGTGCTGGACGAGGCGGTTGCAGAACAGCTGGATGTAGTACGGGCTGCGGGCGGTCAGTTCGATGACGCGCTGCACGGAGTCGCCGCGGTAGCGGCTCTCCTCGTTCTCCAGGGCGATCGGCTCGGTGATCAGTGCTTTGGCGGGTCCCTCGTCCAGGTAGGACACCGGCTCTTGCCGGGCCACCTGGAACTCGTTGGGGAACGCCTTGAGGAAGCGCGGCATCAGGTCGTTGCCGACCACCACGCTGCTGAACAGCTTGCTCTCCAGCATGGCCTTCCACAACTTCATGAACTCCCGGGGCAGGTCGCCGCGTGCGATGGCGCCGTAGAGGACGGTGAACTCGTCCAGCAGCAGCACCATCCGCCAGTTGCGGTAGGTGTCGCTCCGCTGCATCCGCCGCAGGATGTCCCGCATGTAGTCGTCGAAGTGAATCTCCGGTGAGCCGCTGTCGATGAACTCCCGCAGCACCGGCCTGGAGAGGTCCAGCCCCGGCAGTCCCTCGTCCTCCAGGTCCTCCAGGCGGCGGAAGAAGGCGTTCGAGATCTTGTACAGGAGTCCGGCGTGGGTCAGGTTGGTGGCGAGTCCGCCCATGCTGAACTTGGCGGCGAGCACGGGTGGTTTCAGCGCCCGTTGCAGGTGGTGCAGGACGGACGACTTGCCGACGCGCTTCTGTCCGTAGATCACCACGCACTTGGCGTCGGCCCGCTCCAGGGAGTCCACGAGTATCTGGATCAGCGGGCCGCGGCCGTAGAACATCTCCTCGTCCTCGACGGGGGCGCCCTCGGCGTAGGGGTTGCGGATCGGTTTCCAGTCCTGGGAGTCGTTCAGCCGCAGGGGCAGCGTGCGCGGTTCGGTGACGATGCGCCGGTCCGAGCGGACCATGAACTCCAGGCTGTAGTGCAGCGTCAGCACCTGCTCGGCCACGGCCCGGGGCGTCACCACCAGCGGGAGCGTGCACGTCTCGGTCTGCTCGTCGCGCAGGCTGTGGGCGACCGGTATGGGCTCGACCACCGGCTGGTAGTCGTCGGTGTTGTCCAGTACGCGCAGTGTCACGTCCACGGCGGGGCTGCGGCGGGGCAGGTTTTTGACGCTGAGCTGCACGTGGATGGTGGACGCCGCGTTGGGGGCGTAGCTGGACAGCACCTTGGTCACTTCGAGGTCCGTCGGTTCGGCGGCCCGCTGGACGTCCCCGAAGTGCCCGGCGAGCGCCCGGTCGAGCTTGGTCAGCAGCGGGACCAGGTACTCCAGGCTCAGCCGTGTCGGATACGCCTCGATGGTGGCGACGAGTTCCCGCACGGCGGTGCGGTTCTTGGACTCCAGGCGCTCCTGTTCGAGGTACGAGGGCTGGTCCAGGTATCCGTGGATGTCCGCCAGGGTGGTGGCCACCTTCTTGAGGCGGTCGATGTCGAGCGGCGTGGTGGGGGCGAGATCCCGTGCGCGCTCGAGCAGTTGCTGGTCCTCGGCCAGGGCCCCGAGGGGCTCGCTGCGGTTCAGCGGCAGTTGCAGCGACTGGCGCTGCGCGTCCAGTTCCTGGCGCAGTTTGCGCAGGGCCTCCTGCCACAGTTCCGCGTAGACGTCGTGCGCGCTCGACGGCTTCGTCTCGGCCAGGTAGCCGCAGAGCTGCCCGATGAGGACGTCCCGGATGGGCACCACGCGGAAGGTGCGCGAGACGATCTCGCGCCGCACCCGATCGGAACCGGCGGCCATCAGGCTGAGCAGGCCGAACGTCAGGGGTTTGTGCAGGCTCTCGTCCTCCAGCACCCACTGGAGGCACTTCTCGAACGTCGGGCGTGACTCCGGCTGCGGCCAGTCGGGGTCGAGGTACGACAGGACGAACTGCTTCACCTTCAGCTCGCCCATGTCGTCCCACCCGCCCAGGGCTACCGCCTCGGCGTAGTAGGTGCGCGTGACGTCCCCGTGCCGGCGCTCGGCCGTGCACAGGTCGCCCATGGCCGCGCCGAAGCTCCGCAGGGACTTGTGGAAACGGTCGTCCTCGGTCTGGTTGAGGTCCCGCAGGATGCGTGCTGCCGACAGGTTGTAGGCGGCACGGTCCGCGGACCTGCGCGAGCCGAGTGTGCGGATGAGTTCGTCCAGCTCCTGGACGTCCCGCTCGCTCAGCGTGCCCTCCTGCACGCGTGCCGGGTTGACGCCGGCGTACTCGCAGCGGTCCAGGTGCAGCAGGAGGATGGGGCTGATCGAACCGGACTGCTCGGGCTTCCAGTCGCTCTTGGTGAGCAGCTGGTCGATCCGGTCCCAGATGCCCGACCGTTCGGCCTTCTCCACCTCCTCCCAGAGACTGCGGAACTCGGGGTTGCGGGGGCCGTGGTTGAGGAGGCGCTGCGCCGCTCCCTTGGCCCGCTCGGCGTCCCGGAGCCTTCGGTACAGCACGATGAGGCGCTTCAGCAGGCCGGTCCTGGTCTGTTTGGAGTGCTCCCTCTTCAGGAGGTCCTCCAGGAGACGGGCGGCCTCGTCCCAGTTCCCCGTGTCGCTCAGGATCGTGATGATCATGTTCTGGTGCGGCAGGGTGTCCTGGACGACGACACCCGGGTCGCGCAGCAGCTCCAGCGCCTCGTCGCTGCGTTTGTAGCGGTGCAGCCCCCAGGCCAGACTGCGCCGGGCCCGTTCGTTGTCCGGGTCCTCCGTCAGGGCCTGGCGGTAGAGCTGCTCGGCCTTGGGCCAGTCCTTCTCCTGGGTGTCGGCGTGCTGGGCCCGCACGTACGCCGAACGGCGGCCCCGGGGGAGCTGCGGTGGGGCCGTGCGCCTGGACGCCGTGGTGGCCGGTGTGCGCGCGGCCTTCTCGCGCCGGGCGGTCTCGGCGATCTCCAGCAGCTCGGCGTGGCCGGGGCTTCCCGCAAGGGCGTTCTGCGCGATCTTCAGGGCGGCGTCGAGGTTTCCCTGGTTGAGCTGGTTGCGCGCGGCGGCCACGTGGAGGTGGGGCTCCCTGGGGCCGGGTGCCTTCCCCGGCCCGCCTGCCGTGCTCCGGACGGGCTGGACCCGGGGCCCGGGGGTGTGCGGTGCTGGGGCGGGCGGAGGGGGGCCGGGCCGTCCGCCCGGCGCCGGGTACGCCTGCGGGGCGGTGGCCGCGGCGGGTGGCCGGACGGTGGGCGGCGGGGCGGCGGGCCGTCCCGCCGGGTCCGGTCCGAGGGTCTCCAGCGCCCGGGACAGGTCGTCGGGCGACAGTGCCGACGAAGCCAGCAACGGTTCCAGCGGAGCGGCCCGCTCCGGGGACAGCCGGGACGCGAGGTACAGGCTGGCGCGGGTGGCGACCCGCCGCTGCCCGGGGCTCTCCTCCGCCGCGGCGCCGAGCACGGAAGCCGCAGCGGACCCGTCGCCCTCCTGAAGCACCAGGGCGAGGAACAGGCGCAGCAGCACGTCGTCGCTGTGGTCGGCGGGGCCAAGGCTCAGCGCTTCGCCGAGCGTCGCCGTCGCCTCGCGGACGTGACCGTGCCGCATCCGCAGCACCGCCAGGTCCCAGACGTACCGGTGGCCGCAGTGGACGGCCTCCGCCATCCACGCCTCGGCCTGGTGCCGGGCCGCTTCGGTACTGCTCCGCTCAAGGAGCAGCAGCGCGGCGAGGTGGAACGCCGGCGGGTAGTCGCAGGCGGCGGCGGCCGCCGCCAGGTCGCGTATCGCCCCCGGCGCGCGGGCCGGCTCGCCTAACCTGCGGGCGGAGTCCAGTCGGTTCCTGGCCCGGTTGATGTGCCCCTCGATCTCCTTCGCCTCCGTGTAGCCCAGCTCGACCGAGGGGTCGAGGCCGAACACCGGCGTGGTCAGCCGGGCCTGCCGGGGGTCCGTGGAGAACTCGGTTTCGAGCACGTCCCAGGCAGCGGACAGCACGACGGGCGCCGGGGCCGGGGCCGGGGCTGGGGACGGGGACGGGGGCGGTGCAGGAGGGGCGGGCGCCGGGGCCGGTGCGGCCGGGCTCATGGGCTCGACCTGCTCGACCGCCGTGGCGTTCAGCAGAGTGGGCCCCTTCTCGGTGACGAGCACCAGGCTGTCGGCCCCGATCGCCTCCAGCCGTCCCCGGGCGGACCGCCCCCCGGCGAGGTACACCACAACGTCCGTACCCACGGGGTACCACTGCTGGATCATCCCCAAGTCCACGTGAGCACCATAGCCGAGGTCACACCCGGAGGAACCAGGAAAAACGCATGCGCCGTTCCCGGCCGCGCGGGACGCGCCCGCACGCGCGGCGGCCGCCCCGAGCGCCTCCCCACAGCCACCCCGGGCACCTCCCCCACGGCCGTCACGGACGCCCGGCACGGATGCCCGCCCGGACGCCTGGCCGCGTCCGGCGAGGGCCGTGGCGAGGCGCGGGCCGGGAGGGACCGGGCCGGAACGGATCGGGCCTGAACGGGACCCGGGACGCCGGGGTGCCGGCCGGTCAGGAGACGGAGGGCCGGTGCCGCTGGAGCTGGGCGTTGAGGCGGCGGGCCTCCTCCAGCTGGTCCTCCAGGATGATGATGCGGCAGGCGGCCTCGATGGGGGTGCCCTGGTCGACGAGTTCGCGGGCGCGGGCGGCGATGCGCAGCTGGTAACGGGAGTAGCGGCGGTGGCCGCCCTCGGAGCGCAGCGGCACGATGAGACGGGCCTCGCCGATCGCGCGGAGGAAGGCGGGCGTGGTGCCGATCATCTCGGCGGCGCGGCCCATGGTGTAGGCGGGGTAGTCGTCGTCGTCGAGCCGGTCGGTGGTGGGGGACGAAGGGTCTGGGGTCACGTATACCTCTGTACGTCTTTGCCGGACGCGTCGAACGGCCCTGGCGCCGGTACCGGCGCCAGGGCCCCGAGGGGCTCGCCGCCTTCCCGCCCGCTGCTTCCGCCGGGCGGGCGGCGCCTGCGCCCTCCTGCTTGCTGTGATGTGTCTCTCGGAGTCCGATTCCGGGCCGCCGGACGTGCCGCGTCGACATCGCTGGCTACGGAAGAAACAGTAAGGAAGGAAGTGCCGAATGTCTACTGTGGCCGTCGCAGGTTTGCCGTGCCGGGCACCCGTCCGTCCGGCGGCACGACCGGGTTCCGGGGGGCGACGGCTGCGGCGCGCCGAGGTGGCGCCCGAGCACCACGCACCTCCGGCGGGCGTTAATCCGAAAGGTTTCGTGGCGGCGCCGGGAAGCAATATCTGTCGCGGCAACTACAGAAACGCGGGGCGCGTCGCCGAGGTTTTCCCCGCCCCCCAAGAAGGAGCCGCCGACCGCCGGGCACGGCCACCCGTTCCGTGCTAGTGTCGATATCAGTTGCAGTGTGGTTCCCAAAACCAGTCTCACCGGCCTCACCGCCGGATGAAAAACTTTGGTATTTCCGGTCTTCCGGACGGGGTAATCATCGCGGCAACGCCGGGTCCACGCAGTGTGGGTCCGGAAATTGCCCCGAAGGAGATTTTGCATGGCTACTGGCACCGTGAAGTGGTTCAACGCGGAAAAGGGTTTCGGCTTCATCGAGCAGGACGGCGGCGGCGCTGACGTCTTCGCCCACTACTCGAACATCGCCGCCCAGGGCTTCCGTGAGCTCCACGAGGGCCAGAAGGTGAACTTCGACGTCACGCAGGGCCAGAAGGGCCCGCAGGCCGAGAACATCGTTCCCGCCTGACGCTGACGCTCACGACATGACCGGGGCCCGCACCCAGGGTGCGGGCCCCGGTCACTCGTGTACGCACCCCGGGTGCACGGTGATGGCCGCACCGTGCCCGCAACGAGGAGTACCGGCCTGACCGCCGTACCGCCCCACCCAGCGGGAGAGTGAGTATTCACCTCCATTGCGGACACCCCTTCTCGGCCAGTGTCGCCATATCTCTGCTGCATGGGTCCGGCTTTCCGTACCACTCTCACTTCGTTCCCGGTCCTTGTCCGTGGAGCCCCCGCGCGGTTTCCGCCGCGCCGGTGGTCCCCGGCGTACCGCGACGAGGAAGGACCCCCATGCACACGACGACAGCCCGCAACAGGGCCGGTCGCCCCCGTACGCGCCACAGCGTCACGGAGATCCCCCACCCCGACGCGCGGAGCAGCGCCCCGGGTGACGCCGACGCCCCCGGCGTCCCCGCGCAGCCCACCTCGACGACCTTCGCCGCGCTGGGCCTGCCCGCTCCGCTGCTGGCGGCGCTCACCGCCGAGGGCATCACCGTGCCCTTCCCCATCCAGGCGGCGACGCTCCCGGACTGCCTCGCGGGCCGGGACATGCTGGGTCGCGGACGGACGGGCTCCGGCAAGACGCTGGCCTTCGGCCTGCCGCTGCTGGCCCGCACCGCCGGGCGCCAGGCCGCCGCGGGACGCCCGCTGGCCCTGGTCCTGGTACCCACCAGGGAACTCGCCCAGCAGGTGACCGACGCCCTCACGCCCTACGCCAGGGCGCTGCGGCTGCGGATCGCCACGCTGGTCGGCGGCATGCCGATCGGCCGCCAGAGCAGGGCGCTGCGCAGCGGGGCCGAGGTGGTCGTGGCGACGCCCGGCCGCCTGAAGGACCTGCTCCAGCGCGGCGACTGCGGGCTCGGCGAGGTGCGGACCACCGTGCTCGACGAGGCCGACCAGATGGCCGACATGGGCTTCATGCCGCAGGTGACCGCGCTGCTCGACCAGGTGCCCTCCGGAGGCCAGCGCATGCTGTTCTCCGCGACGCTGGACCGCAAGGTGAACACGCTGGTGCGCCGCTACCTGCACGACCCGGTGACGCACTCCGTCGACCCGCCCGCCGGCGCGGTCACCGCGATGGAGCACCACCTGCTGCACGTCCACGCGGCCGACAAGCACGCCACGACGACGGAGATCGCCGCCCGCGACGGCCGCGTGATCATGTTCCTGGACACCAAGCACAGCGTCGACCGGCTGACCCGGCACCTGCTGCACAGCGGAGTGCGGGCCGCGGCGCTGCACGGCGGGAAGTCCCAGCCGCAGCGCAACCGCACCCTGGACCAGTTCAAGACCGGACACGTCACGGTGCTGGTGGCCACCAACGTCGCCGCCCGGGGCATCCACGTGGACGACCTCGACCTCGTCGTCAACGTCGATCCGCCCGGTGACCACAAGGACTACCTGCACCGCGGCGGCCGTACCGCCCGGGCGGGCCGGTCCGGGAGCGTCGTGACGCTGGTCACCCCCGACCAGCGGCGGGACATGCGGCGCCTCATGAGCGCCGCGGGCATCACGCCGCTCAGCACGCAGGTCCGCTCCGGCGACGCCGAGCTGACCCGCATCACGGGCGCCCAGGTGCCCTCCGGTGTTCCGGTGATCGTCGCGTCGCCGGTTGCCGCGCGTCCGGCGGGTGGCGGCGCGTCGCGCTCGCGCCGCCGCCCCTCCTCCGGCCGCCGGTCCGCGGGCGGTTCGCGTGGCGCACGGCCGCGCGCCGCGTGAACCGGTCCGCGTAGCCGTCCCCGCCAGGAAGCCCTCCGCTCCGCAACCCCATCGAGGTCCCATGCGCTGTGTCATCGCCCACTACCCTTTCGACTTCATCAAGAGCGAGGTGCAGGCAGCGATGCGCGGCATCGCGCCCGAGCCGGTGCCGGCCGGGGGCGAGACCGTGACCGTCGGCCGCCGCACCTACCCCGTCAAGCAGGTCGGTGAGGTGATCACCCGCCAGGACCGCCGCGACTTCTCCGCGCAGGAGGTCACCAGGGCGCTCACCCGCCTCGGCTTCACCTGCCACGCCCCGGCGCCGGTCCCGGCCGCCCCGGGCACCGGGCTCACCGCGTTGCAGAACGCCTCGGCGATGCTCGGCACGGCCCCCGCGCCGGCCGGTCCGGAGCGTTTCCCCGCGTAGGCGGGCAGCACCGCCGAACGTCCGCCGCCGCCCCCGGCCCCGCCCACCAGCGGGGCCGGGGGCGGCGGCGCCGTTACGATGGCGGCCGCCCGGCGGCGTGCCGGGCCGGTGCGGCGTGAGTGGGGGATGGCTGTGGGTCGGTGGGCCGGAATCCGGGACGGCGCGGTCCTGTTCGAGGACGAGGCCGTGCTGGTGCTGAACAAGCCCGCCGGTGTCTCGGTCATGGGGGAACGGCACGAGAGCGATCTGGTGCGGCTCGCGGAGGAGGACGGGGAGACGCTGTTCCCGGTGCACCGCATCGACAAGGTGACCTCCGGAGCCGTCCTCTTCGCCAAGGAGCTGCGCTTCCACGGGGACCTCACGCGGCAGTTCGGCAAACGGACCGTGGAAAAGGCGTACCTGGCGGTCGTCCGGGCGGACGGCGGGCTGCCGGAGCGGGGCGTCGTGGACCTGCCGCTCGGGGTGGGGCGCAAGAACCGGGTGCGGGTGGCCGGACGGCGGGAGGACATCGTCCGGGACGAGGAGCGGCCCGCGGACAGCGGTACGCGGCCCGCGTCGCGGACGGCGCCGCGGGCCCGGCGGTGGTCGCTGGCGGCGGACGCCGGGGAGTACGGCAAGAAGAGCTACCCGTCGGTGACCGAGTTCGCCCGGGTGTGGGAGGACGAGCGGCACGCGCTGCTCGCCGTGCGTCCGGTGACCGGGCGCAGGCACCAGATCCGGGTGCACCTGGCCTGGACGGGGCACGCCATCGAGGGCGACCCGCTGTTCGACAAGGAGAGCGCCGCCCGCGGTGCCCGCACGTGCCTGCACGCCTGGCGGCTGGCGTTCGACGCCGCGTGGGCGGACGGGCGGCGGATCGCGGTGGAGGCGGCGCCGGGCGCGGACTTCTGGACGCCGCTGGCGGAGCGGGCCGCGGACGCCTCGGCGCCGGAGGTGCTGGCCCGGGCCCGGGACGCGGTCACCGGACGGCGCTGAGCCCCCGGCACCGGAAACGGCTGGCCCCGGGCTGGTCCGGGTCGGCCCGGCCCCCGGGTCGGCCCGGCGGGGCGCGCGGGCCGGGAGCCCGTTGCCGGACGCCGGGCGGGTGCGGTGGGATGAGGGGATGACGACGCTGACGGTGGCCCTGCTGCAGCTCGACCCCGTCGCCGGATACCGGTGGCAGGACGCGCTGGCGGCCGGGGAGGAGGCGTGCCGCGCGGCCCGCCGGGCGGGGGCGGACGTGGCGCTGTTCCCGGAGATGTGGAGCAACGGGTACGGCTCGGCGGTGCCGCCGGAGCTGGACGGCGCGGCCGTGTACCGGCACCCGCAGCGCTGGGGGGAGCCGGCGCCGGAGCCGGACGCGGTCTGGTGCGGCGAGGCGGTGGGCGCGGATTCGCCCTACGTCCGCCGGTTCGGGGAGCTGGCCGCCGAGCTGCGGATGGCCGTCGCGGTGACGTACCTGGAGGCGTGGGACGGCCCGCCCCGCAACACCGTCACCCTCTTCGACCGGAACGGGACGCGGGTGCTGACGCAGGCCAAGGTGCACACCTGCGCCTTCGGTTACCCGGAGGCCGTGCTGACCCCGGGCTCCTCCTTCGCGGCGGCGACGCTGGACACGGCGGCGGGCCCGGTGCGCGTGGGGGCGATGATCTGCTACGACCGGGAGTTCCCGGAGAGCGCGCGGGCGCTGATGCTGGACGGGGCCGAGCTGCTGCTCGTGCCGAACGCGTGCGAGCTGGAGGTCAACCGCACGGCCCAGCTGCGGGCCCGCGCCTTCGAGAACATGACGGCCGTCGCCGTGGCCAACTACGCCGGTCCCGGGTTCGGGCACTCGGTCGCCTTCGACGGCATCGCGTTCGACGGCGACGGTTCGCGGGACATGCTCACCGTCGAGGCGGACGAGCGGCCCGGCGTGTACCTGGCCCCCTTCGACCTGGCCGCCCTGCGTGACTACCGGCAGCGGGAGACGTGGGGTGACGCGTTCCGGCGGCCGAGCGCCTACGGGAGGCTGACCGGCGGCGACGTCGCCGCTCCCTTCGTCCGCACCCGCCACGACGGCCGCCGCCTCCCCCGGTGAACGGACGACGGCCGCACCGCGGCTCCGGGTGGTGACGTGAGGTTCAGCGCCAGTCGGCCGCGGTCCCGGAGAGGGCGGCGGCGAGCCGGGCCCGGCCGGTGCCGTCCGCCCGCAGGTCCCGGTTGAACTCCAGGTGCAGGAACGGCACGTCCGACTCGGCGGCGGTGCGGCCCTGCCGGTTGGTGCGGCCCTCCAGGGAACAGGAGCGGGCCCAGGCGCGGCAGACCTCCACCTCCCGGTCACGCAGTGCCCGCGCCAGGACGCGCGCCTCCGGGAGCGCCGCGTCGCCCGCGCCGGTGGAGACGATGGCCTCGTGGTCAGGCGCCGAGTCGTTGGCGAAGCCGTGCAGCTGCATGCCGGGCAGGCCGCGCCGCACCAGCTCGGCGCAGACGGCGTGGAAGACGCTGTCCCGGCGGTGCGCCACGTCGGCCTCGCCGTCCTGACCGGCCCTGCGGTGCGCGCCGGCGAGGACGAGGACGCCCCCGGGGGTGCCGCGCCAGACGGCGGTGCCCAGGCGTTCGGTGTCGAGGTCGGCCGCGGGGTGGGGCACCTGCACGGACCAGCGGACGGGCGCGGCGAGGTCCACGTAGACGCGGCCCCAGCCCCGGATGGCGTCACCGCTGTCGGCGCCGTCGAAGACCTCGGCGACGGGCCGCCCGGTGGCCCGGTCGGTGAAGGCGCGCACCTGGAAGCCGACCTCGGCGAGCCGCCGGGCGGCGCCGTCCCGGTCGCCGTCCAGCAGGAGGCCGACACCGTCGGCGACTGCCGTGCGTTCGGTACGGTCCGGCGGCCGGTAGCCGCCCCTGGCCGAGAGCCCGGCGGTGAAGCCGGTGATCCGGCGCTCCAGGTCGACGACGGCCGTCGACGGGCCGGGCGGCGCGCCGGACCGGTCGCCGTCCCCGCCGGCCCGGAAGGTGAATGCTGCCACTGCGATGAGGATCACGGTGCTGACCAGTGCTGTTGCCGCAATCGTTATGCGCGTGGCGGGAAGTGGGCTCATGTTCGTATGAAAATACCTGAGTGAACAGACGCCCTCTTCTCTCAGGCACTGCCCGCGCCACCGCGCTCGCGCTCCTGGCGGCCACCGCGGCCGGGTGCGGACTTCTGGGAAGCGGCGACCCCGCGGATTCCGGCCGCACGGAGTCCGGTGGCGACGGGACGGCGTTCACGGTCGCCGCGGCGGGCGACATCCTCATCCACACCCAGCTGGTGGACCAGGCGCGCAAGGACGCGCAGGCGTCCGGCCGCGAGGGGCTGGACTTCAACGCGATCATGGCGGGCATCAAGCCCGTCATCAGCAAGGCCGACCTCGGCATCTGCCACCTGGAGCCGGTGCTCGGCACGCCGCAGGGCCCGTTCCAGTCCTATCCGGACTTCCTCGTGCCGCCGCAGATCGCCACGGCGATCAAGAACGTCGGTTACGACACCTGCACCACGGCCTCCAACCACACGCTCGACCACGGGCCCGCGGGGGTGAAGCGGACCCTGGACGTGCTGGACGAGGCCGGTATCCGGCACACCGGCTCCGCACGCAGCCAGGAGGAGGCGGACACGCCCCTCATCGTGGAGGTGAAGGGCGTGAAGGTGGCCCAGCTCTCCTTCGCGTTCGGCTTCAACGGACGCGAGGTCCCCGAGGACCAGCCGTGGCTGGCCAACGAGACGTCCTTCGACCGGATCGCCGCCGCCGAGAAGGCCGCCAGGGAGGCCGGGGCCGAGGTGGTGCTCCTGAGCATCCACTGGGGCCGTGAGCACCACCCGAACCCGAGCACGTCCCAGCTGAAGCTGGGCCGCCGGATCGCCGAGAAGACCGGCATCGACCTCGTCATCGGCCACCACGCCCACGTCGTGCAGCCGATGGAGAAGGTCGACGGGACGTGGATCGCCTACGGGCTGGGAAACCAGCTCGCACGGCACGACGTCCCCACCGGCCTGACCGAGGAGGGTGCGATCGGCTGGTTCGAGTTCACCCGGCACGACGGCGAGTGGCAGGTCGAGGCCCGGTACGTCCCGACGCTCGTGGACATCCCGCCGGACATGGAGACCGCCGCACCGGACGAGGAACCGGCGCCCGGCGCCGTCGAGGACCACCGGCTGGTGGACGTGGTGGCCGAGCTGGACGACGGCGCGGACCTCAGCAGCCTGCGGCGTTCCCGCTACCAGCTCGCGTTCGAACGGACGCAGGGCACCATGCTCAACCGCGGCGCCGCCCGCGACGGGCTCGTCGCCCTCCGCGAACCGGGTGACTGACGTCGGGACGCCCCGTCCGGCGCCGCTCCACGCGGCGCCGGACGGCGGCTGCCGGGAAACGCCGGTGAAACCCCACGCGTCACTCCGCTATCGAAGCGTTATACGGACTCCGTACAACCAAACGGCCACCGCACCCGTCTAGTGCGGGGGCAGTCGCCCTGAGCCGGTTCTCCGGCCTACAGCGGCTGCCCGTCTCGTTGTCCTGTGGAAGGGAGCATTCCGGTGGCCGCTTCGCGCCCGAAGCGGCGGCACAAGGTCCGCCGAAGAGCCGACATGTCACTGCTGGGCGGCATACGGCCGCCCATCGCCGTGCTCTCGGTGCTCCTCCTCACCCTCGCCGCGGTGACCGCGTTCAGCCTGGGGTCCGTCAAGCACGGCAAGCTCCCCGACGCGGTGCTCACCTCCCAGCAGCACTTCGCCGAGGACGGGGCCATCGCACTGCGCGCCTCCCTGGACGAGAGCGTCACCGACCTCGCCCGTGCCGCCGCCCTGTTCAGCGCCTCCGCCGAGCCGGTGCCCGCCGACGCCGTCCTCGACAAGATCGGAAGCGTCTACCAGAAGTGGCGCGGCACGGCCGTCATCGAGATCCGCTCCGGACGGCTGCTCGCCGCCCGTGGTGAGACGCTGCCCCTGACGGTCATCGACCGGGCCAAGCTCTCCGAGGAGGACGGGCTCGCCCCGCGCATGGTCAGGCTGTCCAACGGCGAGACGCGGCTGCTCAGCTTCGCCCTGCTCTCCTGGGAGGGCCAGCCGCAGCAGCTCCTCGTGGCGTCGAGCAGCCTCCGCTTCCCGGGCATCGCGCTGGGCAAGTTCCGCTCGATCGCCGTCGTCGACTCCACCGGCAAGGTACTGAGCAGCGACGGCATCCCCGAGCCCGAGCAGGTCCTCACGGACCTGCAGCGCGACGAGGTCGAACAGCACGGCAAGCAACTCGCCACGTTCGCCGCCGAGGCCACGAAACGGGCGTCCGGGCATCCGCTCAAGACGAAGGAACCCGGCTCCGGCGGCTTCACCGGCATCAGCGGCAGCCTGCTCGGCGAGGAGTACCGGGGCGACCGGGCCGTCGCCGGGTACGCGGCGCTCGCCGCACCGAAACCGGGCGAGGCCACGATGGCGACGGGGCTCGGGCTGACGGTCGTGGCCATGGTGCACGTCGCCGAGGACCCCACCCGCGGCACCGACCCCCTCGTCGGGCTCGGCGCTGCCGCGGCCCTCCTGGTCATCGGCGCGCTCGCGGTGACGCTGCTGCTCGGATTCGTCCAGCGGCCACTGCTGCGGCTGTTCCTGGAGAGCCGCCGGCTCGTACGCGGCGACCTGCGGCGCCCGGTGACCGTCCCGAGAACCGGGGAGACCGCCCGGATCGGGACGGCACTGGAGCGGCTGCGCCAGCAGCTGCTCGACGACCCCGGCACCACCGCGCCCACCGCCGCGGCAGCACCGCGCTGGCGCCGGGCGGGCGGACGCGGCCTGCTGCTGGCCTGCGGCTTCCTGCTGTTGGCCTGGTCGGCGCCGCTCGCGCTCCTGATCAACCGGGCCGACACCACCGCCGTCATCCCGCAGCAGCTCGTCAACGACCAGCGCGAGCGCACCGACACCCTCACCGACCGGGTGCGCCGGGCGCTGAACGAGGGGCATGCCGACCTCACGTCGGTGGCCTCCCTCATCGGTGACCGCACCTCGCCCGAGGACATGCGGGCCGTGCTGGACCGCACGGCCGAGGAGCACGGGCGCTACGCGTCGCTGTACGTCCTCACCGCGGACGGGGAGGTACTCGCCCGGACGGGCGAGGAGCCCCGGCACACGGCGGGCGAGGGCCCGGCGGACGGCGCCGTCGCCGTGCTGAACGACGACGGCAAGGAACCGGTCATCGCCGGTTTCGCCGAGGTGCCCGGACGTGACGGAGCGGCACTGGTCGGCGAGTTCCGCATCGACTTCCTCAACTCGCTCCTCGAACGCGAGGGCCTCGGCCAGGTCCGCGTCGTGGACGCCGAGCGCCGGGTCATCGGCGGCAACACCGGCTACCTGGCGTTCGACGACCTGCCGTCGGCGCGGCTGGACGCCCTGGTGGAGGGCACGTCGCAGCAGGTGGGCCTGAACCCGCGCCCCAGCGGCGTCCTGTACCGCGACGACGACGGTGTGCAGCTCGCCGCCGCCGCGCCGTTCGTCGGCGGGGGCGCGGCCAAGGACCTCGGCTGGACGGTGGTGAGCTGGAAGTCCGCCAGCGCGCTCGCCATCCCCGAGTACAAGCTGCAGAACCGCACCGTGCTGTCCGGCCTGCTCGTGCTCACCGCCGCCGTGGCCTGCCTCGGCTGGCTGCACATCATCGTGGTCCGCCCGCTGCGGCAGCTCGCCGCGCATGCGGAGGCGCTGGCCGACGGCGACCGGCGCACCGTCCTGTACCCCCGCCACCATGACGAGGTGGGCGCGGTCCTCCGCAGCCTGGAGCTGCTGCGGCAGCAGCTCCAGAACCAGCAGGCGCAAGCCCGGCGTGACACCGTCACCCCGGCCGGAAGGAACTGATCGGCTGTGCTCTTCCTCTACACGGTGCTCGTGGTGTGCTGCGCCGTGCTGCTGATCGCGGGCGTCGTCGAGCAGCGGCGGCACTTCGCCAACCTCGAACTCATCCGCGCACGGGTACTCGTCAACGGCATCCGCGGCAAGAGTTCCATCACCCGGCTCTGCGCGGGGGCGCTGCGCGGCGGGGGCCTGGTGACCGTCGCCAAGACCACCGGTACCGCCGCCCGGTTCATCCACCCGGACGCCACCGAGGAGCCGGTCTACCGCAAGTTCGGCATCGCCAACGTAGTGGAGCAGATCGGCATCGTGCGCCGGGCGGCGTCCTACCAGCCGAACGCGCTGGTCATCGAGTGCATGGCCGTCATGCCCGCGCTCCAGGAGATCAACCAGAGCAAACTGATCCGCTCCACCATCGGCGTCCTGTGCAACGTGCGCGAGGACCACCTGGAGGAGATGGGCCCCACCCTGGACGACGTCGCTCGCTCGCTGTCCCGGTCCATGCCCGAGGGCGGCGTCTGCGTCACGGCCGAGAAGGAACGTTTCGGCATCCTCCAGGAGGAGGCGGAGGCGCGGGACTGCCGCCTGGTGTACGCCGATCCGGAGACGGTGACGGACGAGGAACTGCGCGGGTTCAGCTGGTTCACCTTCAAGGAGAACGTGGCCATCGCCCTGGCCGTGGCCGAGCTGCTCGGCGTGGACCGGACGACCGCGCTCCAGGGCATGTACGACGCGCCGCCGGACCCGGGCGTGCTCTCCGTCGAGCGGTACCGCACGCACGACGGCAAGGCACTGCGCTTCGCCAACGTCTTCGCGGCCAACGATCCCGAGTCGACGCTGATGAACATCAATCAGCTCCTCGACCTCGGGGCCGTCCGCAGACCGCTGCACGTGGTGATCAACTGCCGTCCCGACCGCGTGGAGCGCAACGGGCAGATGGGCCAGATCATCCCCGGCCTCGCCCCGGAGTCGGTGTTCCTGATCGGGCACCCGACCAAGAGCGCCCTGGACGCCATGCCCGCCGAGTGGCGGCCGCGCGCGGTGGACCTCGGCGGTGACCGGCGGGACGCCGACGCGTTGATGGGCGAGCTGCTGGACCGGCTCGGGCCGGACGCGTCGCTGGTGGCGATCGGCAACATCCACGGCCAGGGCGAGGTGCTGCTCGAACACCTCGCCGAGCTGCCCGCCGACGAGGAACCGGACACGGCGGGCGGGCCGGACGGGCCGGGCACGGAACCGGGCGGCTTCGGCGGTCCGGGCGGCTTCGGCGGTCCCGGCAGTCCCGGCGCGGGCCAGGGTGCCGCGTACCCGGCCGGCGGGCACTCCGGCGCGCCGTACGAGCCCTACCCGGACGTCCACGGGGCCCGCCGCCAGTACCTTCCCGCGCCGCCCCACGACGTCCCGCACCCGCCGCAGGCCACGGAGCCGGAGCCGGACCAGGCGGTGCGGCCCCACGAACCGGCACCCGCCGACGGGACGTGGCGGCACCGGCCCGTCCGGCCGCAGGACCCGCAGACCCCGTACCCCGATGTGTGGCACAGCCCAGGAGAATCCCGTTGATACCCGCCGTCCTCACCCCTGAGATCGCCGCGATCGGCATCGCGCTCGGGCTGCTGTTCTCACTGGTCTGCTACCTCACGACGAACCTCTCCCCCGGCGGCATGATCACCCCCGGGTGGCTCGCCCTGACGCTCGTGGAGGACCTCCAGCACGCCTCGATGGTCGTGGGCGTGACCGTCCTCACCTACGTGTGCACCCTGCTCGTGCAGCGGCACGTGATCCTCTACGGCAAGCGGCTGTTCGCGGCCGTCGTACTGATCGGCGTGGTGTTGCAGGGGACGCTCACCATCGTCCTCCAGCAGGAGTTCCCGCTCATGTACTCCAACCAGACACTCGGCTTCATCGTGCCGGGGCTCATCGCCTACCAGCTGGTCCGCCAGCCCAAGGGAGCGACGATGCTGGCCACCGGCTCGGTGACGCTCATGACCTACATCGTCCTCACCGCCGGAATCCTGCTCGGCGTCATGCCCACCTCCTGACGACCGCACGCCAGCCAACGGAGAGCTGACTGACATGAGTGCCAAGACCACGCGCAAGTCCCGGCCCGTCCTGCACGCCGCGACGGTCCTCGCCCTGCTCGCCGGCAGCGCCTACCTGACGGTGGCCCTGCGGGCCGAGGAGCAGGCGAAGGCGCCCGCCGTACAGGCCGTCACCGACACCCCGCTGCTCAAGAACGCCGGTGTCGGCACGAGTACCGGCGAGCAGACCTGGGAGCGGCTGAAGAACCCGGCGCGCAGCGTGCTGCGCTCCGAGGACGGGCAGGTGATCGCCACGTTCACCGACGGCGCCCGCACCGCCACGCTCAAGGGACCGAGCCGCACGTTCACCGAGCCCGCCTCCACGCAGTCCCGGGTGGTGACGGAGAACTGGGTACGGCTCATGCCGGAGAACTGGCGCGAGGGCGCCGAGAAGGAGCGCTGGTTCAAGGACTGGTTCGCTGAGTACTTCGGCAGCGAGGAGGACGACCTGTTCGCCATCGCCTTCCAGTACGTCGACCAGGCTCCGCTGAAGAAGGACGGCGAGGGCATCGCCTACGCGGGCGACGCCGACTTCGGCCCGCTCAACCCGGACAGCCAGGACGGCGCGGACCTGCGCCTGGAACAGTCCGACTTCTACGACTACCTGGGCATTCCCTACACCTTCCGCGACGGGACCACGCTTCAGCCCGAGCAGCAGCGCTACCGGGCCATGGACTGCTCCGGCTTCATCCGGACCGTCTTCGGTTACCGTGCCCGCTACCCGCTGGCGCCCAACGACGAACAAGGCGACGGCCTCCCCCGCACCGCGGACGCCATGGCCCGCTCCGGCCTCGGCACGGACGTCATCGAGTTGTCCGGCTCGGCGCCGCGCTACGAGCGACCGGGCTCCATCGACGTGCTGCAACCCGGTGACCTGGTGTTCTTCTGGCTGGACGAGCGCACCGAGTCCCGGCTGGACCATGTCGGGATCTACCTCGGCCACGACACGGACGGGCACCGGATCTTCGTCTCCAGCCGCGAGGAGGTCAACGGGCCGACGATCGGCGACAAGGGCGGCACCTCGCGTCTGGACGGCAACGGCTACTACGCGAAGGCCATGCGCAGCGCGATACGCCTGTAGCGGCGGCCGGGATGCCGGGAGTGGTGCGGGGGTGTCGCCGGGGGCTTCTAGCATGGGCGGATGGCCACCCCCGAGAAAGAGCCCCTGCACGTCCTGAACCGCGTCTTCGGCTATGACGCGTTCCGCGGGCCCCAGCAGGAGATCGTCGAGCACGTCGTCGCCGGCGGTGACGCGCTGGTGCTCATGCCCACCGGTGGCGGCAAGTCGCTGTGCTACCAGATCCCGGCGCTGGTGCGGGACGGGGTCGGGGTCGTCGTCTCGCCGCTCATCGCGCTCATGCAGGACCAGGTGGACGCGTTGCGGGCGCTCGGCGTCCGGGCCGGGTACCTGAACTCCACGCAGGACGCCGAGGAGCGGCGGCTGGTGGAGGCGGAGTTCGCCGCCGGGGAGCTGGACCTGCTCTACCTCGCCCCGGAGCGGCTGCGGCTGGAGTCCACGCTGCGGATGCTGGAGCGGGGCCGGGTCGCGCTGTTCGCCATCGACGAGGCGCACTGCGTCGCGCAGTGGGGGCACGACTTCCGGCCGGACTACCTGGCGCTGTCCCAGCTGCACGAGCGGTGGCCCGACGTGCCCCGCATCGCGCTGACGGCGACGGCCACCGAGGCCACGCACGCCGAGATCGCCTCCCGGCTCGCCCTGGAGGACGCCCGGCACTTCGTGGCGAGCTTCGACCGGCCCAACATCCAGTACCGGATCGTGCCCAAGGGCGAGCCGAAGAAGCAGCTCCTGGGCCTGGTGCGCGGCGAGCACGCGGGCGAGGCGGGCATCGTCTACTGCCTGTCCCGCAACTCGGTGGAGCGGACGGCCGAGTTCCTCAACCAGCAGGGCGTCGCGGCCGTCCCGTACCACGCGGGGCTGGACGCGCGGGTCCGCCAGGAGAACCAGTCACGCTTCCTGCGCGAGGACGGGCTCGTGGTGGTGGCCACCATCGCGTTCGGCATGGGCATCGACAAACCCGACGTGCGCTTCGTCGCCCACCTGGACCTGCCGAAGTCGGTGGAGGGCTACTACCAGGAGACGGGCCGCGCCGGGCGGGACGGGCTGCCGTCGACCGCGTGGCTCGCCTACGGGCTCCAGGACGTCGTCCAGCAGCGCAAGCTCATCGACACCTCCGAGGGCGACGACGCGCACCGGCGCCGCCTGGCCGCGCACCTGGACGCGATGTTCGCGCTGTGCGAGACGGTGGAGTGCCGCCGGGTGCAGCTCCTGGAGTACTTCGGGCAGCGCGGCGAGCCCTGCGGGAACTGCGACACCTGCCTGACGCCGCCGCAGTCGTGGGACGGCACGGTGCCCGCGCAGAAGGTGCTGTCGACGGTGTGGCGGTTGCAGCACGAGCGGCGGCAGAAGTTCGGCACGGGTCAGATCATCGACATCCTGCTGGGCCGCACGACGGCGAAGGTCAGCCAGTTCGGCCACGACGCGCTGAGCGTCTTCGGGGTCGGCGGCGAGCTGGCGGAGGCCGAGTGGCGGTCGGTGGTGCGGCAGCTCATCGCCCGGCGGCTGCTGGCCGTCGAGGGCGACTACGGGACGCTGGTGCTGACCGAGGCGAGCGGCGAGGTGCTGGGCGGCCGCCGCGAGGTGCCGCTGCGCCGCGACCCGGCGCGGGTGAAGGCGGCGCGGCCCGCGCGGACGGCGGGCCCCGGACGCCAGGCCGCGGCGGCCGTGGAGCTGTCGCCGGAGGCCGAGCCGGTGTTCCAGGAGCTGCGGGCCTGGCGGGCGGCGGAGGCCCGGGAGCAGGGCAAGCCGCCGTACGTGATCTTCCACGACGCGACGCTGCGGGAGATCGCGTCCCGCGCTCCGGCGAGCCTGGCGGAGCTGGGCGAGGTCAGCGGCGTCGGGGAGAACAAGCTGGCGCGGTACGGGCAGGCCATCCTCGGCCTGCTGGCGGCACCGGAAGGCTCCGCGCCGGCAGGCTCGGCGCCGGGGGCGTCCGCGCAGGCGCCCCCCGCGCCGGACGGGCCGGGTCCGCAGGCGCTGGCGTGGGGGGACGAGCCGGAGCCGGAGGAACCTGGGTGGGAGCCGGAGCCGGAGCCGGAGGACGGGTAGCCCTCCGGCGGCGGGCCGCTCGGCGCGTCAGCGCAGCAGCGCGAACGTCGTCCCGGCGACGAGCGCGCCCAGCGCGGTGCCCGCCAGGACCTGCGCGGGGGTGTGGTCCCGCAGCGCCACCCGGGACCAGCCCACCAGCGCGACGAGCGGGTAGGCGGCCAGCAGCCACGGCCCGTACGCGAGGGCGAGCAGGACGACGCTGCCGGAGGACACGGCGGCGTGCACGGACACCTTCCACGCCACCGTGATCGCCATGAGCACCGCCAGCGTGGCGACCATGGCCGCGATGAGGGCGATCATCGGACGCGGGGCGCCGAGCAGGCCCATGAGCAGCGTGCCGGTGGCGACCGAGGCGATGATGAACAGCATCACCACGAGCCGCTGCTGCCGCACGCCGAGGTGCCGGTCGGCCCAGGTGCCCCGGCGGATGCCGAAGGTGATGAACAGGACGGGCAGGACGGCCGCGAACAGCGCGCCGAACAGGCCCCAGCCGACGCCCGCGAGACCGTCCACCCGCCAGCCGACGAGCAGGGTGAGGACGACGATCCAGTTCTTGGGCTCGAACCCGTCGGTGACGAGCCGGGCGGCCCGGAGCCGCCCCGTGGGGGCGCCCCCGGACGGCGGTTCGGGAGCCCCCCGGGGAGCGGGCCCGGCGGGTCCGGCGGCTGCGGTGTCGGGTGTCACGGTGAGGTGCTCTCCTGGGGTGGGGTGCTCTCCCGGGGCCGCGGTGCGGCGGTGAACGCGCGGACGGCCGGGCGGTGCCGGGCCGTCTCCAGCGCACGGAGCCAGGCGGCTTCGGCGTCCAGGTCGCTGAGGTTCCCGAGGTCGCCTAGGTCCGCCTCGAAGGCGTCCGGACCCGCGTCCGGCCCCGCCTCCGGGCGGCGGCCGGCCGGGGCGGGCGGGTGCCCGGCCAGCTTCGCCTCGCGCGCCGCCTCCACCCAGCAGGCGTCGGCGAGCGCCCGCCGCGCGGACCCCGTCAGTCCGCTGCCCGCCGCGACGGCGTCGGCCCGTTCGTACTCCTCGGCGCCGAGGTACGGCTGGAGGGCGAGCAGGGCGTCACGGATCTCCACGACCCGGCGGTGCAGCCGCATCCGCAACTCGCCGCGGCCCAGCTCCTCGTGGAGCACCACTTCGGGGACGGCGGCCGTCAGGTGCCGCCACAGCGGGTCCAGGCGGCGCAGGTCACGCCAGTGTCCGGCGGCCCGCCACGCGACGCCCACGGCGGGCAGCGTCGTTCCGACGAGGATGAGGACGATGGCCGCGTGCTTCATGACGTCGGTGCTGTGGGTGACGCCCGGATCGGCCCCGGCCCCGACCGTCCCGGCCAGCCGCAGCACGAGGTAGACGGCCCGCACGAGCGCGTAGCCGACGCCCGCCGCGGTGCCCGCGCCCAGGAAGCACAGGCCCGCGCGCAGCCAGCCGGCGCGCGCGTGCCGGGCGGCGCTCCAGAACAGCAGCGCCGCCACGGCCATGGCCAGGCCCAGGTAGGCGTACCAGACCATGAGGTAGGCGGTCGCGGCGCCGGAGCCCGCGTTCGTCTCGAAGAACTCCTCGGCCTCCGCCGTCCTCGGCACCAGGGCGAACAGGACGGCCAGCGCGGCCCAGGTGGCTCCGGCCGCGGCGATCCGCAGCCTTCGGCCCCGGTCGCGGCCCGGCCGGGTGACGCCGAAGACGAACTCCAGCAGGGCGGCGGCCGCGGTGATGCCGATGAGGTGCTTGAGGAGGGTGGAGAGGTTGTTGACGCCCGTGCCGCCGTCGATGGCGCGCATGACCTCGGGGAGGCGCAGCGTCATGGAGACGGTGAGCGCGGCGAAGGTGAGCCACAGCGCACGCTGCCGGGGCACGCGGGCGGCGGCGGGCGCCCGCCAGAGCACCACGCACCACAGGAGGACCAGAACGGCGGTTTCCACGCGGGCCTACCAGCGCACGGGGTGCCCGAAGGCGTCGTTGAGCCGGTCGAGGACGCCGGCGGCCTCACCGGAGGTGGCCGGGGCCTCCTGGCTGAGCGCCCGGTCGCTGAGGATCGTCGCCAGCAGTTCGGCGTCGCGCTCCTGCTCGTCGGTGTAGCTGGTGCGGCCGAGGATGTGCATGAGCTGGTCGAGGTCCAGCTCGTCGTCCTCCTCCGGTTCCGCGGCGGTGGCCTCCTCCAGCAGCCGGGCGGCGTAGGCCGGGCGCTCGGCGTCCGGCGAGCCGTGCCCGAGCAGCAGGTGCGCCAGCTCGTGCAGCACGATCTGGAGCCGGTGGACGGCGCTGGTGGCGGGCTCGTAGAAGATCAGGTCGGAGGCGGCGGTGGCCACCCAGACGCCACACGGCGTGCTGCCGTCCGGGGCTCCCTCCAGGGGAACCAGTCGCAGCGGCCTGCCGCGCCGGGCGGCGATACGTCCGCACAGCGCGTCGAGGTCGAACGGCCGGGGCATGTCGAGAGCGTCAGCGACGGCCTCGCAGCGGGCACGGCGGCTCGTCTTGGTCATACGGTCTCCTTCGCCACCGCAGTTTAGGCGGCGGTGGAGTCGAACGGCCAAACTCTCCGGACCGATTTCCCGGCGCACGCGTGGCCGGTTCCGAACGGCCGGGCGGACCGCACCGGGAGCTTCCCGGCAAGCAGGGCGAACCGCCCCGCCCCTTCGGACGGTGGCCCACCGCGACGCCGGCCACCGGGACGCGCGGGGCCGGGACGAGGGGCGGGGCGGCCGGGTGCCGGGCCACTGGGGCCCGGCCCGGCGGGCGGCTCCGCCCGGTCAGGCTCGGCGGCCCGGCGGTTCCGGCAGCCCCTCCAGTCTTCGGGCCTGGTCGATCACGCCGCGGATGGCGCGCAGGCTGTCGGTGGACAGCCCGTTCATCCGCACGGCGACGTCGCGCACGTCCCCGTCGCGCAGCATGTCGGCCAGTTCGCGCTGGGCGCGGGTCAGTTCGACCCGTTCCTTCACCTTGGCGATCTTGGCGTCGACGCGGTCGGCCACGGTGTCGTCGAAGAAGTACGTGACCGGGACGCCGAAGAACCCGGCGATGACGGTCAGCGTGGACACCTTCGGATCGGTGATCTCCCCCTTGCGGATCTTCTGGATCGTCGCGTGCGAGACGGTCGGACCGGCCGGTCCGGCCTTCTTCCTGATCCCGTCGGCGATCTCCATGTAGCTGAGCGGCCCCCGGCCCGGAGGATGGATCGTGCCGATCAGATGGTCGAGCCGGTCCGCGATGGTGCGCCCGTTGCCGGGTGTCCCCCTGTCCACCCCATCACCCCTTGTCGGTCAGCGACTGCGGCTGGTCTGGTCCGCAGCCGTCGTCTCATGAAGTTTACGCGGGCGTAGCACTGGCCGCTCATCATAAATTCCGCTTGACAAACGGGGCCGCCTTCGCCGTACTCTCTCCCTGGCACGTAAAACGAAATAGACGGTACGGCGTACGGCTACGGGGGTTCGTACGGCGTACCACACGGGGGCGACGGCCCGGCGCGGTCAGCACTGACCGCGCCGGGCCGTTCGTACGTCCCGGCCCCCGCGCCGGGCGGCACGGACCGCGAACACGGCGAGGGCCGCCAGTCCGGCCGCCGCGAGCGGCAGCAGCCGGGCGTCGGACACCGCACCGCCCGCCGACCACGCCCACTGCTCCAGGCCCGCCTGCCGGTCGGCGTCCAGCAGCCCCGGCAGGGCCGAGGTGCCGCCCGAACGCAGGAAGACGACCCCGATCAGCACGAAGAACGCCCCGGAGACCAGCGACGTGCTGTGTGCGCGGAACCGGCCGATCCGCACCGGTCGGCCCCGCAGCCAGCGCCGTCGGCCCAGCTCCCACCGCTTCCACACCAGCGCCAGGCACAGCAGCGGAACCGCCATGCCCAGCGCGTACACCGCCAGCAGCAGTCCGCCGTACACGGGGGCTCCGCCCAGCGCCGAGACGGTGAGGATTCCGCCGAGGATCGGCCCGGCGCAGAACCCGGCCAGTCCGTACACCGCGCCCAGCGCCGTCACCGAGGCGTACGGGGCCACCGCCGCCGGGAGCGGGGACGGCGCGGGAACGGGGGACGGTACGGCCCCGGGGGACGGCGCGGTGGGCTGGTCATCGGGCGGCTGCGCGGCCGGGGCGGCGGGGCGCGCCGTGAGGGCGGGGCCGAGCCGGGCCGCCACCGCTCCGGCGCGGCGCGAGCCGAAGCCGAGCCCGGCGGCCTGGGCCAGTCCCAGCGCGACCATCGTCCAGCCGCCCGCCGCCACCAGGGCCTCGCGGTGGCCGACGAACAGCCGGCCCGCGTACGATCCGGCCACTCCGAGCGGCACCAGGGTCAGGCAGAGCCCGCCGTAGAAGGCGGCGGTGCGGCGCAGCAGCAGGCCGGGCGCGGCGAACGCGTACGCGAAGAAGGCGGGCAGCAGCAGCGCGCTGCACGGGCTCAGCAGCGCCAGCAGCCCGCCCAGGAAGGCCGTCAGGCAGCCGACCTCCCAGATCACTGACCGGCCGCCCGGCGCTCCTGCTCCTCCACCAGTTCGGCGAACACCTCCGTCGGCTGGGCGCCGAGCACCGGGGTGCCGTTCACCAGGAAGGCCGGGGTGCTGGAGACGCCGAGCGCGTACCCCTCGTCCATGTCGGTGCCGATGGCGGTCTCGGCGGCGTCGCTGGCCATGTCGGCGCGGAACCGCTCCAGATCCGTGACGCCCGCCTCGCGGGCCATGGCCTCGACCTTCTCCTGGGCGAAGGCTCCGCTGTTCTTGCGCCGCTCCTCGCCGTAGACGACGTCGTGGAACTCCCAGAACCGGCCCTGCCGTCCGGCGGCCCACCCCGCCCGCGCGGCCCGCTCGGACTCCTCACCGAAGATCGGGAACTGCCGCCACTCGATGCGCAGGACGCCCTCCGCCACGTACCGCTCGACCAGTTCGGGCTTGGTGTCCCGGGCGAACGTGCCGCAGAAGGGGCACTGGAAGTCGGAGTACTCGATCAGCACGACGGGCGCGTCCGGCTCGCCCAGCGCGTAGGGGTCCCCCGCCTCGCGGCGGGCGAGCGCGAGCAGCGCCTCGCGCGCCCGCGTCTCCTCGGCGGAAGCCGCCTCCTCGCTCCGTTCCCGGCCGCCACCGGACCCGCCGGAGCCGCCGCCGACCCCGGCCAGGGACAGCGAGCCGAGCACCATGGCGACGGCGAGGACGGCGACGAGCAGGATCGCGCCGAAGGTACGGGTGCGGTTCTTCTGTGATGTCTGCACTGCGGTCTCCTGAGCACGCCCGCACGGCGCGCACCGGGGCACGAGGGCCGCGGCACAGCGGCACGCGCCGGTGGGGGCGGACGGGGGCGGGGGGGTGGAGCGCACCGGTGGGGCGGACGGGCCGCACGCCGGGCACGCGGGTGGGAACGGCCGGGAGCGGACGGTTCCTAGATCCGCAGGACGGAGAGCCGCGAGAGGCCGGGCGGGCGCGCGTCGGGCGGGGCCGCGGGCGGGCGGCAGGCGGCGGGAAGCGGCCCCGCGGCGCCGGGGAGCGGGGCCGTCCCGGCCGCGGGCGACGCGGCGGCGTCCTGCCGCGGGCGCGGTACGGCGGCGGGCCGGGGCCCGGGATCGTCGCCCGAGCAGGCGGGCTCCCGTGGGCCCGGCCCCTGCGGTGCGGCGGCCGGGCCGCCCGCCGGGCCACCGCGCACGGCCACCGCCCGGGCGCCCGGTCCGGTGCCGCCCTCGGCGGCAGCGTGTGCCGCGGTGGCGGACGGGGCCGCGGTGGCCGAAGCGGGGGTCAGCAGGGCGAGCAGCAGCGCGCAGGCCCACAGGCCGACCAGCCCCGCCGCCCTGGAACCGTCGCTGCGCACCATCCGCCCAGGATACGCAGCGACGACCGCGCCGCCCGCCGCCCAGCCTGAAACGGCGGCGCGCGGCGTGTCCGTGGCGTGGCGTGTCCTGGACGGACTCCGTCCCCCTCCCCGGCGGCGCGCCGGGACGCGGCAGGCGCGTACCGGGGGGCGGTACGCGCCTGCCGGACTGCTCCGGGCGGACGGCCCCGGGCGGGCGCCAGAGCGGACCCCGGCTCCTTCCGGCCAGGACGGCGGGCCGGACGGGAGGGGACCGCTCGGGCGGTGGTGCCGGCCGCCGCCGGACCGGGTGTCAGGCCCGGTCGAACGTCCCGCCCTCCACGCCACCCACGAAGGCCGCCCACGACGCGGGGGCGACGGTGAGGGACGGGCCGGAGGGCACCTTCGAGTCGCGGACCGCGACGATCTGGCGCTCCGGGGACTGCACCTCGACGCAGGCGCCGTTGCCGCCCGAGTAGGTGGACTTCACCCAGCGCGTGGTCCTGCCCTGACGAATTGCCATGTCTGCTCCCGTCTCCCCGCCTGCCCGACGAGGGGCGTCAGAACGGGGATGTCGCGCGAGAAGCCAGTCTTCTCGCTGGCACGCGACCGACCGTACTGGGCACGCCCGGGCCGTGGCGGAAAGGTTCACTCGACCGGATGGCATATTCCAGTGACTCCTTCCACCGGGCGTCGTCGGCGTTGTATCGTTCCGCCCCGCGCTGTTTCCTACGCTTCTCGGGCGTACTTCTGAAGCCTCGCGGGCGTATTCTCGAAGCCTCGCGGGCGTACTTCTCACGCCTCGCGGGCGTACTTCTCACGCCTCGCGGGCGTACTCCTTGGCGACGCCCTGGATGAAGTCGCGGCTGTCGTCGGCGTTCAGGGCCTGGGCGCGCAGGTGCTCGTACATGACGCCGTAGCTCTGCACGTCGCCCGTCTTCTCCAGGTACAGGTCGCTCGTCACGCCCTCCAGGTAGACGACGGTCGAGTCGGCCGCGTCCGGGAACTCCAGGATCGCGTACTGGCCGTTCACGCCGGGGTGCGCGCCCATCTCGAACGGCATGACCTGCACCGTCACGTGCGGCAGCCGGGACAGCTCGCCCAGGTGCTCCAGCTGCTCGATCATCGTCTGGCGTCCGCCGACGGTGCGGCGCAGGGCGGCCTCGTCGAGCACGGCCCACAGCCGCAACGGGTCCTTGGGCGCCGAGACGCGCTGCTGGCGGCGCATGCGGACCTGTACGCGCTTCTCCACGTCGTCGGGGCTCGCCTCGGGCAGCGCGCCCGCGATGACGGCCTCGGCGTACGGCTGGGTCTGGAGCAGGCCCGGCACGATCTGCGGCTCGTAGATGCGCAGCGAGGCGGCTTCCGTCTCCAGGCCGATGTAGACGCTGTAGGGGATGTCCCCGAAGGCGTGCCACCAGCCCTGCTGCCGGGACTCCTTCGCCATCTGCATCAGGGACTCGACTATGCGCAGGTCGTCCACCGCGTAGACGCCGCACAGGTCGCGCACGTCGCGCTGGCTGATGCTGCGGCGCCCGTTCTCCAGGCGACTGATCTTGGACTGCGAGACGAGCAGCCGGTCGGCGACCTCCTCCGCCGTCATGCCTCTCTCCTCGCGGAGCTTGCGCAACTCCTGTCCCAGCCGACGCCTGCGCACGGTGGGATTGACGGTGGACGCCACGGGGCTGCACCTCCGCTGTTCAGATGGGCTGATGCTCAGCAGACTGCCACCAACGGCCCGCGCGCACCGGCGCTTCGCGAAGATTCGGCAACGGCACACACCGTCGCGCACGTGCGGGGTGGCGGAGCGGCCGGACCCCCGGCCGCTCCGCCACCCCGCACGTTCTCAGGCCCCCGGTGCGGCCCGTGCCGGTGCCCGGTGGCTGCGGGCACCGGCGTGCGGTCCGGCGCGGGCACCTGCCGCGCCCGCCCCGGACCACTCTGCGGCTCCCGGCGGACTAGCGGACGGCGACGCGGGCCATGCCCGCCCCTCGGGCCGGTTCCGTCACTCCGCCCGGGTCGGACACCGGCCGCTGGCCGCCGCGTGGTGCGGCACCGCCGCCGGCGGCGGCCGCCGGACGCCGCGGACCCGCCGCCACGCCGTTCTGCACGTCCAGCACGGCGTGGGCGACGAGGCCGCCCATCGGGTCGTGCCGGATGAGGTCGCGCAACCGGGAACGGCAGGACCGTCCTTCGTTGCCCGGGTACAGGTGCTTGCCGAGGCCGACCGCGTGGGCGAGCGCTGCGAGCGCCGCCGTCCGCGGGTCCGGCGGCACACCGGTACGGATCGCCGCGTCCAGCCGGGCCCTGATCTCCCGGCTGATGGCATTGTCCGTCGCCTGGTACCGCGTCGTCGGGAGCACTCCGCACATCTGGCCGTTGACGGCATGCACCATGCCGCAACGTTCCAGGTGTGACAGGTACGTCTGGCGGAGCCCGAGTCGGGGCCCGCCGATCCAGTGGACGGCGCGCACCGGGCTGCCGCGCCTGCGCAGCAGTTCCAGTGCGCAGTCCAGCGTTGGATCTCCCGTCGGCCGTGGCAGCACCACGGCGATACGATCCCCGTCTGGGGCTATTCGTCCGGCCAGAGCCAGCTCCACAAGCTGGGCTCCGGCGAGACCGAGGTCGAGCGACTGCGGCTGTGCCGTGGTACCCGTGGTCGGGTCCAGTGCCAGCAGCAGAAGCTCCTCCGGAATTGTTCTGCGGCTCCTGCTCATCCATGCCTCCCCGCGTGGATGAATGACAGGGTGACCCCTCTCACAATGTTCTGTCGAGAGTGCCTGACCGCTATGGACGGGAACCAGTAGGTATGTCGTACTCGTCTGCCCAGTCGGACACAGTGCCGGTGCGGGCCCCGGACAGCGGGGCTCCGGACGCACCGGACACTGTTGGTGGCACGGCGACAGCGTCAGAACTCAGGAGGCACGGTGGCGGGCGAGTCCCCCGGCAGGTCGGAACAGCAGCAGTCGTCGGGGGAGACGACGGGGGACGGCCCGGTGGTTCCCGGACGCCCCGATCGGCTGAACCCCCGGCCGCCCTCCGGCACCCCGGCGCCTGAGCCGGACGAGGCCGGTGCGGCCGATGGGCCGGGGCCGGAGGCGGCTGGTGGATCGGAGGAGGCGGACGCGTCCGGGGAGGCGGACGGCGCGGACGCCACGGACGGGGCTGAGGCGACGGACGGGGCTTCCGGGACCGGGGAGGCTGACGCCGACGCGGCGGAGACGGCGGAACCGGCCGAGACCGCGGGCGTGACGGAACCGGCGGAGACGGCGGGCGCCGACGCGGCGGAACCGGCGGGCGCCGACGGGCCTGGGGACACCGACGGACCCGGGGACACCGAGGCACCCCGGGACGCGGACGAGCCGCAGGACTCCGACGAGCCCGCGTCCGCCGACGAGCCCCGGGGAACCGGGGACGGCCCGGCCGAGGGCACCACCGTGCTGCGGACCGTCAAGGCCCCCGCGGCGAAGCCCGCGCCGGAACCCGGGCCCGCCCCGGAACCAGGTCCAGAACCGGAACCCGGGCCGGAACCCGGGCCGGAACCGGAACCCAAGCAGGAGCCCGCGCCGGAACCCGGACCCGAGGAGCCGGGCCCGGCCGGGCGGACGAGCCGGTTCGTGCCGCTCAGGCCGGACGGCGGCGACCCGCGCGTCCCGAAGAGCCCGCAGGCCCCGACGAAGCCGCAGCAGCGCACCGCCTCCGAGGGCGACTCCCGCACCGCCGAGGTGCCCGAACCGGAGCGGACCCGCCAGCAGCCGCTGCCCCCGGTGCCGGGCCAGCGTCCGCTGGACCTGCTCGCGGAGCTGACCAACAAGCCCGCCCCGCCGGAGACGCCGCTGCGCACGACGGTGCGACGGTTCAAGATCTGGACGCCGGTCGTGCTGCTCCTCGCGGTGGCCTTCGTCGTCGCGCAGTTCCTGCGTCCGCTGCCGGAGCCGTCCCTCGCGCTCACGGCCGACGCCACCCACGCGTTCGGGGGCGCGCGGCCGGACATCGCCTGGCCCGCCTCCGGCCAGGCGGCGATGGAGGTGGACGGGCTCGGCTCGTTCGGCACGTCCGGCGAGCAGAAACCCGTTCCGATCGCGAGCGTGGCGAAGACGATGACCGCCTACGTGCTGCTCAGGGAGCACCCGATGAAGCCCGGGGAGCCGGGTGCCTCGATCCCCGTGGACCAGCGGGCCGAGGAGGAAGCGGGCCTGAGCGAGCAGGGCGAGTCGACGGTGGGGGTACAGGAGGGCGAGACGCTCACCCAGGCCGAGGCGCTGGACGCACTGATGCTTGCGTCCGCGAACAACGTGGCCCGGCTCGTGGCCCGCTGGGACGCCGGGTCCGAGAAGGCGTTCGTCGAGAAGATGAACGCCGCCGCCGAGGAGCTCGGCATGGAGAACACCACTTACACCGACCCCAGCGGGCTGCTCGCCGAGACCGTCAGCACGGCGGAGGACCAGGTGAAGCTGGGCAAGGCCGTCATGGACTTCGAGGTCTTCCGCGGCGTCGTCAACAAGCCGACGTACACGGACCGCAACGGCAAGGAGCACCGCAACTGGAACTTCATCGTGACCTCCTACGGCAACGTCGGCATCAAGACGGGCACCACCACGGCCGCCGGCGGCAACTTCCTGTTCGCCGCGCACGCGGAGGCGGGCGAGACGCGGCAACTGGTCATCGGCGCGGTGCTGGGCCAGCACCAGCCGCCCATCATCGACACCGTCCTGGCCGCGGGCCGGGAGCTGATCCTCTCCGCGCAGGGCGCGCTCACCACCGAGACGGTGGTGCGCAAGGGTGACGTCGTCGGAGCCGTGGACGACGGTCTGGGCGGCCGTACGCCGGTGGTGGCCACCGAGGACGTCACGGCCGTCGGCTGGCCGGGGCTCACCGTGGAGCTGGCGCTGACCGGCGGCGGGGACGGCGTGCCGCACGAGGCGGCGGAAGGGACGGAGGTCGGGTTCCTGACGGTGGGTGAGGGGCCCGGCCAGGTGCGGGTGCCCGTCGCCCTGGGCGGGGAGCTGGCGGAGCCCGGCGCGGGAGCGCGGATCACCCGCGTCGCCTGACGCGGGCGCTCCCCCGCCGCGTCCCGCCGCCTCCCGCCGCGTCCCCCGGCGCCCGTGGGGTGCCGGGGGCGTCGGCGGGCCGTCGTACCCTCGGGTAATGAGCACAGACGCACAGGCAGCACCCGTCGGCCCGACCGGCAACGCCATGCGGCGCGCGCTGCGCCGGGCCGCGAACGGCGTCGCGCTGGACGCCTCCGAGGCCGCCGTCCTGCTCCAGGCGCGCGGGGCGGCGCTGACGGAGCTGACGGCCGTCGCCGCCCGCGTGCGTGACGCGGGCCTGGCGGCGGCCGGGCGGCCCGGGGTCGTCACGTACTCGCGGAAGGTCTTCATCCCGCTCACCCGGCTGTGCCGGGACCGCTGCCACTACTGCACGTTCGTCACCGTGCCGGGGAAGCTGCGCCGCGAGGGGCACGGCATGTACCTGTCCCCCGACGAGGTGCTGGACATCGCCCGCCGGGGCGCCGCGCTCGGCTGCAAGGAGGCGCTGTTCACCCTCGGGGACCGCCCCGAGGACCGCTGGCCCGAGGCCCGCGAGTGGCTCGACGCGCACGGCTACGACGACACGCTGGCCTACGTGCGGGCCATGGCGATCCGCGTCCTGGAGGAGACGGGCCTGCTCCCCCACCTCAACCCCGGCGTGCTGTCGTGGACGGACCTCCAGCGGCTCAAGCCCGTCGCCCCGTCCATGGGGATGATGCTGGAGACGACGGCGACGCGGCTGTGGTCGGAGCCCGGCGGCCCGCACCACGGCTCGCCCGACAAGGAACCGGCCGTGCGGCTGCGGGTGCTGGAGGACGCGGGCCGCTCCAACGTGCCGTTCACCACCGGCGTCCTCATCGGCATCGGGGAGACCTACGAGGAGCGGGCCGACGCCTTCTTCGCGCTGCGCCGCGTCCAGCGCGCCTACCACGGCGTCCAGGAAGTCATCGTGCAGAACTTCCGCGCCAAGCCGGACACGGCGATGCGCGGCATGCCGGACGCCGAGCTGGCGGAGCTGGCGGCGGCCGTGGCCGTGGCCCGGCTGGTGCTCGGCCCCGCCGCGCGCATCCAGGCGCCGCCGAACCTGGTCGACGCGGAGTACGCGATGCTGATCGGCGCGGGGATCGACGACTGGGGCGGCGTCTCGCCGCTGACTCCCGACCACGTCAACCCCGAGCGCCCGTGGCCGCACCTCGACGAGCTGGCCGCGCGCACCGCGGACGCCGGTTTCACGTTGCGCGAACGGCTCACGGTGTACCCGGAGTTCCTCCAGCGCGGCGAGCCGTGGCTGGACCCGCGCCTGCTGCCGCACGTGCGGGCGCTGGCCGATCCGGACACCGGTCTGGCCCGGCCGGACGCCGTCCTGACGGGCCGCCCGTGGCAGGAGCCGGACGAGCCGTTCGCCGCGTCCGGGCGCACCGACCTGCATCGCACGATCGACACCGCCGGGCGCACCGCCGACCGGCGCGACGACTTCGACGAGGTGTACGGCGACTGGGAGTCCCTGCGCGAGCGGGCCGCCCCCGGCATGGCGCCGCAGCGGATCGACGGCGACGTGCGCGCGGCGCTCTCCCAGGCCGCCGACGACCCCACCCGCCTCACCGACGAGCAGGCCCTCGCACTGCTCCACGCCGACGGGCCGGCCCTGGACGCGCTGTGCCGCACGGCCGACGCCCTGCGCCGCGACGTCGTCGGGGACGACGTGACGTACATCGTCACGCGGAACATCAACTTCACCAACGTCTGCTACACCGGCTGCCGGTTCTGCGCGTTCGCGCAGCGCCGCACCGACGCCGACGCCTACACGCTGTCGCTGTCCCAGGTGGCCGACCGCGCGCAGCAGGCGTGGGACGTGGGCGCCGTCGAGGTGTGCATGCAGGGCGGCATCCACCCGGACCTGCCCGGCACCGCCTACTTCGACATCGCCCGCGCGGTGAAGGAGCGGGTGCCGGGCATGCACGTGCACGCCTTCTCCCCCATGGAGGTCGTCAACGGGGCGTCGCGCACGGGGCTGTCCGTCCACGACTGGCTGGCGGCGGCGCAGGAGGCGGGGCTCGACTCGATCCCCGGCACGGCGGCGGAGATCCTGGACGACGAGGTGCGCTGGGTGCTCACCAAGGGCAAGCTGCCGACGGCCACCTGGATCGACGTCGTCAGCACGGCGCACCGGCTCGGCCTGCGGTCGTCGTCCACGATGATGTACGGGCACGTGGACCAGCCCCGGCACTGGCTCGGCCACCTGCGCACCCTGGCCCGCGTCCAGCAGGCCGCGCGCGCCCACGGCGCCGAGGGGTTCACCGAGTTCGTCACGCTGCCGTTCATCCACACCAACGCCCCCGTCTACCTGGCCGGGATCGCCCGCCCGGGGCCCACGGACCGGGACAACCGCGTGGTGACGGCGATGGCGCGCCTGCTCCTGCACCCGCACATCACCAACATCCAGACGAGCTGGGTCAAGCTGGGCGCGGAGGGGGCGGCGGAGATGCTGCGCAGCGGCGCGAACGACCTGGGCGGCACGCTGATGGAGGAGACGATCTCCCGGATGGCGGGCAGCTCCTACGGCTCCTACCGGTCGGTGCGGGACCTTGTGGCGATCGCGGAGTCCGCGGGCCGTCCGGCCCGGCCCCGCACCACCACCTACGGCGCGGTGCCCGCCGAGCGCGCCGCCGCCGCGGCGGCCTCCGACGGGCACCTCCCCGAGCTGCTGCCCGTCCTCAGCGACTGAACCCCGGGGTGCGGGGCCCGCCCGCGGGACGGGTCCCGCGGCCCCGGGCGGCGTTCACGGGTGTCCATTACAGTGCTGGGGCAGTCGGAGGGCGGCCACGGGTGAGGGGGCTCGGTGAACGGTGTGGAGCGGACCGGCGGGACGGCCGTGTGGGGGCGGGCCGAGCAGCAGACCTTCCGCAGCCGGGTGCGCGGCTGCCTGATCGGCGGTGCCATCGGTGACGCCCTCGGCGCCGGGATCGAGTTCGAGTCGCTCGCCGAAATCCGCCAGGCGCACGGGCCGCAGGGCGTGGGCGACTACGTCCCCGCCTACGGGCGGCGCGGCGCCGTCACCGACGACACGCAGATGACACTGTTCACCATGGACGGGCTCATCCGGGCGCACGTGCGGCGCGACACCGGCGCCTGGCACCCGCCGACGGACGTGCACGCCGCCTACCGGCGGTGGGCCGCCACCCAGCGGGACTGGGGGCCGGACGAGCGCAAGCGGGAGGACGGCTGGCTGGCCCGCGAGGAGTGGCTGTACGCGCGGCGCGCCCCGGGCAACGCGTGCCTGACGGGGCTCGCGGACGACCGGATGGGGACGCTGGAGGCGCCGAAGAACCCGGAGTCCAAGGGGTGCGGGACCGTCATGCGGTCGGCGCCGTTCGGGCTGCTGGTGGGCTGGGAGCCGCAGCTCGTGTTCCAGCTCGCCGTGGAGTGCGCGGCCCAGACCCACGGCCATCCCACCGGGTACCTGGCCGCCGGGGCGTTCGCCGTCATCGTGCACGCCGTGACGCGCGGCGACTCGCTGGACTCGGCCGTGCAGCAGGCGCTGGCGCAGCTCGTCGCGCGTCCCGGGCACGAGGAGACCAGCGACGCGCTGAAGCAGGCGCTGGGCGCGGTGCGGCAGGGGCTGCCGAGCGCCGAGCGGGTGGAGTCGCTGGGCGGCGGCTGGGTGGCCGAGGAGGCGCTGGCCATCGGGGTGTACTGCGCCCTCGTCGCGGAGGACGTCCGGCACGGACTGCTGCTGGCCGTCAACCACGGCGGCGACTCCGACTCGACGGGCTCCATATGCGGCAACCTGCTCGGCGCGCTGCACGGCGAGACGGCGCTGCCGCCCGGCTGGGTGGTGGAGCTGGAGGGCCGGGCCACGATCCTCCAGCTCGCCGACGACTTCGCCATGGAGATGACCCAGGGTCCGGCCCTGCACAGCCCGGCCACCCCCACCGGTTCCCCCGGCTGGCTCCAGCGCTACCCCCGCGCCTGACCCACCCTCCCCCGGGCCGCCCCGGCGGCGGGAGCGCGGGCGTGCTGACGGCGCGTCCGCCCCCGACGCTGCCGTTCGCCCTGCTGCTGACGGCGCGCCACGGCGTCGGCACCCGCGCCGGCGGGCGAATGGAGTAACGCGGGGACGCACTCCGTTACGTTCGCGCCGGGCGGGGCACACGTTGGCTGCGCGCGCGTTCCCGGCGGGCGCTGACCCGTGGCCCAGGGCCGGAAGGAGCGCGACGGTTTGCTGATCCTCGTCGCCCTCCACCTCGGCGTCGCCGCCGTCCTGCCCCCGCTGGCGCGCCGCGTCGGACGGGCGGTGTGGGCGGTGGCCGCCCTGGTGCCCCTGGCCGCGCTCGGCTGGGCGCTGACGCACACCGGGGCGGTGCTGGACGGGCGCCCGGTGGAGCAGAGCCTCGCGTGGGCCCCGGCGCTCGGACTGACCCTGGACGTGCGGCTGGACGCGCTCGCGCTGCTCATGGTGGGCGTCGTCACCGGGATCGGCGCGCTCGTGCTCCTGTACAGCGCGTACTACGGGGAGCACGCCGGGCCGCGTGAGACGGGGCGGGACGCCGGACTGCTGCTGGCCTTCGCCGGGGTGATGCTGGGCCTGGTCGTCTCGGACCACCTCTTTTTGCTGTACGCCTTCTGGGAGCTGACCACCATCGCGTCGTTCCTGCTCATCGCGGGGCGCGACGGCGCGCGGGAGCGGCGCAGGGCCGCGGAGCAGGCGCTGCTGACGACGGTGGCGGGCGGCCTGGTGATGCTGCTGGGCTTCGTGATGCTGGGCGAGGCGGCGGGCACCTACCGCGTCTCGGAGATCCTCGCCGATCCGCCACGCGGCGGCCTGGTGCCGGTGGCACTGGTGCTCGTCCTGCTCGGCGCCTTCGCCAAGTCGGCGCAGTTCCCGCTGCACGCCTGGCTCCCGGCGGCGATGGTCGCGCCCACCCCGGTGAGCGCCTACCTGCACGCCGCCGCGATGGTGAAGGCCGGGGTGTACCTCGTGGCGCGGCTGGCGCCGGGCTTCGCGGAGGTGGACCCCTGGCGTCCGCTGGTGCTGACGGTGGGTCTGCTGACGATGGTGCTCGGCGCGTGGCGCGCCCTGCGCGAGACCGACCTCAAGCGGCTGCTGGCGTTCGGGACCATCAGCGAGCTGGGCATGCTGACGGCGCTGCTCGGCGCGGGCACCCGGATCGCCGCGCTGGCCGGGGCGGCGACGCTGCTGGCGCACGCCCTGTTCAAGTCGAGCCTGTTCATGGTGGTCGGCGTCGTGGACCACCAGGCCGGTACGCGGGACCTGCGGGAGCTGTCGCGGCTGGGCGCCGCGCTGCCCGCCCTGTTCACCGTCGCCGCGCTGTCCGTCGCCTCCATGGCCAAACTGCCGCCGTTCGTGGGCTTCCTCGGCGAGGACGCCGCCTTCGAGGCGCTGCTGCACGACGACATCACCGGACACGGCTGGGCGCTGGCCGCTCTCGCGGTGGGCTCGGTGCTGACCGTCGCCTACACGGCCCGGTACCTGTGGGGGGCGTTCGCCGGGAAGCCGGGGACGGCGGCGACGGAGGCCGCCCGTCCCAAGGCCGCCTTCGTGGCGCCCGCGGCGGTGACGGCGGTGCTCGGGCTGGCGGCCGGGCTGTGGTACTCCGGCACCGGCACGCTGACGGCCGCCTACGCCGACGTCTTCCCGGCCGCCCCCGGGGGGTCCCCCTACGAGCTGAAGCTGTGGCACGGGGCGACCCCGGCGCTGGGGCTGGCGGTGGTCACGCTGCTGGCCGGTCTCGCCCTGCACGCGGCCCGCCGCCCGGTGGGGCGGTTCGCGGAGCGGCTGCCGCGGCTGCCCGACGCCGAGCGCGGCTACGGCAACGCCGTGCGCGGCCTGTACCGGGCGGCCGTGGGTTTCACCCGCCGCACCCAGGTGGGGTCGCTGCCGCTGTACCTGACGATCGCGCTGGTGACCGTCGTGGCGCTGCCGGGCACCGCGCTGCTGCTGTCACCGCCCCCGCTGGACGGCATCCCCACCTGGTGGTCCCCGATGGAGATCCCCCTGGGGCTGGCGGTGCTGACCGCCGCCGCGGCGCTGACGGTGATCCGGCACCGCCTCGCCGCCGTGCTGCTGACCGGTGCGATCGGCTACGGCGTCGCCGGGCTGTTCGTCGTGCAGGGCGCGCCGGACCTGGCGCTCACCCAGTTCCTGGTGGAGACGCTGACCCTGGTCGTCGTCGTCCTGGTGCTGCGCCGCCTGCCGTCCCGCTTCACGCCGGGCGGGCAGCCCCGGGTGGGGCGCTGGGTGCGGGCGGCGGTCGCGGTCGCGGCCGGCACCTTCGTCGCGGTGTTCGCCGTCGTCGCCACGGAGGCCCGGCAGGGCCCCGCCATCTCGACGGAGTACCTGCGCCGGGTGGGTGAGACGGGCGGCGAGAACGTCGTCAACGCGATCATCGTGGACTTCCGTGCCCTGGACACCCTCGGCGAGATCTCCGTGCTGCTGGTGACGGCGATCGGCGTGGCGAGCCTGGTGAAGGTGTGGCGGGGGGCGGCCGTCGAGCCCGCCTCGGCGCCGCCGGAGACGGGCCCGGACGAGGCGCCGCCGCCGCGCCGGGTGCCCGGGGAGGGGCGGGCGCGGTCCGCCGCCCGCTGGGACGAACCGGCCGAGCGCTGGCTGCCGGGCGCGCACGCGCGGCCCGGCGCGGAGCGGTCGGTGCTGATGGAGGTCGTCACCCGGCTGCTGTTCCCGTCGATCATGGTGCTCTCCCTGTTCCTCCTCTTCTCCGGGCACTACCGGCCCGGCGGCGGCTTCGCGGGCGGGCTGGTTGCGGGACAGGCGTTCGTGCTGCGCTACCTGGTGGGCGGCCGGACGGACCTGGGGCGCGCCGCGCCGGTCAGGCCGGCGGTGCTGGCGGGCGGCGGACTGGTCGTCGCGGCGGCGGCGGGCGCGGGGCCGCTGGCCTTCGGGGAGCCGCCGCTGACCGGTTCCACCTGGGAGGTGCACCTGCCGCTGCTGGGCGCCGTGCACTCGTCCACCAGCCTGTACTTCGACGTCGGGGTGTACCTGCTGGTCATCGGCGTGATCCTCAAGCTGCTGGCCGCCTCCGGCACGTCCCTGAGCCAGGACGAGGACGCCGGGAAGACGGGAAGCCCGCAGACACCGGAAGGGGAAACCGGGGAGCAGGAGGCCGGGGGCCGGGAGACCGGCGTCCAGGACACCGACGGCCGCCGGACCGGCCCGCTGGGGGGAACGCCGTGAAGACGCTCGACCTGACCATGGCCCTCGTCGTCGGCGGTGTGTTCGCCGTCGGCGTCTACCTGCTGACGCAGCGCTCCCTCATGCGCGGCCTGCTCGGCTTCATCGTGCTGGGCCACGGCGTGAACCTGCTCCTGCTGGTGGCCGGGGGCCCGCCCGGCGAGCCGCCGCTCGTGAGCGACGGCGGCAAGGGCGGGGTGGAGGACTACGCCGATCCGCTGCCGCAGGCGATGGCGCTCACGGCCATCGTCATCACCTTCGGCGTGACGACGTTCCTGCTGGCGCTGGCCTACCGGGCCTGGCGGCTGTCGGGGCACGACGAGGTGCGGGACGACCCGGAGGACCGCCGCATCGGCACCGTCAGCGAACGCGCCGACGCCGAACCGGCCCCGGAGCCGGCCGCGGACTCCCGCGCTCCCGGGGAGGGCGCCCCGTGAACGCGCTCGTGAGCCTTCCCGTCCTGCTCCCCGTGCTCGCCGCCGGACTGTCGCTGGCGCTGGCGCGGTACACCTTCGCCCAGCGCCTGGTGACGGTCACCGTGCTGTCCGGGGTGCTGGCCATGGCGGTGGCGCTGCTGCTGGCCGTCGAGCGGGACGGCCCGGCCGTCGTGCACGTCGGCGGCTGGCCGCCGCCCATCGGCATCGTCCTCGTGGCGGACCTGCTGTCGGCGCTGCTGCTGACCATCGCCGTGCTGGTGGCCCTCGCCGTGCTGCTGTTCTCCATCGGGCAGAACGACGCCGACCGCGCCGAGGGCGCCGCGTTCCCCTTCCACCCGGCGTACCTGCTGCTGGTCGCCGGCGTGGCGCTGGCGTTCCTCGCCGGAGACCTGTTCAACCTGTACGTCGCCTTCGAGCTGCTGCTGGCGTCCTCGTACGTGCTCATCACGCTCAACTCGGGCGAGAAGCGGGTGCGGGCCGGGATGACGTACGTGATGACGAGCCTGACCTCCTCGCTGCTGTTCCTGACCGCCATCGGTCTCGTCTACGCGGCGACCGGCACGGTCACGCTCGCCGAGCTGGCCGAGCGGACGGCCGCGCTGGACGACGGGCTGCGCACCGCGCTCAGTCTGCTGCTGCTGCTCGTCTTCGGGCTCAAGGCCGCCGTCGTGCCCCTGCACTTCTGGCTGCCGGACAGCTATCCGACCGCGCCCGCGCCGATCACGGCCGTCTTCGCGGCGCTGCTCACGAAGGTCGGCGTCTACGCGATGGTGCGCACCCAGACGCTGCTGTTCCCGCGCGAGGACGCGTGGTGGGTGGGCGCGGTCATCGCCGCCGTCACCATGCTCGTCGGCATCCTGGGCGCCGTGGCGCAGGACGACATCAACCGGCTGCTGTCCTTCGTGCTGGTCAGCCACGTGGGGTTCATGCTGTTCGGCCTCGCGCTGTTCGACGTGGACGGGCTGTCCGGCACGATCCTCTACATCGTCCACCACATCACCGTGCAGGCCACCCTCTTCCTGGTGGCCGGGCTCGTGGTCAGCGCGACGGGCACGGCGGCGCTGTCCCGCATGGAGCGCGGCGGCACCGGCCGGGGGCCGCGCCCGGCCGTCGCGGTGCTGTTCGGGCTGGGCGCGCTGAGCCTGGCCGGCATCCCGCCGCTGTCCGGGTTCATCGCCAAGTTCGCGCTGCTGCGGGCGGCCGTCGGCCAGGGCGGCGCGGCGGCGTACCTGCTGAGCGCGGCGGCGCTGGTCACCAGTCTGCTGACCCTGTACGCCATGGTGCGGATCTGGCGGGCGGCCTTCGCCGGGCCGGCCGCCGGGCACGACGCGCCGGACGGGCGGCGCGGGCAGCAGCGTCAGCGGCGGCGCAGCTCGACGCTGACGGTGGCCGCCTGCGTGGGCATGGTGGTGACCGGCCTGTCGCTGGCCGCCGGGGCCGGGCCGCTCTCCCAGCTCAGCGAGCGGGCCGCGGACGGGCTGGTGCGGACCGACGACTACCGCCGTGCCGTGTTCGAGGGAGGCCACCGGTGAGCGCCGTACGCGAGGAACGCCGTCCGCTGCCGCGCCGCCTGCTGCGCAGGCTGCCGGTCGTGCTCTGGCTGTGGCTGCTGTGGGTGCTGCTGTGGAGCACCCCGACGGCGCTGGTGGTGACGGGCGGTCTGCTGGTGGCCGTCGGCGTCGTCGCCGCCTTCCCGATGCCGGAGGTCTCCCGGCAGGCCGCGGTGCGGCCGCTGCAGCTGCTGCGGCTGACCGTCCTGCTCTTCGCCGAGCTGGTGGGGTCGGCCGTCTCCATCGCCTGGGCGGCGGTGCGGCACGGGCCGCGGGTGCGGGCGGCCGTCGTCGAGATACCGCTGACCGCGGACAGCGACCTGCTCGTCACCGGCACCGCCCTGCTCACCACGATGACGCCGGGCAGCCTCGTGCTGGAGATCGACCGGCCGCGCAGGCTGCTGTACGTGCACGTCCTTCCGGTGAACGGCCAGGAGGAGGTCGAGGCCGAACGGCGGCGGCTGCACCGCGCCGAGGCCAAGGTGTGGCACGCCCTCGCCCGCGAACCGGCGCGGCGGGACGGGAACCGGGAAGGGGAAGGGGAAGGGGAGGACACGTGAGCGTGGTCTACACGGTGGTGCTGGTGATGCTCTCGGTGGCAGGCGCGCTGACGGTCGTGCGCCTGGTGCGCGGGCCGAACGTGCTAGACCGGATCGTCGCACTCGACGTCATCGTGACGCTGCTGGTCGCCGGGATCGCGGTCGGCGTCGCCACCAGCGGCCAGGGCTCGGCCGTGCCCGTGCTGATCGTCCTCGCCCTGCTCGGCTTCGTCGGCTCGGTGACGGCGGCGCATCTGGTCGAGGAGCGGGAGGGCATGCGGTGAGCACCGTGCTCGACGTGGTCTCCGCCGTCGCGCTGCTGGTGGGCGCGGCGTTCTGCCTGCTCGCCGCCGTCGGTCTGCACCGCTTCCCGGACGTGGTGTGCCGGCTGCACGCCGCCGCGAAGGCCCAGACGCTCGGGGTGCTGCTCATCCTGCTGGGCACCGCCGCGCAGGCGCCCGCCAAGTACGCCGTCCCGCTCGTGCTGGTCGCCCTGTTCCAGCTCGTGACGGTGCCGGTGACGGGGCAGATCGTCGGCCGCACCGCGTTCCGCACCGGGGCCGTGCACCGGCCCGGACTCGTCCGCGACGAGCTGGGCGAACGGCTGGAGTCCGACCCCCGGGAGGGCGGCGGTCCAAGGGACGCGGACGCCGGGACCGGGTACGCGCAGGACGGCGGCGCGCGGGGCTGACGCGGTGCCGGGCCGGGGCCCGGCCGCCGCACGGCCGCCGCACAGCCGTCACCGGCGGGTGCGGCGGGGTTTCCCCGGCCGTCGCCGGGGCGTAGAACCGTGTGACCGGGTTTTCCGGTCTCGGGCTGGGGGTGCTGTCGTGCTGGACAGGCGTACGGTGCTGGGTGCTTCGGCGGGTGCGGGCGTGCTGACGCTTGCGCCCGTGCGGTTCGCGGGCGCGGCCGGGCCGGGCGACGGGCCCGGCCCGGGGCCGACGGGCCGCGAGGAGACGCGCACGGTGCGCGGGGAGTTGCCCACCGGGGCGGCCGACTACGTCTACCTGCCCGTCGAAGTCCCGCGCGGGGTACGGGAGATCGCCGTCACCTACGGCTACGACAAGCCGGCGGCCGGGCCCGGCGTCCCCGGCAACGCCCTGGACATCGGCATCTTCGACGAGCGCGGCACCCGGCTTCCCGGGCGCGGCTTCCGGGGCTGGTCGGGCGGGTTCCGCACCGCGTTCTCGATCAGCGCCGAGCGTGCCACGCCCGGCTACCTGCCGGGTCCGGTGGGCGCGGGCACCTGGCACGTGGTGCTCGGCCCCTACACCGTCGCGCCGCAGGGCCTGGCCTACGAGGTGAGCGTCACCCTCCGGTACGGCCCGGCGGGGCGCACGCCGCGGCCCGCCTATCCGCCGGAGCGGGCCGCCGGGCGCGGGCGGGCCTGGTACCGGGGCGACGCGCACCTGCACACCGTCCACTCCGACGGGCAGCGCACGCCCGCCGAGGTCGCGGCGGCCGCCCGTGCGGCCGGGCTGGACTTCATCGTGAGCACCGAGCACAACACCACCTCGGCGCACGCCGCGTGGGACGGGCTGTGGGGTGATGACCTGCTCATCCTGTGCGGCGAGGAGGTCACCACCCGCAACGGGCACTACCTGGCGCTGGGCACCGATCCGGGCACCTTCGTCGACTGGCGCTACCGGGCCAGGGACGACGCCTTCCCGGCGTTCGCGCGCCGGGTGCGCCGGGCGGGCGGCCTCGTCGTCCCGGCGCACCCGCACTGCCCGTTCGTGGGCTGCCAGTGGAAGTTCGGCTACGCGGAGGCCGACGCCGTCGAGCTGTGGAACGGCCCGTGGACGGCGGACGACGAGCTGGCGCTCGCCGCCTGGGACAACCGGCTCACCGCACCGGACGGGGACCGCTGGCTGCCCGCCGTCGGCAGCAGCGACGCCCACCGGGAGCCGCAGGCCGTCGGGCTGCCGCAGACGGTGGTGCTCGCCGACGACCTGAGCCGTCCGGCGCTCCTGGCGGCCCTGCGCGCCGGGCGCAGCTACCTCGCGGAGTCCGCCGCCGTCTCCCTCTCGCTCACCGCGGCGGACGGGCACGGGCGGCACGCGGGCATCGGGGAGCGGCTGCGCACGGGCGCGCGGACACCGGTCACCGTGCGGCTGGAGGTCACCGGGGCCCCCGCGGACGCCACCGCCCGGCTGCTGACGGACCAGGGTGAGCTGCGCTCGGGCCCGGCCGGAGTGCTGGAGTGGCGCACGACGGCCTCGCTGGCCACCTTCGTCCGCGCGGAGGTGCGCCGCCCCGGCCCGGGCGGCGGCCTGCCGGGCCCGATGGTCGCCCTGACGAACCCGGTGTGGCTGACGTCCGGCGGGTGACACCCCTCGACTGACGGTCTTCCGGGGCGTCCGGGCGGCGCCACGCCGCATCCGACCGAAGTGATTCGGCCACGTGCACGTGCACGTGAGCGCTTCACCGCTGGGCCATTTCTCGTACGACACCTCAGTTGGCGGGTGCCCGACAATGATTTCCGGACGACCCGTCAAGCGGTGGCGACCGGCCACGGCGGCTGATACGGAGCTGCCGCTTCCGCGCCGGAGCAGGCACACTGTGGTGACGCGGCACCGAAGGACGGGAACACGAGGGGGCAGCATGGTCGCCGACCCGGAGACGGGGCTGCGCTTCGCGGTACTGGGGCCCGTGCGGGCCTGGCGCGACGGAGCAGCGCTCAACACCGGCTCACCGCAGCAACGAGCCCTGCTCGCCGCTTTGTTGCTGCGCGGCGGGCACACCGCCACCGCCGCCGAGCTGGTGGACGCCATCTGGGGGGACGAACCACCGCAGCAGGCGCTCGCCGCCCTGCGCACCTACGCCTCCCGGCTCCGCAAGGCACTGGGTGCACAGGCCCTCGTCAGCGAGTCCGGCGGCTACGCCATCCGCACCGGCCCCGCCGCCCGGCTCGACGTGGACAGCGCCTCCCGGCTGGCCGGAGAGGCCGAGAAGTCCGCACACTCCGGCGACCGGCACCGGGCCCGCATCGTCTACGACGAGGCCCTGGCCCTGTGGGACGGCGAGTCGCTGGCCCACGTGCCCGGCCCCTACGCCCTCACCCAGCGCACCCGGCTGGAGGAGTGGCGCCTGTCGCTGCTCGAACACCGCCTGGACCTCGACCTGGAGACGGGCTGCCACGCCGAGGCCGTCTCCGAGCTGACGGCGCTCACCGCCGCGCACCCGTTGCGCGAACGCCTGCGGGAACTGCTGATGCTCGCCCTGTACCGCAGCGGGCGCCAGGCTGAGGCGCTGGCCGTCTACGCCGACACCCGGCGGCTGCTCGCGGACGAACTCGGCGTGGACCCGCGCCCCGAACTGTCCGAACTCCAGCAGCGCATCCTGCGCGCCGACGACTCCCTGACCGCACCGGCCGACGAACCGGCCGCGCCCACCCTCGTCCGCCCCCACCAGCTCCCGGCGACCGTCCCCGACTTCACCGGCCGGTCCGCGTTCGTGACGGACCTGGGCGACCAGCTCGCCACCGCCGAGGGCCGGGTCATGGCCGTCTCCGCCGTCGCGGGGATCGGCGGCGTCGGGAAGACGACGCTGGCCATCCACGTCGCCCACCAGGCACGCGACCACTTCCCCGACGGCCAGCTCTACGTGGACCTCCAGGGCACCAGCGCCACCCCGGCCGAACCCGAGGCCGTCCTCGGGGCGTTCCTGCGGGCGCTGGGCACCCCCGACAACGGCATCCCCGAGGGCGTCCACGAACGGGCCGCGCTCTACCGGTCGCTGCTCTCCGGCCGCCGCGTCCTGGCCCTGCTGGACAACGCCCGCGACGCGGCGCAGGTGCGCCCGCTGCTGCCCGGCACCGAGGGCAGCGCGGCCCTCATCACCTCGCGCGCCCGCATGATGGACCTGGCCGACGCCCACCTCCTCGACCTCGACGTCATGAGCCCCGAGGAGGCGATGACCCTCTTCAGCCGCATCGTGGGCACCGAGCGCGTCTCCGCCGAGCGCGAGGCGGCCATGGACGTCGTCGCCGCCTGCGGCTTCCTCCCGCTGGCCATCCGCATCGCCGCCGCCCGGCTCGCCGCGCGCCGCACCTGGACGGTGACCACGCTCGCCCGCAAGCTCGCCGACGAGCGGCGCCGGCTGGACGAACTCCAGGCCGGGGACCTCGCCGTCAAGGCCACCTTCGAGCTGGGCTACGGCCAGCTCGACACCGAACAGTCCCGCGCCTTCCGCCTGCTGGGCCTGGCCGACGGCCCCGACGTCTCCGTCCAGGCCGCCGCCGCCATGCTCGACCGGGACCAGGACGTCGCCGAGGAACTGCTGGAGTCCCTGGTGGACACCAGCCTCCTGGAGTCCGCGGCACCCGGCCGCTACCGCTACCACGACCTCGTCCGGCTCTACGCGCGTGCGTGCGCGCGGCGCGAGGACACCGCCGACGAGAGCGCACAGGCGCTCTCCCGCCTCCTCGACTTCTACCTCGCCACGGCGCGGACCGTGCACACCCTGGAGCGCCCCGGCGAACGCCTGGTGGAACACCTGGAGCCGACGGCCTGTCCGGGACTCGACTTCCCCGACCAGGGCACCGCGATCGCCTGGCTGTTCACCGAGGCCCCCGGCATCCTGGCCTGCGCCCGCCAGCTCGCCTGCGGCCCGACCCTGCGCCGCGCGGCGGACCTGCTCCTGGTGACGCGCGGTCTCGCCGAGTCCGGGTCCAACGTCCACCAGTACGAGCACGCCGCCCTGACGCTGCGGGCACGCGCCGAGGAGGAGGGCGACCCGCGCGCCGAGGGCCGCTGCCGGATCGTCCTGGGCGTCCTGCACACCCAGGCCGGACGGTTCCGGGAAGCCGACGCCGACCTGCGCCACGCCACCGTGCTGGGCCGGACCGCCGACGACCGGGTGACGACGTCGTACGGGCTGAACATGTCCGGCGTCATCGCCAACTACCTCTCCGACCACGCGCGGGCGGACGCCTTCCTGAAGGAAGCGCTGGACGCCTTCCGGGAGTACGACAACCAGCCCTCGGTCGCCAGCGTCCTGTGCAACCTGGCCCGCGCCGAACTCGGCGCCGGACACGTGGAGCACGCCGTCGACCTGGCGAGCGAGGCCGTCGTCATCTACCGGCGGTTCGGCCGGGGCATGCGCCTGGCCAACGGGCTCTACACCCTCGGCCTGACGCTGAGCGACGCCGGGCGGGCGGATGAGGCGCGGGCCATGTTCGCCGAGGCGCTCACCCTCTTCCGCGAGTACCGCCAGCGGCTGTGGGAGGGCATGACGCACTTCCGGCTGGCCGCGCTGAGCCTGTCCACGGCCGAACCCGCCGCCGCGGCCCGGCAGGCGGAGCAGTCCCTCGCCGTCCTGCGCGGCATCGGCGGCTCCTGGCGCCGGGCCAACATCCTGGTGCTGCTGGGCCGTTCGCTGGAGAGCATCGGCCAGCACGGACGCGCCCGCGCCTGCTGGGAAGAGGCCCTGGCCACCTACGAGGAGCTCGGCAGTGTGGAGGCGGACGACGTCCGCACCCTGCTGGCCTCCGTCAGCGCCGGCTGAACCGGCCCCCGCCGCCACCGCCCCGGCCGCCCGGACCGAACGCCGTTCGGGCACCCCGGGCATGCGCCGCAGTGCGGCGGGAACACGGCGGGAACGAGCGGGGACGCACCGGGAACACGGTGCGGGCACGCTGGACAGACGCCGTGCGTACTCCCCCGGCCGCCGTCCGCCCGCACGCCCGCAGTGGGCGCGTTCATCGATTGTTTATCGGCTCCCGGCATGCTCATTCCTGTCGATCCGTCCCGTCGGGGGGCGGGCGGATCGCACGGGGGGACACCGCAACAGCTGAGGTGAGCGCGTCCCGCGCGCCCGTCCGGCGGCCGACGGGGGAGCCGCTGGACGCCTCAGCCTTGCACCACCAACGGGAGGAACAGGCATGGCCACCAACGAGCAGAAGAAGCCCAGGATTCCGCGGCAGGCCCCGCCGAGGGACCACCACCAGACGGGGGAGCCGGTCGACATCGACGCCGACGGCGCCGACCAGACCCGCGAGGCGGGCGAGAAGGTGGCCCCGATGGATCACCATCAGACGAGTGAGCCTGTGAGCTGAACCACAACCTCGGGGGAACGGGGTCCGCGTCGGCGGCGTGGAGGGGGAGTCGCCGCCGCGGGCCCCGCGGGGGAACGGGCCGGAGGTCCGCGTGTTCCGGCTGGGGGGCCGGAACACGCGGGCCTCCGGCCGCACGTACCGGAGAACCGTCCCTACTAAGCAGAGGAACCACCATGAAACGGGCCAAGAAGGCACTGGTGTCCCTCGCCGTCGCGGCGGGCGCGCTCAGCGCCGCCGCACCCGCGCTGGCCACCGAGGGACACCAGACGGTGACCCCGCAGGACATCGTGCAGACGTCCGACATCGTGCAGACCTCGGACATCGTCCAGACGTCCGACATCGTCCAGACCTCGGACATCGTCCAGACGTCCGACATCGTCCAGACCTCGGACATCGTCCAGACGTCCGACATCGTGCAGACCAGCGCGGCGGTCTAGGCGCAGGACGCAGGACACCGCCGGTGCGCCGCACCCGGCCGGCGCCCCGTCACGCTGACACGTGGCGGGGCTTTCACGCGGGCCGGGTCAGAACGAGCCCATGTCCGAACTGAGCCAGTGCTCCGGGGTCATGCGGATCGTGACGTCCTCGGTGGAGTAGATCGCCCGCACGGCGTCGGCGTCCTGCGGGTCGTACCCGGTGAGGTAGCGGGCGCAGAGGGCGTCGATCTCCTCCGGCGTCGTGGACGCGCTGCGGCTCACCGGCCCCTCCACGCTGACGTAGCGGTACGACGGCTGGGTGCGCTCGACCATCAGGCTGAACCGCCCCGCGGCGCGGATGAGTTCGGCCTTGCGCGATCCCGGCTGCGTGATGATCCAGACGTCGCCGCCCGGTTCGTAGGCGTACCAGATCGGGATGAGCAGCGGCGCGCGGCCGGCCTGCCCGTCCACGGCGAGCGCGGCGATGTGGGGTTCGGCGAGGAAGCTCTGACGTTCCGCGAGCGACAGGGGCACGGCGACTCCTTGGGTGAGGGCGGACCGTTGACCACCCAACCGTAGGCGGGGCTGCCGGCATTCCCCCATCGACGCGCGTCAGCTCCCGGGCAGCCGGGTGCCCAGTTCGGCGTCGAGCGCGTAGACGCAGCGGTCCTTGCTGCACGCGTACACCACACCGCCCGTGACGAGCAGCGTGCCCGTGATCTCCCCGCCGGTCTCCAGCTTCCAGCGGAGCTGCCCGCCGACGGCGTCGAGGGTGTAGAGGGAGTGGTCGGCCGAACCGAAGTGGACGCGGCCCTGGGCGGCCACGGGCGCGCCCACCAGCTCGCCGTGGGTCTCGAACCGCCAGCGCCCGGTGCCCGGTACGGCGTCGATCGTGTACAGGGCGCTCCCGCTGGCGACGTGCACCAGGCCGTCGGCCACCACGACCGGTTCGGTGGACGCGCGGGCCTGGGTGGGGATGCGCCAGCGGTCGTGGCCGTTCGCGGCGTCGATGGCGTACACCACGCCCCGGTAGTCGGCGACGTACACCCCGCCGCCCGCGACGGCGGCGCCGGGCGCGAAGGCGGGCGGGCACAGGAACGGATCGGGTCCGTGGAAGCGCCAGCGCTCGGCGCCGGTCGCCGCGTCGAGGGCCAGCAGCCGGGCGCCCGCGCAGACGTAGAGGCCGCCGTCCTCGGCGGGCAGCAGCCGGATGGGCACCCCGCCGGTGGCGGAGGCGTCACCCACCGGGTACGTCCACCGCTCGTCACCGCTGCGGGCGTCCAGGGCGTAGACCAGCCCCTCGGCCCACAGGTACACCGTCCCCTCGTACAGGACGGGCCCGGTGTCGGCCGTCTCGAAGTCGGTCTGGGCGCCGGTGAGCTCCCACAGCCGCTCGCCGCCCGCGCCGTCCCACGCCTGCACGGCGCCACCGCGCGTGCCCGTCACGACGACGCCGTCACCGGCGCACAGGGAGTACACCCACGCCTCCACGGACGTCTTCCAGCGCTCGGTGCCGTCGGCGGCGTCCAGGGCGAACAGGCTCGGCCCGTCGGAGGCGTGCACCCGGCCGTCGGCGACGGCCATGGACCAGGCCACGTCACGCGTCTTGAAACGGCGCCGCCCGGTGGTGACGTCCAGGGCGTGCACCTCGAAGGAGGTGACGTAGACCAGGTCCCCGAAGACGGCGGGCGTGCCCCACACGTCGTTCGACATCCGGAACCGCCACGGCCGCCACCGTCCGGGCCCGTCCGGCGGCGGGGTGGAGGCCACCGGGGGACGCCGCGCGGGGGCTGGCGGCACCGCGCCCGGCCCGGACGTCCCGGCGGGCGCGGGCGCGCCCGGCCCCGGGGCGGGGGCGTGCGGTGCCGCGGCGACGCCGGCGGGCGGGCGCACCCAGTGGGTGCCCGGCACCGGGGCGGGCCGGTGGGGGTCCCGGCGCCGCGGCCCGGGACCGATCGGGGCGGGCGTGCCGGGCAGCCGCACGGACGCCCCGTCCGCCTGCGGCGGGGGTGCTCCGGGCGGCGCCGGAGCCGCACCCGGCACCGGCGGCGCGGCGTGCGCGCCCACGGCGGCGGGCGGCGCCGGTGGCGGCGCCGGGAACGCACCGCCGCCCGGGTACACGTCACCGCCCGGGAACGCACCGCCACCCGGGGCGGCACCGCCGCCGTAACCGGCGTGGCCCCCGTGCACCGCGGGCCCGGCGGGCGGCCGGGAGAGGGGTGGCCCGGAGGCGGGCGCCGGGCGGTGCGGAGGCCGGGACCGGCCGCCCCGCTTGCGTTCGATCAGTTCGACCGCGCCGCCCGGCAGCCAGGCCGAGGCCGTGCCGCTGTCGTCGCCGCCGGAGGAGAACAGGTGTGGCGCCAGCTCGGCCTGGAGCTGCGCGGGGGTGGGGCGCCGCTCGGCCTCCATGTGCATGCAGGACTCGATCAGCGGCAGCAGCTCGCCGGGCAGCCCCTCCACGTCCGGTCCCTCGCGCAGCAGCATGAAGACCGTCTCGACGGGGTTCGCCCCGTGGTAGGGCGCGTGCCCGGTCCCGGCGTAGACGAGCGTCGAGCCCAGCGAGAAGACGTCGCTGGCCCCGGTGACGCTGCGCGAGTCCTTCGCCTGCTCGGGCGACATGTAGGCGGGCGTGCCGACGGCGACGTTCGTCATGGTCAGCCGGGTGTTGGAGACGCCGGACGCGATGCCGAAGTCGATGACGCGCGGGCCGTCCTCGACCACCAGCACGTTCGACGGCTTGAGGTCGCGGTGCACGAGCCCGGCGCTGTGGATGGACTGGAGCGCCTCGGCGATCCCGGCCGCCAGCCAGCGCACGGCCTGCACCGGCAGCGGCCCGCACTCGGTGATGATCTCCTCCAGGGAGGGCGCGGGCACGTAGGCGGTGGCGAGCCAGGGGATCGCGGCGCGCGGGTCGGCGTCCACGACGGCGGCGGTGTAGAAACCGCTCACCGCACGGGCCGCCTCCACCTCGCGGGTGAAGCGGACGCGGAAGAGCTGGTCCTCCGCCAGCTCCGTGCGCACGGTCTTGATCGCCACCCGGCGTCCCGAGGCGGAGCGGGCCAGGTAGACCAGGCCCATGCCGCCGGCGCCCAGCCGCCCGAGCACCTCGAACGGGCCGATCCGCCGCGGATCGTGCTGCGTCAACTGGTCCACCACGTGCCTGCCACCTCCCCGTAGGGGCTCATCGTCTCGCCGCCCCGTGCAACGTCACACCACCGCCCCGGACCGGCGGCCCCGGGCAAGGATTCTTCCTGGCTGCCGGCGATGAGGCGAACCGGGGGGCGCCTCGCCGGTTCCGCCCCCGGTACCGCCATCCAACGCGAGACGGATAAGCGTTCGGCAAACGCGGGCGGCACCGTCCGGGCGTTCACGCCCGGTACCGGCGCCGCGCCTCCCGCACCAGCCCCCGCCGGGCCCCTCGCACCAGCCCCCGCCGCGCCTCCCGCACCGCCCGGGGCCCGGCGGCTCATCCGGCCTCCGCCGGGTCGAGGACGGCGAACGCGGCGCCCTGGTTGTCGGCGCACTGGGCCCACCGCCCGTACCGGCCCGTCTCCGGCCCGTAGGTGACCCGGCCGCCGATGCGCCGCACCGTCTCCGCCGCCGCGTCGCAGTCGTCCACGGCGAAGTAGACCAGCAGGTGGGCGGGCAGCTCGACCGGGACGTTGCCCGCCATCAGGGACCGGGCGACGACGGCGTGCTCCTCGTCGGCGGGCAGGCCGCGCGGCGCCCAGACGACCGTGTCCGGCGGTTCGGGGCGCTGCTCCGGTCCGTCCCCGGCTGCGTCCCGCCCTTCCGCGCCTTCGCCGCCCGCGCCCTCCCCCGCCGCCCGCTTCCCGCCGGGGGGCTCCGGCGCGGGCTCGGCCGCCGCCGAGCCGACGAGCGGCCGGTAGCCGAAGACCTCCGGGTAGAAGGCGTCGGTCCGGGCGGGCGTCCGGGTGACGATGTCCGTCCACACGTAGGCGCCGTGCTCGGCCCGCGCCTCGAAGCCGAGGTGCTCGCCGGGCTGCCAGAGGCCGAAGACGGCGCCGGCCGGATCGGCGGCGACGGCCATGACACCGGCCGGGCCGTCGCCCACCGGGCGCGGTTCGTCGATCACCTGTCCGCCGACCGCCCGCACCCGTTCGGCCGTGCCCGCCGCGTCGGGGGTGGCCAGGTACACCGTCCACACCGTCGGCATGCGGCCGTCCGCCTTCTGCATCAGCCCGGCCGCCCGCCGGCCGTCCAGCCGGGCCGGGGTGTAGGAGCCCCGCAGCCGGGGGACGGGCTCGTCGAACGTCCAGCCGAACAGCTCGCCGTAGAAGCGCTTGGCCGCCGCCAGGTCCGCGACCATGACGTCGGCCCAGCAGGGCGTGCCCTCGGTCGGCCGCCGCGTCGGTTCTGCCATGGGCCAGGCCCCTTCCTCCTCGCGGGCTGTCCGGCTCGGCCGCGCGTCCGGCTCCGCGTGATGCGCGGAGTTTGCGTCACTCCTGGGTATTCTCCCCCGTCCGCCCCGGTTCGCACCCGCTCCGCCCGGCCGTCCGGGGGGCCGCCACGGAAACGGGACATACCGGGCGGGACAGGGGCCGTTACCCGTTTGCCCGCGGCCGGATGCGCCCCGGAAGGCCGTCGGTAAGCTGACGATATGACAGGACAAGTTCGAACTGTTGACGGCCGGGTGGCCGGACGGCGCGGACAGGCGACCCGTCTCAAGCTGCTCGAATGCCTCGGCGACATGCTCGGTTCGGCGCCCTACCGCGACGTGCGCGTCATCGACGTCGCCCGCAAGGCGGGCACCTCGCCCGCGACCTTCTACCAGTACTTCCCCGACGTCGAGGGGGCCGTCCTCGAACTGGCCGACGCCATGGCGAAGGAGGGCGGCGGACTCACCGACCTCGTCGCCGGACGCTCCTGGGCGGGCAAGGCGGGCTGGCAGACCGCCGAGGAGCTGGCGGACGGCTTCCTGTCCTTCTGGCGCAAGCACGACGCGATCCTGCGCGTCGTGGACCTCGCCGCCGCCGAGGGGGACAAGAGATTCGCCAAGATCCGCATGCGGCTGCTGACCCCCGTGACCGGCTCGCTCACCACGTCGATCGAGGAACTCCAGGCCAAGGGCCGGGTGGACCGGGGCGCCAGCGCCGCCGCGCTGGCCGGTTCCCTGGTGACCATGCTGTCGGCCGTCGCCGGACGCCAGAAGGGCTTCTCCGCCTGGGGCGCCAAGCAGGCCGACATCAAACCCAGCCTCGCGCTCCTCGTCCACCTGGGCGTCACCGGCCGCAAGCCCACCAGGTGAGCCGGGGCCGGGAACGCCGGGCGCACCGCCCGGCGTTCCGGTCCGTCATCCCGCCGGACGGCTCACGGGACGCGGCTGTACAGCAGCCGGTTCGGCGCCCCGGACACGTCCGCGACCGCGCCCTGGGTGGCCGCCGAGACCAGCGCCTGTGAGACGGTCGCGGGGCTCGCCGCCGGATGCGCGGCCAGGTACAGGGCCGCCGCGCCCGCCACGTGCGGGGCCGCCATCGACGTGCCGCTCTTCGTGGCCGCGGCGGTGTCCGAGGTGTGGCCCGCCGAGACGACGGAGCTGCCCGGCGCGAACAGGTCCACGCACGAGCCGTGGTTCGACCAGCTCGCGCGCGCGTCGGAGGTGGTCGTGGCGGCCACGGTGAGCACCGCGGGCTCCCTGGCGGGCGACTGCCCGCAGGCCGCCTCCCCGCTGTTGCCCGCGGAGACGGCGACGGTGATGCCCGCCGCCACCATCTTGCGCACGGCCGCGTCCTTGGCGGCGCTCGCGCTGCCGCCGATGCTGACGTTGGCCACCGCGGGCCTGACCGCGTTCCTGGCCACCCAGTCGTACCCCGCCAGCACGTTCGCCGTCGTGCCCTGGTTGTTGCAGTTCAGCACCTTCACGGCGACCAGCTTCACGCCCTTGGCCACCCCGTGGGAGGCGCCGCCGAGGCTGCCCGCGACGTGCGTGCCGTGGCCGTGGCAGTCGGACGCGGTGGTGTTGCCGTCCACGAAGTTGTAGCCGTACCGCGCCCGGCCGCCGAAGTCCTGGTGCCCGATGCGGATGCCGCTGTCCACGACGTACGCGGTGACGCCCGGCGCCGTCGTGCCGTAGCCGTACCCGCCGTCGAGCGGCAGGGCGCGCTGGTCGATGCGGTCGAGGTTCCACCCGGCGCCGTCCTGCGTGGCGTCGCCCCGCTCCACCCGGTTCGGCTCCACGAAGGCGACGGCGGGGTCGGCGGCCAGCCTGCGGGCCTGCGTCTCGGTGGCGCTGACGGCGAAACCCTGGAGGGCGCTGGTGTACGTGCGGTCCACCTCGGCGCCGTACGCGCGGGCCAGGCCCCGGGCCCGCTCCCGCACCCCGGCCGGGCGCTCCCGCGTCCGCTCCTTCAGCACGACGATGTACTCGTCGTGCACGACCGGGCCCTCCCCGGCCCCGCGCACCGTCCCGAGCGGCGGCGGCTCCGCAGCCCCCGCGCTGCCCGCCGTCCCCGGCAGTGCCGCCAGCACCGCCAGGACGGCGGCCCCGGCCCCCGTGCCCCATGCAACCCGTATTCGCACCGTGCGCCCTTCCTCAGCCTGGACCTGACCGACTGTTTCTAGCCGACTCCGTACCGCTTGGGGTGACATGCCGGTGCCGGGGCACCAAGGTGCCATCGGGCGCGGTCAGAGCCAGCCGCGCCGCTGGGCGTGGAGCGCGAGCTGGAAACGCGAGGTGGCGCCCGTGTGCGTCATCAGCCGTTCCATGCGCCGGAAGAAGGTGCGGCGGCTGACCCCGAGTTCTCGGATGATCTGACTGTCCGGCACCCCGGCGACGAGCATGGCCAGAATCCGCCGCTCGGCCGGACCGGGACGGTAAGCACCGCCGGAGGCGGGCGGCGCGGCGGCGGAACGCGCCGGTCCCGGCGGCTGGAGGGGCAGCGCCCGCTCCCAGAGCAGCCCGAACAGGGCGCGCAGCGCCGTGAGCAGCGCCCCGGGGCGGACGACGAGGACGACGTGGACGCCGCCACGGGCGTCGGCGCACGCGGGCGGAGGCTGCCCGACGAAGGCGACGCGGTCGTCCACGATGGTCAGCCCCACCGGCAGTTCAGCGAGCACCCGGGCCTCCTCCCCCGCGTCGACGCGGGGCTGGACGCGGTCGGTCAGGTACCCCGGACGGGCCAGGGCCGCGCGGGTGTAGACGACCCGGTGCCGCACGCCGCGCCGGAGCAGGGCCGTCACGGCGGCTGTGCCACCGGCGCCACCCGCGCCGCCACCGTCCGCGCCTCCGCCGCCCGCACCGGACGGGGGGTACGGCGGCGGGTCGAAGCACAGCACCTCCTGCCGGGCCCCGGCGAGCGCCTCCCCGATCCGCCGCTCGGCCTCGGCCCCGGTCGCCTCCTCGGCCGCGACCGCGCAGGGCACCGCCGGGGTGCGGCGGCGGTAGCGCTCGTACGCGCCGGTGACCGCCGCCCGCGCCTCCGCCAGGCGCAGCGCGCGCCGCCCGGCGAGCAGTTCCAGGGCGCCGTCCGGCGGCACGGGGACGAGCGGCCCGCAGCCGTCCGGCGGTCCGGCGGCCAGCCCGGCGTCGACCAGCGCCGCGGCGGCCCCGGAGTCCGCGGCGTCCACAAAACCGTCCGGGGAGCCATCCGTAGAACCGCTCGCCGGGCCGTCCGCGCCGTCCCCTCCGCCGCCGCTGCCCCCGCCGTCCCCCTCGCCGCCGTCCCGCCCGTCCTCCGCGAGCAGCCGCAGGTAGAGGTCCGCCGCCGCGGGGGCCAGACCGAGGGCGGCCAGGTGCGCGGCCAGCCCTGCGTCGTCCATGCGTGGCACTGTAATCCGGGGTGGCGGGCGCGGACCGGTCCGCCCCGGGGGCGGCCCGCCGGGGCGGCGCCCCGCGCGCCGCTCGGCGGCCGGTTCCGCGTCGCGGGGCGACCGCGCGCGGTTAAGCTCATCGGCATGCCCATGTCCGACCACAGCACACCTGTGCACATCATCGGCGCGGGACCCGGCGGTCTCGCCACGGCCGCCGCCCTCAGGTCACGCGGCGTACGCGCCGTCGTCCTGGAGAGGTCCGGCGCCGTCGGGGCGTCGTGGCGCGGCCACTACGACCGGCTGCGGCTGCACACCACGCGGCGCTGGTCGTCGCTCCCCGGCCTGCCCATCCCCCGCTCGGCGGGGCGCTGGGTGCCGCGCGACGAGCTGGTGCGCTACCTGGAGCGCTACGCGGAGCACCACCGGCTGGAGATCGCGGCCGGTGTGGAGGTCAACCGGATCGAACGGACCGAGGACGGGCCAGGGGACGCGCGCTGGCTGCTGCGGGCCAACGGCGGCCGGGAGCTGCGCGCCCCCGCCGTCGTGGTGGCGACGGGCTACAACCACACCCCCAGGGTGCCCGACTGGCCGGGCCGCGACGGTTTCACCGGCGAGCTGCTGCACGCCGCGCAGTACCGGAACCCGGAGCCCTACGCGGGTCTCGACGTGCTCGTGGTCGGCACCGGCAACACCGGCGCCGAGATCGCCGTCGACCTGGCCCGGGGCGGCGCCTCCCGGGTGCGCCTGGCCGTGCGGACGCCCCCGCACATCGTGCGCCGGTCCACGGTGGGCTGGCCCGCGCAGGCCACCGGCATCCTGTGCCGGCGCCTCCCGGTCCCGCTGGTGGACGGCGCGGCGTCCGCCCTGCGCCGGGTGAGCGTGCCCGACCTGTCGGCGCACGGCCTGCCCCGGCCGCAGCGGGGCCTGTACACCCGGGTGCGCGAAGGCGCCATCCCGGTGCAGGACGTGGGGCTGATCAAGGCGGTGCGCAAGGGGCGGGTGGAGCCCGTCGCGGCCGTCACGTCCTTCGACGGGGACGCGGTGCACCTGGCGGACGGCTCCGAGGCGCGTCCGCAGGTGGTGATCGCGGCGACCGGCTACCGGCGCGGCCTGGAGGAACTGGTGGGCCACCTCGGAGTGCTGGACGGCCGCGGCATGCCCCGTGCCCACGCCCGGCGCCCGGCGGCTCCGGGGCTGTACTTCACCGGCTACACCAACCCCGTCAGCGGGATGCTGCGCGAGCTGGCCAGGGACGCCGACCGCATCGCCAGGGCCGTCGCCGCCGCGCACCCGCCCCGCCGGAAGGACCCGGCCGACGGCTAGGCACGGCGGCTGGCGGAGGCCCGATCCGGGGCCGGGGGACCGACCGGAGGGGCGTGATCCGCACGCGCGCCCCAGGCGCCGGGCCGGCGGCACGCCGCCACGCTCCCCCTTGGGCGTGGCCGACGGCCGCCGCCCGGCTCGACGAGGACCCGCACTCGCCGAGGAGACGACGGAACGCACGGCTCCGGACGGCCCCTCGACGTCCCCTCACGACGAATCGCTCCCGACCAGGGTGATCACCCGGACACGAAAGGTCAACACCTGGTCCGGACTTCGCCTGCGGCATGTCACACGGCGCCGGTCATGCTCCGGCGGGCCGGGTGGGCATATGCCCCCGGCGCCACCACGTCGGGCGCGTTCCCGGCGCTGACGGGCCGGGGGATGGCGCCGAGCCCCGTGCCGGGCGAACCGTCCAGCTCACACCAGATGCGCTTGCCCGCGCCCTCGGGGTGCCAGCCCCACCGGTCGGCCAGCCCGTCCACCAGTTCCAGGCCGCGCCCGCCGGTGTCCGCCTCACCCGCGTGCCGCGGCAGGGGAGCCGCGTCGCTGGCGTCCGCGACCTCGACCCGCACGGCCCGCCCCGCGCCGACGCGCTCCGGCAGCAGCATCCGCAGGACCGCGGGCGCACCGGTGTGGACGACGGCGTTGGTCACCAGTTCCGAGATCAGCAGGATCAGGGTCTCGCCCAACGGGCCGTCCGCGCTGATCCCGGACCCGGCGAGCCGCCCCCTGGCCCACCTCCGGGCGCGTCCGACCTCCATCGGGTCCGCACCGATCTCCAGTTGCACCTGAAGCATCTGCACCGCTCACACCACCAGTACCGACGGAGTCACAGGCCGTAACCCCGGAGCAACACAGCCTGCTCGACGCCCGGTCGTGCGAACAACCGGATCAGGCATATTCCGGCGCAAAGGAGTACGCGTCCTGCACGCTGTGCGACGCCCGCCCCCGGAAGTCGAACGCGACACCCTCCGGCCTGCGACGCACCTCACGGAGCGTACCCGAGGCCGGGCGCGGCCGGACCCGGCGGACCGTCACGACACCGTATCGACCGGCCACGATTCCGCAGCGGCGCCCCGCACGCCCCGGCACGCCGTTCCGGATTCGTCACGCACCGTGACGCCTGGGCGCAGGCGTGGCGGGTCGGGGGTCGTGGCGTCAGGCGCTCAGCGGGCGCGCGGACTCGTCCGTGGCGGCGTCGAGGTCCGGATAGCAGGCGAAGAGGCGGCGGACGCCGAGCGCGGCGAGCACCCGGTTGACGTGGGAGCCGTCCACGGCGCCCTGGGCGGGCAGGATGAGCCGCAGCGAACCGGTGCACGCGTGCATCAGGCGGCGCGCGGCGATCAGGACGCCGACGCCGCTGGAATCGCAGAAGAGCACGTGCGAGAGGTCGAGCACCACGTGGTGCCGACCGTCGGCGACGGCGTCGTGGACGTGCTGGCGGACCGCGGGCGAGGTGACGAGGTCCAGCTCCCCTGACACCCGCAGCACGGTCCACTCACCCCGTTCCTCCTCCATCACCTTCAGCGACACGTGCCAGAAGCCCTTCCCTCGCCCTGCCGGAACCGTTCTCCCCCGCCGTGGCCGCCCTTCCCGCCACGGCCGGACCGGCAGCCGTCGTCCCCCCGACCCTAAGCCCAAGTCACGCCGAGCCCTCAGCCGTTCCGGTCACGCTCGTGCAACTCGCCAACCGAAACGCTCCCATAGCGGTCATTACCCCTCCCGGTCCGGTCCACTTCCCTGCGCACCGTGAGGCGACCGCCACCATCCGGAGCCGCCCGGCGGGCCGCCGCGAGGCCCGCCGCGGGGGCGCACTTTGCCGCAAAGCGGCATGCGCCGCCGGGTCCGTCCCCTACATTTCCCCTACGTTCGTCCTACGCGAAGGGCTTTGGGGGCCGAGACGATGGCACACGACACACCACCGCGCTGGGACCGCAAGATGCAGCAACGGCTGGTGCGCGGTGAGGCCGCCGCACTCGGCGAGCTGTACGACCGGTTCGCCTCCCTCGTCCACGGCCTGGCCCACCGCGTGCTGGAGGACGAGGACGCCGCCGACGGCGTCACCCGCGAGGTCTTCGCGCACATCTGGGAGAACCCCGACTCCTTCCGGCCCAAGGAGGGCCCCATGCGGTCGTGGATCGCCGCCGTCACCCGGCAGCACGCGGTGCGCAGGCTGCGGCTGCGGCACGGCGCGTGCGGCGGACCACCCGAACTGCTGGAGCAGCGGGTGCGCGCGGCCTCCGCCGCCGCCCGCGCCGACTACATCGTCAGCGCCATGCCCGCCTCGCTGCGGACGGCCCTGGAACTGGCCCACCGCAAGCGGCGCACCTACCAGGAGGCCGCCGAGGACCTCGGGGTCACCGCCGACGAGGCCCGGCGGCGGCTGCGGCTGGGACTCCAGCTCCTGTCCACCGCCGCGCCGCTGCCGCCCGGTGGCGACAGCGGGAGCCCCGGAGGCCCGCGGTGAACGGTTCCCAGCAGCCCGGCGCGTCCCCCGGCGACGGCCCGCACCAGCCGCCGCGCATACCGTTCCCGCGGGCGGCGGCGGACGACCACGGGCACGAACCGCGCGTCCCCGCCCCGCGCGACCCCGCCGCGTCCGCACCCGCCCCGGCCGCGAGCGGCCCGCCGGCGGACGCCGCCCTTCCCCACACCGCCCTCCCCCACCCCGGCGCGTACGACCACGCGGTGCTCAAGTCCCTGCTCGGCGCCTGGGCGCTGGCGGCCTGCCCGGCCGGCGAGACGGCCATCGTCGAGGCCCACCTGACCGACTGCGCCTCCTGCGCCGAGGAGGCGCTGCGGCTGCGCGACGCCGTCGGGCTGCTGCGCCGCGAGGAGAGCCTCGACCTCGACCCGGCCCTGCGCGTCCGGGTGCTGGAGGGCTGCCTCGACCGCCGCCCGGCGCGCATCCCCGTTCCCGGGTGGGCCGGGCCCTACGACGCCGAGACGGCACGCCTGGACGCGCTGCTGCGCGACATGGACGCCGACGAGTGGGACCGCCCGGTGCGGCTGCGCTGGTTCGACGGGGAGTGCCCGCGGGCCCGCAGCGTCACGGTGGCCAAGGTCGTCGGGCACCTGACGGCCGTGGACGGCCAGGTCGCCGCCGCGCTCGGGCTGCCCGACCCGCTGCCGGAAGCCGCGGGGAGCGGCTACACGGTGCGTACGGAGGCGTACTGGCGCGCCCAGGCAGCGGGGCCGCCCGGCGCCGTGCACCCGCCCTGGCGCGAGCAGAGCCACGCGCTCGTGCGGGCCGCCGGGTTCGCCAGCGCGCGCGTGACGGAACTGGCCGTCCCCGGCACCGGGCTGGCCGTCCCCGACGCGTTCCTCGACCGGGCCTTCGAGTGCTGGGTGCACGCCCTCGACATCGCCGAGGCCGTGGACTACCCGCACGGGAACCCGGCCGCCGAGCACCTGCACCAGCTCATCGACCTGGCGGCGCGGGCGCTGCCGACCGTGCTCGCGGACCGCCGCAGGACGGGGCTGGCCGCACCGGTGCGGAGGCTCTCGGCGGCCGGAGCCCCGGGCCGGACCCTGCACCTGGAGATCGAGGGGCCCGGCGGCGGGGACTGGTACATCGCGCTGGATTCCCCGGGCGCGCTCGGCTCGCCCCGGGAGACGGTGGCCACCGTGGCCCTCGACGGGGTGGAGTTCTGCCAGCTCGCGGCCGGGCACGTCCCGCCGCTGGACGCCGCGGCGGGAGCCGAGGGCGACCGGGAGGCCGTCCGCGACGTCCTCCTCGCCACCGCCTCCCTCTCCCGCCTCTGACGGCGGCGGGCGGCGGCACCGCGCGGCGGCGCCAGGCCTACGCGAAGACGACCGTGCGGTTCCCGTTCAGCAGCACGCGGTGCTCGCTGTGCCACTTCACCGCGCGGGCCAGCGCCTGGCACTCCACGTCGCGGCCGACCGCCACGAGCTGCTCCGGCGTCACCTCGTGGCCGACGCGCTCGACCTCCTGCTCGATGATCGGCCCCTCGTCCAGGGCGGCGGTGACGTAGTGGGCGGTGGCACCGATCAGCTTGACGCCCCGCGCGTGCGCCTGGTGGTAGGGCTTGGCGCCCTTGAAGCTCGGCAGGAAGGAGTGGTGGATGTTGATGACGCGTCCGGCCAGCGCCTTGCACAGGTCGTCCGAGAGCACCTGCATGTAGCGGGCCAGGACGACGAGTTCGACGCCCTCGTCCTCCACCAGCCGCAGCAGCCGGGCCTCCGCCTCGCCCTTGGTATCGCGGGTGACCGGGATGTGGTGGAAGGGCACGCCGAAGGACGTGCACAGCTCCTCGAAGTCGGTGTGGTTGGAGACGACGGCGGCGATCTCCACCGGCAGCGCCCCGATCCGGGAGCGGAACAGCAGGTCGTTGAGGCAGTGCCCGAACCGGCTCACCATGAGCACGATCCGCATCTTCGCCTCGGCGTGGTGGAGCTGCCAGTCCATCTGGAACGAGTCGCCGACGGCGGCGAAGCTCGCCCGCAGCTTCTCCAGCGTGACCGGCGCCTCGGCGCTGAAGTGCACCCGCATGAAGAACAGCCCGGTGTCGTGGTCCCCGAACTGCCGGCTGTCCTCGATGTTGCAGCCGGTCATGAACAGGTAGCTGGACACGGCGTGCACGATGCCCTGCTTGTCGGGGCAGGACAGCGTCAGCACGTACTGGTCCGGACCGCCGGGGCGGCCGGTGGCGGGGGTGGGCGACGACGGGCTCATGCGCTCAAGGGTGGCACATCCGGCGGGCCGCTCAGGCCGCCCTCAGCATGATCGCCAGCACGTCGAGGGACCGCGGCGGCTGCTCCGGGTCCTCGCCGTCGTTCGCGGCCAGCAGGACGTGCGCCTCGCGGGCGGCCTGCCGCGCCTCCTCCCAGCCCGGGTGCTCCAGGTAGGCGGCCACCGGGGCGTCCGCGCCGACCTGGTGGACGATGCGCAGGACGCGCAGCACGGCCGCGTCCACCGCCGCGGCCTCCGCGGCGTCCCGGAAGACGGCGCCCACGTACTTCTCGGCGGACCAGTGGTCCAGCCAGGTGTCCTCCACCAGGCGGTAGACGGCGTCCGTCACGTCCCCGTAGCCGGGGCGGCCCGCCAGCCAGTGAGTCTGCTGGAAGGCGGCGTCGGAGAGCATGTGCAGCGCCGAGCGCACGTTCGCGCGCCAGCGCCACCAGGGCATGTCGTTGACCGGCATGCCGTCCATGGTGGTGGAACGACGGCCGCGACGGGAAGGGGTCTCCTGAGCGTGCACGGTCACAGATCGTACGTTCCCGCTCCGGCCGCCCCGGGCGGTGACCCCGCTCTTCACCCTCCGGCCACTCATCGTTCGGTTTTCATCACTCGACTGTTACGGGCACACCGGCAGGGTCGCATGACATGACCGAACGGCGCCGTCCCCGCCTCCGCCCCGTCACCGCCACCGCCCTGGCCGCTGCCGCCGTGGGCGCCTCGCTCAGCGGCTGCGGCGCGCTGCCCGGCGGTCCGGGTGATCCGATCACCGTGATGACCTGGGCTCCCGAGGAGACCAAGGCCACCAACATGCCCGGCATGACCGCGCTGGCCAGCGCCTACGCCCGCTGGGTCAACGCGGAGGGCGGCATCAACGGCCGCGAGCTGAAGGTCGTCACCTGCAACGAGGGCAACGAGACCGTGCGCGCCGCGCACTGCGCGCGGCAGGCGCGCGAGGTGGGCGCCGTCGCGGTCGTCGGCTCCTACAGCCAGCACGGGCGCATCGTGATCCCCTCCCTGGAGACCTACGGCATCCCCTACCTCGGCGGCTACGGCGTCACCGAGGAGGAGTTCGCGAGCCCGCTCTCCTTCCCCGTGAACGGCGGCCAGCCCGCCCTGCTGGCGGGCAGCGGGCGGCAGCTCGCCGACGTGTGCGCGAAGGTCGCCCTGGTGCGCCCCGACACGATCGCGGGCGACGAACTGCCGGGCCTGTTCAACGCGGGGCTCGCCAGCCGCGAGAGCGAACCGGCGGCCGACGTCCGCGCCCCGGAGGACGCGGCGGAGTACACCGACGAGGCCCGCCGGGCGCTGCGCGGCGCGGGGGTGGAGCCGGGCGAGGCCCCCGGCGGAGAGCCCGGCGGCTACGCCGCGCTGACCGGCCCGGCCGACGGCGGGCCGGAGGCGTCCGGTGACGGCGACGACGCGTGCGTGGCCGCCGCGCTCGGCGGCCGCACGGGCACCTTCATCGACTCCTTCGCCCGGCTGCGCCAGGCGGACTCCCCGGTGACGTTCGCCTCCGTGCTCGGCAGCGTCGAGCAGTCGCTCGTCAACCGCACCGGCGGCAAGAACAGCATGCTGGAGGGCTCCTACGTCACGAGCTGGTACCCGGCCGGGGAGGAGCCGGTGTGGGACCGGATGAAGGCCGTCGTGCGCGAGCACGCCTTCGGCGACAACCGCATCGACCCGGCCGACCCGGGCGTCCAGACGACGTGGGTCGCCTACACCGTCCTGCGCTCCGTGCTGGAGTCCATGGAGGGCGAGATCACCCACCGGACGGTCTACCGGGCGCTGGACGACACCGGGCCGGTCAGCACCGGCGGCATCACCCCCGACCTGAGCTGGCGCTACGAGGACCTGCTCGGCTCCTCGTCCTACCCGCGCATCGTGAACTCCATGGTCAACTTCCAGCAGGTACGGGACGGGCAGCTCGTGGCCGCCCGCCGGGAGCCGGAGGACATCGCCGCCACGCTGGAGCGGATGACCGACATCTGACGGCCCGTCGCGCGGCGGGCGCCGCCCCGCCCTACAGCTGGCTGGGCTGGCGCTCGGACAGGCCGTGCTCCCTGGCCGTCGGGTTCCACAGCCTCGCGGCGTCCTCCTTGGCGGCGGTCGCCTCGCCGCTCGCCCGGTTGGCCTGCTCCAGGGAGCCGGTGCTCTTCGCCTGCCCGTCCGGACAGCCGCCGTCGCCCGCGACCTCGTCCGCCCAGGCGGCGTAGTGGTCGTCGGCGGCGGCGGACGCCTTCCAGGCCGCCGTCAGCCGGCTCGTCAGCTCCGCGTGGTCGGGCAGCTCGCCGACGTCCAGCTTGCCGAGGCGGGTCACCAGGTCGTTGCGCTGGGCGGCGGCGTCCCGCAGGTCGCGGGCCGCCGCGTCCAGCTTCTCGCACTTCTTGATGTTCTCCACGGACCGGATGACGGCGTCCCGGCTGCTGTTGCTGTCGGCCAGCAGCTCGTCCAGGGCCTTCGCCTGCGCGACGGCGCCGTCGGTCTCCGGCTGCTCCTGCGGTGGCTGCTCCTCCTCCGGCCCGGCGGACGGCCCCGCGCTCTGCTCCACCTCGTCGCCCGGGGTGTCGTCGCCGCCGCTGAGCGCGGCTCCCACGGCCAGCCCGACGCCGATGATGACGGCGGCGGTCACGGCCACGATCAGCGCCGGGCTGCGCCTGCGGCCACCGGGGCCCTCCGGCTCCCCGGGCCCCAGCTCGTGGCCCGCCCCGCCCGGCGGCGGGGGCGGCCGGTGACCGGCGGAGCCCTCGTGCGGGTAGCCGTAGCCGGGCCGCTGCGGGTAGCCGTAACCGGACTGCGGCGGGTAGCCGTAGCCGGGGCGCTGCGGATAGCCGTAGCCGGACTGCGGCGGGGTCTCCTGCGGCCGGGCCGCGTGCGGGGCCGCCGCCGCGCCGGGCGCGGGACGGAACAGGTTGTCGAACTCCGCCGGGGGCTGCCGCTCGTCGGGCGTGCCGGGCCGGACGCCGTACGGCTCCCCCGGCGGCGGCTCGTGCTGCGCCTGGCGGTGCTGCTGCTGGCCCTGCCCGTGCTGGCCCTGCCCGTGCTGCGTCTGGCCGTGCTGCGGGTTCTGGTGCTGCCCGGGCCGGTGCGGGACGCGGCGCAGGACCTGCGTGCTCTCGGGGCCGCCGGGCGCCGGTCCGCCGGGCGGCTGGGCACCGGACGCCGGAGCACCGGGGGCGGCGCCGTAGGGCGGTATGAGCTGCGTGGCGTCGGCGTCCCCGGCACCGGGCGCGCCCTGCTGGTGCTGCGGCTGCGGGGCGCTCTGCCTGCCCAGCGTGTGCGTCGCGTCGTCCGCCCCGCCGTAGCCGCCCGGGGCGGGCTGCGGCGGCAGGAGCTGCGTCTCGTCGGCCGCCCCGTACCCCGCCTGGGGCGGCTGCGTCCCGGGCCCGGCCTGGGCGTACGGCTGCTGGGCGTACGGCTGCGGGGGCGCGGGCGGCTGCGGGGCGTACGGTGCGCCGCCCTGCGGCGGCAGGAGCTGCGTCTCGTCGGCCGCCCCGTGCCCGGGGGCCGGGGACGGCGGCTGGGCGGGCGGCGGCGGGACGGGCGCGGCGGACCGCCGCGCGGCGTCGTCCGGCCCCCAGGGCTGACCCCACGGCTGGCCTCCGGACGGCGCGGGCTGCCCCTGCTCCTCGCGGCCGCCGGGCCACCGTTCCCCGTTCGACGGCAGGACGACGCCCTCGCGCGGCTCGTCGCCCTGTCCGCTGTGCGCTGTCACCGACGGGCTCCTCACGACCTGATGCACCAAGAACGCCCACCCAGCCGGTACGGGTGGCGCGTTGAGCGCGGCACGCCCGGACGGGGTGCCGCCCGCTCACGCTACCGGTTGGCTCGCACACCCGACCACGTCCTCCCCCGGCCGCGGCCCCGGCGTCCCGTTCCGGCGCCTTCGGCCGGTGCTCCTGGTGCGTCGCGGTCCGTGCGGGGCGCCGGTGCCCGGAACGGACCGGCGGGCCCCTCAGGCGGCGACGGCGAGGTCCGCGCGGGCGGTGAACTCGCGCACGACGGGCTCCTGTGCGAACGGTTCGAGCCGGCCGCGGAAGCCGTCCAGGTACTCCTGGCTCCGCCGGGAACGCAGGCCGCCGAGCAGGTCCAGCGCCCTGGCACCGGTGTGGCACGCCTGGTCGATGTCGCGCTGCTGCGCCTGGGCGTCGGCGAGCAGCAGCAGCCCGATCGCCCGGCGCCGGGCGCGGCCCTCGGGGTGCTGGGCGATCGCCTCCTCGGCCCGGCGGCGGGCCGGGGCGGGCTGGCCCAGGTCGCGGTGGCAGTGGGCGAGTTCGTCGGCGAGGTAGGCGGCGTCGAAGTGGGCGATCCAGGGCGGGTCCTCGCCCGCGTCGGTCGCGTCCCCGGCCTTCTCGAACGCGCTGAGGGCCCGCCCGGCGGCGAGCTGGCAGGACCGGGAGTCGCCGAGGACGGCGTGGCCCCGGGCCTCGGCGGCGTGGAACATGGCCTCGGTGCGCGGGGTGACCCGGCCTCTGGTGCCCTCCTGCGCCGCCCGCGCGAGCTGCGCGATCTCCCGGGGGCTGCCCAGCTCGGCGGCCAGGTGGCTCATCCCGGCGGCCAGCACGTACCCGCCGTAGCCCCGGTCCCCGCCCGCCTGGGCCAGGCGCAGGGCCTGGACGTAGTAGCGCTGGGCCAGCGCGGACTGCCCGGTGTCCACCGCCATGTACCCGGCCAGTTCGGTGAGGCGCGCGGCTGCGGCGAACAGGGCCCGTCCCACCGGTTCCCGGTAGGAGCCGGTCAGCAGCCCGGCGACGACGCTGTTGAGGTAGTGCACGACGACGGGGCGGACGTGGCCGCTGCCGAACCGGTGGTCCAGCTCCGACAGCGCCGCGTGGGTGGCCTCGACCGCCGCGACGTCCCCCGCCCCCACCCGGGGGCCCGTGCTGCGCGCGACGTACGGGTCGGGCACGCTGATCAGCCAGTCCCGGCTGGGCTCGACGAGCGCGGAGGCGGCGACCGACCGGCCGGTGAGGAACTCCCGGCGGCCCACGTCACCGCGCCACAGCTCGCAGACCTGCTCCACGGCCGCGGGCACGGTCGCCGCGTACTCCAGGCCCACTCCGGCGCCCGGGTTCCGGCCGGCGGCCATGCCGATCTCGTCCACGGTGACCGTGCGCCCGAGCTTGCGGCCCAGCGCCTCGGCGATCATCGAGGGCGCCCGGCCCCGGGGCTGCTGGCCGCGCAGCCAGCGGGCCACGGACGTCTTGTCGTACCGCAGGTCGAGCCCGTGCTCGGCCCCGGTCAGGTTGACGCGGCGGGCGAGCCCGGCGTTGGAGCAGCCCGCCTCCTGGATGAGTGACGCGAGGCGGTCGTTCGGCTGACGCGCTACGAGTGGCCTGGCGGCCATGCGGGTCCCCTCTCGTGCTGGTGGCAGATCGGGTGGAAGCGTTCGGCGGGTCCGCAGTCTCGGCTGCGGCTGGCAGGAAGGGTGGCTACCCACCTCGCGGTGCCGACCCGGGCGCGCGCCCCCGCGGGTGCCTCCGTGCGCCGTCCGGCCGACCGTGTGCCCCGGGCGGCACCGCCGCGTGCCCCGGTCCGGCCCGTCGGGGCAGGGCCGGGCTGCCGGAACGATGCACCACGTACGGCCTTCCCCCACGGCCGTAACCGTTGGTGAGCGGCGCAGTTGTGCGGGGCGTGGAAGAAACGATCGTCACTCCGGCTGCCCCGGCGCCCCCGGGCCCGGCCCGCGAGCCGTCCCGCCAGGTGCCGTCGCCGCGTGGGGACACCCTGCTCGATCACGCGGCGCGCTACGCCGCCGAACGGCACTGGGACGTCGTGCCCGGCACCTGGCTGGAGATCGCCGACGGGGTGCCGCGCTGCGTCTGCGGCGCCGCCGCGTGCCCGGCGCCCGGCGCGCACCCCGCGTCCCGCGACTGGGCGGCGCTGGCCACCGGCAGCGCCGCGGGGGCCCGGCGGCTGTGGGAACGGACGCCGTTCGCCTCGGTGCTGCTGCCGACGGGGCGGACGTTCGACGCCCTCGACGTGCCGGAGGTGGCGGGCTGCCTGGCGCTGGCGCGCATGGAGCGGACGGGCACGCCGCTGGGGCCCGTCACGTGCACGCCGGACGGGCGGATGCTCTTCCTCGTGCTGCCGGGCACCTCGGTCCGGGTGTCCGGCGCCCTGCGCGGGCTGGGCTGGTCGCCGGGGGCGCTGGACCTGGCGGCGCTCGGGGAGGGCGGCTGGATGGCCGCGCCGCCGACCCGGGTGGGCGTGCGCGGCTCGGTGCAGTGGGTGCGGCGGCCCACGGAGGTGAACCGCTGGCTGCCGGACGCCGGGGAGCTGCTGCCGCACCTCGCCTACGCCTGCGGGCGGGAGGCCGTCACGTCCCGGGGGCGGTGACGTCTGGGTGCGGTGACGTCCCGGGCTCGGCGACGTCCCGATGCGGTGTCCGCGCTCGCCGGTCAGGCCGGGAACACGCCGTCCAGGAACGGTTCCACGGCCTGCCGCCAGGCGTCGGGCTGGTCGTAGTGGACGAAGTGGCCGGCGTCGGCCACCTCCGCGTAGGCGCCGCGCGGCAGCACCCGCACCATCTCCATGGCCTCCGCCCGGCCCAGCTCGCCGTCGATGCCGCGCACGACGAGCGTGGGGCAGTGGACCTGGCCCAGCTCGTCCCAGTGGGCCTCGTGGACCCACGTCTCGCGGGCCGTCAGCATCTGGCGGCGGGAGAACACCGGCCGCCAGCCGTCCTCCCCCTCGGCCATCACCTCGGCGTAGAAGTCGCCCCGGGCGCGGCTGGGGCGCTCCAGCGTCGGGTCCTCCTCGCCGAACCACTTGCGCACGTCGGCCTGCGTGGCGAAGGGCAGTGGCCAGGACCGGTACCACTCCTCCCACTCGCGCTGCGACTGCTCCCCGAGCGCGGAGGCCCGCATGTCGCAGACGACGACCGCCCGGACGAGGTCGGGGCGGCGGGCGGCGAGCTGCCAGGCCGTGAGGGCGCCCATGGCGTGCCCGACGAGGGCGACCGGGGCGAGCCCGAGCTGTTCGACGGCGGCCTCGGCGTCGGCGACGTAGGCGTCCCGGTCGAACGGCCCGCCGGGCGGTTTGCCGCTGCGGCCGTGCCCGCGCTGGTCGAGCCCGACCGCGCGGTACCGGGCGGACAGCCAGCGCGCGGTGGTGGCCCAGTGGGACGCCCGGCCCATCAGCCCGTGCAGCAGCAGGACGGCCGGCGGCGCGTCCTCCGGCGCGGGAGTGCGGCCCGGCACGGTGGTGCCTGACGGACCCTTGGGCGGATCGGCGAACTCCCAGGCGGCGAGGCGGACCCCGCCCGTACCGGTGACGTCCGTGCGTCGGAGCATGCGACCTGGCACCCCCATTCCTCGTGGCCGTGCGATCGGTGAGCCGTGCGGCGCGGCGGCGGGCAGCCGTCCGTCCCCCACGATATCGAACTGTCATTCGAACACGGGGAGGCTGGGCGCAACTTCCCTCCATCGTGTGACGGCTCCTCACGATTGGCCGCCGACCCGGAGGGGGGAGAAACTAACGAGAGGACGGCGCCGGACAGGGCCGGGAGGACCCCGGCGCCCGGTGGGTCGGCCCGGGACGCTCGGGGACTCGGGCCGCACCCGGGGCCAGCGGCGGCACCAGGCCGCCGCTGGCCCCGCACCACAGCGGAGCCCGCACCGTGCTCCCGTTCCATGGCCGGCACCTCCTCCGCACGCATATGCGTCCACGCCAGCGTGTCACGACGGCTCACGCCCGCGCACGGAACAAGCCAACTCGCGCGCGGCCCGGCCGCCGGGGTGCCGGACTCCCGCCCGGCCCCCGGCCAGCCCCTGGTCGGGGCGGGGAGCGCATGGTCAGCGCACCCGGCGCGTGCCCGGCGCGCGCCTCAGCGCTTCGCCACGAACACGTGCGCGGCGATGTCCGGCCGCAGCTCCGCCGCCTCGCCCCCGCTGCCCACGTGCACGCCGCCGGCGGCGCCGACGGTGGCCGTCACCACCGAGCCCGGCTGCACCCCGGCCCGGCGCAGGGTGTACATGAGCTGCGCGTCCGTCTGGATCGGCTCGCCGATACGGCGCACCACGACCGTCTTGCCGTCCGGCCCCGGAGCCAGGTCGGCGAGGCTCACCATGGCTTCGGCCAGGAACGGCTCACCGTCGCCCGTCTCGCCCAGCTCCTCCAGGCCCGGGATCGGGTTCCCGTACGGGGACTCCGTCGGGTGGCGCAGCAGCTCCAGCACCCGCCGCTCCACGGCCTCGCTCATGACGTGCTCCCAGCGGCACGCCTCCGCGTGGACCTGCTCCCACTCCAGGCCGATCACGTCCACGAGCAGGCACTCGGCCAGCCGGTGCTTGCGCATGACGCGGGTGGCCAGCCTGCGGCCCTCCTGCGTCAGCTCCAGGTGGCGGTCGCCCGCGATCGTCAGGAGGCCGTCCCGTTCCATCCGGGCGACCGTCTGGCTGACCGTGGGTCCGCTCTGGTCCAGGCGCTCGGCGATTCGGGCACGCATGGGCACGACGCCTTCTTCCTCCAGCTCCAGGATGGTGCGGAGATACATCTCCGTGGTGTCGATGAGTCCTGACATGTGGATTCGTGCCCCTCGTGAGCTGTGCGGTGGCCCTCTGCCAATTCTGACGCATCCCGTCGGCTTCCGTTCCCGGATGCCCCCCACGGAGCCGTCCGGGACGTCACCGCACTCTGGTACGGACCTGTCCCGGTCCTCTACCGTGTGCCCAATGAGCGCGAGCGAGCTTGCCGGACAGTTCTTCGACAGCGCGATCAGACTGCTGGAGCAGGTCAGGGACGAGGAAGCGGAGTCCGTCGCGGCGGCCGGCGCTCTGCTGGCCGACACCGTGGCCGACGGCGGACGGCTGTTCGCCTTCGGTGCGGGCCACTCCTCGCTCGTCGCCCAGGACGTCGTCTACCGGGCGGGCGGCCTCGCCGTCGTCAACCTGCTCGCGGTGCCGGGCGTCGTCGGCGTGGACGTCCAGCCCGCCACGCTCGGCAGCGCCCTCGAACGCGTCAGCGGCCTCGCGGCCGCGGCCCTGGACACCTCCCCCGCCCGGTCCGGGGACACCCTGATCGTCGTCTCGCTCTCCGGACGCAACCCGCTGCCGGTGGAGATGGCGGTGAACGCCCGCGCGCTCGGGCTGCGCGTCATCGGCCTCACCTCGGTCGCCTACGCCGGGGCCACCCGTTCCCGGCACACGTCCGGCACCTTCCTCAAGGACCACTGCGACGTCGTCCTGGACAGCCGCATCCCCGTCGGCGACGCCACCCTCAGCGTGCCCGGCGTCCCCGCGCCGTTCGCCCCCGCGTCCAACGTGGTCGCCGGCGCGCTGATCCAGGCCGTCGTCGCCACCGCTGCCGGGGAGCTGGCCGCACGCGGCATCACCCCGCCGCTGCTGCGCTCGGGCAACGTGGACGGCGGCCACGAGTGGAACGACCGCGTCATGTCCGAGTACGCGGACCGGATCTTCTACCGCCGCTGAGCCGCCGCCTGCGCCAGATCCACGGCGGCGGCCACCCGCACCGCGATGTCCTGCGCGTACCCGGTGTCCGCGCGGTCGAAGGCGCGCCGCGCCGGACCGCGCAGGAACGTCGCCACGCCCAGCGTGCGGCCCCGGCTGCGCAGCACCGTGCTCAGGCCGTACGCCGTGCCCTCCGGCCAGAGCCGGGCCGCCGCCCACTCCGGCGACGCGCTGCCGCCCGCCCCGGTGCGGACCGGGCCGCCGTGCTCGTACGCCTGGAGCGCCGGATGATTGGCCGGATACGGCACGGGCAGGCCGCTTCCCGCGTCCGGGTGCCAGTTCTCCGGCGTGCCCCCGGGGGCGTGCGCCGCCCGCACCAGCCGGGTCCCGGACGTCAGGTCGAGCAGCGCGTGGTCCGCGTACCCGGCGAGGGCGAACTCCAGGTGGATGGTCGCCGCCTCCATCGGGTCCTCGCACTCGGCCGCCGCCCGCGCCGCGCGGTGCAGCTGGCTGTCCCGGAACCGCAGCCGCGCCGCCTGCTGCTCCGCCAGCTTCGCGTCGGTGACGTCCTGGAACAGCCACGCAACCCCCAGCGGCACCGGCTCCTCGGCCAGCGGCGAGGACAGCCGCAGGAAACCGCTGCGCCAGCACCGCCGCAGCGGCGTCTCCACCGGCCCGTCGCCGTGCGGGCGCAGCGTCAGCCACAGGTCGGCCGGGGCGGGCGGCGTGCCCTCCGCCAGGACGTGCCCGAGCGCACCCTCCAGCTCCTCCAGGCCGTTGCCGAGCAGGTCGCCGAGCGGGCGGCCGAGCAGCGCGGAACGGCGCATGCCGAACGTCCGGGCGGCGTGCGCGTTGACGACGGCGGGGCGCAGGTCGGCGTCGATGAGGACGACGCCCCAGGACGCGTCGTCGAACATCGCCTCGCTCAGCGCGATCGAACGCTCCAGGTCGATCTGGGCGTGCACCTCGCTGAACGCGCAGTACACCCCGGCCGGACGCCCGTCCGCGTCCCGCACCCCGCAGGACTGGGTGCGCACCAGCACCCGGCCGCCGTCCTTGGTCAGCAGCGGGATCTCGTGCACCTGACGGCCCGGCTCCGTCATCGCGGCGAGCAGCCGCGACTCCACGTCGGGGGCGTCGGCACTGCGCACCGCCCAGTCCGTGAGCCCGCGCCGCCCCACGGCCTCCTCCGGACTCCAGCCGAGCATGCGCTCGGCCTCCCGGTTCCAGTGCGTGACGACGCCTTCGGCGTCGAAGGCGCACAGCGCGGCGTCCATGCCGTCCAGCAGGGCGGCCAGCAGCGACTCGTCCCCGCCGGGCACCGGGGAGCGGCGCGTCCCGCCCGTGGCCGGTTCCGACGCGGGCTCGTAGTGGGTATCGGGCTGAGCAGGCATCTGGGCACCCCCGGGGTCACGCTGCCGCTTGTGGCGGTTGCTCGCTGCTGCGCCGAAGCGGCCTACATGCAGGTTGCACGCACGCTCATTCAACGTGAACGTGACCCGGCACACAGCTGTTTCGGCGAAATCGTTGCGGCCCTGCAATTCGGTTGCCCGCCGCCGGGTGCCGGAGTTAGCGTGCGGGCACACGAGAGAGGAGGTGATCCGGTAAATGATTGACCACCGGACGCGTGAGGTGACTGCGGCCTAAGGGCCTGCCGTCGCGCTCAAGCGCACAGCCGGCCTCGCCGGCGTATTACCACGCAGTCACCCGGCCCGCGGGTTGCCGGTACGTCCGACCGGCCCCGACCGCGCGAGCGGTCGCGGAGCGACCCGCGGGCCGTCTGCGTGTCCGCGCCCCCTCCGTCCGCGCGCTCTTCCCCCGCGCACCCCCGTCCGCGCGCCCCGCCCGCGCCCCCTCACCTGCGTCCGCCGGCCGCGCGCCACGCCGTGCCCGGCTTCCGGCCCGGCGCGCCGTCAGGGGCTGAGACGGGTGAGGGTCCAGGCGGCGGGCGCGCCGTCGGCGGCCGGGCCGTCAGCGGACGCGCGGTCGTACCGCAGCCGGTCGTGGAGCCGGTTCTCACGGCCCTGCCAGAACTCCACCGTCTCGGGCACGACCCGGTACCCGCCCCACCGCGGCGGCGCGGGGATGTCCGAGCCCTCCGGGTAGCGCGCCGCCAGCTCCGCGTAGAGCCGGTCCAGCTCCTCCCGGGAGGCCACCACCGAGGACTGCTCGCTGGCCCACGCGCCGAGCTGCGAACCGTGCGGCCGGGTGCGGAAGTACGCAGCCGTCTCCGCCCGCCCGATCTGCTCGGCCCGGCCCGCCATGATCACCTGCCGGGCGACGCCGTGCCAGGGGAACAGCAGGGAGACGTGCGGGTTCTCCGCGATCTCCCGGCCCTTGCGCGAACCGTGGTTCGTGAAGAACACGAGGCCCGCCCGGTCGTAGCCCTTGAGCAGCACCGTGCGGGTGCTGGGACGCCCCCGCGCGTCGGCCGTCGCCAGCACCATCGCGTTCGGCTCGTGCAGCCCGGCCTCCCGCGCCTCGTGGAACCAGCGGCTGAACTGCTCGAACGGCTCCTCGGCGACGTCCGTCTCCAGCAGGCCCCGGTGCCGGTAGTGGGCCCGCATCGCCGCCGGGTCCAGCGCCCGGCGGGCCCGGTCCGCCGCGGCCTCGGCCGTGTCCGCCGCGGCCTGCGCCGCGTGGGCGGCCCGGACGGCGGGGTCGAGCGCCGCATCGGCCGGGGCCGCCGGATCGTGGGCGGAGGCGGCGTCCGCGGGGTCGTGGGCACGGTCGGGATGAGGCACAGGATCATCTTGCAGCATCGGCCCCCGGTGCCGGGCGAGTCTGCCCGCTCTTTCCCAGCCGTACACCTCGGCGCCGCCGATCGCCGCATGTGCCGCTTATCACGCGCTCACCGCAGTGACGAACCAGCAGAAAACGCTGTTCCGGAAGGTGTGGACCCGGCCCCCCGGAGCTATCGTGTTCGACCGCGCCCGGGTCGGCCGACCCCCCGTCCCGACCGGGCCCATCCCGGATCACGGCAGCGGACCGCCAGCCCAGGAACACCCAGGCGGCGGAACCGCTCCGACCCCGTCACGAGGAGCCGCCTGATGTCCGACTTCGTTCCCGGCCTCGAAGGAGTCGTCGCGTTCGAGACGGAGATCGCCGAACCCGACAAGGAGGGCGGCGCGCTCCGCTACCGCGGGGTCGACATCGAGGACCTGGTGGGTCACGTCTCCTTCGGCAACGTGTGGGGCCTGCTGGTGGACGGCGGCTTCAAACCCGGACTGCCGCCGGCCGAGCCCTTTCCGATCCCCGTCCACTCCGGCGACATCCGGGTGGACGTGCAGTCCGCGCTGGCGATGCTCGCACCCGTGTGGGGCCTGAAGCCGCTCCTGGACATCGACGCCGCCCAGGCCCGCGACGACCTGGCACGGGCGGCCGTCATGGCCCTGTCCTACGTCGCCCAGTCGGCGCGCGGGCAGGGCCTGCCGATGGTCCCGCAGCGCGAGATCGACAAGGCCGACACCATCGTGGAGCGCTTCATGCGGCGCTGGCGCGGTGAGCCCGACCCCAAGCACGTCGCCGCCGTGGACGCCTACTGGACGTCGGCCGCCGAGCACGGCATGAACGCCTCCACGTTCACCGCCCGCGTGATCGCCTCCACCGGCGCCGACGTCGCCGCCGCGCTGTCCGGCGCGGTGGGCGCCATGTCCGGCCCGCTGCACGGCGGCGCGCCCTCCCGGGTGCTGGGCATGATCGAGGAGATCGAGCGCACCGGCGACGCCACGGCGTACGTGAAGCGGCAGCTCGACAAGGGCGAGCGGCTGATGGGTTTCGGCCACCGCGTCTACCGCGCCGAGGACCCGCGCGCCCGGGTGCTGCGCCGCACCGCGAAGGAACTGGGCGCACCGCGCTTCGAGGTCGCCGCGGCGCTGGAGAAGGCGGCGCTGGAGGAGCTCCAGGCCCGCCGCCCGGACCGCGTCCTGGCCACCAACGTGGAGTTCTGGGCGGCGATCATGCTCGACTTCGCCGAGGTGCCCGCGCACATGTTCACCTCGATGTTCACCTGCGCCCGCACGGCCGGGTGGTCGGCGCACATCCTGGAGCAGAAGCGCACCGGCCGCCTCGTGCGGCCCTCGGCCCGCTACACCGGCCCCGGCCTCCGCAGCCCCCGCGAGATCGAGGGCTACGCCGAGATCGCCCACTGACCCCTGGACGCCCCGGCCCCGCCCGCCGGGCCGGGGCGGCTCCCGGCTCCCGGCCGCCGAGCGTTTCAACGATGACGTCCGGTAACGCGATGTCCTACCCTTGGCTCTCTTTTGCCATGACCATGAGGAGGCCACCCATTCGTATGCGTCGTGCAGTCGCGTCCGCCGCCGCCACCGCCGTCATCGCCCCTCTCGCGCTGCTCGCGGCCCCCGCCGCGTACGCCACCGGGACGTCCGGCACGGACCAGTCCACCGCCCAGTCCGAGGGCGACCCGGGTGCGGACGAGGAGACCGCCACCGGGGAGCAGCCCGCCGCGGAGCCCCCGGCTGAGGAGTCTCCGGCTGAGGAGTCTCCGGCCGGGGAAGAGGAGCCGGTCAGCGAGGAGAAGCCGGTCGTCAAGGAGCCGGTCGAGCAGTGCGAGGCCGTCGAGGACGGTGACGGCGTCACCGCCACCGTCAACGGCGTGCCCGAGCAGATCTACTCCGACGGCGGCTGGGAGACCTTCTCCTTGACGGTCACCAACCACACCGACGAGCCGCGGGAGCTCACCTCCGCGCACGTCTGGAAGGAAGCCTTCAACGAGAGCCTCCCGGACGCCACCCGGTACGTCCGGATACAGGCCAACCCCGACGGCACCTGGGCGGAAGTCGGCAAGAAGGACGGGAGCGACGACTCCGGCCTCACCGGCTGGAGTTCGCTGGCCGCCGACGAGACGGCCAGCCTCCAGATGCGCATCCGGGTGGACCGTGCCCCCTCCTCGCTGGGCGTCGCCCTGAACTACGCCTTCCACGTGGCGGGCGGGAACACCTGCGCGGAGAAGGTGAGCGACCGCTACCTGTTCAACGTCATCCCGGCTGGCGGGAATCCGAACGGCAACGACTCCACGCCGCAGGGTGAGGAACCGAAGCCCGTCAAGCCGACGGAGGCGACGGAGCCGACGGACGTCAAGCCCGACGCGGACCCGGAGCAGTCCGGCCACCTGGCGGAGACCGGTTCGGACACGAACCTGCCGGCGTTCGGGCTCGCGGGCGCGGCCGCTGTCGCCCTCGGCGCCGGCGCCATGTTCGTCGTGCGTCGCCGCAGGGACGCCGACACCGCTGCCTGACAGCAGCGGTAGGCGGCACAAGACCGCGGGGTTCCCGGCCTCCCAGAAGGCCGGGAACCCCGCGGCGCTCGGAAAACCGGTCCAGGCCGCCTCCGGCGGCACGCTCGGGCCCAGCGTGTTCCGCCGGTGGGCGTAACCGAGCAACGCCACACCGTCGCAGCGCTCAAGGACTCAGGGCGGGCACATAACCGCCCTCAGCCCTGACGCCTGCGGCTCGCGGGGTCCTGTTCCACCGGCTCGGTGAGGTGGCGGTTGGGGGCGCGAGCGGCGTCGGCCAGCTCCGGCAGCTCGGTCACGGTCACGCCCGCGTCCTCCAGCATTTCGACTCCCACGCAATCCGCGACGAAGTGGCTCGGCTCACGCCAGGCAATCACCACACGCGGAATTCCGGCCGCGAGGATGAGGCGGGCGCAGGGGCGTGGACGGGACTTGCGTTCGCTGCACGGCTCCAGGGTGCTGTACAGGGTCGCGGTGCGGAGGCGGGAGTCGTCCGCGCCGAGCTTCGACAGGGCGGCCTCCTCGGCGTGGACGTGCTCGTCGCTCTCCCTCGAGAACCCTTCGGCCAGGACGTCACCGCCCTCACTCACGATCACCGCTCCCACGGCGTAGGCCGTGTCCGAGCGCGGGCAGCGGTGGGCCAGCTCGATCGCCCGCCGCATCCAGCTCTCGTCAGCGTTCATCCGGGCTCTCCTCCTTCGGCAGATATCGCAGCAGGACGACGTCTCCCACCGTGCGGGCCTCCGCCAGCCGCATCCGACGCGTCGGACCGCCGGGATACACGGCCGGGTGCAGGAAGCGGGGCGCATCGCTCTGGCCCACCAGCAACGGGGCCACGGCCATGTGCAGTTCGTCGGCCAGGCCCTGGGAGAGGAAGGCGGTGTGCACCTGGCCGCCACCCTCCACCATCAGCCTGCGGACACCCCGTCGGCCGAGGTCGTCGAGCAGGGCGCCGAAATCGATCTCCGGCCCGGTGGACACGACTTCGGCGAGACCGGCCAGCCGTTCCTTCAGCGCAGAGGCACGGTCCTCCGTCGTGTAGACGAGCTTGTCGCCACCGTGGTGCCAGAAGTTCAGGCCGGAGTCCAGGTTTCCGGTCGCCGTGACCGTGACCTTCACCGGATACGCGGGTCGGCCCTCGGCCACCCGGGCTGCTCGCCGCTCCTCGCTGTTGACCAGCAGCCGGGGATTGTCGGCACGCATCGTGCCCGCACCGATCATGATGGCGTCGTAATCGGCGCGTACCTGGTCCACGCGGTCGAAGTCAGCCGCGTTGCTGAGCAGCAGCCGCTGCGCCCCGGCGTCGTCGATGAACCCGTCCACGGACGTGGCCACACTCAGCAGCACGTACGGACGCGACATCGGTTCCTCCTTCGGCGGGGTCACGTCGGCAGGGGCCGTTCGCCGTCGTGGTGCGGGGCGTAGTAGTCGGTGAGCATTTCGGTGGGCCAGTCCGGCTGGTGCAGCGGGCCGCGCGGCCCCATCTCGGCGAACCACGGCTTGATGTCCAGCACCGGTGTGCCGTCCACCGCGTCGAGGTCCTCGACGTGCAGGTCGAGCCCGTCCACCTCGATGAGACGGCAGCGTGAGACGCCGAGCCAGTTCACGCGGCGCATGTTGCGGTGCCCGAACGTCCCGACCTGCGGCCACGCGGGATTGTCGCGCGGCCGCCGCGCCCCCAGATGGAGGTCGGTGGGGTCGGTGAGGTGGAAGCGGAAGACCACCTCCAGGTGGGAGAACTCGGCCAGCCCCTTGGTGGCGTCGGGGGTGTACCGCGGATCGTCGATACGGATGATGGCGCGCGTACCGCCCCAGTAGTCGTCGGTCGGCTCCCTGCGCCCGCCGACGACGTGTGCCAGCGCCTCGACGGTGTACGACTCGCCGCTCATACGCGTTCCTCTCCCTGCGGGCACCTACGCGGACTACCGCGCCCACGGTACGGGGACGGGGCACACGAGGCGGCTCACCCCGCAGAGGCACTTCCCCCGGCCTCCCACGTCAGCCGAGGCCGCTCAGAACTCGTACTGGAGCTCGTAGAGGTGTCCGGCCTTGGTCATGACGGTGGCCTCGATGGGACGGAGCCGGTCGCCGGTTCCGCCGTACACCACCCGGAACGTGCGCAGGACGGGCAGGTCGCCGGGCAGCCGCAGCGCCTCGTACTCAGCCTGGGTCGGCACCCGGGCGGAGACCCGGTCCACCGTGCGCTGCGGCGGGTGGCCCAGTTCGGCGAGAAGCGTGGGAGTACCCCCACGGATGCGGCGCGGCTCGGTGAGGGGCGTACCGGCCGCGAGGTCCGACGGGTAGTAGCACGCGGCCAGTTCCACCGGTTCACCGTCGTGCCGGAGCAACTGGCGGCGCAGGACTGCCGTTCCCGAGGCGGGAAGCTCCAGCGCCTCGGCCACCTCGCTCGGAGGACGCACCTCGGCCACGTCCAGCAGCGTGATGCTGCCGCGCTTGCCCTGCCGCTGGGCGACGCTCAGCCACCGGTACGGCTCACCGGCAGCGACCGGTGCTCCGGTGTCGGCGGGCCGCACGGTCTCCTGCCGGTGCGCCCGCACCGTCACCGCCGCTCCCGGGTGTCCGATGGCGAGACGTTCATCCTCGAGGAGTCCGATCGCCTTCTGGATCGTGGCGTTCGAGACGTCGAAACGCTCCCTGAGTCGCTGCGTCGACGGCAGGTTCGTACCCGGTGCGAGGTCGCCGTCCATGATCTCGCCCCGCAGGTCCGCAGCGATCCGCTCGTGGAGTGGGCGCTTGTCGGCAGCGGCCTCTTCAGGTCCGGACACGTCACTCTCCTCCCTCCGGCCAGTAGGCCAGGCGCCATCGCGGTGCGGGGCATAGTAGTCGGTGCACTTTTCGGCGAATCAGTGATTCACGCGAGAATCGAACGGATCATGGCGGAGAGAACTGGGCCGTCTGCCGTCGGCTGCTGCGTACCGATCTCCTGATACCCCCAGGACTCGTACAGTGCCTTCACTTTGCCGCCTCCGGACCGAGGATTGACGAGGAGGACCGACTGCGTCTCCCGGCGAGCAGTCAGCAACTCGTCGTGTCCTCGCTGTGCGAGGCCAAGTGCGCGCCATCGCGCGCGCAGCATGCCTTCCTTGAACGCAAAGGTGAGCACACGGACGTGCGCAGGGAGGGGTGCAGGAGTAGTACGCGACCACCAACGGTCGTCGTGCTGGATCGTATTGCCGTAGGCATACCCGATCGCCTCTGCTCCGTCGTAGCCGATGAGGGCTTCCCATCCGGGCTCAGACGCATGACGGGCAAGGCGCTCCCCATAGCGTTCGACTGAGTAGTGGGGCTCATGAAGCCGCTCCCCCCACACCTTTGCGTAGATTTCGACGAGGGTGCTCCACACTGCGTCGATGTCGCTCGTACGGGTTAAGGAAATGTTCTTACTCACCGAGGGCTCCTTCGACAGTCTCGTACGTGCTCGTCCCACACGACTGCGTACGTGCTCGACGGTGCCAGCGTGTGGAGGGTGGTTCCGAACTGCCGCATGAGATCACTGACACGCGGTAGTTCCCTCATGGACTCCGCAGGAACGGAGCGGGCAGTGTCGATCGCCGCGTCCAGTTCGCGCTGGCCCAGTAGCGCCAGCGCAAGACGTGCCGTCACGACCGTACGGTCGCGCTGCATGCTCGGGCGCAGCAGCGCGAGGCTCCGGTGCGCATGCGCCTCTGCCTCCTCGTACTTCCCGAGACCGAGGTGGGCGGACAACGCCAGCTCCTCGATCTCGGCACGGTTGCACACCGCCGCCATCCACACGGGGCGAGGCTCGGTGGCCGATGCCCGCTCAAACGCCCGGTCCGCGTGGGCAAGCGCTTGACGTACGGCACGGACATCGCCGGTGAGACCATGAATCGCCGCCTGCCGGGCGTGGCCGAGTGAGGCGAACATCGGGTCTCGGCGGGCGATCGGAAGGTGCCGCGCGACGTCGTTGGCGGCCAGCGCGTCGGCAGGGCGGGCCATGTGGCGGTAGAGGCTCCCGGCATGTGACCAGATACGGAACTGAATGGTGGAGTCACCGGACATGGCCGCCAGGCTCGCCGCGCGGTGGAAGTGGCGCTGGGCGGCGTCGAAGCGGAGGCCGTCGATGGCTGCCCACATCGCGCTGGACGTGAAGGAGGCGGCACACCCGTACAGCGCGCCTCGTACGCGCTGGCCTGCGCGGCCCCGTGACTGCACCGCAAGGGCCTCACCAGCGAGCGCGGCGGCCTGGGCCTCGATCGTGACCTTTCCCCCATAGCGATGATCGTTGGCGATGATGGCCGCGAACTTGCTGTACAGGCGCTCCACGTCGCTCATGCCGACGCGGTTCCGCGCGGCGGCGGGCGGAGTGGGGGCGCCCACCGCGGTGAGCGCGGCGCTCGTGGAAGCACTGAGAAATCGACGGCGTAGCACGGCGTCCTCCGGTACCGCCAAGACGCGCTCGGCGGGTGGTCGTCGGGGTACGAAGCCCAGGTCCGTGACCGGGCAGTCGAATAGTGCCTCCAGCGCCGCCCGCTGCCGCTGATGCGGCCAGCGGGATTTTCCGGTCAGCCAGTTGCGCACGGTGCGGTCGCTGACTGTGCCTTCGTACCCTGCGGAGCGGAGGTCGGCGTTGACCGCCTCAGCCAGTTCCGCCTGCGTGAAGCCCGCTTCGGCCATACGCCGCTTGAGGGTCTCGTTTTCCTGCACGAGGACCAACGTAAATCTGTGACGCACTGTTGCTGAAGTCCTACTTCGGAAAATTTCCGGTTCGCCGTACCGCACTCAGCACGCTTATTGCCTCACCTTCCCTCATAAGCGCTCGTTCCATTGATCGAGGCACTGTGACGAACGCTGTCGCGGTGCGGAACCGCCGAGCCGATGGAAGAGAGCGGCATGAACGACTGTGCGGATTGCATGCGTCTGCGGCGTGCGGAGGAGGAGGCGAGGGTGCTGGGGGACCACTCGCGGGCGACGGACTGCCGGGTGCTGCTGCGCCGCCACGCGGCGGAGTGCCCGGGTGCGCGGACGCCGCTCGCGGGCGGCGGACGGCGGGGCGTCCGGTGACCGGGGGCGGGTCGCGCGTGACGTCGCTGCGCCGGGCCGCCGCGCGCCCGGGTCGGCCGCCGGGCAGTTACGTCTGGGAGGCGGCCGTCTCGGCGCGGGACATCGCTCGGTGGCGCGGGGAGGTGGCCGGGGCCGTGCGGGCGCTGGGCGGGGACGCGGAGGCCGTGGGGGTGGCCCGGCTCGGGGTGTCGGAGCTGCTGAGCAACGTGGTGCGGCACGTGCCCGACTCCCGGTGCCGGGTGGAGGTCGAGCGGCGCGGCCGCGACCTGTACGTGCGTGTCCTGGACCGTTCGCCGCAGCCGCCGGTCGTCACCGAGCCGGACTGGAACGCCGAGCGCGGGCGCGGGCTGTGGCTGCTGCGGGAGATGGTCGCGGAGTTCGGCCACACCCGCACCGGGGGTGGCAAAGCCGTCTGGTTCCGTTACCCGCTGGGCCCCGGGAGGTTCAGGTGACCGCGTCCGTCGGCGTACCCGTCCTCCGGGCGTACCGGGCGGAGTTCGTCGCGTACCAGAGCGAGCCGGAGGCGCGGATGTACCACCTCGGTGACGCCTTCGGCCTCGCGGCCGGGGACGTGCAGAGCTGGGCGCGGGAACGGGCCCTGTGCATCGCGGACGTGCTCGGCGGCGACGGTGAGGCCGAGGTCTTCCGGGCCTGGAGCGGGGACGCCGCCGGAGAGGAGACCCGGCGTCGGCTGGAACGGGGCGAGCCGTTCTTCCTCAGCCACGTCGGCCCGGACTGCGCCTTCGAGCTGGCCCTGCGCCCGGTGCCGGTGTGCGGCCGGGCGGCACCGTAGGGCGTCCGCTCCCCAGTGCCCGCCGGGGGGCGGGGATCACGGTCGGGGCGCCGCATCAGGATCACACCCATGGCGACCGCAGGGTCAGGGTCGCACCCGCGTTGAGGCGCACGTCCGGCCGGACGGCGTCACGCGACAGCAGCAACGACACATCAGACGAGAGGAGACGGACATGGGCTGGGGAACCGGCAAGGGCGGAAGCGGAGGCGACGGCAAGCACGCGGGAGGCAAGGACCCGGGTACCGCCAAGCCGTCGTCCGACACCAAGGGCCCCCAGGGCGAACCCAAGCACAAGGGGAAGGGGGCACCCGCGGATGACCAGCAGTAGGGGCGCAACCGAGCGGGCCGCCGCGCGCGGTCTGCTCAGCAGGCTGAACACCACCCTCCCGCAGCCGTTGGCGGCCGAATGGCAGGCGGCTTTCCACGGTGTGCCCCGCCACGCCTTCCTTCCCGACGTGGTGTGGCTCGGCGACGGCCTGACGCCCTGCGATCGCCGCGAGACACCCGGCGTGTGGCTCCGTGCCGCGTACGACGACGCTCCGGTGGTGACGCAGGTCAACGACGGCGACGATCCCGGCCCCGGAGGTGACCGGTGGCCGTCGTGCTCCGCTTCGGCTCCCGGCATCGTCTTCCGGATGCTGGCGATGCTGGACCTGGAGGGCGGGGAGCGCGTGATGGAGGTTGGGACGGGCACCGGCTGGAACGCCGGTCTCCTGGCCCACCGGCTGGGCGGCTCGCTGGTCACCACCGTCGAGGTGGACGCCGACCTGGCCGCACGGGCACGCGCCAGCCTGGCGTCCATCGGCGTGCACCCGCACGTCGTCACCGGTGACGGCGGTCTGGTCGAGGCCAGCGGCCTGGACCGGATCGTGGCCACGTGCTCCGTGCGCCGGGTACCCCGCCGCTGGGTCACCGGCCTGGCCCCCGGCGGCGTCATCCTCACCCCCTGGGAGTCCCCGTGGCTCTGCTACGGGCTGCTGCGGCTCACCGCGCGGGCTGACGGCTGCGCCTCCGGCCGCTTCCACCCGCACGCGGCCTTCATGCTCATGCGGGGGCAGCGGACCAGCCTGCGCGTCTTCCGCGACGTGGTGCGCGACGGCCAGACGCCCGCCGGGTCGACGACGCCGCTGTCGCCCTGGGAGGTGGCCGGGGAGGACTGGGCGGCGGGCTTCTCCCTCGGGCTCCAGCTCCCCGACGTGTGGTGGGCCTGGCACCACGGACCCGACGTGGCGGGCGTGCGGTCCCGGTTGTGGGTGGCGACGACCGACGCCACGTCCTGGGCCGCCGTCGACGACGACGGCACGGCGGGCGCCCCGTTCACCGTCTGGCAGCACGGCCCCCGGCGGCTGTGGCGGGAGGTGGAAGCCGCCTACCACTGGTGGACCGGCGCGGGCCGTCCCGGCCCGAGTGACTTCGGGATGACGGTGACGCCCGAGGGGCGGCACACGCCCTGGCTGAGGCAACCCGGCCACCCCGTCCCGCGACACGGGTGACGGGCGGGGCGTCAGCGCAGGGAGCTGTCGAGGAGGGTGGCCCACTGGGTGACGCAGGGCAGGCGTCGGCCGTCGTGCAGGAAGACGGCGTCCTCGTAATGCCGCACGGCGGCGCGGGCGTGGTGGCGCTCTGACGGGTTGGCCGACACGGAAGGGATCACCGGGCCCGGTTCGTCCCGTCGGCGCGGCCTTCGCTTCTGGCTGACCGGGCCCCTGGGCACCGCACCTGCGGCGCCGGGGAGAAGCTCCCACGGCGCCGCCGCCGTCTCGCCGGCCGGTCCGCGGTGCTGCGGACCGGCCGGCGAGGTCGGACGGAGCGGGAACGGCCGTCCGTCGGCGAACCGTCCGCTGCTCCTCCGGCGTTACGCGGACAGGCCCCTCACCACGACCCTCGTCGCGCCGGGGGCTCCGCCGTCGCCGGGGTCGCCGGGTGCTCCGCCTCCGTCACCGCCGCCGCTGCCGGGGTCGCCGGGGGCTCCGTTTCCGTCACCGCCGCCGCTGCCGGGGTCGCCGGGGTTGCCGGTGCTGCCGTCGTTCAGGTTGCCGCCGCGGTTGAGCCAGGCGCGGACCGATCCGCCGTGGTAGACGACGACGTAGTCGGCCTTGCCGTCACCGCTGATGTCGCGGAACGTGGCCCTCTCACCGGGGTAGCCGGTCTCGTTGACGAAGAAGCGGTGTTCGGTGAAGCCGTTGCCGAGGCCGTCGTTGAGGTAGGCGTGGACGGCACCGGTGTTGCCGACCATGAGGTAGTCGTCCCGCCCGTCGCCGTTGACATCGGCGAGGCGGAGCTTGCCGCGGGAACCGTAGGCGACGCCGGGAGCCCAGTTGCGGTGCTCGACCCACCCGATGGCGTTGCCACCGGGATCCTTGGGAGTGTTGACGTAGGCGTGGACGAAACCGTCCTCCCCGACACGCAGGTAGTCGTCCCGCCCGTCACCGTCGACGTCGGCGAACCGGATACTGGCGCCGGCCGCCCCGCTGACACCGGGAGCGATGACACCCGCGTACTGGAGCTTGAAGCTGGAGGCGCTGGTGTACCAGGCGCGGACCGAGGAATCGTCGTCCACCAGGAGGTAGTCGTCGGTGCCGTTGCCGTCGATGTCGGCGAAGCGGACCCTGGCGCCCGCGTCCGTCTCCCCCGGAGGAGCGGCGATGATGACCCCCTGGTCCTGCCACTGCGGCTTCCCGGGCTCGCCCTGGGTGTTGAGCGCGGCACGGACGGAGCCGTCGGCGGCGACGCGCACGTAGTCGGCACGGTCATCGGCGTTCAGGTCGACCAGATCCGTACGCCCGGAAGGCGCGCTCATCCCCGGAGCGATCACACCCAGAGCGTGCCAGCCCGGCCCGGCCTGCGACCCGTCCTCACCACCGCCGCACTCCTGACCACTGCCGGGCCTGGTGTCCTCGATCCACCCGTCGGCCGCGGCAGCCATGATGCCGTCATACCAGGCATCCGCCATCTTCGCGTAGCCGGCGTCGTTCGGGTGCGCGGCGTTGAAGAGGTCAGCCGTCGTCAGAGCCGCCATGCTCACCAACCGCACCCGCTCGCCCGCCTCGGCCCGCTCCTGGACGATACCGGGCAGCCGGGCGTTGATCCTGTCGATCTCCGGCTGCATACCCGCCTTCGTAGCCGGCACCAAAGTCGCCACCAGCACCACCGCACCCGGCGAGTCCTCCAGGATCTGATCGACCAGACCCCCGATCCGCTCCGGCGCCCCGTCCAGGTCGTAGTCCTGGTTGACGTCGTTCGTCCCGACGTGGAGCGTCACCACGTTGGGCCGCCACGCCGGCACGGAGCACTCCGCGATCCGCGCGACCTCGTCGATGCGCCGGCCCCGGTGGCCCTCGTTGTGCCCGTCGCTCATCTCACCCTCACGCCGCGACCCGACGAAATCCAGACTCCTGGCAGCACCGTCCAGCCTGTACCACAGATCGTTGCGGTACCCGGCATCATCCGTGCTCCCCACACCGGCGGTGATCGAGTCACCCAACGGCATGACGCGCAGGCCGGAGGTGACGACTTCGAGGCCGCGCCTGCGTGCCCATTCCAGAAGTATCTCCCCGGCGGTGGCGCGGAAGTTGTCGAGGACCTCGCGGGCGAAACGCACCGACGCGGCACCCCTCTCACCCGCCCACTTCAGGGCGGAGTCCCCGGCCCTGACGAGGGCTTCGCCCACCTTCTTCAGAAGGGGCTCCGTCATTGTCTGCGCGTACTTGTACGCCAGCACCTCGCCCACGACGGTGAGCGCCGTGTTGGCCGCTCCCGTCCAGAACGCGTCGTTCAGCGCCCGGAGGTCCAGTTGCCCGTTGTTGAGCCTGCTGTTGACCAGACTGGAGACGAAGCCTGCGATGAAGCTGGACAGCGGGACGCACACGGGCAGGAACGGCGGGGCGACGACCGTGGCGGCGGCGAGACACAGCGCGGTGACGGCGATCCCCGTGAGGACGTACACCGCACCGGCGAACAGCGAGTACCACCACGCCCATTCCACCGCGGTCTCGGGTCCGGGAACGACCAGGTGGAGCACATCGGCATCGACCTGGAGGCGACCGTCGAAGTCGATCCACTCGCCCGGGGTCTCCGGCAGGTACTCGGCGTGCTCGTCCAGGCTGGCCCGGACGAAGTCGCCCAGGGTGGCGTACTGCTCGACCTCCTCGTCGATGAACTCCTGGGCATGCCGCGGGTCAAGGTCGTCGACGCGCATGCTGATCACGACGTCGTCAGCGGCGGCCTGCAACGCGGTGAACCGGGTGCTGGCGGCGTCGCCGCAGTCGGCTTCCAGCGGCGGGGCCGCCGGCGAGAAGGCACCGGTCTGGACGGCCCGGGCGCCTCCTGACGCGGCCAGGGACCCGGGCAGACCGCACGACGACGACGCTTCCGCGATGGCGCCCGGACCGGCGTGTGCGGGCACGGTCAGCCCGCACACGACCAGCGCACCGGCCAACCCGACGGCTATGAGGCGCAGGGCGGACCGGACCTGCCGGGGTCTCAGGAGGACCAGGCGAAGCATGACCTGACAACGATGTCTCACACGAACTCACTTCCAAGGGCTGACATATGACAGCGCATTATGCATCGACCTTGTGAATCCAGACGTCGCACGGCTGACGCCGAACGGCCGGCACCGAACGGATGCCCGGCCGAACGGTGCCCGGCCGGTGGCCGGAGCCGCGCGGAGTCCCGTCCGCGGGAGGTGGTCGAGGTGCGTGAACGCCGCGCACCCGGCCCCCTCGGGAGGACGACGCAACCTGGGCCGTGGTCACGCACAACGTCAGCGGAAGCGATCCGCGGCCGGTGCGCACGACCCGCGCCCTGGCCGCGTCCGGCGCCGACGTGGTGGCCCTCGAAGAGCTGGGCGACCCGTCGACAGCGGCGTACGGGAGAACGCCGGCTGACGCCTACCCGTACCACTGCGTGCAGGGCACGGTCGGCCTGTGGGGCAAGTGTCCGTTTCCGGGAATAAGGCGACTCGTCACGCAATGGCCTCCGCCCCAAAGCGTGCTCGGATGGCAGGTATGCATCGTTGACAACCCGTCACACGTGCGGGATTTTGAGATAGTAAAGAATTCAACTTCGTGCACGCCGAGAAGGGTTACTTCCATGCGAAGGATCGCGGGCATGCGTCTGGCCACCGTAACCGGTGCAATAGCCACGGTCATGCTGCTGGGTGCAGGCGCCGGGCCGGCAGCGGCAGACGAGCACCTTCCCGGGCAGGTTGTCTTCTACGAGGGAGACTACGGCGGCCGCTACGTCCTCGACTCCCACCCCACCACCGAATGCACCAACCTGCCCTTCGCTACACGGCTCATCGCCAATCTGGCTGGTCCCATCGAGGTCTTCTCGGAGACCGACTGCAGGGGCAGCATCTACCACTCCCCTACCAGCGACCTGCACAACTTCCCGAAGAACTTCCATGGTCTGAGTTATCGACTGGCCGGGTGACGAACCATCCGGACCACTCGCCGGAACCGCCGTGACGGCCAGGCCCGATGCGAGGCACGGATGCCTTGAGGAACGGCCGTGTACTGCGGGCTGTCATCGCGCTGACCGGCGGCGGTGATCAGCAGGGCCAGCGGCCGCTGGCCCTGCTGACAGGCCGGACGGGTCTTGGTGGTGAACCTCCCCGGGAGCGGCCCAGGCGGCGGCGCCTGTCGGAGTCCCCCCGGGCACCTCGGCTCGGCCTCACGGCTGCCCGGCCCCTTGCCGCGAGCGTGCGCGCAGGTCAGCGCAGGGAGCTGTCGAGGAGGGTGGCCCACTGGGTGACGACGCGGGTGCGGCGGGGGGTGTCGTCGGTGAGGAGGTTGGCCAGGCCCAGGCCGCGGGCCATGTCGAGCAGGCCCTGCACCGTCTCGCGGGTGCCGGGGACGGACTCGTCGGCGGCCAGCAGGCGCAGGGCCAGGCGGTGCGTCTCGCGGCCGATGCGGGCCTCCAGCGCGGTGACACGGGGGCCGAGCTGCGGTTCGCTGGACGCCGCGACCCACAGGTGCAGCGCGGCGCGGAACAGCGGGCCCGTGTACAGGCCGACCAGGGCGTCGACGGCGGCGTGGGTGCCGCCGTCGAAGCCGGTGTCGGCGAGGTCCCGCAGGACGGCGGAGCGCTGCTCGGCGACGTACTCGACGGCGGCGGTGAACAGGTCCTCGCGGGTCGGGAAGTGGTGCTGGGCGGCTCCCCGGGAGACCCCGGCGTGCTCGGCGACGACGCTGACCGTGCTGCCCGACCAGCCGTACTCGGCCAGGCAGGTCACGGCCGACTCCAGCAGGCGCTGCCGGGTGGCCCGGCTGCGGTCCTGCTTGGGTGTCGTCACCGTGCCCATGCGGGGTCCCGTCGTTCGAGGAAGGCCGTCATGCCCTCGCGGGCCTCGGCCGAGCCGAACAGCCGCGCGGACAGTTCCGTGAGGGTACCCGCGTCGCGGTCGAAGGCGCGCAGCGCCTCGGCGGTGACGAGTCCCTTGGCCGCCGCGAGGCCCTGCGGGGAGGCGCGCCGGAGGGCGTCCGAGACGGTGCGCAGCGGCTCGTCGACGTCCCTCGCCGCGCCGGTGACCAGGCCGATGCGGGCGGCCTCCGCCGCGTCGAAGCGTTCCCCGGTGAGGTAGTAGCGGGCGGCGGCGCGCGGTTCCAGGCGGGGCAGCAGCGGCAGCGAGATGACGGCGGGGGCCACCCCGATCCGCACCTCGCTGAAGGCGAAGCTGGCCCCCGGGCCGGCGAAGGAGAGGTCGCAGGCGCCCAGCAGTCCGAGTCCGCCGCCGCGCACGTGCCCGGTGACGCGGGCGAGGACGGGTTTGGGCAGCTCCAGCAGGGCGCGCAGCAGTGCCACGAGGTCCTGCGGGGTGGCGCCCCGGCCGCCGAGGTCGGCGCCGGAGCAGAAGGTGTTGCCGGTGTGGGCGAGCAGCACGGCCCGCACGGTGTCGTCGGCCGCCGCCTCGTCGAGGGCGTCCCTGAGCCCGGTGACGAGGGGGACGGTGAGCGCGTTGCGGTTCTCCGGCGCGTTGAGGGTGAGGGTGCGCACGCCGCGCTCGTCCGCGCGGAGCAGCACGTCTGCGGGGTCGGTCATCGCGCTCTCCGTCAGTAGGACTTGGGCAGGCCGAGGGTCTGGTGGGAGACGTAGTTGAGGATCATCTCCCGGCTGACGGGTGCGATGCGGGCCACGCGTGCGGCGTTGAGCAGCGCCGCGAGCCCGTACTCGATGGTGAGGCCGCTGCCGCCGAGGGTGTGGACGGCGCTGTCGACGGCGTGGACGTTCGCCTCGGCGGCGGCGTACTTGGCCATGTTGGCGGCCTCGCCCGCGCCGGCGTCGTCGCCCGCGTCGTAGAGGTGGGCGGCCTTGGTGTTCATGAGCCGGGCCAGTTCGAGTTCGATGTGGGCCTGGGCGAGCGGGTGGGCGATGGCCTGGTGCGCACCGATGGGCTGCTTCCACACGGTGCGGGTGCGCGCGTAGGCGACGGCCTGCCCGAGCGCGTAGCGGCCCATGCCGAGGGCGAACGCGGCGGTCATGATGCGTTCGGGGTTCAGTCCGGCGAAGAGCTGGAGCAGCCCCGCGTCCTCGTCGCCGACGAGGGCGTCGGCGGGCAGCCGGACGTCGTCGAGCACCAGCTCGAACTGCTTCTCGGGCGCCTGGATCTCCATGGGGATCAGGTGGCGCTGGAAGCCGGGGGTGTCGCGCGGGACGATGAACAGGCAGGGCTTGAGCCGGCCCGTGCGGGAGTCCTCGGTGCGGCCGACGATGAGGGTGGCCTCGGCGATGTCCACGCCGGAGACGTAGGTCTTGCGGCCGGTGAGCAGCCAGTCGCCGGTGGCGGCGTCGCGGCGGGCGGTGGTGGTGATGCGGTGGCTGTTGGACCCGGCGTCGGGCTCGGTGATGCCGAAGGCCATCCTGGTTTCGCCACCGGCCAGTCCGGGCAGCCAGCGCCGCTTCTGCTCGTCGGTGCCGAAGCGGGCGATGACGGTGCCGCAGATGGCGGGCGAGACGACCATCATGAGCAGCGGGCAGCCCGCCGCTCCCAGTTCCTCCAGCACCACGGACAGCTCGGCCATGCCGCCGCCCCCGCCGCCGTACTCCTCGGGCAGGTTGACGCCGAGGTAGCCGAGGCCGCCCGCCTCCGCCCACAGCTCGTCGGTGTGCTGCCCCTTGCTGGTGACGGACTGGAAGTAGGCGCGCCCGTAGCGGCGGCCCAGCGCGCCGACGGCCGCGCGCAGCGCCCGGACGTCGTCGTTCTCCAGCAGGACGTGGGTGGTCCGGATGGCGCTCATGCGGGCTCCTCCTCGGAGGCTTCGGTGAGCTGACGGGTGCCGGTGCGCGGGCCGGGGGCGGTGGCGCTGTCCGGGCCGGGGACGGGTTCCGGGGCGGGTTCCGGGGCGGTGGCGGTGTCCGGGCCGGGGGACACGACGGCGAGCAGGGCGCCGACCGCGACCTGGCGGCCGGGTTCGGCGTGCAGTGCGGTGAGCGTGCCGGTGGCGGGAGCGGTGACGCGGTGCTCCATCTTCATCGCCTCCAGCCACAGCAGCGGCTGCCCCTCGGTGACGGGCGCGCCCGCGGTCAGTCCGTCGGCGATCCGCACGACGGTGCCGGGCATGGGCGCGAGCAGCGAGCCGGGCACGGTGCGGGTGCCGGGTTCGGGGAAGCGGGGCAGCGCGGTGAACGCGTGTGCGCCCAGCGGGGAGTCGACGTGGACGGTGCCGTCCGGGTAGGCGGCCACGTCGAACGTCCGCCGCACGCCGCCGGCCTCCAGCACGACGCGGTCCCGGGCGGCGTGCAGCAGCCGCACGCCGGGGAACGCCTCGGCGCGCAGGCCGGTGCGGTCGGTGCGGTAGCGGATCTCGTGTGCGGTACCGCAGGGCCGGGCGCGGTACGTCTTCGTCTGCGGTGCGGAGGGGACGTTGCGCCAGCCGCCGAACCGGGAGCGGCCGACGGCGTCGGCCAGCGCGGCGGCCAGGGCCGCGAGGGCCGCTCCGGAATCCTCCCCCGGGGCGGTGAGGGCGGGCAGGTGGCGGTCGTAGAAGCCGGTGTCCAGGCGGGCGGCGGCGAAGTCCGGGTGGCGCAGGGAGCGCACGAGCAGGGCGCGGTTGGTGACGGGGCCGTGGACGCGGGCCCGTTCCAGCGTGTGCGCGAGCAGGCGCACGGCCCCGGCGCGGTCGGGCGCCCACGCGATGACCTTGGCCAGCATCGGGTCGTAGTGCGCGGTGACCACTCCGCCGTCCCGGACCCCGCTGTCCAGGCGGACGCCGTGGGCGCCGCCGCGCCGGACGACCCCGTCCCCCACGGCGTCCGGTCCGGCGCCGTCCGGCCCCGCGCCGGGCAGGGCGAGACGGTGCAGGGTGCCCGTCTGGGGCTGCCAGTCGCGGGCCGGGTCCTCGGCGTACAGGCGGGCCTCCACGGCGTGCCCGCGCGGCCGGGGCGGCTCCGCGTCCAGGCGTCCGCCCTCGGCGACACGGATCTGGAGCGCGACGAGGTCCACCCCGTACACGGCCTCGGTGACCGGGTGCTCGACCTGGAGGCGGGTGTTCATCTCCAGGAAGCAGGGGCGCCCCCCGGCCGGGAGGAGGAACTCGACGGTGCCCGCGCCCCGGTAGTCCACGGCGCGGGCCGCCTGCCGGGCGGCGTCGTGGAGCGCGGCCCGCGTGGCGTCGTCCAGGCGCGGGGCGGGCGCCTCCTCGATGACCTTCTGGTGGCGCCGCTGGAGCGAGCAGTCCCGGGTGCCCAGCGCCCACACCGTGCCGTGCCCGTCCGCGAGCACCTGCACCTCGACGTGGCGTCCGCGTTCGACGTAGGACTCGGCGAAGACCTCGCCGTCCCCGAAGGCGGCCGCCGCCTCCGCCCGTGCGGCGGTGAGCGCGTCCGGCAGCGCGTCCAGGCTCCGCACGACGCGCATGCCGCGTCCGCCGCCGCCCGCCGCCGCCTTGACGATCAGCGGCAGGTCCGCCCCGGTGACGCGTCCGGTGTCCAGCGGTTCCAGCAGCGGCACTCCGGCCGCGCGCATCAGCTCCTTGGCGCGGGTCTTGGACGCCATGGCCTCGATCGCGGCGGGCGGCGGGCCCACCCACACCAGCCCGGCCTCCGTCACGGCGCGGGCGAAGCCGGCGTCCTCGGAGAGGAAGCCGTAGCCGGGGTGGACGGCGTCGGCGCCCGCCGCGCGGGCCGCCGCGACGAGAAGGTCGCCGCGCAGGTAGGTGTCCTGCGGCGCGTCGCCGGGCAGCCGGACGGCGGCGTCGGCCTCGGCGGCGTGCGGGGCGTCCGCGTCGGCGTCGGAGTGCACGGCGACGGTGGCGATGCCCAGGGCGCGGCAGGTACGCAGCACGCGGCGGGCGATCTCGCCCCGGTTGGCGACGAGGAGGGTGCGGATCTGCGGTGTCGCGGTCATGGTCCTCACATCCGGAAGACGCCGTAGCCGCCGCGCGCGCCCTCGACGGGCGCGGTGTGCAGGGCGGACAGGCACAGGCCGAGCACGGTGCGGGTGTCGCGCGGGTCGATGACGCCGTCGTCGTACAGCCGCCCGGACAGGAACATGGGCAGCGACTCGGACTCGATCTGCTCCTCCACCATGGCGCGCAGCGCCGCGTCGCCCTCCTCGTCGTAGGGCCGGCCGCCGGCCGCCGCCGACTCGCGCATGACGATGGACAGCACCCCGGCGAGCTGCTGCGGCCCCATGACGGCGGACTTGGCACTCGGCCAGGCGAACAGGAACCGCGGGTCGTAGGCCCGGCCGCACATGCCGTAGTGGCCCGCGCCGTAGCTCGCGCCGAGCAGCACCGACAGGTGCGGGACGGTGGAGTTGGAGACGGCGTTGATCATCATCGCGCCGTGCTTGATGATGCCGCCCTGCTCGTACTCCGCGCCGACCATGTAGCCGGTGGTGTTGTGCAGGAACACCAGCGGGGTGTCGCGCTGGTTGGCGAGCTGGATGAACTGCGTGGCCTTCTGCGACTCGGCGCTGAACAGCACGCCCCGCGCGTTGGCGAGGACGCCGACGGGGTAGCCGTGCAGCCGCGCCCAGCCGGTGACCAGGCTCGGGCCGTAGCGCGGTTTGAACTCGTCGAAGTCGGAGCCGTCCACGACGCGGGCGATGACCTCGCGCGGGTCGAAGGGGGCCTTGAGGTCGGCGGGGACGACGCCGAGCAGCTCTTCCCCGTCGTACCGGGGCGGCCGCGCGGGCGGCGGATCGGGGTGCGCCTTGCGCCAGTTGAGGCGGGCGACGACGCGGCGGGCCTGGCGCAGCGCGTCGGCCTCGTCCACGGCGTAGTGGTCGGCGAGTCCGGAGGTGGCCGCGTGCATGTCGGCGCCGCCCAGCTCCTCGTCGTCCGCGACCTCGCCGGTGGCCATCCGCACCAGCGGCGGCCCGCCGAGGAACACCTTCGCCCGCTCCCTGACCATGATCACGTGGTCGGACATGCCGGGGACGTAGGCCCCGCCCGCCGTCGAGTTGCCGAAGACGACGGCGACCGTGGGGATTCCGGCGGCGGACAGCCGGGTGAGGTCCTTGAACAGGGCACCGCCGGGGATGAAGATCTCCTTCTGGCTGGGCAGGTCCGCCCCGCCGGACTCCACCAGGCTCACGCACGGCAGCCGGCTGGCGCGGGCGATCTCGTTCGCCCGCAGCGCCTTCCGCAGCGTCCACGGGTTGCTCGCACCGCCGCGCACGGTCGGGTCGTTGGCGGTGACCAGGCACTCGACGCCCTCGATCACGCCGATGCCGGTGACGAGCGAGGCGCCGACGGCGTAGTCGCTGCCCCAGGCGGCCAGCGGGGACAGTTCCAGGAACGGGGTGTCCGGGTCGAGCAGCAGCTCGACGCGCTCGCGGGCGAGCAGCTTGCCGCGCTCGCGGTGGCGCCGCACGTACTTCTCGCCGCCGCCCGCCAGCGCCCTGGCGTGCTCGGCGTGCAGCGCGTCCAGCTTCTCCAGCATGGCGGCGCGGTGGGCGGCGAACTCGGCGCCGGTGGTGTCCAGGGCGGTGTCGAGCACGGTCACAGCAGGACCTCCGGTACGTCCAGGTGGCGGGAGCGCAGCCACTCCCCGACGGCCTTGGCCTGCGGGTCGAAGCGGGCCTGGGAGGCCACGCCCTCACCGAGCAGGCCGTCCACGGTGAAGTTGAGGGCGCGCAGGTTCGGCAGCACGTGCCGGGTGACGGCGTGCCGCCGGGTCTCGGGCAGCAGCGCGCGGAACCGTTCCACGGTCAGCTTGTGCGCCAGCCAGCGCCAGCCGTCCTCGGAGCGCGCCCACACGCCGACGTTCGCGCTGCCGCCCTTGTCGCCGCTGCGCGCCCCGGCCACGGCGCCGAGCGGGGCGCGGCGGGCGGGGCCGGGCGGCAGCGGTTCGGGCAGCGGCGGCCCGGGCACGTCCGCGAGCTCCCGGGTGGCCGGGGGCGGCGCGACGCGGACCCGGGCGCCGCCCGGCAGCACGGCGGTGTGCGGCACCTCGGACGCGGGAACGTACGCGGCCTCGAACACGCCGTAGGGTGCCCCCTTGCCGGGCGGGGCGCTCACGTGGAAACCGGGGTAGCTCGCGAGGGCCAGCTCGACGGCGGCGCCGCTGACGGCCCGGCCCGCCACGTCCGGGTCCCGGTCCCGCACGACGAGCCGCAGCAGCGCGCTGGCCTCCTCCTGGACCCCGGCGTCGGCCCGGTCGGTACGGGCCAGGCTCCAGCGGACGTGCCCGGGCCGGCGCGGCGCGAGGGCCGCCTCCATCTGGGCCCGCACCAGTTCGGCCTTCGCCTCGACGTCGAGCCCGGTCAGCACGAACACCACCTCGTTGCGGTGGCCGCCCAGCCGGGTGAGCCCGACCTTCAGCGTGCCGGGCGGTGCCTCGCCGCGCACGCCGGTGACGCGGACCCGGTCGCGGCCCTCGTCGGTGAGCCGCACGGTGTCGAGCCGGGCCGTCACGTCGGGACCGGCGTAGCGGGCGCCCGCGGTCTCGTAGAGGAGCTGCGCCGTCACCGTCCCGGCCGTGACGGCGCCGCCCGTCCCCGGGTGCTTGGTGATGACGCAGGTGCCGTCGGCGGCGATCTCGGCGAGCGGGAACCCGGGCCGCTCCGGGCGGGGCACCTCCTGCCAGAACGCGTAGTTGCCGCCCGTCGCCTGGGTGCCGCACTCCAGCACGTGACCGGCGACGACGGCACCGGCGAGGGCGTCGAAGTCGTCACCGGACCACCCGTGGTACCAGGCGGCGCACCCGCTGACCAGGGCCGCGTCCGTCACCCGTCCCGTCACGACCACGTCGGCCCCGGCCCGCAGGCACGCCGTGATGCCGCCGCCGCCGAGGTAGGCGTTGGCGGTGAGCACGCCCTCGCCCCAGCCGCGCGCCAGGACGTCGTCGCCCTCCACGTACCCGACCCGGACCGGCACCCCGGTCCGCTCGCCCAGCTCCCGGACGGCCCCGGCGAGCCCCGCCGGGTTCAGCCCCCCGGCGTTGGCGACGAGCCGCACGCCCCTGTCGCGGGCGAGCCCGAGGGTGTCCTCGAGCTGCCGCAGGTAGGTGCGCGCGTAACCGCCGGACGGGTCCTTGAGCCGGTCCCGGCCCAGGATGAGCAGGGTCAGCTCGGCCAGGTAGTCCCCGGTCAGCGCGTCCAGCGGCCCGCCGTCGAGCATCTCCCGCAGCGCCGTGAACCGGTCCCCGTAGAACCCCGACGCGTTCCCGACCCGCACGCCCACCACCCCTCCCACGCCCCGAACCCCCGCCAGCGTGGCACCGGAGACAAAAACAATCAAGCATGCTTGCTGGATTCTGCCTGCCCGACCTAGGAACGCGTTCCGGACTACTCTTCCGGTAGGACCGTTCAAAGGCTGTTTCGTTCTCCGGCCTCTCGAAGAACTCCGGACGCGTCGCCCTCGCGGTCGAAGGCACTCAGCGGGTGTACGTCACCCGGCGGGACGGCGAGGGGCTGTACCCCACGACGGAGCGGCACGACCGCCAGCGGGAGGAGACGGCCGACGTCACCGCACGCCTGGTCACCGCCCTCCTCGGGAGCGACGACGGCGCACGCCTGGTGCGCCCGGGCCGTCCCGCAGGTCTTCCCGTGGAGCCGCCATCTGTCCGCCGCGGAGACCGCGGAGTTCGCCGTGGACCTGGCCGACGCCGCGCGGGACGCGACGGAACTCGGCGTCCACGCGAACCTGCACCGCGTCCTCCAGGAGTGGCGTACCACCGCCAGGCTCCTGGCCGGCCCCGAACTGGCTGGACAGGCCATGGCGCCCCTCCCGGACGAGGACCACGGCGAGGTGCCCGGGCCGTGACCTCGGAACGAGGCGACGACGTCCCGCCCCCGCCCGTCGACGGCAAATGGCGGCTGCGTTTCCGCCCTGGCACGCCTGGGGACGGGTGGGCTGCTGCCCACCGGTGGCCCCCCGCCGTGACGTGTGCGGCCCCACGCCACGCGGCGGGGAGCGGGGTCAGGTGAGGGTGGTGGACAGGAGGGTGGCGGTCTCGGCGATCAGGGGGTTGTCGGCGGCGGCGTCGGGGTCGGGCCGGGTGGTGAGGACGGCGAGGACCACGGGGGTGCCGTCGGGCGTCCACGCGACGCCCACGTCGTTGTTGGTGCCGTAGGAACCGCCGCCGGTCTTGTCGGCGAGGTCCCAGTCGGCGGGCAGGCCCGCGCGGAACCGTTCGGCGCTGGTGGTGTTGGCCAGCATCCAGGCGGTCAGCCGCCGCCGGTCGCGGCCGCGCAGGGCGCGGCCCACCAGGAGCCGGGTGTACGTCCCGGCGATGGCGCGCGGCGTGGTGGTGTCCTCCACGCGCCAGGGCTCGGCGGAGTTCAGCTCCGTCTCCCAGCGGTCGAGGCGGGAGACCGTGTCCCCCGCCGAACGGCAGAAGCGGGTGACGCCGGTGGGGCCGCCGATCTGGCGGAGCAGCAGGTTCGCGGCCGTGTTGTCGCTGAACCGGAGAGCCGCGTCGCACAGTTCCGCGACGGTCATGCCGTCCGCCAGGTGCGCGGCGGTGCCGGTGACCGGGGAGTGCGCGACGAGGTCGGCCGGGCCGTAGCGGATGCGGTGGTCCAGGAACTCGCCGCAGCGGTCGAGGTCGCGCAGGACGGCCGCCGCCGCGAGCGGCTTGAACACCGAGCACATCGGGAAGCGTTCGTCCGCGCGGTGCAGCACGGTCCGGCCGGTGGCCAGGTTGCGCGCGAAGACGCCGAGGCGCGCGGTGTGTTCGCGCTCCAGGCGGCGCAGCCGGGCCGCGAGCGCCGGGCCGCCGTCCGCGCGCGGCGGGCCGTCCCCGCGCCGCGTCGCGGGGGCCGCCGCCGCGGGCCCGGCGGCGGCCAGGGCCGTCGCGGCTCCGGCGGCACCGGCGGTCAGCAGGGTGCGGCGGGCGGGCCGCCCCGTGGTCGGGTGCGTCACTGCGTGTCTCCTCTGCTCGGAACGTGACCGGATCTTCGCTCGGGGTCCACGGGAGAGGACGCCCGGGGTGCGCCTGGCGGTTCACGGCAGGTGACCGGCGAGGACTTCCGCGAGGTGACGGCCGCGGCGGCCGGTGAGCTGGGCGAGCTGGGTGCGGCAGGAGTACCCGTCGGCGAGCAGTTCCGCTCCGTCGGGCGCCTCGCGGACGGCGGGCAGGAGCTGGTCCTCGGCGCAGGCCACGGAGACCTCGTAGTGGCCCGCCTCGAAACCGAAGTTGCCCGCGAGCCCGCAGCAGCCGCCCGCCAGTTCGCCGGTGAGCCCGGCACGCCTCCGCAGGCGGCGCTCGGCGGCGTCACCCAGCACCGCGTGCTGGTGGCAGTGGGTCTGCCCGGCGGCGGGGCGGCCGACGTACGGGGGCGTCCAGTGGGGGGCCAGTTCCTCCAGGGTCTGCGCGAAGGTGCGCACCGCGCGGGCCAGTCGCGCGGCGCGCGGGTCGTCCGGGAGCAGCTCGGGCGCGTCCGTGCGCAGCGCGGCGGCGCAGGACGGCTCCAGGACGGTGACGGGCAGTGAGGCGTCCAGGGCCGGGGCGACGGTGTCCAGGGTGCGGCGCAGCACGGCGCGGGCCTGGTCGAGCTGGCCGGTGGAGACGTAGGTCAGTCCGCAGCACACCGGGCGCGGCGGTACGGCCAGCCGCAGCCCCGCGTCGTGCAGGACGGCGACGGCGGCGGAACCGGCTTCGGGGGTGAGGTGGTTGGTGAAGGTGTCGGGCCACAGCACGGTGGCCGGGCCGTCCGGCTGCCGGGCGCGGTCCTGGGCGTGCCACCAGCGGGTGAACGGCGTCCGCGCCAGGGGCGGGATGTCGCGCTCCGGGGTGAGCCCCGCGAGCCGTTTGCCGAGGGCGGCCAGCGGGGTGCGGGCGGCGGCGTTCAGCAGCGGCGCGGAGCGGGTGGCGGCGGCCAGGCGCAGCCACTGCGGGAGGCGGCCGAGGGCGTAGTGCGCGGCGGGCCGGAGCCGTCCGGCGTAGTGGTGGTGCAGGAACTCCGCCTTGTGGGTGGCCATGTCGACGCCGACGGGGCAGTCGGAGCGGCACCCCTTGCAGGACAGGCACAGGTCGAGGGCGTCGCGCACCTCCGGGGAGCGCCAGCCCTCGGTGACGACCTCGCCGGCGAGCATCTCGTGCAGCAGCCGGGCCCGGCCCCGGGTGGAGTGCTGTTCCTGCCCGGTCGCGCGGAAGGAGGGGCACATGACGGTGGACCCGGCGGGCCCGGTGTCGCGGCACTTGGCGACGCCGACGCAGCGGCGGACGGCGGCGGAGAAGTCGCCGCCGTCGTGCGGGTAGGAGAACGCCGTCGCCACGGGCTCGCGGGGCAGGACGGCGAAGCGCAGGTTCTGATCGAGGCGGTGCGGGCGGGCGAGCATGCCGGGGTTGAGGCCGCCCGCCGGGTCGAAGGCGTCCTTGAACCGTTCGAACAGGGCGACCATCTCCGGCCCGTACATGCGGGGCAGCAGTTCGGCGCGGGCCTGCCCGTCGCCGTGCTCGCCGGACAGCGAGCCGCCGTGCCGCACGACGAGGTCGGCCAGTTCCTCGGAGAAGGCGCGGAAGCGCGCGACGCCGGGCCGCGTCAGCAGGTCGAAGTCGATGCGCACGTGGATGCAGCCGTCACCGAAGTGGCCGTAGGGCAGGCCGCGCAGGCCGTGTGCGGCCAGCAGGGCGCGGAAGTCGCGCAGGTAGGCGCCGAGCCGGGCGGGCGGGACGGCGCAGTCCTCCCAGCCGGGCCACGCCTCGCTGCCGTCGCGCATGCGGGTGGCGGTTCCGGAGGCGTCGTCGCGGATGCGCCACAGGGTGCGCTGGTCGGCGGGGCCGGTGACGAGGGTGTGGTCGGTGGTGCCGGACGCGGCGGCCCGGCACAGCCGCTCGGCGTGGGCACGGGCCTCGGCGGGGCTCTCGCCGCCGACCTCCGTGAACAGCCAGGCCCCGCCGCGCGGCAGGGCGGCGCGGGCCGGTTCCGCGACGAGGTCGGCGGCCATGCCCTCGACCGTGAGCGGGCCGTGGTCCAGCAGGGCGGCGGCGGCCTCGGCGGCGGCGGCCTCGTCCGGGTAGCCGAGCACCGCGAGCACCCGGGCGGGCGGCGCGGGCACGAGCCGCACGGTGGCCTGGGTGAGCACGCCGAGGGTTCCCTCGCTGCCGGTGAAGGCCCGCGCCCAGTCCTCGCCGCGCTCGGGGAGCAGGGCGTCGAGCGCGTAACCGGAGATGCGGCGCGGGAGTTCGGGGAAACCGGTGCGCAGCCGGGCCAGGTCGCCGTGGACGAGGGCGAGGACGTCGCGGCGCAGGGCCTCCGGCACGCCGTCGCCGCCGGGCGCGAGGCGGGCCCGCTCGCCGGAGTAGGTGAGCACGTCCAGCGCGCGGACGTTGTCGGCCGTCGTGCCCCAGGCGACGGAGTGGGAGCCGCAGGAGTTGTTGCCGATCATCCCGCCCAGGGTGCAGCGGCGGTGCGTGGACGGGTCCGGGCCGAAGGTGAGCCCGTGCCGCGCGGCCTGCGCGCGCAGGTCGTCCAGGATGACGCCGGGCTCGACGACGGCGGTGCGGCTGCCGGGGTCGAGGTGGCGCACGGCGTGCATGTGCCGGGTGAAGTCCAGGACGACGCCGGTCCCGGTGGCCTGTCCGGCGATGCTGGTGCCCGCGCCCCGGGCCACGACGGGCACGGCGTGCTCCCGGCACACGGCGAGCGCGGCGGCGACGTCGTCGGCGTCGCGCGGGGCGACCGTACCGACGGGCACCCGGCGGTAGTTGGAGGCGTCCATGGTCATGAGCGCCCGGCTCGCCGCGTCGAACTCCACCTCGCCGCGCACGGCCTTGCGTAGGTCAGCTGCCAGTCCCATGGCACCAGGGTGCACCCTGGTGCCCGGCGCGACGGGGTGCGGGCCCGGGGCGCGTCTCCCCGCGGGCGCCGCGCGGGGCTCACCACGGGGGTGCGCGTGGGTCGCCGCAGGGGTGCGCGGGGGGCCACCGCGGGAGGGCGCGGGGGCGCTGCCCCGGAGTGCGGGCCATTGACGCGCGCTGGGGCCGTCGTTACGTTCCACCCCCGTGGGCGCGCTCCCACGGGGCGTGCCGCCAACCGACGGGCTTCGTGGGCGCGGACGCCCCGCGCCCCCCGGTCTCTCCCCGCACGAGAGGAAGTCCGCATGCCCCCCACACCGCGACCCGCCCCGGCGGCCTCGCCGGCCAGAACGCGGCACGCTGCCGTGACCACGGCCGCCGTCGCCGTCCTGGCCGTCGTGCTCAGCCTGCTGACCGCCGCCCCCGGCGGCTCCCGCGCGGCGGCCGCCCCCACGCCCGGCACGTACTACGTGCTCCAGGCCCGCCACTCCGGGAAGGTGCTGGACGTCTACGAGCACAGCACCGAGAACGGGGCCGACATCGTCCAGTGGTCCCGCACCGACGCCCCGAACCAGCAGTTCCGCTTCCTGGACTCGGGCGGTGGCTGGTACCGCCTCCAGGCCCGCAGCTCCGGCAAGGTCCTGGACGTCTTCGAGCACAGCACCGAGAACGGCGCCCGCATCGTCCAGTGGGACGACACCGGCGCCGCGAACCAGCAGTTCCGGATCGAGGAGACGGGGGACGGCCACCACCGGCTGGTCAACCGGCTCAGCGGCAAGGCGCTCGACGTGTGGGAGCACTCCACGGACGACGGCGCCCGGCTGTCCCAGTACACGCCGGGCAGCAACCCCAACCAGCAGTTCGCCTTCGTCCCCGTCGGCCCGGACGACGGCGGCGGGGACGCCGCGTGCGGCACCGGCAGCTACCGCGCCGAGGCCGTCCAGAGCGGCGGCACCTGGACGGCGCCGGGCTACCGCGGCACCGACATGCTCGCCGCGATGCGCGCGGCGGTCGGCTCGCTCACCCCGGGCCGCGGCTCCATGGAGCGGGTCGTGGTGCGCGGCTCCGGCTCCGTGCCCGCCGACCAGTCCCTGGACCTGCCCAGCCACACGTCCGTCGAGGTGTGCGGCACCATCCACGTCACCGGCACCCCGCGCGGGGACAACGCCGTCATCCGGGCCCGCGGGGCGGTGAACGTGGCCGTGCCGCACCTGCGCGTCACCGGCAACCCGTACTTCGGCATCTTCTTCCGCAACGGCAGCGACTACCACCTGGGCCGGATCGACCTGCGGCTGTCCGGCGGGCTCGGCATCCGCATCGACAACCACAGCAACCGCTCGGCGCCCACGCGCAACGTGCGGATCGACGACGTGTACGTCTCCGGGACCGGCAACCACGGCGTCGAGACGTACGGCGTGGACGGCCTGACCATCGGCACCGTCACCGCCCGCGACACCGCCTACTCGGGGCTGCTGCTCAACGACACGAGGAACGCGACCGTCGGCCGCGTCGACGCCGAGGGCGCCGGGACCGGCACCGGGTACGCGGCGTTCCGCATGGCGAACCGCAACGGCCGCGTCGGTGACAGCTACCCGGTCAACATCCGCGTCGGCGAGGTCGTCGCCCGCGGCGGCGGACGCGGCGTCTTCTGCGTGTCCGAGAGCGGCGGCGCGGTCATCGAGCGGGTGGACATCGCCCGTACCGGCGGGGACGCCGTGCTGATCGAGAACTGCTACAACGTCACGCTGGCCAGCCAGAGCGGCACCGTCGCCGGTCCCGGCGGCATCCGGCTGGCGGCCCGCACCGAGTTCCCCGGCAACCGGGACATCACCCTGGCGAACCTGCGGATCACCGACTCCTCGCTGGTGGAGCGGCCCTGTGGCACGAACATCACCTACCGGGCGCTCACCCTGGTGAACACCAGCCGCAGCACCTGCTGAGGACTTCCGGACCACCATCCGGAGCCCGGCCCGCCGCCCCGGCGGGCCGGGCTCCCCTGTGCCGGCGGGCCGGGGCTCCCCCACCGCCACGGCAACGGGTGCGGGCCGCCGCGCACCGGCGGCCCATCCGGCGCTCACCCGCCGGGCGCCGCGGGCGGGGCCGCGAGGGGGCGTGGCCGGGCGCCGGCGCGGCGGGGCACGGGCAGCAGCGGGCCGGGCAGTCAACTGACCATGCCATGAACGGATTTGGCTCGCCCGTTGAAACCCTGCAGTAACTCTTGACGTTGACTCAAGGCTGGCTAGTGTCACGTGTGGGAGCGCTCCCATGCCGGTGGAGGACACTCCACCGGCACCCCACACTGCGCGAAGTCCAGAAAGGCAAGGGCCTGCCATGGAAGTCCTCGACAAGAGCAAAGACCACGTCATCGGCGTCTACCGCATGGTCGTCGGGCTGCTGTTCGCCTGCCACGGCGCGGCGACCCTGTTCGACGTGCTCGGCGGTCCGCACGGCCAGGCACCGGCGGTCGGCCAGTGGCCGGGCTGGTGGGCGGCCGTCATCCAGCTGGCCGGCGGCGCGCTGGTGCTCTGCGGGATCGGCACCCGCACCGCCGCGGTGGTCTCCTCGGGGTCCATGGCGTACGCCTACTTCGTCCACCACCAGCCGAACGCCCTCTTCCCGATGGAGAACGGCGGCGAGGCGTCCGCGATGTTCTGCTGGGCGTTCCTGCTGATCGCCGCGCTCGGCCCCGGCCGGTGGGCCCTCGGCACGGCGCTGACCCGGGGCCGGACGACCCCGGCCCGCGAACGCGAGACGGTCACCGTCCCCGCCGCCTGACCCCACCCCCGCTCCGTCCCGCCCGCGAGGGGCGCGACCACGCACGCGCAGGCATCCGCGTGCCGCCCCTCGCGGCGCCGGGCGGGGCACCCCGCCGCGGGCGGGCCCCCTGGACCGGGAGCGCCCGCCCGCGGCGGCCCTTCCCCGTCCAGGGGGCGGTGGCTACGGACGCCGCGGCGGCGGCTGCGGCCCGCGGCCGTCCGCCCGCCCGGAATCGGCCGCCCGCCCGGCATCGGCGGCCCGCCCGGCGCCGTCGGCCGCTTCGGCACGGCGCAGGGCGGCGTCCCGGGCCCGCACGTACCACAGGCCGACGAACCCGAGGCCGCCACCGGCCAGGCACGTCCAGAGCCACCACGTGTGACCGTGCTCGGCGAACCAGCCGTAGAAGGGGAGCTGACCGAGGAACAGCAGGAACCAGATCGCGGTACCGACGAGGACGGTGGCCGTGATGGGCCCCTCCAGCGGCTCCGGCGCCTTGCGCTTGCCGTCGGTCCAGTCGCTCAGCCGCATCCGTCCGTCCCTCCCCTCGGCGTGGTGACGGTGACCAGCCTAGCCGGGCCGCCCACCGGGGCGACGCGGGCGGGGCGCCCGGCCGCTGCCGGACGGCAGGGGTTCGGAGCACCGCTGTCTACGCGCGGAGATAGCGCTCAACTCGCTCATATGTTCATACTGAAACGACCTGGACCCGCCCGACGTCCGTCGTGGTTTCCTCCAAACCGACGCCGCCGCCGGTCCGCCCCTCCCCCGCTCCCCGCACACACTCCCGAGGTATCCGCATGTCCGCTCCGGCCGCCCCGGCTGCGCCCAGCCATGCCCCGCCGCCACCCAGGAACGGCGTCGACCGCTTCTTCAAGATCAGCGAGCGCGGCTCCACGGTGGGCCGCGAGCTGCGCGGCGGTCTGGCGACGTTCTTCGCCATGGCGTACATCATCGTGCTCAACCCGATCATCCTGGGCGCGGGCACCGACAAGTACGGGCAGCAACTGGACAACGCCCAGCTCATCACCGCCACCGCGCTGATGGCCGGGCTCAGCACCGTGCTCATGGGCGTCATCGGCAACGTGCCGATCGCCCTGGCCGCCGGGCTCGGCATCAACGCCGTCGTCTCCCTCCAGCTCGCCCCGCAGATGAGCTGGCCGGACGCGATGGGCATGGTCTGCCTGGCGGGCCTGGTGCTGATGATCCTCGTCGCCTCCGGTCTGCGGCAGCGGGTGATGGACGCCATCCCCGGCGGCCTGCGCCGGGCCATCGCGATCGGCATCGGCCTGTTCATCGCCCTGATCGGGCTCGTCGACTCCGGTTTCGTGACCCGCAACCCGGACGCCGCCCACACCACCGTGCCGCTCGGCCTCGGCCAGGGCGGACAGCTCACCGGGTGGCCGGTGCTCGTCTTCGTCCTCGGCCTGGCGCTGATGTTCGTGCTGCTGGTCCGGCGCACCCGGGGTGCGATCCTGCTCAGCATCCTGGCGATGACGGTGGTCGCGGTCGTCGTCAACACCGTCGCGGAGATCCCGGACGCGGCGTGGGGCCTCGCCGTGCCCGCGCTCCCCGGCCAGGTGGTCGGCGCACCGGACTTCGGGCTCGTCGGGGAGGTGTCGCTGTTCGGCGGCTTCGCCGAGGTCGGCGTCGTCACCGGCTGCCTGTTCGTCTTCACGGTGCTGCTGTCCGGCTTCTTCGACGCGATGGGCACGATCATCGGCGTCGGCGAGGAGGCGAAGCTGACCGACTCCGACGGGCAGCTTCCCGGCATGGGCCGCATCCTCATGACCGACGGCGTCGCCGTCGTCGGCGGCGGCTTCGGCTCCTGCTCGGCCAACACCTGCTTCGTGGAGTCCACCGCAGGCGTGGGCGAGGGCGCCCGCACCGGCCTGGCCAACCTCGTGACCGGCGGCCTGTTCCTCCTCGCCCTGGTGTTCACGCCGCTGGCCACGGTGGTGCCCTCGCAGGCGGCGACCCCGGCCCTCGTCGTCGTCGGCCTGCTGATCATGGCCGCGAACGTCCGCGAGATCGACTGGAGCGACCTGACGATCGCCGTCCCCGCGTTCCTGACGATGGTCTCGATGCCGTTCACCTACAGCATCACCAACGGCATCGGCATCGGCGTGCTGGCCTTCGTCCTGCTCCGCACGGCGACCGGCCGGGTGCGCGAGGTGCCGTGGCTGCTGAACGCGGTCGCGGCGTGCTTCCTCGTCTACTTCCTGCTGGACCCGATCGAGCAGCTGCTCGGCCTGGGCTGAGCCGCCGGACCGACGGGCCGACGGGCCGCCGACGCGACAGGACGCCCGCCTCCCCCGCACCACGCGGAGGGGGCGGGCGTCTTCGTGCGCCGGCCCCCTTCCGTCCCCCGGTGTGACCTCACCCATACGGGTGACTCGGAACAGCGGGGAACCCGGTACTTGTTAGGCGAGGTAATGAGTTAAGCTAACGACATGCCGGAACTGTCCAGCGGTGCGGACGCCGCCGCCGTCAACGCACTCCGTTCGGCGGTCATGCGGTTGTCGCGCCGCCTCAAGCACCAGCGCGTCGACGAGTCGCTGAGCCCCACGGAGATGTCCGTCCTGGGCACCCTCGCCCGGTGCGGCTCGGCCGGGCCCGGCGAGCTGGCCCGCAAGGAGCACGTGCAGCCACCGTCCATGACCCGCATCGTGGCCATGCTGGAGGCGAAGGGGCTGGTCCGCCTGGACCCGCACCCGGAGGACCGGAGACAGAAGATCGTGACCCAGACCGAGCGGGCCGAGTCGATGCTGGCCGCGGCCCGCAGCAAGCGGAACCACTGGCTCGCCGAGCTGGCGGGCGGCCTGGACGAGGACGAGTGGGCGAAGCTGCGCGAGGCCGCGCCCGTCCTGGAGAAGCTCGCGCACCTGTAGGAGACGACGAAGAGGAGGCGAAGCCGAGTTGAGTTCGGGACCCGGAGCAGATTCCGCACCCGCACCGCACGACACGCGCAAGAAGACCGCTCCCGGGGAACGGGAGGGACGAGCGGAACGCCCGGCGAGGACGTCGATGTTCAGCTCGCTGCGCATCCGCAACTACCGGCTGTTCGCCATGGGCCAGCTCGTGTCGAACACCGGCACCTGGATGCAGCGCATCGCCCAGGACTGGCTCGTCCACAGCCTCACCGGCTCCGCCACGGCCGTCGGGCTCACCGTCGCACTCCAGTTCCTGCCCATGCTGCTGTTCGGCCTGTACGGCGGCGTCCTCGCCGACCGGTGCGCCAAGCGCCGCCTGCTGCTGATCACACAGGCCACCATGGGCCTCACCGGACTCGCGCTGGCCGCGCTCACCCTCAGCGGCTCCGTGCAGGTGTGGCACGTCTACGCGCTCGCCTTCGCGCTCGGCCTGGTCACCGTCGTGGACAACCCGGCGCGGCAGACCTTCGTCGCCGAGATGGTCGGCCCGGCGCAACTGCGCAACGCCGTCTCGCTGAACTCGGCCAACTTCCAGTCCGCCCGCCTCGTCGGGCCCGCCGTCGCCGGTGTGCTGATCACCGCCGTGGGCAGCGGCTGGGCGTTCCTGCTCAACGGGCTCTCCTTCCTCGCGCCCATCACCGGGCTGCTGCTCATGCGCGCCAGTGAACTGCACTCCTCCAAGCCGGTCCGCCGCGGCAAGGGGCAGCTGCGCGAGGGGCTCGCCTACGTGCGCGGCAAGCCGGAGCTGATGTGGCCCATCGTCCTCGTCGGCTTCATCGGGACGTTCGGCTTCAACTTCCCGATCTGGCTCACCGCCTTCACCGAACGCGTCTTCGACCAGGGCGCGGCCACCTACGGGCTGCTCAACGTGCTGATGGCCGCCGGGTCCGTGACCGGCGCCCTGCTCGCCGCCCGCCGCGCGTCCTCGCGGATGCGGCTGCTGGTGGGCGCCGCGGCCCTGTTCGGGCTGCTGCTGTCGGCCGCGGCCCTCACCCCGTGGTTCTGGCTGTTCGCCGCGCTGATGGTCGCCGTGGGACTCATGGGCCTGACGTTCAACGTGACGGCGAACTCCAGCGTCCAGCTCGCCACGGACCCGGTCATGCGGGGCCGCGTGATGAGCCTGTTCATGATGGTCTTCGTGGGCGGCACGCCCATCGGCGGACCACTCATGGGCTGGGTCACCGACGTCTACGGCCCCCGGATCGGGCTGCTGGCGGGCGGCGGCATCGCGCTGCTGGCGGCCGTCCTGGTCGCCCTGGCACTGGCCAGGGCGGCGGGGCTGCGCCTGCGGCTGGACCTGCGGCGCGGCAGCCGCGGCCTGTCGTTCGTCCCCCGCGAACCGCTCCCGGTCTCGCCGCTCGCCTCACCCGCGAGCCCGGCCCAGGCCGCGGAGGCGGCGGAGGCCGCGGACGGTCCGGCCCCGGAGGCGGACCCGGGGGACGGTCCGCGGGCGGACGGGCCGCAGAACCGGGCCGCCCGGGAGGCCGTTCCCGGGGGGACCCGGTGAACGAGGACCCGGCGGCCGGACCGGGCGGACCCGGCGAGGCGGGTGGACCGGGCGCAGTGGACGGACCGGGCGGACCCGGCGCGGCGGACGGAGCGGACGGCGGCACGGCGCGGCTGTTCGCCGCGCTGCTGCCGCCCCCGCCCGTGCTGGACGGGCTGCGGGAACGGGTGACGGCGCTCCGGGAGGCACCCGGAGCCGGGCGGCTGCGGTGGACGGAACCGGACGGGTGGCACCTGACGCTCGCCTTCTACGGCGCCGTCCCCGGCTCCGTCCGGCCCGGCCTGGACGCCCGGCTGGAACGGGCCGCCCGGCGCGGGAGGCCCGCGGCGCTGGAACTGCGCGGCGCCGGCCGGTTCGGGGACCGGGCGTTGTGGGCGGACGTCGCCGATGCCGAACCCGGCGCCGTCGCCGCGCTGGCCCGGCTGGCCGGAGCCGCGGAGGCCGCGGGCCGCCGCGCCGGGACGGGCGGCGGCCCGGGCCGTCGCCGGTTCACCCCGCACCTCACCCTGGCCCGCTCCCGGAACCGGGAAGCCGGGCCGCCGGTTCCGCTCGCGCCGTACGTCGAGCGGCTGGCCGACCACGTCTCGCCGCCGTGGCGCCCCGGGCGGCTCGCCCTCGTCCGCAGCCACCTGCCCGTCTCCGGGGTGCCCGGGGAGCAGCCCCGCTACGAGACGGTCGCGGCGTGGCCGCTCGGGGACCCGGCCCGGACGGATACGGTGGAGGGGTGAACCCCAAGATCAGGACGCGGATCGTGACGGGAACCCTCGTCCTGCTGTTCGCCGTCGTCGCCGTCACCGCCGCGCTGGGCCGCTGACCGGCCGGTCGGCAGCACACACCGAAGGCCCGCTCCGGGGGGAAGTTCCGGGGCGGGCCTTCGGGTGCGGCGTCAGAAGTTGATGCAGACCGGGCCGCTGAACGGTGCCACGTTGCCGCTCGAACCGATGGCGACGGAGTTGCAGTGGGCGGTCAGCGCCATCTGGGCGACGGAGTGGTGGGGGCGGTCGTCGTAGCCACCGCCGTGGGGCCCGTCGTGGGCACCGCAGGCGGAGGCGGCACCGGCCCCGGCGACGAGGCCCACCATGGCCAGGGCGGTGGCGGCGACTGCTGTGCGGATGCGCATGCTGCTCCTTCGGAAGTACGAACGGAACGATCACGTGGCAGCTCACCAGCAGAGGACTGGCACACCCGTGCATTACGCCATCCGTGGGCCATGCCGCCCCGGCCCCCGGCCGTCCGGTCACCCGCGCGCCCGCCCGGCGGCCCGCGCACACCGGACGGGCGCGCCAGCCCCCGCGTCCGCCCGCTACCAGGCGAACGCCTCCGGGGACGGGCCGGGGCCGGGGAAGATCTCGTCCAGGGCCGTCAGCACCTCCTCGCCCAGCTCCAGCTCCACCGCGCGCAGCGCCGAGGCGAGCTGCTCGCCGGTGCGCGGCCCCACGATCGGGCCGGTGACGCCGGGCCGGGTCAGCAGCCAGGCCAGCGCCACCTCACCGGGCTCCAGACCGTGCTTCTCCAGCAGGCTCTCGTAGCTCTGCACCTGCTCGCGCAGGGCGGTGTTCCGCAGCGCGTCCCCCGAGCGTCCCGACGCCGTGCGGGTACCCTCACCCGCACGCTCCTTGCGGAGGGCGCCGCCCAGCAGCCCGCCGTGCAGCGGCGACCACGGGATCACCCCGAGCCCGTACGCCTCGGCGGCCGGGACGACCTCCATCTCGGCACGGCGCTCGGCCAGGTTGTACAGGCACTGCTCGCTCACCAGTCCGAGGCTGCCGCGCCGCGCCGCCGCCTCGTTGGCCTGGGCGATGTGCCAGCCCGCGTGGTTGGACGAACCGGCGTACAGGATCTTGCCCTGCTGCACCAGCACGTCGATCGCCTGCCAGATCTCGTCCCACGGCGTGCGCCGGTCGACGTGGTGGAACTGGTAGAGGTCGATGTGGTCGGTCCGCAGCCGCTTCAGGCTGGCGTCCACGGCCCGGCGGATGTTCACCGCGGACAGCCGGTCGTGGTTGGGCCAGCTCTCGCCGTCCGCGCCCATGTTGCCGTACACCTTGGTGGCGAGCACGACCTTGTCCCGGCGCCCGCCGCCCTGCGCCAGCCAGGAGCCGATGATCTCCTCCGTGCGGCCCTTGTTCTCGCCCCACCCGTAGACGTTGGCGGTGTCGAAGAAGTTGACGCCCGCCTCCAGCGCGGCGTCCATGATGGCGTGGCTGCCCGCCTCGTCCGTCTGCGGCCCGAAGTTCATCGTCCCCAGCACCAGTCGGCTGACCTTGAGCCCCGTACGTCCCAGCTGTGTGTACTTCATACCCCCACACAAGCCGCTGGAGCCCGTTCGAATCAACCCCGCCACGCCCCTCGGCCGCCCCCGCGTGCTCATCCGGCGCGGCCTTGGCCCGGGACGGGGCGGGCGGCATGATCGGAGCATGGACGACACCCGGCAGCGCCTGCCGCTTCCCGACCGCCTGCTGATCGAGGGGCACGGGCTCGTGCTCAGGGAATGGTCCGAGGCGGATCTGCCCGACCTGGCCGAGCTGTACGACGACCCCCAGATGGCCCGCTGGACGCCCGCCGCCGACCCGTTCGACGCGGAGGCCGCCCGCGCCTACCTCGCCCGCGCCCGGGAGGCCCGCGCGCAGGGCGAGCGGGTCCAGCTCGCCATCACCACGGACGGTGGACGGGCGCGGGGCGAGGTGCTGATGTTCCGCTGCCCCGTGGACGCCCGCGACGTCGAACTCGGCTACGGCGTCGCCGCCCGGCACCGGCGGCAGGGGCTCGCCGCCCGCGCCGTCCGGGCGCTGGCCGACCACGCCACCGGGCACGTGGGGGCGCGCCGGACGGTGCTGCGCATCGAGGCGCGGAACACCGCGAGCGAGGCGGTCGCCGCCGCGACCGGGTTCCTGCTGACGGACGAGGAGCCGGTCTACCGCGACATCAAGGGCCGCCCGGCCGAGCTGCGCACCTGGAGCCGCCCCGCCGCCTGACCCGCCGCACCCCCGGCCGCCGGGCCGGCGACCGTCACGCGACGGGGGCCGCCTCCGGCAGGACCGCCTCCGCCGGGGCCGCCTCCGGCAGGGGGTAGGGCGCGGCCAGGGACCACGCGGCGTGCAGGGCGTCCGCGAAGGCGGCGGCGAGGCGGTGCTCGCCCGGGGCGGCCGGGTGGGTGCCGTCGTACGTGTCGCGCACGGGGTCCCAGTCGGCGGGCGGGTCGGCCAGCACCAGCGGGGACGCGGGCGTCGTCAGCTCGGCGACGGCGTCGGCGAGGAGCGCGTTGAAGCGGGCGCACTCGGCGGCGAAGGGCGGGTCCGTCGCGGCCCGGATGTTGGGGATGACGGGGAGCAGGACGGCGCGTACGGCCGGATCGGCGGAGCGCGCCCCGGCGACGAAGCGGCGCACGTTGGACGCCGTCTGCCGGGCGTCGGTGTAGAACCCGAGGTCGATGAGGCCCAGCGAGACGAGCAGGGTGCCGGGGCGGTGGACGCGGACGGCCTCGGCGATGCGGGGGGCATGGTGCAGCCAGCCCTCGCCCCATCCGGCGAGGTGCCGCCTGGCGTGCCGGGGGAAGGCGGGGTCGCCGTAGGCGTGGGACCCTTCGTACAGGGCCTCGCGCGGGCCGACGAACCGGACGGGGACCGTCCCGCGGGCGCGCAGGTGCTCCCACAGGCGGTACCGCCAGGTGTAGTCACCGGCGCTGCCGATCGTCATCGAATCCCCGACACACATGATGCGCACCGGCACATTCTGCCGGGCGACCCCCGTGACCTGCGGCGTGATGCCTGTCACGCACCGAGATGAGCACGCCCCGGGTGTGCGGAACAGGAGGGCGGGTAACCGACCCGGACGGCCGACGGTAACGCTCGGATAACAGCTCGGCCGGGTTGAGGAGAGGATTCCCATGGCGCAGAAGAACATCTTCGTGATCGGTCTGGACGAGGAGAACATGGAGACTCTCCGTGACGTTCCGGACTCGATCCACTACCGGTTCCACCCGCTGCTGGGCATCGACGAACTCCAGACGGGCGACATCGACGTCAAGGGGCTGATCCGGAAGGCGCAGGCGGAGCTGGACGCCTTCGAGGGCAGCATCGACGCGATCGTGGGCTTCTGGGACTTCCCGGTCTCGACACTCGTCCCGATGCTCGGCGAGCGCTACGGCACCCGCAGCACGAGCCTGGAATCGATCATCAAGTGCGAGCACAAGTACTGGAGCCGGCTGGAGCAGCAGAAGGTCATCGACGAGCACCCGCGGTTCGCGCTGGTGGACCTGGAGAATGACGCGAAGCCGCCGGAGGGGCTGCGGTTCCCCATGTGGCTCAAGCCGGTGAAGTCCTTCTCCTCGGAGCTGGCCTTCGGCGTGAAGAACGAGGAGGAGTTCCACGAGGCGGTGGCCGAGATCCGCGAGGGCATATCCCGGATCGGCGCGCCCTTCGAGATCATCCTCGACCGGCTCGACCTGCCGCCCGAGATCGCCGACGCGGGCGGTCAGGCGTGCCTGGCGGAGGAGTCGCTGACCGGTGAGCAGTACGCCGTCGAGGGGTACGTGTACGACGGTGAGGTCACCGTCTACGGCGTGCTGGACTCGATCAACTACCCCGGCAGCTCCTGCTTCCTGCGTCACCAGTACCCCTCCCGGCTGCCGCAGCAGGTCGCCGACCGGCTCCGGGACGTCTCCAAGCGCGTGATGAAGCAGCTCGGGATGGACAACGCGACGTTCAGCATCGAGTTCTTCTACGACGCGGAGACCGACGAGGTGAACCTGCTGGAGGTCAACCCGCGCCACTCCCAGTCGCACGCGGAGATGTTCGAGTACGTGGACGGCGTGCCCAACCACCACTGCATGATCAGCCTCGCGCTGGGCCAGGACCCGCAGCTCCCGCACCAGGAGGGCCCCTACCAGGTGGCCGCCAAGTGGTACTACCGCAGGTTCGCCGACGGCGTGGTGCGCCGCGTGCCGACGGCCGAGGAGCTGCGGGCCGTCGAGAAGGAGATCCCCGGCGTCAAGGTCGAGGTCATCCCGTCCGAGGGCCAGCGGCTCTCCGAGATGCCGGGGCAGGACCAGTACAGCTTCGAACTGGCGCACATCTTCGTCGGCGCGGCCGACGACGAGGAGCTGCGGGAGAAGTACGACCGCTGCGTGGAGGCGCTGCGCTTCGAGTTCGACGACGACGGCACGGCCCCGGCGGCCGACGGCGGCACCGGCCCGAACTGAGCCGGGGCACGCCGCACCGGAGGACCCGTGCGGGCCCGCAGCGGGCCCGCGCGAGCGAGCGAGACCCGATCGAGAGGAGCACCGCACCGGCATGCGCTACGTCACCAGCCTGCCGCACGACGTCAGGGAAGAGGAACACGTCTGGATCACGGTGTCCGACGGCACCCGCCTCGCGGCCCGCGTCTGGCGCCCGGTGTCCTCGGACGGCGAACCGGTGCCGGGCGTGCTGGAGTACATCCCGTACCGCAAGCGGGACCTCACGTCCGTCCGGGACTCCATCCACCACCCCTACCTCGCCGGGCACGGCTACGCCTGCGTCCGCGTCGACCTGCGCGGCACCGGCGAGTCGGAGGGCGTGCTCACCGACGAGTACCTGGAGCAGGAGCAGCGCGACGCCGAGGACGTGCTCGCGTGGCTCGCCGAGCAGCCCTGGTGCGACGGCAGCACCGGCATGATGGGCATCTCGTGGGGCGCCTTCGCCGCGCTCCAGGTCGCCGCGCGCCGGCCGCCGGGCCTGAAGGCGCTCGTCCTGTCGTCGTTCACCGACGACCGCTACTCCGACGACATGCACTACATGGGCGGCTGCCTGCTCTCCGACAGCCTCGCCGAGGCGGGGACGATGTTCGCCCACTCCACCTGCCCGCCCGATCCGGCGCTGGTCGGCGACCGCTGGCGGGACATGTGGCACGAGCGGCTGGAGGCGAACGGGCCGTGGGTGGCCGAGTGGCTGCGCCACCAGCGCCGTGACGACTACTGGCGGCACGCCTCGGTGTGCGAGGACTACTCCGACGTGCAGGTGCCCGTCCTGGCGTCCAGCGGCTGGGCGGACGGCTACTCCAACGCCGTGACCCGCCTGCTGGAGAACCTGGACGTGCCCCGGCGCGGGCTGATCGGGCCGTGGTCGCACAAGTTCCCGCACCTGGGCGAGCCGGGACCGGCGATCGGCTACCTCCAGGAGGTCGTCCGCTGGTGGGACCACTGGCTCAAGGGCGCCGACAACGGGGCGATGGACGGTCCGATGCTCCAGGCGTGGATGCAGGAGAGCGTGCCGCCCTCGACGTCGTACGAGGAGCGCCCCGGGCGCTGGGTGGCCGAACCGGCGTGGCCCTCCCCGCAGATCGAGCAGGTCTCCCACCCGCTGAGCGCCCACCGCATCGGCGCGCTCGGTGAGGAGCCGCCGCCCGCCGAGCTGACGGTGCAGTCGCCGCTGTCGGTCGGCCAGTTCTCCGGGAAGTGGGCCTCCTACAACGCGCCGCCCGACCTGCCCTACGACCAGCGCGAGGAGGACGGCGGCTCCCTCGTCTTCGACAGCGAACCGCTGCCCGAGCGGCTGGAGATCCTGGGCGTGCCCAGTGTGGAGCTGGAGCTGTCGGTGAACCAGCCGGTCGCCATGGTGGCCGCGCGGCTGTCCGACGTCGCCCCCGACGGGCGGGCCACCCGGGTCACCTACGGGCTGCTCAACCTCACCCGCAAGGACGGCACCGAGGCGCCGGAGGCCCTCGTGCCCGGTGAGCGCTACCGGGCGACCGTCCAGCTCAACGGGGTGGCGCAGGCGTTCCCGCCGGGGCACCGGCTGCGGCTGTCGCTGTCCACGTCGTACTGGCCGCTGGCCTGGCCGCCGCCGCGGCCCGTCATGCTGAGCGTGTACGCGGGGGCCAGCACGCTCACCCTCCCGGTGCGGCCCGTCACCGACACCGAGGAGGAGCCCCGGCCGTTCGGCGAGCCGGAGGGTTCGCCGCCGCTCACGACGTCCCAGATCGAGCCGGGCGACCACCGCTGGGAGGTCTCCCGCGACCTGGTCGGCTACAACTCGGCGCTGGAGATCGTCAAGGACAGCGGGACGGTCCGCTACGACGCGATCGGCCTGGACGTGGGCCGCCGCGCCTACGAGCGCTACGACTCGGTGGCCGACGACCAGGAGTCGGTGCGCGGCGAGTCGACGTGGACGATGACGTTCAGCCGGGACGACTGGCACGTCCGCACGGTCACCCGCACCGTGCTGCGCTCCACCGCGACGGACTTCCTGCTGCACGCCACCCTGGACGGCTACGAGGCGGGCCAGCGCGTCTTCTCCCGGGTGTGGAACGAGTCCATTCCGCGCGACCTGCTCTGACGCGGGGCGCGGTACCGCCCGCGTGCGCGGACGCCCTGCGCAGGGCGTCCGCGCACGCGGGCGACGTCTGGTGTTCTTCTGGCGGGTGCGGCGGACGGCGGGGCTGCTCCTCGTGCCCTGCCTGACGTGGGTCGCCTACGCGGCGGCCCTGAGCGGCAGCGTCCGGCTCGCCGAGCCCTGACCTCCTCCGGCCCCGGCTGCCCCGGGGCCGGGGCAGCCGGGGCCGGGCCGCATCTGGCCGGTTTCACCGGTCCGTCCGGTCTGCCGCGTGTGTAGCGTCGGGAGGCGAGCGAGCGGCGGGCCCACGGCCCGCGGGGCTCGCACCAGTGGGCTGATCACGCGCTGAGACGTGCGGTGGTGTGCCGAGCGGCGTACGCCGGGCCGGCAGCGGTGGTCAGCGACCAGGAGGAGGACACCATGACCAGGATCACCAACGGCCTGCGGGCGCTCAGCGGCGAGATGCGCGCACGCTGGCACGGCTACTTCGTCGGCTACGGCAAGGAGGACTGACCCGGGGCCGGGCCGGACAGCGCGGAGCACCGCGCGGCAGCCGGAGAGCGCCGCCGCGCGGAAGGCACCGCACCACAGGAGAGCGTCATACAGTCGTACGACAGGAGGACGGCCATGTCGTGGGTCAGCAGGAGCTTGCGGGTGCTCAGCGGTGAGATGCGCGCCCGCCGCAACTCGTACGGCGACAGGTACGGACGCGAAGCCTGACCAGGCTCCCCGTACGAGTACGGGAGGGGGTGCGCAGGCGGGACCGCGCGCCCCCTCCCCCGTCAGAGAGGGGCGGCGGCCTCGTGTTCCTGGACCGGCAGAGCCTGTGGCACCACCTCCGGCGCTGGGAGGGGCTGGCGGCGGATGCCGACGGCCCGTTCAGGCTCCGCTTCGGGACCCTCTTCGTCGCCGACGCGGACGCGGCCCGGGACGTCCTGGTGGACTCGGCGGACCGGTACCTGTCGCAGTCCGGGTTCTACCGCCTCGGGCTGGTGCCCCTCCCCCAGGGCTTGCGGGCCGAGGCGTCACACGAACTGCTGAAGGTGTTGGCCCGTCACGGCCCCCGCGCGTCGTTCGACGTCGGCTCCGCACTCCGCGAGGCGGGTGACAGCCGGGGCCGCCTGCGGCACCAGCGCTGGGGCGTCCAGGTGGTCCGCCGGTACTTCGCACCGGTGATCGCGCACCCGCGCCACCGTGAGATCAACGCTCTCGTCGACGCCTACGTGACGTCGAGCGTCGTCGCCGACGACATCGTCGGTCACGTGGTGCGGCGCTCCCACCGTTCGGTCCCCCGCATCCGGGCCGGGTTCGCCGATCAGCTGGGACGGCTGCCGCCACCGGACGACGGCCCGCGGGACCTCGTTGACGTGGTGCTGCGCCTGCCCGGCGAGCTGTCCCCGGCGGATCGCGCGCAGCTCCTGCAACGGCTCGTCCTCTCCACCGTCGGCTTCACCGGCGTGGCCCTCGAATGGGTGGTGCTGCTCGGCGTCCGGCACGGGTACGACGATCCGGCCGTACGACCGGAACAGGTCCGTTCCCTGGTCAAGGAGGCGCTGCGCCTCTATCCGACGGCGTGGCGCCTGCTCAGGGTGGCCGCCGCCGACCACGAGATCGCCGGAGTCCCGGTGCGCGAGGGCGAGCACGTCCTGATCGGCACCCACGCGCTCCACCGGTCGGCGGCCGTGTGGGACGAGCCGCTGCGCTTCCGTCCCGCGCGCTGGGAGAACCCCACCGACGAGCAGAGGCGGTCCTACCTGCCCTTCGGGAAGGGGAAGGGGATGTGCCCGGCGAACGGGTTCGCGGTCAGGGCGCTGGAGCACCTCGGCTCCCTCATCCTGCGCGGCTACCGGGGCGAGGTGCGGCTCTGTGGACGCAAGCCCCACGCCCGCACCCTCCTGGCACCGCCGGCGGGCTGGACCCGCCTCACCGGGGAGCCGCGGCCGGAGAGGCAGGGCTGAGGCCCCGGGCGTGCTCCGCCCGGCGCCGGGGGCCGGTTCCGGGCGTGGGGGCGGGGTGGGAGGCTGGGGGGATGCGGACGTGGGTGGCAGGGGTCGGGGCCGGGCTGGTGCTGGCGGCGGGGACGGGCGGGGCGGCCGTCGCGGAGGACGCGGAGGGGTTCGCGTTCGCCGACGAGCGGATAACCGAGTCCAGCGGGCTGGCGCCCAGCCGGGCGCACGAGGGCGTGTACTGGACGCACAACGACAGCGGCTACGACCCGACGCTGCTGTACGCGGTGGACGGCAGGACCGGGCGGACGGTGGCCACGGTGACGCTCGCCGGGGTGGAGGGCCGGGACCTGGAGGCCGTCTCCGTCGGTCCGGACGGCGCCGTCTACGTGGGCGACATCGGGGACAACCTCGGCGGGACGTGGCCGGAGGTGTGGATCTACCGCTTCCCCGAGCCCGCGCGGCTGGCGGACACGACGGTCGAGCCGGAGCGCTTCACCGTGCGGTACGCGGACGGGGCGCGCGACGCCGAGTCGCTGGCCGTGCACCCGGTGACCGGGCGGGTGTACATCGTCGGGAAGAACGAGGACGGCGACGGGCTGTACGCCGGGCCCACGGAGCTGTCGGCGTCGGGGGTGAACACCTTCGAACGGGTCGCGGAGATCGACCTGTGGGCCACGGACGCGGCCTTCTCGCCGGACGGGACGCGGCTGGCGGTGCGCAGTTACTTCGGCGGCATCATGTACGCCTGGGAGGACGGCGCTCCGCAGCGTCTGAGCCGGTTGCGGGTGCCGATCCAGCAGCAGGGCGAGGGGGTGGCGTTCGGTCCCGGCGGGCGGACGCTGCTGTTCGGCTCCGAGGGCGCGGGCAGCGAGGTCCGCGTGGAGGAGCTGAGCGGCGATCTGCTCCCGCTGGACGCGCGGGAGGAGCCCGGTTCTCCGGACGGGCCGTCCTCGCCGGACGCGGAGGCCGGAGCGGACGGGGGCGGTGACGACGAGTCGGGGGGCGGCCCGCTGCTGGGCGGCGCGGCCGTGGCGATCGCCGTCGCCCTCTGGGCCGCCCTGCGCGGCGGACGCCGCAAGGACTGACGGCAGCGTCCGGGCACGCCGTTGCCGGCAGGCGTCAGCCGGGGCGCCACGCCTGGAGCCCCTGGAAGCCGCGTGCGTCAGTCCCCGGGTGGGCGGCGGGCGTTGATCATGAGTTCGAGGCCGTCCAGGAGGGGTTTGAGGCCGAACTCCAGGATGTCGGGGCCCTCCGAGGTGAAGGTGTCGGCGGGCAGCGCGGCGATCTGCGGGTAGTCGCCGCGGTTCATGGCCTTCTCGATGTAGGGGTACTGCGCGGCCCAGAAGTCCTCGTCGCTCACCCCCGTCTCGGCGGCCGACTGCTGCGCGAGGACGGCCATGCGGGCGGTGCCGGTCACGTAGTTGTCGACGGCGACGAGCACGGTCGCCTTCTCCTTGCCGCTCAGCCCGATGCCGTCGAGTCCGGCGAGGGCCATGTCGAAGCTCGCCATCGAGTTCGGCCCGAGCACCGGCCGGGTCTGGTTGATCTGGAGCAGCCAGGGGTGGGTGGTGTAGAGGTGCCAGCTTCCCCGGGCGACGGCCTCCAGGGTGATGCGCCAGTCCGTGCCGAACCCCTCGGGCACGTGGTCGAGCGGGCCCTGCACGTGGTCGAGCATGAGGTCGAGCAGTTCGCCCTTGCCGGGCACGTACCGGTACAGGGACATGGTGCCGACGCCGAGGCGGGCGGCGACCTTGCGCATGGAGAGCGCGGCGAGCCCCTCCTCGTCGGCCAGTTCGACGGCGGCCTGCACGACGGCTGTAACGCTGAGCCCGGGTTTGGGGCCGCGTTGTGACCGCTCGCCCGTCCCCCACAGCAGGGCCATGCTGCGGCTGAGGTCGCCGCTTCCGGTGTGTTCCGTCGTCGCCATCGTGCCCACCATCGTAATCCCCTGCGCACGGCTCTGCGTATGCTGTACGCTTTTCCCACTGGGTACAGTGTACCCAGTTCGTCGCGGTCCAAGGGGGACACCAGTGCACCCGTCCGACTCCACCCGTTACGCGGTCCTCGCCGAAGGACTGCACAAGCGCTACGGCCCCAAGGCCGGGAAACCCGCACTGAGCGGCTTCGACCTCGCCGTTCCGGCCGGCACCGTCCACGGGCTGCTCGGCCCGAACGGGGCGGGCAAGACCACCGCCGTCCGCATCCTCGCCACGCTGCTGCGGGCCGACGGCGGCCGTGCCCGGGTCGGCGGCTTCGACGTCACCCGGCAGCCCCGGCAGGTACGCCGCCAGATCGGCTTCACCGGGCAGTACGCGGCGGTCGACGAGATCCTGTCCGGGCGGCAGAACCTGGAGATGTTCGGCCGCCTCTTCCACCTCAGCGCGGCCCGCGCCCGGCGGCGCGCCGCCGAACTGCTGGAGCAGTTCCGGCTCACCGAGGCCGCCGAACGGCCCGTCTCCGGGTACAGCGGCGGCATGCGGCGCCGGCTGGACCTCGCGTCCTCACTGATCCTGGCGCCGCGCGTGCTGTTCCTGGACGAGCCGACGACCGGCCTGGACCCCCGCGCCCGCAACGAGGTGTGGGACGCCGTCCGCCAGCTCGCCGCCTCCGGCACCACGGTGCTCCTGACCACCCAGTACCTGGACGAGGCCGACCAGCTCGCCGACCGGATCGCGGTCATCTCCGCCCCGCCCGGCGAGGGCGGCCGCACCATCGCCGACGACACCCCCGAGGGGCTGAAGAACCTCGTCGGCGGCGACCGCGTCGAGGTCGTCGTCGGCGGCACCGAGCACCTGGCGGCGGCCGAGCGGGTCGTCGCGCGGGTCAGCGGCGTCACGCCGGAGAGCAACGCGGAGGCGCTGCGGGTCAGCGCACCGGTCACCGACCGGGTGCACGCCCTCACCGAGGTCGCCCGCACCCTGCGGGACGAGGCCGTGGACGTCGTGGACCTCGGCGTGCGCCGCCCGACCCTGGACGACGTCTTCCTCCGGCTGACCGGCACCGCCGCCACCGGGACCACCGACGAAACCACCCCCGCCACCCGGTCCGCCGCCGCCCGGCCCGCCGCCACCGAGGGAGCCTCCGCATGAGCGCCGCCACCCCCGCACTCCGCACCGCCGACGACGGCCCCGAGCGGCGCTGGCGCTGGGCGGTGACCGACTGCTGGACCATCGTCCGCCGGGAGCTGACGCACCTGGTGCGGCAGCCGTCCCTCATCGCCTGGCAGCTCGGCTTCCCCATCGTCTCGGTGCTGCTGTTCGTCTACGTGTTCGGCAGCGCCATGGAGGTCGGCGGCGGCACGGACTACAAGGACTTCGCCATGCCGGGCATGTTCGCCATGACCATGGCCTTCGGCTTCATGAACACGGCGATGTCCGTCGCCATCGACAAGGACCGGGGCGTCATCGACCGGTTCCGGTCCATGCCCATGGCGCCCTCGGCCGTCGTCACCGGGCGCGGCGTGTCCGACGTGCTGCACGCGGCGCTCGACCTGGCCGTGCTCGCCGGTATCGCCCTCGTCATCGGCTGGCGCCCCGCCGGCGGGCTCCCGGGCGCGCTGGCCGCCTTCTCCCTGCTGCTGCTCCTGCGCTTCGCGCTGATCTGGGTCGGCGTCTGGCTCGGGCTGAAGGTCAAGAACCAGGAGGCCGCGGGGAACCTGTTCGCGGTCGCCTTCCCGTTCGGCATGGTCTCCAGCGTCTTCACGCCGCCGTCCCTGATGCCGGACTGGCTGGGCGCCATCGCCATGTGGAACCCCGTCTCCTCCACGGCGGGCGCCGTGCGCGACCTGTTCGGCCAGCCCATGGCCGCCTCCGGCGGGAGCTGGGTGGAGAGCCACGCGCTGCTGATGGCGGTGGTGTGGCCGCTGGCCATCGCCGCCGCGTTCCTCCCGCTGGCCGTCCGCCGCTTCCAGCGCCTCTCCCGCTGACGCTGACCGGCTGAGCTGCCGGGCGGCGGCGGGTCAGTCGCCCGGGAGCCAGATCTCGTAGAGGACCGGGCGGTCGAGCTTGAGGGCGTAGCCGAGGGGGACGGCGACGCCCTGGGCCAGCGGGTGCTTGCGGGCCAGGCGGCGGGCGGCGTGCCGGGCCTCGTCTCCGGAGAGCCGTCGCGCCCGCGCCTTCAGGGGCGCCCCGGTCGGTGTGCCGCCCGCCGTCGCCGGGGCGATCTCCACCTCCGGGTAGCGTCGCAGCCGGTCGTTCTCCTGCGCGCGGGCGCAGGTGCGGACGTAGGCGCGGTCACCGTCCACCGCGATCCGCGTGGCCCCGCCGACGGGAGCGCCGTCACGGGCGTAGGTGGTCAGCCGGATGTGGCGCTCCTCGGCGAAGTGGGCGAGGCCGGTCGTCGGAGTCGTCATGCGGCGCCGGTTACCCGATCGGCGCCTCCCCAAACGCGGCGCGCTCCCACACAGCCGCCCCGCCACAGCCTCCGGGGGCGGGCCCGCCGCGTGGCCGGGCCCGCCCCCGGAGGGCCGGACAGGGGTCAGAGACGCTCGATGACGTGGTCCACGCAGGCCGTCAGGGCCTCGACGTCGGCCGGGTCCACGGCCGGGAACATCGCCACGCGGAGCTGGTTGCGGCCCAGCTTGCGGTACGGGTCGGTGTCCACGATGCCGTTCGCGCGCAGCACCTTGGCCACGGCGGAGGCGTCCACCTCGTCGGCGAAGTCGATCGTGCCGACGACCTGCGAACGCTGCGCCGGGTCGGTGACGAACGGCGAGGCGTACTTCACGTCCTCGGCCCAGCCGTACAGGGCGCGGGCGGAGGTGGCGGTGCGGCGCACGGCCCAGTCCAGGCCGCCCTGCCCGTTGATCCAGTCGAGCTGGTCGGCCAGCAGGAACAGGGTGGCGAGCGCCGGGGTGTTGTACGTCTGGTTCTTGCGGGAGTTGTCGATCGCCGTCGGCAGGTCGAAGAACGCCGGGACGTGCCGCTCGCTCGCGGCGATCCGCTCGGCGCGCTCCAGCGCGGCCGGGGAGAACACGCCCAGCCACAGCCCGCCGTCGGCGGCGAAGGACTTCTGCGGGGCGAAGTAGTAGACGTCCGTCTCGGCGATGTCCACGGGCAGGCCGCCCGCGCCGGAGGTGGCGTCCACCAGGACGAGCGCGCCCTCGTCGGCGCCGGGGACGCGCTTGAGGGGGGCCGCGACGCCGGTGGAGGTCTCGTTGTGGGTGAGGGCGTAGACGTCGGCGCCCGCCTCGGCCGCCGGCTCCGGGTGTGTGCCGGGCGGGGAGGTGATGACGCTGGGCTCCGCCAGCCAGGGCGCCTGCTGCGCGGCCTTGGCGAACTTGGAGGAGAACTCGCCGAAGGACAGGTGCTGCGACTTCGTCTCGATGAGCCCGTGCGTCGCGACGTCCCAGAACGCGGTGGAACCGCCGTTGCCGAGGACCACCTCGTAGCCCTCGGGCAGGGAGAACAGCGCGCGCACGCCCTCGCGGACCCGGCCGACCAGGTCCTTCACCGGGGCCTGGCGGTGGGAGGTGCCCAGCAGGGAGGTGCCGGTGGCGGCCAGGGCGCTGAGCGCCTCCGTCCGCACCTTGGAGGGGCCCGAACCGAAGCGTCCGTCGGCGGGCTTGATGTCAGCGGGAATCCGGATCTCAGCCACGTGGCCGAGCCTAACCGGTGCGCATACGGCCGGGCGCGCCGTCCGCCCGCTGAGACGCCCGGCCGGATGCCGGCGCGCCCGGGGACAGGAGACGCGTCCGGGGACGGACGCCGCCCCCGGACGCGCCGGGCCGCCCGGGTCAGTCGAACCAGCGGGCCACGGCCAGTTCCGGCCCGCGCGCGGCGTCCTCCAGCAGCGCGGCGGTTTCGAAGCGGCGCGGCCAGGCGCCCGCCGCCCAGGCCAGCCCCGCGGCGACGCCCTCCAGCGTGGCGGCGTGCAGCACCCCGTCCGGCGTCAGCCGCCAGTCCAGTTCCGCACCGGCCACGACCAGCTCGTCGTGCTCGGTGTACGTGGCGGGGGTTCTGGCGCCGAGCAGTTCCCGCACGGCGTCCGGCACCGCCCGCACGGCGCCGCCCTCCGGGGCGGGGGCGGGCACGGCGTCGCTGAGCAGTTCCACGTCGAGCACGGCGGCGAGGCGTCCGGCCAGCCCGGGGCGGACCGGCAGCAGCGGGCGGCCGGTGGCGAGCGGCAACAGGTCCGGGGCGTCGGCGACGAGGGCGTCGGCGGCGTCCACGACCCGGACCCGGCCGTCCACCACCGCGCGGACGTCCTCGGGCAGGGTGACCTCGTCCGGGTCCAGCCCGGCCAGCAGCGTGTACAGGCCGTGCAGCTGGGCGGCGTGGACGGGCAGTTCCGGGTCGGCGAGGCGGGCCAGCAGTTCGGCGGCGCCGCCCGGCTCGTCCAGCAGGGCTGCGGCCGAGGTGCGCACGCCCAGGGCGTGCAGCAGCGCCGGGTCGTCGAAGCCGGAGGCGTCGGCCTCCTGGTAGAGGCCGGCCAGCAGCGGGTCGCCTCCGGCCGCGCGCAGCCCGGCGGGGCGGCGGCCGTCCAGAACGGGGTGGCCGCGCAGCCACCAGGCGGTGTAGGGGCGCACGTTCTCGGCGGTGCCGTCGGGCAGCAGCACCCGCACGGGGGTGGTGAGCGCGTCCCGCAGCGGGGGCCGGGCGAGCAGCGCGAGGGCGGCGGGCCACTGGTCGTCGTCGACGAGGTCCAGGTCGCGGACGGCGAGGAGTTCGGTGGCGACGGGCGGCACGGGCGTCTCGGGGAGCTGGTCGAGCACGTCCTCGCACCACACGTCCACGGCGTCCAGCAGCCCGGCGTCGTCGGGTTCGGCGTAGGGGCCCTCGCGCGGCTCCAGCTCGTCCGGGTCGAGGGGGACGTCCTCGGCGCGCACGAGCGGGAAATCGGCCAGGACGCCGACGGCCGTGAGCGTCTGCCCGCCCCAGCGTGCGGCCAGTGCGGCGTCGCACCCGGGCACCTCGCCCTCGCGCAGCACGCGGGCGAAGGGGCTGCCGGGCAGGACGAGTTCGCCCGCCGGGGTGAGTTCGCCGTCCTCGTCCGGCAGGGCGAGCGCGGCCAGCCACGGTTCGTCGCCGGGCGCGAGGGCGGCGTCGCGGACGAGCCCGAGGACGGTGTCGGCCAGCTCCTCGGCGTCGAGGGCGCCGTCGTCCTCGTCCCAGATCTCGCCCGCGTCCAGGGACGCGGCGACGGCGGCCCGGACCTGCGGCGTCGCGAGCACGGCGCGCGGGGTGGCGGGGACGGCGCCGAGCCGCTCCAGCAGCGGGTGCGCGGCCTCGGCGTGCGCGACCTTCAGGCCGAGCCGGGCCAGCCGTCCGGCTCCGCCCGCCTGGTCGGGCAGCGGCAGCAGGACGTGCCGGGGGCCGATGGTGGTGCGTCCGTCGGCGAGCGGGACGGGCAGGCCGGTGAGCCGGTCGGCGTCCACTCCGGCCAGCGAGTCGTACAGCCGCCGCCACCACGCCGGGTCGCGCTCGGTGCCGGCCAGCCGGTCGATGACCTCGCCCAGCGGGATGCGCGGGACGCCGAGGGTGCGCAGCCCGGCGCGGCGTTCCAGCCCGGCCGGCAGCAGGCTCGGGAACAGCTCCGCCAGGACGGCGACGGTTCCGGCGCCCGCGCCCTCGGCCAGCTCCGCGTCGCGCGGGCGCAGGACGTGCGGCTCGCCGCCGTCGGCCGGGGCGGCGTCGGCTGCGGCGTCCGCGTCGGCGGTGGCGTCCGGCGCGGTGGCGTCCCAGGCGCCCGCGTCATCCGGCGCGGTGCCGTCGTCCGGCGCGGGCCGCGCCGGGGCGGCGGAGGGCAGGAACGGGACGTCCGGCAGGCGTTCCAGCAGCAGGGCGCGCAGGGCGCCGTCCAGCTCGCCGCGGCCGATCGGCTCCGGGACGAGGTCGATGACGCCGGGCCCGGCCGGGCGCCAGTGGCGCAGCAGGTCCGCGTAGGTGTCGGCGGCCCGTTCCAGCAGGAAGTCGGTCAGCGGGCCGGGCGCGGTGTGCCGCCGGGTGGATTCCAGCGGGAACGACGCGAGGAGCAGGGCGGGCAGGCCGAGCGGCTCGTCCGTGGGGGTCGGGGCGTGCACGACGGGCGCGGTGGCCGGGCGGACGGGAGCGCCCGCGTCGTCCACGGGCACCGCCCACGTCACCGTCCAGCCGGGGCGCCGCCGCTCCTCGACCGGACGGTCGGCCAGCAGCTCCGGCGGGGCGGTGCCGTGCGCGCTGGCGACGCGCCAGCGCCGTCCGCCGACGACGGTGTACGGGCCGTCCTGGCGGCGGGTCAGCGTCCGCTCGCCCGCGGCCGTCTCCACGACGACCTCGGCGAGCCCGGGCAGGGCCAGCAGCAGCGCGTCGTCCACGGCGGCGAGCAGCCGCTCGGCCAGCTCCCGGGCGGCGGGGTCGCGCAGCGGCAGCACGACGGCGGTGTCGTACCCCTCAGGGGCGCTGCCCCCGGCCGGGAACGGCAGCCGCAGCACCGGCAGGTGGCCGTCGCGGCGCCGCAGTTCGTCGTCGAGGCCGGGCACGGCGGCGGCCAGCTCCCGCGCCTCGGCCAGCGACCAGCGCACGCCGCCGCCGTGGCTGACGACGGCCGGTTCGTCGCTGACGGTCAGTACGGCGGCGAAGCCGACGCCGAACCGGCCGACGCCTGCCGCGTCGTCCCGTTTGGCGGAGGCCCGCAGGGTGGACAGCGACTCGGCGCCCGCCGCGTCGAGGTGGGCGCCGGTGTTGGCGGCGACGAGGGTGTCGCCCTTCAGGGTCAGCCGGAGTCTGCCGGGCACCCCGGCGCGGGCCGCGGCGTCCGCCGCGTTCTGGGCCAGCTCCACGACGAGGCGGTCGCGGTAGCCGCCGAGCGCCAGCTCCTCCTCGGCGTTGGCGTCCTCGCGGAACCGCGCGGGCGCCGCCGCCCACGCGTCCAGCACACGCCGTCGCAGTTCCGCCGTGCGGAACACATCACCGTCCATGCGGCTGACGGTACCGCCCGCGCGGCCCGCCGCCGCACGCCGCCCGCCCCGGGGCGCAGGCCGCCCGCCTGGGGCCCGGGCGCGGTCAGTCGCCGGTTTCGCCGTGCTCGGTGCCGGTGGCCGGGTCCGCGGGCGTGGCGTGCAGCGGGAGCGCGTCGACGCGGGTCTCGTCGATGACCGGCGGCGCGGGCCGCGGCGGCTTGGGCATGACGGCGGCCTCCGAGTGCCCGCCGCAGCCGTAGCCGAAGGACACCACGCGTCCGTCCGCCGGGGCGTACTCGTTCGCGCACACCCCGAACGCCTGGCGCAGGGAGCCGGAGAGCGGCACGAGGAAGCCGCACGTCTGGCAGGACGCGGGGGCGGCCTGGGCCATCGGCGTGCGCGGGCCGAAGCCGTCCTCCCAGCGTTCGGCCGCCAGGTGCAGCCCCAGCCGGGACAGGACGCGGGCGCGGCCCATGCCCAGTTCCTCGGCGAACCCCCCGATGTCGGCCCGCTGCGGAGTGGCCGGTTCCTCCTACGCGACGACGGAGTCCGGCGGCGGTGCGTCCTCGCCGGTGAAGCCCGGTTCCAGGCGCAGGTCGTCGGACTCGGTGGGCAGCAGGTCGCCGGTGCCCAGGTCCCCGGGGCGCAGCCGTTCGCTCCAGGGCACCCATGCGGGTGCGAGCACGGCGTCCGGCCCCGGCAGGAGCACCGTCTCGTCCAGCGTGACGAGGCGGGCGCGGGAGGCGCGGGCGACGGTGACGGCCCAGCGCCATCCCCGGTAGCCGAACTCCTGGCACTCGAAGAGGTGGGTGACGACCCGGTCGCCGTCGGCGACGGCACCGAGGTAGTCGCCGACCGCGCCGGGACCGGCGGCCTCCACGGCCGCCTCCCGGGCGAGCTCGACTGCCTCGGCGCACAGCCGGTCGGGGGTACGGCTTCGCATCGCAGCACTCACAAGAATCGTCTCTTCCTACGCCATGTCGCGCCTGCGCGCACGGCGGGACCGGACGTTCACCGCGAGGGGGGACGGAGCGGACCGGTGGGCCGCTGCGACGTCTCCGCGCGGGGTGGGACACCGGGGAATGCCATGCGGGGCGCGCTGTGCTCCCACGCTACCCCACAGCTGCCCGGTGGCGCCCTTGGCCCGCTGCGGTGCAGCTCCCGTTCAACCGGCGGCCACTGGGGCACACTGACGGGGTGACTGACGACGTGGGCGGCGCGAGGGTGTCGGAGCGGCCCGGCCGTCGCGAGCGGCCGGAGGGGCCGGGTGCAGGGCCGGGCGGCGGATCGGGCACGGAGGCACGCGGCGGGCCGCAGGGCCGCGTCCGCCGCTCCGTGCGCGGCCTGGGACGCGCCGTGCACCGGCCGCCGGCCGCGCTGGGCCGGGGCATCCGCCGTGCCACGCACGCGCAGGGCGCGGGCGAGTCGGGGCTCGGCAAGCTCACCGAGCTGCACATGATCAACTCCGCCGGCGACATGCTGATCACCATGGCGCTGGCGTCCACCGTCTTCTTCGCCGTGCCGACGGGTGAGGCGCGCGGCCGGGTGGCGCTCTACCTGGCGGTCACCCTGGCGCCGTTCGTGCTGCTGGCGCCTGTGATCGGCCCGCTCCTGGACCGCGTCCCGCACGGCCGCAGGGCGGCGATGGCGGCGACGATGCTGGGCCGGGCGCTCCTCGCGCTCCTGCTGACCGGCGTGGTGGCGGACGGCGGCCTCGCGCTGTACCCGGCGGCGCTGGGCGTGCTCGTCGGGTCCAAGGCGTACAACATCGTGCGGTCCGCCGTGGTGCCCCGGCTGCTGCCGCCCAGGGTCGCCCTGGTGAAGGCGAACTCGCGGGTGACGCTGGCAGGACTGCTGGCCACCGGGGCCGCGGCGCCCGTCGGCGCCGGGCTGCACCAGATCGGGCCGCAGTGGCCTCTGTACGGGGCGTTCGCCGTCTTCGTCGTCGGCCTGTTCCTCGCCTTCACGCTGCCGCACCACGTGGACTCGGCCAAGGGTGAGCACAAGGCGCGGCTCGCCGCGGCCGCCGGTGAGGACGAGCCGTGGATGGCCCGGCACAGCCCGGGGCACGACCGCCGCGCCGCGCGCCGCCCGGGGCTGCGGACGGTCGGGGCCTCCGTGCTGAACGGGCTGGTGGCCAACTCGTCGGTGCGGGCGCTGTCCGGTTTCCTCACCTTCTTCCTGGCCTTCCTGCTGCGCGAGCATCCCCTGGACGGGCGCAGCGCGGCCTTCTCCCTGGCGGTGGCGGTGGCCGCGGCCGGCGCCGGCAACGCGCTGGGCACCTCCGTGGGCGCCTGGCTGCGGGCCCGGGCACCCGAGGTGATCATCGCCATCGTGCTCGTGCTGGCGCTGGTGGCGACGGTCGCGGCGGCCGTGCGGTTCGGGCTGGTCACGGTGGCCGCCGTGGCGGCGTGCGCCGGATCGTGCCAGGCGCTGGCCAAGCTGTCCCTCGACGCGCTGATCCAGCGGGACGTACCCGAACAGGTGCGCACGTCGGCGTTCGCCCGCTCCGAGACGCTGGTGCAGATGTCGTGGGTGGCCGGAGGGGCGGTGGGCATCCTGCTGCCGCTCAACGGGACGCTGGGCATGTCCGTGGGAGCGTGCCTGGTCGCGGCCGGGGCCGTCGCCACCGTGCGGGGTCTGCTGGCCGCCGCGCGCCGCGGCACGCCGCACCCCCGCGTCGCGTGAGGGAGCGGGGGCGATAGCCTGCCCACCATGACCAGCATGCTCCCTGGGGCCCGGGGCCGCCGAGTCCGGACCGCCGCGGCCGCCGGCGCCGCCTGTTTCGCGCTCGTCGCGCTGTCCGCCTGCGAGAAGCCGACGCCGGTTTCGACGATCACCGTCGGCTCCGACAGCGTCCACACCGAGGCCGCCTGCTACAACGAGGGCAAGAAGCTCGGTCAGGAGGAGCTGAACAAGTGCCTGGAGGAGGGCGACGACGTCACGACGATCGACGTCCCCCGCGGCCGTGACATCAGCTTCGGCGTCGAGCCGGACATCGCCGAGCGCGGCTGGCAGGTGTGGCTCGGCGGCCGTCCGCTGACGGCCTACGAGGAGACGACGTTCCAGTCGCTCCCGGGTGACGAGCTGCTCCGCTACGCCCAGCAGACCTCGCAGACCGGCGAGGTGCCCGAGACGCTGGACGTCGCCATCGTCGAGGCCACGCAGGGCACCGCCGACGAGCAGCCGGGCTACTACGGCGTCTGGCGCTTCGAGCTGAAGACCGGCTGACGGTTCCTTGACCGCGCGCGTCCTCGTCGTCACCGCCGTGCCCGCCGAGCGGGACGCGGTGGCGCGTGCCGCGTCCGGCGGCCCCGGCGCGGCCCCCGGGCAGGGGGACGGCGGGCCGGGCCGGGACGGCGGGCCGCACGGGGACGTGCGGCGGACGGACGTCCTCGGCCGGGAGCTGCACCGCCTCCGCCCGCACGGCGCGCCGGGCACGCTCTGGGACGTGCTGGCCGCCGGGGTCGGACCGGCCGCCGCCGCGTCCGGCGCCGCGACGGCGCTGACCGCCGCCGCCCTGGCGGGACGGCCCTACGCGCTGGTGGTCTCCGCCGGGATCGGCGGCGGCTTCCCCGGCGCGGTCGCGCCCGGCGGTACCGCGGTGGCCTCGGCCGTCGTCGCCGCCGACCTGGGCGCGCGGACGCCCGAGGGCTTCCTGCCGGTGACGGAGCTGGGCTTCGGCACCGGCGCGCACCACCCGCCCGCCGCGCTGGCCCGCGCCGTGGCGGAGGCCGCCGGCGGCGTGCTCGGGCCCGTCCTGACCGTCTCCACCGTCACCGGCACCGCGGCGGACGCCGCCGAGCTGGTCCGGCGGCATCCCGGCGCGGTGGCGGAGGCGATGGAGGGCTTCGGGGTGGCGGAGGCCGCCGCCGCGCACGGCGTGCCGGTGCTGGAGGTGCGCACGGTCTCGAACGCGGTGGGGCCGCGCGACCGGGCGGCCTGGCGCATCCCCGAGGCGCTGGCCGCGCTGACCGGAACGTTCCGGGCGACCGCGCCCGTGCTGGAGGGCTGGCTGACCGATGACTGAACCGCACACGGCCGACGGCCACGCAGGATCGCGGCCTGACGGATCGCGGCCTGGCGGGACGCCGTCTGACGGGCCGCCGCCCGCGAGGCTGCGCATCGCCTACTCGCCGTGCCCCAACGACACGTTCGTCTTCCACGCCTGGGCGCACGGGCTGGTGCCCGGCGCGCCCGCGCTGGACGTGACCTTCGCGGACATCGACGTCACCAACGGGCTCGCCGAGCGGGGCGCCGACTGCCCCTTCGACGTCCTGAAGATCTCCTACGCGCAGCTCCCGTACGTAGCGGACGACTTCGCGCTGCTGCCGGCCGGCGGCGCGCTGGGCCGGGGCTGCGGTCCGCTGGTGCTCACCCGGGAGCCGGGCGTCGCGCTGACCGGGCGCCGTGTCGCCGTGCCCAGTGAGCGCTCCACCGCGTACCTGCTGTTCCGGCTGTGGGCGGCGGCCGAAGTGCCCGGCGGCGTCGGGGAGATCGTGGTGCTGCCGTTCCACGAGATCATGCCCGCCGTCCGGGACGGCGCGGTGGACGCCGGGCTCGTCATCCACGAGGCGCGCTTCACCTACCACCACTTCGGGCTGCACCGGCTCGCCGACATGGGCGAGCACTGGGAGCGCACGACGGGCCTTCCCATCCCGCTGGGCGCGATCGTCGCCCGGCGCTCGCTGGGCCCGGCCACGCTGGCGGCGTGCACCGACGCCGTGCGCGCCTCGGTGCGCCGGGCGTGGGACGACCCGGACGCGTCCCGCGAGTACGTCCGGGAGCACGCGCAGGAGATGGACGAGGCGGTGGCCGGGCAGCACATCGGCCTGTACGTCAACGAGTTCACCGCGGACCTCGGGGAGGACGGCCACGGCGCCGTCCGGGCGCTGCTCACCCGGGCCGCGGCCGAGTCCCTGGTGCCCCCGGTCCGGCCGGACGCCCTGCGCCTGCCCTGAGCCGGTGCCGGGCGCCGGGCGGTCAGGGGCGCCGGGCCGGGGGCGGCCGGGGCCGGGGCGTCACGTCCGGTCGTAGACGAGGAGGCCGTCGGCGCGGAGGCGGGCCCCCGGGGTCGGGCGGTGGCCGGTCAGCCGGCCGTCGTGCATGAGGTGCCGGACGGGCGTGGCGCGGGCCAGGACGGCGAAGTCGGCGATGATCCGCCGGTGGCAGCGCCACCACACCGACTCCGCGCACATGACGGCCGTCCGCCGCTCCGCCGCCTGCCGCAGCAGCTCGTCCGCCGCCGCGACGAAGGCGGGGTCCCGGGTGTACCCGGCGTAGCCGCGGAACGAGGCGTTCTCCCAGAAGACGTCGGGTGAACCGGGCGCCGCCTTCCGGAAGCCGCCCAGCCGCTCCTCCCACCGGTAGGCGAGGCCTGCCTCCGGCATCCACTGCCGCAGCGCCGCACGTCCGGCGTCCGGGTTGCGACGGCTGCCCGGCGCCGTCCGCACGTCGACCACGGCCGCCACGTCCGCATCCCGCAGGAGGGCCGTCAGCGCGGCGCGCGGCGCCGTGCCGTGCCCGAACGTCAGCAGGGGCAGCGGCACGTCCGGGTGAATTCCGTCCTCGGTGGCGGCGGGGTCGGAAGAGCGCATGGGACCGAGTGTGCCCGGCGTCGCCGCCGGTGCCACTCGTGTCCGCCGGACGGCGGTGCGTCCCGCCGCCGCCGGTGCGCCCCCGCGCGCCGTGTGACGGCGGCGGCGGGACGCGCACAATGGTGGGAAACCAGCCCGCGACGGATCAGGTGTGCCCGTGCCCGACAGCTCCGCTCCCCCGACCGCCCGCGTGGTCGCCGACCTCCGCGGCTTCCTCGACGGAGCCGCCGAGCGGGGCCGGGGAGCGTTGTGGCGGCTGGCCGAACCGGAACGCGGCCTGGACGCGAACTGCGTCCGTCTGGCCCCGGGCGCCGAGGTCGCGGAGCACGTCGAGAACACCGTGGACGTCCTGCTGCTCGTCCTGTCCGGCGACGGCCACCTCACCGGCGGCGGCGGGCGCCTCGCGTTGTCCGCCCACACGGTGGCGTGGCTGCCGCGCGGGGCGCGGCGCTCCCTGCGCGCGGGCGCGGACGGGCTGCTCTGCCTGACCGTCCACACCCGCCGTCCCGGCCTGACGATCACGCGGGCCGCGCCCGGCGTCCCGGAGCGCGCCGAGGACGGGGAAGGCGGCGAGGAGGCGTGCCTGCTCCACCGCGTCTGCCCCGGATGCGGACGGCTGTCCGGCAACGCGTCGGCCCGCTACTGCGACCGGTGCGGGCACGCCCTGGAGGGCTGATCCCGGCGCCCCGGCGGCCCCGGACGGCCGGACGGCCCGCAGCCCCGGACGGCCGGGGACGCACCGGCCGTCCGGGCCGCCGTCACACGTCGAGCTGGTCGGCCACGGCCCGCAGCATGCCCGCGATCTTGTGCCCGTGCTGCCGGTCCGGGTACCGGCCGCGTTCGAGCTGCTGCGAGACGCCGTCGAGCAGCGTGGTGAGGTCCTGCACGATGGAGGCCAGCTCGTCGGGCTTGCGGCGCTGGGCGGCGGCCACGGACGGGGCCGGGTCGAGCAGTGTCAGGGAGAGCGCCTGGTCGCCCCGCTGCCCGGCGACGACTCCGAACTCCACCCGCTGGCCCGGTTTGAGCGCGGTGACGCCGCTCGGCAGCACGGAGGAGTGGACGAAGACGTCGCCGCCGTCGTCGCGGGCGAGGAAGCCGAAGCCCTTCTCGCTGTTGAACCACTTGACCTTGCCGGTAGGCACGTCTGTCCTCGTCCTCGCACTCGTGTGGCAGCCGGCTGGATGGCAGGGACCGGCTCTCGCATAGCACTCGGCGGGTCACCCCCTGACCCGCCGTACCCAAGATTAATGTCCCTGCGCCCGGTGACAAGACGGTGTCGGAACGTCAGCACCGCGCCGCCGTCCGGGCTGCCGGGCGTGCCCGCCACCGGCTTACCCTGGACGGGTGAGCACTACACCAGCCCCGCCCTCCCCCGGCCCCCGCCACCCCGCCGAGCCCGGCGGCGACCCGCGCCGCGCCGGTGACCTGCTGGTCCGCTTCGGCGGCGGCGTCTTCGCGCTCGGCGCCGTGGCGACCCTCATCACCTTCGTGCCGCTCTTCCTGGGCACCGAGCCGTTCCCGCCGCCCGCGTACTTCCTGTCGATGCTGATGGGCGCCGGTTTCGCGCTGGCCGGTGCGGGCTTCCTGCGCTCGCTGGCCGCCCAGCGCCGGGAGGTGCGCCGTCAGGCGGCGGACGCGTAGCGCTCCAGCCAGGCGGGGAACGCGGTGAGGTCGGGCAGCACGACGTCGGCGCCCGCCGCGCGCAGCTCCGCCGCCGGGCACGGCCCGGTGACGACGGCGACGGACAGGGCGCCGGCCGCGCGGGCGCCGCGCACGTCCCCGGTGTGGTCGCCGACGTAGACGGCCGCGCCGTGCGCGCGCAGCGCCTCCGCCTTGGCCTCGGCCCAGCGGGACCCGGCGACGGCGTCGGCCGCGAGCCGCAGGTGGTCCAGGTGCAGCTTCGCGTTCGGCTCGTGCTTGGCGGTGACGACGACCGAGAGCCCGCCGTGCGCCCGCACGGCTGCCAGCGCCTCGCGCGCGCCGGGCATCGCCGTCGTGGGGCCGATGGCGTGGACGACGTAGAGCCGCCGGTAGCGGTCGGCGACGGCGGGGATGTCGGCGGCCGGGAACCAGTGCGCCAGCTCCGTCTCCAGCGGCGGCCCGAGACGGCTGACGGCCAGCGCGCTGTCGATGTACGTGCCCGTCTCGGCGGAGAGGGCGTCGTAGGTGGCCCTGATGCCGGGCCGGGAGTCGATCAGGGTCATGTCGAGGTCGAAGCCGACGGCCTCGGGGTACGCGGACATGGCCCCATGGTCCCAGGGCGCGCCGGGCCGGACGCCGCCGGGCGGGGCGGACGTCCGGTGGGAGCCGCGGGCCGGTGGTGCGGGCGGGCCGCCGTCAGCCGCCCGCGGGACGGCGGGCGCGCCACAGCAGGAACAGCGCCGAGGCGAGTGCGGCGGCGCGCACCAGCCACGGGTACGTCTCGTCGAGCACCTCCCGCATGCCGCCCTCGGCGATGGGCTCGCCCCAGCGTCCGCCCGCGCGGCCCCACAGCCACACGACCGCAGCGCCGGCCACCGTGCCCGGCATGCCCAGCACCGCCCACTTGCGCTCGGCGAGCTGGAGCCGGGGCGACCACCAGGCCAGCAGCCAGCCGGCGCCCAGCGCGATGAACGAACCGGTCACCGTGCCCGCGACGAGCGCGAGCGCGGCGAGCAGTTCCACGGGGCCGCCGGCCCGGGGTATGCCGGGGACCTTGGCGGCCTTCTCCTCCACGTTCCCGGCCGCCCGGCGCAGCCGCCGCAGCCGCCGTCGCCGCGCGGGGGGCGCGGCGTCCGCGCGCGGCGCCTCCTGCTCGACGGCGGCGGGCGGCGCGGCGTCCTGCTCGCGGGCGGACCGCGCGTCGGCGGACTGTGCACCGGGGGACTGCGGGGGCAGGAGCCGTCGCGGCTCACCGTCCTTGCCGGGGGGCCGCAGCATCTCGGGGACCTCGATGCCGCCGGTGAAGCCCGGCACCTCGCCGCCACCGGTCTCGGTGACCGGGCCGTCGCGCCACCACTCCAGGTCCTGCCCGGCCGCCGACAGCTCGTCCAGACCGGCCAGGTGCGGAGGCGAGGCACCGCTGTCCGGCACCTCGGAGCCGGTGGCCGGGGACGGGGCCGGGACCGCCTGTGCGGATGCGCCGGGGGACGGGCCGCGCCACCGGCCCCGGCGCCCCGGCCCGCCGCGCCGGCCCAGCGGGCCGGGCGGCCGCGGCTCGGGCAGCGCCCCGGTGGAGTCCGCCGCGGCCACCACGTCCTCCGGGCGGCCGAAGCTGCGCAGGATGCGCCGCACCTCGGCGGCGGACTCGGTGCCGCCCGGCGACCGCATCCGGTCGATGCCGGTGCGCAACTCCCCCACCAGCCGGGCTCGTTCGGCGGCCGTCATCGTCGTCCCGTGTGCCAGATCCCCGACCCGGCTCAGGTAGTCGAAGACCAGCTTCTCGCTCTCGATCCCCACGCACCGACCGTACCGCGCCGGGGCCGGTACCGTGGGACGGATGACCAGTGAGACCGGTACGCCGCGCACCCTCGCCGAGGAGTTGCGCGGGCGGCCTGACGACGCGCTCGCGGCCCTGCTGCACGCCCGGCCCGACCTCCTCTCACCGGTCCCCGGCGACCTCACCCAGCTCGCCACCCGGGCCGCCACCCGCGCCTCGGTGACGCGCGCGCTGGAACGGACGGACCGCTTCACCCTCCAAGTGGCCCAGGCCCTCGCGGTGGCCCCCGACCCGTGCCCGCTGCCCGCGCTGACCGCCCTGCTGCCCGGCGGCGAGGACGCGCTGCCCGGCGCGCTGGCCGCCCTGCGCGCCCGCGCCCTGGTGTGGGGCGCGGACGCGCAGCTCCGCCTCGTGCGCACCGCCAGGGAACTGCTCGCGCCCTCGGCCGCCACCCCCTCGCCCACCGGCCTCGGACCCACCCTGGCCGAGGCCGCCTCCGGGATGTCCCCCGGCCGCGTCCAGGAACTGCTGGCGGCCGCCGGACTCCCGGCCACCCACGACGCGGTCAGCGGCACCGCCGCGCTCACCGCGCTGTTCACCGACCGCGCGCGCATGGCCGCGCTCCTCGCCCGGGCACCCGCCGACGCCGCCGCGCTGCTCGACCGGCTCGTGTGGGGCCCGCCGTACGGGACGCTGGGCTCCGACGCGTCCGGCGGCGCCTCCCCGCCGGTGCGCTGGCTGCTGGACCGGGGGCTGCTGATGCCCGCCGGGGGACGCGTCGTCGTCCTGCCCCGCGAGGCCGCCCTGCACCTGCGGGGCGGGCGGGCCCACCGCGAGCTGGAACCCCGCGCGCCGCGGGTGGAACCGCACCGGACGCACCCGCCCGCCACGGTGGACGCCACCGCCGCGGGCCAGGCGTTCGCCGCCCTCGGCACCGTCGAGGAACTGCTGACCGCGTGGGAGGCCGCGCCGCCGCCGGTCCTGCGCGCGGGCGGACTCGGGGTGCGCGAGCTGAAGCGCACCGCCGCCGCCCTGGACCGCACCGGGCCGCAGACCGCGTTCTGGGTCGAACTCGCCTACACCGCCGGGCTGCTGGCCTCCGACGGCGAGCCCGACGAACGGTACGCGCCGACACCGGCCGCCGACGCCTGGCGGGACGCGCCGCCGCAGGAGCGCTGGGCCGCGCTCGTCACCGCCTGGCGCGCCGCGACCCGGGTGCCGGGACTCGCCGGGGGCCGGGACGCCAAGGGCCGGGCGCTGGCGGTGCTGGGTCCCGGCCTGGACCGGACCGGCGCGCCCGGCCTGCGCCGCCGCGTGCTGGAGCTGCTCGCCGCGCTGCCGCCCGGCGCCGTCCCGGACGAGGCCGCCGTGCTGGCGCGGCTGCGCTGGGAACGGCCGCTGCGCGGAACCGAGGAACTGCGCGCCCGGCTGTGCGCCGCGACCCTGGCCGAGGCGGAACTGCTCGGCCTCACGGGACGGGGCGCCCTCGCCGGGTACGCCCGCCCGCTGGCAGCCGCGGAACCGGACGGCGGGGGCGGAGCCGGCGGGGACGGAGCCGGCGGGGGCGCGGAGGAGGCGGCCGGAGCCGGGCGGGCCGGAGGCGGGCGGGCCGCGGAGGCGGCGGCGGTGGAGGCGGCCGCCGGAGGGCTGGCCCCGCTGCTGCCGGAACCGCTGGACCACGTCCTGCTCCAGGCCGACCTCACCGCCGTCGCCCCGGGACCGCTGCGCCAGCCCCTCGCCGACGCGCTGGCGGTGCTGGCCGACGTGGAGTCCAAGGGCGCCGCGACGGTGTACCGCTTCACGCCCGGCTCCGTCCGCCGGGCGCTGGACGCGGGGCGCAGCGCCGCCGACCTGCACGCCTTCCTCGCCGCCCACGCGCGCACGCCGGTGCCGCAGCCGCTCACGTACCTGATCGACGACGTCGCCCGGCGGCACGGAATCCTGCGGGTGGGCGGCGCGTCGGCCTACGTGCGCTGCGACGACGACGCCCTGCTCGCCGAGGTCATGGCCGACCGGCGCTCGGCGCCACTGGGCCTGCGCCTGCTGGCCCCCACTGTGCTCGCGGCCACCGCCGACCCGGGCCTGCTGCTGGAGCGGCTGCGCGAGATGGGGTACGCCCCGGCGGCCGAGTCGGCGGACGGGGACGTGCTGATCACCCGCGCCGCCGCGCACCGCACCCCGCCCCGGGCCGCCCCCGAGCCCGTGCCCGACGGCCCGCCCCGGCCCGACGGGACGCTGCTGGCCGCCGCCGTGCGGGCCATCCGCGCCGGTGACATGGCCGCGACCGCCCCGCACCGCCCGCACCGGGGCGGCGCGGCGCCGGCGGGCGGCGGGCTGCCCCGCACCGCGGCGGCCGAGACCCTCGCCACGATGCAGTCGGCCGTGCTGACGGGGACGGCCGTGTGGATCGGCTACGTCAACGCCGACGGCGCGGCGAGCCAGCGGGTGATCGCTCCCGTCCGGGTGGAGGGCGGCTTCGTCACCGCCTACGACCACACGGCCGACGAGGTCCGCACGTTCCCCCTGCACCGGGTCACCGGCGTCGCCGAACTCGCCGACGAGTAGCCGAAACCGCGTCGGCGCCTTCGTATGAGCACAAGCAGGCCAACTCCCGCGGGGTGCGCGCCGCCCTGGGGCGCAGCCGTGCGGTCCCGGGCGGACGGCAGATGGCCGATACCCCGCAGCAGTGATCGGCCAGCGCGAACAATCCGTTCCCGTTCGCACAGGCATGGTCAAAGCCGCGCAGCGTGCCCGGCCGCTTCCTCTGACCGATTACGCCCTGCACAACACACCGGCATGCTCCCTAACGTGGAGTGCGCAGGGCCGGCAGGCACTGCGGACCACACCAACGGGGACAGCACCAGTCGGCGTTCCGAACGTCCGCTAAAGCGAACGACCAACGGCAGGAACGCCGTGCCGTCGCCTCTCCCTGACGATGTCTGGAGGCACACCATGATGCGTTTCATGCGCCACTCCCTCATCAGCGCCGCGTTCGCCGGCGCGCTGCTCGCCGGCGCCGGGGCGGCCACCGCCCACGCGGGAACCACCGCCCAGCCCCCGGCCCCGGCCGGAGCCGAGGCGTGCGGCTACTGGCAGACGTCCGCCGACGCCTGGTACAACCACTGCGCCAAGGACACGCGCGTCGTCATCAACGTGGACGTCAAGTGGGCCAGCGACTACACCAAGTGCGTCGGCCCGGGGAACACCTACCTGGGCAGCACGAGCAGCATCCGCGGCGCCTGGTACGTCGGCCGCACCTGCTGAACCTGGGCGGTCACCCCCGCCCCCGCCGTTCCGGGCGAACGGCGGGGGCGGGGGCGGGGGCAGCGCACCGCCGGGGGCGGGGGCCGGGGGTTCAGACGTCGGGCGGTGTCGTCAGGAGGTCGTAGGCGAGGGCGCCCAGGGGGCTGCGGGAGGTCCACGGGCGGGTGGCGAGCACGGCCACGGCGGTGCCGGTGGCGGGGCTGAACCCGAGGAACGCCTCCTGGCCCGGAGTCGCGCCCCCGTGGAACAGCACGGGGCCGCACTCCCCCGGGTGCTGGAACCAGGCGAGGGTGTGGGTGCGGCGGCGCACGACGCCCCGGACGAGCCGGGGCACCCGCACGGCACGCAGGGCGTCCGCCAGCGGCGTGCGTCCGGGGTGGAGGTGCGCCTCCAGGTAGGCGAGCAGATCGTGCGGGGTGGCCCGGACGGCACCGGCCGGGGCGAAGCCGCTCATCTCCAGCGGCGGCACGGCGCCGCCGCCCGCGCCGCGGTGTCCCTCGGCGTCGCGGCCCGCCACGCTCGGGTGCAGGCCGGTGCCGGGCAGGCCGAGGGGGGCCAGGACGCGGTCGGTGAGCAGGTCGGTGTAGGAGGTGCCGCTGGTGTGGGCGAGGGCCTGGCCGAGGACGGCGAGACCGAAGCTGGAGTAGTGCCAGCGGGTTCCGGGCGCGTGCCGGGTCCGGGCCCGGGCGAAGGCGTCCAGCAGCAGACCGGTGTCGTAACGCGCGTAGGGGTTGGTGTGCCGGTGCGGCACGGCCTGGCGGTAGAACGTGGCGTCGTGGGGCAGGCGGGGCAGCCCCGCGGTGTGGGTGGCCAGGTGCGTGAGCGTGAGGGCGGTCTGCCTCCGGTGGGCGCCCGGCAGCGGCGGCAGGTGGGCACGCACCGGGTCGTCGGCGCCCAGCCGTCCGGAGCAGGCGAGGTCGGCGAGGAGCAGCCCGGTGTACGTCTTGGTGGCGGAACCGATCTCGTAGCGCAGCCGGGTCCGCTGCCCGGCCGTGCGCGGGCCGTGCCCGCCGGTGGCCACGGTCCGCTCCCCGTCGCGGCTGACGGCGACGACGACGTCGGGGCCGTCCAGGGCGGCCAGCGTCTCCTCGACGCGGGCGGCCAGGGTGGCACGGGCGCGGGGGACGGCGCGGGGGTGCGCGGCGGCCGTCATCCGGCGGTCCCGGAGAGTCGGGCCAGGGCCCGGGAGGTGGCCATGGTGGAGGCGAACGCGGCGACGAGCGTGGGGTGGTAGACGAGGTCGAACAGGTCGGCCGCGTCCTCCGCCTGGGGCTGCCCGCTCCTGATGGGCATGGCGCCGGACGGGTCCTGGGCGGCGGCGAAGCGGCGCCACACGTGCGCGTCGAGCGTCGGGCTCGGCAGGCAGGCGTCCACGACGAGGAGTTCCCCGAGGACGTCCCAGTGCTCGCGGGCGAGCCAGTCCTCCAGCCACACCGGCAGCCACAGGTCCAGGTAGCCGGCGAGGTCGCCGGGGAGGCCGGAGGGGTCGGCGCCCCAGCGGGTGAGGTGGAAGACGGTATGGGTCACGTCGTAGGCGATGTGGAAGCTCAGCGTCCAGGGCTCGGGCGTCCGGCCCAGCCAGGTGCGGCGCGCGGCCTCGGCCACCGGGACGCTGGGCGCCAGCCCGGCGCGGGCCTCGGTGGCGGCGATGCCCAGCCGCCGCATCGGCAGCACCTCCAGCGCGGCCCAGCTCGTGAGGCCCTGGGAGACGGCGGCGGCCCGCTCGACGGCCGGGTTGGTGTAGCCCAGCTCCTTGAACGGCGTGTAGACCTCCAGCGGCACCGGGCTCAGGGGTTCCTCGCGCTGCATCCACGCCAGCAGGCCGCCGCCGTCCAGCAGGTCGCCCCAGGCGAACTCCAGGAGCTGCCGGGCGAGCGCCGCCTGCCGGGACCCGGCCACGCCCTCGCGGAACAGGGTGGTGCCGATGGCGGCCAGCTCCCCGACGGGCTTGAACCGCTCCTTGATCTCCGGCTCCGGCGTGTCGGTGGCGGGGCGCGGGCGGAAGTGCTCGCGGTGGTCGGCGAGCCACTCCAGAGCGCGCACGCCCACCTCGTGGATGAGGGGCGTGGGCGGCGCGGGCAGCGCGCCGGGGGCGGTCGCGGACGTCACCGGCGGCCTCCTGCGGGAACGGGGGCGGTCGCGGGGGCGGGGGTGCTCGGGGCGCCGGGCGCCGGGCGGGCCAGGGCGAGGGCCGCTGCGGAACCGGCGACGACGGTGGCGTGATAGCAGCCGAGGAACGTCTCGCGGGTGATCTGGCCCCGGGGCGCGGGGCCGCGCTCGGCGTACCCGCCGTCCGGTCCCTGGGCGGCCGCGTACGTCTGCCACTCCGTGTCGGCGGGCAGCGGTTCGGGCAGGCTCGCGCAGACGGCGAGGAGTTCCCCGGCGAGGTCCCAGTGCTCCTCCTCCAGGCAGGCGGCGAGCCAGGCGGGCAGCCAGGCGGTGAGGTAGTCGCACACGGCGGCCGGCAGCCCGGACGGCTGCCGGCCCCAGTCCGTCAGGTGGAAGACGTAGTGGGTGAGCGCGTACCCGGCCCGCGCCTCGAAGGCCCACGGTTCGGGGAGTCCGCCGAGCCAGGTCCGGGCGGCGGCGTCCGGGATGTCGGCGTGCGGGGTGAGTCCGAGGCGGCGCTCGGCGGCCAGGACGGCGAGGGTGCGGGTGGGCAGCAGCTCGGTGCCGCGCCAGTACCGGGTCCCGGCGGCGAAGGCGACGTACCGCTCGACGCCCGCGTGCCGGTACCCCGCCTCGGCGAACGTCGCGTAGATCTCGGCCGGGTGGGTGGCGTACGGCTCCAGCAGGGCGAGGGCGTGCAGCAGCTCGCCCTCGCGGGTCTGCTCCCAGGCGTAGTCGGCGAGGCCGCGCGCGGTGACGTGGGCGGGGCTGCCGGACGCGGTCTCGCGCAGCACGCCCGCGGCGAGCTGCGCCAGCTCCCCGAGCGGTTTCAGCGTGGTGCCGTGGGGGACGTGCGGCGCGGTGACGTCGTCGGGAAGCCGGAAGTGGGCACGGTGCGCGCTGAGCCAGTCCAGCGCACCGTCGCGTACCCGCGTCAGGGCGGGTGCGCTGGGCCGCGGCGCTCCGTGCGGCGCCCCGGCGCTCACGCGCGGCTCCGCGCGGCGGCGGGGCCGCCGTCAGGGGGCCCGCCGTCCGGGAAGCCGCCGCCGGGGGCGCCGTCGTCACGCGCGGCGCGCAGCAGCCGGGCGGCCCGCACCTGGAGCAGGACCCGGGCGTCGGCCCCGCCGAGCTGCTCCACGAAGGCCAGTCCGGCGTCGAGCCCCAGGGTGGGCGGGACGCCGGGCAGCAGCGCGAGCCAGCGGGCGGCGCCCGCGGCCTGCGGCCAGTCCCGGCGGCGGACGGCGCGGACGAAGCTGCGGGCCAGGTCCACCGGACGCCGTGCGGCTTCCTCCCGCAGCGCGCAGTGCACACCGGGCAGCGCCAGGGCGGAGAGCCGGGCGAGGGGGTGGGCCAGCGACGTCCACGGCTCCCGGGCGACCCAGGCGGCGTCGGGCTGCGGCGCCAGGCCGCCGCCGCCCACCCGGTCCAGGGCGGCGCACAGTCCCCAGTGGCTCCAGGCCGTCACCGGAGCGGTGTCGGCGGCCGGGACGTAGGCGGCTCTCGCGGCCTGGGCCAGCGCGAGGTCGGCGGTGGGCACGGGCAGGCCGCGCAGCAGGGCGGGCGCCAGGGCGTCCGCACCCAGCACCCGGAAGGCCGCCACCAGCAGCGGGTCATCCGGGTCGCGCGCGTCGGCGCCGGTGCCGGACGGCCCGCGGCCGTCCTCTGCGGCGGTCCGCTCGGCGATCAGCAGGCGGGCGATCTCGGCGGCCGTCTCCTGCACGACATCCGGCAGCCTGGTGGCCGGGCTGCCGGATGTGGTGTCTGTGGTCTCTCCCACGACTGACCTGCTCAGCCCTTCTTCGGCCGCGGGGCCGGAGGCGCGAGCGCCAGCCCGCCCTGCTTCGCCAGCAGGCCGAGACACTCCGCCGAGTCGCGGAAGATGCCGTCGGCCTCCGCCGGGTTCAGCAAGGAGTCGACATCGTGCGCGAGTGCTTCCCGCGTGACCTGTGTGGTGCGGGTTTCCTCGAGCGGCTGCATTGGATCATCCCCTTCGGATTTATCCGTTTTGCGGCGTATCTTCATTCGAACGCACTTTTGTGACTCTCGCAACAGGAGCCCCCGGCGTCCGGGCGGCACCGCTCGTGGTCCCGGTGGGGGACGATGGAGGGCGGTGCGCCGCCGGTGCGCCCGCCGCTACCGTCAGCCCGTTGAGACCGCAGCAGCCGCCGTGGCCGCCGTCCGCCGTAGCCCTGGAGGGGTTCGTGTCCTGCCTGATCGTCCAGAGCGACAAGACGCTGCTGCTCGAAGTCGACCACGAGCAGGCTGACGCCTGCCGCCGTGCCATCGCCCCGTTCGCCGAGCTGGAGCGGGCGCCGGAGCACATCCACACCTACCGCCTCACCCCGCTCGGCCTGTGGAACGCCCGCGCCGCCGGGCACGACGCCGAGCAGGTGGTCGACGCCCTCGTCACGTACTCCCGCTACCCAGTGCCGCACGCGCTGCTCGTGGACATCGCGGACACGATGGACCGCTACGGGCGCCTGACCCTCAGCAAGCACCCCGCGCACGGCCTGGTGCTCCAGACCACCGACCGGCCCGTGCTGGAGGAGGTGCTGCGCTCCAAGCGCGTCGCCCCGCTGGTCGGCGCGCGCGTCGACCCGGACACCGTCGCCGTCCACCCCTCCGAGCGCGGCCAGATCAAGCAGGCCCTGCTCAAGCTGGGCTGGCCCGCCGAGGACCTGGCCGGGTACATCGACGGCGAGGCCCACGCCATCGACCTCGTCGAGGACGGCTGGTCGCTGCGGCCCTACCAGAAGCAGGCCGTCGAGGGGTTCTGGCACGGCGGCTCCGGCGTCGTCGTCCTCCCCTGCGGAGCGGGCAAGACGCTGGTGGGCGCGGGCGCGATGGCGGAGGCCCGCGCGACGACGCTCATCCTCGTCACCAACACCGTCTCCGCCCGGCAGTGGAAGAGCGAGCTGGTGCGCCGCACCTCGCTCACCGAGGACGAGATCGGCGAGTACAGCGGCACCAGGAAGGAGATCCGCCCCGTCACCATCGCCACCTACCAGGTGCTGACGACGAAGCGGAAGGGCGTCTACCCGCACCTGGAGCTGTTCGACTCCCGGGACTGGGGGCTCATCGTCTACGACGAGGTGCACCTGCTGCCCGCTCCGGTGTTCAAGTTCACCGCCGACCTCCAGGCCCGGCGCCGCCTGGGCCTGACCGCCACCCTGGTCCGCGAGGACGGGCGCGAGTCGGACGTGTTCTCCCTCATCGGCCCCAAGCGGTTCGACGCGCCGTGGAAGGAGATCGAGGCGCAGGGTTACATCGCCCCGGCCGACTGCGTGGAGGTCCGGGTCAGCCTGACGGAGTCCGAGCGGCTGGCCTACGCGACCGCCGAGGCCGAGGACAAGTACCGCTACTGCGCCACGACGCCGTCCAAGCTCCGCGTGACGGAGGCCCTCGTGCGGCGGCACCGCGGCGAGCAGACGCTCGTCATCGGCCAGTACATCGACCAGCTCGACGAGCTGGGCGAGCGCATCGGCGCCCCCGTCATCAAGGGCGACACGAGCAACGCCCAGCGCGAGAAGCTGTTCGGCGCCTTCCGGGCCGGGGAGCTGTCCGTGCTGGTCGTCTCCAAGGTGGCCAACTTCTCCATCGACCTGCCCGAGGCGACGGTGGCCATCCAGGTCTCCGGCACGTTCGGCTCCCGCCAGGAGGAGGCCCAGCGCCTCGGGCGCGTCCTGCGCCCGAAGGCCGACGGGCACGAGGCCCGGTTCTACTCCGTGGTCGCCCGCGACACCGTCGACCAGGACTTCGCCGCCCACCGCCAGCGCTTCCTCGCCGAGCAGGGCTACGCCTACCGCATCGTCGACTCCACCGACCTCCCGGAGGAGGCGGCGTAGCGCGGCCGGAACCGCGCGCGGCGGGACCGGGACGGGGCCCCGCCGCCGTGCGGCTCGCCGTGCGCCGCGCCGGAGGAGGGCGCATGGTGGGTGGGGGCCGCGCGGGCGGCCGTTCGGGGCCCACGCGTGAGGAGGTCCGCCATGAAGGCCGTGCAGTACCGCGAGGTCGGCTCGGCGCCGGAGGTCGTCACGGTGCCCGACCCGGAGCCGGGGCCCGGTCAGGTGCTCCTGAAGGTGTCGGCCGCCGGGGTGTGCCACTCCGACATCGCGGTGATGGAGTGGCCCGCCGAGGGTTTCCCCTACGAGCTGCCCATGACGCTCGGGCACGAGGGCGCCGGGACGGTCGCCGCCGTCGGTGACGGCGTCGCGGGCGTCGCGGAGGGCGACTCCGTGGCCGTCTACGGCCCCTGGGGCTGCGGCCGGTGCCCGAAGTGCGCGGAGGGCAAGGAGAACTACTGCCTGCGCGCCGCCGGGCTGCGGATCTTCCCGCCCGGGCTGGGCAGGCCCGGCGCCATGGCCGAGTACCTCCTCGTGGACGACGCCCGCCACCTGGTGCCGCTGGGGGACCTGGACCCGGTCCGCACGGTGCCGCTGACCGACGCCGGGCTCACGCCGTACCACGCGGTCAAGCGCTCCCTGCCGAAGCTGACCCCCGGCAGCACCGCCGCCGTCATCGGCGCGGCCGGCGGCCTCGGGCACGTCGCGGTGCAGCTCCTGCGCGCACTGACGTCCGCCCGCGTCGTCGCCCTGGACGTCACGGAGGAGAAGCTGGAACTGGCCCGCGCGGTCGGCGCCCACGAGACGGTGCTCTCCGACGAGCACGCGGCCGGCCGGGTGCGGGAGCTGACCGGCGGGCTCGGCGCGGACGCCGTGTTCGACTTCGTGGGCGTGCAGCCGAGCGTCGACACCGCCGGGGCCTGCGCCGCCGTCGAGGCGGACGTGACGATCGTGGGCATCGGCGGCGGCACGCTGCCCGTGGGGTTCGGCGCCCAGGCGTACGAGGTGTGCGTCTCGGCGCCGTACTGGGGCAGCCGGGGCGAGCTGACCGAGGTCCTGGAGCTGGCCCGCACCGGCGCCCTGGACGTGCACGTGGAGACCTACGCCCTGGACGAGGCGCCCCGGGCCTACGCGCGGCTGCACGCGGGCGAGGTGCGGGGCCGGGCGGTGATCCTCCCCGGCGGCTGAACACCGCGGCGGCGGCTGGCCGCCGCGGCCCCGCCGCGCGGTGTTCAGCCCCGCAGGCGGGTGGCGATGTCGGCGAGGTGGCGGCCCTGGTAGTGCGCGGCGTCCAGCGTCGCCTGGTCCGGGCCCTCGCCGCCGCCGCTCGCCCAGCTCGTGCCGTACGGGTTGCCGCCCGCGGCGAAGAGCACGGGGTCGGTGTAGCCGGGGGGCACGATGACGCAGCCCCAGTGGTAGAAGACGTTGTTCAGCGCCAGGATGGTGGACTCCTGCCCGCCGTGCCGGTTCATCGCCGACGTGAAGCTGGTGACGGGCTTGTCGTGGAAGACGCCCGCCTGCCACTGCCCGCCGGTCAGGTCGATGAACTGCTTCAGCTGGGCGGTGACGTTGCCGTAGCGGGTGGGCGAGCCGAAGGCGTAGGCGCTGGCCCACTCCAGGTCCGCGAGCGTGGCCTCGCGCACCTCGTCCTTCGTCGCGTCGACGTGCGCCCGCCAGGCCGGGTTGGCGTCGATGGCCTCGTCGGGGGCCAGTTCGGGGACCCTGCGCAGCCGGACCTCCGCGTCACGGCTCTCGGCTCCCCGCGCGACGGCACTGGCGAGCTGGTGGACGTTGCCGGTGGCGCTGTAGTAGACGACTGCGACGCGGACGCTCACGTGCGGGCTCCTTCGGTGGAACGGGACGGCCGCCCCGCACGCTGCCCACCGGAGGCCGCAGCGCGGGTGCGACACGCGGCGCGTGTCCCCCGGGGCGCGCAGCGACTGCCCCCGTGTGCCGCAGCGCCGCCGCCTCCCCGGAGCCCGCCCCGGCCGCTGGCGGGCCCGCGGACGCGGTTCAGGCGCGGAGGGCGGCGGGCAGCGGCGCGGCGTGGAGGACGGTGAGGGCGGAGACGGCCCGGGTCAGGGTGACGTAGAGGCGGCGCAGGCCGGTGCGCTCGTCGGGCTCGCCGTCCACGATGGCGGCGGGTTCGTCCAGCACGACCGCGTCGTACTCCAGGCCCTTCGCCAGGGAGGCGGGGACGAGGGTGAGACGGGCGTCCGCCGTCGTCTCCTCGCCGGGCGCCAGGTGCGCGAGACCGTCCGAGGCCAGGGCGGCGGCCAGCTCGGGGACGCGGGCGTCGGCGGCGATCAGGCCGACCGAACCCTCCTGGCGCAGGGCCTGGCGGCAGGCGTCCAGCACCGCGCCGGTCAGCTCCCCGGCCCCGGCGACGGCGCGCACCGTGAAGTCACCGGGCGACTGCCGCACGGAGGTGGCGGGCGCCAGCTCCGGTGCGATGTCCGGCAGGAGCCGGGAGGCGAAGGCGATGACCTCGCGGGGCACGCGGAACCCGCGCGTCAGCTCCTCGACCGCCGCCTCCGGCTTGCCCAGGTGCGCCAGTGCCTCCGTCCAGCTCGCGGTGGCCCACGGCGTCGTGCCCTGGGCGATGTCGCCGAGCACGGTGGCCGAGCCGGTGGCGCAGCGGCGGCCGACCGCGCGGTACTGCATCGGGGAGAGGTCTTGCGCCTCGTCCAGCACGACGTGGCCGAGCGAGGGCGTGCGGGAGACCAGGTCCGTCGCCTCGTCCACCAGCACCGCGTCGGCCGCCGTCCAGGGGGCGGACTTCACGCCGCGCGCGGGCCGGGCCCACAGGACGGCCTTCTGCTCGTCCGCCGTGAGGACGCCCTCGGCGTGCTCGGCGAGGAAGTCGGCGTCGGACAGCAGCCGCAGCACGAGCTTGGCCGGGTCCACGGCGGGCCAGACGGCCTTCACCGCGGCCTTGACGGCGGCGTTGCGGGCGACCGCGTCCTGCACCCGGTCGTCGGGGGCCTCCCCCGACTGCTCCATCCGCACGAGCACCGCGTGCGCGATGCGCTGCGGCAGCGCCTCGCGGGCGGCGCCGTAGCGGATGCCGCGGGCCAGCAGCTCCTCGACCATCCCGGCCACCTCGTGGGCGGGGACGCGCCAGCGGCGGGAGCCGCGCACGACGACGCAGGGCTCGGTGGGCGGCGTGACGGACGCCCGCAGCGCCCGGCGCAGCACCTCCGCCATCCGGGCGTCCCCCTTGACCGCCGCCGCGGCCGCGTCGTCGGTGCCGCGCACGGGGACGTGCGCGACGAGCCCGTCCACCGTCGTCTGCCGCACCCGCAGCTCGCCGAGCGCGGGCAGCACCTGTTCGATGTAGCGCAGGAAGGAGTCGTTCGGGCCGATGACGAGGGTGCCGGTGCGCGCCAGGCGCTCGCGGTGCGCGTAGAGCAGGTAGGCGACGCGGTGCAGGCCTACCGCCGTCTTGCCGGTGCCGGGCGCGCCCTGCACGCAGACGGTGCCCTCGATCCCGGCGCGCACGATGGCGTCCTGCTCGGGCTGGATGGTGGCGACGATGTCCCGCATCGGGCCGACGCGGGGCCGCTCGATCTCCCGCTGGAGCAGCGCGCTCGTCTGCTCGTCGGCCTCCTCGCCCGGCCCGGTCAGGTGCTCGTCCTCGTAGGCGGTGAGGTTGCCGCCGGTGTAGCCGAAGCGGCGGCGCAGCGCGACGCCCTGGGGGTCGCGGCGGGAGGCCCGGTAGAACGCCTGGGAGACGGGTGCGCGCCAGTCGATGACCATCGGGTCCCCGGCGGCGTCGTGCACGTGGCGGCGGCCGATGTAGTAGCGGTGGCCGTCCTCCGCCCCACCGGTCCCGTCGGCCCCGCCGGCTCCGGCCGCATCGCCGCCCGGGGGCGGTCCGTCCGCGCCGGGGGTGCCGTCCCCGGCCCTGGGCGTGTAGTCGAGACGGCCGAAGAACAGCGGGGTGTGGGCGAGGTCGGCGAGCGCCGTGATGCGCTGGTCGATCTGGGCCTGGAGAACCTCGGCGTTCACCCAGTTGGCGGTGACGTCTCGGATGTCGAGCGCTTCGACGTCCTGGCGCATGGCGCGCAGGGCGGCACGGGACGCGGCGAGGTGGGCCTGCTCGGCGGCGAGCGGGCCGTGGGCGGGGGCGGGCACGGCGGAGCCTCCGGGGGATGCGGCTGCGGGGCGGCGGAGAGCGGCCGGTTCCGACCGGCCGGAGTCCTCCCCTGGTCCGGGAGGAGGCAAGACGGGAGAGTGTACTCGCGCTCCTCCGCGCGGGCGACCGCTTTTCACCGGTCCCGTAGGGGGCGCCGTACCCGGGGTTGACGGGCGCCGACGGCGGAATGGGTCCTTCGGCCGATGCCCGGGGGACGCGGGACGCGCATGCTGGGAGACATGAGCAGCGCATCTGTCACTCCCGCCGTGGGCGGCCGTCCGGGTGGCCGCGGGGCGGCGTCGTCCCGGGGTCGCGGCGCGACCGCCGTCGGGCCCGGCGCCCACCCCCGCCACCTCACCGGTGACGCACTGCGCGCGGTGAAGGTGTTCGCCCGAGCCGCGTTCGACGTCGCCGTGCTCGGCGAGGCGGCCGAGGACGCGGGGGCGCGCCACCGCACGCCCTGACCCGGGCCGCTCGGCCGTCACGCGCCAGCCGTCACGCGCCTGCCGTCACGCGCCGGTGGTCAGGTTCCGCACGTCGGAGGTCACGGGCGAGGCGTCCAGCGCGGTGCGCCAGCGGGCGACGGTCCCGGCGTCCACCGGGGCGTCCCAGCCGCCGGGGCGGGCGGCGCCGCCGATGTGGAAGGCGTCGACCCCGGCCGTCCGCAGCCGGGGGACGTGGTCGAGGCGCAGCCCGCCGCCCGCCATGATGCACGGCGCGTAGCCCGGTTCGCCCGCGGCGGCGCGGGCCGCCTCGTCGATCAGCACGTCCAGGCCCGCGTCCACGCCGCCTCCCGCACCCGCCGTCAGGTAGGTGTCGAGTCCGGGCTGTTCGGCGAGGGCCTTGCGCAGGGCCTCCCGGTCGGCGGCCCGGTCGATGGCCCGGTGGAACGTCCAGCGGCTGCCGTCCACCACGCCGAGGAGGGCGTGGACGGCGGGCAGGTCGGGGCCGCCCGCGTCGTCGAGGAAGCCGAGGACGAACTCGTCGGCGCCCTCCGCCCGGAGCGCTCCGGCCCGCTCGCAGAGCGCGTCGAGGGTGGCCGGGTCCCCGGCCGCGAACCCGTCGGAGGCGCGGAGCATGACCCGCACGGGGAGGTCGACGGCCTCGCGGACGGCCGCGAAGGTCTCGCGCGCGGGGGTGAGCCCGTCGGCGGCCATGTCCGTGACCAGTTCGAGGCGGTCCGCCCCTCCGGCCTGGGCCGCGACCGCGTCGTCCGCGCCGAGCGCGATCACCTCGAGAATTGGTCTAGACATATAACACAGGGTGCCACACCCCCGGGCGGACGGAAACCCCGCGGGTCCCGACAATGGGCCCATGGCCGACGACGCACCGCTCCTCGCCCGCTGGACCGCCCTCCTCACGCGCGCCCGCGCCGGGGCGCCGGGGCCCGACCCCGGGCCCTACGGGCGCGACCTGCTCGGCCGCTGGGCCGAACCGCAGCGCCGCTACCACACCACCGCCCACCTGGAAGCCGTGCTGGACCGCGTCGACGAGCTGGCCGGGCACGCCGAGGACCCCGAGGCGGTGCGGCTCGCGGCCTGGTTCCACGACGCCGTCTACCGGCCCGACCGAAGCGAGAACGAGGAGCGCAGCGCCGCCCTGGCCCTGCGCGCCCTGCCGGAGGCGGGCGTGGCGCGGGAGCGGTGCGCGGAGGTGGCGCGGCTGGTGCGGCTGACCGTCTCCCACGACCCGGCGCCGGGCGACACGAACGGCGAGACGCTCTGCGACGCCGACCTCGCGGTGCTGGCCGGGACACCGGAGGCGTACGCGGCCTACGCGGCGGCCGTGCGCGCCGAGTACGCGTTCGTACCCGAGGACGCCTTCGCCGCCGGCCGCTCCGAGGTGCTGCGCGCCCTCCTCGGGCTGCCCCGGCTCTACCGCACGCCGCACGGCGCCGCGCACTGGGAGGCCGCGGCCCGCCGCAACCTCACCACCGAACTGGAGCTGCTCGCGGCGCGTGCTCCCCGCTGAGCGGTCCGGCTTTGGCACCCTCGGCCGTATGGAACTCCTGGAAGCGTTCGACCGCTCATACGAAGCCTTCGACCAGCGCGTCCTGCGGGTGGAGGACGAGCAGTGGACGGCGGGGACGCCGTGCACGGAATGGACGGTGCGGGATGTGGTCAACCACGTGGTCAGCGAACACCTGTGGGCGCCCTGGCTGCTGCGCGGGGCGACGCTGGCCGAGGTCGGGGACCGGTTCGACGGGGATGTGCTCGGCGGCGATCCGAAGGGCGCCTGGGCGCGGGCCGCCGCGGCCTCGCGGCCCGCGTTCCACCGGCCCGCCGCCCTGTCGGGGACGGTGAACACCTCCGGCGGCCCGAGCCCCGCCGACGCGTACGCGTGGCAGATGACGCTGGATCTCGCGGTGCACGGCTGGGACGTCGCCCGCGGCATCGGCGCGGACGAGCACATGGACCAGGAGCTGGCCCGGACGCTCCTGGAACGTTTCGGCAGCCAGATCCCCCAGTGGCAGGGTTCCGGGCTGTTCGGCCCCTCGGTGGACGTCCCCGGCTCCGCCTCCGCGCGGGACCGCCTCCTGGCCCTGCTCGGCCGCCGGCCGTAGTCGCCGCGCGGGAGCCCGTCCCCGCGGGAATGCGCTGACGGGACGTGCTGTTGCAGGCGGACGTGCCTTCTGACGACGCCATTCCAGCCGCCCTCCCGGCTGCCCGCGTACCCGCCGCCGTCTACGTGCTCGGGGTGTCCGTGTTCGCCCTCGGCACCAGCGAGTTCATGCTCGCCGGGCTGCTGGAACCCATGGCCCGGGATCTGGGGGTGTCCATCCCCCGGGCCGGGCTGCTGGTCTCCGCGTTCGCGGTGGGCATGGTCGTCGGCGCGCCGGTGCTGGCCGCCGCCACGCTGCGCCTGCCCCGCCGGACGACGCTGCTGGTGCTGCTGGCCGTCTTCGGGCTCGGGCAGGTCGCCGGGGCCGTCGCGCCCACCTACGGCCTCCTCTTCGCCTCCCGGGTGGTGAGCGCCCTGGCCTGCGCCGGGTTCTGGGCGGTGGGTGCGGCGGTCGCCATCTCGCTGGTGCCGGTGACGGCGCGGGCGCGGGCGATGGCCGTCATGGTCGGCGGTCTGAGCGTCGCGAACGTCGCCGGGGTGCCCGCCGGTGCCTTCCTCGGGCAGCACTTCGGCTGGCGGGCGGCGTTCTGGGCGGTGGCCGTCCTGTCCGCCCTGGCCCTCGTCGGCGTCTTCGCCCTGGTGCCCCGCACCGCCGCCCCCACCGGCGCGGACCGGCCGGTGCTCCGCAGGGAGCTGCGCATCTACCGGGACGGGCAGGTGTGGCTGGCCCTCGCGGTCACCGCGCTCAACGCCGGTGCCGTGTTCGCCCTCTTCTCCTACCTCTCCCCGGTCCTGACCGACGTGGCGGGTCTCGACGAGAGCTGGGTGCCCACCGTGCTCGGCCTCTTCGGCGCGGGCGCGCTGCTCGGGACGGCCATCGGCGGCCGGGTCGCGGACGCCCACCTGTTCGGCACGATGTACCTCGGCATCGCGGCCTCCGGTGTCGTGCTGGCCGTGCTCGCGCTCACCGCGCAGAGCGCCGTCGCCGCCGTCGGGCTCGCGCTGCTGCTCGGCGTCACGGCGTTCTTCACCGCCCCGGCGCTCAACGCGCGCATGTTCAACGTCGCCAGCGCCGCGCCGACGCTGGCGGGCGCCACGACCACGTCCGCGTTCAACATCGGCAACACGCTCGGCCCCTGGCTGGGCGGGCTGGTCATCAGCGCGGGCTGGGGCTATCCGGCCGTGGCCTGGACGGGTGCGGTGCTGGCCGCGGCGGCGCTGGTGCTCACCGTGTTCGCCGCCCGGCTGCACCGGTCGAGCGGCTCGTCCCGGATCGTGGGCGGCTCCCCGGCGGCGGGGGCCACCGCGGAGACGGCGTCACCGCTCCCGTGACGGCGCGGGCGGCGGCCCGGGAGCGGGCGGCGGCCGGGTCGGCGCCGGGGGCGGCGCGGGGCGGCCCTTCGGGCGGCGCAGCCCGGCGGCGGTGAGACGGCGGACGAGTTCCCGGCTGCCGACCTCCACCGCCCCCAGCCGCACCGCGTCGGCGTACCGGGCGGCGGGGAGGTCGTAGTGGTCGCGGTCGAAGGCGCGGGCCGGCGCGCCGAGGCGGGCGGCGAAGGCGTGCAGCTCCGCGAGGGACTCGTCGCTGACCAGGTGGGACCACATCCGTCCGTGCCCCGGCCACGTCGGCGGGTCGATGTAGACGGTCACGCGCCGGCTCCCAGGGCGCCGACGGACGCCACCGTCCGGCCGGACCGCGCGCACACCCAGTGCGGGTCCTCGCCCAGCTCGGGTTCGATGTCCAGGGCGTGCGGGTCGCCGTCCCCGCACAGCGGGCACAGCGGCCAGCGCCCGTACCGCTCCAGCAGCGCGTCCTGCACGTCCTGCGCGACCAGGCCCGGCAGGAACGCGGCGCCGTCCGGCCACTGCCCGACCCACCAGCGCCGGTGCGCGACGGCGTCCTCGACCAGGGAGACGGTGTCCGCCCCGGCGACGTCGTCGGCGATCAGGTCCGCCAGGATCAGCGCCCGGGCGGTGTGCAGTGCCGCTTCACTCTCCATGGCTTCCATTGGACCGCATCGCGCGGCGGGTCTTGACGCACCGGGGTGCCGAAAATAGCTTCCTTCGGGTGAGGAGTGCGATGAAGGAAACTTCCGCCACCCGCCCCGCGGCCGGGCGCCCCGCCGACCCCGGCCGCCCCGCCGATCCGGTGCGTCCCCCCGACCCCGGCCGCCCCGCCGAGCCCGCACGCGGCGCCGTGCCCGCACGCCGGGCCGAACCGCAAGCGGCGGCCCCGCCAGCGCGCCGGGCCCGCCGGGCCGCGCCCGGGCCCGCCGCCCGGGCCGGGCGCCCCGACCCCGCCGCGCTGGGGGCCAGGGTGCGCGCCCTGGTGCCCAGCATGACCCGTTCCATGCAGCGCGTGGCCGAGACGGTCGCCGAGGACCCGGCCGGGTGCGCGGCCCTCACCGTCACCGGGCTCGCCCAGCGCACCGGCACCAGCGAGGCCACCGTCGTGCGCACCTCCCGGCTGCTGGGCTATCCCGGCTACCGGGACCTGCGGCTCGCACTCGCCGGGCTCGCCGCCCAGCAGGAGTCCGGGGCCGCTCCCGCCGTCACCGCCGACATCGCCGTGGACGACCCCATCGGCGACGTCATCGCCAAGCTGGCCCACGACGAGCGGCAGACCCTCGCGGACACGGCGGCCACGCTGGACCCCGGGCAGGTCGAGGCGGTGGTCAACGCGCTGGCGGGCGCCCGCCGCATCGACGTCTACGGCTCCGGCGCCTCCGCGCTCGTCGGGCAGGACCTGGTGCAGAAGCTGCTGCGCATCGGGCTTATCGCCCACGCCCACGCCGATCCGCACCTGGCCGTCACCAACGCCGTCCAGTTGCGCACCGGCGACGTGGCGATAGCCATCACCCACTCCGGGCACACCGTGGACGTCATCGAGCCGCTGCGGGTGGCCTTCGACCACGGCGCCACCACCGTCGCCATCACCGGCCGCCCGGACGCGGGGATCGCCCAGTACGCCGACCACCTGCTGACGACGTCCACCGCGCGGGAGAGCGAACTGCGACCGGCCGCCATGTCGAGCCGCACCAGCCAGCTCCTCGTCGTGGACTGCCTGTTCGTCGGCGTGGCGCAGCGCACCTACGACGCGGCGGCCCCGGCGCTGTCGGCGTCGTACGAGGCGCTCGCGCACCGCCACTCCCCCGGCCGCTGACGGTCCGCCCGGCGCGGACCGCAGCCCGGTCCGCCCGCGCGCCGCACGCCGCCGCGCGTCACGCGAACGAGGAGAGCCGCACTGTCATGACCGCCGACCGCTCGCTGCGGGCGCAGCTCGACGCGCTCACCACCGAGGCGTTCCGCCCCGACCTCGCCGACATCGACCGGCTGTCCACCCTGGAGATCGCCACGCTGATGAACGGCGAGGACGCCACCGTCCCCGCCGCCGTGGCCGCCGGGCTGCCGCGACTGGCCGCCGCCGTCGACGCGGCGGCGGCGCGCATGGCGGACGGCGGGCGGCTCGTCTACGCGGGCGCCGGGACGGCGGGGCGGCTCGGCGTGCTGGACGCGAGCGAGTGCCCGCCCACGTTCAACACGGCGCCGGGCGAGGTCGTCGGCCTCGTGGCGGGCGGCCCGGCTGCGCTCCTCACGGCGGTGGAGGGCGCCGAGGACCGGGCGGACCTGGCCGCCGCCGCCCTCGACGAGCTGGGGCTGACCGCCGCCGACACCGTGGTCGGCGTCTCCGCCTCCGGCCGCACGCCCTACGCCGTCGGCGCCGTGCGGCACGCGCGGGCGCGGGGCGCGCTGACGGTGGGCCTCTCCTGCAACGCGGGCTCCCCGCTGGCCGCCGCCGCCGAGCACGGGATCGAGATCGTCACGGGTCCCGAGCTGATCACCGGTTCGACCCGGCTGAAGGCGGGCACGGCGCAGAAGCTCGTGCTCAACATGTTCTCGACGATCACGATGATCCGGCTGGGGAAGACGTACGGGAACCTGATGGTGGACGTGCGGGCCTCCAACGCCAAGCTGCACGCCCGCTCCCGCCGCATCGTCGCCCTGGCCACGGGGGCGGAGGAGCAGGAGGTGGAGGCCGCGCTCGCCGCGACGGGCGGCGAGGTGAAGAACGCCATCCTCACCCTGCTGGGCGGTGTGGACGGCCCGGCGGCGGCCCGGCTGCTGGCCGCGTCGGGCGGGCACCTGCGCCCGGCGCTCCAGGCCGCCGCCCGCGCGCGCGGTGACGCCCCGCCCGGCGGCGCGCCGCCCCGCCCGCCGGCCGGTGACTGACGCGCGCCCCGGCCGGGGCGGCGGGTGTGACGCAGGTCCCGGCACTGTGGTGACGCGGCTCCCGGCACCGCCGTGACGCGGGCCCCGGCCGGGCCGCGCACGGCTCCCCGCGGCGGGCACCGGCGCCCGCGCCGTCCGCCGTCGCCTTATCCTTCCTCCGGTCAGGAGTTCCTGGCGGCGGCGGGGGTCAACAGGAGAGGTGGTGTGACACGGATGACGACGGCGCGGTACCTGTTCTCCGGGCCGGGCGCCACCCGGGCACTGCTGCGGTCCCACGACTGGGCGTCGACCGGGCTCGGTCCCGTCGAGGAGTGGCCGGACGAGCTGGTGGCCGCGGTCCGCACGGTCTTCGACTCGCGGATGCCCATGCTGCTGTGGTGGGGCCCCGAACTGCTCCAGATCTACAACGAGGCGTACGCCGCCGTGCTCGGCGACAAGCATCCGCGGGCGGTGGCCCAGCCCGCCGCGGAGTGCTGGACGGAGATCTGGGACGACGTGGGCCACCTCACCGAGGCGGTGATGGCGGGCGGGGAGGCCACGTACGCCCAGGAGCAGCTGCTCTACATGCGGCGGCACGGCTACGACGAGGAGACGTACTGGACGTTCTCCTACAGCGCCATCACCGACGGCAGCGGGGTGTGCGGCCTCTTCGTCGCCGCCTCCGACGTCACCGCCCGGGTGCTCGGCGAACGGCGGCTGCTGACGCTCAGCGAACTGGGCGCGGTGTCGGCCACCGAGGTGCCGGACCCGGCCGGTGCCTGCCGCGCGGTGCTGTCGGTGCTGTCCGACAACCGCCGGGACCTGCTGTTCGGCGCGGCCTACCTGTGCGGAGTCCGCCCCGACGGCGTCCCCGAGCCCGCTGGCACGTTCGGCCTGGTCCCGGGCGCGGAGATACCCGCTGACGGGCCGCTGGCCGAGGCCGTCCGCGCGGTGGCGGCCTCCGGCGCGCCCCGGCACGTGCGCGGTCTGGCGGACCGGCTGGCCTCCCTCTACCGTGCCGAGGGCGCGCTCAGCGCGGAGGTGCCGGACGAGGTGATGGTGCTGCCCCTGGCCGTGACCGGGGCCTCCGCCCCGACGGGAGTGCTGGCCCTGGGCATCAGCCCGCACCGGGCGTTCGACGAGGACTACCAGTCGTTCACCACCCTGGTCGCCGCCCAGGCGGGCCTCGCCGTCGGTGACGCCCTCGCCTACCAGGCCGAACGGCAGCGGGCACAGGCGCTGGCCGAGCTGGACGCGGCCAAGACCCGCTTCTTCCAGAACGTCAGCCACGAGTTCCGCACCCCGCTCACGCTCCTCCTCGGTCCGCTCGGGGACCTGCTGCGCGACGCCGACGTGGAGCTGCCGGACCGGCACCGGGAGGGCGTGGCCGTCGCCCGCCGCGCGGCGCTGCGGCTGCAACGGCTGGTGGACAGCCTGGTGGAAGGGTCCCGGGCCGCCGCCGGGGAACTGCACGCCCGGCGCGAGCCGACGGACGTGGCGGCCCTCACCGCCGACACGGTCAGCATGTTCCGGTCCGCCGCCCAGCAGCACGGCGTGGAGCTGGTGACGGCCATCGAGCCGACGCCCCGGGTGGTGCCCGTGGACCGGGAGATGTGGCTGAAGACCGTGTCGAACCTGCTGTCCAACGCGGTGAAGTTCACCCTGCGGGGCCGGATCACCGTCGCTCTGCGCGGGGACGGCGAGCGGACGGTGCTGACCGTGGCCGACACCGGCGTGGGCATCGCGCCCGAACACCACCACCTGGTCTTCGAGCGCTTCCAGCGGGTGCCCGGCCCGGACGCCCGGAGCGCGGAGGGTTCGGGGATCGGGCTGTCCCTCGTCGCCGACCTGCTCCGGCTGCACGGCGGCACGATCGAGCTGGAGAGCACGCCGGGCGAGGGCAGCACGTTCACCGTCACCCTGCCGCACGGCCCGGCGGACACCACCGCCCGCGCCCCCGAGGACGCCGGGGCGGACCGCGCGGCCCGGCCGCAGGCCGCGGGCGGTCCCGCCGGGCCGCAGGACGCGGCCGGACCGGCGGACGCCGACGGACCGGGGGACGCCGACGGCGCGGGGGACGTCGCCCGCGTCACCGAGCCGTTCACCGCGGAGGCCGCGCTGTGGGGCCGCGAGGCCGCCGGGCCGTCCGCGGCGCGGGCGCCCGCGCCGCTGGGCAGCCTGCTCCTCGTCGAGGACAACGCCGACATGCGCCACTACCTCACCCGGCTGCTGGAGCCGGACGGGTGGTCCGTCACCGCCGTGGGCGACGCGGAGGCGGCGCTCGCCCGCCGGACCCCGCCCGACCTCGTCCTCAGCGACGTCATGCTGCCCGGCCGCGACGGGCTGGAACTGGTCCGGGCGCTGCGGGCACGCCCGGACACGGCCCGGCTGCCGATCCTGCTGCTGACGGCGCGGGCCGGCAGCCGCTCGGCCACCGAGGGCCTCGCGGCGGGCGCCGACGACTACATCGTCAAGCCCTTCGAACCGCGGGAGCTGCTGGCCCGCGTCCGGACGCACCACGAGCTGAACCGGCTGCGGGAGTACGCCGTCTCGCAGGCGCAGGACGAGGCCGCCAGCCTCCAGCGGGCGCTGGCCAGCAACCGCCAGATCGGCACCGCCATGGGTGTCCTCATGGCCCTGCGCCGCATCTCGGCGGAGGAGGCGTTCGCCCTGCTGCGCCGCACCAGCCAGGAGCAGAACCGCAAGCTGCGCGACGTGGCCGACGACGTCGTCACCTCCGGCACCCTCCTCGCCCCGCGCTGAGGCCCGCGCTGAGGAGGGTGCCGCCCGCGCCGGTCAGGCGCCCCTGGCCGGTTCCCCGACGAGCACGGACGCCCGGCCCGTGCGGCGGGCCTCCGCCATGGCCGCGATCCGCTGGTAGCCCTCGGGCTCCATGAGCCGCTCCCAGGTCTCCCAGCTCTCCACCGCCCACCGGTCGTGTTCCCGCGGGTCGAGCCGGATCGCGGCGATCTGCTCCTCGCGGAGCACGCCCCCGTCGAAGCAGAACCCGACCTTGGCGAGCGGCGCGTCCTCGTCCGAGCGGAGGTAGTGCACGAGGAGCAGCGGGCACGGCCAGGTCACGCGCAGCCCGGTCTCCTCCCACGTCTCCCGCACGGCGGTGCGCAGCGGGTCCTCCCCCGGGTCCATGTTGCCTCCGGGCAGCTGCCACACCCGGTCGGCGAAGACGGACCGCAGTTGCACCGGGCGGCCGCGCACGTCCGTGAAGTAGAGGCACGCGTACACCGTCGCCTTGGGGAGGGTCGCCAGGTACTGCGCCTGCTCCAGGGGGAACGGCAGCCCGGCGGCGGTTTCGTCACGCATCGTGGTCATGCTCCAGTCCTACAACGAACTCCCGTCCAACACACCGGCGTTTCCCGACCGGGCGATCCCGGCGCCCGAGCCCGCCCGGCGCCGCGGGGCCAAAGCAGCGGTCCGCACGCGGTCCGCGCGCGGTCCGCACGCGCTCCTCGGGCGGTGCGGGAGCGGTCCGGGAGCGGTCCCGGCCTGGCCGGTCCGTGGTTTGTGGGGGGCGGACCGGGGCATCCGCACAGGCAGCCGACTGCCACGGAGGAGCCGGGCGCGCGAACGCCGGACGAGTGGAAAGAGGGCACGGACATGACCGAATCCAGCACGCAGGGCATCACCTGGCGCGTACCGCGGGCACCGGCGGCCTTCGCGTGGGCGCGTGAGGTGACCAGGACGGTCCTCACCCGCTGGGGGTGTGACGCGGAGGGCATCGACAGCGTGGTGCTGCTGGTGTCGGAGCTGGTCACGAACGCGCACCGGCACGGCCGGACGGACGCCGACCTGCGGCTGCGGGCGTCCCGCGACGGTGTGCGGGTGGCCGTGGACGACGAGGACCCCGCGCCGCCGGTGCGGCGCAGCCCGGACCTCGTCTCGGGGACCGGCGGGCTCGGGCTGCACATCCTGGAGCGGCTCTCCAGCCGCTGGGGCGTGGAGCCGCACGGAGGCGGCAAGCGGGTGTGGGCGGACGTGCCCTGCCGCTTCGCGGTGACGGCCGGGAGCCCCTGATGTGTGCCACTGGGTAACGGTTTAACTTGGAGTGACGGGTCCGAGCAGCCGGACGCGCGTACCGCAGACCATGCGCTGTCCGTCGCCGCAGCAGCCGCCTAGCCAGGGAGCCGAATTGCTCAGCGACACAGACGACAGGCTGACGCTGACCGACATCGTGCTCAACGACGAGTGCGCCGTACTGCGGGTCGCCGGAAAGCTGGACGTGCACACCGAGCAGCAGCTGCTGCGCCGGGCGGGCGACCTGGTGGACGCGGGCCGCCACCAGCTCGTCCTGGACCTGACGGCCCTGGTCTTCTGCGATTCGCGCGGCCTGAACTGCCTGCTGTCCCTCAACTGGCTGTGCCGCCGGTTCGACGGGCAGCTCCGGCTCGCGGCCGTCGGCCACCGGGTCATGGAGGTGCTGTCGCTCACCGGCACCCGGCACCTCTTCCACTGCTTCTCGACGCCCGGGGAGGCCGTCGCGGCCGTACCCGCGGCGCAGCGCCCCGTCTGGCCGCCGCCGGACCGGCACTCCGCGTCCGCCTGAGCCGGGGGCCTGAGCCCGGGACCGGGGGCCTGAGCTTGGGGCCGGGCCCGGCGGCGCGAGGGCTACCGCACGGCGGCCGGGGCGAGGTAGGCGGCGTAGGAGGGGGAGCTGGACCAGGACGGCAGCGGGTGGCGCGCCCACCCGCGGGCGTAGGGCGGGGGCTCGCGGTCCCCGGCGACGAGGACGGCCACCGGCTGCCGCCGGGCCGTCGCGCGCAGGCCCGCCGCCGTGATGCTGCCGTCGTGGCCGCCCACCTGGCGTGAGGCGCAGCCCGCGCGGTGGGCGACGCGGATCGCGTCGTGACCGGAGACGGTGCAGGGCGGGCGCACGCCCAGGCGGTTAAGCTCGGCCGCGGCGCGGGAGACGGCCCGCCCGGCCGCGCCGCTGCGCTCCACCGCGCCGTGCAGGACGGCGTACTGGACCGCCAGGTGCCCCAGCAGGCCCACGGCCACGGCGGCCACGGCCGCGCGTCGCAGGTGCGGGCGGGTGTGCGTGGCCAGCCGCAGCAGGCACAGGGCGACGGGGAGCGCGAGCAGGGCGTAGGCGGGCAGCAGGAAGCGGGGCGCCGCGTAGTCGATGAGCAGCAGGTACGGGACGGCGAGCGACAGCCCGGCCGCGGTGGCGAGCAGGACGGGCGCCCGGTGGCGGGTCCGGGCCGCGGCCACCGCCCCGGCGGCGGCCGGCACCGGCAGCAGCAGCCACCACAGCGCCGTCCACGGGTGCGTCCAGCCCACCGTGCAGGGGCGGCAGAGCGAGCGCCCGTTCAGGGAGCGGAGCTGGTCGTCGAAGGCGAGGCTCCAGCCGAGGCCGCCCTGGATCTCCCCGGCGCGCTCCAGGCGCGTCAGGAGGCCGCCGTAGGAGAGGTGGGCCTCCACGATCCACGGGAGCGCGCCCAGCAGCGCGCCCGCCGCGAGGACGGCGAGCAGCAGCGGGCGGCGCCAGGCCCGCACGGCCAGGACAGCCGCCGCCAGGGGCAGCGCCAGCCACACGGCGTCGCCGGGGCGCAGCAGGGCGGCGCAGGCGAGCCCGAGTCCGGCGGCCACCAGCGCCCGCCGGTCCAGCGGGTCGCGGGCGGCTCGCAGGACGCAGCCGGTCGTGAGCAGCGCCGCGAGGGCCACCCACAGGTTGGGCATGACCTGGGGGCCGTAGAAGAGGGTGATCCACAAGGTGCCGAACAGGCCGCCCGCGAGGGCGAGCACGGGCACCGGGAGCAGCCTGCGCCACACCCACAGCGCGAGGAACAGGGCGAGGCCGGAGAGCACGGCGAGGTAGATCCGCAGGAGCGGTTCGGAGGACGACCAGGACACCACGGGGGCGACGAGGTAGCTGATGCCGCGGGCGCGGGGCGCGCTGAGGTAGGCGGCGGGGGCGTCGCGGCCGGACTGGCTGACGTAGACGGTCTCGTCCCAGCCGAGGCCGATGCCGGGGACGACGAGGAGGAGTTGCAGCAGCGTGAACCCGGCCGCGACGCCGCCGAGCCACCGGGCGGGGCGTGCGGTGCCGGGCCGCCGCAGGGTCGCGCGGAAGCTTCTGTACTGGTGGCCTGCCAGGGACGGATGCGATGACGGCATGCGGCGGACCTCGTCGGACGTCGGGTCGGGTGCGGTGCGGCAGCCGTCCGGGCCGGCTGGCGCGCATCCGCCTCTCCGCCACCCTGCGCCGGACGCCCGCCGCCCACCAGGCGGGAGGCGGCACTCGGCGCAACGCCCTGCCCCTCGGTGGCGGCCCCGCGCCCCCGTTACACCGGGGTCAGCGCCGCGGTGTCGGCGACGCCGAACGCCCGCGTCAGGTAGGCGTGGCCGACGGGGTCCGGGTCGGGCAGGTCCCCGACGGCCTGGAGCAGCCGGGTGCGGTCGTAGGTGCGGCGCTGGGTGCTGAACGCCAGCAGCCGGGTGCCGTGCCGGGCGACCAGGCGTTCGAGGGGCGTCGGGTCCGGGACGTGCGGCACGACCGTCAGCCGCAGGCCCCGGTAGCGCTGTTCGAGGGCGGCGACGGCCGCGTCGAACGTCGTGTTGTGCGGGTGGGTGACGTGCAGGGTCCGCAGTCCGGGGGCACCGGCCCGCGCGGCGGCGGCGCGCACCATGGCGCGGGCGGCGTACTCGGCCGGCACCACGTTCATCGAGCCCTCGGGGTCGGCCTCCACCCGGAAGTGCAGGGCCTCGCCCCCGCGGCTGCCGTGCCGCAGGAACGCGGCGACGGCCGCGTCCTGGGCGGCCCGTGCGCGCAGACCGTCGTCGATGATCCGCGTCAGGGTCCCGAAGGGCTGTCCGGGCAGGCCCTTCGGCACGCTCCGGTCGGTGGCCAGCAGGCTCGGCCGCAGGACCGTCGCCGTCCGCCCGGTGCGCGCGGACCAGGCGTGGACGAGGCGTTCGGCGGTGTACTTGCTCTCCTCGTAACAGGTCTGGAAGCCCTCGTCCTCGCGCAGGTCGTCCTCCAGGACGTGCCCGGTGCGCCGTCGCCCGGCGACGTAGGCGGTGCTGACGTACAGGAACTGGACGGTGTCCGGTGCCTCGTCCGCCAGTTCCAGCACGTGCCGCGTGCCCAGGACGTTGGACCGGTGCAGGGCCACGGGTTCGTCGTCCAGGTTCAGCAGGGCGGCGCTGTGCCACAGCTGGGTGAGCCCGTCGGTCACCCGGGCGCGTTCGTCCGCCGTCAGGCCGAGGCTCGGTTCGGTGACGTCGCCGCGGACGTAGCGCACGCGGCCGAGCGCGCCGGGCGGCAGCGCGGGTGCGTCCAGCCACGTCACGGCGGCCTCGACGCGGGTGCGCAGCTCGTCGGGCGTGCCGCGCCCCAGCACGGTGACGGGCTCGTCGCTCCCGCCCGGCCCGCCGGCGAGGAGTTCGCGCAGGACGCGGCAGCCGAGGAAACCGGTGGCTCCGGTGATCAGAACGGACACGGATGACTCCTTGTGCTGGGCCGCCGTGCGCGACGGCCGCGGACGGACGGGCGGCACGGACGCTACGCCGTGGCTGCCCGCCGTACCGCGCACGACGCCGACCGGGCCGCCGTCCACCCGAACGAGCCGGAAAACAAAGGGAGTTGACTCGGCCACCGGTTCGGGTGATTTGCAGAAAAAAGGCCCATTCCCGGGAGTGTGCGCACCACTCCGTGACGTTGCATGGCTACGTTACGTCGCGTCGCCCGCGTGCGGCCCCGCCCGCACCCCCACCCCCGCCACACTCCGCCGGGAAGCCCCGTTCCCCAGGGCACCCCACCCCCACCAGCCCCACCCCCAGGAAGGTCGACGCACATGAACCAGGACCGGGCAGGCGACGGCGAACGCGCCATCGCCGTCGTCGGAGCGTCCTGCCGCCTGCCCGGCGGCATCACCGGCCTCGACGAACTCTGGGACGCCCTGCGTGCGGGGCGCGACCTGGTCAGGGCGGTGCCCGACGACCGCTTCGACACCGACCGGTTCGTGGACACCGAGATGCCGCGCGCCGGGAAGAGCTACACCGGGGCCGGCGGATTCCTCGACGACATCGCGGGCTTCGACGCGGGCTACTTCGGCATCTCGCCGAAGGAGGCCGCCCACATGGACCCGCAGCACCGGCTCCTGCTCGAACTCACCGCCGAGGCCCTGGACGACGCGGCCATCGCCCCCGCCGCCCTGGCCGGTTCCGACACCGCCGTCTACGTCGGCATCTCCGACGCCTCCTACGGCGCGCTCCAGATGCTGGACCCGCGCACGATCAGCCCCTACACGATGTCGGGCGCCGCGTCCTCCATCGCCGCCAACCGGGTGTCGCACGCCTTCGACCTGCACGGCCCCAGCATGGCCGTGGACACGGCCTGCTCCTCCTCCCTCGTCGCGCTCGACCGCGCCTGCCACACCCTGTGGGAGGGCACCAGCCGCACCGTCCTGTGCGGCGGCGCCAACGTCCTGCTCAGCCCGTACCACTACGTCGGCTTCTCCCAGGCGTCCATGCTCTCCCAGCGCGGCAGGTGCGCGTCCTTCTCCGCCGACGCCGACGGCTTCGTGCGGGCCGAGGGCGGCGGCATGGTGCTCCTCAAGCGCCTGGCGGACGCGCTCGCCGACGGCGACCGCGTCCTCGGCGTCATCCTGGGCAGCGCCAGCAACAGCGACGGCAGGACGCTGGGCCTCTCCCTCCCCAACCCCGAGGCCCAGGAAGCCCTGCTGCGCCAGGTGTACGCGGCGTCCGGAGTGCACCCCGACGAACTCGTCTACTTCGAGGCGCACGGCACCGGGACCCCCGTGGGCGACCCGCTGGAGGCGCAGGCCATCGGGCGGGCCCTGGGCGTCCGCCGCATCACCGGCCCGCTGCCGATCGGTTCGGTGAAGACGAACGTCGGCCACCTGGAACCCGCCTCCGGCATGGCCGGGCTGTGCAAGGCGCTGCTGGTCCTGCGGCACCGCACGATCCCCGCCTCCCTGCACGCCCGGCGCCCGCACCCGGACATCGACTTCACCGGACTCGGCCTCGACCTGACCGCCGCACCCCGCGACCTCGCCCCCGGCCCCGCGCCCGGCGACCCTGCGGCACCCGGGCGCCGCCCGGTCGTCGGGGTGAACTCCTTCGGCTTCGGCGGCGCCAACGCGCACACCATCCTGACGGCCGCCCCGCCGCCGCCCGAGCGGGAGGAGTGCCCCCCGCCGCCCGAGGGGCTGCCCGTCCTCGTGAGCGCCCGCACCCCGCAAGCCCTGGCCCAGGCCGCGTCCCGCATGGCCGGCCGGCTCGCCGACGCGGCGCCCGGGGAGTTCTACGACCTCGCCTACACCTCCTGCCTGCGCCGGGGCAGGCACGAACACCGCACCGCCGTCCTGGCCCGCACCGCGCCGGAGGCCGCGGACCGGCTCGCCGCCTTCGCGGAACACGGCACCGGCCCGGCCGTCGAGGGGGTGAGCACGGGTCGGGTGGCCTTCGTCTTCTCCGGCAACGGCTCACAGTGGGCCGGGATGGGCGCCGACCTGTACGCCGGGCACCCGGTGTTCCGCGAGGCGGTCGCGGCCGTGGACGCCGAACTGGCGCCGCTGCTGGGCTGGTCGGTGGCCGAGGAGCTGGCGCTGCCCCCCAGGCGCTGGCGGCTGGCGGCCACCGAGGTGGCGCAGCCACTGCTGTTCGCCGTGCAGTGCGGCGTCGTCGCGGTGCTGCGGGCGCAGGGCGTGGAGCCCGCGATGGTGCTCGGGCACAGCGTCGGCGAGGTCGCCGCCGCCCACGCGTGCGGGGCGCTCACCCTCGCCCAGGCCGCGCGGGTCATCGCGGCGCGCAGCACGGTCCAGGCGGCCACCGCGGGCACCGGGCGGATGGCCGCGCTCGGCCTGGGCCCGGAGCAGGCGGCCGGGGAGCTGGCCCCGTACGCGGGGCGGCTGGAGATCGCGGGCGTCAACAGCGGCAGGGACGTGACCGTCGCCGGGGACGCCGACGCGCTCGCCGCCCTCGGCGAACGGCTGGGCGGACGCGGCGTGTTCTTCCGCGACCTGGGCCTGGACTACGCCTTCCACAGCCGCGCCATGGACGGCCAGCGCGAACCGCTGGCCGCCGCGCTGGGGGGCCTGGCGGGCGGCCCCGCCGCCGTCCCGCTGTACTCCACCGTCACCGGCGTGCGGACCGTGGGAGCCGACCTCGGCGCGGAGTACTGGTGGCGCAACGTCCGCGAACCCGTCCGCTTCGCCGACGCCGTCGAACGGGCCATGGGGGACGGCGCGGACGTGTTCCTGGAGATCGGCCCCCACCCCGTCCTGCGCACCTACCTGGGCCGGATCGTCGCGCAGCGCCCCGGTCAGCAGGTGGCCGTCCTCGCCACGCTGTCCCGGGACGCCGACGGGCCGCAGGCGCTGTCCACCGCCCGCGCCTCCCTCCTCGCCGCCGGGGCCCGCACCGACTGGGACCGGTACTTCCCCCGCCCCGGCCGGGTCGCCGCGCTGCCCGCCTACCCGTGGCAGCACGAGCGGCACTGGAGCGGCGGCAAGGAGCTGTGGAACGGCTCCGGCCCGCTGGAGCACCCGCTGCTGGGCGCCCGCGTCCCCGCGCCCACGCCTCTGTGGGCGGGCCCGGTCGAACCGGCCCTTCTCCCGTGGCTGGCCGACCACCGGGTGGCCGGCTCCGTCGTCCTGCCCGCCACCGGCTACGTGGAGATGGCGCTCGCCGCGGGCCGCGCCACCACCGGCGGCCCGGCGGAGGTGGAGCACCTGGACGTCCAGACCGCCCTGGTCGTGCCGTGGGCCGACGCGTCCTCCGTCCGCGTCCAGGTCGCGCTGAACCCGGACGACGGGGTGCTGCTCGTCTCCAGCACCGACGACCACGCCGCCGAGCCGCGCCCGCACGCCCGCGCCCGGGTGCGGGCGCTGGTGGAACCGCGGCCCGCGCCGCTGGGGCCCGGGGAGCTGGACGCCGCGCGCGAGCGGTGCCCCCGGCGGGTCAGCGCGGAGGAGCACTACGCCGGGTGCGACGCGGCCGGGCTCGGCTATGGTCCGGCCTTCCGGGTGCTCACCGGGCTGCGCGTCGGCGACGGCGAGGTGGTGGCCGAGTACGCGCACGAGACGCCCGGCGCCCCCTACACCGTCCACCCCGCGCTGCTGGACGGTGCCCTCCAGGCGGGCGCCCCGCTGCTGGCCGACAGCCTCGCGGACGGCCACGCCTACCTGCCGGCGGCCATCGGAGCCGTCCGGGTGTGGGGCACCCCGGCACCGTCCGGCACGGTACGGGTGCGGGAGCGGTCGCGCACCGGGCAGGAGGTGTGCTGGGACATCACCGTCGCCGACCCCGACGGCACCGTCACCGTCCGGATCGACGGCTGCCGCCTGCGGCGCTTCGCCACCCTGCGGCGCACCCCCGTCGACACCCTGCACACGGAGCTGCGCGCGGCCCCGCACGCCGACGAGCCGTGCGCGCCCTCGCCCCTGCCTCCGCCCCGCGCCGTCATGGCGGCGTGCGAGGAGCGCGTCACCGCGCTGCGCGCCGCCTGGCGGGACCTGCGCTACGGCCAGGCGATCCCGGTGTACGTCGAGGCGTTCACGCACGAGGTGGGCGAGGTGATCGAGGAGCTGCTGCCCGGCCCCGCCACCCCGTTCGCCCTCCCGGACCTGGTAGAGCTGGGCCTGGACCCCCGGCACCTGCGTCTGGTGGAACTGATGCTGCCCACTCTGCGCGAGCACGGCGTCCTCACCACCGGGGCGGACGGGCGGCACCGGAGGACGGGCCGCCCCCTGGACGCGGCGGGGCTGCTGCGGAAAGCGCTGGAGACCGGACCGGCCTACGTCAACGACCTGGCCGTCGCCGTCCTGCGGGGCGCGCACACGTCGGAAGCGCTGCGCAGCGGGGAGGACGCGCTGGAGGACCTGTTCGCCGACGGTCCGGTCAGGACGCTGGAGCACTTCTACGACATCGCGCCGTTCTGCCGCTTCCACAACCGGCTCGCCCAGGCGCTGCTGCGCGAGATCGTGCGCGGCTGGCCCGCCGGACGGCCGTTGCGGATCCTGGAGATCGGCGCGGGGACGGGCGGCACCACCGCCGCGCTGCTCCCCCTGCTGCCCCGCGACCGCACCCGCTACTGCTTCACCGACGCCTCGGCGTTCTTCTTCCCCCGCGCCCAGAGCCGCTTCAGCGACCACGACTTCGTCGAGTACCGCACCTTCGACCTGGACCGGGACCCGGCCGGGCAGGGCTTCGCCCCGGGCACGTTCGACCTCGTGGTCGCGGGCAACGCGCTGCACACGGCGGGGGATCTGGCCGCCGCCCTGCGCCGGGTCGCCGCTCTCCTCGCGCCCGGCGGCCACCTGCTCGCCATCGAAGTCCACGCCCCGGAGCTGCTCGCCCCCCTGTTCGGCACGCTGGACAGCTTCTACCCGCGCCAGGACCCGGCGCTGCGGCCCCATTCGCTGCTGCTCCCGCGCGAGGAGTGGCCGGGCCTGCTGGAGCGCTGCGGTTACGCGGAGATCGCACGGACCGGCGACGACCGGCCCCCGGCCGGCGAGCACGGCTCCGTCCTGCTCGCCTCCGTCCCCGCCGCACCGGACGTCCCCGCCCCCGCCGCGCGGGCCGCACTGCCCGCACCGGACCCCGCCGTTCCCGCCGGTCCCGCCGCACCGGACGCGCCGCGCACCGGCACGTCCTTCCTCATCGCCGTGGAGAGCCCGCAGGCACGGGACCTCGGCCGGGCCCTCGCGGACGCCGTGCGCGCGGACGGCGCCGCCGTCACCGGCCCGGTCCCGGCCGACCGTCCGCTCCAGGACTGGCGGGCGTCGCTCGCCGAGGCGTCGGACGCGGCCGGCGGCGGACCCGTCGCCGTGGTCCTGCTCCTCGGCGAGGCTGCCGAGGACGCTCCGGCGGACGTGGTCCGACGGGCCACCCGCCGGGCGGAGACGCTGCGGGTGTGCGCCACAGCCTGCGACGAGGTGACCGGCTCCAATCACCCGGAGCTGTGGCTGGTGACCGGCCCCAGCGGAGCCGTCCCGACCGGCACGGGAGAACCGGCCCGGCCCGCCGACGCGGCGGCCTGGGGCTTCGCGCGCGGCCTCGCCAACGAACTCCCGGACCTCACGTGCCGGCGGCTGTCGCTCCAGCGCACGGCGGACCCCGCCGGTGACGCACGGCGACTGGTACGGGAGCTGTTCGCGCCCACCGAGGAGGACGAGATCGTCCTCACCGCGGAAGGCCGCTTCCTGCCCCGCGAACGGCACCGCCCCACCGTCCGGCCCGCCGGGGACGACGTGCCGTTCACGCTGCGCGTCCGCGACCCCGGGCTGTCCTACCGGCTGGTGTGGGAGGAGACGGAGCGCCCGGCGCCGGGCCCCGGCGAGGTGCTGGTCAGGGTGCGCGCCACCGCGCTCAACTACCGCGACGTGATGCAGAGCGTCGGCCTGCTCCCGGCCGAGGCCATCGAGGGCACCGCCTCGGCCGCCGGGTGCGGCCTGGAGTGCGCGGGTGTCGTCGCCGCGTGCGGTCCCGGAGTGACCGGGTTCGCGCCCGGTGACCGCGTCGCCGGGTTCGCACCTGTCGCGCTGTCCTCCCACGTGGTGACCCCGGCGTGGTCGCTGTGGCCGCTGCCGGACGACATCACCGACGCGGAGGCCGCGACGATGCCGGTGGCCTTCGGCACCGTCCACTACAGCCTGGGCACCCTCGCCCGGCTCCGGAAGGGCGAAACGCTGCTCGTCCACGGCGCCGCGGGCGGCGTCGGCCTGGCCGCCGTGCAGTACGCCGCGGCGTGCGGCGCGCACGTCATCGCCACCGCGGGCAGTGAGCTGAAGCGGGAGTTCCTGCGCGGCCTCGGCGTCCCGCACGTCCTGGACTCGCGCTCCCTGGACTTCGCCGCGCGGGTCAGGGAGATCACGAAGGGCCAGGGCGTCGACGTCGTCCTCAACTCCCTCTCCGGTGAGGCGATGGCACGCAGCCTGGAACTGGTACGCCCCGGCGGCCGGTTCCTGGAGCTGGGCAAGCGCGACTTCTACGAGAACAAGCCGCTGCTGCTGCGGCCGTTCGCGGGCAACATCGCGTTCTTCGGTGTGGACCTCACCAAGGTGCTCGCCGACCGGCGGCAGACCGGCGCGCTCCTCGCAGACGTCCGTCAGGCGGCGGTGCGTGACGCGGTGCGCCCGCTGCCGCACAGCGTCTTCCCCGCCGCCCGCGTCGCGGAGGCGTTCGAGCTGATGCAGCACTCGCACCACACCGGCAAGGTGGTCGTGGCCTTCGACCCACTGGACGAGCCACCGCTGGTCGAGCCGCTGCGGCGCAGGCCGTGCCTGGACCCGGCCGGGACGTACCTCGTGACCGGCGGCACCGGCGGTTTCGGCGCGGCGACGGCCGGCTGGCTCGCCGGTCTCGGCGCCCGGCACCTGGCCCTGGTGAGCCGCCGCGGCGCCGAGGCACCCGAGGCCGGTGCCGTGCTGGAGGGGCTGCGCGCCCGCGGCGTGCGGGCCACCGCCCACGCGGCGGACGCGGCGGACCCGGAGGCGATGGCGGCGGTCGTGGCGGAGATCGACTCGAGCGGGCACCCGCTGCGCGGTGTCGTCCACGCCGCCATGCACCTGGACGACGAGCTGCTCCTGGACCTGGACGCCGAGCGGATGGCCGCCGTGCTCGCGCCCAAGATCGGCGGGGCCGTCGTCCTGGACGCCCTCACCCGGGAGCGGGACGTGGACCTGTTCCTGGTCTACTCCTCGGGCACCACCCTGACCGGCAATGTCAAGCAGGCCCCCTACTTGGCGGGGAACCTGTTCCTCGAAGCCCTGGTCCGCGAGCGCCGCGCGGCGGGTCGGCCGGGGCTGGCCGTCGCCTGGGGGGCGCTCAGCGAGACCGGCTACGTCGCCCGCAACGACCTGGGCGCCGCCATGGCGAGCTTCGGCCTGGAACCGGTCGCCCCCAAAGAGGCGTTCGCCGCCGCGGAGGCGCTGCTCGGGACGGGGGCGGACGTCGCCGCCGTCCTGCGCTTCGTCTGGGCCCGCACCCGCCGGCTGCTGCCGCTGGTGGACAGCCCGCGCCTGGCGGGCCTGGTGCCGGCCGGGGCCGGGGAGGACGACCTCAGCCGGGAGGAGCTGCTGAGCACCCTGGGCCGGATGTCCGACGACGAGGCGCTGGCCTACCTGACGGACAACGTCACCGGGGTGCTCGCCGGGGTGCTGCACATGGAACCCGGCCAGATCGACCCGCACCGCCGCGTGGACAGCTACGGGCTGGACTCGCTCATGGCCGCCGAACTCCTGGTCAGCCTCCAGCAGCGCTACGGCATCGAGATCCCGCCCATGGAGCTGCTGCGCAACACGGGAGGAACGCTCGACGACATCGCCCGGACCGTGTACCTGCGCCTCGGCCTCGCCCGTCCGGCACAGACCCCGGCCCTTCCGGCACCCCGCGCGGGAGAGCCCACCGCGCCGGAAGAGGCCGCCGCGCCGGGGAGCGCCGCGGCCCTCCCGCACCAGTTGTCCGCGGCGGACAGCGAGGAGGCGGGCAGCCGGGCGGCGGGCGCCACGCCCTGACCGGGCGCCGCCGTCCGGCGCCCGCTCAGGGCGCCGGACGGCGGCGGCACTCGCTCACGCCCCGGGCCGTCACCGGCCGCACGGCGTCACCGCCGGGCGGTGTCCCCGGCGGCGGTACGCTGCTGCGGCTCCCAGCACTCCACACCCGACAGCCCGGGAACGCGGTCGCGGGTGAAGACCGGGTCGAGGCCGGCGCGGCGCTGCGCGGTGTAGTCGTCGAGCAGCTTGAACGCGATCACCGACAGCGGCAGGATCGCCAGCAGGTTCACCAGGGCCATCGTGCCCATGAAGACGTCCGCCAGGTTCCACACCACGCTGAACGAGCCCAGCGAGCCCAGGAACACCATCGCCAGGACAAGCGAGCGGTAGGTGGGGAGCACCCAGGACCGGTCGGTGATGAACTCGATGTTGGACTCGCCGTAGTAGTAGTTCCCGATCATCGAGCTGAACGCCAGCATGAACACGACCAGCGCCAGCGCGTGCCCGGCCCAGCCGCCCAGGGTGTCGGTCAGCGCGTTCTGGGTGAGGTCGGCGCCCTGCCGCCCGGCCAGCTCGGGGTTGGTGGTGAGGATGATGAACGCCGTCATGGAGCAGATCAGCAGCGTGTCGAAGAAGACACCGAGCGACTGCACCAGGCCCTGCTTGACCGGGTGCGTCACCTCGGCGGCGGCGCCCGCGTTGGGTGCCGAGCCGAGGCCCGCCTCGTTGGAGAACATGCCGCGCCGCACACCCTGCTGGATGGCCGCGCCCACCGCGCCGCCGGCCACCTCGCGCAGGCCGAGCGCGCCGCCGACGATGTCGCCGAAGACCCGCGGCACGTCCCCGAGGTTCAGCACGACGACGACGGCACCCATCAGCAGGTAGAGCACCGCCATGACGGGCACCAGCCACGTCGTCACGCGGGCGATGCGCCGCACTCCGCCGAAGACGACCAGGGCGAGCGCCACGGCGCTGACCGCGCCGATCACGGCGGGGAACCAGTCGGAGTCGCCGCCGGGCAGCGAGCCGGAGGTGACGGACCTGATGGTGTTGGACTGCACCGCGTTGAAGACGAACCCGAAGGTCAGGGTGATGACGACGGCGAACAGCACGCCCGCCCAGCGCTTCTTGAGGCCGCGCTCCATGTAGTAGGCCGGGCCGCCCCGGTAGGTGCCGCCGGCCCGGTGGTCGCGCACCTTGTACAGCTGGGCGAGGGCCGACTCCACGAAGGCGGACGCCGCGCCGATGAGCGCCATGACCCACATCCAGAACACGGCGCCCGCGCCGCCGAGGGTGATGGCGCTCGCCACACCCGCGATGTTGCCGGTGCCCACGCGGGCGGCGGCGGAGATCGTGAAGGCGCCGAAGGAGGACACCGACTTCCCGCCGTCCTTCGTGGGGCCCTGCGGGGTCTTGTCCTTCAGGACGCGGAACATCTCCGGCAGCAGACGCAGCTGCACGCCGCGTGAGCGCAGGGTGAACCAGAGCCCTGCGCCGGCCACCAGGGGGATCAGCAGCCAGGTCCAGAAGACGTCGTTGACGTCGATGATGAAGGCGTCCAGCGTTTCCATGCGGTCCTCGGTGTGCTCGCGGTGGGGGCCCGGCGGCGGCGGGAGCACGCGAGCCGCGCCGGCCGGCGGAGACGAGGGCTCCGCAAACCTCGGACCCCCTACCCGCCGCGCAAAACGCCACACACATGCCCGTACGTGCCCCGGCTCACACTCCGGGGGTCCGGGAGATCATCCGCGACCGGACCCGGAACCGCCGCGGGCGGCCGGACGGGAGGGGGACGGAGACGGGCCCCGGACACGCCGCTGGGGCGGCGCCCGGTACGGGCGCCGCCCCAGCGGACGGGACGGTTGATCACCAGGGGCGATCAGAAGTCCATGCCACCGCCCATGCCACCGGTCGGGTCGGCGGCACCGGCCGCGGCCTTCTCCGGCTTGTCGGCGATGACGGCCTCGGTGGTGAGGAACAGCGCGGCGATCGACGCGGCGTTCTGCAGCGCGGAACGGGTCACCTTGGCGGGGTCGATGATGCCCTCGGCGATCATGTCGACGTACTCGCCGGTGGCCGCGTTGAGACCGTGGCCCGGGGTCAGGTTGCGCACCTTCTCCACGATGACGCCGCCCTCAAGACCGGCGTTGACCGCGATCTGCTTGAGCGGGGCCTCCAGGGCCAGCTTGACGGCGGCGGCACCGGTGGCCTCGTCGCCCTCCAGCTCCAGCTTCTCGAACACGGCGGTCGCCTGGAGCAGGGCCACGCCACCACCGGCGACGATGCCCTCCTCGACGGCGGCCTTCGCGTTGCGCACCGCGTCCTCGATGCGGTGCTTGCGCTCCTTCAGCTCCACCTCGGTGGCGGCACCGGCCTTGATGACGGCCACGCCGCCGGCCAGCTTCGCCAGGCGCTCCTGGAGCTTCTCGCGGTCGTAGTCCGAGTCGGAGCTGTCGATCTCGGCGCGGATCTGGTTGACCCGGCCCTGGACCTGCTCGCTCTCGCCGGCACCGTCGACGATGGTCGTCTCGTCCTTGGTGACGACGACCTTGCGGGCGCGGCCCAGCATCTCCAGACCGGCGTTCTCCAGCTTGAGGCCGACCTCCTCGGAGATGACCTGGCCGCCGGTGAGGATCGCGATGTCGCCCAGCATGGCCTTGCGGCGGTCGCCGAAGCCCGGGGCCTTGACGGCGACGGACTTGAACGTGCCGCGGATCTTGTTCACGACGAGCGTGGAGAGCGCCTCGCCCTCGACGTCCTCGGCGATGATCAGCAGCGGCTTGCCCGACTGCATGACCTTCTCCAGCAGCGGCAGCAGGTCCTTGACGTTGCTGACCTTGGAGTTCGCGATCAGGATGTACGGGTCGTCGTAGACGGTCTCCATACGCTCCATGTCGGTCGCGAAGTACGCCGAGATGTAGCCCTTGTCGAAGCGCATGCCCTCGGTGAGCTCCAGCTCAAGACCGAAGGTCTGCGACTCCTCGACGGTGATGACGCCTTCCTTGCCGACCTTGTCCATGGCCTCGGCGATCAGCTCGCCGATCTGGACGTCCGCGGCGGAGATGGAGGCGGTGGAGGCGATCTGCTCCTTGGTCTCCACGTCCTTGGCCTGCTCCAGCAGGGCGGCGGAGACGGCCTCGGTGGCCTTCTCGATGCCCCGCTTCAGCGCCATCGGGTTGGCGCCGGCGGCCACGTTGCGCAGACCCTCGCGGACCAGCGCCTGGGCGAGGACGGTCGCGGTCGTCGTGCCGTCACCGGCGACGTCGTCCGTCTTCTTGGCGACCTCCTTGACGAGCTCGGCGCCGATCTTCTCGTACGCGTCCTCGAGCTCGATCTCCTTGGCGATGGAGACACCGTCGTTGGTGATCGTGGGGGCGCCCCACTTCTTCTCCAGCACGACGTTGCGGCCCTTGGGGCCGAGCGTGACCTTGACGGCGTCGGCGAGCTGGTTCATGCCGCGTTCGAGGCCGCGCCGCGCCTCCTCGTCGAACGCGATGATCTTGGCCATGTGAAGTGGTCCTCCCAGGACTGGGGTGGATTGCTCCGGACCGCGGCGCCCGCGACGGACGGCCTGCGAGCCCCGGCGGCCTTTCCCGCCCGGCCTCACGGACCTCACCGAACCGGTCCTTCTTTGTCACTCTCATGCGCAGAGTGCTAAGCCCAATGATTAGCACTCGACCCCTCCGAGTGCAAGCGCGGGAGGTCCGGCGCTCGCGCCGGTCCGCTCGCACGGGCACCCCGGGGCGGGCACCCGGCGGGGTGCGGGGCCGGTGCGCGGCGCGCGCCCCGGCGGGCGCGGGCGGGGTACCGGAGAGGTGCGCGGCGGGGTGCCGGGCGGCTACGCGGCGGGCCCGCCCGGCCCGGACGGGCGGGTGCGGCGGGCGGGCACGCCACGGGGCCCGGACTTCCGTGGAAGCCCGGACCCCGGGGTGGTGTGTGGCGGTCGGCGCTCAGGCACTCAGGCGGACCATGTCCGCCTGCGGGCCCTTCTGTCCTTGCGAGATCTCGAACTCGACCCGCTGCCCTTCCTCAAGGGTGCGGTACCCGTCCATCTGGATCGCGCTGTAGTGGACGAACACGTCCGCACCACCGTCGACCGCGATGAAGCCGTAGCCCTTCTCCGCGTTGAACCACTTGACGGTGCCCTGAGCCATTCCTAACTCCCCTATTACTGGCCCTTGCACGAGACCGCACTCCGCGGACCCGGGTCAGAAGTCACCCCCTGGGTCGAGGGGGTGTGCGCCGGAACGCGTCGACCGCCGCTGAATGTATCTGCACGAACGCCCTCCGCAACAGGTCAATCCGACGAGAATTCCGCAGGCGCTCGAACGGCGATTCCAGGGCGGGGCCCGCAAACGGGGACAAGTCCGGCCGGACATAGCGGATCAACCCGACAAATGTTTCTGCATTTTCGGGCACAAGTTGTCGCGCGGGTCGGGCACCACCGAGGGGCCGCTGTGACACGTGAGGCGAGGGGTTCGGGCTCACCCTACCGCCCCCCGCACCTCCGGAATGACCACCTCCGGTTCGCCGTGTCCCGCGCGGGCGCCCGCGCCGGCGCCCCGGGCCGCCCCGCGCCGCACACACGCGGGCGGCCCCGCTCCGGCGAGGGAGCGGGGCCGCCCGAACGGTCCTGGGGAGCGCTTACGCGCCGCCTGCCACGGCGGGGATGATGGAGACGCCCGCGCCGTCCGGCACCGGCGTGGCGAGGCCCTCCGCGAACCGCACGTCGTCGTCGTTGACGTAGACGTTCACGAATCGGCGGAGCTTGCCCGTGTCGTCCAGGACGCGCGCCCCGATCCCGGTGTGGTTCTTCTCCAGGTCGGCCAGCACCTCGGCGAGGGTGGCGCCCTCGGCCGGAACCTCGGACTTGCCGCCGGTGTAGGTGCGCAGGATGGTCGGAATGCGGACGTTAACGCTCATGCGGTGTTCACCTTCGTACGAAAACGGAACGGGTCAGGCCAGGCCGGCGGCGCGGAAGGCGTCCAGCGAGGGGCGGATGACGGCCGAGGGGCCGGTCGTCGGGGCGACGGCGTCCAGGGTCTTGAGGCCGTCGCCGGTGTTGAGCACGACCGTGGTCAGCGCCGGGTCCAGCACGCCCGCCTCGATCAGCTTGCGGGTGACACCGACGGTCACCCCGCCGGCCGTCTCCGCGAAGACGCCCTCGGTGCGGGCGAGCAGCTTGATCGCCTCCACGACCTGCCCGTCGTTCACGTCCTCGACCGCGCCGCCGGTCCTGCGGGCGATGTCCAGCACGTACGGGCCGTCCGCCGGGTTGCCGATGGCCAGCGACTTGGCGATGGTGTCGGGCCGCACGGGCCGCACCACGTCGTGCCCGGCCTTGAACGCCCGCGAGACCGGCGAGCACCCCTCGGCCTGGGCGCCGAAGATCCGGTACGGCCGGTCCTCGACCAGGCCGAGCGCGATCAGCTCGCGCAGGCCCTTGTCGATCTTCGTGAGCTGCGAGCCGGAGGCGATCGGGATCACGAGCTGGTCCGGCAGCCGCCAGCCGAGCTGCTCGCAGATCTCGTACGCGAGCGTCTTGGAGCCCTCGGCATAGTACGGGCGCAGGTTCACGTTCACGAAGCCCCAGCCCTCGCCGGCCGGGTCCCCGATCAGCTCGCTGCAGAAGCGGTTCACGTCGTCGTAGGTGCCCTCGATGCCGACCAGCTCGCCCCCGTAGACGGCGGCCATCACGACCTTGCCCTGCTCCAGGTCGTGCGGGATGAACACGCACGAGCGCAGGCCCGCGCGGGCCGCGGCGGCGCCCACCGCGCCGGCCAGGTTCCCGGTGGAGGAGCAGGAGAGCGTGGTGAACCCGAAGGCGCGGGCGGCCTCGACGGCGATGGCGACGACACGGTCCTTGAAGGAGTGCGTCGGGTTGCCCGAGTCGTCCTTGACGTGCAGTTCTCCGGTGACGCCCAGTTCGCGGGCGAGGTTGTCGGCGCGCACCAGCTTGGTGAAGCCGGGGTTCAGGTTGGGCTTGGCGGCCACGTCGGCGGGGACGGGCAGCAGCGGGGCGTAGCGCCAGATGCTGTTCGGCCCGGCCTCGATCTGCTTCCGCAGCGCTTCGGCGTCCCCGGTGGGCAGGTCGTAGGCGATCTCCAGGGGCCCGAAACAGGCACCGCAGGCGAAGTGCGGTCCGAGCGGTGTGCGCTCACCGCACTCGCGGCAGGAGAGCGCCGCGGCGGGACCGAGGGAGATGTCCGAAGGTTCGGTGGTGTTGGCAACTGTCTGCACAGCCATGGAGGCGAGGCCCTTTCTCCTCATCTTCCCCACGACGGCTTTCGCCGAGGGACGGAATTGGCACCTTCCCCACGGCGGCTTCGCCCCGGACATGAACCGGAATGACGTAATGGCACGCGGGAGGGTTGCCGGGGCTTCAACGGGCCGTTCCCTCTGCCCCTCTGGATGAGCTCTATGGCGCCGGAGGGCGCGTTTGTCGGTGGCGACGCGCCCCGACATGCGGAGGTCACGTGCGCTGCTCAAGACTGTAACCGACGGCTGTGACGGTGGATGCGGTCGTCCGAACCGCGAGACGGTGACGTCCGCGGGTGATCCCTACGGAGGCGGATACGTGCTGGACGAGGTCGAGAGCTGGCTGCGGCGGCGTTCCTGGAGCGCCGATGACCGTCCGATGGCGCGGCTGCTGGCCGCCAAGCGGGCCGCGGGCACGCGCGGGAGCGTGAGCGTCGTGCTGCCCGCGCTCAACGAGGAGGAGACGGTCGGCGCCATCGTCTCGGTGATCCGCGGCGAGCTGATGACGCCGGACGTGCCCCTGGTGGACGAGCTGGTCGTGCTCGACTCCGGCTCCACCGACCGGACCGGGGACGTGGCCGCCGCCGCGGGCGCGAAGGTCGTCCACCGGGACGCGCTGCTGCCCCGGATACCCGCGGTGCCCGGCAAGGGGGAGGTGCTGTGGCGCTCGCTGCTGGCGACCAGCGGCGAGATCGTCTGCTTCATCGACGCCGACCTGCGGGACTTCCGCTCCCGCTTCGTCTCCGGCATCGTCGGCCCGCTGCTGACCGATCCGGGGGTGCGGCTGGTCAAGGCGATGTACGACCGGCCGCTGGGCGACAGCCCGGCGGGCGGCGGACGGGTGACGGAGCTGGTGGCCCGCCCGCTGCTGAACCTGCACTGGCCCCGGCTGGCCGGTTTCGTCCAGCCGCTGGGCGGGGAGTACGCGGCGCGGCGGTCGCTGCTGGAGCGGCTGCGCTTCCCCGTCGGGTACGGCGTCGAGCTGGCCCTGCTGGTGGACGCGCTGGACCTGGTGGGGCTGGACGCCCTGGCCCAGGTGGACGTGGGCGTGCGGCGGCACCGCAACCAGGACGGGCAGGCGCTCGGCCGCATGGCGGCGGCCATCTACCGCACCGCGCAGCTCCGGCTCACCGGCGCCCCGCTGACCCGCGCGGAGCTGACCCAGTTCGACCGCGTCCCCGAGGGCGGCTTCGCCCCGCGCACGCGTCCCGTGGACACCCTGGAGCGCCCGCCCATGGCCGGTGTGCCCGAGTACGCGGCGGCCCGGGACGCGGCCTGACCGCGGCGGCCTGACCGGGGCGGCCGGTTCCGGTGCCGTGGGCGGCCGGTGACCGGCCGGGACGGGCCCGCTGACCCGGGCGCCCGCACGGCCGTTCGCACGCGCCGGGGTTCCGGACCCGCACGGCCGTTTGAACGCGGCGGGTTCCGGATACGCTCGCCGCATGGTCGCTGCGTCCCACGAGCCCCAGGTGTCGTCGTCCCAGGTCCTGGTCGCCTCCAACCGGGGGCCCGTCTCGTACACCCTCGGCGACGACGGGTCGCTCACCGCGAAACGGGGCGGTGGCGGGCTCGTCTCGGGCCTGTCGGCCATCGGCTCCGACGCGGACGCGGTGTGGGTGTGCGCGGCCCTGGGCGAGGGCGACCGCGCCGCGGCCCGCCGCGCGGACGGGCTGCTGCCGCAGACGGACACCGCCGGGCAGCGGGTGCGGATGCTCGACATCCCCGCCGGGACGTTCGCCGACGCCTACAACGGCGTCGCCAACTCGGTGCTGTGGTTCGTCCACCACCTGCTGTACCAGACGCCCCTGGAGCCCGCCTTCGACACGGCGTTCGAGACCCAGTGGGCGGCCTACGAGGCGTACAACACGGCCTTCGCCGACGCGCTGGCCCACGACGCGGAGCCGGGGGCGGCCGTCCTCGTGCAGGACTACCACCTGACCCTGGTGCCCGCCCTGCTGCGCGAGCGCCGCCCCGACCTGCGCATCGGGCACTTCTCGCACACCCCGTGGGCACCGGCCGACTACTACCGGCTGCTGCCCGACGACACCGCCGCCGCCGTCCTGCGCGGCGTCCTCGGCGCCGACCGGGCCGCGTTCCTCACCCGGCGCTGGGCCGAGGCGTTCGCCGCGTGCTGCGCGGACGTGCTGGGCGCCTCGGTGGAGCGGGACGGCGAGGGGCTGCGCGTCACCCACGACGGCCGCACCACGCGGATCGGCGTGCACGGCCTGGGCGCGGACGCGGACTTCCTGCGCGAGCGGGCGCACCGGCCCGACGTCGCGGAGCGGATGGCCGCGCTGCGCGAGCAGATCGGCACCGGGGACGACGGCGCGCCGCGCCGGACGATCGTGCGGGTGGACCGCACGGAGCTGTCCAAGAACATCGTGCGCGGCCTGCACGCCTACCGGCGGCTGCTGACGGAGCAGCCGCAGTGGCGCGGGCGCGTGGTGCACGTGGCGTTCGCCTACCCCTCCCGGCAGGACCTCGCCGTCTACCGGGAGTACACCGCCGAGGTCTCCCGCGTCGCCGACGGGATCAACGCCGAGTTCGGCGCCGGGGACTGGACGCCGGTCGTGCTGCACGTCAAGGACGACTTCGCGCGTTCGCTGGCCGCCTACCGGCTGGCGGACGTGGCGCTGGTCAACCCGATCAGGGACGGCATGAACCTCGTGGCCAAGGAGGTGCCGGTCGTCTCGGACGACGGGTGCGCCCTGGTGCTGTCCCGCGAGGCGGGCGCGGCGGCCGAGCTGGGCGCGGACGCGCTCGTGGTGAACCCGTACGACGTCCGCGACACCGCGCGGGCGCTGCACGAGGCGCTGCTGATGGCGCCGGACGACCGGGCCGGGCGCACGAAGCGGCTGGCCGCCGCGGCGACCGCGCTCCCGCCGCAGCGGTGGTTCCTGGACCAGCTCGCCGCGCTGCGCGGCTGAGCGGCGCGGCGCGGCGGGCGGCCGGGCACGACGGTGACGCGGCAGCGGTGACCGCCCGGCGTCAGAGCGCGGCGAGCAGGGCGGCGACGCCCTCGGGGCCGGGGACGACGACGTCCGCGCGGTCGGCCAGCTCCGTCACCTCGGTACTGCCGCTGCACACGAGCACGCCGGGCACTCCCTGCGCCCGGCGCTGCTCGACGGCGGCGAAGGCGGCCAGGTCCCCGAGGTCGTCGCCCGCGTAGAGCACGGGCCCCGCGTCCTTCTCGGCCAGGTAGGCCGTCAGCGCCACGCCCTTGTCCACGCCGTGCGGCCGCAGCTCCAGCACGAAGCGGCCCGGCTCGACGCGCAGTCCGTGGCGGGCGGCCAGCTCGGACAGCGGCTCGCGCAGTGCCGCGAAGGCCCCGGACGGGTCGGGGGCCCGCCGCGTGTGGACGGCGACGGCCAGCCCCTTGTCCTCGGTGGACACCCCTTCCGGCACGCCCAGCGACGCCAGCAGGCGGGGCAGTCCGGCGCGGACTTCGGCGATGCCCGGGTCCGGCGGCGGCACGCTGACCTCGCCGGTCGCGGCGTCCCAGCGCTCGGCGCCGTACGCCCCGAGGACGGTGAGGTTCTCCAGGCCCGGCACGCCCGCGAAGCCTCCGTAGCGCACGGCCAGCTCCGCGGGGCGGCCGGTGACGATGGCGACACCGCGCAGCCGGGGTGCGAGGCGTGCGAGTGCGGGCACCACGGCCGGGTGGGCGCGGGCCTGGTCGGGGTCGGCGACGATCGGGGCGAGGGTGCCGTCGAAGTCGAGTGCGACGACGGAGCGTTCCGGCTCCTCCCGCAGCGCGGCGAGTCCGGCCCGGCCCCCCGGGGTGGCGGGCCCGGGGATTTCGGCCCCGGTTCCCAAGGCCCGGCCGGGGGTCGCGTGGGGGGCCGCGGCGGCGGGGACGTCGGTGGGTGCGTCGGCGTGTGCGTCAGGGCTGCCCATGGCGGCGACCCTACCGGCGCGCGCGCCGTCCGTCCCGGCGGCGCCGCAGCCGGTTGACGGTCACCGGGTCGTGGGCGAGCGCGCGGGGGTCGTCCAGCAGGGCGTTGAGGAGCTGGTAGTAGCGGGTCGGCGAGATGCCCAGCCGCTCCCGGATGGCCCGCTCCTTCGCGCCGGGGCCGGACCAGCCGCGCCGCTCGACGGCGAGCACGGCCTCGTCCCGCGCCGACAGCCCGGCCCCGGCGGTCCCGGCAGGCTCCCCGGCCCCGGCAGCCCCGCCGGGCTCACCGGGCCCGTCCGGCCCGGCGCCGCCGCCGTCCGCTTCGTCCGTGTCCTCCGCGCTCACCACTCCAACGTAACCGCGTCCGCCGACAGCCGTCGGCTCACCGGCCGCCCGGCGCGGCCGACTCCTCGGCCCACGCCTTGCGCTGGAGCGAGCCGAGCACGTTCTCCGGACTGCCGCCGGGTGCGACGGCCTCGCCGATCGCGTTCTTGATGTCCTGGCTGGTCTGCGCCCAGGACACCTTGTCCACCGGGTAGAACTCGGCGACCGGGAGCTGTTCGAGGAACGGCCGCAGGTCCCGGTGGACGTCGTCCTCGCTCATCCGGTCGGACGCGGAGGTGGTGACGGGCAGCAGGTCGTAGCGCTCGGTGAAGGCGTAGTGCTGCTCCACCGAGAAGACGAAGTCGAGGAAGGCGCCGATCTCCTCGCGGTGCCCGTTCTGCTTGAAGCCCATGATCCAGTCGGCGACGCCCATGGTGGCGCTGGCGGCGCCCAGCCGGCCCGGCAGCGGCGCGGTGCCGTAGTCCACGTCCCCTTCGGCGGCCTGGCTCATCAGCGTCGGGTGCCCGTTGAGCATGCCGACCTCGCCGGCGGCGAACGCGTCGAAGACCTCCTGGCGGTCGGTCTCGCCGGGGGCCTGGGGGCCGGTCAGGCCGGTGCGGACCAGTTCGTCCCGCAGCCAGGTGAAGGTGCGGACGTTCTCGGCGGAGTCGATGGTGTAGCTGCCGACGTTGTCGGTGTACCCGCCACCGCCGCTGAGCATCCACATCATGGTCTCGGCCGGGGCCTCCTCCGGCCCGAGCGGGAGCCCGTAGGGAATCCTGACGCCCGCCTCCTTCAGCGCCCGGGCCGCCGTCCTCAGCTCCGCCCAGGACACCGGCGGCGCCTCGGGGTCGAGACCGGCACGGGCGAAGAGGGTCTTGTTGTAGAAGAGGAGCCGGGTGCTGGAGACGAACGGCAGCCCGTACTGCGTCCTGCGCAGTTCGCCGGCGCGGGCGAGGCCGGGCAGGAAGTCGGCCTGCACGGGTATGGAGAGCAGTTCGGAGGCGCTGTAGAGGTCGCCGCCCGCCGCGTAGTCGGCGTAGGCGCCGATCTGCGCGATGTCGGGGGCGTCACCCGCCGCGACCATGTCGGCGACGGCCTTGTCCACCTCGTTCCAGCTCAGGACGGTGACGTCGACGCCGATGTCCGGGTGCTCCTCGTGGAAGGCTTCGACGAGCCTGTCCCAGTACACCTGCGAGCCGTTGCCCTCCTGCGGGGTGCCGTAGTCGGCGGCGACGAGCTTCAGGGTGACGTCGCCGCCTCCGGGGCCGCCGCACGCCGTGGCCGACAACCCCACCGCGCCCGCCATGCCCGATGCCGCCAGGGCCAAAAACCGACGCCGCCGCACTACCTGTCCCCTTTGTCTGTCGCGGGGCGCTCGTGGCGCCCCCGTACCGAACCCGCACGTCAGTGCGCCCCTCGTGGGGCCGTGCGCAAGGTACGAGTGTCCACACCGCCGCACCGCCGGCGGACACCGGCCCCCGTTTACCGGACGTCCGCACCCTCCCCCGCCGCCGTCCGGAAGCCCCGGGCAGCCGGGCGTCCGGGCGCCTAGCCGAGCGTGCGGTAGCGGCCCTGGTAGTAGGTGAGGGGGCCGGACGGCCCGGACGGGACGGCGGCGGTGACCACGCGGGCCACCAGCAGCGTGTGGTCTCCGGCCGTGTGCCGCTGCTCGGTGCGGCACTCCAGCGCGGCCAGCGCGCCGTCCACCAGCGGGGCGCCGCTCGCCTCGCCCCGCACGTGCGGCAGCTCGGAGAACAGCAGCCGGTCGCTCAGCCGCCCCTTCATGGAGAAGCGGCCCGCGACCGGGCGCTGGTCCTCCGCGAGCAGGTTGGCGGCCCACAGCGGCGCGCGCTCCAGCACCTCGTCCATGCGGGAGCCGGTGCGCACGCTGAGCAGGACCAGCGGCGGGTCCAGGGAGACGGACACGAACGCCGTCGCCGTCATACCGGCGTGCGCGCCGTGCGGACCGTCCTCGGGGTCGAACGCCGTCACCAGGACGACGCCTCCCGCGAGCCGGGCCATAGCGGCCCGGAACTGCTCCTCGTTCACCCCTCCAGCATGCGGGACGGGGCCGCCGGCGGTGCGGTCGGCGTGCGGGGACGGGGTTCCGGTGCGGTGCGCTGCTGTCGGGTACACACGGGGAACGCTAACCAGCGCGTACCGGGGCACACATCGGACCGGGGAACCAGCCGGGTCCTAGGACCGGGCGACGGGCCCGCCCGGGCCCCACGTGCCGACGTCATATGTGGGGCTCTATGGGAGCGCTCGCAGTCCGTCCAGCCGTTGACGTGATCTTTGTTGTGACTTGAGTCACAGATGGGATTATTCGTTGACCCTGTGTACCGAGTGAGGAGCAGCCTGTGATTCAGTGGCCGTGGCACTCGCAGGAGTGGCACTCGGAGCAGACGGGCGATCCGCGGGGGAGGGCGATGGAGAGCGACTCCGGACCGTACGTACGCCTCACGACCCTGCGCCGTCTGCACCAGTCCGTGGCGCAGCTCAGCACCGCCCGCAGCCTCGCCGACACCCTCCAGACGGTCGCCGACGGCGTGGTGAACGGACTGGGTTTCGAGATGGCCGCCGTCAACCTGGTGCGGCCCGACGGCGACCTCGTCGTCGCCGCCGTCGCGGGCAGCACCGGAGCCGAGGCGATGATGGCGGGCCGCGTCGGCTCCCGCGCCTCCTGGGAGCGCCGGCTCGCGATGGGCGAGGCGTGGGGCGAGCTGCGGTTCGTCCCCTACACCGACGGCTGGGTGCTGGACGACGACGACGTGCCGCAGTGGCACACCCCGGGCCCGGCCCCCCGCTTCGCGGACGAGTGGCACCCGATGGACCGCCTCTTCGCCCCCATGTACACCCCGGACGACGAGCTGCTGGGCGTCATATCCGTCGACCGGCCCCGCTCCGGGCGCCGCCCCGGCTCCTGGGGCCGCGAGGCGTTGCAGATGTACGCCTTCCAGGCGGCCATCGCCATCAGCAACGCGCGGCTGCGCGCCAACATGCAGCGCGCCCTCGTCAGGCTGGAGCGGGAGCAGCAGGCCCTGCGGGCGAGCGAGGAGAGCTTCCGCGCGGCCTTCGAGTTCGCCCCCAGCGGCATGGCCATCGCCGAGATGGGCGGTGACCAGCACGGACGGCTCATCAAGACCAACGACGCCCTGTGCCGCCTGCTGGGCCGCTCGGCGTCGGCGATGCGCCGCTACTCCTTCTCCGACCTCGTCCACCCCGAGGACCTCGGCACCCTGCAGCGCACCGCCGTCGAGAACGGACGCGTCGAGCTGCGCATGCACCGCAGAGACGGCACCTACGTGTGGGTCTCCCTGCGCCACTCGGTGGTGGCCGACACCACGGACGGGCCGCGCTTCCTGCTGACGCACGTCGAGGACATCGAGGAACGCAAGCGGCACGAGCTGCAGCTCGCGCACCGGGCCAGCCACGACGCGCTGACCGGCCTGCCCAACAGCGCGGAGCTGCGCGCCCGGCTCAGCGCCCGGCTGTGCGAGCGCCCCGGCCCCGTCCCGGCGCACTCCCCCGGGCCGCACGGCGTGCCCGCGCACGCCTTCGCGGACCGGGGCTACGAACCGGGGACGCTGGAGCCGGACGCCTTCGGCGGCGACGGCCACGGGGCGGGCGGCTACGGCCCCGGCGGCTACGGGGGCGTGGCCTACGACGGCGGCCTCGCGGCGGAGGCGTACGACGGCCGCCTCGCGGCGGAGGGGTACCCGACGGAGGCGTACCCGGCCGAGGGGTACACCGCCGGCGGGTATCCGGCCGAGGCGTACGGAGGGGACGCCTTCGCGCCGGAGGGGCCCGGGGACGGCGGCTTCCCGGCGGACGGCGGCGCCCTGGTGGCGGTCGGCCCCGGCTTCGACCACCACACGCACCTGGTCGCCCCGGAGAGCGACGACCCGGGCGAGAAGGGGCTCGCCGTCCTCTTCTGCGATCTGGACGGCTTCAAGTCGATCAACGACCGCTACGGCCACCACTGCGGTGACGCGGTGCTGGTCGAGGTGGCCCGGCGGCTGGCCGGCGCGGTGCGGGACAACGACACCGTCGCCCGTCTCGGCGGAGACGAGTTCGTCGTGCTCGCCGACGGCCTCGGGCGGGCCGACGCCGGCGACCTCGCCGTGCGGCTGCGCAACGCGATCATCCCGCCCATACGTGTCGAAGGACGCACGGTCCGGGTGGGGGCGAGTTTCGGAATCGGCTGGGCTTCCTGCGGCCAGTCGGTCGAGGAGATCCTGCAATCCGCTGACCAGCGGATGTACGTGGAGAAGCGGTCCAGGGCCAAGAGCCACCGCCGCGCCGGGTAGGGCCGGACGCCGCTTAGCACGTCCCTCTCCGCTCACCCGAACGGGGTAGGCTGCGCCAGGTCAGCCATTTGCCGTATGAGGAGAGCAGGGGATGACCGCCGGTAACAACGGTACGAACACGCCGGAGGGCGACGACCCGTTCGGCTACCTGTACCGCCAGGAGGACGGCGCGCCCGCCCAGGGGCCCCAACAGGGTACTCCCCGCACCTCGTACCACCAGGTCAGGCCCGTCGGTGAACGCCGGTACGGGAACCAGGCCCCGCAGCAGGCCGCTCCCCAGCAGCAGTACCCGCAGCAGCCCGGCGGCACGTACCCGGGCGTGCACTACGCCGCGCCCGAGACGCAGCCCGGAGGCCGCGAGGCCGCCCGCCGCGAGGGGACCCGTCGCGCGGCGGGCTCCGGTGCGCACGGCGGCGGCCACGGCGCCCCGCAGCGGCGCAACGGGCTGCTGATCGCCGCGCTCGCGGTCGTCGGCGCGGTGGTCATCGGTGTCGGCGCCGCCGTCGCCTTCAGCGGGGACGACGACGCGAAGAACGCCGGGGCGGACACCTCGGCGGCCGGTCAGGCGCAGGGCGGCGACGGGCAGCAGGACGGCGGGGACTCCGGGGACGGCGGGAAGAAGGACGAGGCCGAGGCGGCACCGCTGCCCTCCGAGGACGCCTCCAGCCTCCGCCTGGACGGCGGCCCGCAGGTGGCGGCCGACGTGCAGGGCTCCAAGGCCAGGGACGGCAAGTACGTCGCCCCGTTCAACCAGCCGGGCGCCGCGGCGACGTGGACGGCCGAGGTGCCCGAGGCGGGCCAGTACACCGTCTACGTCGGCTACACCGTGCCCGGCAAGGACATGAACGCGACCCTCACCCTCAACGGGGAGCCGCAGAACCGGCCGCTGAACATGAAGAACTTCGCCCGCGCGAAGGAGAACGACTGGGCCAAGGGCTGGACGCAGACCTACGCCTGGGTGGAGCTGAAGGAAGGCACGAACACCGTCCGGGTGTCGTGCGAGGAGGGCAACGCCTGCGACTTCGCGCTGGACCGCGTCTGGCTGGAGAAGGGCCACGTGGGCGGCTGACGGAAGTCCGCCGCCCGCGCCGTGCGGACGCGGGCGGCGCCGCCGGGGCCGCCCCGCCCGGCCGCGCCCGTCAGGCCCCGCTCACCGTGCGGACGGTGCGGGTTCCACGATCCACCCGCCCCGGCGCAGCACGCCGCGCACCGTCCAGTCCCCGTCCAGCACGACGAGGTCGGCGTCCAGGCCCGGTGCGATCGCGCCCACCCGGTCGGCCAGCCCCAGCAGCCGCGCGGGGGTGGCCGAGACCGCGCGCACGGCGTCCTCGACGGCCAGCCCGTCCACGGTGACCGCCCGGCGCAGCGCCGTGTCCAGCGTGAGCGTGGAACCGGCGATGGCGCCGTCCCGCGCGAGCCGGGCGACGCCGTCCACGACGTCCACCTCCATCGGGCCGAGCTGGTAGCGGCCGTCCCCGAACCCGGCGGCGTCCATGGCGTCGGTGATGAACGCGACGCGGTCGCCGCCCGCGCGGGCGAAGGCCAGTTGCAGCGCCGCCGGGTGCAGGTGGGTGCCGTCGTTGATCAGCTCGACGGTGACGCGCTCGTCCTCCAGCAGCGCGGCGATCGGCCCCGGCGCGCGGTGGCCCAGCCCCGGCATGGCGTTGAACAGGTGGGTGGCGACGGTGGCCCCGGCGTCGACGGCCTCGCGGGTCTGCTCGTAGGTGGCGTCGGTGTGCCCGACGGCCGCGATCACCCCGTGGTCGGCCAGCAGCCGGACGGAGTCGATGCCGCCGGGCCGCTCGGTGGCCAGCGTGCACATGACGGCGGTGCCGTGGGCGGCGTCCACCAGTTTGCGCACCTCAGCCGGGTCGGGGTCGCGCAGCAGTTCCTCACTGTGCGCGCCCTTGCGGCACGGCGAGATGAACGGCCCCTCGAAGTGGACGCCGGCCAGATCGCCCTGCTGCACCAGCTCGGCCAGCAGCGCGGCCTGGCGGGCCAGCACGTCGAGGTCGCCGGTCACGGTGGAGGCGACGAGCGTGGTGGTGCCGTGCGCGCGGTGGGTGCGCACACCGGTGAGCACGTCCTCGGCGGTGCCGGAGGTGAAGGAGGCGCCGCCGCCGCCGTGGTTGTGCAGGTCGACGAAGCCGGGGACGAGCCAGTGGCCGGTGAGGTCGAGCGCGCCGTCCGCCCCCGCCCCGCCGGACGCCGTTCCCCCGGACGCCGTCCCGCCGGGTTCCGGCGCCCCCGCCGCCCCGGCGGCCCCCGCCGCCGTCACGGCGGTGATCCGCCGCCCTTCGACGGTCACCCGGCCGCCGTCCAGGACGCCCGACGGCGTCACCACCCGGGCACCGCTCAGCACCGTGCGCCCCGGCCTTGCCTGCGCCGTCGTCATCGCCGTGGTCATCGGCTCGCAACCTCCGCGGAGAGTAGATCCCAGGCGAGAAGTCCCGCGCCCAGGCAGCCGGCGGCGTCCCCCAGGGCCGCCGGCACGATCGAGGGCAGCCGCTGGAACGTCACCCGGTCCCGCACGGCCCCGCGCAACGGGGTGAACAGCGTGTCGCCCGCCTCGGCCAGCCCGCCGCCGATGATCAGCATGCGGGGGTCGAGCAGTGTGAGGGCGGTGACGAGGCCGGTGGCCAGGGCGTCGATCGCGTCCTGCCACACGGCGACGGCCCGCGGGTCCCCCGCCACGACGGCGCGGGCGGCGTCGGCGGCGGTGGCCGCCGGGTCCCCGCTGGCAGCGGCCCACGCGCGGCCCACGGCGGAGGCCGAGGCCATCGTCTCCAGGCAGCCGCGCTGCCCGCAGCCGCACTCGGGCCCCGCGGGCCGCACGACGACGTGGCCGATCTCACCGGCGCCGCCGTGGGCACCGGCCTCCACTCGCCCGTCCAGACCAATGGCGCCGGCGATGCCGGTGCCCAGCGGCACGAACAGGAACCGGTCCACGCCCGCGCCTGCGCCGATGCGGCCTTCGGCGAGGCCGCCGGTGCGCACGTCGTGGCCCAGCGCGACGGGCAGGCTGGCACCCAGGCGCTCGGCGAGCAGGGCGCGCAGGGGCACGTCTTTCCAGCCCAGGTTGGCGGAGAAGCGCACGACACCTTCCGGCTCGTCCAGGATGCCGGGCACGACGACTCCGGCGGCGGCCGGTCCCGTCCCGTAGCGGTCGGCGCCGACGCGGCGCAGTTCGTCGGCGAAGTCCAGGACGGCGGCGGTGACGGCGTCGGGACCGCGCTTGCGGCCGGTGGGGCGGCGCGCCTCGTGCAGCAGGCGGCCGTCAGGGCCCACCAGGGCGGCCTTCATCCCGGTGCCGCCCACATCGAGGGCGATGACGTATCTCACGGGGGTCAGTGTCGCCCGAGAAGGCGTGAAAGGTCTAGTCCACTCTCGATGTGGAATGGGAGCGCACCCGCACGACGGCACCGGTTCCGGCTCCCGGACGTGCGGGCGGCGGGGCGCGGGAGGCGGCGCCCGGCAGGCGGCGCGCGGCAGGCGGCGCGCGGCAGGAACGTGCGCCGCTCAGTCCCAGCCGCGTCCCTGCCGGCCGCGCTTGACGTCGCTGCGGTGCCGCTTGCCCCGCAGCCGCCGCTCGTTGACGCCGCGCGGCACCCGCTTCGGCTTCCGCGCCCGCGGCGGCGGGGCCGTGGCCTCCGCCAGCAGCGACGCCATGCGGACGGCCGCGCTCTCCCGGTTCCGCCACTGCGAGCGGTGCTCGGCGGAGCGCACGACGAGGACGCCCCCGACCAGCCGCCCGGCCAGCCGCTCCAGCGCCCGTTCCTTCCACACCGGCGGCAGCGCGTCCGTCCCGGCCAGGTCGAAGCGCAGCTCGACCTGGCTGTCGGTGGTGTTGACGTGCTGCCCGCCCGGCCCGGACGAGCGGGAGAACCGCCAGGTCAGCTCGGCTTGGGGGAGGGCGACGGAGCCTCGGATGAGGTAGGGACCGGACATACGTCCATCGTTCCCGCCCGCAGCGCCCGCGCGCACACCGTTTTCGTCACGGATTCCGCGCGCGAATTTCCCACGGCTGGAACCCGCGCGTACCCACGCGACGTTGTGGGGAGTGACTGTACCGTCGTCGGCACCTGACGAGCGGAACCACGAGAGAGGGACATATCCCATGGCTGTGAGCCTGTCCAAGGGCGGCAACGTATCGCTCACCAAGGAGGCCCCGGGCCTCACCGCGGTTACGGTCGGCCTCGGCTGGGACGTCCGCACGACCACGGGCACCGACTTCGACCTGGACGCGAGCGCCATCGCGGTCAACGCCGCGGGGAAGGTGCACTCCGACCAGCACTTCATCTTCTTCAACAACACCGCGTCGCCCGAGCAGGCGATCGTGCACACCGGTGACAACCGCACCGGCGAGGGCTCCGGCGACGACGAGCAGATCAACGTCAACCTGGAGACGCTCCCGGCGGAGATCGACAAGATCGTCTTCCCGGTCTCCATCTACGACGCCGAGTCGCGGAGCCAGAGCTTCGGCCAGGTGCGCAACGCGTTCATCCGCATCATCAACCAGGCCAACCAGCAGGAGATCGCCCGCTACGACCTGAGCGAGGACGCCGCCACCGAGACGGCCATGGTCTTCGGCGAGATCTACCGCAACGGCGCCGAGTGGAAGTTCCGCGCGGTCGGCCAGGGCTACGCCTCCGGCCTCACCGGCATCGCCCAGGACTTCGGCGTCAACGTCTGACGTCGGCGTCTGACGTCGGACGCTGACGTCTGAGCACGTCCTGCTCCGCCGGGACGCCGCCCGCGCACCGCGGGACACCAGCGGCGTCCCGGCCGCACGAAGGCCCCCCGGCCACGCGCCGGGGGGCCTTCCGCGTCCCCGGCCGCGGCACGGGCCGGAACGGGAGCCCCGCGCGCTCGCCCGCGTTCACGGTGCCGAGCGGAAGGCCCTGCCCTGCGGGGTCACCGTGGAACCGTCGCGGAACAGCGTCGTGCCGGGGCCCGTCTCGTCGGTGCCGAGCCCGAACCAGGCGTACCGCTGGAGGTAGGGCAGCCCGGCGAGCATCTTCGTCGCCGAGGCCAGGAAGGCGGCCTGCTCCTCGTCCGTCGGGAAGCGGGTGCCCTGGGAGAAGTCGATGAGGGCGAACTCGGTCAGCCAGACCGGCTTCCCGTAGCGCTCGTGGACGGCGTCCAGGTAGCCGCGCAGCTGTTCCACGGCCGCCTCGGTGCGGAAGTCGGCGCCGTACCAGTGCAGCGCGATGAAGTCGACGCGCAGGCCCCGCTCCTCGGCCCCGGTCATGAAGCGGTCCAGCCAGCCGCCCGGCTGGTCTCCCCCGAAGGCGACGGCGGGGCTGCCGAGCACGCTGCCGGTCGACTCCAGCCGCGGCCACAGGTCGAGGGCCTGCTCGACGGACATGTCGGCCTGGGAGTCGAAGTCGGGCTCGTTGAAGCCCAGCAGGTAGGGGCCGGACGCCTCGGCCTCCGCCAGGGCCTGCGGCGTGACGCTGTCCGCCCCCCAGATCATCGGGATGAACTGGGCCCCGGCGGACGCGGGGACGCCGGGGTGGGCGGTGGACCAGGTGTAGTACCAGCCCGCGCCGGACTCGTCCAGCGCCTTCGCCGCCCCGGGGAAGGACCAGACGCCGACGCCCTTGCGGCTCGTGGTGACCACCGGCGCCGTCGCCCCCGGCCCCGTGGCCGCCCGGCGGCCGGACGGCGACGGGTCGGGGGCGGGCGTGGGGGCAGCGGCGGCCGAAGAGGACGGCGGCGCGCTCCGCGCGGGCCCGGCCGTCCCGGCGCCGCCGGACGCGGCGGGGGCCGCAGTGGGCGGGGTGGCCGGGGCAGCCGGGGCGGCCGGGGCGGAGGTCAGCGGCGCGGGCCCGGGAGCCGCGGCCGGTGCCGGGCCGCCGTCGGGCGACGGCAGCAGGGCCCAGGCGCCGAGCACGACCACGGCGGTCGCCACCGCCGCGGCGGCCGTACCGGCGTACCGCCGGGGCCCTTCCCGGCGCCGCCGGCGTCCGGAGCGCCCGGCCGCGTGGGAGCCGCCGCACCGCCCGGGCGCGGACGCCGACGCGTCCGGCGCCGCCGCGTGCGGGTCCGGCACCGGGTGCGCGTCCGGCGCCGCCCGGCCCGGGTCCGCCGCCTGCGCGTCCGGCCCGAGCGCCTCCGACACGGCCCGGTGCAGGACGGCCGGCGGCGCGAGCAGCGGAAGGCCCGTGAGCAGCCGCGCCACCGGCACCGCGCGGCCGTGCCCGTCCCCGCACCGGTGGCAGCCGCGCAGGTGCCGGGCGATCCGCTTGCGCCACAGCGGGCCCGGGCGGGCGTCCCAGGTGGCGGTCGTCTCGGCGAGGCCCGGACAGGGCGGCTGGACGGCCAGCGCCCGCACGACGCTCCTGCCCACGTCGAGCTGTTCCCTGAGCCGCTGTATCCGCACCGCCGTGTGCCGCCCCGACAGCCCGAGCGCCCCGCACACCTCGGCCCGGCTCAGCTGCCCGGACTCCTCCAGCCACCACAGGGACAGCAGTTCCCGCTGCTCGTCCTCCAGCCAGCGCGTGGCCTCCACGACCTCACGGCGGTCGTCGTCCAGCTGGAGCCGGAGGACCGTCAGCGACGCGAAGTCGGACGCCGGATCGGGCACCTGGGCGACCCGGTCCATCGGCTCGTGCCGCTGCCGGTCCCGCTGACGGTCCCTCATCCAGTCCCGGATCCGCCGCACGGTGATGGCCACCAGCCACGCCCGGTACGCCGAGGGGTCCTCCAGCCGGTCCAGTCCGCGCACCACGCGCAGCAGCGTCTCCTGCACGACGTCGTCCACGTCCTGATGCCCGTCCAGGGCGCGGCCGACGAGGTTGTAGACCAGCGGCAGGGACCGTGCCACCAGCCCGTCCACCGCTCGCGGATCACCGGCGCGGGCGGCGGACACCAGGGCGCCGTCGAGGTCGTGCCCGTGGTCTGCACCCATGGCCGTCTTCTCCCTCTTCTCATGCTCCGGGGCCTTCCTGCCCGCACGAGCCCGGCGAGGACCCGGCGATCGGCACCCGGCCCCGGTACAGGAGACGTCGGCGGACCGGCACGACAACGAAAAATCCGCGCCCGGCCTCCACCCCCTCCGGGCAGGCCGCCGGACACCCGGCGGTACGGCCCCGGGGCCACCGGGCGGACCGGTGCCGGGACCGTACCAGGGCCGTGCGCCCCCGGCCGGGCCACGTACGCTCCGCCTGCCCGCTGCGACGCCGCGCCGGCCGGCCCGGCTGCTCCGCAATCAGCGGGTCCGCGCCCACACCACCAGCAGACCCGTCACGGCCGTGCCCGCGCCGTAGCACGCGCCCCGGAGGAACTGGTCGGCCGCGACGCGCCGACGGCGGGAGACCCACCGGGCGGCGTCACGGGCCGTCCGGCCGCAGCGCACCCCCGCGGCCGTCAGCCGCCGCCTGGCGGCCGCCCACCGGCTCGGGGGCGCCGCGTCCCCCGCGGGGCGCCGGTCGCGCCGTGCCTTCATGGCGGTTGCACCTGCCTTCCTTGACGTCGTGGTCTTCCGCGGGCATCCGGATGTGCCCGGCCGGGGGTCGCGCGCGGGCGCGAGGATCACCGCGCGGTGGGGACCGGGCCCGGGTGGGCGGCCTGCGCGGGGCGGAGCAGCCGGAAGGCGACCTGGCCGTGGGCGTCGGTGCGGGCCCCGTGCACGGCGGGTTCGGGCAGGCTGTTGTAGTGGAAGGGCGTGGAGAAGTAGTAGGCGCCGGTGTCCGGGACGACGACGATGTCCTCGGGCTCGAGCAGGGGCAGGGTGCGGCCGCGTGCCAGCAGGTCGCCGGCGAAGCAGCACGGTCCCGCGACGTCCTGTGGCACGGGGCGGCTGCTCTTGGCGCGGCCGCGGCGGTCGTGGGCCTCGATCCGCACCGGCCACGCGTCGGGGGCGAACACGGTCCGGGTGGCGACCTGGGCCCCGGCGTGGGTGATCGCGACGGGACGCCCGCCGACGGTCTTGGTGTACTCCACGTACGCGGCGGTGAACCCGTTCTTGGCCATGACGGAGCGGCCGAACTCGGTGACGATCTCGTACGCGCCGGAGAACAGGGCGGGCACGTGCTCGCGCAGGGCGTCCACGTAGGTGCCGAAGCCGGGGGACGTCTCGTCGCTGCCGAAGTCGACCGGCAGTCCTCCCCCGATGTCGATGCCGGTGACCTGCCGGTGGCCGAGGCTGTCGTTGACCTTCTCGGCGAACGCCACCGCCTTCGCCACGCCCCGGGCCATCAGTTCCAGGGGGCAGCCCTGGGAGCCGACGTGCGTGTGCACCCAGGTCAGCCAGGGACGGTCCCGGTACGCCTGGAGCAGCAGCTCTCCGTTGCCCTCGTCCTCCAGGGGGACGCCGAACTTCGAGGTCGCCGTGGCCGTGCTCATGGCGGAGATCGCACCGCCGCCGACCTGCGGATTGACGCGCACGCCGATGCGGGATGCGGAAGAGCGGGACGCCAGGAGCCCGTCCAGCCGCGTGAGTTCCTGGAAGCTGTCCGCGTTCACCGCGATCCCCAGGTCCAGGGCAAGGGCCAGTTCCGCCCGGGACTTGGCCGGGGAGTCGAACACGATGTGTGCCGGATCGAAGCCCGCCTCCAGCGCCTGGCCGAGTTCCCCGGCGCTGGCCACCTCGCAGCCCATGCCGCTCCGGCGCAGTTCTGCCAGCACCGGGACCAGGCAGTTCGCCTTCGCCGCGAACGCGTGCAGGACCCGGAGGGAGGCGGGGAACGCGCTCCGCAGGGACGTGACGGTGTCGTTGACGGCGTCGAGGTCGATGAACCCGGCCAGGACGGCCTTCTCGGGTTCGAGGAGGCCCTGCTCCACGGCTGCCCGCAGTATCCGCTCACGCCGTCCGGCCTTGTCGCAACCACTCATGGTGCACCTTTCCTGGGTCCGGGGTCTCGACCGCCCACGGCCGCTGCCGGGCGGACCACCAGACTCCCGCCGGAGCGGTGCGGGCGTCTTCGTCGGGAGTACCGGTGTTCCGCCGCGCGGTTCTCACCGCGGGGCGAAGACCCGGGCGCGGGACGGACACCGTCGTGCCCGGGCACGACGGAACCGGCCCTTCCTCGTGGCGGGGCCCGACGGCTCACGCCTCCCGGCCGCCGCGGTCGAGGAGGCGCAGCTGCAGTTCGGCGAGGAGCCGGGCGTCCGGGTCGCGGAGGTCGATCCCGGACACCTCGGTGAGCCGGCTGACCCGGTGCCGCAGGCTGTTCGCGTGCACACCGAGCGCCCGTGCGGTGTCCGGCACGTGCCCGAAGTGGTCGAGGTACGCCCGCAGGGTCCGCACCATCGTGCCGCCGCCGTGCCCGGCGTCGTACGCCACCAGGCGTGCCACCGGTGTGTCCGGTGCCAGGGCCGGCCCCGCCAGCGCGTCCAGCATCCGGTGCAGGGCGATCGTCTCGGCCACCTCGCTCGCGAAGGCGACGGCGCGGCCTGTGCCCGGCGCAAGCAGTGCCCTCAGCGCCAGATCCGCCGAGCGGCGGGACTCGGGCAGCTCCGCCAGGTCCTCCACCACCGTGCCGAGGCCGATCCTCGCCTCCGGGCCGGAGGCGTCGGCCAGCTGCCGGACCAGTGACCTCCCCAGCCGCGCGACCTGTTCGACGGCCCGACGCTGGTCCTGGTGCAGCGCGCCCACCAGCACCCACGCCCCCTGCTCGGCGGGCACCGCCACCGGTGTGAGGCCGTGCGCGCCGCAGCACACCGCCAGCAGGGCGCACAGCTTCCCGGCCCCTTCCCCTTCCCGGGCGGCTCCGGAGCGCACCGCGAGGACGGCGCAGTGGCCCCGCGCCGGAATGCCGGTGCGTTCGGTCAGCGCCGCGGCCGTCCCCCGGCCGTCGAGCAGCGCACGGGCCGCGTCCTCGGCCAGCCGGGCGTGCGTGCGGTGCGACCGGTGGTGCACCAGGTGCGCGGCGGCCACCCGTGCCGCTGACCGCAACGTCTCGGAGGCATGCGGCGGGAGGTCGCCGCCGGCGGCCGCCACCCAGATCGATCCGAGGATCTCCCCGCCCGCCCGGACCGCCACCACCAGCCGTTCGGGGTCCGCGCCGCGCGCAGGCCGGTGGATGACGTCGCCCGTCCCCCACAGCGCCTGGAAGAACCCGGCCTCCCGCATGGCGGAGACCCGCCACTGCGGCACCCGGCGGCCGAGGATCGTCAGCCTGCGCAGCTCGTCCACGTCCTCCTGGGTGGAGGAGTACGCCAGGACCCGGGACTCCACGTCCTCGATCGTCACCGCGCCGCCGACGAGGACCGCCACCGCGTCGGCCAGCCCGTTCAGGTCGCCCAGCGCCACGGCTGCCACCGCCGGATCGGCGGGGGCCCCGGAGAGGACCAGACCGGCCCGCAGCGCGCCGACCAGCTCGGTCCAGCCGAACCACGCCGTCCGCAGGAGGACCGCCGTACCGGCGCCCTCGGCGGCGGCCAGCAGCGTCCTGGGGAGCCGCCCGGACCTTCCCTGTCCGAAGACCACCGCGGCCGCTCCCGACTCAGCGGCCTCCCGCACGGTGTCGACGGCGGCGGCCGACTGCGGGTCGACGCCCACGGCCAGCAGGACCTGGCCCCGCGGCAGCCCCGGCTCCAGCCGGTCGAGCACCGTGACCCCCTCGACCGGCATCTCCAGGCCGCGCGGAGCCACACACAGCTCCAGCGCACCGGCCCCCATGACCGACAGCAGCCGTGCCAGCGTCGGCCCCGACGCGGCGTCACCCCGCCCGGCTGATCCGTGCAACGCCATCCGGCCCCCCGCCCACGTCCGCGCACCGCGTGACCGTGAGTGTAGGAGCAGTCACATGGTCGACGCGACGCCTCCGCCGAAGTCAGCCCGGAGCTTTCCACGCCCCCGCGGGGCCGCCGGGGCGCTCCCGGTGGCGTGGAGCCCCGCCCAGCTCACGGGGTGGCCGCGGGGAGGAGTTCGACGGGCACGCCGTTGAGGACCGCGTTGCCCGACAGCGGGTCCAGCAGGCTGCCGTCGAGGAGCTGGTTGACGTTCACGCCGGGGTCGGTGGCGGCGTGGGCGAGCCGGGTGCCGGGGCGGTCGTGGCCCCAGCCGTGCGGGAGGCTCACCACGCCCGGCCGGACGCCGTCGGTGACCTCGGCGGGGGCGGTCACCTCTCCCCCGGCGCCCTTCACCCGGACGACCGCGCCGTTGCGTATGCCCAGCCGTTCGGCGTCCTCGGGGTTCAGGTGCAGGGTGCAGCGGTTGGAGCCGCCGGTGAGCGCGGGGATGTTGTGCATCCAGCTGTTGTTGGAGCGCAGGTGGCGACGGCCGACCAGGACCAGCCCGGCCGGGCGGTCGGCCAGTGCCTGCCGCAGGCGGGGCAGGTCGTCGGCGATCGGCCGCGGCAGCAGCTCCACCTTGCCGCTGCGGGTCTTCAGGGGCTGCGGCAGCCGCGGGCGGAGCGGGCCCAGGTCGATGCCGTGCGGGTGCGCGAGCAGCTTCTCCAGCGTCAGCCCGTCCGGCCGTGCGCCGAAACCGTCGCCGTACGGGCCGAGGCGCAGCATCATGTCGAGCCGCCGCTCGGGGCCGTTGGCGCCGGTCAGGACTCCGGCGAGTTCGCCGGGGTCGCGGCCGTGGACGGGCGAGTGCGGTTCCTCGACCGCCTTGCCGAGGGTCTGCTCGATGACCATCGCGTCGACGGAGGCGGGGTCGGCGCCGTTCATGCCGGTGGCGGCCAGGACCAGCCGGGCCAGGATCTCCGTCTCGGCCATGCGGCCGGACTCCACGGGCACGGCGGGGCGGGTGTAGCGGACCTGGTTGCGCACCGCGAGGCCGTTGAGGGCGAAGTCGTGGTGCGGGCTCTGGGCCGGCGGGGGCGGCGGCAGCACGACGTGGGCGTGGCGCGAGGTCTCGTTGAGGTAGGGGTCGACGCTGACCATGAAGTCGAGGGACCCGAGCGCCTTGTCGAGGCGGTCGCCGTCGGGGGCGGACAGGACGGGGTTGGCGGCGATCGCGACGAGGGCCCGGAGCGGCTCGCCGTCGTCGGTGGCGGTGTCGATCTCCTCAGCGAGCGCGGACAGCGGCAACTCGCCCTTGGCCTCCGGATGCCCGCTCACCCGGGAGTGCCAGCGGCCCAGCGCGAAGCCGCGGCCGGGACCGGCGGGGCGCGGGGTCCGGTCGGTGGCGGCCTGCGGGAAGAGGGCGCCCCCGGGACGGTCGAGGTTGCCGGTGAGAATGTTGAGGACGTCCACCAGCCAGCTGGCGAGGGTGCCGTGCGGGACCGTGCAACTGCCGATGCGGGCGTAGACGGCCGCGGTGGGGGCGGTGGCGAGGTCCCGGGCGAGGACGCGGATCACCCCGGCGTCCACGTCACAGGCGGCGGCCACCGCGTCCGGCGTGAAGTCCCGCAGCGCTTCGCGCACTTCGCCGACGCCCTGGACGTGCGCGGCGAGGTCGCCGAGGCCGGTCAGGTCCTCGGCGAACAGGACGTGGGCCATCGCCGCCAGCAGCAGGGCGTCGGTGCCGGGGCGGATCGGGACGTGCCGGTCGGCGAGCTTCGCGGTGCGGGTGCGGCGCGGGTCGATCACGGTGAGGGTGCCGCCGCGGGCCTTCAGCGCCTTGAGGCGGCCCGGGAAGTCGGGGGCGGTGCACAGGCTGCCGTTGGACTCCAGCGGATTGGCGCCGATCAGCAGCAGGTGGTCGGTGCGGTCGAGGTCGGGCACGGGGATGGCGTTCGCGTCGCCGAAGAGCAGCCCGCTGGAGACGTGCTTGGGCATCTGGTCGACCGTGGAGGCGGTGAACAGGCTGCGGGTGCCGAGCGCGCCGTGCAGGACGGACGGGTAGAGGGCCCCGGCCACGGTGTGCACGTTGGGGTTGCCGAGGACGACGCCGACGGCGTGCGGACCGTGCCGTTCGACGACGGGCCGGAGCCCGGCGGCCACCGCGTCGAACGCCTCGTCCCAGGTGGCCTCGCGCAGCTCGCCGTCCCGGCGGACCAGCGGGACGCGGAGCCGGTCGGGGTCGGCGTCCACGGCACCGAAGGAGGCGCCCTTGGGACAGATGAAACCGTGGCTGAAGACGTCCTCCCGGTCGCCGCGGGCGGCGGTGACGCGGCTGCCGTCGATGGTGAGGGTCAGGCCGCAAGTGGCCTCGCACAGGGGGCAGATACGCAGAGCGGTGCGGGACACGGGTCCTCCCGGAGGCAGTGACGCACGGACGGGAGCCACCATACCGACCGGTAGGGATGGAAGGGAGGGGGCGGGAGAGCGACTGGGAGAAGGCTGGCGGCTGGCGGCGGCCACGCCTGTTCCCTCCGGCCCCCCTTGACCCACGGTCCGCACCCGGCCTAGATTTAAGTAGTCACTTAATTAAGGTGGTGCCGAAGTGCAGGACGCGTCCAGGACTCTCGATCTCGTCTTCGGCGCCCTGGCCGAGCCGAACCGGCGCGCCATGCTGACGCGGCTGAGCCACGGGCCGGCCACGGCGGGCGAGCTGGCCCAGCCGCTGAAGATCAGCAAGCCGGCCGTCTCGCAGCACCTCAAGGTCCTGGAGGCGGCGGGGCTCGTGGTCCGTACCCGGCAGGCGCAGTGGCGCACCTGCACGCTGCGTACCGAACCGCTCGACGAGGTGTCCGCCTGGCTCGACCGGCAACGCGCCGCGTGGCAGGAGAGCTTCGACGCGCTGGAGAACCGGCTGCGCGAAATGAAGCGGGAGCGGGGCCCGCAAACGGCTCGGGAAGAACGAGACGAAGGGACGACGGACCGATGACCGAGAACACGAAACCGATCGACATGTCGCAGGGTTTCACCATCACCAGGATGCTGGACGCCCCGCGCGATCTCGTGTGGCGGGCGTGGACGGAGCCCGACGAGATGGCCCGGTGGTTCCACCCCCGGGGCGCCACCACGCCCCGTGAGGAGGTCCACGTCGATCTGCGGGTCGGCGGGCGCTACGGGTACGTGATGGTCGCGGACGGGACCGGCGAGCGGGTGTCGACCGGCGGCACCTATTTGGAGATCGACGAACCCGGGCGTCTGGTCTTCACCTGGGGTCACCCGGACGCGGCGGCCGACGCGTCACCCGTCATCACGCTGACCTTCGCCGACCTCGGCGCCAAGACGGAGATGACCTTCCGCCTTCAGGGCGCTCCGGGACAGGCGGGCGACGGGTTCATGCACGACGGCTGGACCTCCGCCCTCGACGTCCTCGCCGAGTACGCGGTCGACGCCGCACCCGCGTAGGCGCCGGGGCACCCAGCCGACGGCGATCCGGCGGACGGAGCACGTCGGCACGCATCACCGACGACCTCCGGCCGCAACGGCCTTCTCCGTCACGCTTGGGCCCGGACGACGCGTGACAGAGGGACGGGCTCAGGGGGAGGGCGCGGGGTGGGCCTTGGGAGTGTGGAAGGCGGCGAAGGCCCCGGTGGCGAGCAGGGCCACCGCGGTGCCCCAGGCCGGGGCGGAGCCACCGGGGAGGAGAGGCCACGCCCAGGGATAGGGCCGTCCTCCGGCGCCCGTCCCGAGAAGGGCGCAGCCCAGCGGGACGAGTGCCACCGCGACGGGGCCGTACTGGGCGCCGAGGAGACGCTGGACGAGCAGGCCGAATCCCAGGTACCCGACGGTGTTGCGGGCGACGGCTCCGGCGAGGGGGAAGTCCAGCCAGACCTGTTCGGCGGCGCCCAGCAGGAGCGCCGCCGAACAGGCCGCCGCCAGGAGCCCGGTGGACCACCAGCCGGTGCGCCGGACCGCGGTGGCCTCGCACGCGTGCGGGACGCGGTGGAGGCCGTAGAGCAGCGCGCCCGCGGGAAGCACAGGGAGAACAAGGGGGACGGGGATGCCTCCGGAGACTCCGCCGAAGAGCGAGGGGACGGGCAGGCGGGAGGAGCCCAGCAGCGGTGCGACGGCGAAACACAGCACCATCGCCGCGGCAGCGCCGGTCACAGCGTGCGCACGCAGCCACCAGCTCACGCCGCGTCGTCCTGCAGGTGGCGGAAGGACGCCGGGGACAGCTCCGGCCTGACGTCGCAGTCCCGCACGGAGCGCATGTTGCGCTCGTACCAGGCCGCTTGCGCCTCGGCCGGGAGCGCGCGGACCTTCCGCGCGAGCGACACCTCCTGTGGCGGCCACTGCGCGCTCAGCTCCTGCGCGGACATGCCCGCGGTCAGCGCGAGCCAGGCGTAGAGGACACCGGCCGCCTCCCAGCCGGGGTACTGCGCGCCGGGCCCCTGCGCGCAGGCGGGAGGCTCACCGGGAAGGACGCTGGTGGCCGTCGCGGTGCGGATTTCCGCGTCCCGGGGGTCGACCATGCTGTACTCGACGCGCGCGGGAAGCCGCACCCCGACCACCTCCAGTCGCTGACCGGCCTCGGTCGCCGCGGTGCGGAAGAGACGCCGCCGCTCCTGCTGCTCCGGCCACAGGCACACCTGCGGTGCGCCGCCCGCGCACTCCAGTGCCGAGCGGTCGCGGGGCCGGGTGCCGTCGAACCCGAGCGGCACGGCCAACGTGACGGACACCCCCACCCCGACCACGGCGAGGCCACCCGCCACAGCGGTGCGCAAGCGCCTCTCGTCCAGCCAGAGCGCCGCCGAGGCGGCGGCGGTCAGCGCGAGGCCGAAGAGGGCGGTGGCGGCGAGGCTCCGCGGGTCGGCTTCCTGGCCCAGAGTGCAGCACTCCGTGACGCCTTGGCCGTTCAGATGACGCAGCCAGGCCGGTGAGGCGAGGGCCGCGGGCCAGAAGCCCCAGAGGTAACCGGCGACCAGCATCACCGCCGCACCGAGCAGGCGGTTCAACATCCGGCCGACCAGGTAGCCGACGGCCACGTGCGCCAGGACGGCGAGGAACGCGGCCCCCAGGATCGCCGGGTCCGGGTAGCCCACCGGTGGCGCCGCGCCGGTGAAGGAGGACGTGGCGAGGGCGGCCAGCAGACCCGCGAGGCCCAGCAGGGCGACCGGAGCGAGGTGCTCCACCGCGATGCGCAGCGGGCCGCGCGCCGTGGCCCAGTCATCGACGCGAGCGGAGGTGAGGCGCGCCCCCTCCCATGCGGCGCAGGCACCGCAGACGGCGGTGATGAGTCCGAGCACGACGGTCGACTGGGCCGTCACCGATTCCCAGGAGGGAATGGCAGATTCGGTGTTCTGGGCGCCGTACCACACCAGAGCGGGGAGCAGCAGGAGAGCGGCCCGGCCGGTGGGGCCCGACTTGATCAGGGTGGCGAAGTTCAAGGCCGCTCACGCCTCCCCTCGGACGAGGCCGCGGTAGGCCGTCTCCGCCTTCCGCTCCGCCGGGACGTCGGCCCCGGCCAGCGAGAGGAAATCCTCCGTGGCTCCCCGGTAGGTGGCCTGCCCCCGGTCCAGGACGACGACCGTCTGGTAGACGTCCAGCAGGTCTTCCGTCTGGTGCGTCGAGACGACGAAGCTGACGTGGTCCGCGAGTTCTCCGAGCAGGTCCCTGAAGACGCCGCGCTGGACCGGGTCCAGACCGGCGGTGGGCTCGTCCAGCAGCACCACCTCGGCGTCATGCACGAGCGCCTGGGCGATGCCGAGCCGGCGCGTCTGCCCGCCGGACAACTCGTGACTGCGCCGGTCCGCGAGGTCACTCAGACGCACCCGCTCCAGCGCCTGCGCGGATCTCCGCCACGCCTCGGCCTTGGAGAGCCCCTTCAGCCAGCCCGCGTACGCCGCCTGCTCCCGCACCGTGATGCCCGGCACGGGCCTGATCTGCTGGGGCAGCCACCCCACACGCCTGCGGTATTCCCCGCGCGTCCTCCTCCGGGAGCTGTCGAGTTCGCCCAGCGCCACCCGTCCCCTCTTCGGGGCGAGAAGTGAGGCTCCGAGGGACAGCAGGGTGGACTTCCCCGCCCCGTTCGGGCCCAGCACCACCGTGCAGCCCTCGGGTAACTCCAGAAACAGCCGGTCCAGGACGCGCACGCCGGACCGGTAGCCGAACGTGCAGTCCGTATAGCGCAGAGGCAAGGCGAACATCCAGTTCCAGGCTCAGGTGTGAGAGGTCGGCCGTCCGGCCCTGCGGACAACGACGCCCCAGACCCGGCCCCCGGTTTCCGCGACCAGCAGCGGAGTTCCACCGACCGCATGCCCAGGCAGGACCGGGACGCGTCACACCGTCGCAGGTGGCATACCCGAAGGGGCCGCCAGCTGGACGGCCGCATTCGCCCGTTCTGTTCGGGCATGGCTCCCCCAGGTCAGGGCGAACAGGGTCAGGGCGTGGAGCTGCCTGCGGTCGTCGTCGGCAAGGCGGCGCCAGCGGTTGGCGAACGCCCGGTCGGAGTCGGGGAACGGGACGCCGGGCGCCGCGCGAGACGCCCACGTACGCACGGCGAGGTCGCCGTGCGGGTAGACGGAGAAGTCGCCGGTGTAGTCCGCGGCGGCCGCCGAAGCCGTCCACGGACCGATGCGCCGCACCTCGTCGAGGGCTTTCACGAGATCCTCGGGTGCGAGTTGTGCCCATTCCGGGCCGTCTTCGAGGTAGGCCGCGGCAGCGGCCCGCAGGGCGGTGCGGTGGAACGCGGTCCCCGTCTCCGCGAACGCCTCGTCGGGCAGGTCGAGCACGACCTCGGGGCCCGGCACGAGGGACAGCCGACCGGCCGGGGTGTCGAACGTCCGGCCGTGGGCGGCGCTGAATCGGCGGTGAACCTTGCGGGCCTGCTCGGCGCGCACGACCTGGCGGAGGATCGCCGTCGTGATCGCGTCCCACAGCGAGGGGTTCGTCAGCCGCTGGACCGTCCCGAGCGTGACGAGCCGCCGCACCAGGGGGGCGGCGTCGGAGCCGTCCGGAAGGTGCTGCGGCGTGGTGCGCGGTGCCGGGGGCGGCGCGGCGCCGTCGGCCTCGGCGAGGGCCAGGGGACGGAGGAGCAGACCCGCGGCCGGTTGCCATGCGGCAAGCCACGGTGCGTCGTCATGGACGACGAGGCGCACCGGTTCACCCATGGAACCGGCGATCCATCCGGGGTGGTCGGTGGTGAGAGTGGTGATCACGTGCGCGTCTCCTGACGGCTGGTGCGTGTTGATGCCCTCATCGTTCCCTCTCTGACGCGGACGGGCGGTGCGGTTGCGACCTTTCCCCTGAACGCGCGCCGTGGGGCCGAGCCCTCAGGACATCGGCGCGTACTGGGGTGCTGTGGGGGCCGGGGTGGTGGGGGATGTGCTCCAGAGGGGACGGCAGGACAGCGTGTAGTGGACGTGCACCTCGCGCCACCCGTAGACCCGGTCGGGGCCCTGGGCGTTGACGCTGATGTGCTCACCGGCGGCCAGGGCGGCTAACTGCGCTTCGTGGGCGTGGTGATCGTCCGCCCACTGCCGGAGGACGCGGCTCGGGTCAGAGCCGTGCGGCTCCGCCGGGTGCGGACTTCCGGGCACGGGCGGGCCGTACTCGCGCATGGGGTCCAGGACGTCGGCCAGGCGGCAGGCCCGGCCTCGCAGCCAGCGCAGCGCGAGACGCGGCGTCCTCGCCTGGTGACCACCCAGCATCCACCCCTCGCCCGTGTCGGGGCTGTGGGCCAGCACCTCGCACCAGTAACCGTCGTACGGCGGCGTCATCGCCACCTGCCGGGGACGAGCCGGTACGGGGACGCCTCCACCAACCGGTACGTGAAGTGCTCCCGGTTCTCGTCCCGATGCCTGCGCACCCATCCGGCTGCTGCCCGCCGTGCCGCGTTCCGGTCCACGTCCGGGGCTTCGGGCTCCATCTCGACGGCCGGGCCGGACTGACCGCACACGACGCAGCACATGGCCACCGTGGAGGGCTCCGCGTCCGGCTCGCGGTCCGGTTCCACCGTGAAGTTCCGGACGGCGTACACCTCGCGCATCACCGTTCCCCGCAAGGACTGGAAGTGCTCCGTGATGCGCGCGCTCAACACCGCCTGCCGCTGGTTCAGCTCCGCGAGGGTCGGACGCGCGTCGGCGCACGGCGCTGCGGTTGCCGTACCCGTGCGGAGGACGGCGGTCAGGGCGCGAGCGGTCGCCACGGTGCAGCGTCCGAGATCGACGGTGGGCGAGGCGGCGGGCAGGGGGACGCTGCCGGGCCCCAGGTCCACCCACACGGACAGCTTGATGCCCAGCGCCGTCAGGGCGTCCTCCAGCTCGTCGCAGACCACTTCAGCGGCCTCGATCTCGTCGTCCGGCGCCTGGTGCCCCGTTGCCGTCGTCATACCTGCCACTCCGTACTCCGTCTTGTCCGTCCCTCGCACGGGTCGGAAACTTACGTTGTGTACTCCCACCATCACCGACCGGCCGTAATCTCGACAGGGGTGTGAGGTTTCCAAAGCATCCGGAAAGCGCGGGAGTTGGACGTATGAGCGAAGTGTCACCGGAACCGGTGAACGGACTGGAGTGGTTCGGTCGTGAGCTGGCGGCCGCCTTGGAGCACAGGGGAGCCACCCAGCGGGAGCTGGCCGACTTCACCGGCTACAAGGAGCCGTACGTCTCCAAGGCGAAGACCGGCAAAGCCCTGCCGTCACCCCAGTCCGCCGCGGGCTGCGACCGCTTCTTCGACACCTCCGGGTACTTCGTCCGGCTGCACACGCGGATCAGCGAGCGCGGGCATCCCGACTGGTTCGTCCCGTACGTGAATCTGGAGAAGGACGCCGCCAGAATCGAGGACTACAGCAACGCCCTCATCATGGGCATGTTGCAGACCCCCGAGTACGCCGAGGGAACCTTCCGGGCCACCCATCCGCACGAGACCGATGACCAGATCAAGACACGGGTCGAGGCCCGCCTGCAACGACGAGACGTGATGAGGCGGGAGTCTCCCCCGCTCCTGTGGGTCTGCCTGCATGAGGCGACGCTGCGCACGGTGGTGGCCAGCCGTGCCGTCATGCGTGCAGAGCTTGAGCACTTGGCTGCCGAGGCGGCAACTCCGCACCTCACACTTCAAGTTCTGCCCTTCAAAGCAGGTGCCCCTTCCTCTTCACTTCCGTTTACCCTGCTTACGCAGGGGGACGGGTCAACCGTCCTGTACTCGGAGACTAGGGAGAAAGGGCACGTGTCCGACTCCGCGACAGTCGTAGCGAGCGCCCAGATGACGTACGAGCACCTGCGCGCGGCGGCTCTGTCTCCGGAGGAGTCACAGACCCTGATCCGACACATCGCGGAGGGCTACGCCACATGAGCAGCACACCGGACTCCGGCACCACCATCTCGTGGGTCAAGAGCACATACAGCGGTGGGGAAGGCGGGCAGTGCGTCGAGTGGGCGCCTGCGTACGCCGCCGACCACGGCATCGTCCCCGTGCGGGACAGCAAGCAGCCCTACGGACCGGTCCTCCACATCACCCCCCACGGCTGGACCGGCTTCGTCACCGCCCTCCAGCACGGCGACCTCGGCACCGCCTGAGCCACCCGGCTACGTGCCGGGGTGTGTGGCGCGGCAGCAGCGGACGAAGTCCTGGACGACGGGGTTGGCGTCGTCGGCGGCGGTCCAGGCGACGGCGACGCGGCTGGGGCTGACGCCGGTGACGGGGCGGTAGACGACGCCGGGGCGGGCGTAGAAGCGGGCGGCGGACTCGGGTGCGAGGGCGACGCCGTAGCCGTTGGCGATCGCGCTGAGCCAGTCGTCCGGCTGCTCGGTGACCGCGCCGACGCGGACGGGGTGTCCGTCGCGCTCGTCGGCGGCCAGCCAGTGGTCCCGCCAGCGGCCCGAGGCGAGCGGGGCCGCCACGAACGGCTCGTCCCACAGGTCCCGGAAGGGGATCACCGCGCGCGTGGCCAGCGCGTGCGCCTCGGGGAGCGCGACGCGGCGCGGTTCGGTGAACAGGACGGCCGTGCGCAGCGCCTCCTGCCCGGGGAACGGCAGGCGTACGAAGGCGATGTCGGCGTCCGCGTCGGCGAGTCCGGCGGCCGGGTTCGACCAGGGGGCCTGCCGCATCTCGACCCGCCAGCCCGGACGGCGCCGGGTGAACTCCGCGACGATTCGCTGCGTCGCCTCGTTGGCGGCGCTGGCCACGAAGCCGACGCGCAGGACGCGGGCCGCCCGGCCGGCCGCCGCCTTCGTCTCCCGTAGCGCCGCCTCCCACCCGGCCAGCAGCGCGGGGGCCCGTGCCGCCAGCGCCCGGCCCGGTTCGGTGAGGACCATGCCGCTGCGCGAGCGGGTGAACAGAGTGACGCCCAGCCGGGTTTCCAACTGCCTGATCTGTTTGGTCAGCGCGGGCTGGGAGACGAACAGCCGCTCGGCGGCGGCGGTCAGCTTCCCCTCCTCCGCCACGGCGACGAAGTACCGCAGCAGGCGGGTGTCCACATCCATGCCGTCAGGTTATGGAAGCAGGTATTGGACGCCACTCCGGGCCCCGGCGAGGCTTGCCCAAACAGCGGACAGCAGCCAGCGGACAGCAGCCAGTACGCAGCACACAGCAGCTCGCCGGGGCTCGACGCAGCGCCCGGTCCGGAAGGAGGGCCGCGTGTACACGGCCTACGTGATCATCACCGTCACCGCGATCGTGGCGAACGCCGGGATCGCGGGCGCGGACTTCGCCGGGGCCCGCTTCGTCTACGCCAACTCGGCCGAGGTGGGCGTCCCCCGGTCCTGGGTGCCGTGGCTCGGCGCGCTCAAGGCCGCCGGAGCCGCCGGGCTCCTGCTCGGCCTCCTGGGGTTCCGCCTCCTCGGCGTCGCCGCCGCCGTGGGGCTGGTCCTGTTCTTCACCGGCGCCGTCGTCGCGCACGTCCGCACGCGCGTGTTCCACAACCTCGCGTTCCCGGCCGGTTACCTGGGGCTGGGCCTGGCGGCGCTCCTCCTCGCCCTCGCCCGGTGAGGGCGAGGCCGCTCACCCGCCGGTGCGGGCGCGGGGCACGGCGGCGGGCGGCGGGGGCGGCAGCAGTTCGAGGTGTTCGCCCAGGTCGCCGCGCAGGGTGGTGGCCGCGTCGACGAGGTAGTTCTGCGGCACCGTCCACGGCCTGCGGCTGCCCTGCTTGGGGAACCGGGCGATGGACCGCTGGATGTAGCCGGAGCTGAGGTCCAGCAGGGGCCGCTGGACCATCCCCGCGTCGGGGCGCGGGACGGCCGCCGCGTAGCCGTTCCGGTCGAGGTGGTTGATGACCTTGCACACGAGCCGCGAGGACAGGTCGGCGCGCAGTGTCCACGACGCGTTGGAGTAGCCGACGCAGGCCGCGAAGTTGGGCAGGCCCGACAGCATGGCGCCCCGGTAGATCCACGACTGCGCGACGTCGAAGGGCTGCCCGTCCACGGCCAGTTCCATGCCGCCGAAGGCCAGCAGCGACAGGCCCGTCGCGGTGACGACGACGTCCGCCTCCAGCACCTTCCCGGACGCCAGCCGGATGCCCTCGGGTACGAAGGTGTCGACGCGGTCGGTGACGACGTCGGCCCGGCCGGAGCGCAGGACGCGGAACAGGTCGGCGTCCGGGATGGCGCACAGCCGCTGGTCCCACGGGTCGTAGGCGGGGGTGAAGTGGTCCTCGACGGTCTGCCGGTCCCCCAGCGTCCGCGCGGCCAGCCCGGTGAGGAGCTTGCGGGCGGCGCGCGGGCTGCGGCGGCAGAACTGGTAGAAGCCGAGGGTGAACAGGATGTTCTTGGTGCGCACCACCGAGTGCGCCGCGCCCGGCGGCAGGACGCGGCGGACGGCGGCGGCGACCCGGTCGCGGGACGGCAGCGGGCTGATCCACGTCGGGGAGCGCTGGAGCATGGTCACGTGTGACGCCCGCCGGGCCAGCGCGGGCACGAGGGTGACGGCCGTCGCGCCGCTGCCGACGACGACGACGCGCCGCCCGGTGTAGTCCAGGTCCCCGGGCCAGAACTGCGGGTGGACGAGGGTGCCCGCGAAGTCGTCCGTGCCGGGGAAGGCGGGCGCGTGGCCCGCGCGGTAGTCGTAGTAGCCCGCGCAGGTGTACAGGAACGAGCAGGTGAGGACGGACGTGCGGGTGGTGCCGTCCGGGTCGCGCACGTCGCAGGTGAGCGTCCAGCGGGCGTGCCGGGAGGACCAGTCGGCCGCGACGACCTTCGTGCGGTACCGGATGCGGCGGTCGATGCCGTACTCCCGTGCGGTGTCGCGGATGTAGCGCAGGATGACGTCGCCGTCGGCGAGGGACGTGTCGTCGCGCCAGGGGCGGAACGGGTAGCCGAGGGTGTACATGTCGGAGTCGGAGCGGACGCCGGGGTACCGGAAGAGGTCCCAGGTGCCGCCGATCGCGTCGCGGCTCTCCAGGATCGCGTACGACTTGCCCGGGCACTCGCTCTGCACCCGGTAGCCGGCGCCGACGCCGGAGAGCCCGGCCCCGACGATGACGACGTCCAGGTGCTCGGGGTCCGGCCGCCCGGCACCCGCGGGCCCGGCACCCGAGGACCCGGCGGCCGGGTCCTCGACGTCCGCGTGCCCGGCACCCGCGTGCCCGGGGCCGCCGTCCTCACCGGCGGGGAGCCCGGCGGGGAGTCCGGCCCCGCGCCCGCTCCCGGCGGTTCCGCCGGCCTGCTCGGATGGTTCGCCGCTGCGTGTCATGCCTCCCAGTGTGGGTCAGCGCGGGGCCGGGAGGCGGCCGGGTGCTCCCGTGCGCTCCGGGTGCTCCCGGGTGCTCCCGGGCGTGGGACGATCGGGGCATGATCGACCTCGGCTACTCGCTCTCGCGCCGGTTCCCCGATCCGCCGCAGACGCGGTACCGGGACGCCGACGTGCGCGCCCTGCGCCACGACCTGTTCTGCGGGGACGTCTACCTCGCGGACGTGGACGCCGACCGCGAGCTGGAGACGGCCTGGGGCTGGGTCCCGGTGCTGGACTTCGCGTGGGCCCTGTGCGACATCGTCGAGCAGCTCGACCGGGACCCGCTCGGCAGCCGCGCCGCCCGCCCGCAGCGCGCCGAGCTGGACTTCACCGAGTCCGCCGACCGGCTGCGCTTCGTGCGGCGCTTCGGCTGGGTGGACGTCCAGGCCGACTGGGCGCCGCGCGAGGCGCCGCTGAGCTTCCGGCACGCGGACCTGCGCCGGGAGGCCAGGGACTTCCTGCACGACCTCGTCGCCGACCTGGTGGACCTGCACGACGACCTCGCCCACAACCCCGTCGTCTGGGACCTCCAGGCCCGCTACCCCCGGGTGTGACGCCGCCCTCCCCGGGCGCCGTTCAGCGGTCGGCGAGGGCCAGTTGGGCGCCGAGCCCCACGAAGGCGGCGGCGAAGGTGCGGCGCATCCACGCGAGGACGTTCGGGCGGGAGACGACGTGGTCCCGCACGGCGGCGGCGAAGAAGCCGTAGGCGGCGAACACCACGAACGTCATCACCATGAAGACGGCGCTGAGTTCCAGCATGCGCGGCACCGGACCGGCCGCGTTCGCGGGCACGAACTGCGGCAGGAACGCCAGGAAGAAGATGGACAGCTTCGGGTTCAGGAAGTTCACCAGGACGGCGGTGCCGGTCACCCGCAGCGCCGACGGGTTCCTCCGCTCCCCCGCGTCCTCCACCGTCAGCGTGCCCCGCTCGCGCAGGGTGCTCCAGGCGAGGTAGAGCAGGTAGGCGACGCCGAGGTACTTGAACGTCTCGAAGGCGACGGCGCTGGTGTGCAGGACGGCGGCCAGTCCGGCGATGGCGGCCGCCATGTGCGGCACGATGCCGAGCGTGCAGCCGAACGCGGCCACGACGCTGGCGCGGAAGCCCTGGGAGAGGCCGGTGGCGATCGTGTAGAGCGCCCCCGTGCCGGGTGAGACGACGATGACGAGCGAGGTGAGGAGGAACTCGACACTCATGCCTGGGCGCTCCTTCGCGGTGATCACGGACGCCGGGTGACGGCGGTGCGCCCACCGGGACGGGCCGCACGCTACCGGGTCCGGGCGGCGGCGGGGAGGGGTGTCCGCGCACCGGTCCGCCGTGCCGCCCCGGCGGAGGGACGGCACGGCGGCGCGGATGCGGTTACTGGAGCTTGTAGTCGCCGTTGCCGCTGGCGACGTCACCGAAGCGGAAGGTGACGTGCGGGTGACGTTCTGCGTCCCGATGCGGGTGCGTCCGGTGTCGGTGACGTCCACCGCGGGACGTGCGGAACCGTTCACCGGGACGGTCACGCCCGGGGCCGACGTGACGGTGGCCCGCAGGTCCTCCGGCGGAGGCGCCTTCTCGGCCGCCGAGACACCGGTGACGTTCGCGCCGGTCAGCCCAGGACGCGCACGCCGAGCTGGGCGGCGAGGGCGGGGGCGAGGTCCATGAGCTGCGCGGGGCTCACGACGGCGCCGGACAGCCGGTCCAGGCCACGGGCGAGACCCAGTTCCGCGCAGCCCCGCAGGTCGACGTCGGCGAGGGTGGCCGACGTGAGGTCCGCGTCGCGCACGACGCAGCCGGAGAAGGTGACGCGGGTGAGCCGGGCCCCGCCGAAGTCGGGCTCGGTGAGGACGCAGTTCTCGAACGCCACGTCGGTGAGGCGGGCCGTGCGGAGGTTGAGGAAGTCCAGCTTGCCGCCCCGGAAGGCGACGCGGGTGAGCGCGGCGCCGTGGAGCTGGGCCCCGCCGAACCGGGCGTCGCGCAGCTCGACGTCGCGCAACTGCGCGTCGGCCAGGTCGGTGCCCACGCCGCGCACCGCGTGCAGGGCGCAGTCCGTGAACCGGGCGCCGCGCAGACCGGCCTCGTCCAGGGTGACGCCGTACAGCCCGCAGTCCAGGAAGCGGGCGCCCGGTCCGTGGCCGCCGGAGAGGTCCAGGCCGTGGAACCGGAGGCCGTCGTAGTCCCCCTCGGGCTCCAGCGGCCCGGTGTACGGGTGCAGGGCGGGCAGGACGAACTGCGGCGGACGGACGGGTTCGGGCGCGCCACGGCGCCGGGGCGCGGCGGCGTGTGCGGGCGGGGTGCGGCGGCTCATGGGCCCATGGTGACGGCGGGCACCGACACCCTCGCGGACCGCGTCGTTCCCGGAGTCCCCGGAGCCCCCGGCGTCTCCGGAGTCCCCGGCGTCCGGGCAGGCGGCCCGCGTCACCGGTCCCGGCCACACGGCCCGCCCGGCCGGGGCCGGAACCGGGCCTGGCCGGGTGCCGCCCGCGCCGGTCACCCCTCGTCCCGCAGCCGCGCCGTCAGCTCCCGCAGCCGGGGCAGCGCCTCGTACAGCGCGTCGCCGGGGCAGTCGGTGTGGTAGCCGTCCCGGTGCCCGGCTATCACGTCCAGCCGCACGGCCGTGCCCTTGGAGTACCGGCTGGCGTCGTTCGTGGACACCATCCGGGCCCGCCCCCGGGGGTCCACCCCAGGCCGCAGCTTCCACGCCGCCACCGCCGCGATGGCCTCCAGCATCGGCCGCGGCACCTCCTCGCCCGCCCCGAAGTGGCCGAGCGCCCCGATGCCGACGCTGCGGGCGTTGAACCCCTTGGTGTGGGCGCCCTCCACCGCCTTGTCCGCGCCGCCCGCGCGCCCCTCGTACACGTTGCCGCAGCGGTCCACGACGAAGTTGTAGCCGAGGTCGTCCCACCCCTTGCCCTCGATGTGGTCCTCCTGCATCGAGCGCAGCATCCCCGGCACGTCCTTCGCGCAGTCGTACTCGTTCGGATGGTTCGTGTGGTGGACGAAGACGGCCTCCACGCTCTCGGTGTAGTCGGCCGGCTCCCGGGCCTCCTCCGCCCGCCACGCCAGCCGTCCCACGATGGCGGGCCGGGGGGCGGCCGGACGCGTCGCGGACACGTCCGTTCCCCGCTCCGTCACGGTCTCCCGCTCCGGAGCGTCCCACGTCACCAGCAGTGCGAGCGGCAGCATCGCCGCCGCCAGCACGTACCTCCGAGACCACATGCGTCCACGATGCGCTCACCCGTCCGGCCCAGCCCACCCGGACACCGCCATCCGGGTGAGCGCACCCCCGGTGACCTGCGGCGCGTCCGTCCGGCGGCCCGGGGGTCCCAGCGGATCACCCCGCGGCCGCCGGACGGTAGACGCACACCTGCGCGCCCAGGGGGCCGACGGCCGTCGAGACCAGCTCCAGCGTCCGCAGCCCGCCGTCGGCGGGGAAGATGCCCTTGCCGCCGCCGAGGATCACCGGCATGACGACGAGCCGCAGCTCGTCGACCAGCCCCTCGGCCAGGAGGGTGCGCACGAGGGTGGGGCTGCCCATGACCACCAGGTCGCCGCCGTCCGGACCGTCGCGCAGCTCGCGGACGCGCGGGACGGCCTCCCCGCCGGGGATGCGGACGGTGTTCTCCCACGTCAGCTCGGCCTCGCCCAGGGACCGCGTCACGACGTACTTGCGGATGGCGTTCATCCGGTCGGCGAACGGGTCACCGGCCCGCTCGGGCCACGCGCCGGCCATCGTCTGCCACGTACGGCGTCCGAACAGCAGCCCTTCGGCGTTCTTCAACGCCTCGTCGAAGGCGCCGCCCACCACCTCCGGGTCGAAGAACGGGTGCGACCAGCCGCCGTGGGCGAAACCGCCGTCGGTGTCCTCCTCGGCACCGCCCGGCGCCTGCACGACACCGTCCAGGCTGATGAACTCGCTGACCACGATGCGCATGGGAACCGCTCCTCGTTCTCGCTCAGGTGTATGCCGGGACTGACGCCCCTCCCCCTCCAAAATCATCGCCTCCACCACACCCCCGCCTGTGATCCGCGTCACACCCCGGCCGCCGGGGCGCTCCTCCGCACCCCGAGAACAGGAGCCGCAGTGCGCACACCGTCATGGAGACACCTCACCGGAGCCGCCGCCGCCCTGGCGCTGCTCGCCGGCGCCGGAAGCACCGGCGGCCCGGGTGGCCCGGGAGGTCCGGGCGGCACCGCCGAGCCGCCGGAGGCCGCCGGGGAGAACCGGCTGTACGTCCCGCCCGCCAGCGCCGGGGCCCTGAAGCAGGCCGACGCGCTGCGCCGCGCCGGACGGGCCGGGGACGCCACCGCCATCGCCCGCATGGCGGGCACGCCGCAGGCCGTCTGGTTCAGCGGGACGGCCACCGGCCGCGTGGCGAACGACGTCCGCCGGGTCGTGCGGGACGCGGCGCGCGAGGGGGCCCTGCCCGTGCTCGTCCTGTACAACATCCCGGGCCGCGACTGCTCCCAGTACTCGGCCGGCGGCGCCGCGGACACCGCCGCCTACACGGCGTGGATCGACGAGGTCGCCAAGGGCATCGGCACGCGGCGGGCGGCCGTCGTCCTGGAACCCGACTCCCTGGCCCTGCTGCCGTCCGACTGCGGCCGGGACGACGCCGGGGGCACGCTGACGGCGGCCCGCTACACCGAGCTGAACCACGCCGTGGACGCCCTGTCCGGCAACCCCGGCACCACGGTCTACCTGGACGCGGGCCACAGCGGCTGGCACAGCGTCGGCACCATCGTCCCCCGGCTGCTCCGGGCCGGTGCCGCCCGGGCCAGGGGCTTCCACCTCAACGTGGCCAACCACCGCGGCGACGCGGAGCTGGCCCGGTACGGCAGGCTCGTCTCCGGCTGCCTGGGCTACGCGCGGGACGGCGGCGATCCGGCCGACTGCCCCGGTCAGCGGACGGACACGGCCGAGGCCGACAGGTGGCTGGCCGCGAACGTCACCACCGGGCCGGCCGGGCAGCCGCACTTCGTCACCGACACCAGCCGCAACGGCCGGGGGCCGTGGACGCCGCCGGCCGGGAAGTACACCGACGCCCAGGAGTGGTGCAACCCGCCGGGCCGCGGGCTGGGCAGGCGCCCGGCCACCGAGGGGACCGACGGGCCGCTGATCGACGCCCACCTGTGGATCAAGATCCCCGGCGAGTCGGACGGGCCGTGCCTGCGCGGCACCGAAGGGCCGCAGGACCCCGAGCGCGGCACGGTGGCGCCGGACGCGGGCGGCTGGTTCGCCGAACAGGCGCTCGAACTCGTGCGCCACGCGAACCCGCCCCTCGCGCAGTGACCCCGGCAGCACGAAGGCCGGACCGGACGGCGTCCGGCCCGGCCTTCGTCCGTCGAGCCGCCTGTCGGATTCGAACCGACGACCTGCTGTTTACAAGACAGCTGCTCTGACCAGCTGAGCTAAGGCGGCGGGCAGGGCGGTGACACGGCGCCCCGGCGCAGGGGCGGCACCACTCTACACAGGCCCCTCCCCCGGGCCCGGGCGATCCGGGGTCGCCGGGTCCCGCCCGTGGGGACGCCGGGAGCCGCCGGGTGTCCCGCCAGCGGCCGCCGGGAGCCGGGTACTGACAAACACGTGGTCGGCGGGTTAACGTCACCGGGCGTTCGCATGTTCGCAGCGCTCCCCCTTCCACTCGGATCGTCCGGCACGTTCCTGCCGGTGAAGGAGACACAACAGCATGGCCACGGTCACGTACGACAAGGCGACCCGGGTCTACCCGGGCAGCGAGAAGCCCGCCGTCGACCAGCTCGACATCGAGATCGAGGACGGCGAGTTCCTCGTCCTCGTCGGTCCCTCCGGTTGCGGCAAGTCGACCTCCCTGCGGATGCTCGCGGGTCTGGAGGACGTCAACGGCGGAGCGATCCGCATCGGTGACCGCGACGTCACCCACCTGCCGCCGAAGGACCGGGACATCGCCATGGTGTTCCAGAACTACGCGCTGTACCCGCACATGTCCGTCGCCCAGAACATGGGCTTCGCGCTGAAGATCGCGGGCGTGCCGAAGGCGGAGATCCGGCAGAAGGTCGAGGACGCCGCGAAGATCCTGGACCTCACCGAGTACCTGGAGCGCAAGCCCAAGGCGCTCTCCGGCGGCCAGCGGCAGCGCGTCGCCATGGGCCGCGCCATCGTCCGGGAGCCGCAGGTCTTCCTCATGGACGAGCCGCTGTCGAACCTCGACGCGAAGCTGCGCGTGCAGACGCGTACGCAGATCGCGAGCCTCCAGCGGCGGCTCGGCGTGACGACGGTGTACGTCACGCACGACCAGGTCGAGGCGCTCACCATGGGCGACCGCGTCGCGGTGCTCAAGGACGGGCTGCTCCAGCAGGTGGACTCGCCCCGGCAGATGTACGACAAGCCGGCGAACGTGTTCGTCGCGGGCTTCATCGGCTCCCCGGCCATGAACCTCGTCGAGGTGCCGATCACCGAGGGCGGCGTGATGTTCGGCAACAGCGTGGTGCCCGTGGAGCGCGAGGCCGTGGCCGGCGCCGCGGACATGGGCGACAAGACGGTGACGGTCGGCGTCCGGCCCGAGCACTTCGACCTGGTGGACGGCAGTGGCCAGGGCCTGGCCAAGGACCAGCCCGCGGGCCTCGCGGTCACGGTCAACGTGGTCGAGGAGCTGGGCGCGGACGCCTTCGTCTACGGCACCGCCCGCCTCGGCGGCGAGGACAAGGAGCTGGTCGTGCGCGTCAACGGGCGCGGGGTGCCGGAGAAGGGCTCCGAGATCCACGTCCTGCCGCGCAGCGGCGAGTCGCACGTGTTCGCCACCTCCTCGGGCGAGCGGCTCAGCGACTGACACAGCGCAGACGCCCGGAGGGGCCGGATGCCGAGCGCATCCGGCCCCTCCGGGCGTTTTGCCGCAATGGCGTCAACACGCAGGGCGGCGAAACCACGAATCATTCCCTCATCAGAGTGACCGATTGTCTCCGTGCCACTACTCCTCGCTACCATCTGGTGCGGCCCCTTCTGCGGGGTGCCCGACCACCCCCGGCAGTGCCGGGGGACTCCCTTCGCGAGGAAGACACCAGTGAATCAGGCAGTGCGCCGTATCGGCAGAAGTCTCGCCCTTGTCCTTCCGGTCGTCCTGGTCCTCTCCGGGACGCTCGCGGTGGCCAGTGTCCCGTGGGCCGGCCCGCCCACCGACAGCCAGGTGCTCACGGCGTCCGCGGAACGGGCGTCCAGCCCGGCGACGGCGGAGCGCGCCCCGCACGAGCTGCTGCGGGACCGGCTGGTCGCCCAGCTCCGGGAGAAGGACCCGGGCGAGGCGCTCACCAGCCTCCAGCGGGCCGTGGAGCAGCGACCCTCCCTCGCGCGGCACTGCGTGGACATCGCGCGGGCGCTGGGCCGGGCCGCCGTCCAGAAGTACGGGGCGGCGCACCGGGCGCAGCGGTTCTCCCGCCCGGTGTGCGACACGTCGTTCGCGGCGGGCGTGGCGGACGCCCGCTGACCCGGGCCGTGCCCCGCTACCGTGCGGGCCATGGCAGACGATCCGCGCCTCCACCCGCCGACGCAGGCGGTGATCCTGGCCGGCGGCCAGGGCACCCGCCTGCGGCCCCACACGGACGACCGGCCGAAGCCGATGATCGAGATCCCCGGCACGGGGACGCCGATCATCGGCTTCCAGCTTTCCTGGCTCGCACACGAAGGCGTCACCGACGTCGTCGTGTCCTGCGGGCACCTCGCAGCGGTGCTGGAGGAGTGGCTGGCCGCGACGGACCCGCCGCACGGCGCCGCCGGGCCGCTGCGGGTGACGACCGCCGTCGAGCCGGAGCCGCTGGGCCGCGGCGGCGGACTGCGCCACGCGGCCCGCGCCCTGCCGCGCCCGGAGGAACCCTGGTACGCCGCCAACGGTGACGTCTGGACCCGGTTCCCGCTGCGCGACATGGCCGGCTTCCACGCGGAGCGGGCCGCGACGGTGACGCTCGCGCTGGCCCGGCCCCGCCTGCCCTGGGGCGCCGTGCGCACGGACGGCTTCGGCCGGGTCACCGACTTCGTCGAGGCCCCGCCGACGACGTACGAGGTCAACGCGGGCGTCTACGTGTGCGCCCCGGAGTTCACCCGGCTCCTCCCGGAGCGCGGCGACCACGAGCGCACCACGTTCCCGCAGCTGGCCAGGGACGGCCGCCTCGCGGGCTTCCCCCTCCCCCAGGGCACCTGCTGGCGCGCGATCGACACGCCCAAGGACCTCGCAGCCGCCGCCGAGGACCTCCGCGCGGCGCGCGCCCCCGGCCGGGCGGACCGCGGCCCCGGGACTGGTAGGCCCGCATGTTGAGGTGCGGTTAGGTTCACCGTGGTGTGTTCGAGCCACTTCTGGAGGGGTCACTGGTGGACATTGCCGCGATCATGGAGGCGCTCGCCGAACAGGGCATAACCGTGTTGTTCAAGGCTGATGCTGAGCGGATGGCAGAGAGGCGGAGGCCCTGGACGTTCGTGGCCAGTGGCGCCCCGTCGCGTGACGACATCCTCGTGCGTATCGATGCCGCGTCCGTGGAGCAGTGCCTCGAAGCCTGCCTGCCCCGCCTCCGCGAGCTGGGCTTCACATTTCCCGAGTGACGAGGCATGCCAACTGGAGCGACGCGACAACTCACCGTGTGTGATCGCCGGGGGCGTCACTTCTCGCCCGCGCCGGGTTCCGCGCTGACGGATGCCTGGTAGACGTCCGCGTAGGTGGGGGAGCCCTTGACCAGGTCGTCGCAGAACGCGGCGACGTCGGTCCCGATGAGTTCCACAACCCCCTTGCCCGTGGCGACGCCCTCCTCGAAGAAGTCGACGATCCCGGGGAGCAGGGGCCCGTCAGGCAGGCTGACCGGTCCGACCTTGAACAGGTACTTCTGCATCTCCTGGTAGACGATTTGGTAGTCCGGCGGGAGAGCCTTGACCCGAGCCACGTGCGCCCGCCACTGTTTCTTGCCTTCGATGATGTCCTGGATACTCACGTCAGCCTCCCAGCCGGCTCAGTTTCCTCGCGACGTTCCTGTTCAACTGCTCGCGCCACTGGTCGCGATAAGTCCGGGCCCCCGCCCCGCCGGCCAGCGCGGTGCAGAAGCCTCGGATGTCCGCGCCGAGCACCTCGTGGACGCTCTGGCCGTCCGCCGCCGCTACTTCCAGCAGCCCCATGGCGGAGTCGAGAATCGGTGTCAGATTGCGACCGGTGAAGTCCCCGTGGGGGAGAAGGTGGGCGATGATCTGCCCCCACGCTGCCCGGTAGTCGTCCGGCAGGACTTCGGCCCGGGCCTCGAACGCTTTCCATTCCCTGGTGAGATCGCTGCCTGTGACCTTCTCCCAGAAGTTCATCTCCCGCCCTCCTTGAGTCTGTCGATGCGTGATGAGAGGTACTGCCATTTCGCCCAGAACTTCGCGAGTTCCTCGCGTCCGGCGTCGTTGAGCGCGTAGAACTTGCGCGGCGGACCAACCCCGGAGGGTCGTTTCTTCACCTGAACGAGCCCGTTTCTCTCCAGCCGCAGCAAGATGGTGTACACCGTCCCCTCGATGACCTCGGCGAAGCCGAGCTCGTTCAGGCGGCGGGTGATGGCGTACCCGTAGGTTTCCTCGCTGCCGATGATTTCGAGCACGCACCCTTCGAGCGTGCCTTTCAGCATCTCCGTCAGGTCGTCCATCGCGGATGCTCCTCAACCCGGGTCGGTACTGCGTGGTGCCGAGTACCGCTATACGGTATCACCGAGTAGTGGAAAGGCGTCAACTCCTCCGGCAGGGCCTCCCAACGGTCCCGGCACGACGCAAGGACCGCCGCGAGTACGAGAACCGGGTCAGCGCCCTCACACCCTGACCATGACCGTTCTCACCGATGACCGCCGTACCGATGTTCCCCGAGGCCGGACCGCGGCCCGTCCGCCCGCTGAGGCCGCCTGTCCGGCCGTCCCGGCGAGCGGCCCCGGCCCAGGGGGCACGCGGATGGTCCGCGGACGGCCGGAGCCGCCCGTACCGGGCCCGAGGGGGCGGTCCGGTACGGGCGGCTCCGGCCGCCCCCCGCGCGCGTCAGCCCAGGAGGCCGCCCAGGGGGTTCCGGCCGGTGTCCGTGTCACCGGTGGCCCCGGACTCGGGTTCGGTACCGGTGTCACCGGTACCGCCCGTGGAGCCGTCCTGCTCGCCCCCGGTGGAACCGCCCGTCGTGCCGCCGACGCTCGGCTGCGGCGCCGGGGGCGGCGGGGCGGGCGGCTCGGGCACGGCCGGCGGCTCCGGCGCCTGCACCGTCTGCTCCCCGCCCGGGGCGCCGGTCGCGGGGCCGCCACCGGTGCCGGTGCTCTGGCCGCTCGTGGCGCTCGCGGAGGGGCTCGGCGTGGGGCCCGCCGTGGCGCCGGTGCCCGCGGTGGCCCCCGCCGTCGGCCCGGCGGTGGCGCGCTGGCTGGGACGGGCCGGGTCCTGCGGCAGCGGCGAGCCCGGCAGGTGGTTGCGCAGCGGCTCGCCCGGCTCGGGGACGGTGGCGATCTGCGCGGAGCGCACGGCGCTGCCGAGCAGCGAGCCGACGAGCAGCGTGAGCCCGGCCACGAGGGCGGCCATGACGGCGCCCCGGCGCAGGACGCGGCGGCGCAGCTCCCCCAGCGGGGCGCGCGGCCCGAGCCGCCGCCACGCCTCCCCGGCGAGGCGGGCGTCCAGCGAGTAGACGGGCGCCCCGGCGATGAGGAGCGGCGACCACGCGGCGAGGTAGATGATGTCGGGGGTGTCGTAGGCGGCGACCGTGTGCCAGCTCACGGTCACGAGCAGCGCCGCCGACAGGAGCGCGCCGAGCGACGCGGCGGCGCGCTGCCACAGGCCGCAGACGGTGAGGACGCCGACGGTCACCTGGAGGAACGCGACGGTCAGCCCGGCGGCGACGGGGTGCGCGAGGGCGAAGCCGTGCAGCGGGGCGGCGATGGCCCACGGTTCGAGCGAACCGAGCCAGGCGACCATCGAGCCGCGCTCGCCGCCGTCGAAGTAGACCGGGTCCGTGAGCTTGCCCATGCCCGCGTAGACGGAGATGAAGCCGAGGAAGACCCGCAGCGGCAGCAGGACGACCCCGAGGTTCATGCGGCGGCCCGGGTAGTACGCGTGCCGGGCGCGTTCGGCCGCCTCGTCCCGCTCCGGGTGCCCGTGGCCGCGCGGGCCGTCGCCGTACGGCTCGAACGGCTCGTCGCGGGCGTCGTCCGGACGCCCGGCGGGGCGGACCGGCGCCCCGGGGCCGTGACCGTCGGGCTCGGGCGCGCGCGGTCCGACGACGGTGGGCGGCCCGGCGCGGCCGGGGATGACGCGGGGCAGCACCTGCGTGGTCGCCGCCGCGGACTCCGCCGACCGCGCGGGGACGGTGAGACCGCGGGGACGGACGGCGTCCAGCAGCGAGGTGGCCGCGACGTCGCCGGGGGCGCTGCGCCCGCTCCACACCACGGGCGTCCGCCGCCTGGCGGCCACGCCCGACGCGCCCGCCACGCCTGCGCCCGCCGCGCCACCGCGCCGGGCGAGCGGGACGGCGCCGGCGAGCGGCACAAGGCTGCGGGCGGGGACGACCGGTACGCGGGCGGTGTCGGCCAGCGCGCGGCTGTGCGGCGTCGGCGTGGCGAGCTTCACCCGGAAGCTCGCGTTGTTGACGATGACCTGCGCCGGGTCGCTCGGCACCTTCACCGAGCTGAGGATCGGCTCATCGTCGAAGAAACCGCCCGGGGCTCCCCCGGTGGGCGTGCGGGGTGTTCTCGTGTCCACACTCATCTAACCGAGTGACGGACGCTTAAGACACTGCCTTGACCGGGCCGATGTGTCCGCGACCCGTCAAGCCCGCGAGGCCCGGCCCGCGCGCCGCCTCGGCCGGGCGTCAGCCGCGCCGGCGCGCCGCCTCGTACAGCGCGACACCGGCCGCCACACCGGCGTTCAGCGACTCGGCGCCGCCCGGCATCGGGATGCGCACCCGCAGGTCGCACGCCTCGCTGACGAGCCGGGACAGTCCCTTGCCCTCGCTGCCGATGACGATGACGACCGGGCCGTCCAGCAGCTCCAGATCGCTGATCTCGGCCTCCCCGTCCGCCGCGAGCCCGACGACCATGAGCCCGGCCTTCTGGTACGCCTGGAGGGCCCGCGTCAGGTTCGTGGCACGGGCGACCGGCGTACGGGCGGCGGTACCGGCGGACGTCTTCCACGCGCCCGCCGTCATCCCGGCGGCGCGGCGCTCGGGCACGACCACGCCGTGCCCCCCGAAGGCCGCGACGGACCGCACGACGGCGCCGAGGTTGCGCGGGTCGGTGACGCCGTCGAGCGCGACGATCAGCGGGTCCTCGGCGTCGTCGAAGGCGGCGGCGGCCAGGTCCTCGGGGTGCGCGTAGTCGTACGGCGGCACCTGGAGGACGAGGCCCTGGTGGTTCAGCCCGTTCGTCATGCGGTCCAGCTCGGGCTTGGGGGCCTCCATGAGGTGGATGCCGCCCCGGTCGCCCGCGAGCTGGAGCGCGTCGCGCACCCGCTCGTCGTTGTCGAGGTACTGCTGGACGTAGAGCATGGTGGCGGGCACGCCGTCGCGCAGCGCCTCGTAGACGGAGTTGCGCCCGACGACGAGTTCGGCCGTTCCCTTGGCGCCGCCGCGGCGCGGCGCGGGCCGGCCGGTCGCCCGGCGGGCGCGGGCCTGCGCGGCGCGCTGCTTCGGGTGGCCCTTGCGCATCTCGGCGGGCGGCGTGGGCCCCCTGCCTTCCAGGCCGCGGCGCCGCTGGCCGCCACTGCCGACCTGCGCGCCCTTCTTGTTGGACGTGCGGCGGTTGCGCCGCTGGCTGTTGCCGGCCATGGGAGGGTCCCTCTTTCTGCGTACTGCGGTGCGATGGGGTCTGGTGGGGTGCGCCGCGCCACCGGAGGTGCCGTGCCGGGCTCCGTCCGGCGGGCGGCGCGGGGGGGGCGCGGTCAGGGCGTGCCGAGCTCCCAGCGGGGGCCTTCCGCGGTGTCCTCGATGACGAGCCCGGCGCGCTTGAGTTCGTCGCGGATGGCGTCGGCCGTCGCGTAGTCCTTGCGGGCGCGGGCGGCCTGGCGCTGGTCCAGGACGAGGCGGACGAGGGAGTCGACGGCGCCGTGGAGCTGCCCGCCGTCGTCACCGCCGGCCGCGGCCCACTGCGCGTCGAGCGGGTCGAGGCCGAGGACGCCGAGCATGGCGCGCAGGTCGGCCAGCGCGGTGGCGGTGGCGTCCTTGTCCCCGGCGGTCAGGGCGGCGTTGCCGTGCCGGACGGTGGTGTGGACGACGGCGAGCGCCTGCGGCACGCCGAAGTCCTCGTCCATGGCGGCGGCGAACTCCGCCGGGACGCCGGCGGCGGGCTCCACGGACCCGGTGCGCTCGGCGGCCCGGTGCATGAAGCCCTCGATGCGGGCGAAGGCCGTCTCGGCCTCGCGCAGCGCGTCCTCGCTGTACTCGATCATCGACCGGTAGTGCGGGGTGCCCAGGTAGTAGCGCAGGACGATCGGCCGCCACCGCTTGACCATCTCCGAGACGAGCACGGAGTTGCCCAGCGACTTGGACATCTTCTCGCCGCTCATCGTCACCCAGGCGTTGTGCAGCCAGTAGGCGGCGAAGTCGTCCCCGTAGGCGACGGACTGCGCGATCTCGTTCTCGTGGTGCGGGAAGACGAGGTCCACGCCGCCGCCGTGGATGTCGAAGGCGGGGCCGAGGTACTTGTGGGCCATGGCCGAGCACTCCAGGTGCCAGCCGGGCCGGCCCCGCCCCCAGGGGGTGTCCCAGGAGGGTTCGCCGGGCTTGACGGCCTTCCACAGGGCGAAGTCGCGGGGGTCGCGCTTGCCGGTCTCGCCCTCGCCCGCGGGCTGGAGCAGGTGGTCGAGGTCCTGGTTGGACAGGGCCAGGTAGCGGTCGTAGGAGCGGACGTCGAAGTAGACGTTCCCGTCGGCCGCGTAGGCGTGACCGCGCTCGATGAGGCCGCGCATCATCTCGGTCATCTCGGGCACGTGGCCCGTCGCGCGCGGCTCGTACGTCGGCGGCAGGCAGCCGAGCGCCCGGTAGCCGTCGTTGAAGGCCCGCTCGTTCTCGTAACCGATGGCCCACCACGGGCGGCCCTGGTCGGCGGCCTTGGTGATGATCTTGTCGTCGATGTCGGTGACGTTCCGGACGAAGGTGACGTCGTAGCCGCGGTAGGTGAACCAGCGGCGCATGATGTCGAAGTTCAGCCCGGAGCGGATGTGCCCGATGTGCGGGGCGGCCTGCACGGTGGCACCGCACAGGTAGATCGAGACGCAGCCCTCGGTGATGGGCGTGAAGTCACGGATCTGCCGGGCGCTGGTGTCGTACAGGCGAAGAGTCACCCGTCAAGGGTAGTGGAAACGGCCCGCCGGACGGCCCGCGCGCACGCACGGGCCGTGCCCCGGACGGCGTCAGACGAGGTCGCCCATGCCGACGACCTTCTCCGGCGTGACGCGGACCACCACCCGGTCGGGCTCCTGGGCCGAGCCCGGGTTGAACTCGGCGTAGGGCTTCCCGACGTACTTCATGGACAGTTCGTCGATCAGCTCCTGGCCGCCCTCGGTCGTCATGGCGACCGTGCCGCGGATCTCGGCGTAGGTGTAGGGGGCGTCGGCGGGCTGCACGACGACGCTGACCCGGGCGTCGCGCCGCATGTTCTTCTCCTTGCGGCGGCCCACCGTGGTCGAGAACAGCAGGTCGTCGCCGTCCCGCTTCACCCACACCGGGGAGACCTGCGGCCTGCCGTCGGGCTGGATGGTGGCGACGGTGATGAACACCGTGCCGTCGAGGAGCTGCTTGAGGTTGTCGGACAGAGCGGCTGCCACGGTGTGCTCCTTCTCTCGGCGGTTCTTCGAGCGGTTCCCCCGCCGGTTTTGGTGCTTCGTCCGGCGATCGCGTACCCGGAACCGAAACTACCGGAGAAGCCGCCCGTGCGCGGCGTCCGGCGGTACCGCCGCGCCGCGTGCCTCCCGGCGGGGGGGGCACCCGTGCGCGGCGGTGCGGTGCGGGCGTCTCAGGCCCGGAACAGCAGGGCGGTGGCGAGGGCGGCGAGGCCCTCGCCGCGCCCGGTGAGGCCGAGGCCGTCCGTCGTCGTGCCGGAGACCGAGACGGGCGCGCCGACCGCGTCCGACAGGGCACGCTGCGCCTCCGCCCGCCGCCTGCCGATCTTCGGCCGGACGCCGACGACCTGGATCGCCACGTTGCCGACGGCGAAGCCCTCGGCGCGGACGATGCGGGCGGCCTCCGCCAGCAGGGTGACCCCGGAGGCACCGGACCACTCGGGGCGCGCGGTGCCGAAGTGGGCGCCGAGGTCACCGAGTCCGGCGGCGGAGAACAGGGCGTCGCAGGCGGCGTGCGCCGCCACGTCGCCGTCGGAGTGCCCGGCCAGCCCGTGGCCGCCGGACTCCGCCGCGTCCCACAGCAGCCCCGCGCACCACAGCTCGCGGCCGGGCTCGAAGGCGTGCACGTCCGTGCCGATGCCGACGCGCGGCAGCACGGGCGGCGTGGGCGGCACGGTCGATGCGGGCGGCACGGGCGCGTCAGTAGCCATCCTTGGCCCTCCGGCGGAGCACGGCCTCGGCCAGGACGAGGTCCAGGGGCCGGGTGATCTTGAACGCCTCCTCGTGTCCCGGCACGACCACGACGGGCTTGCCCAGCCGCTCCACCAGACCGGCGTCGTCGGTGGCGCCCTCGCCCTCGCAGGCGATGCGCTCGTGGGCCTCGGCCAGCACGGCGCGGTCGAAGCCCTGCGGCGTCTGCACGGCGCGCAGCCGCGAGCGGTCCGGGGTGCCGGTCACGGGCTCCGGCTCGCCGCCGCCGCGCGGCTCCACCTGCTTGACGGTGTCCGGCACGGGCAGCGCCGGGACGACGGCGGGCGCCCCGGCGCGCACGGCGGCGATGACGGCGTCCACCGTGTCGGCGGGCACCAGCGGCCGGGCGGCGTCGTGGACCAGGACGACGCCGACGTCCTCGGGCAGCGCCGCGAGGCCGAGCCGGACGGAGTCCTGGCGGGTCGGGCCGCCGGGGACGACGACGACGTCCGCCGCGCCCACGGGGGCGGACGCGGGCAGCGGGTGGGCGTCCAGCAGGTGCCGGACCCCGGCGGCGTCGTCCGGCGGGGCGACGACCACGACGAGCGTGACGTCGCGCGCGCGGGCCATGGCGCGGACGGCGTGGACGAGCATCGGCGTGCCGCCCAGGGCGCGCAGCGCCTTGGGCGCGCCGGGCCCGAGCCGTACGCCGCGCCCGGCGGCGGGAATGACGGCGGCGGTCCGGGTACGGGTGGTTCCGGCCACGGCGGGGCCCGGGGCCGTGCCCGGGCGCGCGGCCTGATCGTCGGACATAGGTTGCACGTTCAGGTTTGTGTCCTCGGCTGAGGTGGGTATGGCACACAGCGTGCCGGGCGCGAGACCTCGGTCGGTCCCTTCCGTGACAACCGATCGAACCGGCTGCCCGAGCCCGGCATGCCTCCATACGACCACGGCTGTACGCGGACGCCCACGGCGCCGGCGGGCGGCGGTGGACAGCGCAGATGCCGCAGCACCCGGAGGGCGGCCCGTGAGGGCCACCGCTCGGGCACCGCGGCATTTCACGCGTCGGTGTCGACGGCGTCCGGGATCATGGGGCGGCGCTCCGCTTCTCCCCGGCCGGGCTCCCTCCAGCCGGGTCTCCCCGGCCGGGCGGCTCCGGTACTCCGGGCGGCCGGCATCTCTGCGGGGCTCAGGACGCCGGGTTCACTCAGGACGCCAGGACCTCGTCGAGCAGGGCCTCCGCCTTGTCCTCGTTGGTCTTCTCCGCGAGAGCCAGCTCGCTCACCAGGATCTGCCGCGCCTTGGCGAGCATCCGCTTCTCACCGGCGGAAAGACCGCGCTCACGCTCACGGCGCCACAGGTCGCGGACGACCTCCGCCACCTTGATGACGTCGCCGGAGGCGAGCTTTTCCAGGTTTGCCTTGTAGCGGCGCGACCAGTTGGTGGGCTCCTCGGCATACGGCGCGCGCAGCACCTCGAAGACCCGGTCCAACCCGTCCTGGCCGACCACGTCACGCACGCCGACCAGCTCGGCGTTTTCCGCCGGCACACGAACTTCGAGGTCGCCCTGGGCGACCTTCAGAACCAAGTAGGTCTTGTCCACGCCTTTGATCTGACGAGTTTCGATGGCCTCGATCAGCGCGGCCCCGTGATGGGGATAGACCACGGTGTCGCCAACCTTGAACGTCATGTGACAGGTACCCCTTCCGTGGCTATCCAGGATAGCACGAGAGCGGGTCGTCCCGAATGGCGTTTTCGCAGGTCAGGGCACATCTCGGGGCTTGACAACACTGCCCATATCGTGCTGCGCACCGTCTGCGCAAGCGGGTATTCGCAGGTGGGGGCCGGTCCCACCGCGCCCGGAAACCAGGCACCCGCACACCGGAAGACCTGCATCGATGTCCGTTTTGCCGGAATTATTGGTGTCGCCCGTTCGGCCGTGACTAATTGATCAGCACGGTGCTCCGGCGCCCCGTGCAACGCACCCGCGAACACTCCTGGAGATCAATTCCCACGCCACGCGCATTCGCTGCGGGGAATCCCCGCCGGGGCCCGGCGCGATAATCCGGCCAGCCCACAACCGGGTGCGGCCGGACCAGACCGTCCGGGCGTGGGCGGACCGCGCGGGCGGGGAGCGGGCGGCGGCGGCCCGCGGGCGTCCACGCGGGCGTCCGCACGGGCGGGCACCCGGACGGGGCCGCGGGCGGGGCCACACGGGGCGGGTCGGGTGCGGGGGCGGTGGGCGGTGTCGGTACGCTGAGCCGCTGACAGACCGATCACGCACCGCACCGATCACTCACCGCTAGGAGATGCGCCGCCGTGAGCAGCAGCCGCAGCAGCCTTCGACGCGGCGTCACCGCCGCCGCCATCGCGCTCTCGACCCTCTCGCTGGCCGCGTGCGGGGCGGGGCTGAACGCGCAGACGAACCAGATCCGGCCGGACAACGCGTCGGAGGCCGTCGGCGACATCAAGCTGCAGAACGTCTCCGTCATCACCACCGAGGACGGCGAGGGCCCCGCCGCCATCTCGGCACTCATCTTCAACGGCGGCGACGAGGACGAGACGCTCCAGGCGGTCACGTTCACCACCGGGGACGGGTCCGGGCGGGCGGAGCTGTCCCCCGCCGAGGGCGGAACGCTGACCGTCCCGGCCGGTGGCCACTTGATGCTGGGCGGCGAGGGCAACGCGTCGGCCGTCGTCGAGAACGCCGGGCAGCAGGGCATCTCGGACGGCGCGGCCCTGCCGGTCACCTTCCAGCTCAGCTCCACCGGCTCCATCGAGCTGCGGCCGCTGGTCTACCCGGAGACGATGCTGACGTACGGCGAGTTCGGCCCCACCCCCGCCGCCTCCCCCGAACCGACCGGCGAGGACGCCACCGGGCAGCCGGAGGACGGTACCGAGGGCGAGCCGGGCAGCGAGGACACGGCCGGGCCGGACGCCGAGGAGCCCGGGACCGCCGAGTCGGGCACCCCCGAGGGCACGGAGGCCGGGGACGGCACCGAGGGCGGGCAGGACGAGGTGCCGCCCGCCGCCTGACACCGCCCTCCCCGACGGGCCGCGGGCCCCGCGGCCCGCGCGCCCGCAGCGGCGGCGGTGAGCCGGAGCCGGGGCGGCGTGCCGGACGGCACGGCAGCGTCCGGGACCGGGCCCGGCAGCGGAAGCACGCACGACGACGGAGGACCCCCGGCCCTGCCCGGCCGGGGGTCCTCCGTCGTCACGGGTGGCGCGGCTGCGGCGCGCGTCCCGCCCAGCCCGGACCGTCACGGCCCGGACCGCCGCAGCCCGGTCCGTCAGGGCTCGAACTTGTAGCCCAGGCCGCGCACCGTCACCAGGTAGCGCGGCGCGCCCGGGTCCGGCTCGATCTTGGCGCGCAGCCGCTTGACGTGCACGTCGAGCGTCTTGGTGTCGCCGACGTAGTCCGCGCCCCACACCCGGTCGATGAGCTGCATGCGGGTGAGGACGCGGCCCGCGTTGCGCAGCAGCATCTCCAGCAGGTCGAACTCCTTGAGCGGCAGGTCCACCTTGCCGCCGGAGACGGTGACCACGTGCCGGTCCACGTCCATGCGGACGGGCCCGGCCTCCAGGGCGGCGGGCGCGGCCTCCTCCGGCTCGCCCCGGCGGCGCAGCACGGCGCGGATGCGGGCGACCAGCTCGCGGGAGGAGAACGGCTTGGTGACGTAGTCGTCGGCCCCTATCTCCAGCCCGACGACCTTGTCGATCTCGCTGTCCTTCGCCGTGACCATGATGACGGGGACGTTGCTCTGGCTGCGCAGCTGCCGGCAGACCTCGGTGCCGGGCAGGCCCGGCAGCATGAGGTCGAGCAGGACCAGATCGGCGCCGTTGCGCTCGAACTCGTCCAGGCCGTCGGGCCCGGTCGCCGCGATGGCGACCTCGAAGCCCTCCTTGCGGAGCATGTAGGACAGCGCGTCGCTGAACGATTCCTCGTCCTCGACGACGAGCACTCGGGTCACGGTCGGACCTCCGGGGCTGAGAGCGGTTCACGGGTGAAGGTCTCGTAAGGCCGCCCCCTGACGGTGCCTTCGGGGCCGTCAGAGGAGTGGGGGGGTGCGGGGCGGCCCGTGCCGTGGGGGGCGGTGCGGCCGGAGGCGGCCGTGGTGCCGTAGTCGTCGGACGCCAGGGGCGTGACCGGGCCGACCGGCTCGACGGCCTCCACCGCGTCCGCCTCGTCGTCGGCACCCCCGTCGTCGGCGTAGCGGGAAGGCTCCTGGAGGGCGCCGCTGAGCCGGGTGCGGTTGCGGCGGCTCTCCTCGGCCCGCTCGCGGGCGCTGCCCGCCTCGGGGAGGCGGAGGGTGAAGGTGGAGCCCTGGCCCTCGGCGCTCCACACGGTCACCTCGCCGCCGTGCGAGGCGGCGACGTGCTTGACGATGGCGAGGCCGAGACCGGTGCCGCCGGTGGCCCGGGAGCGGGCGGGGTCGACGCGGTAGAACCGCTCGAAGATCCGGTCCTTGTCCTTGTCGGCGATGCCCATGCCCTGGTCGGTGACCGCGATCTCGATCATGTCGCCGCCGGGTGCGGCCACCCGGCGGGCGGCGACCCCGACGCGGGTGCGCGGCGGGGAGTAGTTGACGGCGTTCTCGACCAGGTTGCCCAGCGCCGCCGCGAGCTGGCCGCGGTGGCCGAAGATGTACAGCCCCTCGCCGCCGCCCGAGGCCATGGTGATCTGCTTGGCCCCGGCGCCCTGCCGGCACCGGTCGATGGCCTCGCCCACGAGCTGCTCGACGGCGACCGGCTCGGAGTCCTCCAGCGGGTTGTCGTTCTGCACCCGGGAGAGGTCGATCAGCTCCTGGACGAGGTTGGTGAGCCGGGTGGCCTCCATCTGCATGCGTCCCGCGAAGCGCTCCACGGCCTCCGGGTCGTCGCTGGCGTCCATGACGGCCTCGGAGAGCAGGGACAGCGCGCCGACCGGCGTCTTCAGCTCGTGGCTGACGTTGGCCACGAAGTCGCGGCGGATGGCCTCGATGCGGCGGGCCTCGGTGAGGTCCTCCACCAGCAGCAGCACCAGCCGGGAGCCCAGCGGCGCCACACGGGCGGACACCGCGAGGGCGTCCCCTCTGCCGCGCCGGGCGAGGTCCAGCTCGACCTGCCGTATCTCGCCGTCCCGCCGCGTCTCGCGCGCCATCTGGAGCATGGGCTCCACCGCCAGCCGCCCGCCGCGCACCAGTCCGAGCGCGTACGCCGCCGAGCTGGCCTTCACCACGGCGTCCTGCTCGTCCAGGACGACGGCCGAGGAGCGCAGCACCGACAGCACGGTGTCCACCCCCGGGGGCAGGACGGGCTCGGTGTGCAGGGAGGACCGGCTGGGGCGGGCCTGTTCGCGTTCGCTGAAGCGGAACGCGAGGACGGCGATGGCGCCGGTGCACACACCGGCGACCGCTGCCACTGCGGCGACCGCCGCGTTCACGTCCATGCCCCCAGGTTAAGCGGGCCCGGGAGGCCGCTCACAGGCCAGCCGCCCCCACTCGAACAGTCGTCCCCCAGAGTTCACCGTGAGGTCGGCACCGGTTCACTGCCCGCGCGCCGGAAGCCGCGTTCGGGGAGGATACGGTCAAAGGACTCCGGTGCTCTCCGCGCATCCTCCACGGGCTCCGCGCACCGTCGGAGGTCTCACCGGCGCCCCGCCGGGCAGACTCCCAGAGTTCACTTGAAGGACGATACCGGTTCACGCGCCGGGGCCGCTTCCGACGTTTTCCCGCCAGAGCGTGGGAACAAGCGTGGGAACACTTGCGCGCTGCACCACCAGGCCGAAGAGCGAGGGAAGGACTGCCATGCGGGACGCGTACCACGAGGAGCTGGATGCGATCGGCGACAGCCTGGTCGATATGGCCCGGCTCGTCGGTTCCGCGATCGGCCGGGCCACGACGGCCATGCTCGACGCGGACCTCCAGCTCGCCGAGAGTGTCATCGCCGGTGACGACAAGGTGGACGACCTCCAGCGCGGCCTGGAGACCCGGGCCATCCAGCTGCTGGCCCGCCAGCAGCCCGTCGCCACGGACCTGCGGATCGTCGTCACCTCACTGCGGATGAGCGCCGACCTGGAGCGGTCGGGCGACCTGGCGAAGCACGTCGCCAAGGTGGCTCGGCTGCGCTTCCCCGAGTCCGCCGTCCCGCGTGAGCTCCAGGCGACGCTCCTGGAGATGGGCCAGCTCGCGCAGCGGCTGATGGCCAAGGCGGCGGAGATCATCGTCACCAAGGACGTCGACCTGGCGCTCCAGCTCGAACAGGACGACGACCAGATCGACGACCTGCACCGCAAGCTGTTCCAGCACCTGATCGACGACCGCTGGCGGCACGGCATCGAGACGGCCGTGGACGTGACGCTGCTCGGGCGCTACTACGAGCGCTTCGCCGATCACGCCGTCTCCGTCGCCCGCCGCGTGGTGTACCTGGTCACCGGCGACTACGCCGACGAGCTGGACCCGGCGGCGGCCGTCGCGGCCATCGACACGCCCGCCGACGCACCCGCCGACAAGCCGTCCGCGGGCTGAGGCGCGCACGGCGGGCACCGGCGCGCACGGCGCTCCGGGCGCGCCGCCCCGGGGCCGTCACGTGCCCCTGCGCGCCGTTGACGCGCCCGGCGGGCCGGGGCTTCCCTGGGCGTACCGGTCCGAGGAGGAATGCCGTGTTGCGCAAGGCGCGAAAGATCCTGGACGTGACGAATCTCCACAGCTCCCACCGCCCCGGGGCTCCGCTGCGGTCGTGCGGCTGCGGTCCCGGGTGCAGTTGCGGGTGCCAGTCCGGCGGCTCCTGCCAGTGCGGGGGCGGCTGCGGCTGACCCCGGGAATCCGCGCAGAACCCGGTGCCCCGGTCCGCGATGCGGGCCGGGGCACCGTGCTGCGCCCGCCTGGGCCCGGACGGGCTTCCCGGGACGGCCGGGACTGTCGGCCGCGGAAGTGACGGCAGTGTCAACAGGGACGGCAGTGACGGCAGTGACGTGACAGCGGTGAAGTGACGGCGGCGCCCTTCCCGCCGCCGCCGCGGTGACCCATGCTGGCTGCCTGTTTCCGCCCGGCGTGGCGCTCCCGTCCCCTTGGAAGGACCATGGATTCTGCCGTCTTCACCATCGGCCTGCCCGCGGCCCTCGCGGTCATCATGTTCGGGCTCGGCCTCTCCCTCACCGTGCAGGACTTCGTACGCGTGGCCACCGTCCCCCGTGCGGCCGTCATCTCACTGGCCTGCCAGACGGTCGTCCTGCCGCTGCTGTGCCTCGGCCTCGTGCACGCGCTCGGCCTCGCCCCGGAACTGGCCGTGGGCATGATGCTGCTCGCCGCCTCGCCCGGCGGCACCACGGCGAACCTCTACAGCCACGTCGCCGGGGGTGACGTGGCGTTGAACATCAGCCTCACCGCCGTCAACTCGGTCCTGGCCATCGTCACGCTGCCGGTCGTCGTCAACCTGTCCGTCGCGCACTTCATGGGCGACGACGCGGGCCTGGGCCTCCAGCCGGGGAAGATGCTCCAGGTCTGCGCCCTGGTCCTGCTGCCCGTCGCGCTGGGCATGCTGCTCCGGCGCCGCCGCCCGGTCGCCACCGAGAAGCTGCGCCGTCCGGTCAAGCGCGCCTCGATCGCCGTGCTCGCCGGTGTCGTCGCCGCCGCCATGGTGCAGGGCTGGGACAGCGCGCGGGACCACCTGCTCCTCATCGGCTCCGCGACGCTGCTGCTGTGCGTGATGAGCCTGGCCGTCGGCTACGGGGTGCCGAAACTGCTGGGCATCAGCCGCGCCCAGTCGATCGCGTCCGCCATGGAGATCGGCATCCACAACAGCGCCCTGGCCATCACCGTCGCCGTCACGCTGCTGGACAACGCCACGATCGCGGTACCGCCGGCGCTGTACGGGGTCCTGATGAACGTCCCCGCCGCCTGCGCCGCCTACCTGTTCGCCCGCCGGGCCACCCGCCGCGACCCCCACCCGGCCACCACCTGACCCACCACCCGCCGCGGCGATGTGCCGGTGTTGCCCCGACAGACCGGAGGCGCCCCCGGGACGGCGGCTTCCTGACGGCGGCGGAGGAAGCGGGGAGAATCTGCCAGTCGATCACAGACAGGCCGGTCGCCCCGAGATCGGGGCAAGAGGAGTTGATGCATCACGATGACGCAGCCTCAGGTGTCCCGGATGGAGGGCGGCGACACCGTGCCCTCTCTCCCGCTGCTGCGCCGCCTGGCCTTGGCCCTGGACGGCACCTCGAACCTGGCCATCGACGAGGGTGACTCCCACGTCACCTTCACCCCGCACGCCGCCTGAACCCGAGCTTGGCCCGGCCTGCCGAGCGCCCTGCCCCGCACGCCAGGAAAGCCCCCTGCCGGCGCGGGCAGGGGGCTTCCTCGTGGGCGGTTACTTCTTCTTGCCCTGGGTTTCGACCGCCCGGTTTTTGGGGCTGGTCAGCGGGGCGCTCACCTCAACTGACCTGTGGTCGGTCGGTTGTTGGTGGTCGTTGTCTGTCGTTGCTTGTTGACCTCGGAGGTTCCAGACAGGTTCCGGCTTCCCGACTGCTCAGGTATCTGTCTGAGCGGCCTGGTATGCCTCGTATTGAGTCCAGGCACGTTCGAGCGTCTCGATAGCCGCGTCGATGGCGCCGCGCTCTTCGAGGTAGTCAAGCTGGCCCTGCCTTCCCTTGCGTGAGGGCCAGTCGGGGTCAGCGGAGACGTCCCGCGCGAGATCCCCAATGGCATTGCGCTGATCGGTGTGGGTCTTCAACCATGCGGTGAAGCTCTTCGGCTTGGGCATATCAGCATCCTTCCGCCGCCGTGTCTGGGCTAACCCACGGGCCTGGTCCGCTTGTCGCTTGTCTTGTCGCTTGTCGGCTCGCAGGTCAAAGCCCGTTCCGGGCCATCCCGCAGTGCGGCCCTCTCTCTTCACGACAAGCGACAAGGGCATCAGCGGTGCCGGCGCGCCCGGCGGAGGAAGGGCAAGAACGAACGGCCTACGGCCGCGCGTCCCTTGGCAGCTCGCTGCGCTCGCGCGACGACCGCCGCCAGGGCAAAGGCCGTGGCGCCCCTCAGGGCGCCTAGACCCCCTTACGTGGGGCTGGAACCCTCGGGGGCGTGAACGGCCGCCCATGACCCCACAGAGACGCTGTGCGACGGCAGTTTCCGCCCCTCCTACGCGCGCGTGCGCGTAGGGTCCCCTCCCCGGAAACCGCAGCAACTTGGAAACCCGCAGGTCAGAGGGCAGTTGCAGGGGTCAACCGGTGCTGTCGCCACAACCGGCGGCATCAACCGCCGCAAATCGGGCGGGATGGCGACCCGGCGTAACGACCGCGCGCACAAGCAAGAGAAGCACGCCTCGCCCGGTGGTGCTCCTCTTGCTTGTGGACGCGAGGACGGCAATCCAGGGGCCGACTCGCCCCCGCCTGGAATGCCGTCCTGGGGACCTTCCAAGCGGCGGACGGCAGGCTTGGGTGAGCGTCGTCGGGCCTGTTCCGTTCTGCGCGGCTCACCTCGGCTCTTCAGTAGGGGGGCGGTCGTTCGTGCCGCGCCCCCTGAAGAGCCGTCCTTCACTCTCTTACTAGAGAGTTGAGGGAAGATAGCGTCCGCAGCGTCCGCCGGGCATCGCTCGCCCCGTCTGACCTGCACTGTTCCTGTGGACGCTAAACAAAATGTTTAGCGTCCGCTAGTGTCTGCAGCGTCCGGTCACCCTCTGCCACTAAGAGCGTGTTTCTGCAGGTCAGGGCCGCTCTTAGAAGAGGGAGGGTGCGGACGCTGCGGACACTGAGCCCTCCGGAATGCGGAAGAGACCACCCCTGGCGGCGGGGGTGGTCTCTTCGTCTGTCGCAACGAACTCGCCGGGAGCGCGCGACGGTGCTCGGGAGCTCCGACGGCCGTCGCGCGCGAGCGCAGCGAGCTGCCAAGGGTCGTGCGGCCGTAGGCCGTTCCTTCTATTGCTGGGGCAGAAAGCCGGGCGCCGCCTGTCCCAGCTCGTGCAGGTGAGCGAGGTAGCCCTGAGCGGCGGGCTCGGATGCGTACCGGCGCCGCACCTCGGCCGCCAACTCTCGACTCGTCATGATCAGCGATGGGACCGACCGGCGGTCCCCTTCGAGGGCGCGCTCCCCCATGATCAGTGCCTGCTCAAGGTCGCCTTCCCGCGCGGCTGTCACACCGAGCGTGACGCGTGCTTCCGCGTTGCGCATGGGTGAGCGCTCCATGCCGTCGAAGTCCGTCCCCGCCCGCAAAACTTCCTCGGCTAGCGTCCGGGCCAGCTTGTCCTCTCCGACCAGGCGGTAGCAGTCCATCGAGTAGAAGTCGAACTTCGCCGGGTCCACTACGAAGTGGTTGTCCAAGTTCTCTGGGTGCGGCATGCCTTCAAGCAGGTTGCGTCCCCTGTCGAGCGCCACCTCAACTCGCCGCCGGTCCCCGAGTCGGGCCCACGCCTTGGCCTCCTGCGCGGCAAGCTGCACGGCTACACCCTGATGCCCAGCCAGCTCGGTTCCGGCCTGCGCCGCCGCGATGACCCCGCGATAGTCCCCCGTGGTGAGCGCGAACCAGGCTCGCATCTCGTGCGCCCATCCGGCGATTTCCGCATGGTCCGCCTCGGTTGCCAGCGATAGCGCCGCCTGCCGCGTCGACTCGGCAGCGTGCCGGGCGCCCGTGTCGTACTCCACGCACCCGACAAGGAGCGCGAGCCAGCCGGACAGGGCTAGCACCTCGCGGTGCTGCGAGAGCGTGAGGCTCTTCGAGTGCAGCTCTACAACGCGACGCAACCACTGTCGCCCCTCGATGAGGAGTTGTTCGCTCGGCATGAACGGGTACTCCGAGCAGAGCCGGTCCGTAGTGATTCGCAGCGCATCAAGCGTGGCCGCGTCAACGTCGGACCGGTTGAGGCGGCTCACGATCTCCAGCGTCTCCATACCGCTCGCGGCCAGGATTTCCTTGTCCCCATCCCGACGCGCCGGCGCGGGAAAAAGAGCGTGCGTCACGGTGCCGAACACCGCCGCGATGAGCGGCCGATAGAACTCGTTGGGGATCTGTCCGGACTCCCACCGCTTCCACTGCCGGATCAGGCTGTCATCTGCGGGGAGCTCTTCCTTCGCGTGGGCCCGGAGAGCTTTCACCGCGTCTCGCTGGGACCATTCGCGAGCCGCCCGCTCGGCCGCGATGCGTCGCGCCCACGCGGGCCTGTCGTCGCTCATACGTCCTCCTCCGAGTGCCTACCCGCTGAGTCTTGCGCCTCGCCCCCGGGGACAGGGAAGGGGACACCGAGGTGACACCGGACATGTCCCCTGCTCACGCATCCGCCCCCTCAGTGTCACTTACGCCACACGCTCCGTTCCTCGCATGCTGGTTGCAGATCACGCACCACCCACGGTGGAGCGCTCTTCGAGTGCTTCCACCCGTTCAGCCAACGCCTGAATTAGGGAGCGGATTTCATTGATCTCGTCGCGCACGTCGTTTTGCGGAGCGGTCCCGTCACCGACGAAGTTACCGAGGTTCCCGGCCGACACGACTAGGCCCTCGGACCGGAGCACGGCCAGCCCGTTTTGGATGGTCTGGCTCGCGTACCCGAAGCGGTCGATCAGCTCTCGCTGTGACGGGAGCTTGTCACCGGGCTTCATCCGCTTGATGTCCTCGCGCAACGCGTCCGCGACCTGCACCGCTTTGGGCTTGGGCCCTCCTGTGACAGTCATGCCCTGAGCGTACCCACTACAGCGAACTAGTGCACACCACTCCACGGGGGTTGTGCACCACAGCATACTAGTGCAAGCTAGTCAGTGAGCGGGCGCTCCCAGCAGGGAGCGATTTCCGCGAAAAGTCCTGGTCACGCCAGGAAAAGCAAGGAGCGGCCTCCACCGCCAAGCAGATAGCCGCTCCCTGACCCTCAAGGGGTACATCCATCATGCCTGGAACTGTCACGGAACGCGGCGCAGCGCAGGTCGCAGCTCTCTCTGAGGCTGACAAGGAGCGGTGGGGGAGGCTGTTTGAGCAGTACCACCCCTGGGTGGTCCGGCGGCTGAGCGCTCGCCTGTCGGATCACGCGCTGGCGGAGGACATCGCCAGCGAGGTGTTCATTCGACTGGGCAAGTGCCTCCCCACCTTGGACCCGGCCCGCGACGACCGCCTGTACGCGTGGCTGGCCACCATCTCCCGGGGCCTGGTCGTCGACCATTGGAGGTACGCCCGGGTTCGGTGCGAGGAGCTGAGCCGACCGGCCGACGACACCGACGGGGCGCCTTCCATGCCCGAGGCGGTTGCCACGGACGCGCTGTCGTGCCCGGAGGAGACGGTCGTGCAGTACGCGGAGGTTCGCCGCCTGCTTCACCTGCTGCCGGCGAGTGAGCGTCAGGCGCTCACTCTGCACGCGCTTGACGGGCTCTCGACCGTGGAAGCGGCGGCGGTGATGGGCGTGAGCCGGAGGACCGTGCTCAACCGGCTGCACGCGGCCATGGCTGTCTTGCGGCCTGTGATGCAGGAAGGCCCTGCGGAGCTGTGGGAGGACGTCGCGCGTCGCGCCGCTCTGTGCGAGGCGTCCACGGGCCGCGCATTCACCTCCGCCGACCTGGTTGCGCGGCACAAGGTCGCCGTTCCTCAGAGCCCAGCCAAGTGGCGGACGCTCTTCTCCGAGCTGCGCAAGGAAGGCGTCATCCGCCAGGCTGGGCCCGGGAAGAACCGGATGACCGCCTGGGTCGGCGTGACCGTTTCCGGGCAGACCGTGGCCAGCGACCGCATGGCGGTTGCGGCATGAGGCACGGCCACCCGCTCAACTCGACGCGGCGGCGCGTGCGCAAGGAACAGCTCGCGCGCCGACACGGGCAGCGCTGCGCCTACTGCCGCCACCCGTTCACCGACCTGAGTGAGGCCACCCTCGACCACATCGCGCCGCAATCGCTGTGGCGTTCATGGTCGGTCACGTCGCTCATGCTGGCCTGCGCCGACTGCAACCAGGCCAAGGCCGACCGACTCCCGCTCTCGCTCGCCCTGGCCCTACTGGCGTGGGCCGACCCGACTCGCCCGGTGGTCGACCCGACCGTGTGGCCGCTACTGGCCCGACTTGCCGCCGCCCACCAGACGGCTCTGACCAGCGTGACGGCCTGCGTCACACCCGGCGTCACATCCCGACTGACGGCCGTAGGAGCGGCCGAGTCGACCGGCGCACGGTCGACCCCCCATCTGCACGAATCGACCCCGCACCGCCCCGTCCAGCGGGCCGTACGGCCCGTCTGCCTGCACGCGCCCCGACCGGTGCGGGCGTGTGCGGGCCCGACTGGAGAGGCGGTGTCCGCGTGAACGAGGTGAACACTCAGATGAACGGATCGCCCCGACCCGTGAACGGCCGGGCGAGGCCCGTGAACGAGTCGACCGGACCCGTGAACAGGACCACCGACGGCGTGAACACGAGCGGCGGGACCGTGAACACCCGTCGGCCGGTCGCCCCCGGCGGGGGCGGTGAGGGCGGCAAGCAGCCGCCGGCCGCCGCGCGGATCGTGGCCATGGCACGCGAGGCGTACCGGTTCGTGATGTCCACCGACGGCCGCCCGTACGCGGTCGCCCTGGACGGCCCGAACGTCGCCGTGCCGCTGCGGGGCAAGGCAGGGCTCAGGCAGCGTCTGGCCCGACGGTTCGCGGACGCCTACCCGGGAGAGGTGGCCTCACAGTCCGCGCTCGCGGACGCCATGACCGTGCTCGAAGGCATTGCGGAGGACCACGACCCCGTGCCGGTGAACCTGCGTGTAGGGCGGGCACCGGACGGCGCGATCGTGGTCGACCTCGGCAGCGCCGACGGCCGCGCGGTCGTGGTCTCCGGTGTCGGCTGGCAGGTCGTGGACCGCTCGCCGGTGCTCTTCCGCCGCTCCGGCGCCATGGCCCCGATGCCCGTGCCGGTACTGGACGGGGACGGGCTGACCAAGCTGCACGCGCTGCTGAACATGGACGAGTCCGCGTTCCATCAGCTCGTGGCGTGGCTGGTCGCCGCGTGGATTCCCGACATCCCGCACCCGGCCATCGTGTGCAAGGGCGAGCAGGGCACGGGCAAGTCAAAGGCCGCGCAGATGTTCATCAACCTGGTGGACCCGTCCCCGGCCGCCAAGCGCAGCCAGCCGCGGGACGAGAAGGCGTGGTCCCGGCAGGCGTTCAGCTCATGGGCGCTGTGCCTGGACAACGTGAGCACGATCCCGCCGTGGCTGTCGGACACCCTGTGCAAGGCGGTGACCGGTGACGGCGTGGTCGACCGCGCCCTGTACACCGACGATGACGTGGTGGTCCTCACCTTCAAGCGGGTGCTGGCCATGACCACGATCGACGCGGGAGCTCTCGCCGGGGACCTGGCCGAACGCGTGCTGCTGCTCGACTTGCAGCTCATCGACTCCCATCACCGCCGTTCCGAGGAGGAGTTGGACGCCACCTTTGAGGCGGTCCGTCCGGCCGTGCTCGGGGCCCTGTTCGATGTGCTGGCCTGCGCGCTCGCCGTGCTCCCGTCGGTGCGGCTGGAGTCCATGCCGCGCATGGCCGACTTCGCTCGCGTGCTCGCGGCCGTCGACCAGACGCAGGGCTGGCGCACCCTGGACGACTACCTCGCCACGTCGGCGAACGTCGCCACGGACGCGCTGGAAGGCGACCCGTTCGCCATGGCCATCGCCGCCCTGGTCGACCAGGCAGGCACCTGGCAGGGCACTGCCGCGCAGCTGCTCGAAGCGCTGCCCGTGCCGGGCCTGGTCCGGCCGCCGACCTGGCCCAAGGACGCCACCCGCGCCGGCGGGCGCGTCAAGCGGCTCGCTCCGCTGCTGCGGTCCATCGGCATCACGGTCGATGACACGCAACGTAGCCGAGACCGGCACCGGCACAAGCTGCTGATCCTCTCCCGCGCACCCGACGACGACCCGTCAGCGTCCGCACCCGACCAAGGCTCTCTCTGGCCGGAGGTGGCCCCCACGGGGCAGGGCAGAACCCTGTCTGACCAGACCTGACGTAGCCGGAACACCGCCGGGCCGGGCCGCATACCAGCGGCCCGGACACGTCCAAGACTGCGGACGCTACAGCCGTCCAGCGTCCGCAGCGTCCGCACTAGCGTCCACACCCCGCACCCGCTCTGAACAGCCCAAATACGGCCGTGCGGACGCTAGGACGCTGCGGACGCTGAAATACACGAACTCTCTAGGACGGCAACCGGCACCACTCCCACGCACCGCCCGACGGACACGAGGAGTCACCACCGCCATGGCCACCACCGAGCCGAACGACCCCCGCGCCACCCTGCGCGGCGGCCTCCCGGACCGCTACCTCACCCCTGAAGACCTGGTCACCATGTTCAGCCTCCCGAGCGTTGAAACCGTCTACCAGTGGCGCCGCAAGCGCATCGGACCGGCAGGCTTCCGCGTCGGCAAGCACCTGCGCTACGACCCGGCCGCCGTCCAAGCGTGGGTGACCGAACGGGCCGCCCTCGAAGACGCTGCCTGACCCCCTCGCCCGGCGGGGAGGCACCGCCCATCCGGCCGGGGAGGCGGGGAGAACTCCCCGACCACCTCCCCGGCCCGAACTCCCCCCACTGAACAGTGCAACCACCGCTTCGGGGAGGCGGGGAGGCACTGCCGGAACACCACGGGAAACGGCCCCTGGAAGCCTCCCGGAGCCCGTGCCGCTGCCTCCCCAACGGGCGCCGCCGACCGCCGGGAACCGCAGGGAGGCACCGCCCGCCGGTCGAGGGAGGCAGGGAGAACTCCCTCACCGCCTCCCTGCCCCGCCTCCCTCTACCTGACCAGCACAGACACCCCCTCAGGGAGGCAGGGAGGCACGCCCCCGGCACCCCTGAAAGCCCCCTCAGGAAGCCAGCCGACCCCCTCTGCCTCCGCCTCCCTGAACGGTCCGACCGCACCTCAGCGACCAGCTAGACCTAGCACCTTTCCCCGCTAGGTCTAGCAGGACCACTAGCACTCCTGACACGCCCTGACCAGGCGGCTAGCACCTAGCAGCCGTCCCCGAGCACACCCGAAAAACGGGCCGGACGAGCCCCGCCGGACAACGGACCGACCGCTAGAGAAGGGAACAGCCCTCATGGCTGGCCACATCTTCGACCGCTGGATCAAGACCACCACCGACGCCGACGGCAAGACTGTCCGCGTCAAGACCGACCGTTACGGCACGGGGATGCGCTACCAGGCCCGCTACCTCACGCCCGACGGCAAGCGAAAGAACAAATCCTTCCCCGACGGACAGAAGCGCCTCGCCGAGCAGTGGCTGAGCGCCATGCAAGCGGACGTGGCCCGCGGCGACTACATCGACCCGAACGCGTCTCGTACGACGTTCCAGGAGTTCGCGGAGAAGTGGCTCGCGAGTCAGAGTGGCGACCCCAACACCCGGGCGTCGATGGAGTCTCAGCTCAAGCTGCACGCCTTCCCGCGCATCGGGGCGCGTCAGCTCGGGTCGTTCCAGCCGAGCCACATCCGCGAGTTCGTGACACAACTCGAAGAGACCGGCATGTCCGGCTCGTACGCCCGCGTCATCTTCTCCAACGTCCGCGCCGTGCTCTCCGCCGCCGTGGAGGACGGATGCCTACGCCGGAACCCCTGCCACTCTCGCACGGTGACCCCGCCGGCCATGGGCGCGCGCCGCGTCGTTCCCTGGGAGCCTGAGCGCGTCGTCGCCGTACGAGCTGCCATGGTCGAGCGCTTCCGACCCATGGTCGACCTGGGCGCAGGATGTGGCCTGCGGCAAGGCGAAATCCTCGGCCTGTGCGTCGAGGACATCGACTTCGACAGCGGCACCCTGCACGTGGTGCAGCAACTCAAGCTGAGCCTGAGCAAGGCCGTGTTCGCGCCGCCGAAGGGCGGCAAGCTCCGTGACGTGCCTCTGCCCGACCCCGTGGCAGAGGCGCTACAGGAGCACATCAAGCGGTTCCCGCCCGTGGAGATCAAGCTCCCGTGGATGCGGGCGAACGGCCAGCCGGTGACCCGGCGGCTCATCTTCACGGGCCCCAACGGTGGGCACGTCTGGCGTACGTCACTGAACGAAGACCACTGGAAGCCCGCGCTCGCCAAGGCCGGGGTCATCCCCAAGGCCAAGAGCCGCGAGCACGCTGCCGCCCGCGAGCACGGCATGCACGCCCTCCGGCACTTCTACGCGTCCGTGCTTCTGGACGCAGGGGAGAGCATCAAGGCCCTCGCGGAATACCTCGGGCACTCCGATCCGGGGCTGACACTGAAGGTGTACGCGCACCTCATGCCGAGCAGCCGGGACCGGGCTCGGAAAGCTCTCGGTAGGGCACTCAGGCCACAAGATCCCAGGGGCTGAGGTTCCAGGGAGGTTCCAGGGCACGAAAATGCCCCCCATCCGCGCTGTTTGCGCAGGTGGGGGGCATGATCGCTCAACCTACTTCTTCTTGCCCTGGTTCTTGACGGCTTCGATGGCGGCCTTGGCGGCTTCCGGGTCGAGGTAGGTGCCGCCGGGGTTGACCGGGTGGAAGGAGTCGTCCAGCTCGTAGGCGAGCGGGATGCCGGTGGGGATGTTGAGGCCCGCGATGTCCTCGTCGGAGACGCCGTCCAGGTGCTTGACCAGGGCGCGCAGGCTGTTGCCGTGGGCGGCGACGAGGACGGTGCGGCCGGTGACGAGGTCCGGGACGATGCTGTCGTACCAGTAGGGCAGCATCCGCTGGACGACGTCCTTGAGGCACTCGGTGCGCGGGCGCAGCTCCGAGGGGATCATGGAGTAGCGGGGGTCGCCGCTCTGGGACCACTCGGCGCCGTCGGCCAGCTCCGGCGGCGGGGTGTCGAAGGAGCGGCGCCACAGCATGAACTGCTCCTCGCCGAACTCGGCGAGGGTCTGGGCCTTGTCCTTGCCCTGGAGGGCGCCGTAGTGGCGCTCGTTGAGCCGCCAGGAGCGGTGGACGGGAATCCAGTGCCGGTCGCACGCCTCCAGGGCGAGGTTCGCGGTGCGGATGGCGCGCTTCTGCACCGAGGTGTGCACGACGTCGGGGAGCAGCCCGGCGTCCGCGAGCAGCCCGCCGCCGCGTACCGCCTCCGTCTCGCCCTTGTCGGTGAGGTTGACGTCCACCCAGCCGGTGAACAGGTTCTTCGCGTTCCACTCGCTCTCGCCGTGGCGGAGCAGGATCAGCTTGTACGTCGCGTCGGCCATGGTTCTCAGCCTAATGCGTGCCGCCCGGCCGTCCCGCTGCGGTTCTTCGGGGCGGCGCCGGGCGGCCGGTGCGCTGCCGGGGCGGGGCGGGGAAGTGGGGCGCGGGGGCGGGGTGCGGGGCGGAAGTGTGGGGCCCCGCCACATGGGCCGGTGGCGCGGCCCTCCCTACGGTGTGCCGACACCGTTGCCGTCCCTCGTCCGGAAGTGGTGCCCATGGCCCCCGCAGCAGCCGCTCCCCCGACGTCCGCGAGCCTCAGGCGCGTCGTCGCGGCGAGCCTGATCGGCACGACCATCGAGTGGTACGACTTCTTCCTCTACGGCGCCGCGGCGGCGCTGGTGTTCAACCAGTTGTTCTTCCCCGACTCCGATCCGCTGGTGGGCACGCTGCTGGCGTTCCTGACGTACGCGGTCGGGTTCGCCGCCCGGCCGGTCGGCGCGCTGGTCTTCGGCCACTACGGGGACCGGCTCGGGCGCAAGAAGCTGCTGGTGGTCAGCCTCCTGCTGATGGGCGGGGCCACGTTCGCCATCGGGCTGCTGCCCACGCACGCCGCGATCGGCTCGGTGGCTCCGCTGCTGCTGACCGCGCTGCGGCTGGTGCAGGGCTTCGCGCTGGGCGGCGAGTGGGGCGGCGCGGTGCTGCTCGTCTCGGAGCACGGTGACGCGCGGCGGCGCGGCTTCTGGGCGTCGTGGCCGCAGACCGGCGCACCGGCCGGGCAGCTCCTGGCGACCGGTGTGCTGGCGGCGCTCACGGCGCTGCTGAGCGACGACGCGTTCCTGTCCTGGGGCTGGCGGGTGCCGTTCCTGCTGTCCGGTGCGCTGGTCGTGGTGGGGCTGTGGGTGCGGGTCTCGGTGGACGAGTCGCCGGTGTTCCGTGCCGCCGTGGCGCGCGCCGAGTCCCGCCGGGGCGGTGGCGGGGAGCCGGAGCGGGCGCCGCTGGTGGGCGTGGTGCGGCACCACTGGCGGGACGTGCTCGTGGCGATGGGCTGCCGCATGGCGGAGAACATCAGCTACTACGTCATCACCGCGTTCATCCTGGTCTACGTCACCAACGAGCTGGACCTGTCGCGGCAGACGGCGCTGAACGCCGTCCTGGTCGCCTCGGCCGTGCACTTCGCCGTGATCCCGCTGTGGGGCGCCCTGTCCGACCGGCTGGGACGCCGCCCGGTGTACCTGGTGGGCGCGGCCGGGGTGGGCCTGTGGATGTTCCCGTTCTTCGCGCTCCTGGACACCGGGCACTTCGGGGCGGTGCTGCTCGCGGTGACGGTCGGCCTCGTCCTGCACGGTGCCATGTACGCGCCGCAGGCCGCGTTCTTCGCCGAGCTGTTCGCCACCCGGATGCGGTATTCGGGTGCCTCGATCGGCGCGCAGTTCTCCTCGGTGGCCGCCGGGGCGCCCGCGCCGATGATCGCCACGGCGCTGCTGGCCGGCCACGGCAGCTCCACGCCGATCGCCCTGTACGTCATCGCCGCCGCCGTGCTGACGGTGGTGGCGCTGGCGTGTGCCCGGGAGACCCGGATGCGGGACCTGGGCGACGTCGGCGCGGAGGCCGGGCGTGCGGTGGACGGGTCAGCCGTCGAAGGCCCCGGCGAGCCGGTGCAGCCGCAGCGCTAGCTGCACCTCCAGCACGCGCTCCGGGGACTGCCAGTCGTCGCCCAGCAGCCGGGCCACCCGGTCCAGCCGCTGGGCGACGGTGTTGACGTGGACGTGCAGGGCGTCCTTGGCCCGCACCGGGCTCATGCCGCTGTCGAAGTAGGCGTCCAGCGTGGTGACGAGGCCGGTGCCCCGGCGCCGGTCGTACTCCAGCACCGGGCCGAGGGTGCGTTCCACGAACCCGGCGACGTCGCGGGAGTCGGCGAGCAGCATGCCGAGGAAGCCGAAGTCCTCGGCGGCGGCGCCCTGTCCGCGACGGCCCAGCAGCCGCAGCGCGTCCGCGCAGCGCAGCGCCTCCGCGTATCCGGCGGCGACGCCTCCGGGGGCCCGCACGGTGGCGGAGGCGCCGACGGTGACCGGCGCGTGCACCGCCGAGCCGAGCTGGGCGGCGGTTCTTCGGGCGAGCGCGCCCGCGTCCTGGCCTTCGGCCAGCGGCAGCAGGAGAACCGTTCCGCCATCCCGGGCGGCGGCCAGGCCGTGCGCGGTGGCGGCCAGGTGGGAGGCGGCCGACCACAGCCGCTGGCGTCCGCTGGCCGCTTCGGCGCACTCGCTCCGGGCGGCGAGCACGACGTGCGGGGTGTCCAGGTCGGCGCCGAGCCGGGCGGCGCGCTGCCGCAGCAGGGCGGGGCTGCGCTCGGGCGCGTCCAGCAGGTCGTCCAGCAGTTCGCCGCGCACCCGCTGCTCGGCCTCGGCCGCCGAGCGGCGGGCGAGCTGGAGCAGGGAGGTGACCGTGGCGGCGCGTTCCAGGGTGCGCTGGTCCACCGGGTCGAGGTCCGGCTGTCCGCGCAGGAGGAGCGCGCCCAGCAGTTCGCCGCCGGCCGCGACGGCCGCGACCCAGGTGTCCCCCTCGCGCACCGCGTAGCCGTCGCGGGCGGAGCGCTCCACCGCCCCGGGGGCCTCCTGCGGTTCGGTGAACTCCACGGTGCCGCCGAGGACCTGGGCGAGGGCGGCGGCCACGTCGTGCACGCCGCCGCCGCGCAGGACGAGCGCGGTGAGCCGGTCGTGCACCTCGCCGGCCCGTTCGATCGTCTCGTGCGTGGCGCTCAGCTCCGCGAGCGCGCTGCGGGTCTCGGCGATGAGCCGTGCCGTGTCGATGGCGACGGCGGCGTGCGCGGCGAAGGACGCGAGCAGGGCGATCTGCTCCCGTTCGAAGACCCGTGCGCGGCGGTCGGCGGCGTAGATGACGCCGATGACCTCGCCGCCCAGGGCGAGCGGCACGCCGAGGATGGCCACGAGCCCTTCCTCGCGCACGCCGTCGTCGATGGGGCCGGTGTGCTCGAAACGGGTGTCGCGGAAGTAGTCGTCGGTGACGTAGGGGCGGGCGGTCTGCGCGACGAGGCCGCCGAGGCCCTCGCCCATGCCGAGCCTGAGCTGCTGGAACCGTGCGGAGACGGAGCCCTCGGTGACCCGCATGTAGGTGTCGCCGCGCTCGGGGTCGGTGAGCGTCAGGTAGGCGACCTCCGTGCCCAGGAGGGAGCGGGCGCGCTGGACGATGGCGCGCAGGACGGCGTCGAGGTCGCGCAGTCCCGCCAGGTCGTGCGCGGTTTCGATGAGGGCGGTCAGTTCGGCCTCGCGGCGCCGCCGGTCCGCCAGTTCGTCGCGGAGCCGCAGGGCGAGCAGCCGTTCGGGGGTGGCGGGGCCGTCGAACGCCTCGGCGGGCGCGCCGTTCACGAGGAGCTGGAGGTAGGCGTGGGCGCTGTGCGGCGGGGCGGGCGCCTGCACCGGGTCGTGCCGGGCGCCGTCGTCGGGTGCCGTGGGGGGGCGGGACGCGTCAGGCGGGACGGGGGTGGCCTGATCTGACTGGTGTGGCTGGACTGACTCGTCTGGCATGGGCGTCAGTGTGCCGTCCAGCCACCGTCCAACGGGAGGGAGCTGCCCGTGATCGCCGACGCCTGGGGGGCGCACAGGTACGCCACGGCCTCCGCGACCTCCTCCGGTTCGATCAGCCGCTTCAGCGCGGAGTCGGCCAGCATGACGTCCGTGACGACCCGTTCCTCCGGAATGCCGTGGGCCGCGGCCTGGTCGGCGATCTGCTTCTCGACCAGGGGGGTGCGGACGTAGGCGGGGCACACGCAGTTCGAGGTCACGCCGTGCGGCGCGCCCTCCAGCGCCGCCACCTTGGACAGCCCCTCCAGGCCGTGCTTGGCGCAGACGTACGCCGACTTGTAGGCGGAGGCCCGCAGCCCGTGCACGGAGGAGACGTTCACGATGCGTCCCCAGCCCCGCGCGTACATGTGCGGCAGCGCGCCCCGGATGAGCCGGAACGGCGCCTCCAGCATGACGGTGAGCAGCGCGTGGAACGCGTCCGGCGGGAACTCCTCCAGCGGGCGCACCACCTGGAACCCGGCGTTGTTGACGAGGACGTCCGCCCCGGCGGCGGCCCGCTCGGCGGCGTCGAGGTCGGTGAGGTCCAGCGGGACGGGTTCCACGGCCGGGTGCGCCCCGGCGAGCGCGTCCAGCCCGGCCCGGTCGCGGTCCACGGCGCGCACCGCGGCCCCGGCGGCCGCCAGCCGCAGGGCGCAGGCCCGCCCGATCCCGCTGGCGGCACCGGTGACGAGCGCCGTGCGCCCGCCGAGATCGAGGGTGACGGAGTGTGGCGTCATGCCCGCAGGCTAGGCACGGTGCGGGCCGCGCCCGATGTGGCGGCTGCCCATACTTGCCGGTCGCGCTGTGGCGGCCTGCCACGGCGCGCTCACCGGTGACGGGCCGCCACGGCCTGCCGACCGCGCACGCGTCCGCCGGGAAGGCCATGCCCGCCGGAAAGCCCACGCCCGCCGGGGAGCTTGCGCCGCCGGGACGCGGGCGCCCGCCCCGGGCCGGGACGGGGGTGGCCCTTGCCCGGACGCTCCACCCCGCACCACTTCGCCAACCAGTCGAAAACAGGCATACGTCGCGCCGGAATCGGCATGCTCCCCCTGACGGCACACGGCCGTCACGCCCGGCCGTCGGACCGGGCAGCCCATGAGACCGAAGGGACCCCCGGCCATGGCCCTTCCCACCCCTGCCGGAACTGGCCGTCGGCGGGCTACCACGTCATCCGCTCGGCGCGGAACGCCTCCGGTGTGCATGGAGCGCGCCCACCCACGGCGGTCGGCCCGAAGGTAACCCCAATATCGGCCCCGGCACGACCGGGGGCCTGTGGACGGAGGTCGAGACGGACCACTCGCTGGCGCCCGGCGACACCGCCTACGTCACCTTCACCATCGGCGAACCCGACTCCGCCGAGGCACCGTTCCTCCTCACGAAGTGACGGCCCGGGTCCGCAGCGCCGCCCGGACGGCGTCCGCGACGGCGGACACGGCGGCCGGGGCGAACAGGACCGAGTAGTGGTTGGTGCCGGGCACACGCCGGGTGGTGACGCGGCCCGGGTCGAGCGCGGCGGCGGCGACGCGGGACGCGTCGTAGAGGCCCTGCGGCTCGTCCATGAGGCCGCGTTCGGCCCACAGGAGGGTGGCCCGGACCTCCGGGCGGTGCAGGGCGGCCAGCGTCTCCGGGTCGCCCAGCACGTCCGCCCCGTCGGCCCGGACCGCCTCCAGCACGCAACTGCTGCGCAGCTTTGGCGGCGTGCCGGTGAGGTCCCGGTCCACGTACGCCCGCACCGCGCCGCCCCAGTGGGCGGCGAGCGCGGGGTGGGCGCGGAAGAACGCCCGGTAGGCGTCCCGGTCGGGGAACGTCATCCGCAGGCGGCGCATGGCCGGACCGATGACGGCCTCCAGCAGCGCGTCGACGCCGGTGCCCGGCGGCGGCGGGAAGCCGAGGCCGCCGTCGACGAGCACGACGTGCGGGAACCGGTCCGGGTGGCGGGCGGCGGCCAGCGCCGCGACGAAGGCGCCCATGGAGTGCCCGAGCAGCACCGCCCGCTCCCGGCCGAGGTGCGTCAGCAGGTCGAGCACGTCCGCCACGTGGGCGGCCAGCCCGTAGGGGCCGGGCAGGTGGGCGCTGCCCGCCCGGCCGCGCAGGTCGGGCGCGTACAGCGGTGCCTCCCGCCCGAGCGCGTCCGCGACGGCGGCGAACGTCAGCCCGTTCGCGGTGATGCCGTGCAGGGCGATGACGGGCGTGCCGGGGACGGGCGCCCCCGGGACGGCGGGCGCCTGCGGCGCGGCGGGCCAGTGCGTGACGGCCAGACCCCCGCCCCGCACGGGCACGACGCCCTCCACGGTGCCGCTCACGCGGTCCTCCTCACGCGGCGCAGCCGCAGCGACGCCAGCCCGCCCGGGGCGGCGTAGACGGCCAGCACGAACAGGGTGCCCAGGATGAGCAGCGGCTCCGCGACGTCGGCGAAGGCGGCGAGCCGCTGGTCGAGGTAGGCGAAGAGCGCGCCGCCGACGACCGGCCCCCAGCGGGTGCCGCTGCCGCCGAGCACCACCATCACCAGCAGCGTGAGGGTGAACTGCGGCGTACTGGTGTGCGGGGTGGCGCCCGCGGTGACGACCAGGTGCACGGAGCCGCCCAGCACGGCGAGCGCGGAGGCCAGCACGAAGGCGCCCAGCTTGTAGCGGAACGGGTCGCGGCCCAGCACCGCGACCCGCTGCTCGTTGTCCCGGACGGCCTGCCACACCCGGCCGACCGGGCGGGACGTCGTCCACCACACCACCGCCGCGACGACCGCCAGGTAGCCGAGGGCCAGCCAGTAGACGTTGACGGTGTGGGCGACGCCGACGAACGCCTCCGGCACGCCCGCGGTGTGCAGGGGCAGCCCCTCCTCCCCGCCGGTCAGCCCGCCGGGGTTGCGGCCGACGAGGATGGAACCGGCCTGCGCGAAGGCGAGGGTCACCATGGCGAAGCCGATGCCGCCGAGCGCGAGGGTGCGCAGCGAGATGGCGCCCAGCACGACGGCGGCCACGGTGCCCAGCACGAGGATGAGCAGGGCGGCGGGGACGAGGGTCAGCCCCAGTTCCGTCATGGCGAGCTGCGTGCCGTAGGCGCCGCCCGCGATGTAGAGGGCGTGCCCGAAGGAGAGCAGCCCGGTGCGTCCGAACATGAGGTCGTAGCCGAGGGCGAACCCGGCGAAGACCAGGCACAGCGCGAACAGCTGGAGCGAGCCGGGCGCGTTGACGGGGCCGTCCAGCAGGAACGGCACCTCCACCGCCGAGTAGGGCAGCAGGGCGAGTACCAGGAGCACCGCCGCGGGCACGGCGGCGGCCCGGGGCCGCCACCGCCGGGGCGCGGTCCCGCGCGGTTCCCCGGTGCGGGGCGGCACGTGGCCGGGAGCGGACGTGACCGTCATGCGGGACCTCCCTCGGTCCGTGCGGCTCCGGCCGGGGTGAGCGGCCGGGCGGGGGTCAGCAGGCGGCGCAGCCGCTGCGCCGCCGAGGGCGCGCCGGGCACCGGGCGGGCCAGCACCACGGCGGCGAGCAGCACCACGACGGCCAGGTCGCCGTAGCCGCCCGCGTAGTAGTTGGCGTACTGCTGGGTGAGCCCGACGGCGAGCGCGGAGAGCGCGACGCCGGTGATGGAGCCGAGCCCGCCGATGATGACGACGACGAAGGCGAACACCAGCAGACTGGTGCCCTGGTGCGGCGAGAGCGAGCCGAAGTACAGCCCGCCGAGCACGCCCGCGAGCCCGGCGAGCGCCCCGCCGAGGGCGAAGACGACGGTGAAGGCCCGCGTCACGTCGATGCCGAGCGCGGTGACCATGGCCCGGTCCTCCACCCCGGCCCGCACGATGAGCCCGTAGCGGGTGCGGGAGAGGAACAGCCGGACGCCGACGAGGACGGCCAGCGCCACGCCGATCAGCGCGAACCGGTTCACCGGGACCTGCGCGCCGAGCACTCCGACGGTGCCGGACAGCGACTCGGGCACGGGGAAGACGCGGGCGTCGGCCCCGGCGAGGGTCTGCACCGCCGCCGGGACGGCCAGGGACAGGCCGACGGTGACGAGGATCTGCTCCTTGGGCCGCCCGTACAGCCGCCGGATGAGCACGAACTCGACGACGACGGCCAGCAGCAGGCCGGTCGCGGTGCCGACGAGGGCGGCCAGCAGCAGGCCGCCGACGCCCGGCACCGCGTCGGCGGTGTGCCAGGCGGTGTACGCGGCGACGGTGAGGAAGGCGCCGTGGGCGAAGTTGAGCACGTCCATGAGCCCGAAGATCAGGGCGAGCCCGGAGGCGATGAGGAAGTACAGGGCGCCGAGCCCGAGCCCGGTGAGGGTCAGCAGGACGAAGGTGTCCATCAGGCGGCTCCTCCGTTCTCGGTGGTGGTGGCCGGACCCGTATCCGCGCCCGTTCCCGCGCCGGCGTCCACACCCGTACCCGCGACCGTCCCCGGGGCCGCGGGGCGGGCGCCGACGCCGAGCAGCGCGGTGGTCAGTTCCCGGTCGGCGAGCAGTTCTGCCGCACCGCCGGTGTGCACGGTGCGCCCGGCGTCCAGCACGACCGCGTCCGTGGCCAGGCGGCGCACGACGGCGAGGTTCTGCTCGACGAGCAGCAGCGGCACCCGTTCGGCCGCCCGCTCCAGCACCTCGGCCACCTCGGTGACCACGCGCGGGGCGAGCCCCTTGGTGGGTTCGTCCACGATGACGAGCCGGTTGTCGTTGAGCAGGGTGCGGGCGATGGCGACCATCTGCTGCTGCCCGCCCGACAGCGAACCGGCCCGCTGGGCGCGGCGCGCGCGCAGCTCGGGGAAGAGGTCGTGCACGACGTCGTAGTGGTGCGGGCCGCCCGCGCGTTCGGCGAGGGTCAGGTTCTCGGCGACGGTCAGGTGCGCGAAGACGCCCCGGTCCTCCGGCGCGTAGCCGACGCCGCGCCGCACGGTGGTGTGCGTGGGCCCGGCCGTCACGTCGTGGCCGTCCAGCGTGACGGTGCCGCCGGTGATCCGCCCGCCGTCGGGCAGCAGGCCGAGCACGGCCCGCACCGTCGTCGTCTTCCCGACGCCGTTGCGGCCGAGCAGCGCGGTGACGCCGGTGGGTGCGACGGTGAACGTGACGCCCTGGAGGATGCGCGATCCGCCGATGTCCGCGTGCAGGTCCCGCACGTCCAGCAGCGCGTCCGCCGCGGCGGGCACGGGGCGGGCGGCGGCCGGGCGGGCGGGCCGGGGGCGGGCGTTCACAGGGCCTCCCCGACGTAGGCGTCCTGGACGGCCGCGTCGGCCATGACGGCGGCCGGGGTGCCCGCGGCCAGCAGCCTGCCGTGGTGCATGACGGCGACCCGGTCGGCCAGGCCCAGCACGATGTCCATGTGGTGTTCGACCATGAGCACGGTCCTGCCCTCGTCCTGGTGCAGCCCGCGCAGCACGGCGGTCAGTTCGCCCGTCTCCTCGGCGGCGACCCCGGCCATCGGCTCGTCCAGCAGCAGCAGCCGCGGCCCCTGCCCGGCGAGGGTGGGCGCGAGCAGCATGGCCAGTTCCAGCTTCCGCTTGTCGCCGTGGCTGAGCCCGGCCGCCAGGTCGCCGGAGCGGTGGCCGAGACGGACGCGGTCCAGCAGCCCGGCGACGTCCCGCGCCGTGACGTGGCGGGCCCCGGCCGCGCGGGCGGCCAGCTCGGCGTGCTCGGCGACCGTCATCGTCGGGAAGACGGAGGACGACTGGAAGGTGCGGGCGATGCCCAGGCGGGCGCGGCGGTGCGGCGGCAGCCGGGTCACGTCCCGGCCGTCCAGCAGCACCGCGCCGCCGGTGGCGCGGGTGACGCCGGAGACGAGGTTGAACAGCGACGTCTTGCCCGCGCCGTTGGGGCCGATGAGGGCCCAGAAGGCGCCCTGCTCCACGGCCAGGTCCACCCCGTCGACGATCGGGACGGCGCCCACCCGCCAGGTGAGCGCGTCCAGGGCCAGCACCGGGGGCGTCACGGCGCGACCTCGGCCGGGTCCAGGGTGCGGGTCACGGTGGGTGTCCGGCCGTCGAACTCGGCCTGGAACATCGGCTGGAGCAGCGCGTGGTCCTCGGCGCGCACCGTGTTCGGTCCCTTGACCCCGGAGAACTCGAAGCCCTCCAGCGCCTTGATCATGGCCTTCGTGTCGCCGTCGGCGCCGCCCGCCTCGACGGCCTCCACGACCATCTGGGCGGCGTTGAAGCCGTCCGGGCTGAACAGGTCCTCCTGCCAGCCCTTCTCCGCGAAGTAGGCGCGCATCGCCTCGGCCTCGGGGGTCCGCGTCGCGCCGGGGACGTAGTGGGCGAGCAGCGTCACCCGGTCGCGGGCCTTGCCGAAGACGGAGTAGCTGGCGCGGATGTCCAGACCGGTGACGACGGTCGCCTGCTCCAGCACGCCCTGCTGCTCCAGCGTGGCCCACATGGACTGCGCGGTGTCCCCGGCCCAGGCCACGAACACCATGTCCGGGTCCTCGGCCAGCACCTTGCGGGCGGTCGGCGTCAGGTCGGTGGCGCTGGGCGCGGCCAGCACGGGGGCGACGGTGGTGCCGTCCGTGCCGAGCACCTCCCGCACGGCGGCGACGTTGGCCTGGCCGAAGGCGTTGTCCTGGGCGAGGACGACCACCCGCCCGCCGCCCGCGCCGCCGCTCCCGGCGGCCAGGATCGCCTTCGCGGTGACGACGTCCTGGTAGGTCTGGCGGCCCGAGCGGAAGGTGTGGTCACCCGCGCCGGTGACCTCGTCGGTGGCGGCGGGGCCGGATATGTACAGGGTCTCGTTCTGCTCGGCGACGGGCGCGATCTGGGTGGCGACGCCGGAGGCGACCGTGCCCGCGACGATCGGCACGCCCTGTCCGATGCGCTTCTTGACCAGGGACACGCCCTTGGCCGGGTCGCCCGCGTCGTCGTCCTCCAGGACGGTGATCTTCACGCCGTCCACCTCGCCGGTGCCGTCCGTGGCGTGGTGCAGCCCCGCCTCGAAGCCCTGGAGGTACTGCTCCCCGTAGGAGGCGAGCGGGCCGCTCACGGAGGTGACGAGTGCGACCTTCACCTCGTCGGCGTCGCCGCCCCTCGCGCTCGTCTGCGGGCTGGCGCAGGAGGCCACGAGGGCGGCTCCGGCCACCAGGGCGGCGGCCACCGGCCCGGAGCGCCGGGTACGGACGGGGGTGGTTTCGGACATGCGGCGGGCTCCTCGCGGTGGTGCGGACGTGTCGCGGCGGCGACGGCGGACGTCCCCGGCCGGGCCGGTGCGCCGAGGGCGGCCGGCGTGGGGGAAGGCGTCACGGCAGGTTCCGCCCGGCGGGGGGCGCACAGCAATGTGGGGTCCCGCCACGAGCGGCGCGTCCGGCATGTGGGTCCGCTCCGTACGGGTGACCTGCGTCACGACCCTACGGTGCGAGACACCCCACTGTCAGGTCCCCGTCAGGCAAGGACCCCTTAAGGAAACCCATGAGAACCACGACCCTCCTCCGCCGCGCCGGTGTGCTGCTGGGCGCGCTCGCGCTGGCGCTCGCCGGCACGTCCGCCACCCCGGCCGCCGCGTCCCCGGCCGCCGTCTCTTTGGCCGCCGCCGCTTCCCCGGCCGCCGCCTCCCTCGAACGCGTCACGGGCTTCGGCCCCAACCCCGGCTCCCTGACCATGTACCGGTACGTGCCCGACGGGCTGCCCGCGGGAGCGCCCGTCGTGCTCGTCCTGCACGGCTGCACCCAGGACGCACCCGGCTTCGTCTCCGGCGGCGGCTGGCGCGCCTACGCCGACGCCCGCGGCTTCGCCCTCGTCGCCGCCCAGCAGGAGACGGCCAACAACGCCTCGCGCTGCTTCAACTGGTTCCAGGGCGCGGACACCGCGCGCGGCCGGGGCGAGGCGGCCTCACTGCGCCAGATGGTCGCGCACACCGTGGACGCGGTCGGCGCCGACGCCTCCCGCGTGTACGTCGCCGGGTTCTCCGGCGGCGGCGCGATGGCCGCGAGCGTGCTGGCCGCCTACCCCGACGTGTTCGCGGGCGGCGCGGTCCTCGCGGGCATCCCGCACGGCTGCGCGACCAGCATGGTGCAGGCGTTCAGCTGCATGAACCCGGGCACGACGAAGACGGCCGCGCAGTGGGGCGGCCTCGTGCGCGCCCAGAACCCCGGCTACGACGGCCCCTGGCCGACCGTCTCCGTGTGGCACGGCAGCGCGGACACGACCGTCGCACCCGTGAACGCGCGCGAACTGGTCAAGCAGTGGACGAACGCCCGCGGCACGGACGCCTCGGCGGACGGCTCGGCCACGCTGCCGGGCGGCGTGACGCGGACGGTGTACGAGGACGGCGGCAGGACGGCCGTCACCGACTACCGCGTCACGGGCATGGGCCACGCGGTACCGGTCCGGACGGGCACCGGCTGCGGAACGGGCGGCGCCTACTTCGCGGACGTGATCTGCTCGACGGACCACATCACCGCCGACTGGGGCCTGGGCGGCACCGGCCCGGACGAGCCAGGTGAGCCGGGCGAGCCAGGCGACCCGGACGAGCCGAGCGAGCCCTTGTGCGTGACGGCGAGCAACTACGCCCACGTCGCCGCGGGACGGGCCACCGTCCGGTACGGCTCCGCCTACGCCGCCGGTTCCGGCGACCCGCTCGGCCTGTGGAACGTCTTCGTCACGACGTCCCTCACCGAGACCGGGCCCGGCCACTGGGAGCGCGCGGCCCTCTGCGGCTGACCGGTCCGCCCCGGCCGCCCCCTCGCGCACCGCCCGGCCCGGGACCGTCCGCGAGGGGGCGGGCGGGCCCGGACGGCGCCGGACCGTCCCCGCCCGGTGCCGTCACCACACGTCGCCGTCCCGCCAGTCGCAGGTCAGCGGGGCGTCCAGGTCCAGCGGCACGTCACCGGGCAGGACGAACACGCCGCCGTCGTCCTCCGGCGTGCGCACCACGCCCTCCGGCGTCAGCGCGTACGTCGGCCCGCGCCACACCCGCCAGCCCCGCGACGTGTAGAACGGCACGCCCGCGTCCGTCGAACCGAGCGCGCCCAGGTCGTACGCCGCCCGCACCACCCGCTCCACCTCGGCCAGCACGACACCCCCGTACCCGCGCCGCCGCCGGTCCGCCCGGACCGCGACGCCCTCCACGTACCCGGTCCGCAGCGCCCGCCCGCCGTGCAGCAGCCGCCGCTGGACGACGGCCCCGTGCGCGACGAGCGCTCCCTCCTCCCGCACGCACACGTGCACGCCGCCCAGGGAGTGCTCCATGTCCGTCTCCGCGAAGTCCTCCGCGAACGCCTCCTCCAGCAGCTCGCGGATCGCCCGCACGCCGCCCCGGCCCAGCTCCGCCGTATGCCCGACCCACACCTCATGCATGGAGCCACGGTAGACACCCCACCGCGGGCGCGCTCGACGACGCCTGCGGGCTCGCGTGCGGGAGCCCCGCCGGACGGGTTCCGGCGGGGCTCCGTGACGCGGGGTCGGCTCAGCTCTCAGGCGTTCAGCCGGTCAGCGGAAGTTGACGTCGCTGCACAGGTAGTACGCCTGGTCCATGTGGGACGCCTGCCAGATCGTGAAGACGACGTGGTGGCCGCTGCGGCCGGGCGCGTTCACGTCGACCGTGATGTTCTGGCTGGGCGCGTACCGGCCCGTGGTCTTGACCAGCTCCAGGTTCTGCCAGGTCAGGGGCTGCGTGGCGGGGTTGAAGCCCTGCCGCGTGACGTAGACGCGGAAGTAGTCGGCGCCGTGGCTGGCCTGGTCGTACAGCTTGACGCTGAAGTTGCTGCCGACATCCGTGGTCTTCCACGGGCCGACGGCGTCGAGGGAGTTGTAGCGTCCGCCCTCGGCCTGGCCGCCGCTGCAGAGCTGGCCGTTGGGAACGGCAGCCTGGTGGTTACCGCCGACACCGTTGCGGTACAGACCGTTCCAGTTCCACATGGCGTTGGGGTTGTCCTGCCACGCCTGCCAGCACATGGGGTCCTGCTGCGCCATGTTCGGGTTCTGGAAGTCGCTGCCCCAGCGCTGCCAGCAACCGTAGTTGCGGGAGGCGGGGTCGACGATGGACCCGTGGGCGGCGGCCGTCTCCGCCCACGGGACCATGCAGATGAGGGCGGCGGCCATCATCGCCATGGCGCGCATGATCCAGCGGGGGGTTAAGGCGCGTGCCTGAGGTTGCATAGTGCGGTCTCCATTCCCGGCTGTGGGGTTCCGGTCAGTGGGAGCGCTCCCACGTTACGTCAGCATTACCGCACGGCACTTCGCCAAAACACAACCCCCCCGTCACCGGGGAATTACGGACGCCGCCCGGTGCCGGGCCCGGACCGCGCGACTGCCCGTCCCCGGCACCGCGTCGGGCGGCGGCGCGCGGGGTACGCGGGGAGGGAGACGCGTCCGGGGCGGGCGCGGCACCCGGCGGTCGGAGGAGGTGGCCCGTGCGGCGGCATCGCGGCGGGCGGGGACGGTACGTGGCGGTGGCCGGGCTCCCGGGGGTGGCCGGTGCGCTGGTGTTCACCGGCGTGTACCTCGCCGTGCGGGAACGCTTGCCGCAGCCGCTGGCCAGCCACGTCGGACCGGGCGGGCGGCCGGACGACTTCATGTCCCAGGGCGGCTTCGTGGCGACGGCCGTGGCGGTGCAGCTCGGCATGGCGCTGCTGTTCGCCGTCCTGGCCCGCCACGTGCCCGACCGCGACAGCGGGCCGCGGACGCTCGCGGTGACGGGAGCGGGCACGGGACCGTTCCTGTGTGTCCTGATGGCTCAGGTCCTGCTCGCGCAGGCCGACGTGTCCGACGCCCGCGACATGGTCTTCCCCGGCTGGTACCTGGCGACGGCCGCCGTCCCCGCCGCCGTCGGCGCTGCCACCGGCTGGGCCCTGACCCGCCACCGCTGACCCGCACACCCGGCGCCCGCGGCGGCCTCCGGGATGAGCCGGGGGCGGCGGGCTGGACGGAAGCGGGGGTGGGGGGTGGACAGGGTGCGTGACTTTGTCTGCTCCGTGGAAAAAGTCGGGGGTCACGCTGTCAAAGGTCTTTACTGTGCGGCAGAAGTCGTTACCGTGCTGTCACGTACCGCTCTTCCCCCTCACCGTGTTCCCGCCACTCGCGGGGGCGTTGGTCATGGCACGACGGCGCGCGCCTGGGCCTGCTCCCACCCCACCCGTTCCGCTACGGAGGAAGCGTGCACAGGAGATTCAGGCAGTTTCTCGCGGCAACGGCGGGCGCCCTGCTCGTCGCCGCGGGAACGTACAGCACGTCGGCGGCGGCGCCCACCGCCGTCGCGCACCACCCCACACCGACAGCCGCGGACTTCCAGCAGGTCACGCTCGCCAAGGGCGAGCCGGAGACGGGCGAGCCGATGACGCTCGCCGTGCTGCCCGACCGTTCCGTCCTGCACACCTCGCGCGACGGCACCGTGCGCATCACCGACGCGGCCGGGAACACCAAGGTCTCCGGGCGGCTCCCGGTCTACCGGCACGACGAGGAGGGGTTGCAGGGCGTCGGGGTGGACCCGGGGTTCGCGGACAACCGCTTCGTCTACCTGTACTACGCGCCCCAGCTCGACACGCCGGACGGCGACGCCCCGAGCAGCGGTTCGGCGGCCGACTTCGCGCCGTTCGAGGGCGTCAACCGGCTCTCCCGCTTCCACCTGCGCACGGACGGCACCCTCGACCTCGCCAGCGAGCGGAAGGTCCTCGACGTCCCCGCGACGCGCGGCATCTGCTGCCACGTGGGCGGGGACATCGCCTTCGACGCCGAGGGCAACCTCTACCTGTCCACCGGCGACGACTCCAACCCGTTCGCGTCGGACGGCTACACGCCCATCGACGAGCGCGCCGACCGCAACCCGTCCTACGACGCCCAGCGCAGCTCGGGCAACACCGACGACCTGCGCGGCAAGGTGCTGCGGATCAAGGTCGGCGCGGACGGCGGCTACTCGATCCCGGAGGGCAACCTCTTCGCGCCCGGCACCGCGAACACGCGCCCCGAGATCTACGCGATGGGCTTCCGCAACCCGTTCCGCATGAGCGTGGACCAGGCCACCGGTGTCGTCTACCTGGGCGACTACGGCCCGGACGCCGGTACGGCGAACCCGGGGCGCGGGCCGTCGGGCAAGGTCGAGTTCAACCGGATCACCGGGCCCGGCAACTTCGGCTGGCCCTACTGCCACGGCGACAACGACGCCTACACCGACTACGACTTCGCCACGCAGTCCTCCGGCCAGCGCTTCGACTGCGCGGCGCCCCGCAACACCTCGCCGCGCAACACCGGGCTCACCGAGCTGCCGCCCGCCCAGGCGGCGTGGATCACCTACGACGGCGGCTCGGTCCCGGAGTTCGGCACCGGCTCCGAGTCCCCGATGGGCGGCCCGGTCTACCGCTACGACGCCGCGCTGGACTCGGACGTGAAGTTCCCCGCCGCCTACGACGGCGTGTTCTTCGCCGGTGAGTTCGGCCGCCAGTGGATCAGGACGATCGAGTTCGACGGCGCGAACGGCGACGTGCACGCCATCCAGGAGTTCCCCTGGTCCGGCACGCAGGTGATGGACATGGAGTTCGGTCCGGACGGCGCCCTGTACGTCCTGGACTACGGCAAGGGCTACTTCGCCGGTGACGAGAACTCGGCGCTGTACCGCATCGAGGCGACGAGCGACGGCCAGTCGCCGGTGGCGGAGGCCACCGCGACGCCGACCTCGGGCGCGGCCCCGCTGGCCGTCCGGTTCTCCTCCGCCGGGACGAGCGACCCGGAGGGTGACGCGCTCAGCTACGCGTGGGACTTCGGTGACGGCGGAACGTCCACCGCCGCGAACCCGTCCCACACCTACACCCGTGACGGCCAGTACACGGCTACGCTGACGGTCACCGACGCGACCGGGCGCACCGGCACGGCGTCCGTCCGCATCACCGTCGGCAACACCGCGCCGACGGTCGAGCTGAAGCTGCCGCACGACGGGCAGATCGTCGACTTCGGCTCCGCCGTGCCGTTCGAGGTGGAGGTCAGCGACCCGGAGGACGGGCAGATCGACTGCTCGAAGGTGAAGGTCACCTTCATCATCGGCCACGACAACCACGGCCACCCGCAGACGTCCGGCACCGGCTGCTCGGGCACCATCCAGACCCGCGCGGACGGCGAGCACGACCCGAACGCCAACATCTTCGGCGTCTGGGACGCCGAGTACACCGACGCGGGCGGAATGACCACGCACGACCAGCGCATCACGCAGACCGCGCACCGGCAGGCCGAGCACTACGGCGACTCCTCGGGTGTGCAGGTCGTGGACCACGCGCCCGCGCACGGCGGGAAGACCGTCGGGCACATCGAGAACGGTGACTGGATCGCCTTCACGCCGTACCACCTGGCCGACGCGACCGAGTTCACCGCCCGGGTGTCCTCCGGCGGGTCGGGCGGCACGCTGGAGGTGCGGGCCGGATCGCCGACGGGCGCCCTGCTCGGCTCCGTCGACGTGCCGGTGACCGGCGGCTGGGAGACGTTCGAGGAGGTCTCGACGCCGCTGTCCGGCCAGCCGTCGTCCACCACGGAGCTGCACCTGGTGTTCAAGGGCGGCAGCGGCTCGCTGTTCGACGTGGACGAGTTCGCGTTCACCACGGGCGGCGGCGGTCCTGGTCCTGGTCCGGAGCCGGGTACGGGGGCGATCACCGGGATCGGCGGGAAGTGCGTCGACGTACGCGACGGCAGCAGCGGCAACGGAACACAGATCCAGCTGTGGGACTGCAACAACAGCGCCGCACAGACCTGGACCGTTCCCGGTGACGGCACCCTGCGCGCCCTGGGCAAGTGCCTGGACATCTCGGGCGGCGGCACCGCCAACGGCACCAAGATCCAGCTCTGGGACTGCAACGGCACCGGCGCCCAGACCTGGACCCACCAGGACGACAACACCCTCCGCAACCCCCAGTCCGCCAAATGCCTCGACGCCGAAGGCATCTCCTCCGCCAACGGCACCCGACTCCACCTGTGGACCTGCCACGGCAACACCAACCAGCAGTGGAACCTCCCCAGCTGACGCCCTGAGCTTCCGGCGCAGCCGTCCGGTGCGTCCGGTGGCCCAGGCCCCGGCTCCCAGGCCCCGGGTCCCCGGGGCGTGACTGCGCACCGTGGCCCCGGGGCCGTGGCCTCCGGGTCCACGGCCCCGGGAGCCACGGTCCCCCGGGGGCCGGTTCCGGCCACGACCGCACCGGACTTCCCCGCCGACGGCACCTCCCTCCGCACGAGGAAGAGACCTCCCATGCCCGTGACCCAGTCCAGAATCACCGGGGTGGCGGCCGGCGTGCTGCTGTGCGCCGCCGCCCTCCCGGCACCCGCGCTGGCGGACGCCGTGCGGCACACCGACGCCGCACAGCCCGGCGCCGTCTCCGCCCAGGCCGCCGACACCCAGCCCGGCGCCGTCTCCGCCCAGGCCGACCCCGCCTACGACGTGCTGGTCTTCTCCAAGACGGCCGGATTCCGCCACTCGTCCATCGACGAGGGCGTCACCGCGCTCCGGCAGCTCGGGGCCGGGAACAACTTCACCGTCACCGCCACCGAGGACGCGTCCGCCTTCACGCCCGGCAACCTCGCGCAGTACGAGGCGGTCGTGTTCCTCTCCACGACCGGTGACGTCCTGAACGCCTCGCAGCAGACGGCGTTCGAGGGGTACGTGAACGACGGCGGCGGCTACGTCGGCATCCACGCCGCCGCCGACACGGAGTACGACTGGGAGTGGTACGGCGGCCTCGCCGGTGCCCTGTTCCGCTCCCACCCGCACATCCAGCAGGCCACCGTGGACGTCGAGGACCGGGCGCACGACGCGACGGCCCACCTCGGCGAGACGTGGCAGCGCACCGACGAGTGGTACGACTACCGGACCAACCCCCGCGACACCGCCCGGGTGCTCGCCTCCCTCGACGAGTCCAGCTACACCGGCGGCGCCATGGGCGACCACCCGATCGCCTGGTGCAAGGAGTACGACGGCGGCCGCGCCTTCTACACCGGCGGCGGGCACACCGAGGGCTCGTACGCGGAGGCGGACTTCCGCCGTCACCTCCTCGGCGGCATCCGCTGGGCGGCGGGCATGACGAACGCCGACTGCCGTCCGGAGTCGGGCTACACCGCCCTGTTCGACGGCTCGGGCACCGGGGGCTGGCAGCAGGCGGGACCGGGTTCCTTCGGCCTCGCGGACGGGACGCTCACCTCGCGGGGCGGGCTCGGCATGTTCTGGTACGCGGCGGACTCCTTCGCGTCGTACTCCCTCAAGCTCGACTGGCGCATGGCCGGTGACGACAACTCCGGTGTCTTCGTCGGCTTCCCCGCGTCCGACGACCCCTGGTCGGCGGTGGACCACGGCTACGAGATCCAGATCGACGCCACGGACGTGCCCGAGCGCACGACGGGCTCGGTGTACGGCTTCCAGTCGGCCGACCTGGCCGCCCGGGACGCGGCGCTGAACCCGCCGGGCGAGTGGAACACGTACGAGATCCGGGTGGAGGGTGAGCGCCTCCAGGTGTTCCTGAACGGCGTGCGGATCAACGACTTCACCAACACCGACCCGGCCCGCAGCCTCACCGACGGCCACATCGGCCTCCAGAACCACGGGGACGGCGACGAGGTGTCCTTCCGGAACGTCCGGATCGACGAGCTGGGCGACACGGACCCCGGTCCTGGTCCTGGTCCGGAGCCGGATACGGGGGCGATCACCGGGATCGGTGGGAAGTGCGTCGACGTACGCGACGGCAGCAGCGGCAACGGAACACAGATCCAGCTGTGGGACTGCAACAACAGCGCCGCACAGACCTGGACCGTCCCCGGTGACGGCACCCTGCGCGCCCTGGGCAAGTGCCTGGACATCTCGGGCGGCGGCACCGCCAACGGCACCAAGATCCAGCTCTGGGACTGCAACGGCACCGGCGCCCAGACCTGGACCCACCAGGACGACAACACCCTCCGCAACCCCCAGTCCGCCAAATGCCTCGACGCCGAGGGCATCTCCTCCGCCAACGGCACCCGACTCCACCTGTGGACCTGCCACGGCAACACCAACCAGCAGTGGAACCTCCCCAGCTGACGCCCTGAATCCCTGATCCCGTGTGCCGGGGGCCCTCTGACGCTCCCCGGCACACCCACACGACGGCGCCCCCGTCCTGGTCCCGGCCCCGGCCGGGAACCGGGCGGGGGCTCCGCGCGTTCCGCACACGGAGCGTGCCGGGACGCCGCCGTCAAGGCCGTGGCGCATTGCCGCCGTCGTTCCCGCTACGCGAGCGCGAACGCGCGACGCGGGCCGCGCCACTTTGCCCGATCGTTATGGCCCGCACGCGCGCAACCGGGACCGAAGTCCCGCTATGTCCTGGTAAACCGCCAGGTTTTCACCCTGGATGCCGATGTAAGCGCCAGGTAAGGTCCCCACCGGTCGAGACCACTTCCGACGGTCCGTCACCGTTCCGTGCTTGCTCTTCGCAACCGGTGCGGCGCGCGGACCGGCACGAGAAGGTGACGCGTCGTGCAGCGGGCGGCTGACCACCGTTTCCGCTGCCGAGGAGCGCGTCTCGGCGCACGCACGCACGCAGGACACGGGGGAAGCGGTGCGAGACAGCGATTCCGCGCGCCATACGCGCGCGCCCGGCCGGAGGCGGCCGGCGGACGAGGGCCCGGCCCGGTGCCGCACGGCCCGGTGCCGCACGGCCCGGCGTCGGTGCCGCCCGCGCTCCGCGCGCCCCGGCCGTGTCCGGCGCGCCCGCGTCTTGCTCCCGCCGCCGGTCCCGCGTCGCGGGGCCGCGGTGCGCGCGCCGCTCCGGCCGTGCGGCCGAACCGCCGCCGGAGCGCATCACTTCCCGCCCGTCGCGCCCGGCGAGGGCCGGGTCTGACGGGCGGGGCCAGTCGTCCCGGCCGCGACCGGCGGGCGGGACTGGAAGGGAGTATCGGTGAGATACCGAAGAGGAGCCCCGGTGGTGGCGGCGATAGCCGCGGGCGCCATGTTCACGGGGCTGTTCCAGGGCAGCGCCTGGGCGCGGGAGAAGCCCGCGCCGCCCCAGCAGCACCAGTGGGCGGAGACGCCGGGCGAGGGCCGTCCGGGTGACGCCCCGGACGAGGTGCCCGCCTCCCGGCGTTCGGACGTGCTGGGCAAGGACTGGCGGAAGTCCGGTGACCTGGCGTGGACGACGACCGGCGACGCCCGGGGCTTCCACCTCCTGTCGGCCCGGCAGAGCGACGGCTACGCCTGGCAGACGACCGCCAGCCTGTCGGAGCCCGGCTTCGACGCCGACATGTGGATCGGCAACGCCTGCGTGACCGGCTCGGGCGAGCGGGCCGTGGTCGTCTACGCGCCGCGCACCTTCACCAACGACGCCCGGCTGATGGCGCGCGGCGGCTTCACCGCCGTGGTGGAGCTGGACAGCGGCACGGTGACGAAGCTGGACCTCCAGGCGTCGCTGTCGCACTACAACCCCGGCTGCGGCGTGGACGAGAGCGCCGTCCTGACCCAGTCCGGCGGCGAGGACAAGGCCGCCACCCGGCTGGTCCGCCTCGACGCGGCCAGCGGTGAGCTGTCGGAGCCGGTCGAGACCAAGGGGCAGGTGACCTCCGCCGTCCCGGCGGCGGACGGCAGTATCGTCGCCGCGGCCGGGGCCCAGGTCGTCAAGGTCGCCGAGAGCGGTGAGCGCACCGCGCTGGCCGACACCGACGGCGTGCCGTACTACCTGACTCCTGACGCCGAGGGCGGCGTCGTCTTCCTGGACAAGACGCCCGCCGCCCGGCAGACGATCCGGCCCCGCTCGGGACCGGTCCGCGAGGACGCGGCTCCGCGCACCCGCGCCAAGCGGCTGACGCCCGCGCAGGTGCGCGACCCCCAGCCGGGGAAGGCCGCACGCACCGCGCTGGCCGAGGGACTGGTGACCGGCACCGGACTGACCCGCAGCGCCGCCGGCACCGTCTACGTCACCGGTGAGAAGACCGCGGTGCCCGGCAAGCTCCCGAAGGCGGTGCGGTCCCTGGCCGGTACGCCGCAGGACGCCACCGTCACCACCGGCGGCGAGGCCGTCGTCACCCGTACGGCGTGGGCCGACGGCAAGGACTCCCGCGTCATGCCCGAGGACGCGGCCCAGGCCCGCCCGGTCGACGTCACCCTCAAGGTGCTCGGCACCGGCAAGGACGCCGAGTTCACCGTGGACCCGGCCACCGCGCCGGCCCCGCACGCCGCCCAGGGCGGCAAGGCGTCGCCGAAGAACCCGGCCGGCCGGGTACCAGTACCGGGCGCGGGCGTCGACGGCGCCAAGCCGAAGCCGGAGAAGGCCGCACGGGACGAGGTGGGCGGGCCCCGGCCGCAGCTCGGCCTGCGCGCCCCGCTGGCCGCCGTCCCCGCAGCGGACCGCACCGAGATCGTCGAGTCCGAGCGGTACTGCTCGGTGCCGCGCAACGACCCGCGTAACCAGGCCGTGCAGCCCAAGCCGCGCCAGGTGGAGTGGGCGGTGAACCGGGCCGTGCGGGGCGAGCTGAACAGCTACGTCTCGCGCCCGGCGAACTGGAAGAACCTCGGCATGCCCGCCTACTCGCCGCAGTCCCTCTTCCCGCGCGTGCCGCTGGACGGCGGCGGATACGTGCCGCACCAGGTGATGCTGGGCATCACCGCGGCCGAGTCCAACATGCAGCAGGCGTCCCGCGTCGCCGTGCCCGGCGTGTCGGCCAACCCGACCATCGGCAACTACTACGGCATCGACTACTACGACGGCCAGCCGCTCAACGACTGGGACATCGACTGGCCCGAGGCCGACTGCGGCTACGGCGTCACCCAGGTCACCGACCACATGCGCCGGGCCGGCAAGGAGGACGGCGGCCTGCCCGCCTGGGACTACGCCAAGCAGCGCGCCGTGGCCCTGGACTACACGGTCAACATCGCTGCCGGGCTCCAGATCCTGTCCAAGAAGTGGAACCAGACCCGCCAGGCCGGTCTGATCGCCAACAACGGCAACGTCGAGAAGATCGAGAACTGGTACTTCGCCCTGTGGGCCTACAACTCCGGCTTCTACCCCGACAAGGGTGACGGCTCCCCCTGGGGCGTCGGCTGGGCCAACAACCCCGCCAACCCCGAATGGGACGCCGGGCGCACCCCGTTCATGGAGGACTGGTTCGGCAACGAGGAGCCGCACGACGCGGCCCACCCGCAGGACTGGCCCTACCAGGAGAAGGTGATCGGCTTCGCCGCCCACCCCCCGGCCTACCTGGAGGCGCCCGGCACCATGGTGCCCGCCTTCCGCGCCTCGTGGTGGAACGGCACCGGCGGTGACGCCACCATCCCGGGCAGCGCCAAGAACAACCGCGCCGGGGCGAAGGCCCCCGAGGACCTGTTCTGCTCCACGGCCAACGACTGCGACCCGGACCGGATCAGCGACGGCGCCTCCAACGACGCCGGCGCCGGACCGTGCACCCGCAGCGACTTCAAGTGCTGGTGGAACCAGCCCGTCGAGTGGAAGGACGACTGCGACTACTCCTGCGGCAACCACTACCGCCGCTTCCCCGACGGCTGGGCCGAGGAGCCCGACGGCAACGCCTACCCGCCGCTGTGCGACCGCGGCAACCTGCCCGCCGCGGCCCGCATCATCGACGACGTGCCCGACGGGACGCCGTCCATCCGGCCCGGCTGCGCCCGCTTCTGGCACAACGCGGGGACGTTCACCCTCGACTTCGGTGCCGGGGAGAGCGGCGGCCATCCGTCCAACAGCTACCTGCGCTGGCCCGGCAAGGTGGACACCCATCAGCTCGGGGCCGGGTTCGGTTCGCACTTCTACTTCACCCACACCCGGGGCAAGGACGACCCGGCCAAGGCCGAACGGCTGAAGGTCACGGCGTCCTGGAAGTTCAGCGGTGACGTCGACGGGCCCGCCCGCGTCTGGGTCCACATGCCCGACCACGGCGCCCAGACCAGTCACGCCACCTACCGCGTGAAGACGGCCAAGGGCACCAAGACCCGCACCGTCCAGCAGGACGGCGAGACCAACCGCTGGGTCAACATCGGCGCCTTCCTCTTCGACGGCAAGCCCGAGGTGTCCCTGAACAGCGTCACCAAGGACGGCACCGGCGACGACAACATCGCCTTCGACGCCGTCGCCGTCGAACCGTTCGCGGGGTCCTACAAGGAGCACACGGTCGACGCCGTGGCGCTCTTCGACGAGGACCAGAACATCGACGGCGACCAGGCCAGCGGCTGGCTGGTGGACTCGCCGTTCGAGAGCCGCCAGAAGCTGTACGACTGGGCGCACGGCCTGGCCAGCTCGGTCACCGGCATCCGCACCTGCGCGTCCGGCGAGAACACCCCGGCCTGTGTGCGTTCCGGCACCAAGCAGGCCATGTCGGCCTGGAAGCAGCAGATCGAAGCGGCGGGGACCCATCCGACGAACCACCCGGACGGCAACAGCCTCGCCCGCTGGATCGGTTTCGCCAACAGCTACCAGGACCGTCCGACCAGCGACGCCCTGCCGTCCCACTTCCTCACCGACGACGAGCGCTACAAGATCCGCTCCCGGGCGAAGGTCTCCTTCATCGCGGGCCCGGACGGCAAGGTCATCGAGGGCAGTGAGGAGGTCAGCTACAGCCACCGCACCGGTGACACGCACCTGCCGGAGTTCCTCTTCGACGTCTTCGACGCCCTGGAGGACGACTACGGCATCGCGCCGCCGGACCTGACCTACGCCACGGAGGACCTCAACGTCCACGACGGCCGGACCCGGACGGTGTACCCGAACACCTCGCACATCATCCCCGGGCGCGCCTACGCCTACGCGGGCAAGGCGCCGACCATCACCGAGGACGGGGAGTGCGTGGCCGCCATGTACACCTCCGGCGGTTCCATCGGCTACCGGCCGATGATCGGCGAGGGGTCCGCGGCCAGGGCCGTGGACGCCTGGGCGCGGCGAGTCCAGAGCACCCAGGACGTGCCCGCCCCGGTCTTCACCTTCGCCCTGGAGGTGCTGACGGAGATGTTCAGCAGCGGCGGCCTCGGCGGTCCCTTCACCGGCAGCCTCTTCGGACAGGCGGCACCGATCTGGCAGGAGCTGAACTTCCGCGCCTGCTCCGACGGCTCGCTGGAGACCAACAACCGGCCGATCCTGCGGTACAGCCACATGCCCGACCAGTACCTCTACCACAACGGGCGCGCGGTGGATCAGGACGGCGACCGGACCTTCTCCAAGGAGCCCGTCAACAAGGGGAACTTCGTTCCGTTCAGCCGCCTGCCGGACCCGAACGTCGAGTTCCCGCTCTGGGAGAACCCCTTCGGTCCGTGTGGTCCGGCCACGGGCAAGAGCGGAAACCCCTGGGACATGACGTCTCCGCAGAGTCCCTCGGCGAATCCTGCGAACGCGCACTTCTGCGTCGACCGGGACCTTCCGAGCGACCCTGAGTACAGCAGCTGAGCACCCGGAAAACCGGCCGTCTGTCGCCCGTGCGTAGTATGGCGGGCGACAGACGGCCCTTCGGCCCGTAGGGGCGGAAGGGAAGGAGTGTCATGGCGCAGGTAGTCGTCCTCACCGGCGTCGCCGGGCTGCTGATGGCTCTGGTGGACGGGCCGGCGCGCCGCCTCGGACTGTGGCTCGCCGCGGTGACGTTCCCCGCGTTCCCGCTCATCTTCCTCATCGGCCCCGCCGCCCAGTTCCTCGCCGTCGCCGGTGTCGGTGTGGTGACCGCCGCGTGCGCGCCGTTCACCGCGCGGCGGAACCGGCTGCGCTGGCACGGCGCGGTGGCCCTCGTCCAGACGGCACTGGCGGCGTGGCTGGTGGTGTGGGACCCGGCCCTGACCGCCTTGTACGTCCTGCTTCTCGCCCCCGGCGCCGTCACGGCGGTCGTCCGCTTCCTCGGCGTGCGCCGCCGGGACGAGGACCGCCGGGACGCGGGACGCTGAGCGTTACTCCGGGGCGGGCTTCTGCCCCTCCGGCTCGTCCGGCCCGGCGGTCAGGTGGGAGAAGGCGTCCAGGTTGCGGGTGGACTCGCCGCGGGAGGTGCGCCACGCGTACTCGCGGCGGATCGCCGTGGCGAATCCCATCTCCAGCAGCGTGTTGAACGAGCCGTCCGCGTTCTCCAGGACCGAGCCGAGGATGCGGTCGATCTCCTCGGGCGTGACGGCGGGAAGCGGCAGCCGTCCGACGAGGTAGATGTCGCCGAGCTGGTCGATCGCGTAGCTCACCCCGTACAGGCGGGTGTTGCGCTCCAGCAGCCAGCGGTGCACGCCCTCCGCGTTCTCGTCCGGGTGCCGGATGACGAAGGCGTTGACGGACAGGGAGTGCGTCCCGACGATGAGCTGGCACGTCGTGGACAGCTTCCGGGTGCCGGGCAGGGTGGCCACGTAGGTGCCCGCCTTCGGGCACTCCCACTCCACACCGGCCTCGGTCAGTGCCCGTTCGATCACTGCGGCGGTGTCAGACATGCAGCGATCGTAGGCGACCCCGCCGTGCGGCGAGCGCGGCGGCGTAGACGTCGGCCGTGTCGCGGGCGACGGCCGCCCAGCCGAAGCCCTGCGCGTGCCGGGTGGCGGCGGCGCCCATGCGGGTGACCAGGTCCGGGTCCGCGACGAAGCGGCGCAGGGCGCGGGCGTAGTCGGCCGGGTCGTGCCCGGCGACGAGGAAGCCGCTGTGCCCGTCCCGCACCGCGACGGGCAGGCCGCCCACGGCGGCGGCCACCACGGGCGTGCCGCACGCCTGCGCCTCGACGGCCACCAGGCCGAAGGACTCGCTGTAGGAGGGCATGACGAGCACGCTGGCCGCCCGGTACCAGTCGGCCAGCGCCGCCTGGTCCAGCGGCGGCCGGAACCGCACGACGTCGGCGATGCCGAGCCGGGCGGCGAGCTTGTGCAGCTTCTCCGGCTTGGCGAGTCCGGAGCCGGACGGGCCGCCCACGACGGGCACGACCAGCCGGGAGCGCAGCGCCGGGTCCTCGTCCAGCAGCAGCCGCACGGCGTGCAGCAGGATGTCGGGTGCCTTGAGCGGCTGGATGCGCCCGGCGAACAGCGGGACGAAGGCGTCCTGCGGCAGTCCGAGCCGGGCGCGGGCGGCGGCGCGCCCCTCGGCCGGGGCGAAGCGCTCCAGGTTCACGCCGGGGTGGACGACCGCGATGCGGGCGGGGTCGGCGTCGTAGTGGCGCGTCAGCTCACCGGCCTCCTCGGTGGTGTTGGCCACCAGCCGGTCGGCGGCGCGCACGATCTGCGTCTCGCCGATGACCCGGGCCGCGGGCTCGGGGGTGTCCCCCTCGGCCAGCGCCGCGTTCTTGACCTTGGCCATCGTGTGCATGGCGTGCACCAGCGGCACGCCCCAGCGCTGCGCGGCGAGCCAGCCGACGTGCCCGGAGAGCCAGTAGTGGGAGTGGACGAGGTCGTAGTGGCCGGGGCGGTGCCGGGCCCACTGCTGCATGACGCCGTGGGTGAAGCAGCACAGCTGTGCGGGGAGGTCCTCCTTGGCCAGCCCCTCGTAGGGGCCCGCGTCGACGTGCCGCACGAGCACGCCGGGGGCGAGCTCCACGTACGGCGGCAGCCCGCCGGTGGAGGCGCGGGTGAAGACCTCGACCTCGACGCCGAGGCGCGCCAGCTCGCGGGCCAGCTCCACGATGTACACGTTCATGCCGCCCGCGTCCCCCGTGCCCGGCTGGTGCAGCGGCGAGGTGTGGACGCTCAGCATGGCGACGCGGCGCGGCACGCGGGGCGGGAGGCCGAGACGCCGTCCGAGCCTCGTGACGTACGAGCTCACCGTGTGCTCCCTCTGCCGGGTCCAGTCCCGGCTGGGGGAACGCTCACCGGGCGCTCACTCTTCCCGCTTTGCCCAATCGTGACCTGGCGCGGGCGGGACCCGCGTCCGCCCGTACCCTGCTGCCATGCCCCGCTCCGCCTCGTCCCCGCCGCCGCGTCCGGTCGGGACGGTCACGCGCGGCACGACCAGTCCGAACCGGCTGCGCCGCATGGACCGCTGGATCACCGCCGTGCACGCGCCCGCGCTGCGCCGTGCCGCACGCCCGCCGCAGGCCGTGGACCTGGGCTTCGGCGCGGCGCCCTGGACGGCGGTGGAGCTGCTGGAGCGGCTGCGCCGGGTACGGCCCGACGCGCGCGTCACCGGCGTGGAGATCGACGCGGAGCGGGTCGAGGCGGCCCGGCCCCACGTCCGCGAGGGGCTGGTGTTCGTGCGCGGCGGCTTCGAGGTCCCCGTGCCGGAGCGTCCGCTGCTGATCCGCGCGGCGAACGTGCTGCGGCAGTACGCCGAGGAGGAGGTGCCCGCGGTGTGGGCCCGGCTGTGCGGGCGGCTCGCGCCCGGCGGCCTGCTGGTCGAGGGCACGTGCGACGAGATCGGGCGGCGGCACGTCTGGGTGGCGCTGGGCCCCGAGGGGCCGCGCACGGTGACGTTCGCCGCCCGGCTGGCCGGGCTGGAGCGGCCTTCGGACCTGGCGGAGCGGCTGCCGAAGGCGCTGATCCACCGCAACGTCCCCGGTGAGCCGGTGCACGCGTTCCTGGCCGACTTCGACCGGGTGTGGGCGGCCGCGGCGCCGTTCGCCGCGTTCGGGGCCCGGCAGCGCTGGGTGCGCTCGGTGCGGGAGCTGTCCGCCCGCTGGCCGCTCGCGGACGGCCCCGCCCGCTGGCGCCAGGGCGAGGTCACCGTGGCGTGGCCGGCGCTCGCCCCGGGCGGGCCGGGCGGCTGAGGGGCGGGCGGCCCGGGGGCGGACGGTTACGGGGCGGGGTGCCAGATGCGGTGGAAGGCGAGACGGGCCGCCTCGACCTCGTGGCGCTGGTCGGCGTGGAGCACGCCGAGCGCGTAGGCCGTCGCGGGCGCGATCCGCGGCGTGCGCCCCGCCGACGCCGCGGCGTCGGCCGCCGCGGCGGCCGTGCGGTGCCGCTGGAGGTGGCGGCCCGCGACGCCCAGCGGGGTGCTCTCCTCGCCGAGCACCTCCTGCGCGTACCGCACGAGCCGCAGCAGGCAGCGGACCCGGTGCCAGGCGCCGTCGTAACGGTCCTCGGCCCCGGTCAGGGTGTGGGCGAGCGCGCCGGGCCCCATCGGCAGGGCGTCCACGGCGTCCACCAGCCGCCGGTGGGCGTGCTCGGCGCAGGGCCGCAGGACGGGGAGCGCGGGCCGGTCGGCGAGGCCGCTGTCGAGCGGCACCTCGGAGGCGAGCACGGCGACCGCGTCGGCGACGGCGTGGAAGCGCGCGGAGCCGAGCGCCTGGAGGGCCGCGGAGTGGGCCCGGGTGCGGGAGAGGGTGAGCTGGCGCTCCAGCAGCGCCCCGGCGCGGGCCGCGCCCGCCCCCGGGCGTCCGGCCGCCGGGTCGTCGTCGCTGGGGGCGGAGAGCCGGTGCAGGGCGGCCAGCAGCCGGTCGAGCCGCGTCCCGTACGCGTACTCGCGGGACAGGACGCCGGACAGCCAGGTCAGCTCGGCGGCCAGGTGGTCGGCCCACCCGGCGTCCAGGAGCGGACGGTAGGTGTGCAGGGCGCCGCTGATGCGGCGGGCCGCACGGCCCAGGCTCCGCACGGCGCCCGCCGCGTCGGCCGCCGTCTCGGCGCTGCCCGCCGTCTCCTCGTGCAGGCGCAGCGCGCGCAGCAGGTCGGCGGCCTGGCGGTGCAGGTATCCGGCGAGCACCTCCCCCGCCGCGTCCCGGCCGGTGCCGGTGCCGTCCGGCTCACCGCCCGGGGGCGGCACCAGGGGGCGGCGGGCGGCGGCGACCTGTGCGCGGTCGCCGTCCGCCGTGAGGTCATGTCGTGGGGCCACGTCGGCGCCTCCGGGCGTCGATGAGCATTTCCTGTACGTTCCGCAGCGGGCGTCCCTCGCCGTCGGTGGCGTGCCGGTCCCAGTCCCCGTCCGGGCCGAGGTGCCAGGACGCGGTGGACTCCGCGACGCCGACCTCCAGCAGCCGGATGAGGACCGCCCGGTGGGCCGGGTCGGCGACGCGGACCAGTGCCTCTATGCGGCGGTCGAGGTTGCGGTGCATGAGGTCGGCGCTGCCGAACCACACCTCGGGTTCGCCGCCGCCGCCGAAGGCGAAGACGCGGGAGTGTTCGAGGAACCGGCCCAGCACGCTGCGGACGCGGATGTTCTCGCTGAGCCCGGGCACCCCGGGCCGCACCGCGCAGATGCCGCGCACCCACAGGTCCACGGGCACCCCGGCGCGCGAGGCGCGGTAGAGGGCGTCGATGACGGCCTCGTCCACGATGGAGTTCACCTTGATCCGGACAAAGGCGGGCCGCCCGGCGCGGTGGTGGGTGATCTCCTTGTGGATACGGGTGACGAGCCCGTCCCGCAGCGACTTGGGCGCGACGAGCAGCCGCCGGTAGGTCTCGCGGCGGGAGTAGCCGGAGAGCCGGTTGAACAGGTCGGAGAGGTCCGCCCCGACCTGCGGGTCGGCGGTGAGCAGCCCCAGGTCCTCGTAGAGCCGGGCCGTCTTCGGGTGGTAGTTCCCCGTGCCGACGTGGGCGTAGCGGCGCAGCAGCTCGCCCTCCTGGCGGACGACGAGGGAGAGCTTGCAGTGCGTCTTGAGGCCCACCAGGCCGTAGACGACGTGGCAGCCGGACTCCTCCAGCTTGCGGGCCCACTTGATGTTGGCCCGCTCGTCGAAGCGGGCCTTGATCTCGACGAGGACGAGCACCTGCTTGCCGGACTCGGCGGCGTCTATCAGGGCGTCCACGATGGGCGAGTCGCCGGAGGTCCGGTAGAGGGTCTGCTTGATGGCCAGCACGTCCGGGTCGGCGGCGGCCTGCTCCAGGAACGCCTGCACGGACGTGGAGAACGAGTCGTAGGGGTGGTGCAGCAGCACGTCCCGCTCGCGCAGGGCGGCGAAGACGTCGGGCGGCGAGGCGGACTCCACCTCGGCCAGGTCCCGGTGGGTGCCCGCCACGAACTTCGGGTAGCGCAGTTCGGGGCGGTCCATGCGGGCGACGATGGCGGACAGCCCGGAGAGGTCGAGCGGGCCCGGCAGCGGGTAGACCTCCGCGTCGGACACCTTCAGCTCGCGCACGAGCAGGTCCAGCACGTACGGGTCGATGGACTCCTCGACCTCCAGGCGCACCGGCGGCCCGAAGCGGCGCCGCATCAGCTCCTTCTCCAGCGCCATGAGGAGGTTCTCCGCGTCGTCCTCCTCCACCTCCAGGTCCTCGTTGCGGGTGACCCGGAACATGTGGTGCGCGAGGACGTCCATCCCGGGGAACAGCTCCTCCAGGTGGGCGGCGATGACGTCCTCCAGCGGCACGTAGCGCTGCGGGGACGCCTCCAGGAACCGGGACAGCAGCGGCGGCACCTTCACCCGGGCGAAGTGGTTGTGCCCGCTGACGGGGTTGCGCACGACGACGGCGAGGTTCAGCGAGAGCCCGGAGATGTACGGGAAGGGGTGTGCCGGGTCCACGGCCAGCGGGGTGAGCACGGGGTAGATCTGCTGCCGGAACAGGGTGAACAGCCGGGCCTGCTCCTTCTCGGTGAGGTCGGCCCAGCGGATGAGGTGGACGCCCTCGTCGGCGAGCGCCGGGGCGACGTCCTGCTGGTAGCAGGCGGCGTGCCGGGCCATCAGCTCCCGGGAGCGGGTCCAGATGAGGTCCAGCACCTCGCGGGGCTGGAGCCCGGAGGCCGAACGGGTGGCGACGCCGGTGGCGATGCGGCGCTTGAGCCCGGCGACGCGGACCATGAAGAACTCGTCGAGGTTGCTGGCGAAGATGGCCAGGAAGTTGGCGCGCTCCAGCAGCGGCACGCTCACGTCCTCGGCCAGTTCCAGTACGCGCTCGTTGAACGCCAGCCAGCTGCGCTCGCGCTCCAGGAAGCGGCCCTGCGGCAGGTCGTCGGCGTCCGCGTCGCCGGTGTAGGCGTCCATGTCGGAGTCGAGGTCGGGGTCGAGCGCGGCGGCGAGCGCGCCGCCGCCGATGTCCTGGAGGTTCATGTCCCGATTCTCGCCCGCCGCGGGCGCGCCGGGCCTGTCGGCCGGCCGCGGTGCCGCCCTGAGGGACGCCTCGGCTGCCGCGCGCCCTCGGTGGGGGCCGTCCGGCCCGTTCGACACTGCGTGCTGCACTCGGTGATGCTCGCAACCGAGTTTGAATCGCCGGTTACGCCGACATGGCGGGCAGGCGAGCCGCACCCTTCGTCCAGCCGTCCGGCGCCCCGGTACGCGCCCCGGCGCACGCCGGGGGCGCCCGGCGTGCGGGGCGGGTCGGGGCGCGGGCGCCGGGGCGGATCAGGGCCCGATGCGGCTCAGGACTCGGTGCGGTACATGAGGTCCACCGCGTGCGTGCGGAAGCCGAGGCGTTCGTAGACGGCGACGGCCGGGCCGTTGTCGGCGTCCACGTACAGCATCGCCGTCGGCATCCGCCGCACCTCCGCCAGGTGGCGCAGGCCGACCGCCGTCAGGGCGCGGCCCAGCCCGCCGCCCTGCGCACCGGGGACGATTCCGACGACGTACACCTCGCCGAGCTGCTCGCGTTCGTGGACCTTCGTCCAGTGGAAGCCCAGCAGCCGCTCCCCGTCGCCGCCGTCCCGGACGGCGAGGAAGAACCCGGCGGGGTCGAACCAGGGCTCGGCCTTGCGGTCGTCCAGGTCGCGCTGGGTGAGGGAGCCCTGTTCGGGATGGTGGGCGAAGGCAGCGGCGTTGGCCGCCAGCCAGGCCGCGTCGTCCTTGCCCGGGACGAAGGTGCGCAGGGTGGTGCCGGGCGGCAGCGTCGGCTCGGGCAGGGCGGCGGCGTCCAGGGGCATGCGCAGCTGCCGCAGTTCGCGGAAGAGGGTGAGGCCGAGGGACTGCGCGAGGTGCCGGGCGGCGGCGTGCCCGCCGTGCGCCCACAGCCGCAGCCGGCGCCCGGAGGCGTCCAGCAGGGACATCCCGAGCGCCCGGCCGTACCCCTGGCCTCGGTGCGCGGGGTGGACGAGCAGTTCACCGGCCGGGGGCTCGACCGGGTCGAAGTCCTCCAGCTGGCCGTACCCGACCAGTTCCCCGCCGGAGCGGACGAGGAAGTGGGTGACGCCCGCGCGCCGCCCGCCGCGCAGCGTCAGCCGCCCCTGCTCGGAGACCGCGGGTTCGCCGTCGGCCCTGGCCGCGGCTTCGATCAGCGCCAGCGCCTCCCCCACGACCTCGTCGGACACCAGGTCTGTCACCACCACGTCACTCATGACCCCTGAGCGTACGCCCGCTGATCGCAACCTCGTGGTTACCTCACGCATCCTGACACGCTACGCGCGTTGACCGTAGGCTGCCGACTGACCGGCGCCTCCGCCGTACGACGCCGGGCCCCGCGGGCCGGTGAACGCTCCCTGCGCCGCTCCCGCGGCACCACCGCACGGCACGCTCCACGGCACCGCCGCACCACCCTCCATCCACCGCTCCACGAAGGGGACGCACATGCCCGATTCCCCGGGACAGTCCAGGTGGCGGCCGCGGCCGCTCGCCGCCACCGCCGCGGGCCTCGCGGCGGCCCTCGCCCTCGGCGCGGCGGCCATGCCCGCCGCCCACGCCGCACCGGACGCCCACGACGGGCGCGGCAAGGGCGGCCACCACGGCCGCACCGTCGACCTCCAGGTGCTGGCGATCAACGACTTCCACGGCCAGCTGGAGCCGCCCACCGGTTCCTCCGGCCGTGTGGTGCACGAGCACCCGGACGGCTCGACGGAGGAGATCACCGCGGGCGGCGCCGAGTACCTGGCCTCCGCCCTGCGCGAGGCCCGCCGGGGCGAGCGCCACTCGGTGACGGTCGCCCCCGGCGACGTCGTCGGCGCGAGCCCGCTGCTGTCCGGCCTCTTCCACGACGAGCCGACCATCGAGGCGATGAACGCGCTCGGCATGGACGTCGTCGGTGTCGGCAACCACGAGTTCGACGAGGGTGGCGCCGAGCTGAGGCGCCTCCAGCGCGGCGGCTGCCACCCGGTCGACGGCTGCTACGACGAGGGCCGCACGTTCGAGGGCGCCGACTTCCCGATCCTGGCCGCCAACGTGGTGGACGAGCGCACCGGCGAGCCGTTCATGAAGCCGTACACCGTCCACACCACGCGCGGCGTGAAGGTCGGCTTCATCGGCGTGACGCTGGAGGGCACCCCGGACATCGTCTCGGCCGAGGGCGTCAAGGGCCTGAAGTTCCTGGACGAGGCGGAGACGATCAACAAGTACACCCGGGAGCTGCGGCGCCGGGGCGTCAACGCGGTGATCGCGCTGATCCACGAGGGCGGCTACCCGGCGTCGTCCGCGTACAACCACGACTGCGACGCGTCCGGGGGCGGGCTGTCCGGGCCGGTCGTGGACATCGCCGCGCGCACGGACGCGGGGGTGGACGCGCTGGTCACCGGGCACACCCACCAGCCGTACGTGTGCACCCTGCCGGACCCGGCGGGCAACGAGCGGCTCGTCACCTCGGCCGCGTCCCACGGGCGGCTGTTCACCGAGCTGGACATGCGCTACGACCGCCGGACGAAGGACATCGTGCGCGCCTCGGTGACCGGCACCAACCGCGTCGTCCACCGCGACCGCCCGAAGGCCCGCGACCTCACCCGGCTCATCTCCTCCTGGCAGGAGCTGGCCGCCCCGGTGGCGGGCCGGCCGGTCGGCTGGATCTCCGAGGACATCACCGCCGACCGGACGCTGCCGGAGACGCCGCTCGGCGATCTGGTCGCCGACGCGCAGCTCGCGTACGCGCGCGCCCAGGACCCGGGCACCGTCCTGGCGCTGATGAACCCGGGCGGCATCCGCGCCGACCTCACCTACGCGGCCTCGGGCGACGAGGGCGACGGCGTGGTGACGTACGCCGAGGGGTACACCGTCCAGCCGTTCGCGAACACCGTCAACGTGGTGTCGCTGACCGGTGCGCAGCTCCTCGACGTGCTGCGGGAGCAGGTCAGCGGGGCGAACGCCGCCGCGCCGAAGGTGCTCCAGGTCTCCGAGGGCCTCACCTACACGCTGGACCTGACGCGCTCGGGTGCCGAGCGGGTCGTCGCGGACTCCGTGCGGCTGCACGGCGAGCCGCTGGAGGCGGCGCGCGGCTACCGGGTGGCGGTCAACTCGTTCCTGGCCGGCGGCGGTGACGGGTTCCCCACGCTGGCCGGGGGCACGGACCCGCTGGTCGGCGGTGACGACCTGGCCGCGCTGGAGGGCTACCTCGCGGCCGTCTCCTCCCCCTCGGCGCCGCTGGACGCCCCGGCGGCGGACCGCATCACGGTCGTGCGCTGACGGCTGACGGCTGACGCGGGGGACGCCCCCGGCCCGGTGCGGCCGGACGGCCCCCGGCCCGGCGCGCCGCCGACCGGGCCGGGGGCCTCGCGCGTCAGGTGCCGTAGGGGCGGGCGGCGCGGGCCCCGGCGAGGGCGGTGGCCCACCAGTCGAGCTGCCCCAGCAGTCCCTTCGCGGCGCGCGCGGCGGCCTCCTCGTCCCGGGGCCGCCCGTCCGCCCCGAACACGTCCCAGACGTTGTGGAAGCTGAGCGCGTCCCGCACCGTCATCGCGTGCATCTCGGGGAAGACCTGCCGCAGGTGCTCGGCCGCCCGGATGCCGCCGCCCTGGCCGCCGTAGGAGACGAGGCCGACCGGCTTGCCGAACCACTCCTCGCGCGTCCGGTCGACGGCGTTCTTCAGGCCGGCGGGGTAGCTGTGGTTGTACTCGGGGGTGACGACGACGAAGGCGTCCGCCTCGCCGAGGCGCCGGGACAGCTCCCGCGCGCTGCGCTCGTCCTCCGCGTCCGGCTGGCCGTCCCGGCCCGGCACGAGCGGCAGCGGCAGCTCGGCGAGGTCGACCACGTCGACCTCGAACCGGCCGAACGTGCGGGCCTCCGCGGCGAACCAGGTGGCCACGGTGGGCCCGAAGCGGCCTTCCCGGACGCTTCCGACGATCACGGCGAGGCGAAGCTGACGGTCGGTCATGGCGACTCTCCTTCTTGGGGTTTCCCCGTCTGGTGGCACCATCCTGCTTGTTAAACTTAAGTTGAGGTCAAGCTATCCTGGGCCCATGACCGCCCTTTCCTGGAAGACGCCCGAACTGACGGTCGGCCAGCTCGCGGAACGCAGCGGCGTGGCCCCCTCCGCCCTGCGCTTCTACGAGCGCAACGAGCTCATCCACAGCCGCCGCACGTCCGGCAACCAGCGCCGCTACGCCCGCGACACGCTGCGCCGGGTCGCCTTCATCCGGGCCTCGCAGCGCGTGGGCATCTCCCTGGAGAAGATCCGCGCCGTCCTGGCGCTGCTCCCGGAGAACCGCACGCCCAACCGGCAGGACTGGGCGCGGCTCTCGGAGTGCTGGCGCCACGACCTGAACGAGCGCATCGCCCAGCTGGAGGAGCTGCGGGACGACCTGAGCGACTGCATCGGCTGCGGCTGCCTGTCCCTGGAGCTGTGCGGGCTCGCCAACCCCAGGGACCGGGCCGCCGAGCGGGGCCCGGGGCCCGTCCGCCTCAACCACGTCTGAGCCGCGCACGGGCGCCCGCGCACAGCGGTCGGGCCGCCCGGCGCGCGCTCCCACACGCGCCGGACGGCCCTCACCTCACCCCGGCCGGTACCCTCTACAGCCCCGGCCGTCCAGGGCGCCCAGCCCCTAGCCCGCGCGGACGGCGGGCGAGGGACGCAGGTCGCGGTAGGCAGTGACCAGCAGCGACTCCAGCAGCCGGTCCATGACGTTCTCCCCCTGCGCGTCCAGGGTGATGGTGGTCGTGTGGCGCTTCCCGCCCGACCAGCCGGGGCGGCGGTCGAACAGCTCGGGCCGCGCGGCGGCGACGATCAGCACCGGCGCGACCCCCAGCGCGTCCGGCAGGTTCTCCACCAGGTCCAGCAGCGGCCCGTCGGCGTGGTGCAGCCCCTGGACGGCGAGCACCAGCGGACGCTCCCGGGCCGCGCTGCGCAGGAACGCGTGCCACGCCTCGGTGACGTGCTCCGGCGAGACGCCGGCCGCCGCGGGGCCGCCGGGCGCCAGCAGGGGCCGGAGGAGGGCCGCCATCCGCTGCGTGCGCTCGGGTGTCTCCGCCAGCTCCCCCAGCGCCGCGATCAGCCGTTCGACCGCGCGGGCCCGCGGCGCGCCGTGCTCGACGCCGCAGTACCCGGCCAGGACGGCCGCCTGGAGCGCCTGCACGCCCGCCGGACCGGCCGCGCCGCCCGGCGGCACGGACACCAGGACGGACCCGGCCACCTCGGTGCCCTGGCCCACGGCCCAGCGGCGGAACTCCCGCAGCAGGGCGGTGGCCTCCGTGTCGGACTCGGCCAGCACCGTCGCCAGGTGCGGCACCGCCCGGTGCCGGGTGTGCTCCAGCAGGCCGCGCAGCAGCCCCAGTTCCTGGGTGCGCCGGGCGGCCTCGGCGGCGAGGTCGCCCGGCTCCGTGCGGGCGGGACGCGCGTCCCGCCCGCCCACCTGCCACGCGTTCCCCTCCCCCGGGACCTGCCGGTACCCGACGGCGTCCGCGCTGTGCCGCCGCGTCCGCTCGCACACGCGTATCTCGCCGGCGGGCACGGCGGCCAGCAGCGCCTGGCACTCGTCGAGCAGCACGCCGTTGACGGAGACCGGGGCCGCGGGGTCGCCCGGGTCGCGGCGGACGAGGGTGGCGCCCGTGGAGACGGCGGCGTGCAGCGCGAGAGCGGCCCGCGGCTCGGCCGGGGACGACAGGGAGTCCGCCCGGCGCGTGAGGCTCTCGCGGACGGCGCACGCCGCGCGGACGGCCCGGCGGGCGCCCTCGGCGGCGCCGCCCTCCCCGGCGGCGAAGAGGGCGAGGGTGACGGAGCCCATCGCCCCGGCCACCACACCGCCCGCCTCCTCGACCTTCTTCTGGATCAGCGCCGTCACCCGTTCCAGCACCCGGCTGACGCGCTCGGGCTCCAGCGTGTCGGACGCGGCGTCCAGTCCGGCGCGCAGCAGGAGCAGGCTGGCCTCGCGCCGCTCGGCGACGACGGCGGCCGGTCGGCGGCGGGGCGGCGCGTCCGCCGGACCGGGGGCCGGTGCGGCGGCCCGCTGGGCGGGTACCGTCGGCGTCCCGGCGGCCGGGGCGGCCGGGGCGGCGGGGCCGGCCGGGCCGCCCGCGGGCTCGGCCCCGGGGGCGACGGCCGCGACGGGGCTGCCCGCGCCCTCGGGGAGGTGCAGCTCCGGGTCGTGGGTGAGGATGGCCTGCTGGAGCCGCTGCAGCTCGCGGCCGGGCTCCAGCCCGAGGTCCTCGACCAGCGCCGTGCGCACTCTGCTGTAGACGCCGAGGGCGTCCGCCTGCCGTCCGCAGCGGTAGAGGGCGAGCATGAGCTGCCCGCAGGAGCGCTCCCGCAGCGGCTCGGCCTCGACCATCATCTCCAGGCTGCCCAGGACCGCGTAGTGCTGCCCGCAGGCCAGCGCGGCGTCGAAGTAGTCCTCCTGGACGTCCAGCCGGGTGTTCTGCACGGCCGCCAGTTCCGGCCAGATGGTGCCGCACTCGACGAGGTCCGCCAGCGCCGGGCCGCGCCACAGGCTGAGGGCGTCGCGCAGCAGGACGCCGGCCTCCTGCGGCCGGCCGTCGGCCAGGCGTGCCCGGCCCGCCGCGACGCGCTGGTTGAAGACGTGCAGGTCGACCTCGGCCGGGTCCACCCGCAGGACGTACCCGGGCGGCTGGGTGCGCAGTTCGGCGGGGGCGGGTTCGCCCTCCGGGGCGGCCAGGGCGCCGCGCAGCCCCCACACGGCGTTCTGGAGGATCTTCCGGGCGGAGGTGGGGGCCTCGTCGGTGCTCCACAGGGCCCGCAGTAACTGGCTTGTCGGGACGACCTGGTTGGCCTGAAGCAGCAGGAACCCCAGGGTCGCCCGCTGCTTGGTACCGCCGAGGCCGATCGCACGGTCCGCCGACAGCACCTCGAGCGGGCCCAACATCCGGAAACGCATGAATCCCCCAGTGAGAGTAAGTACCTGCTGTGGAGCGCGGTGCGGAGCACCTTGTCCAGCCGTGCCTGTCCTGGAGTCCGACGACTTGCTGCCGCGAGCCGGCGGAGATGCGGGGACCGCGGGGCACGGGGACCGTACCGACCGACGGTCACATCACGCTCCGTCTGATCTCGCCTAGGAATCATCACGATACAAACCGACGGAACGGTTTGTCAAAGGGTCAGGAGGGTGCACTTCACCCTTCCTGCCCCTCGTCGCGCCCCCGTCACCCGCGGAACAGATAGACCCAGGTCACAGCAGGTTTCTCGGAGTCGGGAAGTCGGAGACCGCCGCACGCCCGCGCCCCCCGGCCGGGCGGGACGGTCTCCACACTTCCGGACTCCGCCCTTCCATAAACAGACTATGCGGTCTGTTTACTGGCTCAGCACGAGCCGCTGGGCGTCCTGGTCCCGGATGATCTCGCAGATGTCGCGCAGCGCCGACTCCAGCAGCCCCGTCTCCGCGTCCGTGAGGAGCACGGACGGCTCGAAACGCAGCGTATTGGCGGCGCTGGCCGTGGGGAAAGTGCGCACCCGGTGGCCGTTCAGCAGGTGCCCGGCCACCAGGTAGCCGAAGAGTCCGTTCTGCGCCATCTCGCTGAGCGGCCCGGCGGACGAGCCGGACTGGTCGTGGAACTCCAGCCCCTGCATCAGCCCGCGCCCGCGCACGTCCTTCACGACGTCCGGGTAGTCGGCGCGCACCGCCTCCAGCGTCGCCCGCAGCCGGTCGCCGCGCTCGGCGGCCAGCCGGTAGACGCCCCCGCTGTCGGCCTCCATCATGTCGAGGACCTTGGCGGCGATCAGGGTGGAGAAGCCGTCCTTGGCGAAGGTGGAGCTGTGCAGCAGCTCGAACTGCTCACGGTAGTGGTCCCGGCGCACCAGCATCACGGACGCCTTGGCGATGCCGCCGCCCAGGCTCTTGGCCAGCGCGTAGTAGTCACCGCGCAGCCCCACGTGGGTGGAGGCCAGGAAGGCGCCGGTACGGCCCATGCCGCTCTGGATCTCGTCCACGATGACCGGGCAGCCGATCTCGTCGCAGACCCGGTGCAGCTCCAGCACGAACTCAGGCGTCACCGCGTGGATGCCGCCCTCGCCCTGGATCGGCTCCACGAGGAAGGCGCAGAACACCGGGAACGGGCGCTCCACGACCACCACCCGGCCGTCCCGCACGGCCACGTCCAGCAGGCTCGCCGCCTCCCCGGCGACGACCTTGGCGAGCGCCCCGGCGTCGTTCAGCGGCACGAACCGGGACTGCGCCCCCAGACCGCGGAACGGCACCCGGTAGCCCTCGTTGTGGGTGAGCTGCCCGCTGCCCATCAGCTTGCCGTGGAAGGAGCCCTCCAGCGTGAGGAACAGCGGGGGCCGCGTCATCAGGGCGGCGTTGGACGCCTCGATCCCGGCGATCCGCTCCTCCAGACCCGCCGCGCCGCCGTCCGCCTCGGCCCGGCCCTCGCGCACCGCCGCGCGCGCCTCCTCGGCGTGGGCGGCGATCTCCTCGCCGATCGCCTGGAGGCGCAGCACCCGGTCGAACTCGGCGTGCTTGACCGCGGCCTCGATGGCCTCGGCCCCGGTGCTGGCGAAGATGGCGAGGTAGTCCTCGACGGGCTTGCCGCCGTTGGCGTGCGTGGCCTGCTCCCGGCGGACGATCCGGTTGAGCGCGACGGCGACGTCGTTGGCGTGGGAGTGCCGGGAGAACTGGGTGTGGACGGGGGTGCCCTGGGCGAGGATCTCCCTGGCGTACTCCACTATCTGTGGCGGATTGTGGCCGAACATCAGCGAGCCGTACCCGCCGGCGAGGTCCAGCACGGGCACCTCGGTGCCGTTGTCGTCGCGCAGGTAGAGCGTGTTGCCCTCGGCCCTGACGTATTCCACGTCGAGGCCGGCTCCGGCCAGGACCTGACGCAGATGCGGTTCGGCGAGTCCCTGCTCGGTTGCGGAATTCATGTCGCGCCCCCTAGGCGGCCGGCTGTGGGTTGTCCGGGCGAAGGTAGCGAAAACACGGCGCTGTTCCCGCCAGCGTCCGGTCACGCCGCCCCCATCGCGGCCTGCGGGAATGCGGATGAGTGCCAGGTGGCCTTCGAGTGACTCCACGCCAGGGGACCGTCGGTACCTTCGAAGTTGCCTTGGTCGGCTTTTCGCCAAGGCGGCCGGGTATGGGCGACGCACTGCTCCAGCGCATTGATCCCGAACGCTCGAAGAAGGTGTCATGAATTCTGCATCGACCGACGTCGACACCGTGACGGAACCGCTGTCGCGCCTCGACTCCGAACCGCTCCGCGAGGTGGAGCCCGCCGTCCTGCGCTCGGTGATGTCACGGTTCGCCACCGGGGTGACCGTGCTGAGCGTCGGCGGCGAGCACATCCACGGCATGACCGCCAACGCGTTCAGCTCCGTCTCGCTGGACCCGCCGCAGGTCCTGTGCTGCGTGGCCCGCAGCGCGGTGATGCACCACGCCATCACCGCGTCGGGCACCTTCGCCGTGTCCATCCTGGGCGCCGGCCAGGAGGGCTTGTCCCAGCACTTCGCCGACAAGCGGCGTACGCTGGGACCGGCGCAGTTCGACGACGTGGACTGGATCGCCGGGGCCATGACCGGCGCCCCGCTGCTGGCCGGATCGCTGGCCTGGCTGGAGTGCCGCCTCAGCAGCTCGCACGAGTCCGGGGACCACTCCGTCTTCATCGGCAGTGTGCTCGACGCCCGGCTCGGCAGCGCAGCCCAGGGCCTGCTCTTCTTCAACGGCCGGTACGGCCACGTCAGCTCCCAGACCGGCTGACCGGAAGGAGGACGCCGATCCCGGCACGGTCCCCCGAGACCGTCCGGCCGTCGGCGGCCGACACCATTTGTCCCGCAGGAAAAATTACCGCGCGAAGACCGGGCCGCTCCCAATTCCCCGCGCTACTCCTCTAGGGTCGCCACGGGTGCTCGGAATGCTGCCCGCAGGCGCCTGACGGATGGAGAAAGCAATGAATTCCCCTGCACCCGCACCGCGTTTCGCAGACGTGCACCTCACCAAGATGTACGGCGAGCTGGGAATCGCCCGTGAATACGTCCGCGCGTCCGGCAACACCTTGTGGTACCGCGACGAGGACGGCAGCGAGGTGGCCGTCCTCGACTACGTCGGCGGCTTCGGCTCCCTCCTCCTGGGTCACAACAACCCGGACATCGTCGCGCACGCCAGGAAGCTGCTGGACGAGCAGCGCCCGGTCCTCACCCTGTGGCTCGGGCACAGCCACGCGGACAAGCTCGCCACCGCGCTGAACACCATCGTCCAGCGCGAACTGGGCACCGACGAGCCGCACTACGCGATCTTCGCCAGCACCGGCGCGGAGGGCGTGGAGGTGGCCATCAAGCACTCCGAGCTGGAGCGGCAGGCCAGGATCACCGAGCTGTACACCGCGGTCGACACGCACGTCGAGGCGGCGCGCGCGGCCGTGGCCTCCGGCTCCGCCACCGTGCCGGACGCCGCCCGTGCCGCCGCCGGGCTGCCGTCCGGCGGTGACGCCTCCGGTTCCGCCGCGTTCGCCGAGCTGGCCGAGGCGCTGCACCGCCGGAACGAGGAGCGCCGCGCCACCGCGCCGCTGTTCCTGGCGCTGGAGCGGGCCTTCCACGGCAAGCTGACCTCCAGCATCCAGCTCACCTACAACCCCATGTTCCGCGGGCCGTTCAGCTCCCTGTCCGCCCAGGCCCGGTTCCTGTCCGCCGACGACCCCTCGCAGATCCGCAAGGCCGTCGAGAAGGAGCGGGTCCCGGTCCTCGACCTCGTGGTCGAGGGCGGCGAGGTCCGCGTCGTGGAGCGGGACTTCCCCGTCTTCGGCGGCTTCTTCCTGGAGCCGATCCGCGGCGAGGCCGGCATCCGTCCCGTCAGCGCCGAGTACGCCGCCGAGGTGCAGCGCGTCTGCGAGGAGACGGGCATCCCCGTCATCGTGGACGAGGTGCAGAGCGGCATGGGCCGCACGGGCGCGTTCTTCGCCGCCTCCCAGATCGGTCTGCGCGGCGACTACTACATCCTCGCCAAGAGCCTCGGCGGCGGGCTGGCGAAGTCGGCCGCCGTCCTGATCCGCGAGTCGCGCTACCAGAAGGACCTGGAACTGATCCACAGCTCCACCTTCGCCAAGGACACCTTCTCCACCCTCATCGCCCTCAGGACCCTCGAACTGATGGAGGAGGACGGCGGCCGGGGCTACCGCCTGGCCACCGAGCGCGGTGAGCGGCTGACGGCCATGCTGGAGGGTGTCAAGGCCGACTTCCCGGACATCGCCGCCGAGGTGCGCGGCCGCGGCCTGATGCTCGGCTTCGAGCTGCACGGCCGGCCCGACTCGCCCGCCCCGCTGATCCGGGAGCTGTCCGAGTCGGGCTCGCTCGGCTACCTGGTCTCCGCCTACCTGCTGCGGGAGCACCACATCCGCGTGCTGCCGACGGCCAGCTCGGGCCTCACCCTGCGGCTGGAGCCGTCCATCCAGCTCACCGACGAGGAGATCGACCGGATGGAGGCCGGCCTGCGCGGTGCGTTCGCACTCCTGCGCGCTGACGACGAACCGGCGCTGAAGGGTGAGGAGTGATGACCGCGTCCGGGACCTGCCCCTTCACCATCGACGCGTCGGGCCGTGACATCCACGGCGAGGCCGCGGAGCTGCGCAAGCGGGGCAGGATCACCGAGGTGGAGCTTCCCGGGGGCGTGGTGACCTGGTGGGTCACCGACCAGGCGCTCACCAAGCAGCTCCTCACCGATCCGCGCGTCTCCCGGGACACCTACCAGCACTGGCCGGCCTGGGAGAACGGTGAGAGCGAGCTGGCGCGGACGTGGCCGCTGGCGATCTGGGTCGCCGACCGCAACATGATCTCGGCCTACGGGGACGAGCACCGGCGGCTGCGCAAGCTGGTCGCCAAGGCGTTCACGGCCCGCCGCACGGCGGCGCTGCGGCCGCGGATCGAGGCCCTCACCGGCGAGCTGCTGGAGCGGCTGGGCACCTGGCCGGCCGACGAGGCGGTCGATCTGCGCGCCGAGTTCGCCTACCCGCTGCCGACCCAGGTCATCTCGGAGCTGCTCGGCATCCCCGACAGCATCCGCGACGAGCTGCTGACCTCGGTGCGGACCATGCTGCGGACCGACGTCTCCGTCGAGGAGGCCAGGTCCAACGAGGAGCGCATGTACGCCCTCCTCGCGGAGCTGCTCGTGATCAAGCGGGCGGAACCGGCCGACGACCTGACCAGCGGCCTCATCTCCGTGCGGGACGACGACGGCTCCTCGGGTCTGACCGAGAAGGAGCTGGTGGACACGATCCTGCTGATGTTCACCGCCGGCCACGAGACGACCGTCAACCTGTTGGACCACGCCGTCCACGCCCTCCTCACCCACCCCGAGCAGCTCGCGCTGCTGCGTTCGGGAGAGGTGCCGTGGGAGGACGCGGTGGAGGAGGTGCTGCGGCTGGAGGCCCCGTTCGCCAGCCTGCCGATGCGCTACGCCGTGGAGGACATCGACCTCGGGGACGTCGTCGTCCGGAAGGGGGACCCGATCATCGTCTCCTTCGCCGCGGCGGGACGCGACCCGCTCGTCCACGGCGACACCACCGACGTCTTCGACGTCCGGCGGGCGACCCGCAAGGAGCACGTCGCCTTCGGTCACGGGGCGCACCACTGCCTCGGGGCTCCGCTGGCCCGCCTGGAGGCGTCCGTCGGCCTCCCGGCGCTGTTCGCGCGGTTCCCGCAGATGGCGCTCGCGCGCCCGGCCGAGGAGATCACCCCCCTGGCGTCCTTCATATCCAACGGTCATGAGGAACTCCCCGTGCTCCTGGGGAGACCGCAGTCCGGATGAGCGGGCGGGCGGGTGCGCGGGGGCCGTCCGCCTCCGCGCACCCGCCGCCGTGTGTCCTCGGTCAGCGCTCGTGCCTCGTCCCGCCCCACACGGAACGAGGCACGAGCGGTGACGGCGAAGGCCGCACCACCAACAGCACCAGCCGACCAGCACAGGATGCTGGGCCGTCGAAGGGAAGTGCATGTCTGAGTACGCGGGCAAGAAGGCCGTCATCACCGGTGGTACGCACGGGATGGGCATGGCCATCGCGCAGGCGCTGCTGAAGGAGGGCGCCGAGGTCCTGGTGACCGGGCGCAGCGAGCGCAACATCGACGCGGCGCGTGCGGAGCTGGGCGACGAGCGGGCGCACGTGGTGCGGGCCGACGCGGCGTCCGTGGCCGACATCGACGCACTGGCCACCGAGGTGCGCGAGCGGCTGGGCTCCGTGGACCACCTGTTCGTCAACGCCGGGGTCGCCGTGCTGGGCCCGTTCGACGTGGTCACCGAGGAGGTCTACGACCAGCAGTTCGCCGTCAACACCAAGGGCGCGTTCTTCACGGTGCAGCGCCTGGCGCCCCTGCTGAACGAGGGGGGTTCCATCCTGTTCACCAGTTCGGTCGCCGACGCCGGCGGTACCCCGAACATGAGCGTCTACTCGGCCACCAAGGCGGCGCTCGTCGCGTTCAGCCAGTGCCTGGCCTCGGAGCTGCTGCCGCGCGGCATCCGGGTCAACACCATCAGCCCCGGCTTCATCGACACGCCGTCGATGGGCGTGGCCGGGATGAGTGAGGCCGAGCGCGAGGGCTTCCGGCAGCTCGGCGACACCCTCACGCCGATGCGCCGCCACGGTTCGATGGAGGAGGTGGCGCGCGCCGCGCTGTTCCTGTCCACCGGCGCGAGCTTCACGACCGGTGCCCGGTTCCCGATCGACGGGGGCCTCGCCCAGGGCATCCAGCGGGCGGAGTAGCGGTGCGGGCCCCGGAACGGGTCCGTGGTGAGCCACGGGCCGGACGGTGCCCGTCGGCGGCGTGGCCCCCGTGTGGCGGGCCACGCCGCCCAAGCGCCCGGAGGCCGGGCCCCGGACGGTGTCCGGGGCCCGGCCCGAGGGGATCAGACGAGCTGGGCGGCCTGTCCGGCCGCGCGGATGCCCGTCTCGATGGCGCCGTCGACGAAACCGTTCCAGCCGGTGGCGATGCCGTCGTTGGCGAAGGTGATCCGCCCGTGCGGGTGCTGCACGGCCGGCAGGTGGCGGAGGAGCTGGCGGGGTCGCCGCAGTGCCCAGCCGCCGAGCGCGAACTCGTCCGCGCCCCAGTTCTGCGCCCGCACGTCCACGACGCGCGCCCGGACGCCCATACGGGCCAGGGCGGCGGTGAGCTGGGCGTGGCTGGTCGGGTCGAAGCCCGGGTCCTCGGTGAAGCCGACGACGATCTGGTCACCGTTGTCCAGCGTGTGGTAGCTGAACAGGGTGGAGACCTGGTAGCCCTCGGCGCCGTGGGAGAGGAAGAAGTCGGAGTCGGTGGTGATCTGCGCCCAGAACTTGGTGGTGCGGGGCACGCCGCTCCCCTGGGTGGCCAGTTCGGCGTGCATCGGCGGGAGGCCGGGCGCGAACCTGATGTTCCGCCAGACGTTGGCCGGGACGGCGACGACGGCCGCGGGGGCCGTGAGGACCTTTCCGCTCCGGGTGATGACCTGCACCCGCCGCCCGTCGTCGGAGACGGTCTGCACGGGATTGTTGTAGTAGACCGGCGCCCCGGAGTCGGCCAGCATGGCGCGCAGCAGCCCGTACATGCCGCCCACGGGCGACTGCTGCATGAGCGTGTGCCAGCCCGCGGCGTCTCCTCCCGGCAGGGCCCACCACTGGGCCAGCGCGGTGAGGCCGCCGGTGTCGCTGTGCCCGCCGGAGTAGGAGGCGGTGGTGCCGCTCAGCCACAGGTTGTCCCGGGGCGAGAGCCGCAGCTGCCGCAGCCGGTCACCGAGGGAGAACGAGTCCACCCTGGCGACCAGGTGCTCCGCGTACAGCGGTTCCAGGGGGCGCGGGAAGTACTCGTCGGAACCGGCGAACAGCTTGGCGAGGAGGGTGTCGTTGTGCCCGAACGCCTCCCCCGCGTCGACTGTCTCGTAGCCTCCGCTCACGGCCGGGAAGATGGCCCTGTTGATGTCGACGCCGTCGATGGTGAGGCCGATGCCGTAACGATTCAGCTCTCTCATCACGAGCTGCTGGTCGTTGCAGAACCAGCCGGCGCCGAACTCGACGGGCTTGCCCGCCAGGGTGCCGGTCCAGGTGCGGCCGCCTATTCGGTTCCGCGCCTCGACGATGACCGGGCGCAGGCCGCGGTCCTTCAGTTCGCGTGCCGCGGTGACGCCGGCGTACCCGGCGCCGATCACGATCACGTCGTAGTCGGTCCGGGGACCCGGACGGGTGGACTCGGGCGCGGCCACCGCGGTCTGGCGGGCCGCGGCGGCGGAGAGCGCGCCGGTCGCCGCGACGGCGCCGGCCGTCTGCAGAACCCTCCGGCGCGTGACGTTCGTGCGGGACGGTGCGTCGGACTGTGATGTGTTCACGTGAACCCCGTTGTGGCTGAGTGAGTGGACGGACAGCGCCCGCGGTGCCGGGCGGGCGGCGGCGGTACGCCGCACGTCCCGGCATGCCGGGTCCACGCGTGCGGACACACGCGGACCCGGCCCGTCGGGGCGCTGGGGGTGGGGGGTTGGCCGTGCGCTGGGAGGGCCGGACGGCCCGGACGGGCCGTCCGGAGTTCAGAGGGCGGGCGTGCCGGCGTCGGGGCCGGAGGTCAGAGGATGGGCGTGTCGGCGTCGAGGCCGAGCAGGACCCTGCCCTGGACCTCGAGGTTCGTGCTGAGCAGCAGCAGGCCGTGCAGGGCCAGGCCCTGGGTGTCCCGGAAGAAGCGCTGCATCGGCACGGCGCGGGCGATCACCGACGCGCCGCTGGCCGTGTAGAGGGTCTCCACGGCCTCCTTGGCCAGGTGGATGGCGAAGGCGGTCTGCCCGCGTACGTCGGCCTTCTCGGCGTCGGTGGGCTGCTCGCCGGCGTCGGCGCGCGCCTGGAGCCTGCCGGTCACCTCGTTCAGCAGCGCGTTCGCCGCGGTGATCTTGTTGGCGGCCTCGGCCACCTGGATCTGGGTGAGCGGGTGCTGGGACTGGTCCTCGTAGGCGGTGTAGGTGATGGCGCGGCCCTTGACCCGCTCCAGGAAGAGGTCGTACGCGCCCATGGCGATGCCCACGTAGGCCGCGGCGCACGCGGTCATGACGTAGGAGAACAGGCCGTAGGCGCGGCCGGGGGTGACCTCGGCCGTGCGGCCGGCGGCGCTGTTCATCACCGCCTCCTCGTACCCGACGACCCGGTGGGCCGGCACGAACACGTCCTTGGCGGTGGAGGCGCAGCTCCCGGTGGCCCCGGCCGACGAGGTGTACCAGTCGTCAGCGATGGAGTACTCCGACATCGGGACGACGGCGACGGCCTCGCCGTGGGTGCCGTCGGGGTTCTCGACGATCGCCGCGGAGATGTTCCAGTCGGCGCCGCGGCAGCCGGAGTTGAAGCGCCACGTGCCGTTGAGGAGGTAGCCGCCCTCGGTCGGCGTCAGCGTGCCGCTCGGGGTGAAGCCGCCGGACACGCGCACCGAGCCGGTGGCGAACACCTCCTCCTGCGCCTGGTCGGAGAAGAGCGTGACGAGCCACGCCGAGGTCACCCAGACCATGGCGACCCAGCCGGTGGAGCCGCAGCCCCGGCCGATCTCCGCGAGCACGCGGGACTGGTCGGCCAGCGAGAGGTCGAGCCCCCCGAAGCGGGCGGGGACCGCGGCGCGGAAGACGTCCGCCTTGTCCATCAGGGTGATGTTCTCGTCCGGAATCCAGCGCTCCTCCTCGGCCCGCAGGCCGTTCTCACGGAGCTTGGGAACGATGTCCTTGACGGCGTCCAGAACGGACGCCAGGTCGGCGTGACTCATGGCCCGCTTCCTCCCTATCGGTGACAGTGGAATGCGCATACCGGCGGCATTTCGCGGCACCACGGCAGTACGGAGGCTGCGCAGACGACCGGCGAAACGACGGGCGGCGGGTGGGGAATTTCCCTCCCCGGAACGGGAAGGGTTCAGGCGGAAAAGGTAGTGGAACGGGAAAAGGGGATTTCCAGCCTCCGGTCATGCCGGAGTCATCGGTGCTCAGCCGCGGGCGTCCTCGGTGATCAGCTCGGCGGCCCGTTCCCCGACGGCCACGGCGTGCGCGTGCGTGTGCCCCCGGGGCACCCGCGGGATGACGGAGGCGTCGGCGACCCGCAGTCCGCGGACGCCGTGCACCCGCAGCCGCTCGTCCACGACGCTCCCGTCCGCTCCCGCGCTCGCCGCCCGCCCCATCCGGCAGGTCCCCACCGGGTGGAACAGCGTCTGGAGACCGCCGCCGGCGTAGGCGCCGAGGTCCGCGTCGGACAGCCCCGGCTTCCACTGCCCGAACGGACCGGCGACCAGCGGCCGCAGCGCGGCGGTGTCGAGGAGGCGCTCGACGAACCGGACGCCCGCCACCAGCCGGGGCAGGTCGGCGGCAGCCGTCAGGTACCCGGGGTCGATGACCGGGGGCGCGGACGGGTCGGGGCCGGCGAGCGTGACCCGGCCCGTGCTCTCGGGGCGCAGCAGGACGACGCCCGCCGTCACCCCGGGCTCCTCCCCGATGCCCTCCTCGGTGAAGGCGACCGGCGTCCAGATCAGTTCGAGGTCCGGGGCGCCGGGGCCCCCGTCGGAGCGCAGGAACGCCACGGCCTCGGCGATGTTCGACGTCAGCGGTCCCCGCCGGCTGCTCTCGTAGAGTTCGCGGGCCGCGTCCCCGGCCGCCCCGGCCAGCCCGGTCGGGGCGGTGGCGCGGACGGGCAGGTCGAGGATGACGTGGTCCTGGAGGTTCCGCCCGACGCCCGGCAGCGCGGAGCGGACGCCGACGCCCGCCTCGCGCAGGCCGGACGGGTCGCCGATCCCGGACAGCAGCAGGAGCTGCGGGGAGGCCACCGCACCGGCGCTGAGCACCACCTCGCGGCGGGCCGCGACCCGTTCGCCGTCGGCGGTCTCGACCGCCGACGCCCGCGGTCCGCCGGGTCCGTCCTCCAGCACGACGCGGCGCACCGCGGTGCGCGTGCGCACGTCCAGGTTGGGACGGTCCATGGCGGGACGCAGGTAGCCGTCCGCCGCGCTCCACCGCTCGCCGCCGTACTGGTTGAGCGGGGTGAGCGCGCAGCCGGTGCCGCCGGGCCCCGCGAGCCCGCCGCGCACCGGCGGCAGGCCCAGCTCCGCGCAGGCGCGCAGGAAGTCGGCGGTCGTGGCGTCGGGGTCGCGGGGCGGGGAGATCCACAGCGGTCCGGCGGTGCCGTAGGTGGCGCCCTCGCCGGGCTCGCCGGCCCAGCGCTCGGCACGGCGCATCGCGGCCCGGACGACGGGTGCCGACCAGCCCTCGCCCGCGGCGGCCGCCCAGTCGTCGTAGTCGGCGTCGTGCCCGGGGACCCACATCTGGAAGTTGATGGCGGAGGAGCCGCCGAGGGTGCGCCCGCGCGGCCAGTCGACCGCGCGGCCGTCCAGCCGGGGCTGGGGCGCGGTGGTGAACGCCCAGTCGCTCTCGGAGCCGAACAGCTCCACGGCCGCGAAGGGGACGCGCACGGCCGGGTCGTCGTCCGGGCCGCCGGCCTCCACGAGCGCCACCGTGACGTCCGGGTCGGCCGACAGCCGGGCGGCCAGGACGCATCCGGCCGAACCGGCACCGACGATGACGTAGTCGTACTCGCTGCGTTCCACGGGTCTCCCCCCGGGGGTGATCGGCGACTGGAGCGGGCGGCGCGGCCGGACCCGCCGGGCCCCGGGAGCCCGGGTGCCCGGCGGACCGGCCACGCGGCCGGTGTGTGCGGTGCTCGCTTGCTGGTGCGGGCCGGGGACCGTCAGACGGAGGGCGGGTCGCCGACCGGGCGGTCGATGGCCATCAGCCAGGTTCCGTCGGGCATCTGACGGAGCACGTCGGTGCAGGTGCCGTGGATCTTCACCCGCTCCCCGGCCTCGTCCACCAGCTCCAGGTCGAAGTCCACGACGACGAAGATGACGTCGCCGGCGCGGTAGGAGTACTTGATCCTGGAGTCCAGCGAAGGGCCGGTGGCCAGCAGCTCCTTGATGGCCTGCGTGCGCTCCGGGCCGTTCAGCGGACGACCGGAGAGGTTCGATATCGCGTCGTCACGGTAGAGCTGGTCGAAGATCGCCCCGCTGCCCGAGTTGAAGGCGCGGAGGAAGGCGTCGTTCTGGGCGTCGGGGTCGTCGGTGAGGACGATCTTCTGGAAATCGGTGTCTGCGGTCATGGTGTCGTGGCTCCCCACGTGTCGGGCTGGCTGCCGAGCCGGGCCGTCGAGCGTGCCCGGTCCCCCTGGTGCGTGCGGCCTCCCGGCGCCGTCCCGGGGGATGCGGCAGACGGGGAAGAACCGTCACCGGGGCGCGGCTCACATCCCCAGCGACGATATGCGGGGGCTTTCACGACGCGGTCACCGCGAGGTCACCCGAAAAGATCCGGCCAACTTCTCCGGAATTAGTTCCCGCACTCGTTTCCGATTTTCCCGTGCGGGATCAGGGAAGTGACTTCGCGGTGACCGTGACGAGACCACCGGCTTCCCGCGCGCGTGCACGATGGGATGTGAAATCAGGGTCCGGAAACGGGATGCGGCCGACCCGCATCACCGCGCCGCCGCCCGGAACCCGGGACCAGCGGGAAAACCGAGCGCCGACCACGCTCACGTTCCCTCCTCCGCAGCCGCCCGGTCCTCGCTCCACCGATGACAACCCAGAAGGGCCTTCGAGAATGACTACGCACGCACAGGCAAAGCCCGGCCTGCGAGCCGGTCCCAAGGAATGGCTCGGACTGGCCGTGCTGGCACTTCCGACGCTTCTCCTCTCGCTCGACGTCACCGTGCTGTTCCTCGCCCTGCCGCACCTCAGCGCGGACCTGGGTGCCAACAGCACCGAGTCGCTGTGGATCATGGACATCTACGGCTTCATGATCGCCGGGTTCCTCATCACCATGGGCACCCTCGGCGACCGCATCGGCCGCCGCCGGCTGCTCATCGCCGGTGGCACGGCCTTCGGCATCGCCTCGGTCCTCGCCGCCTACTCGACGAGCCCCGAGATGCTGATCGCCACCCGGGCGCTCCTCGGTATCGCGGGCGCCACCCTGATGCCCTCGACGCTGTCCCTGATCACCAACATGTTCCTGGACGCCAAGCAGCGCGGGCTCGCCATCGGTGTGTGGGTGAGCTGCTTCTCGCTGGGCATCGCCATCGGCCCCGTGGTCGGCGGCGTCATGCTGGAGAGCTTCTGGTGGGGTTCGGTGTTCCTGCTGGCCGTGCCGGTCATGGCGCTGCTGCTGGTGCTGGGCCCGATCCTGCTGCCCGAGTCGCGTGACGCGGAGGCCGGCCGCATCGACATCGCCAGCGTCCTGCTGTCCCTCGCCGCGATGATCCCGCTCATCTACGGCATCAAGGAACTGGCCAAGCACGGTCTGTCCGGTGCCGCCATCGCCACGCTGATCATCGGTGTGGCCTTCGCCGCGGTCTTCGCCGTCCGCCAGCGCCGGCTGGAGAACCCGCTGCTGGACCTGCGGCTGTTCAGCAACCGCAGCTTCACCGTGGCGCTCACCGTGCTGCTGCTGGGCCTGGTGACCATCGGCGGCATCTACCTGTTCGTCACCCAGTACCTCCAGCTCGTCGCCGACCTGTCGCCGCTGGAGACGGGCCTGTGGCTGCTGCCCGCCGCCCTGGCCATGACGGCGGCCTCCATGATGGCGCCGGGGCTCGCGCAGCGGCTGCGGCCCAGCGTGGTCGTCGGCGTCTCGCTGTTCATCTCGGCCGTCGGCTTCTTCATCCTGACCCAGGCGGACGCGGCCTCCGGCCTCGCCGTCGTCGTCACCGGCTTCGCCGTCCTCTACTTCGGCACCGGCCCGATGATGGCGCTCGGCACCGACCTGGTGGTCGGCTCCGCGCCGCCGGAGAAGGCCGGTTCCGCCTCCGCGATGTCGGAGACCGCGATGGAGATGGGCGTGGCCCTCGGCGTCGCGGCGCTCGGCAGCGTGGGCGCGGCCGTGTACCAGAGCCAGATCAACGGCTCGGTCCCCGCCGGCACCCCGGAGGCGGCGGCGGCCGCCGCCGAGGACTCGCTCGCATCGGCGTCCGCCGAGGCGGCGAACATGTCCGAGGGCGCCGCGACGGCGCTCCTGGAGCCGGCGCGTGAGGCGTTCACCAGCGCGCTCAACGTCGTCGGCGGGATCAGCGCGGTCGTGATCGCGCTGCTGGCCGTGCTGGCGCTGGTCGCCCTGCGCAACATCGGCGGCGGCGAGGAGCCCGGCGCCGAGGCGGAGGCGGACGCGCCCGTGGAGACGCCCGCGCCCGCGGGTGACCCGCTGGTCGCCGCTCAGCAGTCCAGCTGAACCGGGCACACAGCCGTGGGCGGTCCCCTCCGGGGCCGCCCACGGTCGTGTGCGCGGGCGGTCCCGCACCCTCCCGGGGGCGGCGCGGAACCGCCGCAGCCAGGCCCGGCGGGGCCGGGGACGGGTGCGGGTGCGGGTGCGGGTGCGGACAGCACGGTGCCCCCGCCGGGAGGAGACGGGGGCACCGGGTTCAGGGGCCGGACGGGAAAGGGCGTCGCTCAGTCCCGGAGGTGACCGGCGTCGCCGAACGGGTCGTCGATGGCGTAGCGCCACTCACCGGAGGCGTCACGGGCGAGGACGTCGAGGCCCACGCCCTCGTGGCTCTCGGTGTTGCCCTCGGGGTCCGTCGTGTCCATGGTCCACTTGACCACGAGCAGGGCGGTGTCGCCCGTCACGTACGCCTCGTGCACCTTGGCCTTCATGTGCGGCTTCATGGTGGTGACGAAGTTCGCGGTGTACTCGCGCCGGGCGGCGCCGCTGAGCGGCTTGCCCGGCTCCCAGACGGCCACGGCGTCTTCCGTGTACAGGGCGTTGACGCCGTCCGCGTCACCCGAGTTCAGGGTCCGCACGTAGTTCTCGAAGTGCGCCTGGACATCGGGCGTGATCGTACCGCCGGCCAGTTTTTCCGTCATGGTGAAACCTCTCCGTATTTTCCGTGGACACCACTTCCGTAGGGCACGTTAACGACGGGCGGGTCATTCCCACTTCACTTCCGGGTCTCGGCGGGCGGCATCCGGCCGGCGGGCCGCCGCACTGACTCCCCCGTTACTGCGCATTGACATCGCAACGGAGGTCCGCCGGTACCTTCGGACTCAGATTTCCGCGACAACCGAAACTCTCGCCAGGAAAAGGTTCTGAGTACCGAACCGGTCTTGAAAACCATGGAGAGGCAGCCGACCGTGAAGACGTCTGGGCACGAATCCGTGACAGCTGGCGCGCACCCGCGGCAGGACGATCCCATCGCCGTCGTCGGACTGTCCTGCCGCTTCCCGGGGGCCGCGGGCCCCGCCGCGTTCTGGGAACTGCTCAGCGGCGGCGCGGACAGCATCGCGGAGGCACCGGAGGGCCGGGGACCCGCCGGGCTGCGCGGCGGCTTCCTGGACCGGGTCGGCGAGTTCGACGCCGGGTTCTTCGGCATCTCACCCCGCGAGGCCGCGGCCATGGACCCGCAGCAGCGGATCGTCCTGGAGCTGGCCTGGGAGGCACTGGAGGACGCCGGGATCGTGCCGGGCTCCCTGCGCGGCAGCCGCACGGCGGTGTTCGTCGGCTCCCTGCGCGACGACTACACGAACCTGATGTACCAGCGCGGCACGCAGGCCATCACCCAGCACTCCATGACGGGCGTCAACCGGGGCGTCATCGCCAACCGGGTCTCCTACTTCCTGGGGCTGCGCGGCCCCAGCCTCACGGTGGACGCCGCCCAGTCGTCGTCCCTCGTCGCCGTGCACCTGGCCTGCGAGAGCCTGCGGCGGGGGGAGTCGGAGGCCGCCCTCGCGGCGGGCGTCAACCTGAACCTGCTCGGCGAGAACGCGGTGACCGAGGACCGGTTCGGCGCCCTGTCAGCCGACGGCGTCACCTACACCTTCGACGCCCGCGCGAACGGCTTCGTGCCGGGTGAGGGCAGCGGCGTCGTCGTGCTCAAGCCGCTCAGCCGCGCCCTGGCCGACGGGGACCGCGTCCACGGGGTGATCCGGGGCAGCGCGGTGAACAACGACGGCGCGACCGACGGGCTCACCGTCCCGAGCCCGGCCGCCCAGGAGCAGGTCCTGCGGGCGGCGTACGAGCGGGCCGGGGTGCGGCCCGACGAGGTGCAGTACGTCGAACTGCACGGCACCGGCACCCCGGTGGGCGACCCGATCGAGGCCGCGGCGCTCGGCGCGGCGCTCGGGGCCCACCGGGAGGCGGGCAGCGCGCTGCGCGTCGGCTCGGTGAAGACCAACATCGGCCACCTGGAGGGCGCCGCGGGCATCGCGGGCCTGATCAAGACGCTGCTGAGCGTCTCCCACCGGGAGCTTCCGGCCAGCCTCAACTTCGAGACGCCCAACCCGCGCATCCCCCTGACCGCGCTGGGTCTGGCCGTGCAGGCCGAGCACGGGGGCTGGCCGCGCCCGGACCGGCCGCTCGTCGCGGGCGTCAGCTCGTTCGGCATGGGCGGGACGAACTGCCACGTCGTCGTCTCCGAGGTGCCGCGCGAGGCGGTCGCGGAGGAGGACGCACCGGCCACCCGGCCGGCCGTGCTGCCCTGGGTGGTGACGGGCCGGGACGACGCGGCGCTGCGGGCCCAGGCGGAGCGGCTGCACCGTTACGCCGAGGCCCGTCCGGAGCTGTCGGTCACCGACGTCGGCTGGACACTGGGCACGGCACGCACGACCTTCGACGCCCGGGGTGTCGTGGTGGCCGCCGACCGGGCGGGCCTGCTGGACGGTCTCCGGGCGCTCGCCTCGGACCTGCCGTCGGCCGGTGCCGTCCGGGGGCAGGTGGGTGAGGGCCGCCTCGCCTACCTGTTCACGGGTCAGGGGAGTCAGCGGATCGGGATGGGCCAGGAACTGGCCGAGACGTACCCCGTCTTCGCCGACGCCTACAACGCCGCCCTCGACCTCCTCGACCCCGGCGTCCGACACGCCATCACCACCGGGGAAGGACTCGACCGCACCGAGAACACCCAGCCCGCCCTCTTCGCCATCGAAACCGCCCTCTACCGCCTGCTGGAGAGCTGGGGACTGCGCCCCGACTACCTCGCCGGACACTCCATCGGCGAACTCGCCGCCGCCCACGCCGCAGGCATCCTCACCCTCCGCGACGCCGCCACACTGGTCACCGCCCGCGCCCAGCTCATGCAAGCCCTCCCCCAGGGGGGCGCCATGATCGCCATCCAGGCCACCGAAGAAGAAATCACCCCCCACCTCACCGACCACGTCACCCTCGCCGCCCTCAACGCCGCCAACTCCCTCGTCATCTCCGGCGACAGCGACCAAGCCCACACCATCGCCGACCACTTCACCACCCTGGGCCGCAAAACCAAACAACTCACCGTCAGCCACGCCTTCCACTCCCCCCACATGGACGGCATGCTCGACGCCTTCCACCAGGCAGCCACCCACCTCACCTACCACCCACCCACCATCCCCATCATCTCCACCGTCACCGGAGCCCTCACCACCATCGAGCTCACCGACCCGGACTACTGGACCGACCAGATCCGCCAGCCCGTCCGCTTCCACCACGCCCTCACCACCCTCACCGAACACGGCGTCACCACCACCCTCGAACTCGGACCGGACGCCGTGCTGTCCGCCGCGGCCGGTGGCTTCGACGAGCTGACCGCCGCGCCGCTGCTGCGCGCGGGCCGTCCCGAGGCGCAGACGGCCGTCACCGCGCTGGCCACGGCGTTCGCCGCCGGTGCCGACGTGGACTGGTCCGCCCTGTACGAGGGCACCGGCGCGCGGCGCACGGAGCTGCCCGGCTACGCGTTCCAGCGCCGGCACTACTGGCTGGACACCTCGGGGACGCCCGACCTCGCGGCGTCCGCCTCCGGCCCCGCCCCGGCGGCGGACGCCCCGGCGGACGCCACCGGTGCGGCGGAGTCCGCGCCGAGGGGGGCGCTGGGCCGGGAGCTGGCCGCGCTGCCGGAGGCCGAGCGGGAGCGGTTCGTCACCGACCTGGTGCACCGGCACGTCGCGGCCGTCCTGGAGTACGGGCCGCAGGACCGCGTCGCGCCCCGGACGCCGTTCCTGAAGCTCGGCTTCAGCTCGATGATGACGACCGAGCTGCGCCGCGCGCTGGTCCGGGCGACGGGTCTGGACCTGCCCGGCGGCCTGCTCTTCGACCACCCCACACCCGAGGAGCTGGTGCGCTTCCTGACGGCGGAGCTGCTGGGCACGGCCGCGGACGACGGCGGCCACGCGGCGGCCGGCGCCGACGCCGAGCCGATCGCCATCGTCGGCATGGCCTGCCGCTACCCCGGCGGGGTGTCCTCGCCCGAGGAGCTGTGGCGGCTGGTGGCCGAGGGCGGTGACGCCGTCGGCCCGTTCCCCGACAACCGCGGCTGGCCCGCCGACCTCTACGACCCGGACCCGGACCGGCCCGGCCGCAGCGCCGTGCGCCACGGCGGGTTCCTGCACGAGGCGGGCGAGTTCGACGCCGCGTTCTTCGGCATCGCCCCCCGCGAGGCGCTGGCCATGGACCCGCAGCAGCGGCTGCTGCTGGAGACGGCCTGGGAGGCCGTCGAGCGGGCGGGCATCGACCCGGAGGCGCTGCGCGGCAGCCGCACCGGCGTGTTCGTCGGGGCGACGGCCCTGGAGTACGGGCCGCGCATGTCCGAGGCGCCCGAGAGCGTGCAGGGCAACGTGCTGACCGGCTCCACCGCCAGCGTCATGTCCGGGCGCATCGCCTACCAGCTCGGGCTGATCGGCCCGGCCGTCACGGTGGACACCGCCTGCTCCTCCTCGCTCGTCGCCCTCCACCAGGCGATCCGCTCGCTGCGGTCGGGCGAGACGACGATGGCCCTGGCCGGTGGCGCGACGGTGATGGCCTCGCCGGGCATGTTCACCGAGTTCTCCCGGCAGCGCGGCCTGGCCCCCGACGGGCGCTGCAAGTCCTTCGCGGCCGGTGCGGACGGCACCGGCTGGTCGGAGGGCGTGGGCCTGCTGCTGGTCGAGCGGCTGTCGGACGCCCGCCGCAACGGTCACCGGGTGCTGGGGATCGTGCGCGGCTCCGCCGTCAACCAGGACGGCGCGTCCAACGGCCTGACCGCGCCGAACGGCCCCTCCCAGCGCCGCGTGATCCGCGACGCCCTGGCCGACGCCCGGCTCACCCCGGCCGACGTGGACGCCGTCGAGGCCCACGGCACCGGCACCAAGCTCGGCGACCCCATCGAGGCCGAGGCGCTGCTGGCCACCTACGGGCAGCAGCGCGAGGGGGACGAGCCGGTCCACCTCGGTTCGCTGAAGTCCAACCTCGGGCACACGCAGGCCGCCGCGGGCGTCGGCGGCGTCATCAAGATGGTGCAGGCCATGCGGCACGGCGTGCTGCCGAGGACCCTGCACGTGGACGAGCCCTCCCCGCACGTGGCGTGGGACAGCGGCGCGGTGCGGCTGCTCACCGACGAGCTGGCCTGGCCCGAGACGGGCCGGGCGCGCCGGGCCGCGGTGTCCTCCTTCGGCATCAGCGGCACCAACGCGCACGTCGTGCTGGAGCAGGGCGACGAGCCCGCCGGGCAGACCGCCGCGGAGCCCGCCGGGACGTCCGCCGGTGAGGCGCCGGACCGGGAGCCGTCCGCGCTGCCCGTGCCGTGGGTGCTGGCCGCCCGGGACGAGGCCGCCCTGCGCGCCCGCGCCGCCGGGCTGCGCGACTTCGCCGCCGCCCGCCCCGGGCTGGACCCGGCGGCCGTCGGACGGGCGCTCGCCACCTCCCGCACCGCCTTCGAGCGCCGCGCCGTCGTCCTCGGCACGGACCGGGACGCGCTGCTGGCCGGTCTGGACGCGCTGGCCTCCGGCGCCGGGGCCCCGGCCCCGCACACCCTGGTCACCGGGGACGCCACGGACGCCGGGCGCACCGCCTTCCTCTTCACCGGCCAGGGCGCCCAGCGGATCGGCATGGGCCGCGAGCTGTACCGCACGCACCAGGTGTTCGCCGACGCCCTCGACACGGTGCTCGACGCGCTGGACCCGCACCTGGACCAGCCGCTCCAGGACGTCATGTTCGCCGCCGAGGGCAGCGCCGAGGCGACGCTCCTGCACCAGACGACGTACACCCAGCCCGCCCTGTTCGCCGTCGAGGTGGCGCTGTACCGGCTGCTGGAGCACCACGGCACGACGCCCGACCTGCTGGCCGGTCACTCGATCGGCGAGCTGGCGGCGGCGCACGTCGCCGGGGTGCTGTCGCTGCCCGACGCGGCGCGGCTCGTCGCGGCGCGCGGCCGTCTCATGCAGGCGGCCCGCCAGGGCGGCGCCATGATCGCGGTGCAGGCCACCGAGGAGGAGGTGCTCGCCTCGCTCGCGGACGCCGGGCCCTCCGTCTCCGTCGCCGCCGTGAACGGGCCCTCGTCCGTCGTCGTCTCCGGCGACGCGGACGTCGCGGAGGCCGTCGCCGCCGACTGGCGGGAGCGGGGCCGCAGGACGCGCCGGCTCTCCGTCAGCCACGCCTTCCACTCCCCCCACATGGACGAGGTGCTGGAGGAGTTCCGCGAGGTCGCGGCGGGGCTGGACTTCCAGCCGCCCGCGCTGCCGATCGTCTCCACCGTCACCGGGCGCACCGCCACCGCCGCCGAGCTGACCGACCCCGGGTACTGGGTGCGCCAGATCCGTGAGGCGGTGCGCTTCCTGGACGCCGTCCGGGAGCTGGCCGCGCAGGGCGCCACGGTGTTCGTGGAGGTCGGCCCCGACGCGGTGCTGACCGCGCTCGCCCAGGACGCCTTCGCCGACGACGACCGCGCGGGGCGGATCACCGCCGTGCCGCTGCTGCGGCGCGACGAGCCGGAGACGGCGACGCTGCCCGCCGCGCTGGCCCAGGCGTACGCGGCCGGGGCCCGGCTGGACGTCGCCTCCCTCACCCCCGCCGAGCCGGACGCGGTGGCCGCCGTGCTGGCCGGGCTGCCCACCTACCCGTTCCAGCGCGAGCACTTCTGGCTCGCGCCGCAGACCCGCACGGACGCCCGCAGCCTCGGCCTGGACCCGGCCGGACACCCGCTGCTGGGCACGTCGGTGCGGCTGGCTGAGCGGGACGACGCCGTCTTCACCGGCCTGCTGTCGCTGGAGACGCACCCGTGGCTGGCCGACCACGCCATCACCGGCACCCCGCTGGTGCCCGCCACGGCCTTCCTGGAACTGGCCGTCGCGGCCGGGCAGCGGATGGCGCTGCCGCAGGTGGAGGAGCTGACGCTGGAGGCACCGCAGCCGCTGCCGCGCCGCGGCGCCGTCCGCGTCCAGGTGGCCGTGGGCGGCCCGGACGGCACCGGGGGCCGCCCGTTCACCGTCCACGCCCGCCCGGACACCGGGGACGACGGAGCGGCGGACGGCGGCTGGACCCGGCACGCCGCCGGTGTGCTCGGCCCGGCCACCGCGCAGCTTCCCGCCGCGCCGACGGCGTGGCCGCCCGCCGGGGCGGAGCCGGTGCCGCTGCCGGACGGCTACGCCCGGCTCGCGGACCTCGGCTACGACTACGGACCGGCCTTCCAGGGCCTGCGCGCCCTGTGGCGGGACGGTGACGAGCTGTTCGCGGAGGTCGCCCTGCCCGACGCGGTCGCCGAGAGCGCCGAGGCGTTCGGCGTCCACCCGGCGCTGTTCGACGCCGTGCTGCACCCGCTGGTGCTGACCGCCGCCGACCCGGCGGACTCCGGCCGCATCAAGCTGCCCTTCGCGTGGACGGGCATCACCGTGCACGCGACCGGGGCCGCCGCGCTGCGCGTGCGGGTCTCCCCCGCGGGGGCCGACGCGTTCTCCGTCGAGCTGGCCGACCCCACCGGTGCGCCGGTCGCCTCCGTCGCCTCGATCACCCTGCGCCCCGTCGCCAAGGACCGGGTGCCGGGCGCGGACGACGGCGGCGGGCTGCCGATGTACGGCGTCGAGTGGCCGGTACTGCCGGGCGTGCCCCCGGCCGACGGCGGGTTCGACACCGCCGACGGCCCGGAGTGGGCCGAGACGGACGGCACCACCCTGGCCGGTGTGCCCGACGGGACGGACACCCTCGTCCTGCGGGTGCGCCCCGGCGGCGCGCGGCCCCCGGTGCACACCGTGCTGCGGACCGTCCAGGAGTGGCTGGCCGACGAGCGGTTCGCGGACGGGCGCCTGGTGGTCGTCACCTCCGGCGCCGTCGCGGCGCTGCCCGGCGAGGACGTGCCGGACCAGGCGTCGGCCCCGGTGTGGGGCCTGGTGCGCTCGGTGCAGTCGGAGCACCCCGGCCGCCTCGTGCTCGCCGACCTGGACGCGGAGGCCGACGACGCGCTGCTCGCCGCGGCGCTGGCGGCCGGCGAGCCCCAGCTCGCCCTGCGCGACGGCGCGGTGCACGTGCCGCGCCTGGCCCGCGTCACCGCCGCGCGGACCCCCGCCGCGGACGCCTCCGGGCCCGAGGCGGCCGGTGCCGCCGACGCGGCCGGGACCGCGCGCCGGGTCCTCGACCCCGACGGCACCGTCCTCGTCACCGGCGGCACCGGCGGTCTCGGCGCGCTGTTCGCCCGCCACCTCGCCACCGCCCACGGCGTGCGCCACCTGGTGCTCACCTCCCGGCGCGGCCCGGACGCGCCCGGCGCTGCCGCGCTCGTCGCGGAACTGGCCGAGGCCGGGGCCGACGCCGCCGTCGTCGCCGCCGACGCCGCCGACCGGGACGCGCTCGCCGCCGTCCTGGCCGGGGTGCCGGACGCCCACCCGCTGACCGGGGTCGTGCACACCGCCGGCGTCCTGGCCGACGGCACCGTGGAGGCGCTCAGCGCCGACCAGCTCGACACGGTGCTGCGGCCCAAGGCCGACGCGGCCCACCACCTGCACGAACTGACCCGGGACGCCGGCCTGGCCGCGTTCGTCCTGTTCTCCTCCGTCTCCGGCATCACCGGCACGGCGGGGCAGGCGAACTACGCCGCGGCCAACACCGCGCTGGACGCGCTCGCCGCGCACCGCCGCGCCCACGGCCTGCCCGCGACGTCGCTGGCCTGGGGCCTGTGGGACGCCACCCACGGCATGGGCGGCAGCCTCGGCGAGGAGGACCTCGCCCGCTGGGCCCGCGCCGGGATGACGCCGCTCACCCCCGAGCAGGGCCTCGCCCTGTTCGACGCCGCGCTGGGCGGCGACGCGGCGCTGCTCGTGCCCGTCAACCTGGACGTGGCCCGGTTGCGGGCCGCGTCCGACGAACCGGCCGCCGTCTACCGGGGCCTCGTCCCGCCGCGCCCGCGCCGGGCCGGGCGGGCCGCCGCCGCGGCGGAGGGCGGCTCCGCCTGGGCGGCGTCGATCGCCGCGCTGGCCGAGGACAAGCGCGCCGACGCCGTCCTGGAGACCGTCCGGTCCGCCGTCGCCGCCGTGCTCGGGCACGCCGACGCGTCCGCCGTGGACGCGGACCGGGCCTTCAACGCCATCGGCTTCAGCTCCATGGCCGGGGTGGACCTGCGCAACCGGCTCACCGCGACGACCGGCCTGCGGCTGCCCGCGACGGCGATCTTCGACCACCCCTCGCCCGCCGCGCTCGCCCGCTACCTGTACGGCCGCGTCGACGTGCGGCCCGCGGGGAAGCCCGCGCGGGACAAGCCCCGCTCCCGGGGGGCGGCGGACGAGCCCATCGCCATCGTCGGCATGGCCTGCCGCTTCCCCGGCGGGGTCAGCTCGCCCGGGGAGCTGTGGGACCTCGTCGCCGACGGCGTGGACGCGGTCAGCGAGTTCCCCGCCAACCGGGGCTGGGACGTGGAGCGCCTGTTCGACCCGGACCCCGAGCACACCGGCACGTCCTACACCCGGCACGGCGGGTTCCTGCACGACGCCGACCTGTTCGACCGGGAGTTCTTCGGCATGTCGCCCCGCGAGGCGACCGCCACCGACCCGCAGCAGCGGCTCCTGCTGGAGACGGCCTGGGAGACGTTCGAGAGCGCGGGCCTGGACCCGGCGACCGTGCGCGGCAGCAGCACCGGGGTCTTCACCGGCGCCATGTACGACGACTACGCGTCCCGGCTGACGGCCACCCCCGAGGAGTTCGAGGGCTTCCTGCTCGCCGGGAACCTCTCCAGCGTCCTGTCCGGGCGGCTGTCCTACACCTACGGGCTGGAGGGCCCGTCGGTGACCGTGGACACGGCGTGCTCCTCGTCGCTGGTCGCCCTGCACCTGGCCGCGAACGCCCTGCGCGGCGGCGAGTGCGACCTCGCCCTGGCGGGCGGCGTCACCGTCATGTCGGGCCCGAGCACCTTCGTGGAGTTCTCCCGGCAGCGCGGGCTGTCCACCGACGGGCGGTGCAAGTCCTTCGCCGCGGCGGCGGACGGCACCGGCTGGTCCGAGGGCGTGGGCCTGCTGCTGGTCGAGCGCCTCTCGGACGCCCGCCGCAACGGTCACCGTGTGCTGGCCGTCGTGCGCGGCACGGCCGTCAACCAGGACGGCGCCTCCAACGGGCTCACCGCGCCCAACGGCCCGTCCCAGGAACGCGTCATCCGGCAGGCCCTGGCCAGCGCCCGGCTCACCCCGGAGGACGTGGACGCGGTCGAGGCGCACGGCACCGGCACGACGCTGGGCGACCCCATCGAGGCGCAGGCGCTGCTGGCCACCTACGGCGCCGACCGGGACGCCGACCGCCCGCTGTACCTGGGTTCGCTCAAGTCGAACATCGGGCACAGCCAGGCGGCGGCCGGGGTCGGCGGCGTCATCAAGATGATCGAGGCCATGCGGCACGGCGTGCTGCCGAGGACCCTGCACGTGGACGAGCCCTCCCCGCACGTGGACTGGGAGGCGGGCGGCCTGTCCCTGCTGACCGAGGCGCGCGCGTGGCCCGAGACGGACCGGCCCCGGCGGGCCGGGGTCTCCTCGTTCGGCATCAGCGGCACCAACGCGCACGTCATCATCGAGGCGCCGCCCGCCGAACGCGCCACCCCGGCGCCCCCGGCCCCGGTGCCCGCCGCCCCGGCGGGATCCGTCGCCTGGCTGGTCTCCGCGCGCGGCGAGGCCGCGCTGCGGGCGCAGGCCGACCGGCTGCACCGGTACGCCACCGACCACCCCGGGTACCGGCCGGACGCGATCGCGCTGGCCCTGGCCACCGAGCGGGCGGTCCACCCGTACGGCGCGGCCGTCCTGGGCCGGGACACCGCCGAGCTGCTGTCCGGCCTCGCGGCGCTGGCCCGCGGCGAGTCGGCCCCGAACGTGGTGCGCGGCGGGACCGCGCAGGACGGCAAGGCGGGCAAGACGGCGTTCCTGTTCACCGGGCAGGGCAGCCAGCGGCTCGGCATGGGCCGCGAGCTGTACGTCTCCCAGCCGGTGTTCGCGGCGGCGCTCGACGAGATCTGCGCCCACCTCGACCCCCGGCTGGAGCGGCCGCTCAAGGAGGTGCTGTTCTCCCCGGACGGCTCGGCCGACTCCGCGCTCATCGACCAGACGTCCTTCACGCAGGCCGCGCTGTTCGCCGTCGAGACGGCCCTGTACCGGCTGCTGGAGCACTACGGCATCACCCCGGACTACCTGCTGGGCCACTCCATCGGCGAGGTCACCGCCGCGCACGTCGCGGGCGTGCTCGACCTGCCCGACGCCTGCACCCTGGTGTCGGCGCGCGGGCGGCTCATGCAGGCCGCCCGCGAGGGCGGGGCGATGGCCGCGATCGAGGCCGCCGAGGACGACGTGCTGGCCACCCTGGAGGGCCGGGACGGCACGGTCGCCGTCGCCGGCGTCAACGGGCCGCGCTCCACGGTGATCTCCGGCGACGAGGCCGTCGTCGAGCAGATCGCCGAGGAGTGGCGCGCCCGGGGGGCGCGGACCAAGCGGCTGCCGGTCAGCCACGCCTTCCACTCCCCCCACATGGACGAGGTGCTGGAGCAGTTCGGGTCCGCGATCGCGGACCTCACGTTCCACATGCCGCGTGTGCCGGTCGTCTCCAACGTCACCGGAGCCCTCGCCGATCCGGCCCGGCTCACCTCACCGGACTACTGGGTCCGGCACATCCGGGAGGCCGTCCGCTTCCTCGACGGCGTGCGCGCGCTGCGGGACGAGGGCGTCACCGAATGGGTGGAGCTGGGTCCGGACGGCGTGCTCACCGCGCTGGTGCGCGGTGCCCTCGACGACGGTCTCGGCGTGGTCGCCCCCGTCCTGCGCCGGGGCCGTCCCGAGGACGAGACGGTGGCGGCCGTCCTCGCGCAGCTCCGGCTGCGCGGCGCCCGGCCCGACTGGTCCGCCGTCCTCCCCGGCGCCCGCCCGGTGCCGCTGCCGACCTACGCCTTCCAGCACGAGCGCTACTGGCTGGAGGGCCCGGCGACCCCCGGCGACGCCGACGGTCTCGGCCTCAGCTCCGCCGGGCACCCCCTGCTGGGGGCGGCCGTGCCGCTGGCCGACCGGGACGGGCACCTGTTCACCGGGCGGATCTCCCGCGCCACCCACGCGTGGCTCGACGGGCACGCCGTGCTGGACACCGTGCTGCTGCCCGCGACCGGGCTGCTGGAGCTGGCCGTCCACGCCGGGGACCGGGCCGGTACCCCGCGGGTGGCCGAGCTGACCCTCGCCGCGCCCCTGGTCCTGCCCGCCCAGGGCTCGGTGCGTCTCCAGGCCGCCGTGGGCGAGGCCGACTCCGGCGGGCAGCGCCCGCTGGAGATCTACTCCCGCGCCCAGGAGGGCGAGTGGGTGCTCAACGCGAGCGGCTCCCTCGCCCCGGAGGAGGACTCCGAGCAGCCCGAGGGGCTGACCTCCTGGCCCCCGGCGGAGGCGACGGAGGTGAGCCTCGACGGCGCCTACGACCGTCTCGCCGCACTCGGTTTCGCCTACGGGCCCGGCTTCCGGGGCCTGCGCCGGCTCTGGCGCGGCACCGCGTCGGACGACGTGTGGGCCGAGGTCGAGCTGCCGGAGGAACTGCGCGGGGACGCCGGGGCGTTCGCCCTGCACCCGGCGCTGCTGGACGCCGCCCTCCACCCGGTGCTGCCGGGCGTCGTCACCCAGGACGGGCCGCCGCTGCTGCCCTTCGCCTGGTCGGGCGTGCGCGTGCACGCCGAGGGCGCCTCCGTGCTGCGGGTCCGCCTGGCCCTCACGGGCCTGGGCACCGACACGGTGGAGGCCGCGCTGACGGTGGCCGACGGCACCGGTGCCCCCGTCGCCGAGGTCGAGTCACTGCTGCTGCGCCCGCTCGCCCCGGAGGCGCTGCGCGCGGCGGCGGCCACCAGCCGGGAGGGTCTGCTGCGGGTGGAGTGGTCCCCGCTGGCGGACGCCGCCGTGGGTGACACGGCGTGGGGTGTGCTGGACGAGGGCGGGCTGGACGCGCTGACCGGGGACGGTACCGCCCCCGC